>CP066701.1:0-847500 GCA_016756695.1 Heyndrickxia sporothermodurans
GTAAGCCCGAATTATAAAAAAATAAGCGTACCTTCTGGCACGCATCACAAATAGTCGTAAATCTTGATTTTTTTAATCGAATTTACGACTTGTTTCAGTTATTTGAGCATTTTTCCTTAATTGTTTTCGACCAGGGCATATATTGATCTAAAATTTCAGGGTTTTGTTGGATACCGAGATTGGGTAGATCCTAAAAAGTTTCTTTATATATTCATAGAAATCAACGCCGTTACTTTTGGTAGTTTCAGCGATACTCAAACAGACGGCATTCGCTTTTGCACCGGCTTCACTTACACTAAAAAGCCAATTTTTTCTACCTATAACGTTGGGACGGATGGCGTTCTCGGCTGGATTATTATCCATTTCAATTCGCCCATCATTCAGGAATGCTTTGAGCCCATTTGCCCTGTTCAATGTGTATTCAGTCGCTTTTGCTAGCGCATTTTTTCCGTAAAATGGTGAGGTTTCAACCCAGTGAAGGAATTCCTTCACAATTGGCTTCGAATACTTTTGACGTTTTTTTTCTTCGTTTGCTCGGAGACAAATGTTTAAATTGTCTTTCTAGCCGATATAAATCATCACAGTATTTCACACCGATTCTACCATTTTTGCTATCAGCTTTTAGCCAATAACGACGAACATGAGCCCAACAATTTGCGAAAATGACGCCTTCCAACTTATCATAAGCAGAATAACCATCACACACAATCGTTCCAGAAAAGCCTTTAATAAAACTCTCAAGGACAGATCGAGCTCTAGATAACGCGCTTTGAAAGAGAGTCATTATTAGTACTTTTGGCTTGGCACGCTACGAAACACCCAATTATAAGCATTGGTTTTACCAGATTTCCCATCGGATCGGTTGATAATTTGTCCGTATGTTTCATCGATATGTAAAACCGATTTAGCCATCATCAACTCTTTCATTCGTTCGTAAACAGGTAATAGCCAATCGTGTCTGCGCGCGGATTACCCAATTCGAAAGGTTTTTATCATTGGTATTCAGTCCATAGCGATCCCACTCCTTTACCTGACGATAAAGAGGTAAGTATTGTGCAAATTTATCATAGATGACTTTGGCAAGTACGCTAGGACTTGCGATGCTACGCTGAATCGCTGGTTGTGGTGCTTTCCCGCGTTTGATTTGTGCTGGCTGTGATGAATCAACTTTGCAGCCTTTACATTCATACGCATGTTCAATGTGCTGTACTTTCATCATTTTGGCAGGAATAAATTCTGCTTCTTCACGTACGATTTTACTGCCAATTTCAATCATTCGCCCTTGGCAACAGTCACAGATTGTATTTTCCGGATGATAGTGGATAGCTTCTACTTCAATACCATCATGCAAGGAATCATTTCGCTTTTTCGATTTAACTTTTCGAACAACAGTATAAGAAATTGTCTGTTGGCTTTGTTCTTCTGTGTGCTCAGGTTCCCTAAAAGCCGGGTCATCATCAAATAATGAACCTTGCCCGTCTGGTGCGTTATATTTCGATTTTTCGGTTTTTGATCCATATAAAAGTTTAGTTAAATGGCGTACTTGATCGGTTAACGCTTCAATCTGTTTCGATAAGTCTTTGTTTTGTTGATTCGAATGAGCCAATTGATCTTCGAGAAGCCGAATTAATTTCTCGTTTTGACTTTCATCCTTAGAAGCGTTCCCCACATCATTCACCCACTTTTCGTCCACATAAGTTAGTTATATTATACCATTTTGAACGAGCTAAGTGAAGATGAAAACGGCTTTAAATCAGCGTTTTTCAATTAATTTAGAACACTCCTTTTGGTGACTTTTGAATAGCCTTTGGTTGCTGAATCGATAACCCCTCAAGTAGCCACCGAACCTCCTGCTGGGATAGTTTTCGCACCTCATTTTCGTCTTTTGGCCATTGAAGTTTGCCTTTATCCAAACGTTTATAAAGCATGGCGAAGCCATCACCATCGAAATACAAACATTTATACCGATCCTTACTCCATCCTGAAAATAAGAAAATGGAATCACCATATGGGTCCAGCTCAAAAGAATCCTGAATCAGTGTGGCTAATCCATCAATGCCTTTACGCATGTCAGTTTTTCCACAAATGATGTAAATGTTTTTAACACTTGTATAGTCGTGTTTCACAGATGTCTCAACTCCCTCATAACAGTTTGAATGATGTGCTCATCCACGCCGTTGTTGAAGGAAATTTCTATGTTTGCCGTTTTGATCGTGCAAGCTTTATTGGAAGAGGCTGTTGATGACGTGGATGAATAATAATCTTTATTTTTGGAATGTAATGTAACGGGGACAATTGTTAATTTTTGTTCTGGCATATGAAAAGCACCTCCTTAAATTGATACATTCATAGTACCAGGAGGCGCTGCTTGTTTATATGCGTTGTTTGATTGGGGGCTTACAGTTGATAGTTGTATTAGGGATGATTATATATATAATTCATGATCTATTTAAAGAAATTAAGTAAAAACATTCAAGATAAAAGTAGGTTTTACGTGAACCAAGACCTACTTTTATTTTGCTAACATTTTTATTAGATATTTCTTCGTTAAGCGATATAAATATTAAAAATACTTTTAATTTACTTCCGAAAGTGTTTACAAAGTTATCACAAATGATATAATAAAGATAACAAAGATAACAAAGATAACACTTATTAAAAGGGGATGTTTTAAAATGATTAAAATTCAATCATCAAAATTTAACCATGTTGTAGAGCATTACGAATTCAAACTTGAAAATGGCGATACAGTATTAATTCACGAAAGAAACCTTGAAGATGATATGGCTCATGAATCAGTACAAGAAAACAAATACTATCCTGTTTTTGCTGATACAGAATATAGTGACGATCCTAAAGAAATAATTGGTTTTAAAATGATAGAGAAAAATTTAAACGATTTAATAAAAATAAAAGAAAATATTTGGGTGGATGAAATCTATTTACCGTATTTGGGTAAATGTAAAGTAATTAATAATCTTGATAAAACAACTAATTCATTAATAGCAACATCTGCACAAGTCTTAAAGAAACACCGAAAAGATGAAAATGGTGTTAAATATGAAATATTCGGTGATGCAGACTGGACGGAATCTATTAAGATTGAAATTAACTATGAAAACAAGACTGTTTCGGGTTATTACTTCGAAAAATGGATAGGTGGTTCAGTCGAAAAATCCAACTTTAACTTTATTATTCAAGAAGATTCGATTAAAACAACCAAAGATGCAGCAGCATCAGAATTTATCCACCTAACATTTACTTGTGAATTGGGGGAGTAATTCCCCCTCTTGTTGGATTAAAAGAATTTGCAGAAATTCTTGGCTGGGATAAAGCACGATTAAGCACTAAATATTCCCGCCAACGAGAGGGGAAAAAAGTGAGACTACCGCTTCCAGAACCAATTCAGGTTCTTGCATCTACTCCGATTTGGACATTAGAGCAAGCTAAAATATACAAAGATGTAATTGATAAGTCTACTGAAAAGTAAGCTTCTAATGTTCATTTGTCTTGTTAATTTTTCAAAGCATGGGTATAATATAAATAAACACAACGCAATATAAAAATAGACACCGGCGGGAACCAGTGTCTATTACATAGCATACTGCAAGAAGTGCAGTGGCTAAGTAAGTAGAGAAGAAATAACCTAACTCACCGTGCCAGGCAAGGGTGGGTTATTTCTTTTTTTGTAGAGAAATAACAACTACGATCACTGTAAGGATCAGAGAAGCGAAACTTATCATCAACTCTAGTGTATCTTTTACTGTAATCATCAGCAGCACCCCCTTTCTATCGGGGATTGCCACTGCCCACCCTGCCGTAATACTATGTATTTATATTATAACACGCTGCGATTACTTAATCTATTACTTCCCAATAACATACGTTGCTCCACCTTATCCAAATTTAGCTTTTAAATTGACACAAAACTTATTAATGAGGATTCAATCCTATCATATAAATGTGTCTTATCTTCTTCGTAATGCGACTCAATCACACAATTTCCAACTATGGCATTCAGTACAATAAACAATAGACAAAATTCTTTCATCTTCAGTATCTTCAACTTCTTCAAAGGTTGCATCTACAACAAATGACCATATATCTGGTTCCACATATTTAAATTCGGGGTCATCACCAAAGTTCGCAATATGTTCATCTAATGTTTTTTCAGCACAATAACAGCCTGTGTCTCCTTGAACATTTGTATAGTCAGGATTTGAGACATCTATTGTTTCTAATATCGAAAATACGTATTTCAATTCTACATCTGACGGTTCTTCTTCAGAGGAAGCATAAGCACCTTTAAAATTTTCCTTTTTAAGCATAAAAATCACTCCTTCGCATAATTTGTCTACCATGCAGTATCTTCGTACTGCGACTAATCAAAAATACGACTCCTTGAAATCTTTCTATATAATGCAATCACTTTTCTATTTTGATTTTCCCACTCTTGGTTTTTTAACATAGGAATAGAAAATTGCCTTTCCATTTGTGTCATTAATTGTGCTAAAAGTTGAGCCTTTTTATCATCAGAATGATTTGAGTGCATAATATTTTCGTATTCTTGATTGATTTCTTTTAAATCCATTATTAGACCTCCTTATCATAATGCGAAATTAACCAACTTTGAAAACCATCATCAAATTATGATAAAGTGGTACGTCTAACACATTTTCATAGAACTCTCCTTTACCAGTGATAAAACCCTTTGGGAATTTACAATAAGATTCTCCAAATTCCTTCCAAGCACTTTCTGCTGAATATTCCCCATACGCTTTAATCCAGTAATTTTTAATCTTTTTTGGTAGTTCGTCCCAAGTTTTATAAAGAGAATCACTATCTTCTATATCACAAATTCTTTTCCAACCTTTATTCACTTCGCACCATTCAAGAGCTTTTTGTGCTGCCTGATCTGTTGTATAAGTTTCCAAGTTTATTTCCTCCCTTTTTCTTCGTAATGCGTCATAATTTATTTTAGAAAGTAATCTAATTTTCCATCTTCCACTAAGGCTATATTTAACTCTGTGTCATCAGAAAAAATGATTTGAAATCTTATCACATCGTTGTTTATTTGAGATTTTATTGGTAATACATTCATGATTTGTTTATCTATAACTTTTTCTAATTCATTCATTTTTTTTACATCTCCTCTATGTCACCTTTTGTGTCAACTGCACATCTTAATTTGTACAGTGTATTAAGAAATTTTCTCATACTTAGGTAAGTTTGGTTCTTTTACATCACATATAAAAGCAGTTTCAGGTAAATACATAATTCCTCTATTTAGTGTTTTCTTTGCTTTTTCAATTGCTTGCTTTTCACTTTTAGCAACAATCCAAATAATCGGCTCTACAATTTGACCTGTTTCCTTGCTAATTGCCCCTATACCGTATTTGTTACTTTTTGTTGGTTTTGATTTTTGGATAAGATAGCCTTTCCCATTGCAATTCCAACATGTTCCATCGTTTAAACCATGTTTGAACATAGGAATTATTCCTTTACCATAGCATTTACCACATTCGACTTTATACATAAAAACAACTCCTTTATTGACTTCATGTGTCCAAGTGAACACTAGATTTATTTATCGTTGTTACCATTAAGGTGAAAGTATCCATATAAATTAACGGATACTGGCATTCTTTTAATTTCTGAAATTGGAATTTCTCTTATAACCTTAATATGATAGCTAGTATACTCACCACCAACGCACTCATACAAAGGTGCTATTGGTTCAATTTCAAGAAATCTTGTTTCCAAAAGTTTATTTCCCCCATAACCTGAAATATCAGCAATCATGGCTAAATTGCTTTCATTAGTAAAGGAAAATCCATCATCACTTTTATATTCCTTACCTACTTCAAATTTTAAGTTGTATTTATTGGTAAAATCATTTTTTACTGCTTTAATAAACATACAAAGATCCCTCCTTGAAAATTTGTCATTTGATTAAAAGTACCTTTTTACTTTACTTATTAAGTTCGACATTTATAACACTATTAAAATATTAACTAATCATTCTTAAATCGTTAGTTTGTGTTTTTATTATATATTTCTAATATTACTTTTTTGCATCCCTCTTTTTATGCTTCGCTATATTGATTGGTCTTTCCAACTATTTACCTAATTATTACTATCAATAAATATATTATACCACATTTAGTATTAAAATTAAACAAAACAGTTGAAAAATAATACAAATACATTTAATATAGCTAGTAAGATGAAGTGTTGATTGGAGGGTTGCGTTTGTCTAAGAAGGATATGTTAATTTATAAAAATACAACTCGACATTTTATAAAAAGGTGGATTATTAATAGTAATAAAAATAATGACGATATAATCAAACAACATTTGCAAAAATACCATGAAGTCAGTAATAAAATGAACTTTAAAAAAAGTAAGGTTGAATTGAAAAAACTGTTCGAACAGCTTGTTGAAATAACAAAGGTTATTAAAATTAATTGTGAAAATCAGGGGGGAATACAAAAATGAAATGTGTGGAAAATTCTATGAACTTATTACCTGAACTAAATCTTAATTTGCAGTATGAAGAAAGATCAAATAGGACTCACCTTTTACAAAAAGAAATTGAGTTAGTCGAAACCCAATTGGGAGAACTAAAGAGTAAACACGCTGAATCTATGAGAAGTTTATGTGAGGTTAATATTTATAAACAACAAGCAAGACACAGTAATAATAATCAATATTTTGAATGGATAGAATCAGAAAGAATACAAACTGAAAAGACAGGAGTTGGATTACATAATTTTTATTGGGAGTATGAAACCCCAACTATGAGATTCAAAATAAGATTAAAGGAACGCTCTGATTTGAAGGTTTGGAAATACGTGTAAATGTCAACCCAAAAGTTGACCATGTCGCTCATGTAAAAGTTGACCACCCTTTTGTTACTTCGAATATGTTTCTTTGAGACGATAACTCTCTCCGTTCATTGGGATAATGTGGGCCTTGTGAGTCACTCGATCTAACAAGGCGGCGGTCATCTGTTCATCGTGAAAAACTTCTACCCATCGGCTAAACTCCCGATTGCTAGTGATAATCATGCTTCCTCTTTCATAACGAGTAGAAAAAAATTGAAACAGTAATTCGGCTGCTCTCTGGTGGTAGGGGATATAGCCAAGTTCATCAATAATCGTGACATCTGCAGCCAACCATTGTTTCTCCAACTGGAGGAGCCTTTTTTCGTCTTGGGCTTCCATCAGTTCATTCGATAGGCGGGCGGCCGTATAATATTTGACAGTATAGCCTTGATTAATCGCCTCTTCCCCTAACGCAATTGATAAATGCGACTTTCCTGTACCTGAGTTCCCAATAAAAATGACATTCCTTTTCTGCTGAATGTACTCCCCTTGAAAGATGTCCAGAATGCGTCTTTTTGGTACGTGGGGAGCCTCCTCAAATTGAAAAGAGAGGAGGTCCTTATGTACAGGGAATTGCGCCTTTTTTTCTGGCTAACTCTTTCTTTTTGATTTCTCGCTCAGCTATTTCAATCGATAATAATTGAAAGAGAAATTCTTCATAGGTAATTTGTTGCTCATTTGCTTCGCGCAAATAAGCGTCAACTTGTTCACGTATAGTCGGCAAGCGCAGCCTTTTTAGATATTCATCCATTTGATAACGGTGTGTATTCAGTGAATATACCTCCCTTTCTGTAATAGTTGGTCATACGGGCTAAATGTAGGAGCCTTGACGGTGACGGACTGCTCCATTTCATATTTTATTGGGGCTGGCTTTGTTGCTTCCGGCTGAGTCATGAGGTAAAGATAATGCCTTACACTATCAGCTGTATATAGCTGCTCTTTTACACAACTTGCCACTGCCCTTTCTACTGTTTCCATCGTAAACTCCCGATGGAGTTTTAATAGTTTAATAAACTCTTTTCCATGCCCATACTTTGAAAGACTTCTCTTATAAAATTCTTGATAACTTGGTGGAAGATTAGCTCTTCGAACTGGGCGCGCATGCTGGATGATACTTTGGTTTTCTCTCCAGTTCATCCAAGTAATGATCCACTTCAAAAATTTCTTGAAGCTTTTCGTATGAACGCTCATGTTTGGCTACACAGTTTCCGTCAATGTTTATTTCAATGTGATTTACATAAGCATTTATTTGTGCATCTTTCCGACCGGCATACCTAGTAGGTACCGAATAGGCGTTTGTTTCAAAATTAACAAGCGAAAGACTGTTGACAGAGGCTCTTACCTTCCTTGCGCAAGGATGAGTACCAATAATCGGCAGAAGCTGTTGCTTCTCTTGTAAAAATCGTTCACCCACCTGTTCTTTCGTTTTTGGAACATAGGTTTCTTCATAGGCATCACATTGTTCTAAAAGATAGTGATTAAGTACCTGTAAGTCACTTACCTGTGGAACGGGAACTAAAAATTGAGCTCGTGCTGTTTGAACTAGTTTCTCTACTTGTCCTTTTTCATTTCCTTTTGCGGGTGCACAAAATTGGGCATCAAAAAGATAGTATGATCGAAACTGGATAAAGGCCTCCTGTTCTTCACGCTTGGTCCCTTCTAACACCTTCTTTACCGCTGTTTTCATATTGTCATAGACAATCGTTTTCGGGACACCACCGAAATAATCAAAGGCATCTGCGTGACCTTGAAATAACGCCTCCTGCCGTTGATGCTGAAACACTTTTACAAAAATCTTACGGCTATACAAAAGTCTCATACAAAAAAGCATTACCTTCGTTTCAATCCCATTTAAAAGCACAATGATTTCCCCCCAATCAAATTGGGCAAATTCACCGGGATCGAATTCCAACGGTATAGAGGAATTAGGAGTTTCTTTGAGCTGCTTATATTGGCGTACAAAACGGCGTACAGTGGATTCTCCACCTTTAAAGCCATATTCTTTCACCAAGCGTCTGTGGATTTGAGCAGCACTGTGACGCTGTTTTAGGGGGGCTGTTTCATCGTCCGTTAACCATCGGATAATAATTGGTTTAACGGGGTCGATGACCGGATTGGTAACCGGCTTTGATCGTTGATAGGTTGGAATTTCATTCTGTTGTAAAGCTTTTCGAATGGTTTGTCTTGATAATGTAAGATCTTTCGCTAATTGTCGTATAGAACGACCTTCTTTAAAGTGCAATTTTCTGATAAGCTCTATATTAGCCATCTTTAACATCCTTTTTTTCCTCCCGAATCATGAAGTTCTCGACAAACTCTATGATAAGGGATTGGGTGTTAAGGGTGGTCAACTTTTTGGTTAGCGAATTGCGCTAAAGTGGTCAACTTTTATTTTAGCGTTTACAATACGAAATTCATGTTTCAGCTACTAAGGTTTATTTTGAGAATTTTCAATATATTAAAATGCATCAAAGAAGTAGTAGAAACGGTTGGTCAATGGGGTGGACAAATTTTCTTTTAAATCATTATTCGGAAAATGAGTTGAAACAAAAATTCAAAACGTTTGAAGAAGCAATTTTAAAAGTTGCTGATTGGAAAAAGGATTTAAAACGAAAGTTCTCATATGAAATTAATTATGATAAAACCATGTATACTCAAGCTTGTGATAAATATATTAATACTATAAATATAGAGTTAAACTATGAAAGTGCAAATACATTTTATTCAGAAATAACAAAGTATGAACAATTAGAAATTGTGAAAGATGACTATTGGCATGTTGAAGTATCAGGAGAAAATGCGAAGGAAATAGTACAAAACATTATAAATGAATATCGTTTATCGTGTGCTATCTTGGCAGGATGAAAATGTATCTAAAAACATGTGCTACCTCTATTTTAAAGGCAGCACATGTTTTGAATCATTATTAGAAAACGTTTCTTCTTTTAATTAAAAAAAAACGATTTTTATTCACTTTTAAGCCCTTCCTTTGAGTTCCCCTCACAAATACTCTTATTTTATTATATTAAACGAAAATGGAGTGCATAGACACGCTATACACTCCATTATTTATTTAGTCTTTTTAAAAATTAGAAATATACTTTCGATAATATATTTTAATAACATGTTCATCTATAATTTCATATCCTAAAATGGAAATAATGGTAGAGTAATCATTTAGAGACTTTAAATATTCTAGTTCTTGGGCTACTTCAAACCAATCATTTAGCTTTACACCTTGAACAAATAGGTCAGAATTGATTATATTTTTATCTTTAATAAGCCTAAGATTTAATAATCTCTCTATTTCTGAAATGGGAAGTGAATAATAGTCAATTACCTTATTTGGATAACTTTCATCAACATAAAAACGTAATGATTCATCAAGATATTTCATATGATTTCACCACTTCTTTCTTTGTTTTGTACTAGTCTTAAAAACCTTCTAATTCACCGAAAGGAATTAGTTCTACTACGAGATTAGCATCATATTCTTGATTGATTTTCTCTATATGTTTTATTATTTCAATCTCTTTGTTTTCGGGTATTACGTGCATCAGATCTCCTTCAAACTCAACCTTTTGGAAAGACTTATCTAAATAAGGGAAAACAACATCATATTTCAAATCTAAATCTAGTGGTAGTTCATAGCCTAAGAATAAAGCTTTCATTTATTATTCTCCTTTTTAGAAGGTTGGTTTTCCCAACCTTCTATGCTATAGATAAAGTTCTTCATATAATCTTTCTTTTAGTTCTTTTCTCTTTTTTAACTGTTTAATCCTTATCTTTACTGTTCTAATTTCATCTTGTGACTCTAAACCATTTAAATAATATTCTAAGTCCCTAATTCTTTCAGAAAGAGATTCTATTTCCGAATGTATTTGTGATTCCATGTCCATTCTCTCCTTATTATTTTTTATTCTTCTTCAATCTAGTGAGTAACTTCATCACTAGATTGAGGAAGAGTACTACTTGTGAGGTACTCCCCTTTTCTATTGCTATCCGATAAATAATCAGATTGATTTTCACTTAGCTTGTTTAAAATAATGATAGAAAACAGTAGAACGAAAATGATAAATAGTACAGTATAGATATTTTTTTTGACAAATTGCATAATGGATTCCCTCCTGTTTTTAGACCATTCTTCCGATTTGATAATTTATGTTATGTTCCTTCCCACTATTTGAGAGGACAGTTTTTACAATTCATATCAACACATTGAGCACAAGGGAGTATGACTTCCTTACAATTCGGGCAAGTTTGTTTTTTAAATTGTTGAGGAAGTTCAACCTCTAATTCACATGAAGAACACCATTCTGTTACTGTATCAATTTCTTTTGATTCAGTAGGTACATGTTCATTAGATGGAACATGTTTAACTTCTACAATAGGATCGATTGTGTCTATGATGAATGGGTGTCTTTCTAAATGATTGTTACTTACTTCACGTTGATTTAGGATTCTTTCAATGTTTGTTTCGTATGGGTTCATTTCTATCACCTTTTCTTTAGATTTTGTTTTTATGTTTTAAGATTTTTAATTCTTTTGTTCTCCTTTTTTGCCTTACGAATGAATGAAGTTCCCAAAGGGAATTATTTTTCCCCTTTTGACATGGAGAATGAACAGAAAGGATAGTCAATAGGTCAAGGGTCAAAGGGAAAAGTTTTTTCTCTTGACTGTTTTTTAGGAAAGATAAAAAAGTTTTACCGCCTTGACCTGTTGACTGGTGAACTTGGCTTTGTAAAGGGTAGGTTCGGGTGTCCTGCCCTTTATCAAAGCTTAGTGAACCTCCTTTCTGTACCATTCGTAAGGCAAAAGGGGAGAAATATCTCTTAAGAAAAAAAAGGGGGCAAATTCTGAAAGAATTAGGCTGCTTTTTTTCATCCATTAATGGGATTAATTATTTTGAAGGTGTAAAGGGTTTTCGGCTCGTTCATCCGTAAAGAAAATAGCAGGAACTTAGAAGATGTTTGTTTACTGGCTAACATGGTTTACTGTTGGCCATAAACAATACAGATTCTAGTTATCGAGATTTTTAGGATGAAGCGACACTTACAGAATGAAAAAGGTTCTTCAAAGGAACGTTTTATCAGTCTGTTAGTGCTGTCGCCCAAAAGATAAAAGTGTAGTATATATTTTAAATTTTCGGTAAAAATAGTAATGGGTTCTTGAAAAACGAGGATTTATAACTGGATTAGTTTAAGTTTACCGGTGACTTGAACTTGATATTTCTTATTCTCCTTCGAATAAAAGGATGAAATATTGAAGGTTTAAAATTAGTAGTGTTTCACCCACACAAATAGCATTGCCGAACGTTCGAACAAAAGGCAAAAAAACAGCAAATTGTCTTTATGATGTACCTTTTATATTCCCCGAAAACAGGTACTTTTCGGATAATAAATTCATGAAACATATTGCTGCCCTCATTAAGAAACAAAGATATTTTTGAGGGCTATTTGTGTTTATTTTTATTTAATTTACATATGAATGAATTTCATAATTCTTAGCCCTTGTGTATCAAGGGGTTTAAGAGATAAAAAAAGAAGTACCTCCCCAAATCTTGTATAATGGTAGTTGACCAGTAAGCCCCCATTCAAACAACGCATATAAATGATCAGCACCCCTTAGTACAATAATCGTATCAATTAAGGAGGTGCTTTTCCTATGTCACAACAAAAACTAACAATCGTCCCCGTTTCAATACAACCAGAAAAAAATATTATAACATCCACAACTTCGAAAGATCCTTCAAATAGCTTTTGCACAATCAAAATTGAAGCTGCTGAAATTTCCTTCTTCAACGGCGTAGATGAGCACATCATCCAAACGGTCATGAGGGAGTTGAAAAATCTATGAAACATGATTATACCAGTGTAAAAAACATTTATATTATTTGCGGTAAAACAGATATGAGGAAGGGAATTGATGGATTAGCAACGCTAATTCAAGATTCTTTCGAACTTGATCCATATGGAGATTCTATTTTCCTTTTCTCTGGTTGGAGTAAAGACCGTTATAAATGTTTATATTTTGATGGCGATGGTTTCGCCATGCTTTATAAGCGACTAGATGGAGGAAAACTTCAATTGCCAAAAGATGAAAATGAAGTACGTAAACTTTCGCAACAGGAGGTTCGCTGGTTGTTAGAAGGGTTGTCCATTCAGCAACCAAAGGCCATTCAAAAATCACAAAAAGGAGTATTCTAAACAAGCTAGAAATGTTGGTTTATAGCCATTTTCAACTTCGCTTTCTACGTTAAAAATGTTATAATATAACTAACTTATGGTGAACGAAAAGTGGTGAAATAAATGGTTAATACTTCTTCCAATAACAAGAATCCATATGGGAAATTAATTCGACTTCTCGAAGAACAATTGGCTCATTCAAATCAACAAAACAAAGACTTATCGAAAAAGCTAGATCAATCAACTAAACAGATTGAAGCGCTAACTGAACAAATTCGCCATTTAACAAAACTTTTATATGGATCGAAATCCGAAAAATCGAAATACAACGTACCAGATGGGCAAGGCTCATTATTTGATGATGACCCGGCTTTTAGCGAACCTGAGCACACAGAAGAACAAAGCCAACAGACAATCTCTTATACTGTTGTACGAAAAGTTAAATCAAAAAAACGAAATGATTCCTTGCATGATGGTATTGAAGTAGAAGCTATTCACCATCATCCGAAAAATACAATCTGTGACTGTTGCCAAGGGCAAATGATTGAAATTGGTAGTACACTTGTACGTGAAGAAGCAAAATTTATTCCTGCAAAAATGATGAAAGTACAGCACATTGAACATGCGTATGAATGTAAAGACTGCAAAGTTGATTCATCACAGCCAGCACAAATCAAACGCGGGAAAGCACCACAACCAGCGATTCAGCGTAGCATCGCAAGTCCTAGCGTACTTGCCAAAGTCATCTATGATAAATTTGCACAATATTTACCTCTTTACCGTCAGGTAAAGGAATGGAATCGCTATGGACTGAATACCAATGATAAAAACCTATCGAATTGGGTTATCCGTGTAGCACATGATTGGCTGTTACCTGTATACGAACGAATGAAAGAGTTGATGATGGCAAAATCGGTTTTGCATGTCGATGAAACATACGGACAAATTATCAACCGATCCGATGGGAAATCTGGCCAAGCCAATGCGTATAATTGGGTGTTTCGAAGTGTGCCAAGCCAAGGTACTAACAATGACTCTCTTTCAAAGCGCATTATCTCGAGCTCGATCTGTCCTTGAAAGTTTTATTGAAGGCTTTTCTGGAACGATTTGTGTGATGGTTATTCTGCTTATGATAAGTTGGAAGGCGTTAATTTCGCAAATTGTTGGGCGCATGTTCGTCGTTATTGGCTGAAAGCTGATAGCAAAAATGGTAGAATCGGTGTGAAATATTGTGATGATTTATATCGACTAGAAAGGCAATTTAAACGTTTGTCTCCGAGTAAACGAAGAAAAAAACGTCAAAAGTACTCGAAGCCAATCGTGGAGGAATTCCTTCACTGGGTTGAAACATCACCATTTTACGGAAAAATGCGTTAGCAAAAGCAGCTGAATACACATTAAACAGGGCAAATGGACTCAAATTATTCCTGAATGATGGGCGAATTGAAATGGATAATAATCCAGCCGAGAACGCCATCCGTCCCAACGTTATAGGAAGAAAAAATTGGCTCTTTAGTGTAAGTGAAGCTGGTGCAAAAGCGAATGCCATCTGTTTAAGTATTGCTGAAACTGCCAAAAGTAACGGCGTTGATTTCTATGAATATATAAAGAAACTTTTTACGGATTTACCAAATCTCGGCGTCCAACAAAACCCTGAAATTTTAGATCAATACATGCCCTGGTCAAAAATGATTCAGGCAGAATGTAGCAAATAAATGAAATAGCCGTAATTCGATTAAAAAAGTCAGAATTTACGGCTATTTACGATGCGTACCGAAAGGTACACTTATTTTTTATAATTCGGGCTTACGTTGACCACAAACCATAAAAAGACTGGAGGAGTACTTCTTATGACTATTATACGACAACCTAGCCTATTTGGCATACAGGAATTATTTGACATGGAACCTACCCAAAAATATGAAGCCATTATTTCAGCGGTAGATTTGGATTCGATGTACCATCAAGTGGCGAAAAAATCACGGTTGGGTGCACCGGAAGAACTAAACTATGCAGCCATGATTATCTCCACCTTTGTAAGATACATAGAGCGCATCCCTACGATGAAGGATCTTATAAAACGTCTTCATGATGATCTAGCTTTTAAGTTAAATTGTGGCTTTTTGGTTTCTGATCATGTGCCTTCAGAATCCTCCTATTCACGTCTCATAACGAAATTGGAGGAAAGCGATATCCTTGAGAAAGAACAAGAAAAAGTGGTCCTCCAGGCTATTGCAGAAGGTTTCATCACGGATGATACAGTGGCTATTGATGCAACCCATTTTGAAGCACGAGACCAAGCGCAGCCAAAAGAAGAAAAGCCAAAATCTGAACCCCAAAAACGTGGTCGGAAATCAAAAGATGAGCGTGACGGGTGGCTTAAAGAACAAGCTGAAACGGAAGCCAATTTACCTTTATATGATAGAAAAATTGTGGCCCAATTAGATGTTCCCCTAGCCGAACTACGTGCCGAAGTTCCCCAAGACCCTAAATGGGGCGTGAAAAAGAACTCAGAAGGACAAAATGTTTTTGGTTTGGCTACAAAGGTCATTTAGCCGTTGGTACATCAAGCCAATACATTCTACAGGCTCTTTTTTCATCTGGGAGTCTAAATGATGGTAAGGCGTGACTATCCCTTTACTGAAAGGAATTCAGGAACGCCTTCACCTTCCATTACGTTATCAAACAATGGATGCGGGCTATGACTATGAACCCATATACGAGCAGGTACATCGAATGGGACAACAATCCGTCATCGCGTATAATAAGCGAAATGAAGGGGAAATCATTGGCTATGATAAACACTTTGCCCCAACTTGTTTCAGAGAGCATTCTTATCGTTATGATAGTTTTGATCCTAAATATGAAACATTGAAATACACAAGACCAAAGGAATGCGCGACTGTCCCTTAGCTAATGAAGGTATTTGCCAAAAGGTTTATAAAGTGAAAATCACTTCAGACCTTCGCAGATATACCGCACCAGCACGCGGGTCACAAGCATGGAAAAACATTTTCAAACGTCGTACTGCCGTAGAACGGGTTAATGCCTATCTGAAAGAATTCTTTCAACTGAACAATGTTCGCTATCGTACTGGGAAACGTGCAAAAATTCATTTTGACATGGTAACCCTTATTTATAATGCTTCAAAGTTAGCCGCAGACCGAATTAATGTACAATTAAATCAGCAACAAGTAGCATGATTTCTGTTTTTAAAAATATATTTTAGAAATTCTGTAGGATTCTGTATTTTTAAAAAGAGCAATTATGAAATTGACTCATATAATAAAAAATGCATCTTAGAAAAAGCTAAAAAGAAAGTAGAATCATCAATTATGATTCTACTTTCAACCACGCATTCACTTAATCAAAAAATAAATTTTCTCCTACTTAGGAAAAATTTTTAACCTTTTGCCTACAAAAAGAGTGTCATTTCCCGAAGGATCAAGACACTCTTTTTGTAGGCTTTTTTTAAGTAACTGGTAATTCCTTTTTAAATATAGATATTTCCAAACGTATATTTCCTTCACTAAAGATTGAAACAAAAAATGATTCTTCATCCTCTGTGACTTCCATTTCAGATTCTTTATCAACGTCAAATTCCTGTAATATGTGATTAATCTTTTTTTCAGCTTCATCCTTCGCATCTTGGAAATGTAGAAAAGCATCCCCAAAAGAACTTAATTCATAGCATTTACTGTATTCAGTGAAACCATTTAAAATGTAAATATTCACTTTCATTCCCCCTTCTTAGCAGGGAAAGAGAACATTCTCTTTCCCTTTTTTTTATTAAGCAACTGATAGTTTCCATATTCCTCTCACCACTGATTGGAAGTTGTCATTCACTTGAAGTACCTGGCGAACTTTCTCTTTCCAGTGATTATTCTTTTTAGCTTTTTTGCTATCTGCAACAATTTCATAAATATGACTTAAATCAGATTCTCCACCTAAATATTCTAATGCTCCTTGTACTAAATCCCTCCAAGTCATATTTTCAAAGTTACGTAAATCAAAGTCCTTTGTTACTGTGAATTTAATGGGTACTTGCCATATTTGGTTTTTTATAAAAACTAATAAATGTTCATGTGCGATAGGAATAAATTTTCCATTGTACGATTTTCTTCCACTAACAGTATTATGTTGTTCTTTTATCATATGAATTTCTAAATCACCTATCCAAGCCATATCTTTTATGATGGAATAATATTTCTTATTCTTTCTTACATCCCCACAAAGGAAAGCATGTCTTCCACCATTAACCAGTGCAGCGTATATTTTAGAATTCACTTTATCCAACTTTGTTATAAATTCTTCATAAGACATATTGTTGGATAAATCATCTTCATGGGCTGAACCACGTTGAGATTCATATTTGACTATATCCCAATATGGAGGGTGACTAAAGGTGAAATCACTACCAGTTGGTATCTCATGAATTAAACCATTCCACCCATTATTTAAATCTAAATGAACACTATTTTTTATACCTAAATCAATTGCAACATCTTTTCCAGTACCCCCACCACTGAATACTTCTACAAATTTTTTAGGTTGATAGAATTCCAAAAGGTCTTTAATAATATGTCCAGTACAATTCCCACGATAAGAAGATTTTCCCCATTTTCCTCTGCTTGGATAACTTAAAATACTATTCATTTTCAACTCTCCTTTTTTTAATAATTGCACCCTCTAAATGCCGATGGTCTATTTTCATAATTTATTTGTTGTTTATAGTTTGAAATCAATTTTTCATTTTCTTTTGATTTAGCATAACTTTGGATATGCTCTAATTCAGCAATTTTCATTTGATAATCAAAAATTCTTTCTTCCCTTGTTCTTGCATTGGACAATTCCAATATAGAACCACCTTTTTCACTATATTGTTTCATTACCTTAGTAGGCTTCTTTTGCTTAGAAGCTACTAAGGATTTTTTACATTATTTCGTTCTAACCAATAATAAGCAACTGCTAAATATGAAAAATCTTCACAAGACTTTTAAAATAAAACAATTGTTTTTTTCATCTTCTTCAATCAAGCTGTCTAACACCTCTACTAGTTGGTCACAATAAATATCATTAGATTTTTTTAGTGTAATAATTTCTGATTTTACGATTTTAAATACTTCAATGTCGTAAGTATCCATTGAATTTAGCGTGATTTTTACTCTTACCCCTCTTTTATATAAAGGTGTTCTAATCTTAAATTGAACCCCATTTTGTAATGCTACAAATTCAGATGTTCCCCAAGCCATTAATGCGAATTTATCTAAAATGCGAATTTGATTTAAAATGGTTTTTGCAATTTCTGTATTCATGTTTTTCTCTCCTTTTTTGCCTTACGAATGAATGAAGTTCCCAAAGGGAATTATTTTTCACCTTTTGACATGGAGAATGAACAGAAAGGATAGGCAATAGGTCAAGGGTCAAAGGGAAAAGTTTTTTCTCTTGACTGTTTTTTAGGAAAGATAAAAAAGTTTTACCGCCTTGACCTGTTGACTGGTGAACTTGGCTTTGTAAAGGGTAGGTTCGGGTGTCCTGCCCTTTATCAAAGCTTAGTGAACCTCCTTTCTGTACCATTCGTAAGGCAAAAGGGGAGAAATATCTCTTAAGAAAAAAAGGGGCCAAATTCTGAAAGAATTAGGCTGCTTTTTTTCATCCATGAATGGGGTTAATTATTTTGAAGGTTTAAGGGTTTTCGGCTCGTTCATTCGTGAAGAAAATATCAGGAACTTAGAAGATGTTTGTTTACTGGCTAACATGTTTTTGTTGGCCATAAACAATACAGATTCTAGTTATCGAGATTTTTAGGATGAAGCGACACTTACAGAATGAAAAAGGTTCTTCAAAGGAACGTTTTATCAGTCTGTTAGTGCTGCCGCCCAAAAGTCTGTGTAAAGTATGATGTAGTTTGAACAGAGGGATTATTGCTATCAAGGGGATTTATATTGTTTTATTTGCTATCACTCTTGCTAATATACATTACTCTTTTTTTAGATTCTTGATAATATCGCTTTCGGATTTAGCATAATTAACAGCACGAGAAAAACAATCATATAATTTTTCTTTTGATATATTTTCCTTTCCGAATTCAGGATCAAAATACCCCTCCATCATGCCTATTAAATAATTGTAGGCAGCTGACATCTCTTCCATATTCATATCCTTGTTCAATTCGATAAAATTAATTTTTTCTTCAGACATTTCATTTCACTCCTTCAAAGACACAAAATTAATTAACACTAACAATCTCGCCATTTATATATTTATAGAAAATGCTATTGTTATCCCCTTCGGATTTTTTTTCAATATGTTCCGAGGATTCAATTATATTTGCTAATACATCTGTTAAAAAAATATCAATTTCATTATCGTAATTTTTTAGGCAACATTGAAATATCCATAAACCTGTATTCATATCAATATTGCGGTCAAAACCATCCGTGGCTTGTTCATTAGGATATTCTCCTGTTAACCAACCTGTAGGCATATACGCTGATGTTCCTGTTGGGATTAAATCAGACCTTCTTGTTTTTGCAAACTTATCCAAAAATGAGAATTGTTCTACATACTCGGAAAAGTACGTTTCCTCATTATTGATTTCATTAATGATTTGACGAAATTCTTGTTTTACGGTGACTTTAATTCTTAGTCCGGTATACATTTTCTTTTCCCTATCTCCTTTTTTGTGTCATAAAATGTGTCTACTGTGCTTCCTAGTTACTCTTCATCTTGTAAATATTCAATTAAATTATCCAACTCAATGATTACAGAAGAAGTTAAAACAGGATTATCAATATTTTTCGATTCATTTCTAATAAGCATTTTTAAGTATTCTGCTTGTTTAATAATGTTTTCCATCAATATCTCTCCTTCACATAATTGGAAAATTATTTATCTTTAGGATTAGGCTGTTCTCTTAAAATAATATAAGGAGAAGTGGGATCTTGTTCATCTAATTTAAAAGAAGCAACTTTCCCCTCCCTACATAATCTCTTAACAGAATCTTTATTAGCATATCCCCATTCTTTAGCTGCTTGATTGGTACTCATTATTTTTTTTCTTACATTTTCAATTTCCGTTTTGTAATTGTTCATTTCCCCATTTTCCTCAATACTATAGCTAAGGTGATCAGACTAATAACAAGTGATATTGACGAAATAATTGCAGCAATCAAAGTCATCATGTTATTTTCCCCTTTCTATTTTTTGCTTGTTTTTGATTAGTAAAATTAATGATTATTGACTAAAAAAGAATATTAAGGGTATGATAGACATAGAATAATGGAGGGAGAAGAAAGCATAATAGCTTTCTTCATCCTATTAGCAAATTACTTGGAATCCTTAGTCGTTGGCACCGACTTGGGATTCTTTTCTTTTTGCTCTATTGTTAGCCTTTTCAAAGTAATTATTGAAGTCGTAAGACCAATAAAAGAACTTATTAGACTAACAATAGAAGTGATTAACACTATTATCTCCATTATCTATTCACCTCCTTCCATAGAAGGTGGTAAGGGTATCATACCCTTACTAATATAATATCAAGTCCGTTGGCGGACATCAACAGTTTTATTATGTTTTTAAGATAAAAAGACCCTCTATATTATGTTATAGAGGATCCTTTAAATGGATGAAACAAAATGCTAAGTTGAATTATCTTTTATGTTATTCTTAAATGCCAATTTAATAATTTTGTAATGATCATCACTTACGCTTATCAAATAATATTCTATGGCTAATTCTATTACTTCTCCTATCGTTTCTGTTCTTTTCGATAATTTTGTAATTAAATCATATGTATAAAGAGAAATATGTGTTTGAAAAGGCACTCTTACTCCGTTCCACCTCAAACCTTGATCAGTTAGTATTTCCCTTAACTCATTTACCCTCACTGAACTTTGATTAGAATATAATTTGTACAAAGGAACATTTTCAATATTACTAACCATGTGTTCAATTAATTCAGGCTTTGAATATGTAGGTAAATTTAAATCATTTGAAATAAATTCTTTAATTAGATAATCAGTAAAATTATCTCTTGTACTAACAGAAAGACACGAATAGAAAATCATATGATGCAAAGGATAGATTCTATAAGTTTTAAATTTCTTTTCTAAGATTTTCTTTCGTGTCATTAATATAATACCTCCAAAGTACTTAAAAAAAGGAAACTATGAAAAGTTTCCTTTTCCTTTTTAATTCGATCTATAAAAATCGAAAACACCATACACATTATCAATAATTTGTATCGTTACTAGATCCTGTTTTATTGTACCGTTTTTCCACTTTGCAGTAAAAAGAAAATACGCATTTCCGTTTTCTAAAGAAGTTGTTGGTTCTGACATTTTAGTATCAAATATTTCGCCATTATAAATAGGATTGTTTCCCGATAAGGCTTGATTAATATTTAATTCTACACCATTCTTCTGAATCCCTTTAAAATTCACTATAACATATTCTATCGGATGATCTGTAACATTTGCAGATAAAACAAACTTTTCGCCTGAATAAAAATAACTAGTAGGATGTTTTTTCTGATTATGAATTTCTTCCCACTTTGGAGTATGTTTGACAAAACCATCTATTTTTAAAGGATTTACTGAAAAGCTAAGTGTTGCTGTTCCAGTTGCATTATCAGGATCTATCGCTCTTGCACGAATTGAATAATCACGATAACTAACAGTCATGCTATGAATAACATTTCCACCTGATACAACATTATTTTGCTGTTTTAATTGTTTCCATTGTCCATTAATATTTTCTTCAATTATAACTGTAAGTTTATCCTTATCAGGGTCAATTACAGTTGCAGTTAGTGTTACATTATCCCCTTCGTATAACGGATTTGGAGCATAGCTTAAAGTTACAGATGGAGTACGATTTTCTACAGTAATTTTTTTCGTAATAGAAGTACTTGTTGTTCCATCATTAACAGTCAAACGAATATTCCAATCACCTTTTTTATTCAATACTTTGGTAGGACTTACACCTGTAGAAAACTGTGTCCATGCTGTTGAATTCGGTTCTTGGTACTCCCATTGATACGTTAATTTATCTTTATCAGGATCACTTGATCCATTCGTAAACGTTACTTTTGTATCATTGTAAACTGTTGTAGGACTATACGTAAATGCTGCCACTGGTGGGCGATTCCCTACAGTGATCTTTTTCGTAACAGAAGTACTTGTTGTTCCATCATTAACAGTCAAACGAATATTCCAATCACCTTTTTTATTCAATACTTTGGTAGGACTTGTCGTTGTAGAAAACTGTGTCCATGTTGTTGAGTTCGGTTCTTGGTACTCCCATTGATACGTTAATTTATCTTTATCAGGATCACTTGACCCATTGGTAAATGTAACAGTGGTATCGTTATAAACTGTTGTAGGACTATACGTAAATGCTGCCACTGGTGGGCGATTTCCCACAGTGATCTTTTTCGTAATAGAAGTACTTGTTGTTCCATCATTAACAGTTAAGCGAATATTCCAATCACCTTTTTTGTTCAGCACCTTAGTTGGACTTGTCGTTGTAGAAAACTGTGTCCATGCCGTTGAATTCGGCTCTTGATATTCCCATTTGTACGTTAATTTATCTTTATCAGGATCGCTTGATCCATTCGTAAATGTAACGGTTGTGTCATTGTAAACCGTTGTAGGACTATACGTAAATGCTGCCACTGGTGGGCGATTCCCTACAGTGATTTTTTTGGTAATAGAAGTACTTGCTTCTCCATCATTCGCAGTCAAACGAATATTCCAATCACCTTTTTTGTTCAGCACCTTAGTTGGACTTGTCGTTGTAGAAAACTGTGTCCATGCTGTTGAATTCGGCTCTTGATATTCCCATTTGTACGTTAATTTATCTTTATCAGGATCACTTGACCCATTGGTAAATGTAACAGTGGTATCGTTATATACTGTTGTAGGACTATACGTAAATGCTGCCACTGGTGGTGAATTATTTACGATAACAGCACGTTTATAACTATTACTATCGACTCCATCAGAAACCGTTAGTTGGACAGTATATTCCCCTTTCGGTAATATCTTTGTTGGTGTTAAACTTGTTGAAAAAGTCGTATATTCTGAATCAGCAGTATAACGAGGTTTTATTTCCCACTTATATGTTAATTTATCTTTATCAGGATCACTTGACGTATTATTAAAGGTTATTTTTGTGTTGTAATAAATATCACTTGTCGGTGTTGTATTAAACGCTGCCACTGGAGGTCTATTACTCACAATTACTGCGTGTTTTACACTATTAGTAGCTTTCCCATCAGAAACAGTCAATTGTACTGTATAATTTCCCTTTGCTAATTTTTTTGTAGGTGATTTACTTGTTGAAAAAGTCGTATAATTTGAATCAGATGTACCTTGTGGTTTAATTTGCCACTTATATGTAAGTTTATCCTTATCAGGATCACTTGATGTATTATTAAATGTAATTGTTGTATCATTGTATATTTTTGATGGACTGGTCGAAAATTCTGCTACAGGTGGTCTGTTAGGTGGTTCATAAGAAAGTGAACCTTGATCCCCCCTGAAAGTCCAATAGGAAGTAGCAGCCCATTTAGTTTTATTTTTATCTTTTGGGCTTCTTACACCATACCATACCGCGGTTTGAGATTCATCCGAATCTACATTTGTGTAATCTTGGTTTTGAGTAAAGTATCTATCGCTTCCTAAATCATCAGTTACGGAAGAAGCCGATTCTCTGGGTTTACTTCTTCTCAAGACTTGTTCTGAATTCATTCGTAAGGTTTTTGCATTAAAACCACTTGATAATGAAATTTTTCCACCATTATAGTTTCGATCATCAAATTCAAAAGGAAAAATCAATGGAGTATAAACAATATTGCTGCTTACTTTTTTAACCAAAACCAGTTTCCAAGAAGCTTTTTCATATTTATTTTTAAATAGTTCATCTAAGGGTAGATACGCATCGAAACTTGTATCTTCGTACCTCATATTACACTCATCATTACGCTTATTAGTAGCACTTGCAGGACATTCATTCCAAACTCCTGATCCTTGATTATTAAATTCAAGATCTTCCGTTGCATTTAATCCCTTCTGAACAGCTTTATATATCTTTTGTGTTCCAATTCCACTACCTGATACTTTATGGGCGACTATAAATGTATCTTGGTTTGTGGGGGTATGCTTTTTATAACCAAACAAAACAGCCCAACCCCTAAAACGAAGATATTTTTGTTCCCCTTTACCAAAATCTCTTGTGGTTATTGTATAACCATCCTCCATATATTTATTGTCATAAATATCATAAACTAAGTCTTTTCCACTAGTCATTGAAAAGCTTTTACCACCCCAAACCTTATTCCAATCATTTTTCACACTAGATGGGATACTATAAATATTTTCATCACCAGTAGCTGCTTTACTACTATAATTATCAAACAAAGTCAAGGTTAAAAGTAATAAGGTTAATAAAAATAATATTTTACTTTTTTTCATTGTATCTCCTTTTTCTATACCAAACAAAACCTCCCAAAATACCAATTAATAAAAAAATACATAGGAAAATTTTAGTAGTGTTTGGTTCATCACTTGATGTGTCAGCATTTGTTTTTATTTTCCCAACCTCATGTTGTTTTGTATATACTGTTAGTTCAGCTTCCGCATACTTGTTTGAAAAAACTGATATAATAAATTTTTGTCCATTGTGTTTTACTTCTTGCTCTGCCATACCTGTTATATTAAATGTGTTGACATTCTTTGCATAATAACCAAAAATTAACTTCTTACATTCTGCACTTGCCGTTGCAGGGTGATCTTCATTATGTTTATCAGCCACAATCGTCATGTGACATTTTGCTCTTTGAGGTTCTTGAGCATTTGTAATCATCGGTTGAAAAATTCCTAACAAAAGAAAAATAGTTAGGAAATAGATTGGCGTTTTTTTCAATTCATAATACACTCCCAAAAAAACTTTTATTAAATGGTTTTTATTTTTTTACATATTTACTCGAAACCCAACCATAGCCTTTTCCTTTTTTTATTTTGTACCAACCACTTTTAGATTGAACAATCTGTACTTTAGCATTTTTCTTTAGAGTTCCAATTTTTTTAGATTTTGTAGTATTAGAACTTCGAATAATTAATGATTTTGTAGTTACTTTCCCTTTATAAATAACTTGTGGTGTTAAATTTTTAGAAACATATTTATTGTAGATCCATGCATAACCTTTTCCATTTTTCAATTTATACCAATTAGCCTTTGACTGAACTACACTAATGACATCATTAGTATTTAGTTTTTTGATAGTCTTAGATTTTCCACTATTACTTGTATGAATTGCTGATTTGTTTTTTGTCACTCTTACTTTATAAAGGACTTGTGGTGTTA
Organism: Heyndrickxia sporothermodurans; assembly: GCA_016756695.1. Lineage (GTDB taxonomy): Bacteria > Bacillota > Bacilli > Bacillales > Bacillaceae_C > Heyndrickxia > Heyndrickxia sporothermodurans. The sequence continues at coordinate 25,441 of CP066701.1, forward strand.
AATTTTTAGAAACATATTTATTGTAGATCCATGCATAGCCTTTTCCATTTTTTAATTTATACCAATCACCCTTTGACTGAACTACACTAATGACATCATTAGTATTTAGTTTTTTGATAGTCTTAGATTTTCCACTATTACTTGTATGAATAGCTGATTTATTTTTTGTCACTCTTACTTTGTAAAGGACTTGTGGTGTTAAATTCTTAGAAACATATTTATTGTAGATCCATGCATAGCCTTTTCCATTTTTTATCTTGTACCAACCATCTTTTAATTGGACTACCTCAACCACATCATTAGTATTTAGTTTTTTGACGGTTGTAGATTCCTCACTATTACTTGAATGAATAGCTGATTTATTTTTTGTCACTCTTACTTTGTAAAGAACTTTTATGGGTTCTGGTTTATTTGTTTCAGTTTTTTTAGTGTATACTGTCAATTCAGCTTCTGCATATTTATCGGAGAATACAGACATAATAAATTTCTGACCTGAATATGTTACCTTTTGATCTACCATTCCAAATATATTAAATGTGTTTACATTCTTTGCGTAATAACCATAAATTAAATCTTTACATTCATTATTTGCTTGTGCAGGTTCTGATTGAGTATGTTTACCTGACTCAATTGTCATTTCGCATTTCACTCTTGTTGATTCCTCTGCGTGAGCAAAACTTGGTAGTGCCAAACTGAAACTAGCAACTGCTATCAATACACCTTTAAATATTTTTTTCATACTCCCACTCTCCTATGTTCTTATTTTTCATCTAAGTATATTATACTATGTTATGTTTTAAAATAAAACCATATTTGTATAAAAAAAAATACAATTATTTATAAAAGTTTAAAGGGTCAATTGGTACTCCATTAACTCGTGTTTCAAAATGCAAATGTGGTCCTGTTGAATCACCAGTAGAACCTATTAAACCAACCACTTGTCCAGTTTTAACTTTTTGATTAGTAGTAACTTTAATAGAGTTTAAGTGAGCATATCTTGTTTCAAAACCATTTCCATGATCTACAATAACAATATTTCCATATCCATTTATAACTCCTGCATATGCGATCTTTCCATCCCTAACAGCCACAGCAGGTTGATTTTCAACACCACTTGCTGATATATCTATTCCTTTATGAGATTCGACTCTTCCAGTTATCGGATGTACTCTATCAGGCGAAAATTGCGAAGTAATATTTTTGGTAAAGGGAACAGCCCACACAAGCCCTTTTTCATTTGTCTTAAGCCCCTCTATAATACTTGTTGTAGTATCAACGCTTTGATCTAAATTTACTTTATAGGAATATGATGCAACCCTTCTAACTGTTTCTTCGGAATATCCACCAGTAAAGTACTTGTTTACTGTGGTTTCAATTACTGCTACTATTGTAGGACTTGAAAATACATCTTCAAATTTAACATTAGTTGCCTTGTAGGTTACTGGAAACGTACTATTAGATTGATCAAAAATTTTAAATTCAATAATTTTAAACTCTGAATCTGTTAAACCAGTATTCTGTTTAAAGCTATTTTTAAATTCCTGCTCTGCCTTATTTTTATCAAAAACAAACTCACCATTAGCTAATTTTTGTTGGTCTTGAAACAATGCAGCATCATGTACTGCAATTTCAAGATCTTCTTTTAGATATTTAGTTGATCTTGCACTTGTTGATAGATTCATATTCATGACTAAACCATAAACTGCTATTAAAACAACAAAAATGATTTTTATTAAGTAATCCATTTCATCACCACTATCAATTTATACGTTCACTTAGAATAGTTTTTTTCACTTTAAACGGTTCAGACGTATCAACTTTAAAAATATCCATTACAGTTACAACTGGCTTAGGAACAGTCACTTCAATAGTCATCTTTCCACCTCTTGGAGTAAGGGTTTCAGTACCTTTTATATTAATAGAATCTGCTTTGTAATTGTGTGTATTCACTAAATAATCCCTCATTTCCTTGTAAATATTCGCATCATATTTTCCTTTTAAACTAGCTTCTTTTTGACCTTCATAAATTGCTAATTTAAGTGATTCTTCAACCATTGCTGCATTATTGTAAAGTGGTGCTTGAAATATTGACCAAAGAATTAATGGTAATAACAAAATATATGTAAGAATGTGATCCATTCTTTTCACTCCTTAAATAGAATTTAAGCCATTGAGGTTACTCAATGGCTATCTCCTTTTCATTTACTTTTTACTTCAACTTAGTTCCATCGATTGATGTTTTTACACTATTACCTTTATCTGAAATTGAAGGTTGGATAACCCCTACAATTACAACCACGAATAAGAAAATACTTGCTACGATTAATAAGATTTTTGTCATTATGCCTTCCATTTTTTAATTCTCTCCCTTTTAAGTAAATTTAATTATTTTTTAATTTAGTTCCATCGATTGATGTTTTTACATCGTTTCCTTTACCTTCGATTGAAGGTTGGATAACCCCTACAATTACAACTACGAATAAGAAAATACTTGCTACGATTAATAAGATTTTTGTCATTATGCCTTCCATTTTTTCAATTCTCTCCTTTATAAAACATTATTATTGGCAAAACTATCATTAAACATTGAAAATACATACATAACTAACCACGCTATGATCAATACACTTGTTAGTGTAAAAAATCCATAAAGAAAAGTTTTCTGTTTACCACTATTTTGTAATTCATTTTCATAATAGCTGAATGAAAATACACTAGATTCAGTTTCTATAATACTTAAAGCTTCTTCTTTTGATGTTTTATCTAATTTATAGATAATTTCACCAAGTATTTTTGTGCTTTCTCCACCAATTTCCTCATGTAGAACTTCCTTAGCTTTTTCAGGTGACGTTTTCCACAAAGATAAAAGTCTTGAAATAGTTCCATTAATATGTTGAAACATTGAATTAGACTCTCTCAAAATACTGTAAATATTAACTTGTTGTGAGGATTTCAAAGAATATAAATCTGCTTTCAACAAGTCAAATAAGGTAAATACTTCTACAATTTTTTTCTTTTTTCTTCTGTTGTTCAACATTTCTATAAGTATAGATACTAGAGAAAACTTTACTGTCGGCTCTGTCATGATAAACAAGAGTGATGGTATAGCAAGTATTTTGATATTAAAATCATGGTTATTAATTAAAGGAACCAATATGTAATAAGCAGTTATGGTTAATATTAAAATCGTTCGAATGGTTTGAAATCTCAATGCAGTCAATGATTTTATTCCTGTTGACTTTAACTTTTGCTGCAATCGGGATTCACGATTTTTCTTTATCAGCTTGTCTTTTCTGTCATTTATTTGTTTATGGATCTTTAATCTATATATTTTTCGTTCTTCTTTAGTTGTTAATAAACCATATAAGGAAAAAGCCCCGAAGAATAGAAACGTCAGATAAAAGACATACCTTAAAATATTTAACACTATAGAAATAGTAATACTGAATCACCCCTTTCACAAAGCGATTTATACATAAGTATTTCGAAATACTTATGTATAAAATTGTATCACATTTAGTATGTAAGCGTAAAATAATCCCCACCTGTCAACCAGATGGGGATCGAGTTATTATTTAGGTAAGTTTTTAAAATCTATGCAAACGATTGGAAGTGTTGTTGACCAAGGCAGTACTTTATCCAGGGCATTTTTATCTGTCAGATCAATGTTAGGTAACTTCTCAAATAAATAGCGAAGGTAATAATATGGGTTTAGGCCATTTTCCTTTGCTGTTTCCACAATGCTATAAATGATTGCGCTAGCCCTTGCACCTTTCGGTGTATTTGAAAAAAGGAAGTTTTTTCTCCCAATAACAAAGGGCTTTATTGAGCGCTCGCTTCTATTATTATCAATTTCTAATCGTCCATCCTCTAGGAATGCCACTAATTTCTTCCATTGATTGAGACAGTAGGTAATCGCCTGACCTAAAGCGCTTTTTGGTAACACTTTTTGCTTCTGTATTTTTAGCCATGACAAAAAAGCATCCAAGACTGGCTTGTTTGCGTTCTAATCGTTTTCGTATCGTTCCATAGAGGATAACTCCTTTAGGTCGCGCTCAATGCGATATAGTTGGTTACAGTATTGAGACCTTCCATTGTCGCTACTCCTGATGTCAGACGCTTTGAAGAAGGCAATACTTTTAAAGCCTCATCAAATTTACGTCGAGCATGAGCCATGCAACCGACCAGTTTTACATTAGGTACCTTATGGTACCCGGCGTATCCATCAACCTGTAAATATCCTTTAAACCCTGACAGGAATTTCTCGGCATTTTTGCCTGACCTAGTTTCCTGATAATCGTAAAGGATGATTGAAGGTCCTTCTTTTCCAGTACGGTAGAGCCAGAGATATGATTTTGAGGTGGCTGGCAGACCGGGTTCGTGAAGTACCTGCAGGGTCGATTCGTCCGCATGTAAAATATCCTTTTCCAAAAGAAGTTGATGCATGCGATCATAAAGTGGGCTCAACCACCGGTTACCCGTGAATCATCCAATTGGCAAGGGTTTGGCGTGATAACGGTACCCCAATCTGGAAAATTGCTTTTCTTGCCGGTATAATGGCGGCCCATCCACATATTTTTGATTCATAATATGTGCCATTAAAAGGAGATGCTAAACTACCTGAATGAACCGGTTTAGGCATTGGTGCTGTTACAACCGGAGTTTCAATTTCTTCACGTTCACAATGGCGGCAAGAGTAAATGGACTGAACATGTTTAACAACTTTCAATTCCGCAGGAATGTATTTTAGTTCCTGGCGTACTTGCGTACTCATTTCATGCAGATTTCCACCGCAACACGAACAAACCTGCTCTTCAGGGGATAAACGATATTCAATCGTCTCCACAGGCAAGTTTTCTAACATCAGTTCACGTTAGTGCGCGAACTTTGCGGCGCCGTTGATAAGTAATAGATTCCAAAGTAGGTTCCGGCAAATCTGGATTAGCTTCATTTTCTACTTCATTAAAAAGTTCCAATTGATCGGGGTTGGTTTTTTCACTGGAAAAGCCGAATCTATTTTTCTGCAGAAGGCGAAGCTGTTCTTCAGTCCATTTTAATTTGGCCTCTAACGCGCTCTGCTTTTTTAGCTTCGCCTCTAATTCCGCATTTTGTTTCTCCAGCATTTCCAAGCGTTGCAGGAGTTCTTCAATTGTAGGGGTTGGGGTAGTTGAATTCGCTGTCTTTTTCATAAATATATTATACGATAAAATAGGTAAATTCCCTGATTTTTCATTATTTAAATTACTGTTCTTGCTGTTACAACAGGGTGTGCCTGTTTTTGTTCCAATGATAATCCATCTAATAACCACCTTAATTGGCGTGGACTTATTTTCAGAGGACCCGAATTATTATCTGATGACCAATGAAAATTTCCTCTCTCCAGCCGGCGATAATAAAGCCAAAAACCGTTATGATCCCATTGAAGAATTTTCAACTTGTCTCGCGCCGGTTACAAAAAACAAATAAACTCGAAGAAAAAGATCTAACTCGAATTCTTCTTTTACAAGAGCGACCAATCCATCGATAGATTTCCGTAAATCTGTGACACCTTGTGCGAGGTAGACACGATCAACCGTAACTTCTTTTAGCATACTGATTTCAATGCCTTAACTACTTCCGCCAGTAGTGTTGGATTAAAGCCAGGTTTAACCACGATGGATGCTGAACCAACATTTATATGTAATGTTTCATTCTGTTGCTCAGATTCTTCTAATGTAACCGGAATCCACTTGCTGTTAGAATCTTGGGTTGAATAGAAATTATCGGCTTTATAAAGCCAATACTTTAACTGATGAATACTTATTTCATTGATTTCACACCATTTGGATTGGGTGAGGCCACTCGCTCTGAAAAGAGCGATCCTACGCTCCCATTCCTTACGCAATTCTGGATTATTTCTTTGGGACATAAAAAAACCTCCTCAAACTTTGATTTGAAGAGATTATCTCACAGGTACTATATATGTTAATAGGTGTATTCTATTTGACTCTTACTTTAGTATAAAATTACTACTAAATATAGAACATATTTCCTAAATATCTGCTCTCGGTTTACTAGCAACATATGCTGTTAAAATAGAAATGACACTGCAAACTAAAGCTACGATAAAAAGAGTTACACAAGTTTTTTGTTGGAAATAAAACCAAAAGTCACGTATTCCTGAAATTCTATATGCACAGAAAATCATTAGTGGGAACAATGGTATAGGTAAGTAACCCATAAATATAGTTTCTAATTTTTTTGTTTTTTCTGTTGACATGTCTTGTTTTCTTTTCTTTATATCTTTATTTAAATCCATTAACGATAAAGATATATCTCCCCTTTCCACATGAGATTTTATTAGAAGTTTGGCAAACCTCTTAGAAAATGTGGAATTAATAGAGTAAGAAAATAAAGCAACTGCTTTTTCAAATTCTTTGTTATTTCGATCCTTTTGCATAGATGAAAGTAGTTTCATATAAATTTTCTTCAGATCTTTATCCTGGGTTTCTTTAATTACATTTAGTATCGTGTAGTAAATGTCTTTTCCAGTACTTTGATAACTCTGTACCACGTTGTGATACTCCGTTAAAAAGGAGAACTGTGTTTTTAAACGTAAGGTAGTTAATCGAAAACGAATAGTTAAATAAGGAATTGCTGCAAATATACAACTAATAGAGATAGATAATACTAGATCTCCAAGTAAAGAAATTAATATTGTGAAAGTAACAAGAAAAATTATTATTATCAAAAAGATAAAATTAAACACACTCTTTTTTTCTTTTTTACTTACACTATTAATCAATAATTCTAAATGCTGTATGATAGCATTTTTTTCTTTTTCTTCTTTAATTGTATTTAATTCTTGTAATCTCCTTATTTTCCGTTTTCTTTTCCATTTACGGAATAATGACTCTATCTCACTTTGCAAGAAAGGACTTCCCACTAACAGCCACAATCCATACAAAACCAAAGAAAATGATACTATTTTCACCATAGCTTCAAGTATAGTGTACATTTTTATTCACTCCTAAATTATAATAATTTCCTCTTTCGCTGTGCTAGTTAGTGGGTATTTTTCACTTTGGTTTTTCAAATGTTCAACAAAATACTGTGCTTTTTCTTCATCCAGTTTAAATATTTTGAGGTAAAGACCTTCTGAAATATCACCGTTGTATTCCCATTTATCTAATTTCGGATCATATTTCATTAAATAATTGATCCATGCTTTATCCGTTTTTCGGTCATAGCAAATTTCATAGATACTAGTGAGCCTTTTATTATTTCCTTTAAACGTTTCCATCGTGATGCCTACATCTAATTGCTTAGATATACGTCTTATCTCATTCGCTAAACGTCTATTAGGAAATTCATCTATAATATGTCCTGCCAGTTGTTCAGGAGTATTAACAGGATCTGTAATGTGATATGACATCAGAAGTCCTCTAGTACCTCTTTCAGTACCTTTTATTGCCCCTTCTGCTTCTACCCCACGAACTTCTTGAAAGATGACATAATCATGGTCTACCCTTAAAGCATGACGAATAGTTTCTTCAATATCATCATCTAAAGTGTAAAAATCATGTACCAATCGCTCGGGAAAATCACGTTTTAAATATGTTTCAGGACTGGATTCAATCAGTATCGCTACCTTATTAGGATCTCTAGCACCATAAAAAGTTTTTAACATTGTAGATTTACCTGATTCAACTTCCCCTGCAATAACAGTATTTAAATAAAGTCTTGACATTACATTAAAAAACATTATATCTTCTTTTGGAATCGTTCCCCTTCTAGCTTGTTCCTCAAAAGAGAAATTCCTTACTATAAATCTACGAAATACAATTGTTGGATATAATGAAGCAGGTGGAATTGATATTGTTACCCTTGTTCCATCTTTCATTTCTATCTCGTCTCTAGGGTTAGATTCATTGATTTTAAACCCCCTATTAGCAACCTCTAAAGCACGAAATATCTCATAAATATGTTCTTCATCCCTTAATTCTTCATCCTGTTTAACAAATTCCCCATTAATTTTGAACCAAATTTCTTTTCCTATTATCTTTGCAGATGGAGAATCGGGAAAGGCATTCCATTTATAAAAAACACCAAATCCATATATTTCATGGTATATAGCATGTGCTAGTGATTCAAAAAAACTAGGGTATTTTATACCTAACAGATTATTATCACGTAAGAAGGTGTTAATTTCAGGTATTAATATTGTTTCAGAATTCTTATCACCTAATATCGCATTGTGTTCTGTTTTTTGTCTTATTTCTTTTTCTTCGTCTGTTAGTTGGTCGCTAGTATAAAGCTTTTCAAAATGATCTTTTACTAATCGAAAAACCTCATGTATACCTTCTGTTTGTTTTTTCTTTTCTTCCTTAACTTCCTCTATGATTCTGTTCTTATGAATGTAATCATTTATATCAAATACATTTACCTTTTGACGTAACAAAATGAGTTCCCCTCCTACCTACCAAAAAAACGTTTTTTCTTTTTCTCTTCACCTTGTATAAAATCTATATTCACTTTTGCAGATATGGATTTGGCTATAATAATAATTGATTCCCGATATAATTCATCATTATATGAAATCAATATTTTTTGCTCCTGCTCTGACAAAATACCATATTGATTCCTTTCAATTGCTGTTATCATAGGAACATTAATTTCTTTATTAATCTCTTTACTAGAAGGTAAATAGACTTCATCTTGATATTGATTAATAACCATAAGAAAATCGGAATGCTTATAGCCTAATGGATATAATACATCGTTATATATATAGTTAAATTTCTTAATGGCTTTACTTTGCTGATTTACAACTAAAAATCTTAAATCACTTTCCATTAACGATTGAACCATAACTGCATTATCAAAATGACAACCACAATCGATCAAAACAATATCGAAAATTTCTTTAGACTTTTGAATTAAATAGTGAATCTCTTCTTTAGTGAATAGACGCTCCATTCTTGTATTCCTATTTCCACCCAATATGTATAAAGAATCCTTTTCCATCATGTGAAAGCAAGAAAGAAATTCTGATTCACTTTGAATGAGTTGTCCTGATAATTTCGACTTTATATCATCTAAATAGCTGCCTTTATAATCTATTTGATCTGTTCCATCATCCCAAGCATTTAATAAAAGTACACCGATTTTTGCATTGGTATGTTTTTGTAAAATTTGCCCTACAGATAAACATGTAGATGTAGTACCAACGTTTCCTATCGAAGAAAAGAAAGTGAAAACATTGGAATTTTTTTCTTTTGATGGATTAATAGATAGTTCAATTAATTCAATAATCTGTTCCCACATTAATCTTGAAGGAATAAGAACAATATCCCTACTATCACAAATTGCTTTTACGTTTTTCTCTAATTTCGGTTCATATGTATTACTTAGCATGAAGAACACTTTTTCCACATTATTAAATTGCAACGTAAGCGTAAAATAATCCCCACCTGTCAACCAGATGGGGATCGAGTTATTATTTAGGTAAGTTTTTAAAATCTATGCAAACGATTGGAAGTGTTGTTGACCAAGGCAGTACTTTATCCAGGGCATTTTTATCTGTCAGATCAATGTTAGGTAACTTCTCAAATAAATAGCGAAGGTAATAATATGGGTTTAGGCCATTTTCCTTTGCTGTTTCCACAATGCTATAAATGATTGCGCTAGCCCTTGCACCTTTCGGTGTATTTGAAAAAAGGAAGTTTTTTCTCCCAATAACAAAGGGCTTTATTGAGCGCTCGCTTCTATTATTATCAATTTCTAATCGTCCATCCTCTAGGAATGCCACTAATTTCTTCCATTGATTGAGACAGTAGGTAATCGCCTGACCTAAAGCGCTTTTTGGTAACACTTTTTGCTTCTGTATTTTTAGCCATGACAAAAAAGCATCCAAGACTGGCTTGCTGCGTTCTAATCGTTTTTCGTATCGTTCCATAGAGGATAACTCCTTTAGGTCGCGCTCAATGCGATATAGTTGGTTACAGTATTGGAGACCTTCCATTGCTGCTACTCCTGATGTCAGACGCTTTGAAGAAGGCAATACTTTTAAAGCCTCATCAAATTTACGTCGAGCATGAGCCATGCAACCGACCAGTTTTACATTAGGTACCTTATGGTACCCGGCGTATCCATCAACCTGTAAATATCCTTTAAACCCTGACAGGAATTTCTCGGCATTTTTGCCTGACCTAGTTTCCTGATAATCGTAAAGGATGATTGAAGGTCCTTCTTTTCCAGTACGGTAGAGCCAGAGATATGATTTTGAGGTGGCTGGTACTGACCGGGTTCGTGAAGTACCTGCAGGGTCGATTCGTCCGCATGTAAAATATCCTTTTCCAAAAGAAGTTGATGCATGCGATCATAAAGTGGGCTCAACCACCGGTTTACCCCGTGAATCATCCAATTGGCAAGGGTTTGGCGTGATAACGGTACCCCAATCTGGAAAATTGCTTTTCTTGCCGGTATAATGGCGTACCCATCCACATATTTTTGATTCATAATATGTGCCATTAAAGAAGGAGATGCTAAACTACCTGAATGAACCGGTTTAGGCATTGGTGCTGTTACAACCGGAGTTTCAATTTCTTCACGTTCACAATGGCGGCAAGAGTAAATGGACTGAACATGTTTAACAACTTTCAATTCCGCAGGAATGTATTTTAGTTCCTGGCGTACTTGCGTACTCATTTCATGCAGATTTCCACCGCAACACGAACAAACCTGCTCTTCAGGGGATAAACGATATTCAATCGTCTCCACAGGCAAGTTTTCTAACATCAGTTCACGTTAGTACCGCGAACTTTGCGGCGCCGTTGATAAGTAATAGATTCCAAAGTAGGTTCCGGCAAATCTGGATTAGCTTCATTTTCTACTTCATTAAAAAGTTCCAATTGATCGGGGTTGGTTTTTTCACTGGAAAAGCCGAATCTATTTTTCTGCAGAAGGCGAAGCTGTTCTTCAGTCCATTTTAATTTGGTATCTAACGCGCTCTGCTTTTTAGCTTCGCCTCTAATTCCGCATTTTGTTTCTCCAGCATTTCCAAGCGTTGCAGGAGTTCTTCAATTGTAGGGGTTGGGGTAGTTGAATTCGCTGTCTTTTTCATAAATATATTATACGATAAAATAGGTAAATTCCTGATTTTTCATTATTTAAATTACTGTTCTTGCTGTTACAACAGGGTGTGCCTGTTTTTGTTCCAATGATAATCCATCTAATAACCACCTTAATTGGCGTGGACTTATTTTCAGAGGACCCGAATTATTATCTGATGGTAATGAAAATTTCCTCTCTCCAGCCGGCGATAATAAAGCCAAAAACCGTTATGATCCCATTGAAGAATTTTCAACTTGTCTCGCGCGGTTACAAAAAACAAATAAACTCGAAGAAAAAAGATCTAACTCGAATTCTTCTTTTACAAGAGCAGCCAATCCATCGATAGATTTCCGTAAATCTGTGACACCTTGTGCGAGGTAGACACGATCAACCGTAACTTCTTTTAGCATACTGATTTCAATGCCTTAACTACTTCCGCCAGTAGTGTTGGATTAAAGCCAGGTTTAACCACGATGGATGCTGAACCAACATTTATATGTAATGTTTCATTCTGTTGCTCAGATTCTTCTAATGTAACCGGAATCCACTTGCTGTTAGAATCTTGGGTTGAATAGAAATTATCGGCTTTATAAAGCCAATACTTTAACTGATGAATACTTATTTCATTGATTTCACACCATTTGGATTGGGTGAGGCCACTCGCTCTGAAAAGAGCGATCCTACGCTCCCATTCCTTACGCAATTCTGGATTATTTCTTTGGGACATAAAAAAACCTCCTCAAACTTTGATTTGAAGAGATTATCTCACAGGTACTATATATGTTAATAGGTGTATTCTATTTGACTCTTACATTGCAACGTTGATAATTCTTGATAATCTATTAATGAATCCGAAATTAAAAGATAATCTCCATCTACTTTCTCAATGGATGAAAGCATTGATACCTCGTGAAACAATTTGGTTTTTTTTAAGTTTGCAATTAACACTTCATCATGGGATAAGACTTGTAATTTCATAATAAATATGTACCTCCTTGTGTGATTTATCTTTCGAATTTGTAAACAACATAAATCTTATATCCTTGCTCTGTATATGTTCTTAGAGTAGATAGAGTTTCATCGTTCGAAATGATCTCTAAATTAGAAACAGTTCCAGTCGCAGATTCATTATCTTCCTTTGATTCTGTTACTTCTTTATTAGACCCATCTTTTACGGATGCTACACGAACATTCTTTACAATTGGTTCATTGTTTTTCGTAATCATGGTATCTATTGAATCAGTTGAACTAATAGGTACATCACTATCTTTATCTTCCTTTTGGTCTTTTGAATCAGAATCGGATTTACCATCTTTTTGATCTTTCGCTTCTTGAACCAACGAACGAATTACAGCTTGTTCTTTATCAGGTATTGCGTAAAAATCAGCAATGAATGTTTTCCTTAGAGATCCTGGTACTGCAAACAACCATTCATCAGGTATAGGAGCAATAAATTCTCCTTCCTTTTCGTTTGGAACTAAATCGTAAGTATCGACTAAATCAGTATAAATTTGCGTACCTTTTTTTATATCAATTGCAGCGTTATGATCAAGTATTGTGTCAACATCTTTCGGGTTTACCACCCCATTAACTGCGTTATCTTTTCGTATCGATACGATTTGAATATTTTCGGAAGTAATTTTATCTTTAAAGTTAATATCTTGCTTTGCTACAACGACATCTACAGTGTTAATTTTGTCTTTGAAATAAAAATCATAGGACAGTATCCCACCTATCCCAATCAATATAATTAACAACGGTGCTGCAATTTTAAAAAAACGTTTCATTTCTTTTCTCCTTTCTTAAATGCTTTAAGTATTCCTTTGATATTCTTATTTTTATTTTTATTAATTTCATAATATTGTCTTGGTACATTTTGCACGATTATTGGTTTTAAAGATTTTTCTATTAAATCTTGATAATTACTCAAGTCATATAAGAATTCAGATTTCCACACTAAATTTATTAACACTTCATAATCTACAATTGGAAAAAACGCTGTTGGTTTCTTCCCTAAACTTGTCCATAAAGACTGATTGTCAATAGATTTCGTATACTTCATATTTACAAACTTATAAGAAATGCCTTCCTTTTCCTCAATACTATTAAGATAATCAATAACCAATTTTTCTTTTCGTTGTTTTTTTGTTTCACCTTGTTCATTAGTAATGGAAGCTAACCAATCAACTTTAACTGGATCAGGATCAACACAAATATAAATATCATCAGCGTGATGGAGAAATTTTTGAACATCAGGTAAATGAAGATTTGAAGATAAATCAACAATGGTAATGGTAGAATTAATGGAATAAACATATTTCAACATTTCTTCATATGTAAAATTTTCAATCGGTTCATATCTTGAATCATTTATAAACCAATCAATATCATACTCCCTCCAACCTCCATTTCTTTTATTTATCACCCTTCCTTTTCGAATTAGATTAGCATAATCAATATACTTTCTTTCCTCTTGTTCTTCTTTAGCATGTATAGATAAGTAATCAAACATATAGGGTTTAGATGATGGAAACTCTACATATGCAACATTCATCCCTCTAATTGCAAAGGCTCTTGATAGATTAGTTGCTAAAGTAGTAGATCCTGCACCTTGCCACATTGACCCTACAACAATTAATTTATTCGGAATGGATGTATACGCTGTTTTTATGATTTCTTTTTCTATAACTCGATCCTTAAAAACAATTTCCTTTTTCACTTCATCAGTAACATAGTGAATTTCTTTCTTTTGTGGTTCCTCTATTTCATCATTTTCCTGAAAAATACCTTTCACATAATTTAAAACCTCTTCCATATCTGCATTGAAATAAACAACCTCAATTTCTTTTTGATTTGCCAAAATATCCAAATCATCAAAAGATGGTAGTTTAGAATCCAATATTATTAGTTCAGGATTCCAAAATTCAATAACATCTTCTAACAAATTAATCTCTTGTACATTTTCTTCATACAACTGTATATTTTGGTAAAAATCCGATTTCAATAAAGTTGTTACGAATCTCTCGAATGCAAAATTTGATTTCATGCCAATTGCTATTTTCATTATTTGCACCCCATATTGTTCTTGTTGATATATAGTATTTCAAAATACACGATAAATTCAGATATAGTAAAATTTCCCTACATATGAACATATTTGACTATAACCTTTAAGCGTTTAAAAATCAAATACCTCGTTTGGCTTTTCAATCTCTTCATTATTAATTTCAACAGTTTCAAGTTTATCTTCTTTAGTAAAATCAACTATCTTAAGACCTTTTGAGAATTTTTCTATTAACATTGCAAATAATTTATCCTTTGATTCTTGAGGAACTTTTGCTAAAATGTGGTTAAAGTCTAGTGTAAAAGTGTTAGTATTTTCATCATAGTTATTGATGTAAGATTCAATCAATAACATTAAGAATTTATTGTAATTACCATCGAATAAATGAGCATATTTTTTCAATATAAGACTAATAGATTCACCAACTTGATTGATTTCGTTTTCTAAATCTGCTTTAACTACATTAGTAAACACTTTATCTTTTATGTTATCTAACACGTTTTAAAAATCCCTTTCGATTATTCTTCTTTATTGTTTGTAGTTACTGGTTTAGGTTTTTCCATTTGTTTAAAGGAGTGAACTTCAAATTGCAATTCATTTTTTGTTCCACCTTCTTCAAGTTGTATCTGTGTCGATCTTAATTTCCCTTCAATGAGAACTAAAGATCCCTTTCCGAATTTATTAGTGAAATTTTTCGCTTTATCTTCCCATATTACGCACGGGATAAAATCAGCAATATTTGAACTGCCATCTCGATTGATCGCTAATATAAAATTAGCAACAGCTTTTCCATCACTAATAAATCTTAAGTTCGCTTTACTAGTTGTTCTACCAATTAACGTAATGGACTGATAATACATATATTTCCCCCTTCTATTTCCAAAAGTATTTCTTAATACATAGATTATACAACACATTGTGAAAAAAATATACAAAAATGTTTTAAAAACACACAAAAAATATAGCCTTAGAAAAAGGCTATATTTATACTTATCTTTCTATTTCAAAATCATCTTTTTTAATTTCTTTTACATTTTTATCATGCTGCACTTCATAAGAGTTATTAAACGCTTCCCTTAACCCTTTTTGGCTAGGCATGTTCTTTGTTTTATCAAGATATTCCTCTAATCCTTTTAGATCCGTTATATCCCGATTTTTCATTAAAGCCCAACCTATTTTTGAACCATCTTCACCTTTAGGAATAATTTGATTATCACTATTGTAATTTAAAAATTTAGCAACATCATAATTGATTTGTAAATTATTATTTTCTAATCGTTCCTTTATACTAGTATTATTAGGTTCGTTTTTTAATTGACCTTTTAAAAAGCTTTGTTCATGCAAAGATTGTGATAGTGCCAATTTCAAAAAATGTTTATCAACATCTTCTTTAGTCGTGAATTCTTTTGATACAGATTGTGTACTTCCTGTTATGACAACACTATATTTATCATTATCATTCTTAGCAATATCTAATGTATCTTGAAGTTTTTTCTGCTCTGTTTTTTCTACCATTATCCCATTCACAATTTCTTTATTTAAAATGTGATAGTTTCTGACTGATTTAATTCTGATAATGGTATTATCCAGTTTTTATCTGTTCTCAATTGGAATTTCTCTGTTTTCTCGGAATAGTCAAGTTTAGCTGAAACTACCATACCGTTATCTTTATTAAGAAGTTCGAATTGGTTAATTTCTTTACCAGTTTTATCAATCGATTCAACATTTATATTGAATTGATTTTTAAGAAGTTCAACTGATTGTTTGTATTCTTTGTTATTATCGATATAAAACTCTTGGATTTTATCACGCTGCAATTCATCAATGGTTAAGATCATTTCATTAGCGACCTTCTGAACCTCTCCTATGGCACTTCTCGCAACGTTTATGTCCTGTGACCATGTAGCAATATACCCGAGCGAAATATCGTCTGTATCAAGCCCATAATATTTAGAAACGATATATGCAACACTTTCTGCTTGCGCTTCTTTATGACCTCTTGGTAAATCTTTCATGTCGCTTTCTAAGTTATGTAGTTTAGCATGTGCATATTCATGAATAAGAACACGAAACTTCATAGAATCATTATTATTTTCGGTATTACTTATAACAATTTCATTGGTACTTGGTCTAAAGTACCCACCAACACCCTTATCGGTTACATCCTCACGAATTGGGTACGATTGTTTTATATGGTCAAAGAAATCATTATACAAACGTTTAATATGTTCATCATTAGACATTTCACGATTAATAAAATCTCTAACAGAAGGAATCTCTTTCCCATCAGTTTGAGATACATCATAGACAGGAACCATTTTAAAACCAGTAATTACTTTTTGTTCAGAAGTTACTATATTTCCTTTTTCATCAATCTTAGGTTTTTGAGTTTTAGGATCAATATGTTCCATTTTAACTTTTTTTATCAGTGGAGCAAGTACTTTTAATGCTTTTTCACCTTTTTGAACATATCTCCCCATGTCCTTCCAAGCATTAAAACCTTGTACCATTGTTGCATCAGGTTTTTGCATAGCAATTAGTATAGAATTGTTAATAGAGTAATTATTAACTTTAGACATAACATCTAAAAGTTCTTTAAATCTTTCAGATTTCAAAATATTTTCAAGACCTTTATCTAGTTGTTTATTCACATCATCTAGTGTTAGAAAATTACTTCCTGCTGCCATCCTTCCTCACCCTTTCTTTACATACACCGGTTTATAAAAGATTTGTTTGTTAATTGTCATTTGTACGTACCCTGCAACTTCATAATGTTCAGGGTTCTCATTTAATTGAGTAATTTCATCAAGAAAAAAATGATTACTCTCTCTTTCTCTTAAAATAGGTTTATCTGTACCTAAAATTTCATGACCTTTCAACATAAAAAACACTCTCCTTTTTTATCTTTCCATTTCCATTTCTTTTTGATTTTGTTTTTCATTTATCTTAGAATTCTCAACTAATGATACATAACCTTCTAGTTCATCTATTTTATTTTCTAAATTTTTTGTAGTTAAAAGTACATTCATTAACCTATTGTGTTCTATTTTCTGCTCTGTTGTTGCTTCCTTATCAGGATCTAACTTTATTTTATCGGTATCTGTTGCTAATGCTAATTTGACCTGATATAAACTTTCTTTAGTATCTTCAATGCCTTCTTTTATTCGGTTTAAAGTTCGATTACTTAAATCGTTAGGATTTTCCACAAGTTCAGGTACTTTCTCAATAACCTTTTCAATATCACGACTTTTAAATAAAAGATCTTCAATTTTAGCTTCAAAGTAAATGTTTTTATCATTTTTATATTCCAAAAGCATATCTATATTTTTACTATCCCAAAAATCCCTAACCTCGAATTCCCTTTTAGTAACAGGTTCAATCTTTTGCAATTCATATAAACTAAAAGTATCATTTTGAACAATTGGTAATAGTTTATCAAACAACTTATGACAAGTATCATTCGAATCTCTTTCGTTAAATAATTCGAACCTTTCTCCATAGATTTCTTTCATTTCTTTATTTACAAGTAACATGATATTAGTAAGTGCTCGATCTTTATTTACATCAATATATTCTTCAAGAATACTATTTTTGTAACCAATTTCAGGATTATATAGTTCCATATGCTTTAAACTAGCATTCATATAATCAAAATCAGCATGGACTAACATATTATTACCAATTCTATCTGATATATTATTTTCATTAGCAGTAAAAACCAATGGAATTATCTTATCATTTGTTAATTGCTCTACTTTTGTATTACTCAAAAATTTTGCTATTTCAATATTATCCACTTGAAGGTCTATATTTTTATACATATTGCTTTTATCGGCAAGATAATCTTGAACACCAATTTTTAAAGCTGCTTGTTGGAATTGACTTTGTTTTTCATACAAACCTTTCATTTCAAGCCAACTGTCATAATAAATATCAACCTTACTATTTCTTTCAAAACGATCTGTAATAATATCCATATTTAGTATATCTTCTTTAGAATTGTAAATATCACGATACTCTTCAATAGATTTCAGTAAACTATCAATCTTTTCGATAGAATGATTCGTAGCTTCAAAGTCTTTATATAAGGATTGAATCGAATTATAAGTTGGGGAATACAGAAGTTCTGAAAACTCTGTTTTGTGTACCATATTTTTAAACAATTCTGTATCATATATTATATTTTCATCAAGTAACCCCTGAACCTTATTTTCAATATCTTTAAACATTTGTATGCTTTGTAAATCGGCATGTAAAAGTTGGACTTCACCATTTATATATTTATCAAATATTAAATATGTATTGTTTCCTGCTGATAAAGTTTTCTTTTCAGTATCTAATTCAGCACTAATGTACTCATTTGTAGATGGTTGATAAAAGTAAGCTTTAATTATATCTTCTCCACCAGACAGTTTTTGGGCTAATTCGTTACGATCTTCATTAAGTAGCTTCATTACAAATTGACGGTATTTATTACCTTCCAACTCAATAAACGTTCCATTATTCATCTTCTTCTCTCCTTTTTGATTGCAGCTAATTTTAGGAACGAAAATTGGCCGCAATCTAATGTATGATTATTTATTTAAACGCAAACATCACTTTTCCATCTTTCAATTCAAGAAAAGCTTCAAATTTATCTGTACTATCTTTCTTTTTGAAGCCTTTAATCTTACTAGTTTTACCTTTCTCACACAATTGCTTAATTTGAGTTTTTGTAAGGCTTTTGTCGTTTTTCTTTTTTGGAAAAGTTTGTTTACAGCCATTTTTATATTCTGTGCAACCATAAAACTCTTTCTTCTCAATGATATGACCTTTTTTACACGTTGGACATAAAGCAATATTATCTATCGATTGCATAGCTTGAATTTGCGAATCTATTTTTAAAAATTCAATACTTTGCTTTGTATTTTCTACTATTGATTTCGTGAAGTTTATCGTATTTAGAATAAAGGTTTTTTTATCCCCTTCACCTTTACCTATTTTTTTAAGGTAGGATTCCCATTTTGCAGTTAATTCAGGTTTTGCTAAAAGAGTACCTTCTACTGCTTGACATAGGATTTCACCCTTTTTGGTAACAAAAACTTTATTCTTTTTAACTTCGATATATTTTTGTTTTTTTAATCCTTCAATGATATTAGATCTAGTAGCTTCTGTACCAAGACCTTCCACTTCATTCAAAATTGCCTTTGATTCTTCATCTATCTCTTTTATTTTTTTCCCACAATCTCGCATAAGAGGAATTAAATCGCCCTCTGTATACTGTTTAGGCTTTGTTGTTTTACCTTCTTTTATTTGAAGCATTGATTCAACCTTCATACCACTTGATACATCAGGCAGCAGTGATTCCTTTAGTTCCTCGTTGTCCTCGTCTTTTGGATCATCCAAAAACATTTCTTTCCACCCTTTTGATTTTTCAATTTTCCCTTTAGTCTCAAAAGGTAATTCATTGACAGTAGTAACAATTGTAGTTTCTTCATATACATAAGGAGCATGAAACATTCCTAATGCACTCTTTAAGATCTCAAAATAGATGTTTTTTTGCTCTATTGTTAATGAATTAATCACTGTATCGGAAGGAATTTTTTTTGTAGGTACAATAGCATAATGTTCTTGTACTTTTTTACTATTAACATATCTCTTATTCGGTTCTAGTGAATGTGGTTCAAACACTTGATTAGCCAATTTTTGATAGTTAGATAAATTATCTTTTAAATAGGCGAATTCACTATCCGTAATATAAGGTGTATCAGTTCTCGGATAAGTTACTAATTTCAAAGGATTATCATACAAACTTTGCACTATCTTTAACACTTGATTTGGACTATACCTAAATTTTTTATTTGCTAAAACTTGTAAAGAAGATAAGGAAAATAATTGCGGTGAAGGTGTCTTTTTGACTTCCTTTTTAACATCTTTTATTTCTCCAATGCTTTTACCAGTAGAAGAAATACCACTTTTTCGAAGTAAATCTTGAACTTCATTTTTTGAATCGTATTTTCCTTTATATCTTCCTTTGTATGTACCACTGTTAGTACTAAATAGTGATTCAAGTTCAAAAAAAGGTTTAGGCTTAAAATTTTCAATTTCTTTTTGACGATCATAAATTAGTTTCAAGGTGGGTGTTTGGACCCTTCCGACAGAAAACGACACATTTCGACCACCTTCGCCTTTTACGCCTTTTTTGAATAGGAGCAACGAATATAGCCTTGAAGTATTCAACCCTACTAACCAATCGCTTATTTGCCTTGCTTGGGCTTCTTCTGAATAATGAATATAATCTTTTCCATCCTTTAAATTTTTAAACCCTTTGATTATTTCATCATCCTCTAAACTATTAATCCATAATCTTTTTGTAGGTTTATGGCTTGCTCCTGCCTGATTTATTATTAATCTAGCTATACTTTCCCCTTCTCGATCACAATCAGTACCAATAATTATTTCATTACATTCATCTAATAATTTTTTCACAATATTAAATTGTTTAATCTTGTCACTAGATACCTTAAACTTAAATTTAGTTGGAATAATAGGAAGATTATCTAGTGACCAATTCTTTAAAGATTCTTCATAATCATGTGGTTCAAATAGAGTAATTAAATGACCAATAGCATATGTTAATTTAGCACCATCAGGAAATATCGAAGATTTAGGTATTTCAAAATACCCATCGTGTTTTTTTGAACCATTTAAAGCTGTAAAGTATGCTTGGGCTTGACTTGGTTTCTCTGCAATGATTAACACACTTCCCATTTATTTCACTCTCCCATTAAAATAGCTTCATCTTCATTTATTTCTTTTTTAGCATCGTTCATATCCACAAAGTCTACAAATGCATTAAAAGTTTGATCTTCATTTTTAATTGCATCGGTGTATGTATTTAGTGAAGCAAAGGAATCATTATAATCATTAATTGTCTCTTCTGTTAAGTGCGAAGATTTAGAAACTATATTCATTATTTCCTTTTCTGCATCGATTTCTCCAAAATCCTCATAAAAGCTATCGAATTGAATTTCCAGCACTTCTTCTTTCTCTATGCTATCGTTTTTTTTCACTTGTTCATCATGTTGATTTTCAGCAAAGTTTTTCATTAAAAATTCTTGAGCCATTAAATCAAATTTATCATTATGTCTAATTTCTTCAATTTCTTGTTTAGATTCACTTGGTTTTACTTTCGTTATGATAATATCCTCTTTTGGTTCCTGTTCAATTTTTTCAATCGATACTGATGTCGATGAACTATCAACTATTTTCGGAGTAGTAGTTCCTTCATCTTTTTTAAAATTATCGTAGATAGGTGTAATTTCTTTGTCCAAAAATCGCAAGTATTTTTCCCTATAATTCAAATAATTAGGTTTTCTATCCTTCCCAAAAAGAAAATCACCATATATCACATATTGCCATGCCTTTTCTAGTTTCAAAGGATAATAGCCTGATACAAATAAATAACAAGTGTTTTTATCTACTGTCATTAATTCCCCTTCTGTAATAAGAGGTCTTTTCACATATTGTTCTTGGGTAGATTTCGAATTATTACCATTCGTGAATATTCCACCACTTTGACTATTTGAAGTTGTTTTCATTCTTGCTGTAGTATCTCCTGCTAAACCTGAAAAGTATTTTGCAGTTTCTACATCACCAGTTCTCAAGAACAACTTTGTATCATGATTATTAATAATGGTTCTTCCTATCTCTTTGCCGTATTTATTTTCAAGTTGTGCCAAATCTTGTACGATTGTAATCATTTCCATTCCCAATCCACGACAAGTTGAAAGAGTACCTTCATAATCATTAATTTTTCCTAAGTTAGCAAATTCATCTAACAAAAACATTGTTTTAATAGGAAGTACTCCATAGTTTTTATCTGCTATGTCATATAAAACACTAATTAATTGGTCAAAAAACGTAGCTGTTAGGGCTTCTACAGGATTAGACTTCATGGGTATTTTTACATACAAAATACTTTTTCTTTCTTGGAAGTCATGAAAGTTGAAATCACTACTTGCAGTCATGCTCTCTACATCTTTCAAAGAAAATATTGCAGTTTGTTGTGCAAATGATGACAAAATACTAGTTCTAGTTTTTCCATCGGACACACTCGCATCTTTTAAATAAGCATATGCAGGATGATCTCTTCCAATATCCTCACATAGTTCTCTTAAATAATTTTCATCCTCCGAAATTCTATAAAACTCACCTTTTACATGAACCGGTATATTTGCATTATCATAAACGGACTTACAATATATAATTAATCCTGTTAATAAATCCCTTGCAGTAGTGAAAAAGAAATCTTCTTTGCCATCTTTTGAAGAGTTTTTTGCAATTGCTTCCGCAATTTTCTTTGCATCAATATCTTTTATTATATAATCAAGTGGATTATATTTAGCCTGGTCTAAGTTCAAGAAATCTATTTGAAAAACTTCAAAACCTTGATCCCTCTTAATTTGATGGGTGGCATGATAAAGTTCCCCTTTAGGATCAGTGATAATCATTGTTTTTTTTGTATTATTAATAATGTTGTTGAATACAAAACTCTGTCCTTTACCCGAACCTGACGCACCAATTAAAAATACGTTACTATTATCTACCGTGGTGTTTTCTGGAAGTATTAATAATTCATTTTTATTAGGTGTTTTTCCTAATACTATTCCATCCTCTACTTTCAATGTTTTAAAGGGTTTATTTTCACCGAATTGATTGTTGCTAGAAATAGCTTTCCCTTTCTTCAATTCTTCTACTTCACCCCACCTTGATGTACCATGAACTCCATGATCACTAGCGTTTTGAAAACCTTTTTTTTCACCCACTTTCGAAAGTACGAAACCAAAGAATACTACAGACAACACCCCTAGTACCATTTGCATTTCAAAATCCGTTGTCAAAACCCAATCAAAGGTACGGTCAAAATCTAATATGTTTTCTTGAAAATTGGTATGGTCATTAATCGCAAACAATGCTGCTGCTAATGCATAAGCGACAACCAATGTCATAAAAAACGCAGCAACAACCTTTTTCCAGTACCCCTTTTCTTTTTTCTTCATTATTTTTAACTCCTCTACATTTCTCTTTCTATATCCCTATCTCTATAAAGCATTTTAGGCTTTTTCTTCTTTCTTCTTTTAGCTTCTAAATCATAATCATTTCTTTCTTGCTGCTTAACTGCATTCATTAGTGAGTTAAACATCATTTCTGAATTGCTGCTAGTTGAGTTATTCGTGAAGGAATTTTCTTGATGATTAGTTTTTGGAATTTCATTTTTATCTTTTTTAATATATCTTTCTTTAACTGTCTCAAGATCCTTAGATAACTTTCCACTTTGCTCATTATTAAGATGCAATTGTAAAACTTTCGATTGAATTTCAGAAGGTATTTCTTTAATTGTATCTATGGATATTTCAGGGTAACGTTGCTTTAATTGTTCAATTAACACATCTTTTAATGTTTCTTTCCGTTCCTCTTTGGTTGTGATTTGTTCTCTCGCATCTGTATATTTAATCGATGAATCATAAGTCTTTTTGGCATCAAAATTCTTATAACTATCTCTGTATTCAACCTTTCGTTTTTCTTTGGTTCTCTCTAATATTTTTAAACTATTATTAACATCTTTCCATTCCTCTAAAACCTTAGAAAGTTTCACATTAGGAGTACTTAATTTGTGTAAATCATTTTCAAATTCATTTATCACATCACGCTTATATCCTTCTTGTTTAAATAAATCAACATACTTTGATTTCACTTCTACAACAGAATCATTATTCTCAAATTTATCTGCATATTGAGGATATAAGAAGTTAAATTCCTCTATAGCAAATTGTTTTTGAATTTTAACTACACGTAAAGAATGTTTATATAACTCATTAAACATATTAATTGCTTTTACATTCTCTTCACGTTTAGCTTTAAATGAATCAACCTTTTCTTTAAATTCCTCTTTGAATCTACTTGGAATAATTCCATAAAGTAGAGTTTTATTCGGTTTTGATTTATATACCTCTTGTGCTTTAACAAGTACTTTCTCTTCTGCAAATAAAATTCCTTTTTGATATTCTAATTTTCTTTTCCAATTATCTAATTTAGAAATATTACTTTTAGCAGAATTGAAATCAACAAAACCACTTATTCGTTTTGCTACAACTTTTAAAGACTTCCAATCATCAGTGCTCAAATTAGCCGATTTTCTAATACTTCTTAACCCATTGATTAAATCATCATTTCTAACTTCACGATATTCAGAAAGAGAAACAATCTTTTTAGATAGCAATTCTTTTTCTTTAGCAATCCTTTGAAGTTCATTGTTGGCTTTGTCGATCTCTTTGTTTCCCTTTGCATAAAAGGTTACTGGTTCATAGTCTATTCCTTTTTGAACTGCTCTTTCTTTTTCTCTCTTTTCAATCGCATATTCCTCTAAAGTTAATCGTTGCTTTGGTAATTTATCGATTCCTTGATTTTCATAACTTTCATGAGATACAGTTTCGGAAATACCATTTAATTTATAAAACTCATTTACTTTATCAGCGAAATTTTTTCTCCACTCAATTAATGATTCTTTTTTATCCCAATCTGTTAATGCAATAGTTTTATATTTTTTCTCCCCCTTATCGTTTAAAACATGATTTCCTTTTTCATCAAATATGTATTCTTTTTTCTTTTTATTTCCCCAAGATCCATCTTCGTTGAAAGGTCTTGTTGTCAACATAATATGTGCATGTGGATTATGATTTACATCCCTGTGAATAGACACATCGGCAACCATTCCCTTAGAAACAAAATTGTCTTTGACATACTCTAATAACATTTGAGATTGATTTTCTTTGTCTAATTCAACTGGTAATGCAACAATAATCTCTTTAGCCAAACGACTATTATAATTCCTTTCTACAGACTCTACTTCATTCCATAAACGTTCACGATTATAAACCCATTCAGGAGCATGGGAAGGTGCAAGAATATGAGTTTCAGGCATAACAGTTCTTTCTTTATACGACTTTAATTCATTATCTCTTTCGGAAAATAATGATTCTCCACTTTTGTAAGAAGCACTTGCAACAGCAGATTGTTTAGCTTTATTAATATTTCTTACGGATAGATAGAATAAACTCATGATGCACCTCCTTTCCCATTTTCCCCGAAGGGCTATTGTCGTAGACAACGTTTCACTGGCCTTCGGTTTACCGAAAGCCAGTACCCATTCAACACCTAACTTGTTAGGGTGTGTAAATGGGCACTCCTTTCAGTTCGTGAATCTATTATATCACTTGATTTTCATCTATTCAACTATTATAATGTCTATAAAAGGTGGTGTTTTAATGATTAAAACTGAAAAAAAATTAGAATCTATAGAAGAACAAATTAAAAAATTAAAGGAAAAGCAAAAGAGATTAGAAAAGAAACAAAGGATGGATATAGGTAAGGCTTTATTAGATGAATGGGCTATTTCTGACATCGATATAGTATTAGAACTTATCACACATTTTAAACCTCAAGTGGATGAATACATAAAAGCAAAAAAAGAAAAATGTCTTAGCGAAAATAATAAAAGTATAGAAAACAATAATGTAACCTATGAAGAAAGCAATGGATAACAAAAATAAAAACCATGAGAATAATGAAATACAAAAAATTAAAAAACAGATCGAACGACTAGATCATCAAGCAACAGAAATAAGACGTTCTTTAAAGTCAAAAACAAAATATGAATATAGGAAACAAAGAACAAGACGTTTAGTAGAAACTGGTGCATTAGTAGAAAAATATTTTAAACTAGAAAATCTATCTATTTCTGAAAGAGAAGAATTGTTTAAAATGTTTGCAACCTTTGTAAATGCAAATAAACCAAATCATCTAAAAAAATAAACTGGATCAACTTAAAAATCGATCCAGTTTTATATTTATCTTTCAATTTCAATGTCAACTTTACTTTCGGTTTTTCTTTCAATGTTATTATCATTCAACACAATTTTACTATCTTCCCTTTTTTCTTCTTTAAACGAACCTTGAACCTCTTTTCCTTCACTTTCAAGAAGTTTTATATATTCAATATTTATTGAAGTTCTACTATGCAATCTACTAATATTCACACCACTATTTTCTAATTGTTTTAGCTTTTCGGAAGTTGGTATTTTATCAATGTCAATTTCTTCTGTTTTTATAACTTCTTTATGTTCTAATTTCCAGTCTACTTTATTATCATTTGTAACCCCTGAATCTACATATTCATTTTCAAAAGTTACACTATCTTTCTTAAGCGTTTTGTGATCTAACACATTATTTGTTTCTTCATTTTTTTTATTATGTATAACTTCACTTTTGGAATCTACAATATATGTGTTTACTTCTTTTACTTTATTATCATCTTTACCCTTTTCTAATTTCTCTATATTATCAATATGATTGTTACTATTTAACTCTTTCGTATTATTGTTCCCTAAAGCCTTTACCTTTTCAGCAATAGTATTAAATTTATCTGTTTGTATTTTTTCTATTTTATCTAGCTTAGCATATTGTTCTTTTCCTTCTACCGTACTTACATCTACGTCTCTTTTCATTTCTTTTATTCCATCAACCACTTTAGCATTAACATCTTTCAACTTTTCAAAAGTCGGATTGATTTTTTCAGCAGCATATTGTTTCATTAATTTCTTGGCTAGTTCAGGGTCTTCCTTTAGCTTTTCTCCAACCATTTTAGCATTTTCACTTAACTTATAGCCTTCTTTTGCATCATTGATAAAAGTTTCAAAATCCTTCTTCAGTGTTTTAAAAAACTTCTCAAACAGTTCCATCATTGCTTCTAAATACTCGTCTTTAATTTGATCAATTTGTTGTGACATAAGTTCTCTCCTTTTTTGAAAATATTTGATATTATATAATATTATAACAACAAAAACATTGTAAAGTATATATAAATACTTTATATGAAAGGATTTTATACATGTCATCAATTGATCTTATTATTTATGAAAAAACAAAAAATCATATGATTGATATTAAAAAGAAAAAAGATATTAATTTATCCGTTCAAACAAAAGCTATTTTCTCCTTTTACAGAAATATGCAATTAGAAGAATTAATAATAATTATTTCAAATGAATTTAAATCTTTTGATCAAGAAACAAACTTTTCTACACTCACAATTGCAGAAAAATTTATTAAAGAAGAACTATTTTATTTTAAATCCATTTATCCTGCGATAAATTCAAAAATACCAAAATTAAAATACAAGCAAATGATTCTACTTTTGTTTAATGATTTCCATAAAAACATTATTATATAATACGATCCTTTTGTCATAACGGCAAAATACCGTTAAAATAACGGTATAAATAATAGATACAATATACATAACGGTAATATACCGTTAAAATAACGGTATAAAATTCTTTTTTGTTTGTTGACATACCGTTAAAATACCGTTAAAATAACGGTATAAATAAAAAATTAATATTTAAATAAGCGAGAGGGGAATATAAACATGGAAGTATTCGCATTAGATATAGGGAACAAACAAACAAAAATGATTTCTAGCAAAACGTTAGTAAATGAAAAAAAAGGTAGTAAGGTTTTTCCTTCTATTTTTATGTATCATGAGGATTTAGGGAATCAAGTAACTATGTTTAAACAAAAAAAATTAATAGAAAAGTATTCATCAAATATTGATCAAGAATTTGAATATGCTTGGGGAAAAGAAATCAACCAAATAAATACACCCAAATTTTTAGACACTTTAACTTTCAGCAATCGTTATTCAACTCAAGAGTTTAAATTGCTATCGACTTTTGCATTAGGAGAATTAGCAAGAGATTTTGAAGAAGCAGAGAAGGGGATCTTAGAATGTATCGTTGTGACTGGTGTTCCTTCGGATGATTATAATGAAGAAACTATAAAGAAGCTTATGAAAGTTCTTCAAGGCGATCACAATATTAAAATAAATGATAAAAGTTATAATATTAGAGTTAAAGAAGTTCAAGTAATGAATCAACCAATAGGTACTATCTATAATGAAATACTAGATGATGAAGGATTTGTTCAAGATGAGAGTTATTTCGAAGATACTGTTACAATTGCAGATTTAGGTGGAGGAACATTTTTAGTTGATACTTTACAAGGTTTGCAATTAGATAGTAAGAGAAGGGATCAAAAAAACACAGGTTCTTATGATTTGTATGATCGTATATTATCAGCAGCCATCGATTCGGGCATCAAAGGTTTGAGCCAATATAAAATTGAACAAATTCTAAGAAATGGAAATCAAAAAGAAGGTTATTATTACAAGCCAAATAGAAATGAATCTATTTCGATAACAAATATAGTGAATAAGGCGATTATTAAATACACAAGAGAAATTATTAATACTGTTCAAACCGCAGTTAAAGATGTTGATTCTATTGATAAAATTTTATTCACTGGTGGCACTTCAAATCTAATTGACCAAATACCAGTGAAAGATACTTTCAAATATGCATATTTTGTTGAGGATTCAGAAATAGCAAACGTAAAAGGGTATTATAAATACGGACTAGCTTATAAGGAATCTAATTCTAATAATTAAAAAATATATAAAAGGTGATCTAAAATGAGTAATCAAAAAAAACGAATCGAAGTACGACTAGATAAAAAAATAGATAAAGATGTGATCTATCACCTAGATCATAACGTAGATAATGCAGCAGGATTAATCAAAACATTACTAAGAGATTATGTAAGATCTCAAAAGCAAAGATTCATACAAGAAGATGCTTCAAAAATAGATACGGTATCTAAAGAAGAAGAACTAGATAAAGGTTCTTCTTCCTCTTCTATTAAAAACGATTTAACAAACACTAAAGAATCTGTAAAAAAACGGATTCCTTTTGGTATGAATGCATATAGCAGCAAAGATTTATTAAAAGAAGAATAAATTAGGTCTACAGCAATAGTGCAATATACCTATTTGAATATTTCGAATATGGACATTTTACGACAAAAATTATACCTTTATTACCATATTTATGATATACTTCGAAAAGAAAGCAAGTATTTGCATATACTTGCTTCCCCCATTACTTTTTTACTATATTAAACAAAAATAAAAACCCTGTCATCCGTATTAACTGACTAAAAAGGTTTGGTCGCCTATCAGTTAATACCCCAAAGAACAAGGTTTTAGTCTATAATGTATAAAAGATATATTTTGTTTTAATTTAAAACAATAATAACATACTTTTATGCTTTATTTCAATACTAAGACCTCTTATTTTGGCTTGTTATTTTTGGCAGGGAAAATCGGAGGTTTTTTCTTTTGTCTAAGCATGAATTATTTAGTAGTGATGGATATTACAATATTTATGAAGAATATGGGTTAAAACATTACCAATTGAATGAATTTCATAATTCTTAGCCCTTGTGTATCAAGGGGTTTAAGAGATAAAAAAAGAAGTACCTCCCCAAATCTTGTATAATGGTAGTTGACCAGTAAGCCCCCATTCAAACAACGCATATAAATGATCAGCACCCCTTAGTACAATAATCGTATCAATTAAGGAGGTGCTTTTCCTATGTCACAACAAAAACTAACAATCGTCCCCGTTTCAATACAACCAGAAAAAAATATTATAACATCCACAACTTCGAAAGATCCTTCAAATAGCTTTTGCACAATCAAAATTGAAGCTGCTGAAATTTCCTTCTTCAACGGCGTAGATGAGCACATCATCCAAACGGTCATGAGGGAGTTGAAAAATCTATGAAACATGATTATACCAGTGTAAAAAACATTTATATTATTTGCGGTAAAACAGATATGAGGAAGGGAATTGATGGATTAGCAACGCTAATTCAAGATTCTTTCGAACTTGATCCATATGGAGATTCTATTTTCCTTTTCTCTGGTTGGAGTAAAGACCGTTATAAATGTTTATATTTTGATGGCGATGGTTTCGCCATGCTTTATAAGCGACTAGATGGAGGAAAACTTCAATGGCCAAAAGATGAAAATGAAGTACGTAAACTTTCGCAACAGGAGGTTCGCTGGTTGTTAGAAGGGTTGTCCATTCAGCAACCAAAAGGCCATTCAAAAATCACAAAAAGGAGTATTCTAAACAAGCTAGAAATGTTGGTTTATAGCCATTTTCAACTTCGCTTTCTACGTTAAAAATGTTATAATATAACTAACTTATGGTGAACGAAAAGTGGTGAAATAAATGGTTAATACTTCTTCCAATAACAAGAATCCATATGGGAAATTAATTCGACTTCTCGAAGAACAATTGGCTCATTCAAATCAACAAAACAAAGACTTATCGAAAAAGCTAGATCAATCAACTAAACAGATTGAAGCGCTAACTGAACAAATTCGCCATTTAACAAAACTTTTATATGGATCGAAATCCGAAAAATCGAAATACAACGTACCAGATGGGCAAGGCTCATTATTTGATGATGACCCGGCTTTTAGCGAACCTGAGCACACAGAAGAACAAAGCCAACAGACAATCTCTTATACTGTTGTACGAAAAGTTAAATCAAAAAAACGAAATGATTCCTTGCATGATGGTATTGAAGTAGAAGCTATTCACCATCATCCGAAAAATACAATCTGTGACTGTTGCCAAGGGCAAATGATTGAAATTGGTAGTACACTTGTACGTGAAGAAGCAAAATTTATTCCTGCAAAAATGATGAAAGTACAGCACATTGAACATGCGTATGAATGTAAAGACTGCAAAGTTGATTCATCACAGCCAGCACAAATCAAACGCGGGAAAGCACCACAACCAGCGATTCAGCGTAGCATCGCAAGTCCTAGCGTACTTGCCAAAGTCATCTATGATAAATTTGCACAATATTTACCTCTTTACCGTCAGGTAAAGGAATGGAATCGCTATGGACTGAATACCAATGATAAAAACCTATCGAATTGGGTTATCCGTGTAGCACATGATTGGCTGTTACCTGTATACGAACGAATGAAAGAGTTGATGATGGCAAAATCGGTTTTGCATGTCGATGAAACATACGGACAAATTATCAACCGATCCGATGGGAAATCTGGCCAAGCCAATGCGTATAATTGGGTGTTTCGAAGTGTGCCAAGCCAAAGTACTAACAATGACTCTCTTTCAAAGCGCATTATCTCGAGCTCGATCTGTCCTTGAAAGTTTTATTGAAGGCTTTTCTGGAACGATTGTGTGTGATGGTTATTCTGCTTATGATAAGTTGGAAGGCGTTAATTTCGCAAATTGTTGGGCGCATGTTCGTCGTTATTGGCTGAAAGCTGATAGCAAAAATGGTAGAATCGGTGTGAAATATTGTGATGATTTATATCGACTAGAAAGGCAATTTAAACGTTTGTCTCCGAGTAAACGAAGAAAAAAACGTCAAAAGTACTCGAAGCCAATCGTGGAGGAATTCCTTCACTGGGTTGAAACATCACCATTTTACGGAAAAATGCGTTAGCAAAAAGCGACTGAATACACATTAAACAGGGCAAATGGACTCAAATTATTCCTGAATGATGGGCGAATTGAAATGGATAATAATCCAGCCGAGAACGCCATCCGTCCCAACGTTATAGGAAGAAAAATTGGCTCTTTAGTGTAAGTGAAGCTGGTGCAAAAGCGAATGCCATCTGTTTAAGTATTGCTGAAACTGCCAAAAGTAACGGCGTTGATTTCTATGAATATATAAAGAAACTTTTTACGGATTTACCAAATCTCGGCGTCCAACAAAACCCTGAAATTTTAGATCAATACATGCCCTGGTCAAAAATGATTCAGGCAGAATGTAGCAAATAAATGAAATAGCCGTAATTCGATTAAAAAAGTCAGAATTTACGGCTATTTACGATGCGTACCGAAAGGTACACTTATTTTTTATAATTCGGGCTTACGTTGACCACAAACCATAAAAAGACTGGAGGAGTACTTCTTATGACTATTATACGACAACCTAGCCTATTTGGCATACAGGAATTATTTGACATGGAACCTACCCAAAAATATGAAGCCATTATTTCAGCGGTAGATTTGGATTCGATGTACCATCAAGTGGCGAAAAAATCACGGTTGGGTGCACCGGAAGAACTAAACTATGCAGCCATGATTATCTCCACCTTTGTAAGATACATAGAGCGCATCCCTACGATGAAGGATCTTATAAAACGTCTTCATGATGATCTAGCTTTTAAGTTAAATTGTGGCTTTTTGGTTTCTGATCATGTGCCTTCAGAATCCTCCTATTCACGTCTCATAACGAAATTGGAGGAAAGCGATATCCTTGAGAAAGAACAAGAAAAAGTGGTCCTCCAGGCTATTGCAGAAGGTTTCATCACGGATGATACAGTGGCCATTGATGCAACCCATTTTGAAGCACGAGACCAAGCGCAGCCAAAAGAAGAAAAGCCAAAATCTGAACCCCAAAAACGTGGTCGGAAATCAAAAGATGAGCGTGACGGGTGGCTTAAAGAACAAGCTGAAACGGAAGCCAATTTACCTTTATATGATAGAAAAATTGTGGACCAATTAGATGTTCCCCTAGCCGAACTACGTGCCGAAGTTCCCCAAGACCCTAAATGGGGCGTGAAAAAGAACTCAGAAGGACAAAATGTTTTTGGTTTGGCTACAAAGGTCATTTAGCCGTTGGTACATCAAGCCAATACATTCTACAGGCTCTTTTTTCATCTGGGAGTCTAAATGATGGTAAGGCAGCTATCCCTTTACTGAAAGGAATTCAGGAACGCCTTCACCTTCCATTACGTTATCAAACAATGGATGCGGGCTATGACTATGAACCCATATACGAGCAGGTACATCGAATGGGACAACAATCCGTCATCGCGTATAATAAGCGAAATGAAGGGGAAATCATTGGCTATGATAAACACTTTGCCCCAACTTGTTTCAGAGAGCATTCTTATCGTTATGATAGTTTTGATCCTAAATATGAAACATTGAAATACACAAGACCAAAGGAATGCAGCGACTGTCCCTTAGCTAATGAAGGTATTTGCCAAAAGGTTTATAAAGTGAAAATCACTTCAGACCTTCGCAGATATACCGCACCAGCACGCGGGTCACAAGCATGGAAAAACATTTTCAAACGTCGTACTGCCGTAGAACGGGTTAATGCCTATCTGAAAGAATTCTTTCAACTGAACAATGTTCGCTATCGTACTGGGAAACGTGCAAAAATTCATTTTGACATGGTAACCCTTATTTATAATGCTTCAAAGTTAGCCGCAGACCGAATTAATGTACAATTAAATCAGCAACAAGTAGCATGATTTCTGTTTTTAAAAATATATTTTAGAAATTCTGTAGGATTCTGTATTTTTAAAAAGAGCAATTATGAAATTGACTCATATACTTAACATTTATCATTTGGAGGGTAAAGGTCCCATGATCCAGCATTTTCAATATAAATCACTATATAAGAATCAACAGTTACCTGGTTGGTATATTAGCTTTTATCATCAAAAGGAAAAACATGAAGGCGTCTATCATCCAGATGGAAAAATAGAATGGACAAGTTCATATTCTTTCGATACCGAAACAGAAAAAAATGTAAAAAAACAAATTCACGAGCTGATGCTTTATCATGTTTATGATAATCGTTAATTATTACCAAACATACTCCTGCATGTTATGAACCTCAAATTGCCAAACTAAAATAGTGTAAATACGCTATTTTAGGAGGAGACCATACATGGATAAGAAAAAGGATGCAGAATTTCTTCCGGATACACATTATGAAGGCAAAGATAACTTTTACTTAGATGTCGATCGCATGGTGAATGAAGGCATGTCCGGCGGATCCGTCCACATGCGTGCCGATTCAACCAATATAGAAGAAGAGGTCGATTTCTTTCCAGAAGATCCACCAAAAGAAATTGAATAATTTCATAATAAAGGCTGCCTTTTAGGTGGCCTTTTTTAGGATGTTTTTGAATGAACAATAGACACTTTCACTCACCTTTCACTCACTTTGCGCTTTTAATTTTGTTTAAGAAGAAATCATTTTTAAGAATTTCTTCCAAAGTAAAAAAATTGATTGAATTCAGCAAGTTTTATAAAATAAATTTAAGTAAAGACAAAAGAAGGAATTGTATATGCTTAAAAAATTAAAAATACGCTATCCAAACGCTGAAATAAAAACGTCTCCTACAAATCTTTCTAATATGATTTGGTTTTTTATTGATGAGGATCAAAAATATTTCGGCATCCCTTTAAACGAAATAACACCATCAGAAATAGAACTATTAAAAGCACTATTTCCAACTACTCACAACCGGATAGATTTAAATACGTCCTGCCAATCAAAAAAATGGTTTGACTATTTATTTAATGATCATCCCGCTTTACCGGATGAAGATGTAAAAAAATCCTTTCGAATCATTCAATTTTCCATTTCACAATCTGAAGAAACTCTAGATGTAAAAAGCTGGGAAGAAGCAATAAAGGCACTGTTTCCCCATGAAGTAGCCATTGTGTTTTCTTCTGAAAAGGAAGGAATCATTATTGAAGAAAAAAAAGCTTACATCCTCTCTCTACAAGAATTGCAAACATCGATCAAAACATTAGAAAGTGATTTCTTTTTTGCTATTCATTTTTACCTAGGCGGCTTTTATTCAATATACGATTTAAAATCAATGTTTCAATTAGAGCAATCGTTTTTTCGTTTTGCACATAAAGAAATGACAAGGGAGCGAATTTTTTCGCTTACAAATGTTTTGCCATTATATTTATTAAAAAATACTCCCAATAAGCTTCGTGCATCTTTTTTTGCCTCAATATTTGAAATTTTTAAAGAGGATAAGGAATTGCGAAGAACAATCAAACTGTACATAGAAAATAATTCAAATGCTAGTTTGACCGCAAAACAGTTATTTTTACATCGGAATAGTTTACAATATCGTATCGATAAATTTGTTGAAAAAACAGGGTTTGATTTAAAATCCTTTCCAAATGTCTTAATCGTTTATCTTGCTTGCATTGACTTTGAATATCTCCAATGAACGATTACAGGTTGCACAATATTCTGGCCTCCTTTTTTGTGCAGGCTGACCATACCTATTTGTAAGGGCTTTCTTTATTATTGGTAGTAAGAAATAGAGGAGGTTCTATTAATGGCTGAAATTAAATTAGAACATGTTTATAAAATTTACGATAATAAAGTAACCGCTGTAACTGATTTCAATCTTCATATCCAGGATAAAGAATTTATCGTCTTTGTTGGTCCTTCCGGTTGCGGTAAATCAACTACTCTTCGAATGATTGCAGGCTTAGAGGAAATATCAAAAGGTGATTTTTATATTGATGGCAAGCGTGTGAATGATGTTCCACCGAAAGACCGCGATATTGCCATGGTATTCCAAAACTACGCATTATACCCACATATGACTGTCTATGATAATATGGCGTTTGGCCTTAAGCTAAGAAAGGTTCCAAAACCTGAAATCGATAAACGTGTCAAAGAAGCTGCGAAAATTCTTGGACTT
This sequence comes from Heyndrickxia sporothermodurans, assembly GCA_016756695.1. Lineage (GTDB taxonomy): Bacteria > Bacillota > Bacilli > Bacillales > Bacillaceae_C > Heyndrickxia > Heyndrickxia sporothermodurans. The sequence goes on from CP066701.1 coordinate 61,068, forward strand.
GAAGAGTATTTAAAGCGCAAACCGAAAGCATTATCCGGTGGACAAAGACAACGTGTTGCACTTGGACGAGCAATTGTCAGGGATCCGAAAGTTTTCTTAATGGATGAACCACTTTCCAATCTCGATGCAAAGCTTCGTGTTCAAATGCGAGCGGAAATCGCTAAGCTGCATCAACGCTTACAGCCAACGACGATTTATGTAACTCATGACCAAACAGAGGCAATGACAATGGCGACAAGAATTGTCGTTATGAAAGATGGAGTCATTCAACAAGTTGGTACACCAAAAGAAGTGTATGATCATCCAAAAAATGTATTTGTTGCAGGATTTATTGGCTCACCAGCAATGAACTTCTTTAATGGTAAAATTGAAGATGGGCATTTTACAATAAACGAAACATTAAAATTCGCAATACCTGATGGAAAAATGAAGGTGTTACGTGAACAAAACCTTGTTGGGAAAAATATTATTTTCGGTATACGTCCGGAAGATATCCATGACGAACCATTATTTATCAACTCATCACCTGGTACTAAATTTACGACAACGATTGATGTTTCTGAATTAACCGGTGCAGAAACGATGTTATACTCTCAACTCGGTGGACAAGAATTTATTTCTCGTGTTGATTCGCGATCTGACATTAAACCTGGCGACAAACTTGACTTTGCCTTCGATATGAATAAAGGGCATTTCTTTAACCCAGATACAGAGGAAAGAATTGGATAGAGTTCTAGTCTGCTAAAATTTGTTTTAGAAGGCAATCGGGTTTCCGATTGCTTTTTATTATGCTTTGTTAAAGTTCAGTTTTGATATCATAATGTTGATTGGAGCGGAAGGTGCGAGACTCCTGCGGGATTAGCTGGACAGATGAGACCCTGCAGGGAGCGAAGCGATGAGGAGGCTCATCGCAGAACCGCGAAAAAGCGAGTACCTGCAGCGGAAATCAACATTCTAGTTAAACATAGCTTTTAATAAGTAATCTTTTTTGGTAAATCAACCCCACAATTACTACATTTAAATAAATGAACACATTCATTCCGCTTTGAACTATTTGGTACTCCATCCGCTAACTTGATTAAATCAATATCCATATAAGGGCTATAATCATCGTAATAATCATAAATTCTTCCTTGATCCAGCATCCGTCCATCACATGCCGGACATAATAAACGGTCATCGTTTACCCCATTACAAAGTGGACACCAATCCCAATCCATTTCATCACCATCTTTAAATTGAATCTTCTTTATATGAGTTTGTGAATAATGGATAATAATATTCTTTTCTTTCATAGTTAATTCAGGCAAAAATTACCTGTTTACAAGGTTGTATATTTTAGTTTTTAAAAAACATAATACTTAGTACAAAGCAAGTAATATCCACTTCTATCAATGGGTTACTCCAATAGAGGAACACTTTAACAGTGTTGCTGGTGCAATTCCAGCTAACCCAACCATAAAAAACAACGAGGAGGACTTTAAATCATGGCAAACAACAACAACTCAAACCAATTAGTAGCTCCAGGAGCACAACAAGCAATTGATCAAATGAAATATGAAATTGCTCAAGAATTTGGTGTAAACCTTGGTGCAGACACAACTTCTCGCGCTAACGGATCTGTAGGGGGAGAAATCACAAAACGCTTAGTTCAAATGGCTGAACAACAACTTGGCGGCGGATTCTCTCAACATTAATCAATCTACTGTCACATTTAACTAAATATAATGGATTGAAAGGAGACACAAATTTGTGTCTCCTTTCCTATTATCTATTCTTCAAATTCACCATTTTTTTCGGATCAATCCATTGGTCGTACTGTTCTTCGGTAACATATCCAGTTTTTATCGCCGCTTCCTTCAGGGTCGAACCTTCTTTAAAAGCAAGTTTTGCTATTTCAGCCGCTTTCTCATAGCCAATATAAGGATTTAATGCAGTTACGAGCATTAAAGAGCGATTAACATTTTCTTCGATAACCTCTTTATTTGGTTCAATACCAACAGCGCAGTTTTTATTAAATGAAATAAGACTATCAGCTAATAAATTAACGGATTGCAGGAAATTGTATATAATCACCGGTTTAAAGACGTTTAGCTCAAAATTCCCCTGACTTGCAGCAAAACCAATCGCAGCATCATTACCAAATACTTGTGTTGCAACCATTGTTAATGCTTCACTTTGTGTAGGGTTAACTTTTCCTGGCATGATTGAGCTTCCTGGTTCATTTGCCGGGATGCTAATCTCGCCTATTCCACTCCTTGGACCACTTGCAAGCCATCTCACATCATTGGCAATTTTCATCGCATCTGCTGCTAAAGCCTTCAATGTTCCATGGACATGAACAATTTCATCATGACTAGTCAACGCATGAAATTTATTATTAGATGAACGGAAAGGAAATCCTGTTAGGTTCTTTAATTCCTGTGCAACTTTCTCACCAAAAGTAGGATCCGCATTAATTCCGGTACCAACAGCAGTACCGCCTATTGCCAAATTTAATAGATGTTCAGCACTTTCATGAATCATTTTTTCACTTTTTTCCAGCATTGCCCTCCAACCGCTAATTTCTTGACCAAGTGTTAAAGGTGTTGCATCTTGTAAATGTGTTCGACCTATTTTAATCATGTCCATAAATTCATTTTCTTTTTGTAAAAATGTGTCTGTTAATTTATTTATTGCTGGTATTAGTTTTTCTTGAATGACACTATATGCTGCAATATGCATCGCAGTTGGGAAGGTATCATTTGAACTTTGGGACATATTGATATCATCATTTGGATGAATATGTTCCTTCGATTCATGATTTTGTAAGATCTCATTTGCCCTTCTAGCTATTACCTCATTTACGTTCATATTCGATTGGGTTCCACTGCCTGTTTGCCAAACAACAAGCGGAAAATGATCATCGAAACGACCTTCTAACACCTCGTCACAAGCTTCTACTATTGCCTGTTTCTTCGCATCCGATAGCTTTCCTAAATTATGATTGGCAACTGCTGCAGCTTTTTTTAATTGTACAAAGGCTCGAATGACCTCCATTGGCATTTTTTCTGAGCCAATTTTAAAGTTTTCTTTGCTTCGCTGTGTTTGTGCCCCCCAATATTTGTCAACAGGGACTTTCATTTCACCAAGTGTATCTTTTTCGATTCGGAATTGCATTTTACCACTCCTTATCTCAATATACTTTTATTTTCCCATAAATTCAAAAAATCTTCATGCTTAATGCATTACTCTCATCATTATGTACTTTTTTTAAAAAATAAAAAAGCAATTCCAAAAAGGAACTGCTAATTAATAAGTTTGGAGGTTATTCTCCTTTAAATTGTTTCAGTTTATTTTTTATTTTTTCTTCGAGGATCTTCCATTTGCTTTTTCCATCTTCTAGTTTTTCTTTTAGTTTTTCTGTACCTTGTTTCAACTTTTCATTTAGTTCTTTTGCTTTTGTTTTAAACGGGTGGTCTGACTCATATTTTTTTTGCATTTGGCTATTGATCGATTCCGTTTCAAATTTTTCTGCTTTCGTGTATTTTAACGTATTTTGCATAATTGATTGAAAAACGGGAACAACGCCTTGTGCACTTAACCCATATAAATAATGCTCCCGATCGGTTTTATCATAGCCGATCCAAACAGCACCGACAAGATTAGGGGTATAACCGACAAACCATTGGTCAGCCGTTCCGTCAATATTATTAAAAGGAACTTGTGTTGATCCCGTCTTACCGGCAATTTGATAACCTGAAACATTAGCACCTTTACCTGTCCCAGTTTCCATCACGTTTAAAAGCATTGATGTCATTTCATTGGCCGTTTTCTTATCCGTAACTTTTGTTACTTTCGGTTTTCTTTCAACAATGATTTTCCCTGTTGGTCCAACAATTTTAGTAATGATATGCCCATCTTCACGTTTTCCTTCATTGGCGAAAGCCGAATATGCTTCTGCCATTTGTAAAGGGGATACCCCTTTTCTTAAACCTCCAAGTGCAATGCTTAAATTTCGATCTTTATCTGTTAATGGAATACCGAATCTCTTAACGGCATCCATTCCTTTATCAATACCAATCTCATTTAATAACCAAACGGCCGGAATATTAATCGAGTTTTCGATCGCTTTATACATTGGTACTTCACCTTGATATTGGCCATTATAATTTTTCGGTGAATAATTATGACCAAATGTCATTTTTTCATCCTTTAACATTGAATCAGGCTTGTATCCTTCCTCTAAAGCTGGTGTATACACCGCTAAAGGTTTAAAGGTCGATCCGGGTGATCGTTTTAATTGTGTCGCGCGATTAAATCCTCGAAAAACCTTTTCCCCTCTACCGCCGACTAACCCACGAATCCCACCGGTTTTTGGATCAAGTAGTATTGACCCGCTTTGGACGATCTGTCCTCCTCTTCCTTGAGGAAAGTTATAATTATTGTTATATACATTTTCCAATGCAGATTGGATATTTTGGTCCATTTCTGTATAAATTCGATAGCCACGCGTCATAATCTCATCTTGCGTCAATCCGAATTTCTCAGTTGCTTCTGCTAATACCGCATCAACATAATAAGGATATTTACCTTTCATTGGATCTTTCTGTTGATCATTAAGAACTAATTGTTCCTTTTTAGCGTCGTCGAATTGTTTTTTCGTGATGTAGCCATATTGTTTCATTGCCCCAAGAACGACATTTCTGCGCTTAATCGTTCGATCCATATGATAATAAGGATCAAGTGCAGATGGCGCATTTACAATTCCAGCAAGTGCAGCTGCCTCACTAAGATTAATGTCTTCTACATCTTTACCAAAATATCGTTGGGCCGCTTTTTGAACTCCCCATGCACCATGTCCAAAATAAACTTGATTTAAATACATTTCTAAAATATCGTCTTTAGTGTATTTTTTTTCAATTTCAATGGCTAAAAATAATTCTTCGATTTTCCGTTTAAATGTTCTTTCATCCGATAGCAAAGCATTTTTCGTTAGCTGTTGGGTAATTGTACTTCCGCCCGCTGTTATCCCGCCGGCAGTTATATTTTTAAAGAGTGCGCTCGTTATTCCTTTCACATCGAATCCACCATGTTGGTAAAAACGATGGTCTTCAATAGCAACAATTGCATCTTTTAAATGTTGGGGCATTTTTTTAATCGAGACGCCTTCTGTTCGGTTTGCGGAAATTTTGCTTGCGACATCTCCGTCTTTATCGTAAATAACAGTCGATTGTGCTAAGCCCTTTTTCAAAGACTCAACATTTGCCGTTGCTGCAAAATATCCAAAAAAGGCAAGAAACGCTAATAGGGTTACTGATCCTCCTAGAATAATTATTTGATTCATATGTGCCTTTTTCCAAAATTTCTTTACAGCTCCACGAAATCGCTGTAACCATTCCATACTTTTCCCTGCCTTCAATTAGTTAAAATTGATACTACCTATTTCTAACGTAAAGCATATTATGTTAGGTAAGAAAAATCAATGAAAATTATTTTACTTTGTAATGTTTTTGTAATATAAGTCATTCGTTTGTTTGTTATTTGCACTGAATAAAGGGTATATAAGAAGTAATATAAATAGGAGCTGATGAATATGTATAAACATATTTTAGTTTGCTTTGATGACTCAGACGGCAGTAGAAAAGCATTGGAAATAGCAGCGGATTTATATTTATTAAATCAAGAATGCCAATTAAGTGTTGTCCAAGTAATAAATGGAACGACTTATTCGATAGACACACCACTACCTGAAGATAGTTTAGGCAAGTCAGGATATACTGCGATCCCGCGTTCAGATGGTGGTGTATATGTCACACACCTTCCACTTGAACATTCAATTCAAGAAAATACAAAACATTTTATACAGGATGATGACCCCGATCTTCGAGCGGAAGTCACGGAGATTTTACAATCTAGAGGAATCTCTTTTCATTTTGATACGCTTTATGGAAAGACATCCGACAATATATGTGAATACGCGAATTCCAATCAAATAGACTTAATTGTCGTAGGTCAAAGTGAAGAAGGGATTTTCAAGCGGATTTTTCTAGGCAGCACGGAGGAAAATATTATTAAAAATACAACTAAAGATGTGCTAGTCGTTAAGTAATTAAAGAGGCTGGGACAAAACCCACCTCTGAGATGAAAAAGCCGGTGAATTTTTACGACGAGTAAAATTTCACCGGCTTTGATTATTTTTTGAATAAAAATAAGGACCACTTCTGATAAAATTAAGTTACCATACCAAATAAAATCAGAAAGAAGGATCCTTATGTTTAAAAATTATACCATGAATCAATTAGTTTTGCCTTTAGATTTAGAAGTAAAGTTACAAAAAAATGATATTGCCTTCCATGTTCATCATTTAGTTGAAAGTATCCCTCATGAAGCGTTCGAATCATTTCAGAGAAATGATGGCTGTCCTGCCTACCATCCACGCATGATGCTTAAAATTATCTTATGTGCCTACACGCAATCTGTTTTTTCAGGGCGAAAAATTGAAGCCCTATTAAAAGACAGTATCCGTATGATGTGGCTAGCTCAAGGGCATGAACCAAGCTACCGAACAATCAACCGATTCCGTGTTCAACCAGAAGTGAAAAATTTAATTCGCCAATGTTTCGTCCAATTCCGTTGCCAATTAATTGAAGAAAAACTGATCGATCAAGAAGCAATTTTTATCGATGGTACAAAGATTGAAGCGAATGCAAATAAATTTACGTTTGTCTGGAAGAAATCGATTGAGAAGTATCATCAAAGTTTAATTGAAAAGTCAAACCAGCTATATGATGAGCTTCTTGAGAATGAAATCATACCTGAAATCGAACGTGAAAGCGATGAACAGTTATCATTGGAAGAGCTCGCTCAATTGGTTCAAAAAGTGGATGATGTCGTAAACGAGTATGATAAACAAATTGAAGCATCATCGGATGTTCCAGAACGAAAAGCTTTAAGAAATGAACGCAAATATCCGAAAAAGTGCGTAAACAGTTGATTGATTTTATCGTACGAAAACAGAAATACCAACGAGACCTTGAAATCTTTGGTACACGTAATAGCTATTCTAAAACAGATCCAGATGCGACATTTATGCGAATGAAAGATGATTATATGAAAAATGGACAATTGAAGGCTGGTTATAATACACAAATCGCAACGGAAGGTCAATATGCGCTTGCCTATGGATTATTCTCAAACCCAACAGACACACGTACGTTAATTCCCTTTCTAGATGAGATTGAGCAGGATTATTTCGAGTTACCGGAACACATCGTCACAGATGCAAGTTATGGTAGTGAAGAAAATTATAATGATATCCTTTTGAACAGAAAACGTGAAGCACTTATTCCTTATACGCTGTATATGAAGGAAAAAAAGAAAACCTACAAACAAAACCTATTCAATCCAGACAACTGGCCGTACGATGAAGAAACAGATACCTATACATGTCCAAACCAGAAACATCTTACATTTCACGATTATTCTGTCCGTACTGATCGTACAGGATTCCAACGGAAGTTTAAAATCTACGAGTGCAAAGACTGTTCGGACTGCCCATTCCGTTCCTCCTGTACCAAAGCAAAAGAAGGCAACAATCGAAAACGAATGGTGAATGAAACATGGGAACAACAAAAAGAATATGTAAGAACGAAGCTTTCAGAAGAGAGAACGGGTGCGATCTATCGAAAACGCAAAATCGATGTGGAACCAGTTTTTGGATTCTTGAAGGCTAATTTGCGTTTCACACGATTTTCCGTACGAGGAAAATCGAAGGTAGAAAATGAAATGGGCTTTGCATTAATGGCAGTGAATTTAAGAAAATACACTGCCCAACAACTAAGGTAATAGAAGAATTACACGTAAAAAAAAGAAAAAGGTGAATTTGAGTACACTCAAATTCACCTTTTTCACTATTTGAAGCTAGTTATGTCCCAGCCTCTTTAACTTTATTTTTTGATTTGGACAAGTCTTGGAGCAATAAATAAGATCATGACAACAAGTACTGAGCTTAAGACAAAATTGATCGACATATATGTTCCATTATAAATCAATGAATATAATGCAACCGGTTGTCCTTTCGGTGCATACGAACCGAAAAAGACAATACCTGTGTAGAAATGGGCAAGGAAACGTAATAAACTACCAAGAAAAACACCTAAGACAGTGTATGTAGTCCATTTTCCGATATTTCCATTTTCTATAGATGTTTTGATTTGCTTTGCAAAAATACCTGCTAAACCAATCACTGTAAAGGCGACAAAATAGTCGACAATCCCTTGTACCGGATGATAAAATACTGAAAATCCTGTTACAACTTGTAGCGTACCTAATATAAATCCAGTTAACAACCCGCCTTTTAAGCCCCAACGATAAGCCATTAAAAATATTGGTATCATAGCTAATGAAACGGATCCGCCTTCTGGCCAAATAGCCTTACAAATAAATGCTGAAACAAGGTCAAGCAAGTAAGCAAGTGCTCCGAGAACAGCAACTTCTACTAAAAACAATGTTTTTTTATTCATCTTATATTCCCTTCCTTTCTTTTCGTCTGAAGAGTGACTATGAAGGCTCGGAGGGAATGTAAAAACAACTGTATTGCGTTTTTTACACAAAAAAAGCAATACAGGACGGTTTAAGGAAATCGCTGCATTGCTTTCTATTCCATCAAACCACAGTCCCTGCGCTAGCATTATCTAACAGGTTCATAGGGTCAGAACTCATACGTTCACTCTCAGCCGATTTAGGCTCCCCTTGTGGGATTATATTTATTTAATAATACTAATTAACTATACTATTTTTTAATACCGTTTACAACTCATTTATCCATATTCTTAAAGATATTTATATGCTATTTTATGAAACTATAAGTACATTTATATAACTTTAACTTGGTATTATTTAAATATTTTGATATATTTTAGATGAAGAAATTTTTGCTAATTATTATTTTGAAGAAAAGGGAGGTGAGAAATTGATACCGCTAAGACAAGATATCGTTGCATTTTTTGATAAAAATATTGATAAAATTGTTGCGATTTGGAATGAACAATTATTAAACTCCAAGTCAAATCTGTTAAATTCTGAATTTTTCAACAAGGATACTTGCTATGATTTTTTTATTCAATCATTGTCAATATCGAAGGAAAAATTGGAGCACTTTTTAAAATCCCTTGCATCTAATTTTGCTAAAGAAAAACTTGATCAAAATGTTGATTTAGGTGAAGTTACATATAATTTAAGTATTGGTAAATCAATTACTACAAAGTTTTTATATAATGATTATTTGAATGTAAACGATGTCAATGCCTATATTGACAAAATTAATTATGCTTTTGACAAATTATTATTTTATGTTGTAACATATTATTCAAATGTTAAAGATCAAATCATTGATAAAAAAAATGAATACATAACTACAACACATCATGAACGTTTGACACTTTTAGGACAAATGACATCTAGCTTTGTTCATGAATTTCGTAATCCATTAACTTCCATTCACGGATTTGTGCAATTATTGCGTTCTGAAAATCCACAATTGCCTTATTTGGATATTATCTCCAACGAACTTGAGCAATTAAAATTTAGTATCTCTCAATTTCTTATGCTATCAAAAAAAGAAATTGTGTCAATTGAAATGACCTCTTTTTCATTAAATGATTTAATTGAAGAAGTCTTATCCTTTTTGTATCCTCGTATTTTAGAAGTAAATGTTGATATCCAAAAACATTATTTGCATGAAATTAGCATTCATGGCTTTAAAGATGAAATAAGACAGGTACTTATTAATATTATTTTTAATGCGGTTGATGTACTGAAAAGCGTGGACAATCCGATTATCCAAATTGAATTGGATATTACTGAAAATTCCGTCATTATAGATATAAGCAATAACGGACCAAAAATACCGGAAGAAATGGTTGACACTATTTTCGAGCCTTTCGTTACAACGAAGAAGAGCGGAACAGGGCTTGGTTTGTATGTTTCCAAAAATATACTTGAAAAACACGGTGGAACTTTAACTTGTCAATCTAATGACGATTGGACAACTTTTACAATAATCTTTCCAATATTATAAAAGGATGTATTCGTTGAAAAAGACTCCCTTTAAAATAGGAGTCTTTTTCAAAAGACAACGGCCTACCAGAAAAACCAAGGAAGAAGCGCTAAGCCAACTATGGCACCAAGTGCGACACCCCAGCCAAAGCCGCACCAGCCCCAACCCCAACCATAACCGTATCCTCCATAATTCCTTTGTGGGAGTGGGCGTAAATAAACCATTCGATTATCAACTCGATGAATGATTCCTCTGTGCACTCTTCCATCACGCGTTCTTATTTCAACGGGCTTTCCAATATTTCTTGAACAAATATGGTAATGTGAAGCAGACATGTACTATTCACCTCCAAATATCCTTCCACACCATTTTATGGTCAAGTCACTTAATTGGAGTGGGACAATGGAGTAGGTTAAACGTTTGATTATATATAGAAAAGCGAAAGCGCCTTGGTCAGCCCCGACAAGCAAATGTTTTTCTTTTCTTAAAATAGGAAAAGTCCAGTCTTAAAAAAGACCGGACTTCTTTATTTTAACCTAATAAACATATGCTGCTCCTACAATGATAAGTAAGATGAACAATACTACGATTAATGCAAATCCTCGGCCTGCACCCCAGCCGACACCGTAGCCATATCCACCTACTGGATAACCACAACCGCCATACCACATAAGCTTCTCACCTCCTTTTCAAGTGAATTTATCCATCTTGTTCTCCTCTAATAGAGTCATAGCCAATTTCATGTAGCCGATTTGCAATTTCAATATGTCCTAAATGGTTTGGATATAAATTGTCACTAGTACACCAATTGTCCAATTTATCTTGTAAATGTTGCTGGAGATTTATCGTTTTTAAACATCGTCGATTTGCCCTACATTCAATATAGCGATTTATACGCTGTACCCATTTATCTGCTAAAGGATCATTAGGATACGGATTGTGCAAACCGAGAATAATAAGCATGTAGTTATCTTCTTGTTCCTCTTTCAAATCGCGTATCCCACGAATGATGTCATCAATTGTACTTCTACATTTTCTTGACTCATGAATAAACTCTTCTTCATTGCCCGTTTCATCATATTTTTTCTTTGCTGTTTGTAAATCTTGGTGTCCGGCAGATAAAACAATCATGTCACTTTGTTTAATGCTTCTCATTATATTTGGATCATTCAATGATTGGAGAATATCATTAGCATGATTATTTGCCGCTGCTACGTTTGTAACAAACACCCTTTCTCTTAAACTCCGTTCTGCAAGACGTGCATGTCGATGTACAAAACTTGGGGATAAAAATGGTGCACCATGCCCTGCACATAGTCCGTCACCGATCGCGAGATATCTCATGTCACCCCTCCCTACCCATCATTTATATTTATTCAGCTCTTTATATGTGGTAACTGTCCATATTAAAAATGGGCTTTCGTCTATAAACGAGAAAACAATTTAGAAAATTACGAAATAAAATAGTGTATCATAAAATGATACACTATTCCTGTATTGTTATTGAATTAAATAGTCATATACAGCCTTGCCGGTCCGAGCAATAATTTGTTTTCCCTCATACTGATTTTCTAATTGATCGATTAATACTGCCATAAATACTTGATCGTCATTATGCCTAATAATTGCAACATCATGTTCAACACCGGGAATTTCCCCTGTTTTATTAGCAACAAATACATGATCCGAATCCATCATTGCAGGTAATTTATCTTGAAATTGCTGTCCAGAAAGGATATTCAATATTTCATACGTACTCTTTGAAGTAAGGAATTGATTTTCCACGATTTCTTTTAGGAATATTACCATATCGGATGCAGAAGTAACATTATCTAGCCCCATATCCCTGGCCACATAATCCATTAATCTTCTTTCTAGTCTTGTATGATTGCATCCTATTTGTTTATTAAAATAATTAATCGTTTCCTGACCGACTAGATCAATCATCATATTTGTTGCCGTATTATCCGAAACGATAATCATTAATGTCAAAAGGTCTTTAACGGATAAAAGAGTTCCTTCTGTTAAATATTGAATAACACCTGATCCTCCCACTTTATGCTCAGGTTTCACCTCTATTTTCTCTTCTAAATCAATTTTCCCTAACTCCGCTTGCTGAAATGCAGCCATAATAATCGGAATTTTTATTAAGCTAGCAGAAGACATTTCGCGTTTACTATTTTTACTAATTATCGTCTCTTCGTTTATTTCTACGACTATGCTTACAATGCCTAACGTTTGTTCGATAATCCCATCGATTTGTTTTCTTAAGCTTGCTACACTTCTCATTATCATGATCCCTTCGTAAGTAGTGCTTCTTTATTCATTCCAGGGTGATTATTGTATAAGTGACAAGCGACAAAATGTTCTTCTTCTATTTCTCTCCACTCCGGAATTTTCGATTGGCATATATCACTTGCTGCGGGACATCTCGTTCTAAATACACACCCACTCGGAGGATTTATTGGACTTGGTATTTCTCCTTTTAAAATAATTCTTTCACGCTTATCTTCAATTTCCGGGTCGGGTATTGGGATGGCTGAAAGTAATGCCTGCGTATATGGATGAAGTGGATTTTTATATAAATTACTGCTACTTGTTAATTCAACTAAATGTCCAAGATACATGACACCTATGCGATCACTAATATGCTTGACCATTGATAAATCATGGGCAATGAATAGGAAAGTAAGCTTTTTCTCTTTCTGAAGCTTTTTTAATAGATTTACAACTTGAGCTTGAACGGAAACATCTAAAGCGGAAATCGGTTCATCGGCAATAATAAACTCCGGATCTAGCGCTAAAGATCTTGCAATACCTATGCGTTGGCGTTGCCCCCCACTAAATTCATGAGGGTAGCGATTTGCATGCTCACGATTTAAACCGACATCCTCTAAAAGTTCATAAACCCTTTGACGTCGTTCTTCTTTATTTTTAAATAACCCATGCACTTCCATTGGCTCGGAAATAATCTCTTGGACTGTTGAGCGTGGGTTTAACGATGCATATGGATCTTGAAAAATCATTTGTATTTTTCGATTGAAGGCAAACTGTTCACTTTTATTTAATAGGTGAATATTTTTCCCTTTATATAAAACTTCACCTTCAGTTGGTTGATATAGCCTCATTATTAATCTACCAGTTGTTGACTTTCCGCAGCCGGATTCTCCAACTAGTCCGAAGGTTTCGCCTTCATTTATATGAAAACTAACATTATCAACTGCTTTTAACCGTGCTCCTTTTCCTACTTCAAAATGCTTCTTTACATGATTAATTTCTAAAACTTTGTTTCTCTCCATATGTATACCCCCAAACTAGATCCAATAGCGACGTGCTGCACAAAGTTCTTTCTCGTATGTTCCGGCTATTTCTTCTATTACGATTGATTTTCCCGTATTCGGTGAATGAATCATTTCCCCTTCTCCGTAATAAATAGCGACGTGATGAATATGTCCTTTTCCTTCTTCATAAGCGAAAAATAATAAATCTCCCGGTTGAATTTGTTGAAGATCTACATCTATGCCTCCATCTGCTTGCTCATGTGCATCTCTTGCAATTATATAGCCGGCAGCGTTACACATTGTATAGCTGAATCCGGAACAATCAAAACCAAATCCACTCATCCCTCCCCAAAGATACGGGAGTCCGATAAATTTTTCCGCTTCACGAATAATGAATTCCCCATTCTGTCTAGGAGCCTCATTTATTTTAAAAATATGAATATCTTCGTTTTTCAAATAAGCATAGCCTGAGGGAACTTTAACTTTACTATATTCCTCTAGTGTTTCCACTATTGGTAATTTCGTTTGATAACTGACTTCCATCCACTTGTTACCAGGTTTTTCGTAAAGGGTGGCAGTAGGTTGGCAAACAACGGCTACTTGATCGTAATTATTTTCTTCCTCTTCTTTTTTTCTTAATTGGTTCAACGGAATCCATCCGGGGTAGCCGCGATCATCCTTCTTACTTGATTGACTTGGAATAACACAGAATGCCCAATCACCGTCAATCTCTATTACTTGAGCTTCTTCACCTAGTAGAACTTGAGATTGCACAAGGTTGTCATTGCATAGATCTAGCTTTGTTTCATAAGTTAATGAATTTAGCCATTTTGGGATATCTACTGGATTTGTAATGGCATCCACATCTATTTTTCTCGCTGAATCTTTCGATGTCCATAATGTTGCAACTGCTACATTTATTTGATATAGTTCCATATTCCCCTCCGTAGGTTTGCTTAATTTGAGGAAAAAACCTTATCAACTGATACGCATGATAAGGTTTCTTCCAAGTTTCAATAATCTACCACTCCATTTATTCAATGGTTGTTTTCGTAAAATTGTGTTTCGCGAGCTGAACATTGACCGTTCCTTTCCGCTACAGGCACTTGCTTCTACTCAATATATGCCCATTTTAATTCTAAGTAGCCAACTGGGTGACGAACAATGCCTTTTACATTGTCTTTTTGTAATGTCACTTGGTTGTAGAAATGAATTGGGATAATTGGCATTTCATCAAATAGGATTTTTTCCGCTTCATGCATCATTTCGAAGCGTTTCGTTTCGTCTGCTTCGTTCTTTGCATCTTTAATTAGTTGATCAAATTTTTTATTGCTCCAAGCTGTTCGATTCATCGTATGTCCGGTTTGGAAGTTTTCTAAGAAGTTAATTGGATCAGCATAATCAGCTAGGAATGAACTTCTTGATAACTGGAATTTAAATTTCTTCTGTTCTTCTTGGAACACATTCCATTCCATATTTGCTAGTTTAATATCTACGCCTAAATTTTCTTTAATCATCGCTTGTATTGTTTCAGCGATCTTTTGGTGGTCAGGACTTGTGCTATAAGTGAGCGTAATTGCCGGAAGTTTCTTATAGCCTTCCTCCTTCATTCCTTTTTCTAATAGTGCTTTTGCTTCTTTTGCGTCAAATTTAATTAAATCGCCACCCGCTTCACGGAAGTCTTTTCCATCTGGTTGGTTAAACCCATTTGAAACGAAACCATGTGCAGGTTTTTCTTTATTTTTTGTGACGAAATCAACGATTTGTTGCTGATCGATTGCCATTGCAAACGCTTTTCGAATATTAACATTTTGGAACGGCTCTAGTTTTAAATTGAAACGATAAAAATATGTTCCCGCTTGATCTTCAATTTGTTCCTTACCTTCTTTAAAGATTTGTTCACTTGCTTCAGCTGGAATAGCAGAAGTATCTAATTCGTCATTTTGATACATTTGATATTCTGTCGTTGGATCATTAACCATTGCCCATGTTACTTTGTCTAATTTAACATTTGCTGCATCCCAATAGTTTTCGTTTTTGGCCATTTCCATATTGCTGTCATGTTCCCACTTCGTTAATTTAAATGGACCATTCGCAACAAAGGTATTGCTTTCCGCAAACCATTTTGGATTGGCTTCAGCGACCTTTTGATTAATTGGGAAAAATGCCGGATTAGCAATGACACTTAAGAAATATGCTTGAGGACTAGTCAACACAACTTCAAATGTTTTTTCATCCACTGCTTTTACTTTGACATCGTCCTTTGAACCTTTGCCGGTATTAAAAGCTTCTCCACCTTCAATAAAATATCCTAAAAATGCTGCTGGTGAACCTGTTTTAGGGTCAAGAAGGCGTTTCCATGCATATTCGAAATCTCCTGCTGTAACTGGATCCCCGTTCGACCATTTTGCATTTTCACGAATATGGAATGTATACGTTTTTCCATCCTTACTAACATCCCATTTCTCCGCTGTCGCTGCTTCTGGATTATGATCCTGACCTAATCTTGTTAACCCTTCCATTAAGTTGTTTAAAGAACTCCATGAATACGAATCAAATCCCATTGGTGGATCAAATGAGGTAGGTTCTGCCCCATTGTTTAGTCGTAAAACTTGCTCCACTTTTTTATCTTTATTATTGTTCTTGGTTGTGTCTTTCTTCTCCTCTTTCCCTGCTTCTTTTGAAGTAGTACATGCTGCTAAAGAAAAAACGAGGAAAAGCGTCATTAATGTACCGATAAACTTCTTCATCATACTCCCCCTTAAATTCTTTATTATTATTTCATCTACGAGCTCTGGCCCATAGTCGAAATCAAATGGTGTCTTGCTCTTTCATCTTGGAGCCAGCAGCTAACATGATGATTAGCTGAAAAACTGTACGTATTAGGATAAACTTTTTCACATACTTCCATAGCAAACGTGCATCTGGCGGTGAATGGACAACCGATTGGCGGTGCAAACAGATCAGGAGGTGATCCCGGTATTGGGACTAATTCCTCGTCTTCTATATCAAGTCTCGGAACAGAACTTAATAGTCCTTTTGTATATGGATGCTTAGGTTTGTAAAAAATTTCTTTTCTCGTTCCTGTTTCAACAATTTTTCCGGCATACATAACAGCAATTCTATCGGCAACTTGAGCAACAACACCTAAATCATGAGTAATCAATATGATCGATACACCCGTTTTCTCTTGAATCTCTTTAAATAACTCAAATATTTGAGCTTGGATTGTTACATCCAAGGCGGTTGTAGGTTCATCGGCAATGATAATTTCCGGTTCGCAGATTAAAGCCATAGCAATAACTATACGTTGCCGCATCCCGCCGCTGAATTGATGCGGGTATTGCTTTAGCCTTTCTTTCGGGTTTGAAATACCGACTAAATGAAGGATAGAAAGAACTTTTTTAGTCGCTTCTGTTTTTGATATATCCTGATGCTGTCGAATCGACTCAATTAACTGATCGCCAATCGTTAAAGTGGGATTCAATGCTGTCATTGGGTCTTGAAAGATCATTGAAATTTCTGCTCCGCGAATCGATCGTAAGCTTTTTTCACTCATCTTAGTTAAATCCTTATTTTTATAAATGATCGATCCATCAGTTATTTTTCCTGACGATTTAGGAATTAACCCGATAATGCTTTGTGATGTTACACTTTTTCCGCATCCGGACTCACCAACGATCGCCAATATTTCTCCTTTTTTCAATTCTAAGTGAACACCTCTTACAGCTTGAACGGTTCCTCCATAGGTTGAAAATGATACGTGCAAATTCTGAATTTCCAGGACGTTTTCCATCATTCTACCTCCTTAGCTTCGGATCTAGCGCATCCTGTAAGCCATCACCTAGAACGTTAAAAGCAAACATTGTTAATGAAATGAAGAATGCTGGAAAAAATAATGTCCACCAATGACCAGATAAAATGGCCGGTAAGCCATCATTTGCCATCACTCCCCAACTGGCAAAAGGTGCTTGTATCCCAAGGCCAATAAAGCTTAAAAAAGCTTCTGCGAAAATGGCGCTTGGAACGGTTAATGTCATTTGAACGATAATCGTTCCCATCGTGTTAGGCAATAAATTTTTGCGGATAATTCGTGCTGTTTTCGTTCCAAAGGTTTTGGAAGCTAATACATACTCATAATTTTTGATTTGCAACACTTGTCCGCGAACAATCCTTGCCATACCGACCCATCCAGTAACTGATAAAGCGACAATGATCGTTTTCAATCCCGGACCCATAACTACCATTAGCAAAATGACGACTAACAAATATGGCAGTCCATATAATACTTCAACAACTCGCATCATATAATGATCGACTTTTCCACCTTTATATCCGGCTATTCCTCCATAAATGACCCCAATGATGAAATCGATCAGGGCTGCCATTACCCCTACAAACAAGGAAATTCTCGCTCCATACCAAGTCCTTGTAAAAACATCTCTCCCCAAATTATCCGTCCCGAACCAATGTGTGGATGAAGGAGCGAGATTTTGGTCTTTGAGTGTGACCTTTGTTACATTTTGTGGAGAAAACATCGGACCAATAATCGCCATGATGATTAAAAGAATAAATATGATTAGCCCAAACATCGCTAATTTATTTTTCAATAATCTTCTCCATACATCTTGCCAATATGAAATACTAGGGCGGACAACAGCTTCGGCTTCGCCATTTTTCTTATTTATTGGAACGAACCATTCGGTTGGAATATTGGGACTAATTTGCTGATCCTCTTGTTTTAAAGCGCCCACTCAAGTTCACTCCTTTTTATGTAACTTTATCCGTGGATCTAACATGCCATATGCTAAATCTACGACAAATAACATTAATATTAAAAAAACACTGTAAAATACCGTTGTTCCCATAATTACCGGATAATCGCGGGTATTGATACTTTCTACAAAATATTTTCCCATTCCAGGGATGGCGAAAATTTTTTCGATAACAAAACTTCCAGTAAGGATTCCTGCTGTTAATGTTCCAAGTATTGTAATTACAGGCATAAGTGCATTACGAAGTGCATGTTTTATTATTATTTTTACTGGAGATAGACCTTTTGCCCTTGCCATTTTAATATAATCTTGCGTTAATACTTCGAGCATACTTGATCGGGTTAAGCGTGCTATGATCGCCATTGGACCCGTCGCAAGAGCTGCAGTCGGTAGTATCATATGCTTCGTACTTGCCCAAGTCGCAGCGGGTAATAGATGCCAGTTGACAGCAAATTGTTGGATTAAAAGGGTAGCCATTACAAAGTTTGGAATCGATATACCTAATACTGCAATGGTCATTGCTAAGTAATCAATTACTCCATTATGTTTTAATGCAGCTAAAACACCTAATGTAATCCCTGATATAACAGCAATGATTAACGCTGTTATTCCTAATTCAAAGGAAACGGGAAATCCTCGCCCTAACATATCGTTGACGGTTTGGGACGGTTTCTTAATGGATGGTCCAAAGTCAAATTGTGCGATTGATTTGAGATAAATGAAATACTGTTCATAAAGTGGTTTGTCCAAATGATAATGTGCTTCTAAGTTTTTTCGAACATGTTCATTTGTGTTTCGTTCTTCATTAAAAGGGGAACCAGGAATTGAATGCATTAAAAAAAAGGTTAATGTTGTAATTACCCAAATTGTAATGAGCATGGCTACGAATCTTTTAACTATGTATCTTCCCATTACGTGATGCACCTCCCTCTATGTATTCGGTTACATTTTATGTTAACCAAACAATTGATATATTTAGATTATATTAATTTATCAAAATTTTCAATACGGTTTCAAAATAAGTTTTTAGTATTACTTTTATAAATATAAGAAAGGCACTCAGATAAACTGAAAGCCTTTGAGATGAATATTCAACTTAAATTGGACGGTGATTGAGAAAGTTTTGATAAGCGAAACCTTTTACTTGTTCCTCGGAATAGTATTTTAATAGTTCGTTCACTAAGTTTTGATATTTTGAGGAGTCTTCTAATTTTGTTACCTTTGTTGATATTCCATCAAAGTCGGAACCAAAACCGATTTTGTCTACACCGCCTAATGAACAAAAATGATCAATATGTTTAATAAGATCAGGAATAGTTGCTTTACCACTTTCATTTATAAATGGTGGATTAAAAACAACATGAATTAAGCCATCTTTTTCAAATAATGCTCTTGCTTGCTGATCTGTTAAGTTTCTAACATGATTACATAATACTTTGGAATTTGAGTGGCTAGCGATTGGAAAATCAGCTATTTCAATCACATCCCAAAATGCTTTTTCGCATAAATGGGAGACATCGGTTATTATTCGATGCTGATTATTAAATTGCACAATTTCTTTACCGAAAGAAGTAAGTCCGGCACCACGGGGCTCCCCTGCGCCATCAGCTGCCAGATTTGCGTTATTCCAAGTTAAACCAACTGATAAAACACCTAACTCATGTAAAATACTAAGCTTTTGAATATCATTTCCGATTGCATCGACACCTTCTAGGGTAAGCATCGCACCTATTTCATTTTCTTTTAATTGATCGAAATCACGCCAATTCATAATCTGTTTCATTTCAATGTTTTTTGCTAACACTTCATTTTTCAAATAGTAAATTTGATCAAGAGCAGCTTGAAATTTCTGATCAGACTTAATGTCTGGTTCAATGAATATGGCAAAGCTTTGTACTTTTACATCCCCTTTTTGTAGTCTAGATTTGTTCGTATCTAATTGTGCTGAGTCAGCATAGCTTAATTTACCCTTTGCATCCGCTAATTTCATTAATGCATCGCAATGTAGATCGATAATATGCATTGTTATCACCTCATATACTAAATTGAATGAATCGTTGAAAGATTCTTTGCGAGATTGGATCACCGTGGACCGCCAATGGCTCGGGGTGCCATTGAACTCCTACTACAAATTTATGTAATTTACTTTCTATCGCCTCGATCACACCATCTGATGAACGAGCTACTACTTCAAATGGTTGCACAACTTTCCTGACTGCCTGATGATGAAATGAGTTTACTTTAAATTGAACTTGACCAGCAATTTCCGCTAGTAAACTATTTTTTTCTACTTGAACATAATGAGACAAATGGTATCTTACCGCATTTTGCGTATGTTGAATGACTGGAGAGTCAATCTGACTATATATATCTTGGTACATATCCCCTTCAACAGCAATATTTAATATTTGAATTCCTCTGCATATTGCTAAGATTGGTTTATCGAGCTTAAGCATATGTTGAATTAATTCTATTTCATAATGGTCCCTTCCAGGTGAAATCGACCCTAGTTTTTGATGAGGTTCATCACCAAATAATGTAGGATCAATATCTCCCCCACCTGATAAAACTAACCCATCTAATTTTTTCGCTAAATGTGCCGCATCTCCAATCACTCCGGCCGGCAATATGATTGGAATGCCGCCTGCCTGGATGACAGCCTGTAAATAGTCATTTCCTAATGTATGTTTCCAATCAAAATCAACATTTGCTGTGATTCCTATAAGAGGCTTCACTTTGTATCTCCCCCTTTTGTCACTTTCTATTGCTATGTAAGGTCATTATACTGTATTTTATCATTAAAAATTATGAATGTTGTAAATTTTTAAAAGGAATATACAACTATTTCAAGAATTGTTATTTATACAAAGAGTGGGAGATGATTTGTTTGGAGCTTTTCTATTATGTTTCGGGGATATTACAAGCGAAAATACGAATGGGAGAAAAAATAGAGATTCGGGCTATAAATAAAAATATGAATTCATGTGTCTTTTCTTTGGAGAAAATCCAAAACATCCTCCATGAGGCAAGGCATGTGAACTGGACTGAGAGTGAAACTGTATTACTGAATTCTGGTGAACAGTTTACTAGATACGAAAAGGTCTCAGATTCTGTTTGGATATATGCGATGACCGGAGAAAAGCAACCAATTGATTTAGTAATTGAGCTCAATCAAATAATTGCCTTCCTTTATCACGAGGGAGTCGATAGTGCGGTTTTAGTTGTACCTGGGTACGAACACTTAACACCGCTAAAAATGTGGAATGATCCTTTACTTTCTCGTGCTTCATTTGAGATCGAGCATATCGGAAAAATCGATGTTGAAATGCGGGATGGCGTGAGATTAGCAACAGAGGTTTGGCTGCCGAAAAATTTGAAAACGGGAACACGAATCCCAACGATATTAATTAGAACTCCTTACGGAAGAATGTCATACGGATTGAATAAACTACGTTTTGTCCAACGGGGATTTGCTGTTATTTCACAAGACGTGCGAGGACGGGAAGATTCCGAGGGAGAATGGCTGCCGATGTATCATGAAATGAATGACGGTGATGATACACTTAATTGGATCGCTTCCCAAAGCTGGTCAGATGGGAATGTTGGGATGATAGGTTCCTCCTATAGCGGTTTTGTTCAATGGGCAGCGGCTGCAAGTGGAAACCCCCATTTAAAAGCTATTATAAGCATTGTTACGGCCGGCACTCCATTTGGAGATTTACCGCGAAAAGACGGTCTTTATTCTTCCGGATTAATGGCATGGATTTTTATGATGGCGAAGCAAAAAACGAATAGAGATGCATTAAAACGAGATGATTGGGATGAAGTGCTAGCTATTCGTCCGCTTAAGGATATTCCGGAGAAAGCGCTTGGTTTTAACATTCCTTTTTGGAATGAGTGGATGAAACATCCCGATTATGATGAGTTTTGGGCATCTTTTGATTGGTCAAAACTTGGTGAAAAAATCAATGTACCTTCCCTCTATATTTCTGGTTGGTATGATGATGATGGAAATGGAACGACGGAGGCATGGGAGCTAAATCAGAAACATAATCGTGAGAATCAAAGATTAATTTTAGGCCCATGGTATCATAATTCAAATGCTACACGAGAAATTCATCATGTCCAATTTGGCTTAAATGCGATTCGATATGATCTTGATCTATTATGTCAGCGTTGGTATGATCGCTTTTTGAAAGGAATTGAAAATGGTGTGGACACAGAAACAGCTGTTGACTATTATACAGTTGGTGAGAATCAATGGAAAAAGGCTAACAACTGGCCGCCAAGCAACGTACATTTAACAAACTATTATATTCAAAGTAATAGTAGCGCCCAAACAAGCTTTGGTGATGGCAAAATAAGCACTTCCCCTTCAAAAATTGATGGCTGTGATCATTATCTTTTTGACCCAAAGGACCCTGCCCCCTATTTAATAGATGTGTCTGAAAATGAGTGCAGTGTTCCGGAAAATTATCGTGACGTAGAAACAAGAAAGGATGTTTTAGTCTATACTTCTGAGCCTTTGCAGAATGAAATTGAAATCGCCGGGGATATTTATGCAATCATTTATGCAGCAACTTCTGCAAAAGACACCGATTGGTTAATTCGGATAACAGATGTCGATGAAAAAGGGAATTCCATTCGCCTATCTGATGGAATGGTTCGCGCTAGATATCGAACGTCGTATGAAAGCCCAAAATTGGTAACACCACATCAAATTGAAAAGTATGAAATAAAATTATCGAAAATTGCTCATTTATTTAAGAAGGGACATCGTATCCGTATTGCCATTACATCCGGAGCAAAAAATGCTTCATTTCCGAATCATAATACAGGAAACGATCCGGCAACTGACACGGAATGGGTAATAGCAGAACAAACGATATTCCATTCAGAGCAATATCCAAGTCATATAAAGTTACCAATTGTGGGTAAAATGGGGCATACTAACTAAGAGTAATTTTTAGTAAGGAGTATACCCATGATTAGAACATTAGCAGTTACGATAACTTATGATTTACTACATGATGTTCCGCTTGAGGAACTATCTTCTTCCAAATACATTTGGTATTGGATAGATTTCGATCGTCCTACAGAGGAAGAAATTCTGAAACTAAGAAATCCATTGAAATTTCATCCTTTGGCAATTGAGGACTGTATTCATAAACTTCAAAGGCCAAAATTAGATTATTACGAAGATCATACATTTTTTGTTATGCATAGTCTTCATCCCGATGAATTAGTAAAAGAAGAAATCAATATCTTTCTAGGAGAAAATTTCATCGTCACTTTTCACCATCACAAAGCAAAGGAAATTTTTGATGTATGGACTCGTTTTAGCGAAAGCGAATCCTTTGAAAATTGGGATTCGTATCATATTTTATATGAAGTGATGGACAAAATTGTTGATAATTATTTTCCGATTATTTATAAGCTTGAAGATCGGCTTAACGAAATTGAGGACAATTCTAAAAATGAAACAATGGAAGTGTTGTTAGAGAGTTTATTTGATACGAGACATGATTTGCTTTCGATGCGAAATACAGTCACACCTATGAGCGATTTATTATATCGCATGTTAAATTCACACCGTTTAGAAGGGATTCAAAATAGAATCGCCTATTTTGCCGATATCCACGATCACTTGCTTAAACTTGCCGGAATGATTGATTCCAGTCGGGAATTAACGGCAGATATTAGAGACAGTTATCTTTCATTAAATGCACATCAAACCAATCGTGTCATGAAGGTTCTTACCGTCATTACCACCATCTTTATGCCGCTAACACTAATCGCAGGTATTTATGGAATGAACTTTGATTACATGCCCGAACTACATTGGAAATTTGGCTATTTCATCATTCTATTCATCATGTTTTTAATTGGAGCAGGAATGTCCGCATGGTTTATGAAAAAGGGTTGGTTTAAATAAAAGTCTCTTTTAAAAAGGTTGTTGCTTTTAACAAAGCGCAGAGTGGATTGGAGCGGAAGGTACGAGACTCCTGCGGGATCAGCTGGATAGATGAGACCCCGCAGGAGCGAAGCGACGAGGAGGCTCATCACCAGCCCCGCGGAAAGCGAGTACCTGCAGCGGAAAGGAACGGACACTGTTTTTTTACATTTTCAATACCCGTATGACGTGGTAAAATATAAAATATTCAAAAGAGTGATATAAAAGGAGCTGATAAATGTGTCTAACTTTCTTTTGTTTGCTTTTATGTGTATTTGCTTAATTATTTTACCAGGTCCTGATACCGCTATTACTACCAAAAATACATTAAGTTTCGGAAAACAAGGTGGATTTCAAACCCTTTTTGGAACGTGTTGCGCACTATGTGTTCATACTTTTGCTGTTATCGTTGGGCTATCAGCAATAATCGTTAAATCTGCTATTCTTTTTTCGATTATTAAATATGCAGGAGCCATCTATTTAATCTATTTAGGGATAAAAACATTATTATCCATCAAGCAAGACATGAACAGTGATATGTCTGAAATAAAAAGCAGCAAAGGCCATTCGTTTTTTCTCCAAGGCTTTTTAACCAATTTACTGAACCCAAAAGTTGCCGTATTCTTTTTAACCTTTTTACCACAGTTTTTAAATCCAGCGGAGAATTCGTGGAGTCAATTTCTTATAATGGGAATCACATATATCGTTCTGACCGCGATTTGGTTCATTCTATATATTACATTAATTCAACGAATCAATGTCTTTATGAAAAAGCCGAAAACACAAAAATTTATTCAAGGGATCACAGGAGCAGTCTTAGTCGGATTTGCGATAAAACTTGCTTTTGAAAAGGCTGCTTTCAAATAGGCGACAGATCCTGCATATAAATTTATAGTACTATTAAGAAAATTATGATAGAATGAAGTTAAGTTAATTATTTGGTTGGAGATTAGAGACCACACAACATTTTAGTACGATTACTAATATGCTTGTTGTGGTCTCTTTTTGTATTCCTACTTTTATTACTTATGATTTAGGGAAACTATCTTAAAAAGGGGGAATTCAAATGGAAAACACTTTTTCAGAAATTACCCGAACTGAAAACTTTGAACAAATGAGCAAGGATAAATACGATCTTCTTATTATCGGTGGAGGAATTACCGGTGCTGGAATTGCTTTGGACGCTGTTACACGCGGCTTGAAAGTTGCTTTAGTAGAAATGCAGGATTTTGCTGCCGGAACATCAAGTCGTTCAACCAAACTAATCCATGGAGGACTCCGTTATTTAAAACAATTTGAAATAAATGTTGTGAAAGAAGTAGGAAGAGAACGTGCCATTGTTTATGAAAATGGCCCGCATGTAACTACACCCGAATGGATGCTTCTTCCCTTCCATAAAGGGGGAACTTTCGGAGCTTTTACCACTTCGATCGGGCTGAAAGTTTATGACTTTTTAGCACAAGTAAAAAAAACAGAACGCCGGACAATGTTATCTGCTGAAGAAACATTACAGAAGGAACCGTTAATTAAAAAAGATGGACTAAAAGGTGGAGGCTATTATGTCGAGTACCGGACAGATGATGCGAGATTAACAATCGAAGTGATCAAAGCTGCCGTAGAAAATGGGGCAATTGTTGCTAACTATGTGAAAGCGGAACAATTCATTTATGATGAACGCAAAAAAATTATTGGTGTAATTGTTCGTGATTTATTAACAAATAAAGAAGTAGAAATTCATGCTGAAAAGTTTGTAAATGCTGCAGGACCTTGGGTCGATGAAGTAAGAGGAAAAGATTACGCGAAAAATAATAAACAATTACGATTAACGAAAGGAATTCATCTTGTTTTTGACCAATCTGTCTTCCCATTACGCCAAGCAGTTTATTTCGATACACCGGATGGACGAATGATTTTTGCTATTCCACGTGATGGTAAGACGTATGTAGGAACAACTGATACATTTTATGATAAAGATACAGCTCATCCAAAAATGCTTTCATCTGACCGTGATTATGTCATTAGTGTCATTAACTATATGTTCCCGGATGTAAAAATAACAAAAGATGATGTAGAGTCTAGCTGGGCAGGCGTTCGCCCGCTTATATACGAACAAGGCAAAGATCCTTCTGATATTTCAAGGAAGGATGAAATATGGGAAGCAGATAGCGGCTTAATTACAATCGCCGGCGGTAAATTAACCGGGTACCGTAAGATGGCTGAAAATGTCGTTGATCTAGTGGCAAAAGAATTATGTGTCACACAGCAAAGGAATCTTAAACCTTGCCAAACGGTTCACTTTCCTATTTCTGGTGGGAATTTAGGCGGCTCGGCCAATTACAACTCGTTCATTACTAAAAAAGCAAATGAAGCTATTCAATTCGGTTTAACTGAAGAAGAAGGCTATGCACTTGCAAGTAAATATGGCACAAATGTTGATTATCTTTTCGACTATGCAAAGGATTATCAGGAACTTGACGAGGATCAGTTAACGCCTTTTGTATATGCGCAACTGATGTACGCAATTGAAAAGGAAATGGTCCTAAAACCTGTTGACTTCTTTATTCGCCGTACTGGAGCCTTATTTTTTAATATTAACTGGGTAAAAAAATGGAAAGAGCCTGTTCTTGCAAAAATGGAAGAAGTGTTTGGTTGGGATTCTGAACAAACGAAAGAATATACCGCTGAATTAGAAAAAGAATTAAAAGATGCGGTTGTTCCTATTGACGAGCAAGGATTGTAAAAGATTTAAGGGGGTGAACCCTAAATGTTCACCCTTATTATACTTCCGGCATTGGTGTCGGTGTTGGTTTAGCATAGCCTTCCTTATATTTTTCATCTATACTTTTGCGAATCTCTTTCATTGATTTGCCTTTATTGTAATCAACGATTGATTGTGCCGCTATTTCTAAGCATACATCACAATTCACTCCATGTTCATCCCAAACAATGGCCCCATTTTTTTTATTCTCTTGTATAAAGCAATCATAATTGTCCTTGTGTCCCATCTCTCCACAACCACAATAACATGGCATATGCTCTAATAATTCCTGATGTGAGGCAGCAGCTTGATAGATCGTTTGCACTGTTTCAGATGTATTATTCAAAAACGTTGGTAAAACATCTTTACTCGCCGTCTCTTCACCTATTGGCATTGTATGCTCTGCTGTTTTCTTTTTTGGGGATTCCTTGCTTTCATTTTTAGTACTACTGCAAGCTGAAAGAACAAGAATCACAGCAAAAAGCGTCAGAAGGATTCTATTTTTTCTATACATATTTTCCATCCTTTCGAGGAATTAACTTATCTATATTTTAAAAATAATTATAAAGGGAAACAAGCTGTATGGAAGAAATGACATAAATTGATCACACCCTAACTAATATTCCCATTAGTAAATCGTTTGTATAAGGGGAAAATATCAAATGTATTTATTCAGCTTTGGAAAGGATTGAAACCTTTGAATCAAGCAATAGATGAAAAACATGAATGGAAAGATATACTAAATACTGTAAAAAAATTAGACCCAAAAAAATTAGAAATCGTTAAAGCAACCCTTCCGATCGTTCAAGAACATGGTGAAAAAATTACGAAGCGATTTTATAAAAGATTATTTGAAAATCATCCCGAGTTGAAAAATGTTTTTAATATGACACACCAAATTACTGGCCATCAACCGAAAGCATTAGCAAATGCCGTATATGCAGCTGCTGCTAATATTGAAGATATGAGTGCCATTATGCCTGCTTTAGAACGAATTGGGCAAAAACATCGAAGTTTACAAATTAAACCGGAGCAATATCCAATTGTTGGCGAAAATTTATTAGGCGCGATAAAAGAAGTGCTTGGCGATGCAGCAACAGATGAGATTATCGATGCCTGGGCAGATGCATATGAAGTGATTTCCGATGTATTTATCCGGATGGAAAACCGTTTATATAAAACAGCAGAAACCCAGCCCGGGGGCTGGGCCGGATTCAAAGACTTTATTATTGATCGTAAAGTGGAGGAAAGTGAAGTGATCACTTCATTCTACTTAAAGCCTAAGGATGGAAAAGAATTACCTCAATATATACCAGGACAATATATTACCGTAAAAATTGATATTGAAAAAGAGAAGTACACTCATTTACGGCAATACAGTTTATCCGATCGTCCTGGAAATGATTATTATCGTATCAGTGTAAAACGGGAAGATCCAAAATCGGAAGAACTTCCTCCGGGAGTTGTTTCGACGGATTTACATGAACTATTTAACGAAGGGGATATTCTCCCTATTTCCGCTCCTGCCGGTGATTTCTACCTCGATATGAATAGTAACACTCCTGTTGTTTTAATTTGCGGAGGAGTGGGAATTACGCCATTAATGAGTATGCTAAATACGATTATTGAGAAACAACCGGACAGAAAAGTATATTTTATTCATGCTGTAATGAATGGAAAAGTTCAAGCGTTTAAAGACTATATTAAAGAAGTAGCTGCTAAGAACTCTAATGTTGAAGCATATTCCATTTACTCACACCCAACGGACGAAGACAGAAAAAATAAAGCCTTCGATAAAGAAGGGTTTATTACATTAGAATGGATGAAAGAAATATTGCCAAATCATGATTCGCAATTCTATTTCTGTGGTCCGGAGCCTTTCATGAAGGTTGTGAATCGCGCGTTGTTAGACTGGGTTGTTCCTAAAGAGAATATTCATTATGAATTCTTTGGGTCTTTCGGAGATTTAGAAGGCTAAAGTAAAAAAAAGGTTGTCAACCCTTTTTTACTTTTTCATAAATATTTCCTTTGTACACTACGTCCATCATACGTAAATAACATTTCCTTATTTTCTACAATCGATTCTAAATGAACTGTTCTTCCCCATATTTGATATATATATGGCAAGACCTTTTCTAAATATTTTAAATCTAATTCGATCCCCTCATACCAATGCTTTAAATACAATTCACCATTTTTCATATAATCGCCATCATTTACTGTAATATATGGAAAACCGCCATTAACACGGCTATTTACTAGCTGGTCACGGACTTTTTTCCAATCTTTATCAACAATTTTATAATCGCGGCCTTGCTTTTGGAAAAGATACATATCCTCTCGCATAACCAAATCTTTCGTTAAATAATTCCTAAGAAAGGAAATATCCCCTTCAATTTCACGCACTTCAAACATTTTTTCTCGTCCTGAACCCGGTTTTTCTCCGCGTTTGATCATTTCTTCGGTCGGATTATTGTATCGCTCCTCAATATCTTCAAAAATTTTCACACCTAAATAATACGGGTTAATTCCTGTTTTGGATGGTTGGACGACGCCTGCGTTTAATTTAGCAAATTCAATTGCTTCATCACTTGTTAAATCCATTTCACGAAGGATTCGTTGATGCCAATACGATGCCCAGCCTTCATTCATGATTTTTGTTTCCAGCTGCGGCCAAAAATAAAGCATTTCTTCACGAATCATTGTCATAATATCCCTTTGCCAATCCGTTAATTCACGGCTGTATTGTTCGATAAACAACATAATATCTTTTTCAGGTTGTGGAGGAAATTTCTTTATTTTTTTCTTTGGCTTAGGTTTTTTATCTTGTTTCTCATCTAACGACCATAAATCATCATAGGGTGAGGACGTTTTTTTCTCTTCTTCCCACTCCTCTTCCTCTTCAATCGACCAAGTTAGTTTCGGCCTCATAAGCGATGGATCAATATGTTCTTCAATAGCAAGGACAGCATCGATAAATTTTTCCACTTCACTTTTTCCGTATTTAATTTCATATGCGCGAATTCGTTCTGCAGTAGCTGACATACTTTCAACCATGTCTCGCTTCGTATTTTGAAAGCGAACATTGTTTTTGAAAAAATCACAGTGTGCCAGAACATGTGCAACAATTAATTTGTTTTGAATAAGTGAGTTGGAATCTAGTAAGAAGGCATAGCATGGATTTGAATTGATAACTAATTCGTAAATTTTACTAAGTCCCAAATCATAATGAAGTTTCATTTTAAAAAATTGTTTTCCAAAGCTCCAATGCGAAAATCGAGTAGGCATTCCATAGGCTCCAAACGTATAAATGATATCTGCCGGGCAGATTTCATAACGCATCGGATAAAAATCTAAACCGAAACCAGTCGCAATTTCGGTTATTTCAGATATTGCATATTCCAAGGCTTTTTCTTCTTCATGATTCATCAATATCCCCCTTTTCCTCGGTCTCCATTATTTAATAGAGAACACTGTTAAGGAACTATCCTCTTACAACAATGTATGAAGGACATAGAAAAATCATGTAGTTGAATTCGTACCATTATTTTACTAATAATTATTGGTTATATATATCTATTACATCTTCCCAGTCCCTTTTTTCATAATAATCAGGTACTGTATCAATTTGTTTAATATAGATTTTCGCCATCTCCCCATTAGGCTTAGCCATCCACAGATCTGTCGTTTTTCGATTTGAACGAAGCCAGGTTAGTCGATTGATAGTAGAAATATAGGTAGGGTGATAATCTCCAAATCCTTTATTAGGAGATGTAATCTTTGCCTGCTCATTCTGTTTTGTATCGATTTTGTATAAAGATGGAAGCGGTCTTTTCTTAGGATTATTCGACCATTCCGTCTCCTTCGCTCTCGATACTGTAAGAAGCGATGGATTTTGCCAAGTAAAATCCCAATCGACAAAGCCTTTAGGGGTAAAGGAGTTCGTTTTTAAAGCCGGCAATATCTTTATATTTAAATGCTTATTTTCAATGGCCATTCTTCCTTCGCCGCCGATGTATGCTAAATAATTTTTATCTGGTGCCCATTGAAACCATGATTCGTTTAATATCATATCTTCAAGCTTTGTAAAGTTCGTTCCGTCTGTTCGGATAATGCAAAGCATATCGTTGTCCATCGACCAGGAAGCCGTTGGTGTAGCCAAAAAAGCTATCCACATACCATTAGCCGACCATTTAAAACGGCTCGTTTGAATGGCAAAAAAGTCAGAAGATTGTTTAGGTAATGTATAGAAATGCTCCATTTTGGCAGGGTCCATTTTGGCATCAATTGGAATTTTGTATAATTCTACACTTGTCCAACCTGTTGGCAGCAAATTCGATATCGAAGAGGCTAAAAATTCCTTTCCGTTTGGAAACCATGAATAATTGCCTACACCGGATGCCACATTTTCAAATCCTTTATTTCGTTTTTCTACATCAATCGTGTTAATATCATTAAAAATTTGAAAGGCAATAATATTCTTTTTCGGGGACCATTGATAATTTGAAGCTTCTCCCCCGTATAAGCGAATTTGCTTTTTTGATTGTGTATTATATGTCCAGAGCTCTTTTCCTTTTTTAAAGGCTATCCACTTACCGTCTGCTGACCATTTTGGACCGCTTACATTTCCTTCTTTTGTGATTTGTTGTTCTTTATTTCCTACTTTGATCCATAAATTCGTGTGTCTTATAAATGCTATTTTGACCGATTCTATTTTTGCGAATAGTGGATCTGTATTTGTAAAAAGAAAGAATCCAATCATTATAGCTATTATCCAGTATTTCTTTTTCATGTACTCACCTTCCCGACAAAAATTCTTCCATTACTTAGTTTCGCCTTTTTGTTGGGAAATATTTCGGTTTTTTAGGTTGTTTTCAATGGTCCGTTCCTTTCCGCTGCAGGTACTCGCTTTTTCGCGGTTCTGCGATGAGCCTCCTCGTCGCTTCGCTCCTGCGGGGTCTCATCTGTCCAGCTGATCCCGCAGGAGTCTCGTACCTTCCGCTCCAATCCACTCTGTGCTTTTTAAAAGTAACATTTTTTTGAAAAGATGCTTTTTCAATGATGTTGTGCTTCCCCAAACAAATAGTAAAAACCTAAAAGAATGGTCAGGATGCTTGTTATCACATACAGAGAACTGACACCAAATATGTTAATTATCAATCCGAAAGTTAATAGGCTAGTCACCGATACACATGTGAAAAAGAGTCCATTTTGTCTGAATATACCTTTTTTTATTAATCTCGAGGAAAGAATCGTTTCTCTGATTTGTGAAGTTGTACCACCTAGAAAAACGAAAATGCTCATCCATAAATGTTGAGTAGTAAAGGACATTCCAAACATAATAATACCCATGCATAATGTATTTATTATTAAAATCTTCTGTTCGAATAAAACGAATGTTGGATGAAATTTCATGAGTAAAAAATAGGCAAACACGATTCCGCAAAAAAACACGGAGTTGAGGATTCCCCACCAGAATATTTGATGGTGTACTAATAAAAAAAGAATGACTGCCATCCAGGAAGTTCTAACGACTATTTCAATTACATTTACAATATGTATATTTTTACCGTTATCTTTTTGGTTATTCCGAAGGTGAATAGTTGAATTTTGAGAAGGCATAGCATAAAAAATAATTAAGCTAGCTGTGGATAAAATAATTGCAACAAAAAGGACAATTTCACTATTTCCTTTTAAAAATAACAGCGAACCAATAATCCAACTACTTAAAAGGATGAGTGGGTCTAAATAAACATGGAACCCATTCGACACCAACATATCTTCACGTCTTGAAATAAATGATTGAAGCGTATTCATATTATGAAGAAAAAATCCATCAAGAGTTGCTATTACAAAGCTAAGAACCATTAATGGAATGCTCGCCGCATGATTGTTAATAACCAAAATAAAAAAAAGAACCAAAACGATAATCTTTATGAATTGAGTGCTGAAAATGTAATTATTGGCTAATCTTAAACCAACAACATTGCCAATATATTTACCAATTAGAACGAAACAACTAATAAAAACAATAAATAATGGTGAATGTGTAAGTGTGAAAACGATAGATATAAAAGAAATAAAGTAGAAAACCTCTGCAAACTTGTTTAAAATTTTGGCAAGCTGAAACAATCGAAAAACCTTTGTTTTCATCCCATTTCCTCCAAGTGCTTGTTTATCCCTTTTTCATTTTACCGAACTATTCACATTATTCATAGAACAATAATATTCATGTTAAATTAAAACAACCATGTAGAATCAGCATCACCAAGTTTTTCAGCAACAAAAAATAGGTGTGATGCATATACTAAAAACAACTCCTTAAAAGTGTTAGTAATACAGTTGATTGATAAAGGAGGAGGTTGTTTTGAATAGTGTTGACTACGATCGTGCTCTATACTATACCCATCGATCACAATGGGATAATTTATTGATTTTGATGGTACGAACAAAGGACGATATGCTTTCCAAGAGAATCGAGCATCTTCTCCATGCATACCATTTTTCGCACGATTACACAGTAATTGAACGAAACCTATATTCCCTACTCCGATATATTGATCACGCACATGAAATGAATGTATCAAATGATGTGATAAGCGCCGAAGCAGTTCATTATACAAAGGTATAAAACAAAAAGCGGCTTTTTCCAAAAGGAAAGCCGCTTTTTATTTTACTTTTCTCGTCAATGAATACTATAATTTCATTAAGTAATTTTGTTTTTTAAAGGAGTACAATATGCAAAATAAATATATGTTTTGGAATTTTGCTTGGATTGTGTCAATTATTGCAATGTTGGGCAGCCTTTATTTTTCCGAGATACGACATTTTGTTCCTTGTGAATTATGTTGGTTCCAGCGTATTCTTATGTATCCATTAACAATTATTATTGGCGTATCCATATTCAGAAAAGAATATCAGCTTTCTATTTACACAGCGATTTTATCAGGAATTGGAATCCTTACTTCACTTTATCATTATTCTATTCAGAAGGTTCCTTTTTTAAGTAGCCATGCACCTTCGTGCGGACAAATATCTTGTACAGGCGAGTATATTAATTGGCTTGGGTTTATTACCATTCCTTTTTTAGCACTCATTGCATTTATTTTAATCTTTCTTTCCAGTATCATCGTTTATCGAGAATTCGAAAAAAAATAAAAAATCTATTTTCGTAATAAAGTTTGTAGTTTTTTGGAAAAAACATGAACCGTTCCTTTCCGCTACAGGCACTTGCTTTTTCGCGGTTCTGCGATGAGCCTCCTCATCGCTACGCACTTGCGGGGTCTCATCTGTCCAGCTGATCCCGCAGGAGTCAAGTGCCTTTCGCTCCAATCCACTCTGCGCTTTTATATAAAAGCCAATCCTATTTTAAATAAGCATTTCGTTCGCAGCACATTTGTATATGCTAAAAGATTCCGTCGATGTTTTTTGATTTGAATTAAATTGGATATAAAAGAATGGGAAGGGGATTGTGTATTTATTTAAAATTTGGACATTATGGTTAAATATTTCTTCATAGCGTTTATTCATTTTCTTATGGATTTTTTCCTCTAAAATAACGATTATTGTTTGCAAACTGGCTATCACTTGATAAGCTTCCTTTAGTGTCCCAATTTTTTCAAAATGGTGCTTTTCTATTTTTAATACACCAATGTTTTTAAATTCGGCAATCTCTTCATCATCATAATAATACGGAAATATATCGCTATAAAAATAATTAACCAATTCGTTTATTTTTTCCTCTTGCTCCTTCGTTGATGCAAATAAAACCTTCACTAGTGACCCACCCTTGTATTTGTATTACACCTTGATCGATTGTTATATTAAATAAAGAATAACATATAAAAACAGTAAAAAAGCGTGGTAATTATGACCATGTGAAAGGATAAATTATGGAGACAAATCAATCAGGAAAATGGTTTCAATTTCATATCCCAAACAAATGGAATAATTTTGCGATTGAAAACATTTTAAAAGAGGAATGGAAAGTACCAAAAAAACTGCTACATGAAATTCGAATGGATAAAGGTGTCCGTATTAATGGGGATTATATAAACTGGAACATACCTTTAAAAACAAATGACATATTTGAGATCGCTATTTTTCAAGATGAGGATTATGGTGTAATCCCCCAAAATTTATCAATTGAAGTACTTTATGAAGATGACCATCTAATCATTGTCAATAAGCCAGCTGGGATTGATACACACCCAAACGTTGATGGCCAAAAAGATACTTTAGCAAATGGTGTAGCTTATTATTTCCAGGAAAAAAAAGAGTATCACCGTGTTAGACATATTCATCGCCTAGATCGTGATACTTCTGGAGCAATACTGTTTGCAAAGCATGCACTTAGTCACGCCATTTTAGATCGCTTGCTACATGAAAGAAAAATTAAAAGAACGTATTATGCACTCGTACAAGGGATTATTCGACCCTCTTCCTTTGTTATTGATGACCCAATCGGCCGAGATCGCCACCATCCAACGAAAAGAAGAGTTTCCAAATCGGGTCAAACAGCCATAACAAGAGCAACCGTTTTAAAAATCTTTCCGAAAGAAAAATTCACTCTTATTGAATGTTCACTCGATACGGGAAGAACGCATCAAATTCGCGTTCATTTAAGCTCCATTGGGCATCCACTTGTTGGTGATACCCTTTATGGGGGAAAACCTATTTTTAAAAGACAGGCGTTACATGCAAGAAAATTATCCTTTGTCCACCCATTTTTAGGACAAAAGGTGGAATGCATTGCACCATTTAATGATCCATACTCTATCTTCGAAAAGTTTCAGCTTTGAAACTTTCGTGCAATATATCGTTATTTATCGTATAATCAGTCTATACTTTTCTTAATTTTCATTCTATTAGGACGAACTAGGAGAGATGCGTATGAATACCCTTTTTATTGCGGGACATGCTAAGCTGCCGGCAGGAATGGCCGCGAAGAGCATATACGAAACATTAACAATAACTGCTGAAATTGATCGCAAATATGGTGTAATCGTTGAAGCAACTTGTACACTTGCTACATCTCATGGACGTGATTTCATCGCCCATTTGTTAAAAGGCTATAGCTTAAGGGATGGGATTGAAGCACCTCTTCACGAATTAAAAAGCTGTTATTTTGGAAAAGCCTATAATGCCTTATCATCAGCATTAAAAGATTTACATAAACAATATTTAATTATGACGGAAAAAAAATAGAGAAGACATAAAATATCTTCTCTATTTGTAATGGAATTTTTAAACAGGCAGATTTGAATCTACTTGAAACGGCCATGAAGGAAGCATCTCATTTAATGGTTTATCCGTTCTGTATCCCAATACGTACTCAGCCTGCATAATTGTATGAATTTCACGGGTTCCTTCATAAATCACCGGCGCTTTTGAATTTCGTAAATATCTTGCGACCGGATATTCATCTGAATATCCATATGCACCATGAATTTGAACGGCATCATCGGCTGCTTTATTAGCAAAATCACATGCTTGCCATTTTGCTAGTGATGTTTCCCGGGTATTCCTTACACCTTTATTTTTCAATTCTCCAGCTTTAAATACGAGCAGCCTGCTCATTTGTAATCCTGCTTCCATATTCGCAATCATTTGTTGGACGAGTTGATGTTTTCCAATTTCTTTTCCAAAGGTTTTTCGCTCATGACAATATTTCACACTCGCTTCCAACGATGCCATGATCAATCCACATGCGCCTGCAGCAACAGTAAATCTACCGTTATCTAACGCAGACATCGCAATTTTGAATCCTTCCCCCTCTTTACCGAGAAGATTTTCTTTCGGAACTCTCACTTGGTCAAAAAAGATTTCCCCCGTGTTTCCGGCACGAATTCCCAACTTATTTTTTATCGCCTTTGAAGAAAAGCCTGGCATCGTTCTTTCTACGATAAATGCCGAAATGCCATGATGTTTTTTACTTTTATCTGTGTATGCAAAAACTAAAAAGTGGTCTGCTATATCACATAAGGAAATCCATGTTTTTTGTCCATTTAAAATATAATGATCGCCATCTTTCACGGCGGTTGTACTTATTGCCGCTACATCGGATCCTGCACCTGGTTCAGTTAAGCCAAACGCTCCAACTTTTATTCCTTTCGCTTGTGGAGTTAAGTATTTATGTTTCTGCTCCTCCGTTCCCCATTGTAATAACGTTAAACTATTGAGGCCGGTATGAACTGATACAGCCGTACGATAGGCTGTATCACCTCTTTCTAATTCTTCACAAACAATTGCTAAAGAATTATAGTCCATTCCACTTCCACCATAGCTTTCTGGTATACAAACTCCCATTAATCCTAACTCAGCCAGTCGTTTCATAATATGAGGCTGAAAAAGTCCCTTAGAATCCCATTCGCCAATATACGGCATAATTTCCTTGTCTACAAAATTCCTTACCATTGATCGTAACATTACTTGTTCTTCAGAATAATCAAAATTCATTTTCCACACTCCTAAACGATTTTATTATTTTTTAATTCCCTAATTTCTTCAATTGAGTATCCTATTGAATTGAGAATCTCTTCCGTATGCTCACCTGCAATTGGTGGATGATGCTTTATTTGAATTGGAGTCTTTGAAAGTTTTAACGGACTTCCAACAAGTTTCATCTTTCCTGCTTGAGGATGCTCTTTCTCCACAACCATTTCTCTTGCTAAGACTTGCTCATTTTGAAAGACCTGCTCAAGATTATTAATTGGTCCCGATGGGATTCCGTTTTCATTACATAAGGCTTGCCAAAATTCTGTCGGCTTCTCACTTAACACTTGTTGTAAAATCGGAACTAATTGTTCCCTATTCTCAACCCGTTTTGCATTACTTGAAAATAACGGATTCTTTGATAATTTGTCTTGCCCAATTAATTTGACGAATTTTTCAAATTGGCGGTCATTTCCTACTGCAATAACCATTTTTCCATTTGCTGTATCGAATGTTTGATATGGAACAATGTTGGCATGGAAGTTTCCTAGTAATCCCGGAATTTTTCCCGACATTAAATAATTGCTTGCAATATTTACAAGTGAGCTCACTCCAGCATCAAACAATGAAATATCTAATTTTTGCCCAGTGCCGGAAGTTTTTCTTTCAAGCAAGGCGGCTTGTATGCCGATACATGCATATAGGCCTGTTAAAATATCAGTAATTGCGACACCGACTTTTTGTGGTCCGGAATCTGTATCCCCGGTAATACTCATTAACCCGCACATAGCTTGGATAATATAATCATATCCAGCTAAATCCTTATATGGACCTGTTTCACCGAAGCCTGTAATCGAGCAATACACAAGTTCGTTATTTATCTTTGAGAGATTTTCAAAGTCCAGTCCTAACCGTTCCATTGTGCCTGTTTTAAAATTATGGATGAGTACATCACATTCTTTGACTAATTTCCGGATAATTTCTTTGCCTTTTACAGATTTTAAATCGACGGTTAAACTTTTTTTATTGCGATTTGCACAGAGATAGTAGGCACTTACTCCATTTTTAAATGGCGGTCCCCAATTTCTTGTGTCATCGCTGCCATTTGGCGCTTCAATTTTAATCACTTCAGCCCCTAAATCTCCTAACACCATCGTGCATAACGGCCCAGCTAAGACTCTCGTAAGATCGAGTACTTTTATTCCGGATAATGTTTCCCCCAGAACTGCTCCCTCCTTTCTAAAAATCAAAAAGCCAGTCCTTCATTTTGCGAGATCGCTAAAAATGAAAGACTGGCTTGTAATCTGTGATTGATTCATTTCGGCAAGAAATGTATACAGATTTAACAGTCAAAATAATTTTTCCCAATTCCTGTCATCTGCCTAAAGGGAATTTAGGTCAAAGGAATTTGTATATTAATATTTTACTCTATTCATAATTATTTGTAAATAGCGGATTGAAAAAGAACCAGATCTTTAAGAACTGGTTCCAAGTTTTTACGTGGATGAGCAAGGCGCTTTCGCTTTTCTATTTGTCTAGCTCCAGCGCCTATCGACTAGAAAACTTCAGGACTTTTCCCTACGATAAGTCAACATCGATTCGCATTGCAGGCTCATCGTGTTTCCTTTATCTCAGTCAAAGTCCTTCCAGTTTTTACGTCGATGAGCAAGGCGCTTTCGCTTTTCTATTTATTGTAATCCTGCTTTCACCCATTCAGCTACTTGAACCGTACGTTTTGCTTGATGTTTTACTGCTGCTTCTGCATCTTCAACGATTCCTTGATCTGTTACGGTAACAGTTGTTCCGTAAGGATTTCCGCCTGCTGCGTAAATGGATTGATCAGTATAACCAGGTGCTGCAATAATTGCTCCCCAGTGCATCATTGAAGTGTAAATAGTATGGATCGTTTGTTCTTGTCCACCATGTGCATTTCCCGCAGATGCCATTGCACTTACTACTTTATTAGCTGTTTTCCCTTGTGCCCAAAAGCCGCCTAATGTATCTAAAAATTGCTTCATTTGTGAAGGGATATTACCAAATCGTGTAGGTGCATTGAAAATAATTGCATCTGCCCATTCAATATCGTTTGCCGTTACTACATCAACATTTTGAGTTTCATCGACATGTTTTTTCCAAGCTGGGTTTGATTCAATTGCTGCCGCAGGAGCTAATTCTTCTACTTTCAAAACTTTCACTTCTGCTCCCGCTTCTTTCGCAGCAGCTTCTGCCCATTTTGCCATCTGGTAGTTCGTACCAGTTGAACTATACGATTGCTAAATTAACTTTAGTCATAATGATTTCTCCTTTTTTGTAATAACATTAGAAGTTGTTAATGGATTTCATTTAAAGCGAACAATTTTAATATGCTCAAAACTAAATAAGTTAATTCTTATTTCAGTTCGAAAACTTTGAATCAGAAAATCTCAACTTCGAGATAAAATATAAATAATTTTAGGATTTTTGTCAAACAATAAAGATTAACTTTAAATTAATCATTTTATAATGTGAAAAATTAATGACAGTATGAAAGCGTATTCGCAAAAAATTTCGACATATTTCTTTAATCTTTTGTGAAAATCATATAAAATAAATACGTTTGATAATACAAAGCTTTTAGGAGGCTCTTTATGGTATTTAAAAACAAAAAAGACAAATTCGCTGTGCTGTTAGGGAATATTTCGACAAATTTAAGAGAAAGCATGAATTATTTTGCAGATTATAAAATAAATAATTCGGATGATTTAAAAGTTTTTGCTCAGAAAATGAAAGAATATGAAACACAAGGAGATACATATGTACATCAAATGATATTGGAGTTGAATGATACCTTTATCACTCCGATTGAAAGAGAGGATTTATTAACGTTAACGAATAGCCTCGATGATATTCTTGATGGCTTAGAACATTGCGCATATATTTTTGAAGTATATCATATAACCGCGGCGGACAGTTATATGTATAAATTTGTCGATGCAATTAAAAATTGTACGGTTGAAATTGATAAAGCAATTGATCTAATGTTTCACAAAAAGCTTCCAAGTATGCGACCACACGCAATTAAAATTAAAGAATACGAATCCATGTGTGATGACGTTTTAAGGGAATCCATCAAGGAGCTATTCAAAAATGAAAAGGATCCTATCCGTTTAATTAAATATAAAGAGGTATATGAGGACCTTGAAGAAATCGCTGATTATTGTCAAAGTGTTGCAAACATTTTAGAAACTATAATAATGAAGAACGCATAAGGAGTCTTTTTATGGATAGTGTATTAATAATTACCATACTCATCGTTGTTTGCGCGCTGGCTTTTGATTTTATTAATGGGTTTCATGATACAGCAAATGCGATTGCTACGGCTGTTTCGACGAAAGCTTTAAAACCTAGACATGCAATTATACTAGCAGCTTGTATGAATTTTTTAGGCGCAATGACGTTTACAGGTGTTGCCAAAACCATCACAAAAGATATCGTTGATCCTTTTACACTTCCTAATGGATCAATCGTTATTCTATCAGCCTTAATTTCAGCCATTGCTTGGAATTTAATTACTTGGTATTTCGGTATTCCGAGTAGTTCCTCACACGCAATTATTGGCTCTATTGCAGGTGCTGCTATTGCAGCGGCAGGATTTGCTTCATTAAACTATAAAGGCTTTATTAAAATTATTGAAGCACTGCTTTTATCACCAGTTATCGCGTTTGCTATCGGATTTATAGTTTATAGTATTTTTAAAGTCGTTTTTAAAAACTTCAATTTAACGAAAACGAATAAAAGTTTTCGTCTAATACAAATTTTCACTGCCGCCCTTCAGTCCTATACACATGGTACGAATGATGCGCAAAAGGCTATGGGTATTATTACGATGGCATTAATTTCAAATGGATATTTGACTGCGGCTAATGCAGATGTTCCATTATGGGTTCAAGCGTCCTGTGCCACTGCAATGGGTCTTGGTACATCCATTGGCGGGTGGAAAATTATTAAAACCGTTGGTGGAAAAATCATGAAAATTCGCCCTATTAATGGGGTTGCAGCGGATTTAAGTTCAGCGCTGATTATTTTCGGTGCGACCTATATTCATTTACCAGTAAGTACAACACATGTCATCTCTTCCTCCATCTTAGGTGTTGGATCATCACATCGAATTAAAGGAGTAAAATGGGATACTGCCCAAAGGATGATTATTACTTGGGTAATCACATTACCTATATCTGCTTTATTAGCTGGATTAATTTATTTACTTTTAAACAGTATATTATAATTTTTTAAAATGAAAAAGCAACGAAAAATAATTTCGGTGCTTTTTTCTTTCTGTATAGTAAATTTCCCATAAAAGAATCTATGAGTATTTATCATTAATTGGTAAAACTAAAATAATCCACGTTAAAAATAAAAATTTATTGCCAAAGTTTTAAAAAACGAATAATATATTATTTGTGACAAAAATTGTTCGTGTTTCGGAGGAAAACTTTATGCTTAAGCTTTTTAAATTAAAAGAAAACGGCACAAATGTTAAAACAGAACTTATTGCCGGTTTAACTACATTTTTAACGATGGTATATATTGTGGTCGTCAATCCTGTGATTCTTAAAGATGCAGGTGTACCATTTGATCAAGTCTTTATGGCAACGATTATTGCCGCTGTTATCGGGACTTTATGGATGGCACTGTTCGCAAACTATCCAATTGCGATTGCTCCTGGAATGGGACTGAACGCCTATTTTGCTTATTCAGTCGTTGGTTCTCATGGAAATATTG
Organism: Heyndrickxia sporothermodurans; assembly: GCA_016756695.1. GTDB lineage: Bacteria > Bacillota > Bacilli > Bacillales > Bacillaceae_C > Heyndrickxia > Heyndrickxia sporothermodurans. Next base: position 103,069 of record CP066701.1, read on the forward strand.
ATTATGTTACGGCATTTTCAGCCGTTTTTGTAGCAGGAATTGTTTTCATTATTTTATCAATTACACCATTTCGAAGTAAATTAATTGAAGCCATTCCCGAAAATTTAAAACACGGTATTACCGCAGGTATCGGTTTATTTATTGCTTTTATCGGATTAAGACAGACCGGTGTCATCACAGCTAGTAAGGAAAATTTAGTTCAGCTTGGTGATCTTCACAATCCTCTAACAATACTAGCTTTAGTTGGACTTGCCATTACATTAATTTTGATGGCACGCAATATTCACGGTGCATTATTTATCGGTATGATTATCACTGCAATTATTGCCTTGTTCACAGGTCAATTGTCCTTTGATAAAGGATTTGTTGGGATGCCGCATTTTCCCGAGTTTATTATTCATAATCCGATCACTGCCTTTAGCGATGTGATTCATCATAGTTTATATGCTGTTGTATTTTCCTTTTTACTCGTTACCATATTTGATACAACTGGAACGATGGTTGGAGTCGCTGAACAGGCCGGATTAATGAAAGGTAAAACGATGCCACGGGCACGAGAGGCGTTGTTATCAGACTCTATTGCAACGACCATTGGTGCTATCTTCGGAACAAGCCCAACGAGTGCATTTGTTGAATCAACATCTGGAGTTGCTGCTGGAGGAAGAACAGGATTAACAACAGTTACCGTTGCTGTACTCTTTATCATTTCTTCATTCTTTGGCCCATTAGTAAGTGCTGTATCCGGCCTTTCCGCCATCACTGCTCCCGCTTTAATTATTGTAGGTAGTATGATGATTGGCAGTGTTTCGCATATTAATTGGTCTGAACTTGATGAAGCCTTTCCTGCATTTATTATTATTTTGAGTATGCCGTTAACTTCCAGTATTGCCACAGGAATTGCATTTGGATTTATTTCTTATCCGATATTGAAAGTTGTGCGAGGAAAATGGCGTGAAGTTCACCCACTCGTTTATTTATTTGCCGTATTATTTTTCTTACAACTCGCATTTATACCTCATTGATTTCGGAATCGGCATTGAGCCGGTTCCTTTTTTTTAAAACAAAATCATAGACTTTGATACAGATTTAGAAACCGATCAAATTTGCGGGGAGACCGATCAAAATTTCTGGCACACCCATCAAATTTTTGCTTGAACCAATCATAATAAGAGTAATAGGCTGCGTATTGCCATGAAAAAACGCCTACACCACAACTGGCGTAGACGTTACAATGATTAATTATGCATTACCCATATCGATCCTAATACAATCGTAAGGGCGATGATAATACTGTAAATGATATTTCCAATTTGTACGACCGAATTATCGCTTTCTTTAATATGCATAAACATGAATAACTGCATGCCTGCTTGTAAGAATGCTAGAATACCGATAATTGACATAATAGTTGGTCTTGGAAGATTCGTGTGCAGAGCAACAAACATGGCTGCAATCGTCATCACTAATGATAGAAAGAAACCAACGATGTGCCCAATTGGATATTTCGAATGATGTTGTTCCATTACTGAATCAACCCTCCTAAATAAACGAACGTAAAGATAAAGATCCATACAACATCAAGGAAATGCCAGTAAAGACTGATGATGAAAAATTTTCTTGATGTTACAGGTGTTAATCCTCTTTTTACTAATTGGATAATCAACAGAATGCCCCATAAAATACCCATCGAAACGTGCAAGCCATGTGTTCCTAGTAAAACGAAGAACCCAGATAAGAATCCACTTGTTTGTAATGTTGCTCCGTCATGTACATAATCGACAAACTCATGAAGCTCAAAATAGATAAAGCCTGCACCTAATAATAAAGTAATGATAAACCATAGTAACAAGCCTTTTTTATTATTATTTCTCATTGAAAAAATCGCAAGACCACATGTGAAACTACTAACTAAAAGGAGAATAGTTTCTGTCATTACATCTTTAATTTTAAACAACTCTAATTGATCAGGTCCTCCAGCTGTTGAACCAGAAAGAACAAAATAGGTAGCGAAGAGAGTCGCGAAAAGCGCGATCTCTGCACCCAAGAAAATCCAGAAGCCAAATATATTTAATCTGCTTTGCTCAGATTGATATTCTAACGGTAAAGATGTGTCTAAATGTTCACTCATCATCTTTCACCCCTTGCTGCAAGTTCTGTACTTAATACTTCATCTACCTCAACATGGTAGCCTTCATCTTTGTCAAATGAACGCCATGCTAGACAGCCAAGGATAATAATTAATCCAATGATTGCCATCCACCACCATGAGAAGACAAGTCCGAATCCTCCGATACCAAAGCCAACAGCTGAAATAAATGGCATAGCTGTATTGTTTGGCATATGGATTGGTTTCACATCTTCCTTATTAAAGCGAGGAGTTTTATTTTGTTTCATATTCCAATAAGCATCTACATCATCAACTACAGGTGCTACTGCAAAATTGTAATGTGGAACTGGAGTTGGTGTTGACCATTCTAATGTGCGGCCATCCCAAGGATCACCTGTAACATCACGTTCACCTTTTTTCAGACTGTAGAGAATGTTCCATACTAAGACTAGGAAGCCGATACCCATTAAGACACCACCGATTGTTGAAACGAGATTTAATCCGTTCCAGCCAAGACCATCTTGGTATGTGTACATACGGCGAGTCATTCCTTTTAAACCAAGAACAAATTGCGGCAAGAAACATACGTTAAAGCCGACCATCCAGAACCAAAATGTAATTTTCCCAAGTTTTTCATTTAGCATATGCCCAAACATTTTTGGATACCAATAATGTAAACCTGCGAAACAAGCAAAGGCTACACCCGGAATTAATGTGTAATGGAAGTGAGCGATTAAGAAATAACTATTATGATATTGATAATCCGCTGCTGCCATCGCTAACATTACTCCCGTTACCCCACCAATTAAAAAGTTAGGGATGAATGCTAGTGACCAAAGCATCGCAGTCGTTAGTTTTAGTTTTCCTTTATACATCGTAAAGAGCCAGTTAAATAATTTCACACCTGTCGGAATTGCAATCAGCATCGTTGAAATCGAGAAGAATGAGTTCACGGCCGCAGAGTTCCCCATCGTAAAGAAGTGATGCACCCATGTGAAATAACTAAATAGCGCAATAGCTAACATTGAAAAGACCATTGATTTATATCCAAATAATCGTTTCTTCGCAAATGTACTGATAATTTCTGAATAAATACCTAAAGAAGGTAATAACACAATATATACTTCTGGATGTCCCCATATCCAGAACAGATTACTCCAAAGCATTGGCATACCGCCTGATGCCATCGTAAAGAAATGAGAGCCAAATAGACGGTCAAAAGTCATTAAAGCTAAAGCAACTGTTAATACAGGGAAAGCAAAGATAATAATGATACACATAATTAATACGGACCATACGAACATTGGCATCTTCATTAATGACATACCTTTTGCTCTCATCTTAAGAATCGTCACTAAGAAGTTAATACCCGTAATAAGTGTACCGATCCCCGCAATTTGCAACGCAACTGCATAATAGTTATTTCCAACTCCAGGACTAAATTCAGTACCCGCTAATGGAAAATAGGAAGTCCATCCTGCAGTAGGTGATCCACCAATAATAAAGGAAATATTAAAGAGTGCACACCCGGCAGCAAACGTCCAAAAACTGAATGCATTAAGCATCGGATAAGCAACATCACGTGCTCCAATTTGAAGTGGAACAGCAATATTTATTAACCCCATTAAAAATGGCATTGCCATAAATAAAATCATAATCGTACCATGTGTTGTAAAAATACCATCATAGTGATTCGCATCTAATAATTTTAAGTTCGGTGCCGTCAGTTGTGCACGCATCATCAATGCATCAACACCACCACGGAAAAGCATTAATACTGCGACTAATACATACATAACACCGATCTTTTTATGATCGACAGTTGTCAACCAGTTTTGCCAAAGCCATTTCCATTTTTTAAAGTAAGTTAAGAAAAAAACGATAGCGATCATCGCAAGGGCGATTCCTGCTTCTGTTACATATATAATCGGCTCGCCGGTGACGAAAAATTCATCAAGCTTCATCCTGTTCTCCTCCAATCTTTTTAGTGTTGATGTTCTGACATGTCCATGTTCATATCCATGTCCATACCATCCATTTTATGTTGTTTTTGATTGGTTTCTTGTTTCTTCATCACACCATGTTGATGTGGTGCTTTCACCCATGGTAAATGTGTACCTGTATAAGTCATTCGTCCAACTACACCAGGTTTTAATATCTTGTTATAATCAGCTTTTGTTAATTTTGGTGCTGTTTTCTTTACGTCTTTCACCCATTTATCGAAATCTTCCTGCGTTTGGGAAAGAACTTCGAAATCCATATGGGCAAAACCTTCACCATTAAAATTAGCATTTCTTCCTAAATAGGATCCCGGTTTATCTGCAAGTAATATTAGTTCCATTGAATGATTGGGCATCGTATATTTTTGACCGCCTAATTCAGGTATCCAAAATGATGCCATCGTTCCTGCAGATGTTAATTGGAATTTAACTGGAGTACCTTTAGGAATATTCACATAGTTCACTGTTTCAATCCCTTGTTCTGGATAACTAAAAATCCATTTCCAATCTGCAGAAGTCACATTAATCGTAATTGGCTTCTTATCCTCATAGCCTTTTGGTATATCTTCTAACGCATAGTTTGCTTTAATGGTAGGAATGGCAACAGCTATAATGATGACAATTGGAATTGCCGTCCAAATAATTTCAAGCCATTTATTACCATGTTGATCAGGTGGGATATAATCCGCCGCTAAGCGTTTTTCACGATATTTGAATATCATAAAAATAAATAATCCCAAAACAACAACTAAAATAATCATCATTAACCAAAATGAATACACGATTAAATCATATTGCTTTTGCGCAACAGGGCCTTGTGGATTTAAGACAGCTATTTTGCTAGTGTCACAGCCACTCAAAAGAAATATTGATGAAAGCAGCATCAACACTGTTATTTTCCATGGGATATGTTTCTTTTTCACACTTTCTCTCTCCTTCCCAATCTACGAAGTATGTATCATCTTTCACAAGTAAAAGAAAATATCATCATTTATTTTTTTAAATTTGTTCTGATAAATTGTACTGCAATTTTATCCTTTTGTGCACATCTTCACAATCTCGACAATTTAAATTCATAAATACGTGAATGAATTTCATAATTCTTAGCCCTTGTGTATCAAGGGGTTTAAGAGATAAAAAAAGAAGTACCTCCCCAAATCTTGTATAATGGTAGTTGACCAGTAAGCCCCCATTCAAACAACGCATATAAATGATCAGCACCCCTTAGTACAATAATCGTATCAATTAAGGAGGTGCTTTTCCTATGTCACAACAAAAACTAACAATCGTCCCCGTTTCAATACAACCAGAAAAAAATATTATAACATCCACAACTTCGAAAGATCCTTCAAATAGCTTTTGCACAATCAAAATTGAAGCTGCTGAAATTTCCTTCTTCAACGGCGTAGATGAGCACATCATCCAAACGGTCATGAGGGAGTTGAAAAATCTATGAAACATGATTATACCAGTGTAAAAAACATTTATATTATTTGCGGTAAAACAGATATGAGGAAGGGAATTGATGGATTAGCAACGCTAATTCAAGATTCTTTCGAACTTGATCCATATGGAGATTCTATTTTCCTTTTCTCTGGTTGGAGTAAAGACCGTTATAAATGTTTATATTTTGATGGCGATGGTTTCGCCATGCTTTATAAGCGACTAGATGGAGGAAAACTTCAATGGTAAAAGATGAAAATGAAGTACGTAAACTTTCGCAACAGGAGGTTCGCTGGTTGTTAGAAGGGTTGTCCATTCAGCAACCAAAGGCCATTCAAAAATCACAAAAAGGAGTATTCTAAACAAGCTAGAAATGTTGGTTTATAGCCATTTTCAACTTCGCTTTCTACGTTAAAAATGTTATAATATAACTAACTTATGGTGAACGAAAAGTGGTGAAATAAATGGTTAATACTTCTTCCAATAACAAGAATCCATATGGGAAATTAATTCGACTTCTCGAAGAACAATTGGCTCATTCAAATCAACAAAACAAAGACTTATCGAAAAAGCTAGATCAATCAACTAAACAGATTGAAGCGCTAACTGAACAAATTCGCCATTTAACAAAACTTTTATATGGATCGAAATCCGAAAAATCGAAATACAACGTACCAGATGGGCAAGGCTCATTATTTGATGATGACCCGGCTTTTAGCGAACCTGAGCACACAGAAGAACAAAGCCAACAGACAATCTCTTATACTGTTGTACGAAAAGTTAAATCAAAAAAACGAAATGATTCCTTGCATGATGGTATTGAAGTAGAAGCTATTCACCATCATCCGAAAAATACAATCTGTGACTGTTGCCAAGGGCAAATGATTGAAATTGGTAGTACACTTGTACGTGAAGAAGCAAAATTTATTCCTGCAAAAATGATGAAAGTACAGCACATTGAACATGCGTATGAATGTAAAGACTGCAAAGTTGATTCATCACAGCCAGCACAAATCAAACGCGGGAAAGCACCACAACCAGCGATTCAGCGTAGCATCGCAAGTCCTAGCGTACTTGCCAAAGTCATCTATGATAAATTTGCACAATATTTACCTCTTTACCGTCAGGTAAAGGAATGGAATCGCTATGGACTGAATACCAATGATAAAAACCTATCGAATTGGGTTATCCGTGTAGCACATGATTGGCTGTTACCTGTATACGAACGAATGAAAGAGTTGATGATGGCAAAATCGGTTTTGCATGTCGATGAAACATACGGACAAATTATCAACCGATCCGATGGGAAATCTGGCCAAGCCAATGCGTATAATTGGGTGTTTCGAAGTGTGCCAAGCCAAAGTACTAACAATGACTCTCTTTCAAAGCGCATTATCTCGAGCTCGATCTGTCCTTGAAAGTTTTATTGAAGGCTTTTCTGGAACGATTGTGTGTGATGGTTATTCTGCTTATGATAAGTTGGAAGGCGTTAATTTCGCAAATTGTTGGGCGCATGTTCGTCGTTATTGGCTGAAAGCTGATAGCAAAAATGGTAGAATCGGTGTGAAATATTGTGATGATTTATATCGACTAGAAAGGCAATTTAAACGTTTGTCTCCGAGTAAACGAAGAAAAAACGTCAAAAGTACTCGAAGCCAATCGTGGAGGAATTCCTTCACTGGGTTGAAACATCACCATTTTACGGAAAAAATGCGTTAGCAAAAGCAACTGAATACACATTAAACAGGGCAAATGGACTCAAATTATTCCTGAATGATGGGCGAATTGAAATGGATAATAATCCAGCCGAGAACGCCATCCGTCCCAACGTTATAGGAAGAAAAATTGGCTCTTTAGTGTAAGTGAAGCTGGTGCAAAAGCGAATGCCATCTGTTTAAGTATTGCTGAAACTGCCAAAAGTAACGGCGTTGATTTCTATGAATATATAAAGAAACTTTTACGGATTTACCAAATCTCGGCGTCCAACAAAACCCTGAAATTTTAGATCAATACATGCCCTGGTCAAAAATGATTCAGGCAGAATGTAGCAAATAAATGAAATAGCCGTAATTCGATTAAAAAGTCAGAATTTACGGCTATTTACGATGCGTACCGAAAGGTACACTTATTTTTTATAATTCGGGCTTACGTTGACCACAAACCATAAAAAGACTGGAGGAGTACTTCTTATGACTATTATACGACAACCTAGCCTATTTGGCATACAGGAATTATTTGACATGGAACCTACCCAAAAATATGAAGCCATTATTTCAGCGGTAGATTTGGATTCGATGTACCATCAAGTGGCGAAAAAATCACGGTTGGGTGCACCGGAAGAACTAAACTATGCAGCCATGATTATCTCCACCTTTGTAAGATACATAGAGCGCATCCCTACGATGAAGGATCTTATAAAACGTCTTCATGATGATCTAGCTTTTAAGTTAAATTGTGGCTTTTTGGTTTCTGATCATGTGCCTTCAGAATCCTCCTATTCACGTCTCATAACGAAATTGGAGGAAAGCGATATCCTTGAGAAAGAACAAGAAAAAGTGGTCCTCCAGGCTATTGCAGAAGGTTTCATCACGGATGATACAGTGGCCATTGATGCAACCCATTTTGAAGCACGAGACCAAGCGCAGCCAAAAGAAGAAAAGCCAAAATCTGAACCCCAAAAACGTGGTCGGAAATCAAAAGATGAGCGTGACGGGTGGCTTAAAGAACAAGCTGAAACGGAAGCCAATTTACCTTTATATGATAGAAAAATTGTGGCCCAATTAGATGTTCCCCTAGCCGAACTACGTGCCGAAGTTCCCCAAGACCCTAAATGGGGCGTGAAAAAGAACTCAGAAGGACAAAATGTTTTTTGGTTTGGCTACAAAGGTCATTTAGCCGTTGGTACATCAAGCCAATACATTCTACAGGCTCTTTTTTCATCTGGGAGTCTAAATGATGGTAAGGCAGCTATCCCTTTACTGAAAGGAATTCAGGAACGCCTTCACCTTCCATTACGTTATCAAACAATGGATGCGGGCTATGACTATGAACCCATATACGAGCAGGTACATCGAATGGGACAACAATCCGTCATCGCGTATAATAAGCGAAATGAAGGGGAAATCATTGGCTATGATAAACACTTTGCCCCAACTTGTTTCAGAGAGCATTCTTATCGTTATGATAGTTTTGATCCTAAATATGAAACATTGAAATACACAAGACCAAAGGAATGCAGCGACTGTCCCTTAGCTAATGAAGGTATTTGCCAAAAGGTTTATAAAGTGAAAATCACTTCAGACCTTCGCAGATATACCGCACCAGCACGCGGGTCACAAGCATGGAAAAACATTTTCAAACGTCGTACTGCCGTAGAACGGGTTAATGCCTATCTGAAAGAATTCTTTCAACTGAACAATGTTCGCTATCGTACTGGGAAACGTGCAAAAATTCATTTTGACATGGTAACCCTTATTTATAATGCTTCAAAGTTAGCCGCAGACCGAATTAATGTACAATTAAATCAGCAACAAGTAGCATGATTTCTGTTTTTAAAAATATATTTTAGAAATTCTGTAGGATTCTGTATTTTTAAAAAGAGCAATTATGAAATTGACTCACATCATAAAAATTTCTCGGATATTTTGTTGACAACTTGAAATTAGAATTCATCTGGTAATGTTGGTTTCTATGTGGAAAATGCTTTAAACAGAGAGGAATTTAAGCGGAAAAACAAAAAAAGACTAGTGACTAAATTGCAGTTCAGTCCTAGTCCAATCAACTATTTACGAATTTCTAACAACTTTTTCTTTTCTTCCCATTCGTTTTGGTGCTTGATGGATGGATATACCTAATGTATCCTCCATTGCTTCAAGAATCGCCTCATTTATACTTGGATGCGGGTAAGTTGGAAATAGGAAGTCTTCATCCCTTGCTACCAGTTCCCCGCCAATAACAGCCGATGAAATTAGTTCAATTGCTCCTTCACCTATGATGTGCATACCTAGTAATCTATTCGTTTCTTCATCAACAACAACTTTTGCAAATCCATCCCGATTTCCTGTTACCACGGAAAATCCGCTGCCGGAAAGTTGATAACGGCCGATTTTTACTAGATAACCAGCTGCCTTTGCCTGTTCCTCGGAAAATCCTGCATATGCAATTGGTGGTACAGAGTGTACAACCTCAGGCATCCATGTTAAATCGATTTCACTTTTTCCTCCAGCAATGATTTCGGCGACTGCTTTTCCTTGTTTGATTGCTTTAGCAGCAAGAAATGGGCCCCCTGACACATCTCCAATTGCGAATATATGATCCATATTCGTTTTCCCAATACGGTCACAAACAATAAAACCGTTATTATCGATCGCTAAACCCATTCTTTCCAATCCGAGTTCATTCGTATTCCCTTTAGCCTCCTCTTCAATATAAATAGCATTCGAATGAATCATCACTGTTTCATCTTTATGATTTGTAAACGTACAGTCTACTCCAAACTCATTTTCCGAAAAGTGAAGAGCTTTCGCATTAGGATATAATGATATTTTTCTTTTTTTCAATTGTCTCTTTAGTTCTTTAAGAATGTCTTGATCAAATGAAAAATCATTATTTTCTTCTAAAATAATACTAACCTTCGTCCCTAGTAAACTATAAGCAAACGCTGCTTCTAAAATAATATAGTCCGAACCAACTAACAGTAATTGTTCCGGGATCGTGTCCACTTGAAATAACTCCCTGGAATTCAACTGATAGTTAGCACTCACTTTATGACTTCCCGCTTTTGTACCCGTAGCAATAATGGCCTGTTCAAAATTAACAACTTCATAATGATGGCCATTTTCTATTCCAATTTTATTAGCTGAAATAAATGACGCACTTCCATACATGACTTCAATCTTATTCGCCTTACAAAGCGATTCGATCCCCATTCTTAGTTGGGAAATTAATTTTTCCTTATAGGCAAGGAATGTTGCAAAATCAAATTTTTTCATTTCGAATCTATAGCCTATTTCGGTAAGGTGCTCCCAAGCATTCGCCTGTTTGGCTGTGTATACAAATGCTTTCGATGGGATGCATCCTTCATGCAAACAAATTCCGCCAAGTTTTTTCTGTTCAATTAATAGAACATCTTTCCCTAATTGTGCAGCACGAATCGCCGCAGTGTACCCGCCTGGCCCACCGCCAATGACCACTATTTCTTTTTCTTGTGCAATTTCCCCTACGACCATCCTACGTCATCTCCAATAACATTCTTGTTGGATTCTCTATTAATTGAACAAATTCATTTGTAAAACGAACAGCGGTTGCCCCGTCTGCCACACGATGATCAAAGGACATTGATAGATTCATCATGCTGCGAATAACTATTTCATCATTTATGACAACTGGCTTCTTTTTTGTTTTATGAAAGGAAATTAATGCTGTTTGCGGATAATTAATTATCGGTGTTGCACCGATTCCGCCTAATGGACCGACATTGCTAATTGTAAATGTTCCGTTTGAAATATCGGCTTTTGTTAGTGTGTTGTTTTGTGCTTTTTCAATCGCAATTTTCATTTCATCATGGATCGTTTTCACAGTTTTTTGTTCCACATTTCGAATGACAGGAACAATCAAGCCATCCTCCGCATCAACTGCGACACCAATGTTATACTCTTTCTTAAGCCTGATCACCCCGTGATCTTCGTCTAATACAGAATTAAAAATTGGATACTTCATCAATGTGAGTTGAATGGCTTTTATAAAGAAAGCTGCAACTGATATATTTATTCCATCTTCCTTACATTGTTGTTTGCAATCGAGGAGGTTGGTCATATCCACCTCTTCAAAATGGGTAACATGTGGAATGGTAAATAGGGATTTACTCATAAGAGAAGCGATTTGTTTTCTTCGCCCTTTAAATGGTATTTCATCGCTCTCAACTGCATTTTTTATTACTTCTTTAATTGGAGCCGCCATCGGTTCTACAGCTTTTTTTCCATAGTTATATACATCCTCATCTGTAATTCTGCCTGCAGGTCCGGTCCCGTTAATCTTTTCGATATCAATTCCTAACTCACGAGCTATTTTTCTAGTATATGGTGCAGCTAAAATTAATCGATTTGTTTTTTCTACTTTGTTTCTATTACTAGACACAGTAACTTCTTGCTGAACATGTTTCGTTTGGCCTGATTCGATAATTAATATTGTTGTACCGACTGGAACAAGTGTCCCTTCTTTAACGAGAATTTCTTTTACTATTCCTGTAGTTGGTGAAGGAAGCTCTGCCGTCATTTTATCCGTTTGGACTTCCACTAAAGGTTGATCACTTTGTACCGGGTCTCCTACTTTAACCAAGTACGATACGATTTCCCCTTCCGTCATCCCTTCCCCGATATCATGAAGTTTGACCTCTACCAATTCTGTCACCTACTTTCCTTATAAACTTTTAAAAGTTAATTGCCTTTTTAATCCCTTCAATAATTCTATTTTCATCAGGTAGATAATGTTTTTCTAAAGTATAAAATGGAACAGGCACATCAAATCCGGTTACACGTTGAATTGGTGCCTTCAAATATAAAAACGAAGTGTCTTGAATTAATGAGAGAATGTCTGCTCCCAATCCACTTGTCGCATGTGCCTCGTGAACAATTACGGCTCTTCCTGTATTTTGCACAGATTCTGATATGGTTTCGCGATCGAGCGGATATAATGTTCGTAAATCAATGACTTCACAATGGATATTTTGTTCTTTTACTTTTTCAGCCGCCTTCATGGCTAACGGAATCATAGCTCCCCATGCAATAACGGTAACATCTTCCCCTTCTTTTAAACGATTTGCTTTCCCAATGTCAACTGTGTATCTTTCAGTAGGGACTTCATCTTTAAATGCACGGTAGGAACGCATCGGTTCTAAAAATAAAACAGGATCAGGATCTTCTATACTTGCTATTAATAATCCTTTTGCATCATAAGGATTGGATGGACAAACGACCTTTATTCCTGGCATATGTGTAAATATTGCCTCTACACTGTCGGAATGTATTTCAGGTGCCTTTACTCCGGCACCATATGGGGCACGAATGACCATTGGTACGTGAAAACGACCCATCGTTCTCATTCTGATTCTTGTTGCATGGCTCATGATTTGTTCAAATGCTGGATAAATAAAGCCTAAAAACTGCATCTCTACTACTGGAAGAAAACCGTTAATGGCAAGGCCAATTGCGGTACCGACAATCCCCGCTTCACTTAATGGTGTATCAATGACTCGATCTTCTCCGAATTCTTGTTGCAGCCCCTCCGTTGCGCGAAAAACGCCACCATTTTTGCCAACATCCTCCCCTAATATAAGGACTTCCTCTTGATCTTTCATTACTGTTCGAAGACCATCTGTTACAGCTTGCACTAATGACAACTTTTGCGTTTTTGCTGCAATGACACTCATTGATTCACACCTCGCAAAAATTCATAATATTGGTCCCTTTGGTCCTTTATCGTCCAGGTTGGCTCAGCAAATACATGAGCAAATAGATCATCCACGTTTGGTTCGGGAAAACTCTCCATTTCTTCTATTGCTTTTTCAATTATTTTTCCCGCTTTAGAAACGATTTCTTCCTTCCAAGTCTCATCCCAAATTCCTTCATTTTTCATGTATCTTTCTAATCGTATGATTGGGTCCCCGTTTTCCCGCCTTTTTTCACTACTATTTTGATCCCGATATTTTGTTGGATCGTCTGCTGTCGTATGTGCCCCATACCTCCACGTCACTGCTTCAATAAGTGTTGGGCCTTCCCCACGTCTTGCCCGTTCTAATGCTTTTTTTGTTTCAAAATAAACGGCAAATATATCATTTCCATCAAGACGTACACCAGGGATACTGTAAGCTACTGATTTTTACGCAATCGTTTCAGAATTCATTTGCTTTTCAATCGGAACCGAAATTGCATATTGATTATTTTGATTAAAAAAGACAACAGGTGCTTTAAAAACGCTGGCAAAATTCAATCCTTCATGGAAATCTCCTTCAGATGTTGCCCCGTCTCCAAAATATACAATCGCAGCATTGTTCGTTCCTTTTCTTTTTTCAGCCATTGCAGCCCCTGTTGCATGAAGAAGTTGAGTTGCAATAGGAACAGCGGGAGGGAAAATCTTTTTCCCTTCCGGCGGGACACATCCTTCTACTCTACCATTCCAGTATAGAAGGATCGTTTTTAATGAATGGCCAAAGGTGATGCTTGCTGCATGATCACGATAAGTGGGGAAAAGCCAGTCATTCGGTTGTAAGGCGAGGGCACTGCCGACCTGTGCGGCTTCCTGCCCCTCAAATGGGGCATATGTGCCTAATCTTCCTTGCCTTTGAAGGCTAATTGCTTTTCGATCAAATGCGCGAACAAGGGTCAATCTTTCATATAATTCTTTAATAAAATCTAGTGAAAGCGCTTTCGGAATTTCGAAGTTTAATAGATTCCCATTTCCATCAAGATAACGAATCATTTGAAATTGCTCCATTTATTCGTCCTCCTTGTCGTCTCATTTCCAAATACAAACTTAATGCCGTATTTCCCATTTTGGCCGTTTATGATGCGAAAAGAAACTGTTTCTGTTTTTTCTTATTTCAATTTTTTCCTCACAAAATTGATTGGCTGATTCGATTGTTGAAATATTTTTATTTTCGGCATTTCGGTATATTTCTAGTAAAGAATTATAGATTGCTTTCGTTTTTCTCATGACTCTATTTTTATTTGGACCGTAAAGCTCATCTGATACTTGAATAAGCCCACCCGCATTAACGATATAATCTGGTGCATACAAAATATTCTTCTTTTTAAGAAGATCTCCATGATGATCATCTAGTAACTGATTATTTGCTGATCCGACAATGGCTTTAACTTTTAACACTTCAACGGTATCATCGTTAATAATTCCTCCAAGCGCGCATGGAACAAAAGCATCTGCCTCTACAGCATAAATATCATTTCCCGACACTACTTTTACATTTTTGTTACCGATTTCATTTGCACGTTTTAAAAGGGCATCAATTGCCTCTGAATTGATATCTGTTACATAAAGCGAGGCACCGGCTGCAAGCAATGTTTCTGCTACTTTAAAGCCGACCTTGCCTAAACCTTGAATGGAATAGGTTTTATCACCAATTTCATTGGAACCATAAATTGTTTCATTTGTAGCTCTTATTCCGTAAATAACGCCCTGTGCTGTTGGTATGGAAGAATCGCCACTCCCACCATATTCCTCCGGCAACCCTACGATACAATTTGTTTCCTTCATCGCATGCACAAAATCCTCTGGTGTCGTCCCCATATCTGTTCCTGTATAATAACGACCATTTAAAGAATCGATGTATTGACCTAATGACCTGAATAATTCTGGCGTTTTATCTTTAACAGGGTCACCGATAATGACCGTTTTTCCACCCCCAAAATCAACATCGGCTGCTACACACTTATACGTCATACCTTTCGAAAGACGAAGTGCGTCATTTAAAGCATGCTCGAATGTTTGATATGGATACATGCGGCAGCCTCCTGTTGCGGGTCCGAGAGTAGTATTATGTATTGCAATAATTGCTTTCAATCCTGTTTTCGGATCATTACAAATAACGACTTGTTCATGCTCATAAATTTTTTGAAAAACATCCATGCTTGAATCTCCTCTCTAGAAGTTCAATTTACTCTTCTGCTACTTTTTTTGAGTCATTGATCATTTGGGTAATTTTTTCTTTTGACAGAATGACTTGTTTTACTTCTCCATGACCAATTAACCCTTGTTCATTCCAGGCTTCCGTCTTCGTGATGACAATATTATTCTTTAACTCTATTAACGTTGCTTTTACTTTTACTCTCGTTTTTGATGTAGTAGGGGCAATATGTTTAATACTGACTGCCCCGCCCATTCCTTCTTCATGTGCTTCTAAGTAAGGAAGGATAATTTTCCTCGAAACCCATTCCATATGATAAACCATTGATACAGTAGAATAGGCCTCATGTACTACCTTTCCTTCAAAACTAGCAAACATATCTGGTGTTACCTCGAATTCAATCGTTGCCGTTTGCCCGATCTCCATGCCTTCCTTCAATTCTAAAGCACCTCCCCTTTGATTAGTCTATGGAAAGAAGTGTTTTATCACTCAACATCGTTTCACCACGTATTTTCTGAAACTCTTTCATTAATAAATCAATAGTTAGTTTCTTCTTTTCCTCTTCCTTCACTTCAAGAATGATTTGTCCTTTATCCATCATAATTAGGCGATTTCCTAAATCAAGTGCCTGCTGCATATTATGGGTGACCATAATCGTCGTTAACTGATCTTTCTCCACTAATTCCTTCGTTAAATCCGTGATTAGTCTTGCACGAGAAGGATCAAGCGCTGCTGTATGTTCATCTAAAAGCAAGATTGAAGGCTGTGTAAAAGTAGCCATTAACAATGACAGTGCCTGCCGCTCTCCACCTGAAAGGAGCCCAACTTTAGCATTTAAGCGGTTTTCTAAATTTAAATGTAGTGTTTTTAACGATTCTTTAAAAAATTCTTTTCTATTCTTATCCACCCCTTTTCTTAATGCACGGGATTTATTGCGTGAAAAGGCCATTGCAAGATTTTCTTCAATCGTCATCGATGGGGCTGTACCGGCCATTGGATCTTGAAATACTCTGCCGATAAATTTCGAACGTTTAAACTCTGGCAATCTCGTCACATCTTTATTTTCAATTTGTATCTTTCCAACATCTGGTGACAGGACGCCTGAAATCATATTCATCAATGTAGATTTACCGGCGCCATTGCTCCCAATTACCGTTACAAAATCGCCTTTCTCTAAAGTTAAATTAATTTGATCCAAAGCAATTTTCTCATCTGAAGTTCCCTCGTTAAAAATCTTGTTAATCTGTTGGAGGTGGAGCAATGTCATCACCTTTCTTTATCGTAATTAATTCAGAATACCTTTTTGCTTTACGACGTTTTTCTCGTTGCTTTTCAAGTATTTTTGGAAAAACTAATGCCAATGTCACGATAATTGCCGTAATTAATTTCATATCACCTGTATCCAAAAATTTAATCCTAAGTGCTAAACCAAGAATCACCCGGTAAATAATGGCCCCTGCAATCACCGCAAATGTTGTTCTAACAATCGTTTTTGTACCGAATATAGCTTCGCCGATAATAACTGAGGCAAGACCGACAATAATCATCCCAATTCCTAAATTAATATCCGAAAACTTTGCGTATTGTGCAATTAATGCACCAGATAGCGCAACCAATGCATTCGAAATTCCTAATCCTAAAATAATTAATGAATCCGTATTTGCTGAAAGGCTGCGAATCATTTTTTGATTATCACCTGTAGCACGTAAGGCAAGACCAACTTCAGTTTGTAAAAATCGATCGGTAATCCATTTGATGATTAATGTAATGATGAACATGAAAATGACGATTCCCCATGTAGAAGGTAAGTATTGAACACCTGTGAATCCAATGATTTTATTCAACCATTGATCAATTCCTAAAGGCTGCCAAAAATGAGTAAACTTCGTTAATAACGTTTCTGAATTTAATAGCGGGATATTCGGTCTACCTACAGATGTATCAGACGATGTTCCCATAATACGTAAGTTAATGGAGTAGAGGGCAATCATCATTAAAATTCCAGATAGTAGTGGATTGATTTTCCCTTTCGTATGTAAAACGCCAGTAATACAGCCAGCTATAAAACCAGCAACAATTGCCGCAAGTGTTGCCAAGATTGGATTATAGCCTAAAACAATCATCGTTGCAGCAACCGAACTTCCAGTAACGAAACTTCCATCTACTGTAAGGTCTGGAAAATCAAGCACTCGGAATGAAAGAAATACTCCAAGTGCCATGATTGCATAGATGATTCCTTGCTCTACAGAGCCAAAAATAGTCGCAAACATTGAATCATCTCCTATTACTCACTAAATTCTGCTTTCCAATCCTCCTTAACTTCTAGGCCAATCGTTTCCGCTGTTTTCTTATTGATGACTAATTTTAAATTTTGTGGTAGTTGCACCGGTAAATCGGCAGGTTTCTTTTCACCTTTTAAAATTTGAACGGCCATTTTCCCTGCTTCATATCCAATATCGGAGTATTCGAATCCGTACGCACCGAGTGCACCTCTTCCTACAGAATCGAATTCTGCTGCCATCATCGGCAATTTATTATCGTTGGCAACTGATACGACTGATTCTAACGCGGAAACAACTGTGTTATCAGAAATAATGTATAAACCATCAACTTTTCCGACAAGTGATTCAGTTGCTTGTTTAACCTCTGCTGAAGTTGATGCAGAAGCTTCGACAATAGTTAAACCAATGTGTTTTGCTAGTTTTTTAACATTATCTACTTGGGCACGTGAATTTTGTTCGCCCGAGTTGAAAACCATGCCTACTTTTTTCATATTCAATTGTTCCTTCATGAATTTTAAAGTGTTTGGAATAGCGTCTGGATGGGTATCAATTGTTCCTGTTACATTTGCACCGGGCTGTTCCATTGAAGAAACGAGTTCGGCACCGACTGGATCTGTCACTGAAGTAAAAATAATCGGAATGTCTTTGGTGGCACTTGCAACTGCTTGCGCACTAGGTGTTGAGTTTGCGAAGATGAGGTCTACTTTTGAACTGACTAAATTATTAGCAATGGTTGTGTTTGCACTATTGTCATTTTGAGCATTTTGTTTATCGTACTCCACTTTCAAACCTGATTCGTCAATCGCTTTTTTAAAGCCATCGAATGCAGCATTTAGAGAAGGATGCTCAACAATTTGAGTGACACCAATTTTGTATGTTTTCTCTTCCGGTTTTGAATCACCACTGCTTGCCTCCCCGCCTGCTGGTTTCTTCTCACTTTGAGATCCACACGAGGCCAGCATTATTGCACTGAACAAAACGATTGCGCTTTTTTTCCAACTTATTCTCATCCCATTTCCCCCCATTAATTTTAATCAATACTCTTTTGATAATTTCTTCATATAAGGAAAATGTCCTGCTTATATATTTAGTCGACTTTCAATGTTTTTCAACGTTTTTCGACAATCACTCATCATCTGCTCAAAGAGCTGACAAACAGTAGGTTCATCGTGAATCATCCCTGCAATTTGTCCACTATTCATAAATCCATCTTTCTCGTTTCCTTCAATCGCACCAATTAAATGATGTTTCTCGCTTGTAGCATCGATGTATTCGGGAAGCGAATAATTTTCTTCGTTTTTCAAGAGAGCTGAAGAATACTCACCATCTAACACTCTACGAACTTGGCCTTTCGAACGACCAAGAATGATTGTTTGGTGATCGTTTGCATTCAAAATCTTCTTTTTATAATTTTGTGAGAAAGGTGCATCCTTTGTCGCAACAAATCTAGTTCCCATTTGAACTCCTTGTGCACCTAATGCCATTGCGGCGAGCAATCCTCTCCCATCGGCAATTCCGCCTGCAGCAACAACGGGAATTTTTACTGCATCCACGATTTGTGGAATGAGCGTCATTGTCGTCGATTCAAAAGGAGAATTTATTCCTGCCGCTTCAAATCCTTCCGCAACGATTATATCTGCCCCGGCCATTTCTGCTTTTTTTGCATGCTTTACAGATCCTGTGACCACCATTACCTTTATATCGTGATCATGAAAAATAGGAATCAATGGTGCTGGATTTCCGGCTGATAACGATACAATTGGCACTTTATGTTTAATGATTAATGAAACCATTTCTTTAATATGCGGATTCACATTTATCGGTAAATTGATCGCAAAAGGTTTATTCGTTAGCTCTACTATTTCTAGAATCATCTTTTCTACTTTTTCCGGAGTCATCGTTCCGACCCCCATCGTACCTAAACCACCAGCATTAGAGACTGCAGCGGATAATTTAGCATTGCTAATATTCCCCATCCCACCTTGAATGATTGGAAGCTCTATGCCGAGTAATTGTGTTAAATGATTCATGCTTTTCCTCCATTGTCTATTCCTCGTTTAGTAAAGGATGCTGAAATATATCATATTTTTTATTCTTTTTATACAGATGGTTTCCTTCACTAAAAACCGATTCAAAAAACTCACCCGCAGGTACGACAAGTTCCTTGTAGTAATCTGAAAAAAGTTGTGCCGCTTGGTTTCCAAACCATATTTCAGGTAGGAGCTCTTCCGGTAATCCGGGATCAATAAATAGAAATTTCCGGTATTCATGAACAAGTTTTGTTCGCTCAACAAAACAATCTGCAGGTGTCATATTTCCAGTTTGAATTCCTGTTTTTGCTAGATCGTATTTTTTTTGATAAATATCTATAAACTTTTTGTACTTTGAATTGATTGCGGGAATATCCCAACAATCTTGAACTAAGCGTATATTTTCATGGGGACCTTGATATTCTGTTAGAAAAATATGTACATAATTGCTAATCTCATATTTTTCTACAAGCGTTTTGACTTGTTTCATTAATCGATTAGGGGATATCCAACAACTATTCGCAATGCTTCCGAAGCCACTCCAAACTAATTCTTTCCTTAGTTCATCCCGAATTGCCCGTTTCTCCTCAGGAATCGAATACGTTAGCATTGTCCATTTCCCGTCCCATTTCTCCTGCTTTAATTTAAAGATCCGGGTCGCAGCCTCCTCCATTCGATCGATTCCACGTGGGGTTAAGTAATAATAGCTTCGATTGCTTTCTTTTCTTGCTTCCACCCATCCTTGCTTATTCATTCGAGAAATGGCAGCTCGAACCGCTTGTTCATTATGGCCAAACTCTTTCAATAACTTTATTAAACTGCCAATCCAAATTTCACTACCATAATGTCGGATGTAATCTCCGTAAATTGTAAAAATCATGGATCTTGTATTCATTTCTGCTTATACCTACCTTTTCTTGGAAGAGACGAATCATTGTTGATTGGAGTACTCCTTTTGTTTATACATTCTCCACGATGGTTGCAATTCCTTGGCCCACCCCTATGCACATCGTAGCAAGACCAACTTCCGTATTTCTTCTTTTCATCTCGTATATTAAAGTCGTTAAAATTCTTGCTCCACTCGCACCTAATGGATGCCCTAAAGCAATTGCCCCTCCATTCACATTAACCACTTCCGGATTTACTTCAAGCTGTTTGATGCATTCAATAGATTGTGAGGCAAAGGCTTCATTTAATTCTATTAGATCGATGTCTTTTATCGTCATATTAACCCGAGACAACAATTTTCTAGTCGCATAAATAGGTCCAAGACCCATTACAGCAGGCTCCAGTCCGGCTACTGCTGTTGCTTTATATTTAACGAGCGGAGTTAGCCCTAATTTCTTTGCTTTCGTTTCACCCATTAATAGTAATGCAGAGGCCCCATCATTTACTCCAGATGAATTTCCGGCTGTAACAGTTCCATCGGCAAATAATGGTTTTAATTTTTGTAGCGCTTCATAGCTTGAATTTGGCCGTGGATGCTCATCCAACGTGACTTCTGTGATCTTTCCTTTGCGATCGACTGTAGGAATGGAGATCATCTCATCAGAAAATAGCTGGCGTTCGAGTGCTTGTTTTGCCTTTAATTGACTGAATAAGGCAAATTGATCCTGTTCCTCCCGCGTAATGTTATATTTTTTCGCTACATTCTCTGCTGTTTCCGGCATCGAATCTGTCCCATAGATTTGCTTCAATTTGTCATTTACAAAACGCCAACCGATCGTTGTATCAAACATCTCCATATTGCCTCTTGGAAATTCAGACTCCGGCTTCGCCATGACAAAAGGTGCTCTCGACATGCTTTCCGTTCCACCGGCAATAAAAATATCACCATCCCCTACGGAAATTGCCCTTGCTGCATAATTGACTGCATATAAGCCAGATCCACACAAACGATTAATCGTTGTGGCGGCCGTCTCTACTGGCAATCCTGCTAGTAATGCAGACATTCGAGCAACATTTCGATTGTCTTCACCGGCTTGATTTGCACAACCAAATACAACTTCTTCAATCTCGTTTACCGGGAGTTTAGGATTTCTTTCTAATAGTGCTCTAATAACAGCAGCCCCTAAATCATCCGGACGAACATTTTTTAAGGCTCCTTTATATCTGCCTATTGGCGTTCGTACCGCATCAATAATGACAACATTATTCATTTAGTCACACTCCCTACTGAAAACAACACTCTACTTACCTTCGAAATTAGGTTTTCTTTTATTTAGGAAAGCATTGATTCCTTCTTTATGGTCAGAGGATTGACCTACGATTCTTTGGGCATATGCCTCTTTATCCAATACTTCTTGCAAATTTGAATCCCAGCTTTGATTCATATAACGTTTTATTAAACCAATCGCTTTTGTAGGCATTTTCGCTAATTTTTCTGCAAAATGAGTAATCGTAGTTTCCCATTCTTCAAGAGGAACAACTTTTGTAATTAAGCCAATATTTTTTGCCTCTTCTGCTGAAATTTTTTCACCTAATATTGCTAGTTCTAATGCTTTGGCATGACCCACAATTCTAGGTAGATAATACATATTTCCGGAATCCGGTACTAAACCAACATGGATAAATGCTTCGATAAAGCTTGCATTAGCTGTTGCCAAGCGAAAATCGCATGCAAGTGCTAAGCTCAATCCTGCCCCTGCTGCTGTTCCGTTAATGGCTGCAATGATTGGCTTTTCAATCGACGCCATTTCTCTAATCATCGGATTATAGTATTTTCGTAAAAGTTCACCATAATCGGTATCTTCCTTCACTGATTGAAGATCTTGACCTGAACAAAAGGCACGACCTGCACCTGTAATAACGATGCTCCGTATATCATGATCTTTTGCTGCATCTTTTAATGCGTTTCTTACTTCGACTTTCATTTGTTCATTAAATGCATTTAATTTATCCGGTCGATTCAATGTGATCCACGCAACTTGATTTTTTACTTCATATAAAATGGTTTCATACATATCCTCACCCCTACCGTCCTTTGAATTGTGGCTTTCTTTTTTCCATAAATGCTTTCATGCCTTCTTTTTGATCTTCTGTTGAAAATAATAGTGAGAAGTTTTTCCGTTCATATTGCATTCCTTCGAGCAAAGAATCGTCGACTGCCTTATACACGGCCTCCTTAATGAATCGAACAGAGAGCGCTGGTTTTTCCGCTAATTTTTTTGCGTAATTAATTGTTTCTTCAATAACAAGTTCTTTTGGAAGTCGTTTATTAATGATTCCATGTTGTTCAGCTTCAGAAGCTGTCATCATCTCACCTGACCAAAGCCATTCCAATGCTTTTGTTTTCCCCATAAGCTTCGTTAATCTTTGTGTCCCACCTGCACCTGGCATGACAGCTAAATTAATTTCAGGAAATCCGAATTTAGCATCTTCTGCTGCAAAAAGGAGATCACAAGCGAGTGCAAGTTCAAAGCCCCCACCTAATGCAAATCCGTGAACAGCACCGATCATTGGTTTTTTCACTTGTAAAAGCAGGTCCCAATCAGCAAACTGGTTTAATAATTCCAGATCAATTGCCGAATCCTGTGCCATTTCATTTATGTCTGCTCCAGCTGCAAATGCCTTGCCATTTCCGCATAGAACGATCACTTTAACTTTTTCATCTCTATCCATATCCTCGATCGTTCGAACAATTTCATTCACCATTTTTCGATTGAGTGCATTTAACACTTCCGGTCGATTGAGCTGGATGATCCCGATATTCTCATCCGTTTCTACCTGAATAAATTTCAAATTATCCATTCACATCTTCACCAAACATGAATGTAACTAAATCACCGGCAAATTCCATTACATCTTTTCCGGAAGCCTTGGATTCAGGAGTTTTTGATGCTTCTTTAAATGCTTCTTTGCTTGCATAGTACATGACACACATGAGATAATAGGGACTTGAACCCGACATTTTTGTAATTTCAACCTTCTCTAGGCCCGGAATTTGATTCGTCATAGGCATATGGGTATTAAAATAATATTCATCAAAACTTGCAGGATCCTCTGGTTTTTTAAATAATGCGATCATTTTATACATATTGTTTCTCCTCTCATTATTAAAATGTCTTTACATTAGATTAGATATTGGTTTCATTGCTTCAAATGGGTTTTTGCAGGCTTTGCAGTATAGGATACTGCGGCAAGCGGTTGGTCCGAATAAGTTTTCCATTGTTGTATAGTAGGAGCCGCAATAGGGACATTCGACTTTCCACTCATGGATTTCCTCATTAAAGACCGGTGGTGGAGCAATGCCAAATTGCTTCAACTTTTCTTTACCTACTTCTGATATTCGATCGGATGTCCATGGCGGGTGATATATAAATTCCACTTCAACGGAGGTTACTTCACTTATTTGTAAAACAGTGTCGGTTATATTTTTTCGAATAATCTCCAAGGCAGGACATCCTAAAAACGTTGGGAGTGCCTTAATATGAACCTTATTTGATTCCAAAATTTTTATTTCTTCAATCATTCCTAAGTCAACAACACTTACTGATGGGATTTCCGGATCTTTCACATTTTCTAAGCACTTTTCCACTTGTATAAGTAATTCATTTTTTAATGTCAAGATATCCACCCTTCTTTTTACCAAGTTGCTTGCGAATCCGAGGCGTACACTTCACTTAGTGTTGCTAATGCGTCTTGCAGGTCTTCGGTATGGAACCCTTCCCTTCCATTTCCTTTTTTCATTTGTGGTTCACCGGGATATGGCATCGAAATATCTTCAAAAACCTTCTTCATTTCTGTTTCCCATCGCTTTTTAAATATATGCTCTGCTTCAATCAATCCGTAATCAGACATTAATTTGCCATTTGGACCGTAGGATAGTACTCCCGCAAATTCATCCCATACTTTTTGAATTGCCGCTCGCATTCTCGTTTTTCCTTCCCCATTACTTAAACACAACTGATTAAACCAAACTTTCCAATGCATAATATGATAATATTGTTCCATTTTCATTTTCATCGCAGCATGTGCTAACGGTTCAAAGGATGAATGTTTTAACGATTCAAGTTTTAATTTTTTATAAATATCATAGAAATAATGGCGGACAACGGTGAAGGCCCAATCATATTTTGGTTGATTTAAATAAGTTCCCGTACCATTGGCCATTTCTAGTAAAATAGCATTTTTTCGATAATCGGCTTTACGCTCATGGGCTAGTTCATCAGCAGCCCCTTCACCGAGGGATTCCAGTAGTTCATAATACATGACGGCGTGCCCCATCGTAGCCTGATTTATCGATGCATAGGCAATATCTTCTTCAATATGGGGAGCTAAACCGAGCCATTCTGAACCACGATAGGCTAGGATGAAATCATCATCTGCTAATTGATACAATAATTCGATTAGCACTTCTTTATATTCTTTATTTGCGATCTGTTGTTCCACGCTGCACCCCTCCCCATGACATGATTTCCTTTTCATCTAACACTTGCTGTTCGTATTGGCGCCATTTCTTTTTCAAATAGCCGTATCCTTTTGTTAAACGGTAATCTTTATTATCTAATCGCGAAATAGACGCCCTTTCTTCAGGCTGTAATTTCCGGATATCGGAACGTTTCACTACCCAAATATCGACGACAGGTTCCCGCCTCATAAAATTTTCCTGAGCCATGACAAATGCCATTTCCTGATTTGGTGCGAGTAAACTAAATTGATGCTGCATATCAGATTTGAACGTTCGTCGACTGAAAACCTCATAGACTTCATAAAAATTATTGGAATTAGATTGTTTTTCCAATACGACCACTCCTTTTGGATCCAGTTACTTTATCCTAATGCTTCACGTACCCAGCGGTTATTTTCATAGGCTGTTATACGTAGCTGAAGTCTGGACTTCGATTTAGGACCGTTATTTGAAATAATTTTATTAAATTCATTCCAATCAGGTTGTTGGTATACCCATTCTCCTGCCTCTTGATCAAAATGCATCGTCTCATCCGGCAGCTTTAGTCCTAATGCAAGAACTCTTGGTACATATTTTGTAAAAAAGTCTTGCCGTAATTGTTCATTTGTTTTCGTTCTTATTTTGTATTTAATCGTTAAGTCTTGTTTTGATGAACCGGTTGTTTGTGCGGTTGCGGGTCCGAAAAACATTAAAAGGGAATCCCACCAGCGATTTAAGGAATCTTGCAGCATTTCCCGCTGTTTATCGGTTCCTTCCGCAAGTGCCATAATAATCGATTCACCGTGTTGCGCATGGAAAACCTCTTCTGCACAAATTCTTTGGAGTGCGCGTGCATAGGGACCATAGGAAGCTTGTAACATATTCGTTTGTGTCATGATTGCAGCACCGTCGACAAGCCAGGCAATCATTCCGGCATCCGCCCAAGTTGGTGCTTCCATATGGAAGACATTGTGAAACTTTAATTTTCCTGTAAATAAATCATTCATGATGTCTTCTCGGGTTTTACCTAGTGGCTCAAGTAAATCTTCAACGACGCGTAGGAGAAGTTGCCCATGCCCCATTTCGTCTTGAACTTTTGCCATAATACCGAGTTTTTTGCGTAATGATGGGGCTTTAGGTACCCATTCCTTTTCCGGTAAAGCGCCCATGATTTCACTAATTCCGTGCATGGAAATTAATTTAATTAGGACCATGCGGTAATCATCTGGCATCCAGTCATTGGCTTCTATTTTCTCGCCGTTATTGATTCTTTCCATAAATTGCTGATGTTTCTCTTCTTCTGTTAATTGATGGGTATCAACGAAGTTCATAATTATCTCCTTTCGTGGGGCTTTTCATAATATAGACCGTTCCTTTCCGCTACAGGAACCTGCTTTTTCGCGGTGAGAAGTCGAGCCTCCTCGACGCTACGCGTCTGTGGGGTCTCGACTTTTCCTCTATGTCCCGCAGGAGTCAGGTTCCTTTCGCTCCAATCCACTCTGCGTTCTGGAAAAAAGCTAAATTCTAAAAGATTATTTCCTTGGCTGTTTTGTGCTTAAATCTTGCTATTGTTTAGCTTTGTTGTATCTTTGATCAATAATTCTGACTGCCTTCCCCTCCGATCTTGGAAATGCTTTTGGTGGGTGTATTGTGATTTTCATTGAGATTAAACAGTTTGATTTCATTTTTTCGTAAATTTCTTTTTGCAGTGTTTTTATTTTTGGGTGTTGTAGATTCTGTGATGTTTGTTGAAAAAGTTCTTCGGTTATTTCTACGTGAAGTTCAATTTCGTCTAGTGAGGATTTTCTAAGAAGATGTACTTGATAATGTGGTGCGATATCTTTCATTTGAATGAGATGATGTTCGATATCCGAAGGAAACACATTGATTCCTCGTATTATGATCATGTCATCAATTCGTCCTTTGATGCGGGACATTCTCGCTGTTGTTCGACCACAAATGCATTTTTCAGTGGTGATCGATGCGATGTCTCCTGATCTGTATCGGATAATTGGAAACGCTTCCTTTTTTAAGCTTGTAAAAACCAATTCTCCTTCTTCCCCATTGGAAACAGGCTGCAATGTTTGTGGATCGATTACTTCAACTAAAAAATGATCTTCTGCGATATGTAGTCCGTTCTGTCCTTCATAACATTCTATCGCTACACCCGGTCCAATGACTTCGCTTAGTCCATATATGTCACATGCTTTAATATCAAATAAATCTTCTAGCTTGTTCCGCATTTCATCGGACCATGGTTCAGCTCCGAAAATGCCAATCCTTAATGATGTATCC
This sequence comes from Heyndrickxia sporothermodurans, assembly GCA_016756695.1. GTDB lineage: Bacteria > Bacillota > Bacilli > Bacillales > Bacillaceae_C > Heyndrickxia > Heyndrickxia sporothermodurans. The sequence goes on from CP066701.1 coordinate 130,252, forward strand.
CGAGGATTAAGGCCAAGCTCTATCATTTTTTCGCCAATATTTAATGCATAAGAAGGTGTAGAACAAAGAATGGTCGGCTTAAAATCTTGAATAATATTAATTTGTCTTTCCGTGTTGCCGCCGGATATCGGTATAACGGTTACACCTAATTTTTCTCCTCCATAATGAAGACCGAGGCCGCCTGTAAATAATCCATAGCCATATGCATTTTGCAAAATATCACCAGTATTTCCGCCTGCAATTGAGATTGCTCTTGCTACTATAGATGACCAATTTTCGATATCTTTTTTTGTGTAACCAACTACCGTCGGTTTGCCACTTGTTCCTGAAGAGGCGTGAATCCTAACTAATTCATTTTGTTTTGATGCAAAAAGACCAAATGGATAATGATCTCGAAGATCTTTTTTCGTTGTAAATGGGAGCTTTCGTATATCATCCAATTGCTGAATATCATGAGGAGTAAGTTGTAATTTGAGAAATTGTTGTTGATAAAATGGAACGTTCTGATAGACTCGATGAATCGTATTTTTCAAATCATGAAGCTGCTGATGTTGAATCAATGATCGATCTGCAGATTCAATCATAATTGCCCCCCTTACGATTACATTTCTAATAATTATATGACGTTATTTTTTCGTAGATACATAATTACGTCATATTAATTTCAGAATAACGCGCCTCTATTACATTGTCAATATCTATTTCTGAAAATTCAGCTTTATTGGAGTTAAAAAATAAGGATGCCCTTTATATGATTTACAACTGAAATTCTGATGTTTGATAAGTTGTTTATGTTCCACAAATGATTTTGTATGATCCACAAATTATCGTTTATGCGGCACAAAATATTTCAACAAAATAAAGCAGAATCTTTACATATTAATAACAAAACGAGTATGAAACCTTTGTGATTTCATACTCGTTTTGTTTCTTTATGCAATTATTAATTAGTTTGTACTTAATACACTGTCATTGATTTCTTCATTTTTCACATCTTCAATTTTTGCTGTTGAATCATCGCCTAACATTTTCACAAGTTTTCTGGAAATTGATAGTAGGATAAGTCCTAGAACGATGACTACTAATCCGATAACAGAAAAGACTTCAAAATACCCTAATTTTCCAGTAAAGGAACCTAGTTGTCCGGCAATAATATTAGCTACGAAGGAACTTGCCATCCAAACAGCCATTAATAAAGATGCATACTTAATTGGTGCATATTTACTTACAAACGACAATCCCACTGGTGATAAGAACAATTCACCGACTGTATGGAAAAGATAGGTAAATACGATGAATAAAATATTTGCTTTTGTCGTAATATGATGTTCATTGCTTCCTGTTTGCATAATAGCAAAGAGTAATACGATATAGCCAATTCCTAAAAGTATCATCCCAAAGCCCATTTTCGTTGGAACTGGAATATCTCCGCGTTTACTATTTGATAGTTTTACCCATAGCAATGAAACAAGTGGTGCCAACAATACGATAAATAACGGGTTAACGGATTGGAACCAAGAAGTTGGTATTTCCCAGCCAAAAATCGTACGATCAACGAACTTATCTGTATAAATACTTAAGGCTCCACCAGCTTGTTCGAATCCCGCCCAGAAAAAGATAACAAGAACTGTTAAAATAAAGATGACTTTCATTCTATTTTTTTCAACTTTAGTTAACTTTTGTTTTTCAACGGCACCACTAGTAGAAACTTGTGGTTTCCCAACCGGTTTTTTACCGATATCACCTAAGAAACGATTACCTAATGTGTTAAATAGGATTTGTCCAATAATCATCCCAATCGCTGAAGCAAGGAAACCATACTTATAACCATATTCAATGGCACCGTGTGCATGAACAGCAAACCATTTATCTGTAATTAGACCGATAATTAACGGGGAGAAAAATGCGCCGAGGTTAATTCCCATATAGAAAATCGTAAATGCCGCATCACGACGCTTGTCTTTCGGGTCATACAGTTCACCAACAATCGTAGAAATATTCGGTTTAAAAAATCCGTTACCGATGATTAAGAAGATTAGTCCGGTATAAACAGCTGCATAACTTTGATGGGCAAAAAGTACGATATTCCCGATTGCCATGATAATACCACCAATTGTAACAGCGATTCTTTGTCCCAAAAATCTATCAGACAACCAGCCACCAATTAATGGCGTAAAGTAAACTGCTCCCGTAAAGAAACCATATAACATAAGTGCAGTGCTTTCGTTCATTCCTAATCCGCCATTAACCAATGATTTAGTTAAATAGAGTACTAGGATCGCTCTCATTCCATAATAACTAAAACGCTCCCACATCTCTGTCATAAATAACAAGTATAAGCCAGGCGGGTGCTTTTTTGATTGTTTGGATTCTAGTTGCTTGTTCATTGTTGCATCCATTCTTGTTCCCCCTAGAAAATTAAGATATTATATCAATATAATTATCATAATTTAAGAATAATTAAATCGTCAATAAAATATTTAGAAAAAACAAAATTATAAACTTTCCAAATTGGGTTTCTATTTAGAACAATATTTATAAAACCCATGAAATTTATAACTTCATATATTTTTCTAGTAGGAACAAACGGAACTTTATCCAACAATTACTATATTAATATATTTTTAACGTTTAGAAAAGATATCATCTTTTTTATTTGCTTATTCTCTCAATTTATCCATCAAATCGTCGTCTCTGTATTCGAATCTCCCAATTTTCCCTTTTTCTTTTGTAGAAAAAATAATGACTCCTTTTACATTTGCAACTTTTTCTTCATCTCCATTTTTCCGGTAACCGACATTTGCTATGAAGCTATAGCTATTTTTCTCACTTCGCTCAATCGTAACACCTTTAAGATTTAACTTATATCCATTTTCGTGAGCATATGTTGGGTATTGAGTACCGAATGCAGCAATAAAGGAGTCAAGCTCAGATTCTGTAAAGTATGGTCCGTATATCTTTGCTACATATTTATCAAATTCCTTGTTTTCCTCTTTGTTATTGACAACAGTTTTATATTTAGGATTCCACATTAGGTCGATAAACTTCTCATCCGGACCAGAAAATTGGTGCTCAAGTACTTTATTAATTACTTCTTTATTTGTATCGGTATCGGCTGTTGTGTTTTCTGCTTCAGCCTTAGAGCAAGCAACTATAAAAAACGCTGACATCATAATCATTAGACTTAAAAATAATATGGATTTTATTTTTCTATTATTTTTTGACATTTCACCACTCCCCTTTTAAAGGTAATACGTTTATAAGACATTTAAGATTCAGATTAATACAATTTTTTCTCGTAAAAAAACCCTTGAGAAATCACTCTAAGGGTCTTAAAAATTACGAAGTTATACAATCATATTTTCCTCTATAGAAGGTTAACGGGTCGCCATCTTCAGTATGAATGTCCTTTACCTCACCGATAAATAGAGTATGATCCCCTGCTAAATGAGTTTCATAAACATCACAAACAATATTTGCAATGGAACGAGGAAGAATCGGTACCCCTGCTATCCATTGAAACTGTATTTCTCTTTTTTCATTCAGCTGACCTGCGAAATATTGGGATTCTTCTTGTTGTTCCTTTGACAAAATATTTACGGTGAACTTACCGGATTCTTCGATATATTTTTTCATATTTGCATGATTGCCAATAGAAATTAAAATTAATTTCGGGTTAAGTGAGACTGACATAAATGCATTAGCGGTCATTCCATGGACTTTATCATTCGTTAAAGTTGTAATGACCGTAACGCCTGTAGCAAATTTCCCCATTACCGTTCGAAATAATCGATCATCCATTTAATCCCTCCTAATTAGAAATGCGCGGGGCGCCTTGTTCATCGACTTAGAGGACTTACGGGACCTTGACTTGTTTCTGAAGTCCTCTAGTCGATAGGGCGCTGGAGCTGGACAGAAATGTAATGTTATTTTCTTTTATTTGTTATCGGAGGCATTTGCTTTCTTATATCTGGTATGAATATTATTTAATTTATAAGTTCCTGCCTCGCTAAATTCATTTAATTCAAGTGATAATGCAAGATAACGATGTTGATATAAATGGGCAAAGTGATCCTTCATAACATTGAATATCTCGTTACACGTTGCTTGCTTTACCTTTTCCGACCGTCCGGCACCGATTTTCAAGCTTGCATGGACAAACGCATCATCATGACTGTCATCTGCAATACAGTAGTTATGGAGTTCAATCGCCCTTGAACGAATCCCACCAACAGGGAATATATTTTTTGAAATGAGTACGTCATTTATTTTTTTTAATAATTCTTGTATTCTTGCCTCTTCTTTAATATTATCGGTATATTCTATGATAAAATGCGGCATTATTCTCCCCCCACATCACTTACAATCGTATTAACTAAACGGCCAATTCCTTCAATCTCTGTAATGACTTCGTCTCCTACTTTTGTATCAACCGCGCCTTTAGGGGTTCCCGTTAAAATAATATCTCCTGCGTTTAGCGTCATAAAACTACTTAAATATTCAATTAGAAATGGAATGTCAAAGACCATATCTTTCGTTGATCCCTCTTGTGTTAGTTGGCCGTTTACATAGGTTCGCAATGTGAGATTCATTGGATTGTCGATATCTGCTGCATCAACGACCCACGGTCCGATCGGTGTGCACGTATCACGATTTTTAACCCGTAAATTGGGGCGATAATAGTTTTCTAAATAATCGCGGATCGCATAATCATTAGCAATTGTATATCCTTCAATATATTCATAGGCTTCGTCTTTTTTTACATGTCGTGCCTTTTTCCCAATGACAACTACTAACTCACATTCATAATGCATAAAAGTGGCATCTGAAGGACGCTTCGTCTGGCCTCGATGACCAAGTAGCGTATTCATCCCCTTTAAAAATACTAACGGCTCACTCGGTGCCTTAAAATCTAGTTCTGTTGCATGGTCTGCATAATTTAAGCCGAGGGCAAAAATCGTTTTCGGTGTAACTGGCGGCAGCCATTCAACTTCATGTTCTGAAACGATCTGCCCATCTGGTAGCTTAATTTTCCCCTCGTGTTCAACAACGCAATGAACGGCTCCCTTATAGACAATGCGGGCTCTTTTCAAATTGATACCCCCAATGCTGCATTCTTCTCATGAACTACGGTATTCTCCAAATTTCCGATCTGTTCAATTTCTATTCTAATTCGATCTCCAGCTTTCACTTTAGGTGGATTTTCGGGAATTCCTACTAATACGGTGTCCCCGGGATTTAGCGTCATAAACTCCGTAATATCTTGTAAAAGTTTCGATACAGGGCGAATCAAATTGGCTGTTGTATTTTCTTGACGCAGCACTTCGTTAACAAAAACTTTTATTGTTAGATTGTCGGGATTAATATGTGCACTTTTTTCTACAATCCAAGGACCGATTGGACAAAACCCATCTCGAGCTTTTTCGCTAATTGCCGGTCGATACACACTTTTATGCGGGATACTAATGTCGTTTACAATTGTATAGCCAGCTATATAATTAAATGCTTGATTCTCTTTTACCTTTGTAGCAGGTCGACTTATCACTATTCCTAAGGCTGCCCCTACTTCCAATTCTTGTATGTCTGATGGAATTGGGATAGGAGTGTCACAGCTAATCATCGTATTTACTGGTTTAATATATAAAATCGGAGCTTTCGGTGGTGATTGATAGGGTGCCTGATTCAATTTATCCCCCATTGCCTCAAGTGCACCTTTGTAATTTAATAATGTTCCACAGATCGTTCCGGAAATAGGGACGTCCCATGGTAGTTGATTCATCTTATAATTAGCACCTTGAAAGAGGATTTGATTACCTTTTTTATCGATGCTCGCTTCTTCTAGTATTGATTTCCCTTGAAGTTTAAACTTAATTTTTGTTTCCAACTCCACTCCCTCCTTTCTATCAAAATTAGTCTATCTAAATAATAATCGTCGGCTTTTTCTTTTCTAATTTCGGGTCGCCTGTCTCGACGGCCTGCCCCGTATGGATATCTAAAACGGTTGATGCTTCGTTAAACCAGCAATCTGGTGCTGCATGGCCCCAAAAGGTTTGGCGCATTGGATCGTCTAGATCCCATTTTACCGGTTTAAAGTCTGGATCACTTGTTAAGTAATCTCCGTTATACAACTCGATTCTGTGTCCGTCTGGATCTCGTAAATAAAGGAAGAAGGCGTTTGATAAGCCATGTCGTCCAGGTCCTCGCTCGATGCTTGAGCCATAACCTAATGATGCCAACACATCACAAGTATGAATCACACTCATCGGATCACTTAGCCAGAAACCGACATGGTGAAGTCGCGGTCCTACCCCATTCATAAATGCTACATCATGTACTGTCGGTTTACGATGAAGCCAAGCGGCCCATATTTTTTCATCATCGGCAGTTGTGTACTCGGAACAAGCAAATCCGAGTTCATTAATGTAAAAATTGTATGCTTTCTCGACATCGGTTACAGCACAGTTAAAATGATCGATACGCTGAACTTTTGCCCCTTTATACAAATCATAGCGCTGCAACAAACGATCTACGGGATCCATCGTTGCAAAAAACTCAAGAGGGAGTCCGGAAACATCCTGCACCCTTAACGTCCGCCCCATCGCCTTTTGCGAACCAGATTCCATCCACTTAATCCGATACCCTTTTTCTGTAAAAAACGCGGATAATGTATCCAAATCTGCTTCTGCAAAAACTTTATAGCTTATTGCTTCTACACTAGGTCGGTCACTTTTTTTCAGCACTAGGCTATGGTGGGTATGTTCTTCAAGACCACGCAAGTAAATATGTTTGTCATCACTTTCCGTCTCAATAAATCCAAGTGCATGAACATAGAAACGTCTTGATTCTTCTAGATTTGTCACGTTCAATACCGTTCTAGCCGCTCGAATGATATTAAAATTCACCATACTTCCCCCCGCTATTACACATTTAAAAAGCTGGATTTATCTGATTTAACTTGACCGAGAAAATCGCGAATGATTTCCTTATATGGCTCCTTTTCATATCCTTCAAAATAGGTCATTCCCATTCTAATCGGATCCCCGAAAAAGTAATATTCGTAATGCATTTGTCTACTTCCAAACGCACTCATTGTCATATCCCATGCCAATCGAAATAATTGCACGCGTTCATATCCTTCAAGATTTTTCCCCTGTAAACCCCGATCAATTAATGCACCAATATCTTCATTTTGGAAATCTGCTTGGGTTGGGATACCCATCAATCCAGATGCCCCTAAGATTCTTAAAATTTCTACTAATCGCGGATAAACTCTTGGATACCAATTTCTTGCTGCATCAAGTGCGGCATAATCTGGTGTCATCGTTCCCCATTTATCAAGCTTTGCATTATGCTCCGCCCTGAACAAATGACTTCTCATCGTTTCAAGTGCTAACATAATTTCTGTTCCTTTATCTTGAACATGCTGGAATTGATCAATACCAATTGCATCCATTACGGAAAGAGCTAATCCTAGAAGAAATTCCGTTTTCACAATATTTTTGGCAACTACCTGATGAGCCATATGAACGACCGCATTCGTTTCCCGGAAGGTGCGATTACATATCGATGAATTTCCGCATACAAAAACACGGTTCCAAGGGACAAAGACATTTTCAAATGAGACAATCGCATCCCCTTCTTCAAAACGAGAGGAAAGTGGATGATCCCATTGATTTTTTCCATAATCAAATGATTCTCGGCTAATAAATTTCAATCCGGGAGTATTATTCGGTATTGCAAACGCAAGTGAGTACGGATCATCTAACTCGCCGGCCTTTTTAACTGTTGAAGGAAAAACGAGAATTTCGTCTGTGATTCCACCTTGTGTGGCAAGAAGTCGAATCCCATCAACAATAATTCCATCTTTATTTTTCTCAACGAGATGAAGGGCCACATTAGCATCTTTTTGCTCATGCTGTGCTTTCGCGCGATTCACTTGGGGATGGATTAAGGTATGTGTTAAACTAATATCATTTTCTCGCGCATATTCATAGTAGTTTTTCGCATTTTCAGCAAGGGATGGGTCCCCTTCGGAAAAGAAATCATAAGCCACTCCCATCGCCATAACTTCCGCATTCAGATAGTCAGGTGAACGTCCCATCATTCCCCCTGAAACTTTCGCCCATTCTGTCATCGCCACTCGTCTTGCTATTAAGTCATCGATCGTTTTCGGCTGTAAAAATGTCATTCCAACCTTCTCACCTGTAGTTGGTGATTTGTATAATAATTTGTCTTCCTTTTCGTATTGAAGATCATATAATTTCGCCATTGATTGAATGACATTTTTAAACGCCGCATGTTCTGTTACGTCATTTACTCTTTCTCCGTGTATATAAATATTGTTATTTGCTTTTTTTAATCTCTCAATATACTCTTTTCCTGTTTTTGCCGGCATCTATCATTTCTCCTTTTTTCCAAATTGCGGAATATGATGGGCACTTAAGGCAACATGGACCACTTGTGTTTCTGTATAAAAGTCAAATGCGTAATGTCCTCCTTCACGGCCCATTCCGCTATATTTACTGCCACCGAATGGAATACGAAGATCCCTCACATTTTGTGAATTAATCCAAACCATGCCTGAATCAACACCTTGAGCTACCCGATGCCCGCGTTTTATATCATTTGTCCATACGTAACCTGCTAGACCGTATTTCGTGTCATTTGCCAGGCGAATCACTTCTTTTTCATCCGTAAATTTCATTACTGCCATAACAGGACCAAATATTTCTTCTTGTGCCACTCGCATTTCATTCGTCACATTTAACAGCAATGTTGGTGGAACAAAATTTCCTTTTCCGAATTCTTTTGGAACTTCTCCACTATAGATTTCAGCCCCTTCATCTTTCGCTAGTTGGATATATTTTTTCACATTGTTAAAATGTTCGATATGAATAAGCGGTCCGACCTCTGTTTCATTATTAAGCGGATCACCGACAATAATCTTTGGTATTCGTTCTTTTAATGCATCAACAAATTGTTCATAAATTGATTCTTGAACAAATAATCTTGAATTTGCTGTGCAACGTTCACCGTTAAAAGAAAAGATCCCCCATGTACATGCATCAAGAGCTCGATCAAAATCAGCATCGTCAAAAACAATGATTGGTGATTTTCCCCCTAGTTCAGCGGATACTCTTTTTAGTGTATCTGCGCCATTTTTGATAATTTCCGAACCCGTTGTCGTTTCACCTGTAAAAGAAATTAATTGCACATTTGGGTGGGCGACAAGTGAGGCACCTGCTGTTTCTCCAAAACCGTGTACCACATTAAATACACCTTTTGGAAGTTCGGCTTTGTCAATAATTTCCGCTAATCGATTGGCTGTCACCGGAGACCATTCACCAGGCTTTAATACGACTGTATTTCCTGTCGCTAGAGCGGGAGCAATCTTCCATGTTTCAAGCATAAAAGGAGCATTCCATGGGGTAATTAATCCCGCTACACCAATCGGCTTGTGAATCGTATAGTTAATAAACTCATCATCGACCTGATATGCTTCACCGACTAAACGATTGGAAACCATTTCGGCATAGAAGCGAAAATTTTGTGCAGATCGAGCCACCATATTTTTCGTTTGGCTGATAGGCAGCCCTGTATCCATTGATTCCAAAGGAGCAATCTCTTCAATATGTTCATCAATTAAATCAGCAATTTTATAAATATATTTTAATCGTTCACTTACTTTCAATTGCCCCCATTCACCGTGGAATGCACGATGTGCCGCTTCTACGGCCACATGAATATCTGCGGCATCACCTTCAGCAATATAGTTGATTACTTCATTTGTAAATGGATTGATATTTTCAAATGTTTTGCCTGAAGCGGCGTCAATAAATTCACCATTTATATAAAGCTGAATATCTTTTAAATTGCTCATTTGTTTCCTCCTATCTTTTTGCTGCGATTTCATCTGGCAATACTACATGCTGCTGTAATACGTCACGAATTTCGTTTTGCAGTTCAGCAGTTGGCAGATCCATCGGCAAACGCAGGACTGGTTTAATTTTCCCCATCATTCCTAACGCGGCCTTTAATGGTGCAGGATTTGTATCTTTAAATAGGACATCATTTAACTCCATTAATTCAAAATGCAGATCTAACGCTTTTTGCGCATCACCGGCCACCCATGTATTATAGAGATCGGCTATTTTTCCAGGGACAACATTGGCTGTGGCACTAATATGTCCGGCTCCACCGATAGCAAGCATTGGATAACATAATAATTCAATTCCTGAGTAAAGCAGAAAATCTCTCCCACATTTAAGAAGGACACGATTCACATGTTCAAAATCTTTGTTGGATTCTTTCACTCCGATGATATTAGGGCAGTCCTCATGTAATCTTGCGAGCGTATCGACATGAAGATTGGTTGCTGTTCTTCCGGGGATGTTATAGACGATGATGGGGATATCAACTGAATCGGCGACAATTTTATAATGCTTATATAAAGCATGCTGTGATGGCTTATTATAATAAGGGACAATGACAAGTGCAGCATCGGCACCCATTTCTTGTGCTTTTTTTGTCAAATAAAGTGTTTCCTGATGATTAGTTGATCCAGTTCCTGGTACGAAAGGAACTCTTCCATTGATTTTCTTAACGGCTGTTTCCATTACGCGAATCCGTTCCTCCACAGTAAGGGAACTTGGTTCACCGGTTGTACCTGTTACAGAAATGGCGTGTGTTCCACTACTAATATGCCAATCAATTAGATTTTCAAATGTTGCATAATCAATGGAATAATCTTCGTGGAATGGTGTGACGATTGGTGCAATTGACCCTCTCAGCTTTTGCTTTGCTTCCTCAAACATTTTCAAGTCTTTCACACTCCTTAAAAGTATGTATTTTTTGAAAACCCTCACATTTCGAATGTAGCATATGGTAAAGTATATTTAAAATATTTAAAATATTTGTTTTATATACTTTAAAAGTATGCATTAGGTGGGATGAAATGGATATACGGCAGTTGCATTACTTTTCAACAATCGTTGAGGAAGGCCAAATTACTCGTGCTGCGAAAAAACTTCATATGGCCCAGCCTCCATTAAGTCATCAATTAAAACTCTTAGAAGAGGAACTCGGGGTAAAATTAATCGCGAGAAGCGGGAAGAAATTAGAATTGACGAATGCTGGAAAGGTTTTATATAAAAAAGCGCAGAAATTAATCCATCAACTTGAAGAAACGATTATAGAAGTGAAAGAAACAGACGAGGGTTGCAGGGGAACTCTTTCATTAGGTGCATCCAAATCTTGCTTTTCATTTTTTTCGGAGAGACTCCCTGCTTTTGTGAAAAAGTATCCCCTTGTCACAATCCAATTAAGGGAAGGGGATTCATTTGTCATAGGTGAACAGATTAAAAATAAGGAGATTGATATTGGCGTTACCCGTCTTCCAATGGATTTATCAGAGTTCTCCTACCTGCATTTATCGAAAGATCCGTATGTAGCCGTACTTCATCATGATTGGGTTCGAGAGATGGATCTTTGTTCTTCAAAAATAAGAATGGAGCAATTAAAGGGAATCCCACTTTTGCTCCTTCATCGCATTAAAGGTTCAGGACAATATGAATTGGTAGTCGATGAGTGCCGAAGACATGGATTTGAACCGAATATCATCTGTGAATGCCCGGATGTGACGATGATTTTATCCCTCGTTTCAAAAGGGATGGGGGCCACGATTATTCCAAAATACTCATTGCTTTCTTTCCAAACGTCGAATGTTCAAGTTCTTCAAATAGAAAATACAAATATAGTAGCGGAATCTGCACTTATATGGAGTAAAGACCGATACTTGCCGAAAAGTGCGAAAAATTTCATTGAAATGTTTGAGGAAGGATTTCCATTAGACTAACAAAAAAAGACCATATTAGAATAGTAATATGATCTTAGTATAATTGTTTATAAACTTTTAGGAACAGTTAAACGAAACAATTCGATTGGTGTCCATTCCTTCGTATCTCCATCGATTGTTAATCCATCTGTATCCGGCAACTGATGTTCTTCCGATAAAGGTTGGATAAAACCAAAATCTTTGGCCATTACGTAAACGCACTCTTGTATATCGATGTAAACATCCTTTAAATGCACCCGGGTCTACCGCATAAACGGATGGACTAGACGAATGACTGCCGGATTGCGTCCCTTGTCCGGCTCCCGGTGGTGGACCTGGAGGAAATCCTTGCCCCTGTCCTGGTGGTGGGCCCGGTGGAAACCCTTGTCCTTGTCCCTGCCCTGGCGGTGGGCCCGGTGGAAACCCTTGTCCCTGTCCTTGTCCTGGTGGTAGGCCTGGTGGAAACCCTTGTCCTTGTCCCTGTCCTGGTGAGGGTCCTTGCCCTTGTCCCGGCGGCGGACCAGTCGGATGCCATTGCCCCTGTCCCGTTGCGTTTCCAAACGGAAATACTTGGTTATTGCCACTCCCCTGAAAAGGCTTTAACAATCCACCTGATTGATTCATATTACCTAGATTTGGGAGAAGTTGTTGTCTATAATAGTCATGATCCCAATACATACCTAATTCTCCTTCCCATCTTTTTCCCTAGATAAAATATGTATCAAAGTAAAAATAGGTGCATGCCCTTTTCTAAAATAGATAATCACCTTTTCCAAATATATCCTATTCCCCAATACGTCTTTAGAAATTTTGGATCTGATGGACAATCCTCAATTTTCTTTCTAATCCTGCGAATATTTACATCAACAATTTTCAAATCACCGACGAAGGATTGTCCCCAAACATGATCTAGTAATTGATCTCTGGAAATAGGCTGGTTCTCATTCTCCATTAAAAATTTTATTAATTCAAATTCGGTAGGGGTTAAATTAATGAGTTGATTATTTTTAGAAATCGTATTATTACTTTTATCCAACGAAAAAGGAGGAATGGAGATGACATTTTGTTTAGGTACAGTTTCTATTGCTTTTATTCTTCTAAGTAAAGAACTGATTCTCGCCTCTAATTCTTTCATACTGAATGGCTTCGTTATATAATCATCTGCACCGGTATCAAGACCTATTACTTTATCATCTTCCTGTGCTTTCGCCGTTAACATGATGATTCCGATTCGTTGATCCTTTTTTCGAATTTCTTTGCAAACATCAAACCCATCAATCCCGGGAAGCATGACATCTAGAAGTGCGATATCGAGATTAGGATGGTCATGAAAAATTTCTAATGCTTCCTCTCCTGTTTCCGCTTCATACACGGTTAAATTTGCCTTTTTTAAATTTAAACTAATAAAACTTCTAATCGACATTTCATCTTCTAACAAAAGAATCGAAGACATCCAATAAACCTCCTTTTTCATTTCATTCTATTGTTATTATAAAATAATAAGAAAACCCCCACAAACATGGAGGCATTGCACTTACTATTGTTTTAAAACTGAATTGGTATAATGTTTTGCTTAATTTTTTTAAATGTATATCCATTCTTTTTAAAATATTTTAATAGTTTTGGAAGACTGTTAATCGTTTCTGCCCGATCATGGAGTAAAATGACTGGGGTTATGTTTTTGCTTTCTAAATTTTCGACTTGTTGAATAACCTCGTTTATATAACGGCCATTTCTAAATTTCCAGTCCATACTATCCACATTCCAATCCCACAATATAAATCCTGCGTTATCTACCGCCGCTTTATATTGTGGCGTCATATATGGATAGCTCCCATAAGGAGTTCTTATCAATCTAGTAGACTTACCAGTTATTTCTTTGAGCGTATGATTGGCTGTATCCATTTCGTTTACAACTGAATTGCTTGATGCATAAATTTTCTTCGCATCATGGGTAACTCCATGAAGTCCAATCGAAAATCCCCGTTTTACCGCATCCTTCGCCTCTTTTGAAAATCTTTTTATATTAGGCTCTAACCAAAAGAATGTAGCATCTGCCTTATATTTTTCCAATGTATTCATTAAATCTTCTATTCTATTAGAAGGACCATCATCAAATGTTAAGTAAATTACTTTTTCCTCGGAAGGTTTTACAATTGGAATAGAAGGCTTTTTATATATTTTGGACGATGTTTTTTCTTTTTTTTCAGAAGTTTGATGTTTTTCTACGCCTTTTTTATCCTTTGATGTTCCAGAATTTTTATCTTCATGGCTTTTTTTCGTTTTATTGACGTTTTCTTTCGCCATTGCTGCAACAACAGCCGTCCGTTCTGTAAGTTGTTTTTTATGAAATTGAACCCCTATTGTAATAGAGGCAATGATTACAATTAAACTAAATAATGTAATTTTCCCTCTTCTATTAAGCCTCCGCATTTTCATTCGTCCGCCCTACCACCTAAAATGTTTAATATAACTTAAGTATAAGACATATTTCCTATAAAGGGTGACAAAGAAGTTACAATTTGATAATTTACTTTTTAACCGAGATATGATCTGTATTAATCAGGTTGAGAAATTTATACCATTATTATTCGAAATTAATAACAATTAAGGCTCTTATTGTTTATTATCTATAGGTAATATTACTTCAATCATTGTGCCCTTCTTATCACTCCAAAAATGAACGGTTCCATTATGGTTTTCAATGATTTGCTTTGAAATCATTATCCCCAATCCTGTTCCATTTTCTTTAGTTGTAAAAAATGGTTCACCTATTCGTTTTAAAATAGACTGTGGAATACCTATACCTGTATCTTTAAAGAAAATCTTCAACTTATTTGTACCTAGTTTTTTTATTTCAATTGTAACAATTCCGCCTTCTGGCATAGCTTCAATTGCGTTTTTCAAGAAATTAATGAACACTTGTTTTAACTGATTTCTATCACATTTCACTACTAGATCTTGATATTCATTAAGAATATAGATTTGGACATTATTCATTATTGCCTGTGTGTCAATTAACGTTTTGACCTCCTCAATTAAGGAACTCAAATTTTCTCGTTCAAATTTTAAATCTTGAGGTTTGGCAAGTATCAACAGTTCGCTAAGAATAAGTTCGATTCTGTCCATTTCTGACTGTATGATGCTGAAATAAGTCTTGTTATTTAATTGTGCTTCCATTAGTTGGAGAAATCCTTTTATAGCTGTCAGTGGGTTACGAACTTCATGTGCAATCCCAGCAGCAAGTTGTCCGGCAATCGTTAGCTTTTCCGAGTTGAGTAAAAGTTCTTGTGTCTTTTTACGTTCCGTAATATCTCGAATGATCACATGGATTGCCGGTTCATTTTGAAAGAATGTCGGAATACTTTTTATTTCGGCTGTAAAAGTCGATCCATCCATTCGGATAATTTCGTACTCCGAAAAATTCGTTGTTTCCCCTTTAGAAATCAACATCATTCTTTCTTTTGCTTTCGTATGATAGCCTGTAGGAATAAAATCCAATATTGATTTTTGAATTACATCCTTTGCATGATTAGCTTTTAATAAATTTATTCCCATTTCGTTAATAAAAAGAATTTTTTCATTTTTCGCCATTACTATCGCATCCGGGGATTTTTCGACTATATCCCGATATGCCTTTCTCCGAGTGCATAGCTCTTCTTCAGCCTTCACATGCTCAGTAATATCCCGAATGACACTTACTACTTCTGAAATGTTTTGTGTATCACGGTCAATGACTGGTTTACAAATTGACTCTACCCAGGCATAACTGCCATCCTTTTTTAAGAAACGATAGGTTCCCCTATTAGACTCAAGGTTTGTTATTAATTTTTCACGATCGCAAAAAGCCTTTTCCTTATCATCCTTATGTATCAAAATCGAAAGATGTTTTCCCACTAATTCATCAGATTGATATCCGAGTATAGTTTGACAAGAAGGGGATATGTAAAAAATGTTTCCCATTATATTGGTCGTTAACATGATATCCATCACATTTTCTGACATTACTCTGTGGAAATCTTCTATCTTTCTGATTTCTTCCCTTTTTTTCTTTAAATGTGTGATATCTTTTGCAATCATTTGTATTCCAACAATTTGTCCTTCAACGACAATGGGGATAGTCATAATATTTAAATCTGTAATCTCACCGAATTTATTTTTTATTTTGCAATCAAAATGATGATATTGCCCAAGTACTGATTTATAGAAGTAATTCAAATAATTATCCAAATCTTCCATTTGAATAAGAGATTGAAAGGTTATTTTTTTAAACTCTTCATTTGTATAACCTGTTAATCGTTCGAAAGATGAATTCATTTCCACAGGAAGGCCGCTTAAATCTAATACTAAAATAGCGTCAACGTTTGATGTAAATAATTTTTCCTTTCTGAAATCATTTACATATTTGAGTCAATTTCATAATTGCTCTTTTTAAAAATACAGAATCCTACAGAATTTCTAAAATATATTTTTAAAAACAGAAATCATGCTACTTGTTGCTGATTTAATTGTACATTAATTCGGTCTGCGGCTAACTTTGAAGCATTATAAATAAGGGTTACCATGTCAAAATGAATTTTTGCACGTTTCCCAGTACGATAGCGAACATTGTTCAGTTGAAAGAATTCTTTCAGATAGGCATTAACCCGTTCTACGGCAGTACGACGTTTGAAAATGTTTTTCCATGCTTGTGACCCGCGTGCTGGTGCGGTATATCTGCGAAGGTCTGAAGTGATTTTCACTTTATAAACCTTTTTGGCAAATACCTTCATTAGCTAAGGGACAGTCGCTGCATTCCTTTGGTCTTGTGTATTTCAATGTTTCATATTTAGGATCAAAACTATCATAACGATAAGAATGCTCTCTGAAACAAGTTGGGGCAAAGTGTTTATCATAGCCAATGATTTCCCCTTCATTTCGCTTATTATACGCGATGACGGATTGTTGTCCCATTCGATGTACCTGCTCGTATATGGGTTCATAGTCATAGCCCGCATCCATTGTTTGATAACGTAATGGAAGGTGAAGGCGTTCCTGAATTCCTTTCAGTAAAGGGATAGCTGCCTTACCATCATTTAGACTCCCAGATGAAAAAAGAGCCTGTAGAATGTATTGGCTTGATGTACCAACGGCTAAATGACCTTTGTAGCCAAACCAAAAAACATTTTGTCCTTCTGAGTTCTTTTTCACGCCCCATTTAGGGTCTTGGGGAACTTCGGCACGTAGTTCGGCTAGGGGAACATCTAATTGGGCCACAATTTTTCTATCATATAAAGGTAAATTGGCTTCCGTTTCAGCTTGTTCTTTAAGCCACCCGTCACGCTCATCTTTTGATTTCCGACCACGTTTTTGGGGTTCAGATTTTGGCTTTTCTTCTTTTGGCTGCGCTTGGTCTCGTGCTTCAAAATGGGTTGCATCAATGGCCACTGTATCATCCGTGATGAAACCTTCTGCAATAGCCTGGAGGACCACTTTTTCTTGTTCTTTCTCAAGGATATCGCTTTCCTCCAATTTCGTTATGAGACGTGAATAGGAGGATTCTGAAGGCACATGATCAGAAACCAAAAAGCCACAATTTAACTTAAAAGCTAGATCATCATGAAGACGTTTTATAAGATCCTTCATCGTAGGGATGCGCTCTATGTATCTTACAAAGGTGGAGATAATCATGGCTGCATAGTTTAGTTCTTCCGGTGCACCCAACCGTGATTTTTTCGCCACTTGATGGTACATCGAATCCAAATCTACCGCTGAAATAATGGCTTCATATTTTTGGGTAGGTTCCATGTCAAATAATTCCTGTATGCCAAATAGGCTAGGTTGTCGTATAATAGTCATAAGAAGTACTCCTCCAGTCTTTTTATGGTTTGTGGTCAACGTAAGCCCGAATTATAAAAAATAAGTGTACCTTTCGGTACGCATCGTAAATAGCCGTAAATTCTGACTTTTTTAATCGAATTACGGCTATTTCATTTATTTGCTACATTCTGCCTGAATCATTTTTGACCAGGGCATGTATTGATCTAAAATTTCAGGGTTTTGTTGGACGCCGAGATTTGGTAAATCCGTAAAAAGTTTCTTTATATATTCATAGAAATCAACGCCGTTACTTTTGGCAGTTTCAGCAATACTTAAACAGATGGCATTCGCTTTTGCACCAGCTTCACTTACACTAAAGAGCCAATTTTTTCTTCCTATAACGTTGGGACGGATGGCGTTCTCGGCTGGATTATTATCCATTTCAATTCGCCCATCATTCAGGAATAATTTGAGTCCATTTGCCCTGTTTAATGTGTATTCAGCCTGCTTTTGCTAACGCATTTTTTCCGTAAAATGGTGATGTTTCAACCCAGTGAAGGAATTCCTCCACGATTGGCTTCGAGTACTTTTGACGTTTTTTTCTTCGTTTACTCGGAGACAAACGTTTAAATTGCCTTTCTAGTCGATATAAATCATCACAATATTTCACACCGATTCTACCATTTTTGCTATCAGCTTTCAGCCAATAACGACGAACATGCGCCCAACAATTTGCGAAATTAACGCCTTCCAACTTATCATAAGCAGAATAACCATCACACACAATCGTTCCAGAAAAGCCTTCAATAAAACTTTCAAGGACAGATCGAGCTCGAGATAATGCGCTTTGAAAGAGAGTCATTGTTGGCCCTTGGCTTGGCACACTTCGAAACACCCAATTATACGCATTGGCTTGGCCAGATTTCCCATCGGATCGGTTGATAATTTGTCCGTATGTTTCATCGACATGCAAAACCGATTTTGCCATCATCAACTCTTTCATTCGTTCGTATACAGGTAACAGCCAATCATGTGCTACACGGATAACCCAATTCGATAGGTTTTTATCATTGGTATTCAGTCCATAGCGATTCCATTCCTTTACCTGACGGTAAAGAGGTAAATATTGTGCAAATTTATCATAGATGACTTTGGCAAGTACGCTAGGACTTGCGATGCTACGCTGAATCGCTGGTTGTGGTGCTTTCCCGCGTTTGATTTGTGCTGGCTGTGATGAATCAACTTTGCAGTCTTTACATTCATACGCATGTTCAATGTGCTGTACTTTCATCATTTTTGCAGGAATAAATTTTGCTTCTTCACGTACAAGTGTACTACCAATTTCAATCATTTGCCCTTGGCAACAGTCACAGATTGTATTTTTCGGATGATGGTGAATAGCTTCTACTTCAATACCATCATGCAAGGAATCATTTCGTTTTTTTGATTTAACTTTTCGTACAACAGTATAAGAGATTGTCTGTTGGCTTTGTTCTTCTGTGTGCTCAGGTTCGCTAAAAGCCGGGTCATCATCAAATAATGAGCCTTGCCCATCTGGTACGTTGTATTTCGATTTTTCGGATTTCGATCCATATAAAAGTTTTGTTAAATGGCGAATTTGTTCAGTTAGCGCTTCAATCTGTTTAGTTGATTGATCTAGCTTTTTCGATAAGTCTTTGTTTTGTTGATTTGAATGAGCCAATTGTTCTTCGAGAAGTCGAATTAATTTCCCATATGGATTCTTGTTATTGGAAGAAGTATTAACCATTTATTTCACCACTTTTCGTTCACCATAAGTTAGTTATATTATAACATTTTTAACGTAGAAAGCGAAGTTGAAAATGGCTATAAACCAACATTTCTAGCTTGTTTAGAATACTCCTTTTTGTGATTTTTGAATGGCCTTTGGTTGCTGAATGGACAACCCTTCTAACAACCAGCGAACCTCCTGTTGCGAAAGTTTACGTACTTCATTTTCATCTTTTGGCCATTGAAGTTTTCCTCCATCTAGTCGCTTATAAAGCATGGCGAAACCATCGCCATCAAAATATAAACATTTATAACGGTCTTTACTCCAACCAGAGAAAAGGAAAATAGAATCTCCATATGGATCAAGTTCGAAAGAATCTTGAATTAGCGTTGCTAATCCATCAATTCCCTTCCTCATATCTGTTTTACCGCAAATAATATAAATGTTTTTTACACTGGTATAATCATGTTTCATAGATTTTTCAACTCCCTCATGACCGTTTGGATGATGTGCTCATCTACGCCGTTGAAGAAGGAAATTTCAGCAGCTTCAATTTTGATTGTGCAAAAGCTATTTGAAGGATCTTTCGAAGTTGTGGATGTTATAATATTTTTTTCTGGTTGTATTGAAACGGGGACGATTGTTAGTTTTTGTTGTGACATAGGAAAAGCACCTCCTTAATTGATACGATTATTGTACTAAGGGGTGCTGATCATTTATATGCGTTGTTTGAATGGGGGCTTACTGGTCAACTACCATTATACAAGATTTGGGGAGGTACTTCTTTTTTTATCTCTTAAACCCCTTGATACACAAGGGCTAAGAATTATGAAATTCATTCATTTCTCTAATACATTCCTCTTTTTACTTTTCATTACTTCTACGGGACTGTTCATCTCTCTACCAGTTCCTTTCCTTTTTTATGTATAAATAAAAGCCAAGATAGGAACTGCCCCACCTTGGCTTACATGCTTTGAGGATTCTTATCTTAAATAATCTTTTTTAAAAGAAAAGTATAAATTTTCATGTCAACAGTCTTACAAAGTATCGTGCAATTTCCAGATCGAGGGGGGGCTGATCAAGGCGTTTCCGCTTTTCTTACTTGTAACCAATATTATCATAAAATAGTACCTGCTCTTTATTTCTTTTTGCATTGCTGAACTTTTCTCCTATATTGAAATAATATCATGAATTCCTAGATATCTCCTTGGTTTAACGTTTCATATATTATGGGTACTCTTCACAATACGACTTAGGTAAGGGGGGCATAAAGATGTGTTGAACAATTATCGGTATTTTACTTGCTAAAAAAACCAACTGTTCTATTCTAATTAGTACAGTTGGTTTCGTTGATCTTATTTAATAGCCTAATTATTTTTATTTGCTAATTTAGCATGATCTTTCGACTAATGGTACTTCACAATCTTTTGTTTTATATAAGTTCAACCAATTTGATTCATCATTTTATTTTTGCTACACCAATTGCAAAGTGACTCCAAAGTACATCTTCAATTAATTCAGCTTGCGTTTCTTCACAATCAATAATTAAAATTATTTCAGAATGTTTGCCTTTTAAAACTCTTTTATTTTTCTTTACAACCAATTCGATAAAAAGCCGAATAGCAAAGCCGATAACAAACCCAACAAATGCACCTATCAGGCCCCAATATATTGGCCCCCACACTAATTTAAATCCTATACTTGCTCCAATAACTGATAAAGCTGTGGCAAGCCCCATACCTATATCGATAAGTGATGTACCATCGGAGCGATGCAACGTATCAAAAAATTTACGATCTTCTGCCCGATTATCCAGTGGAACAGCAAATATGTTTTCTTTTTGGATCCCTTTCTTTTCTAAAGTTGAAATGGCCATTTCTAAAAATCCAGTTGTTTCAAATGTTGAAAATACCTGCAAAATGATTCACTTCACTTTTTGTCCTTTTAGTATTCGGAAACCCTTCGATTGATAATTCTCGGATAAATGATTTCTTAAGTCTTTTTAGAAAAGTTTATTATTCTCAACTGTATTCATATAAGAATCATAAGTAGCAAACCCATAGTGTGAAGGAATAAAAAGGAGCCATTCAGGATTTAACACCGCGGTTGCTTCTTTTACTTTACCTAAAAACAAAAACACAACAGCTTCTTGAATATGTGAATTATAATAAAAAATAACTAACCATATGATGACAAAGAAAGCAGTTAAAATTCTATGAATATAGAGCTGTCCTAAAACAGGGATAAACAAAGACCACATCACAGCAACAACTGGATTTCGTTTATCCAGGTAGTTAATTTCTAATGCTCCTATCGAAAAAGAATTAAAACGGTGTTCCTCTCGCTCGGCTAATACATAAAATCTGTTCATATCTACGGTTGTCCGATAACTGTCCCAAATAGCAAAAAGATAAACAGGTATATACATAAGAAGCCACCTTGTATCTAATACCTCTTTTGCCATACTAATATTTCCCTGAAAGGAATATATCATTGAAGAATTAACATTTGCGTTAATATTGACGATAACTTCCCAAATAAATAAAGCATATCCTCTAAGATATTTCGATAAAAGCAAATGCCCGAATCCTGGGAACGCAGCAGACCACCAAGCAATAATATAAGGATTTCTCAAATGCAGTTGAGTTGTCCCTAAAATACTAACATGTGCTTTATATCTTCTGGCGGTGTTGTCATTCGTGTAATTATTCACTAAATCCACCTTTAAAAAATATTTAATTCACCATAGTTTTCCACATATTAGTTTGTTTATTCCCTGTGTAAAATTTACCGCCACCCTAACTTTTTTAACTCTAGAACTATAGCAGATGAAAAAACTCCCCAAGTTATACTTAGGAAGTTTTCATCATTACAATCACCTATTCTACAATTTTAACTAAATTCGCCATTTCAATCGCGGATACTGCAGCATCCCAGCCTTTATTTCCTGCTTTTGTACCTGCTCTTTCAATTGCTTGCTCAATGGAATCAGTGGTTAATATCCCGAAAATGACTGGAATTCCTGTATTTAATGAAATCGCTGCTACTCCTTTTGCCGCTTCATTACATACATAATCAAAATGTGGTGTAGATCCTCTAATAACCGTTCCTAATGTGATTACCGCGTCATACTTGTTCGTTTTCGCTAATTTCTGTGCAACTAATGGGATTTCGAATGCACCTGGCACCCATGCTACATCGACATCATCTTCGCTTACGCCATGTCTTTTTAATGCGTCAATTGAACCGCTTAGCAGCTTATTCGTAATAAATTCATTAAATCTACCTACGACAATTCCAATTTTCAATCCTGATCCTACTAAATTTCCTTCAAAAATTGTTCCCATTTTAAAAGCCTCCCTATAATTAGATAATACTTCCTACTCTTTCGATTTCTTTCCGATAATTGATTAAGTCTTGAATCGTAATCATTTTCAGCTGAAATTGATCCGCTATCATACGCAAATCATTGACTCTTGCCATCGTTCCATCTTCTTTAATCACTTCACAGATGACTCCTGCAGGCGACGCCCCGGCTAGTTTCGCTAAGTCTACTGCGGCTTCAGTATGTCCTGCTCTTTTTAATACACCGCCGTCTTTTGCGATTAGTGGGAATACGTGACCTGGTCGTTTGAAATCAGATGGCATCGCTTTTCCATTCACTAACGACTGAATCGTCATTGAGCGTTCCATTGCTGATATACCTGTCGTGGTTGAAATATGGTCAATACTAATCGTAAAAGCTGTTCCAAATGGATCGGTATTTTCTTCAGTCATTGGATTTAATCGTAGACTTTTTGCAATTTTTTCTTCTAACGGAACACAGACGAGACCTTTTCCGTATGTAATCATGAAATTAATGACAGCAGGTGTGGCTTTGTCAGCTAAAGCGATAAAATCACCTTCGTTTTCTCGATTTTCATCATCACAAACGATGATTACATTTCCTGCCTTTAATTCATGTATTGCTTCTTCTATTGAATCAAACATATCCATCACTCCTTATGCAAAGCCATTTTTTTGTAACATGTCATAGGTTATTGCTGTTTTATTTTCTTCTTGCGTATCCGAAAATCGAGAATGAACGAAATGCTCAATATATTTTCCGAGCATATCGCATTCGATATTTACTAGGTCTCCTACTCCTTTCTCACTTAGAATCGTTTCAGATAGCGTATGAGGGATTAATGAAATTGTAAAAGTAGAATCGCTCACTTCAAAAACCGTCAAACTAGTTCCGTCAATTGCAACGGATCCTTTTAAAATCGTGTATTTGATGATCTCGGCATCTGCTTTGATTTCATAATATCGGGCATTGGAAACGTTTTTTATGTTCTTTATCGTTCCAACTCCATCCACATGCCCTGAAACGAAATGGCCGCCAAATCTACCTTGCGAAGACATTGCTCGTTCAAGATTTACTTTTGATCCATTTTTTAGTTCTATTAAACTAGTAGATTTTATTGTTTCAGGCATGACATCTAAATGAAACTCATCGTTGGAAAATGAGGTAACCGTCAAACATACTCCATTAACGGAAATACTGTCTCCATTGTGCATATCCTTAATTATTTTGTTAGCATGAATTGTTAATTCGATTGATTGAGCCGATTGTTTGATATTTTTCACACGACCAATTTCTTCGATAATTCCGGTAAACATCTTCATTCACCACCTTTACATGGGAGTTGCTGTAATTCGAATATCTTTTCCAATCATTTTAACGTCGGTAATATCAACATTCATGGCATCCTCTATTTCTTTGATTCCTTCTCCACCAAACGAAGTAGGGGCAGTTTTTCCTCCAATTAGTTTTGGTGCAATATAAGTTATCATTTGTTGAAATGCCCTTTCCTTTAAAAAGCTGCCATGTACTTCTGCTCCACCCTCGACAAAAATAGAGCATATCCCTTTTTCTGCTAAAAGTTTTAGCATAGGCTTTATTTCTATCGTTGGTGTTTGCATGTTAATGATTTGAACACCTTTGTTTTGATAAGTAACTTTTCTTTTCTCGTCCACATGCATGCTTGTAACAATCCATGTTTCCTCATCCTGTTGCTCCATTACTTTTGCATCGATAGGGGTTCGAAGATGGGTATCAAGGATAATTCTTACAGGATTTTTCCCGCCACCGTTTAATCTTGTTGTTAAACTTGGATTATCTTTAATAATCGTATTGACCCCTACTAGAATCGCATCATGAATATGCCGGAAATAATGGACATCCTCTCTTGCCTCCTGACTTGTAATCCATTTACTCCTCCCAGTTTTTGTTGCTGTTTTCCCATCTAGACTTGTTGCCGATTTCAAAGTGACAAAAGGCAAACCCGTTCGGATGAAATGAAAGAATACTTGATTCAGTTGGGTGGCTTCTTTTTCGAGTAAACCGACCTCTACATTTATTCCAGCTGCTTTCATCGTCTCGATTCCTTCTCCGGCCACTTTCGGATTTGGATCTTTTGTTGCAATCACTACTCTTTTTATCCCCGATTCAATCAATAGCTTTGAACATGGAGGGGTTTTTCCAAAATGGCTGCAAGGTTCAAGGGTGACATACATCGTTGCGTCTTTCGTTCTCCCTTTGGCCATTTGAATGGCATGTACTTCAGCATGTGAATCCCCTGCTTTGACATGTGCCCCTATCCCGACTACTTGGTTGTTTTTTACAATCACTGCCCCGACGGCTGGATTAGGAGTGGTTTGACCTTTCGTACTTTTTGCAATATCGATGGCTAGCTGCATGTAGTATTGGTCATTCATTTTATAAGCTCCTTATCTTAATAAAAATATAAAAAACCCCTAAAGAATTTGCTTCTTCAGGGGTTACTGTTTATGGGTATAGGAAATAAAGGTGAAGAATAGACTTCCCTTTCTAATTTTATGTACAGTGAAAAAAGGTATGATATTTCATCAAACCATTTTTTTACACAATAAGAAAGAAAGGTAGAGATAGCCATCTTACCAATACTTTTTATTTTTTCCTTCTCCCATCCAGACTTTAACTGTCGGCTCCGGAGTTTCACCAGATCCACCGTTTAACAATTGTTAACCGGGTCACGGACTAAGAAGCATTGCTGCTTCATCACCGCCGGTAGGGAATTTCGCCCTGCCCCGAAGGATATTATTTATTTTAGTGACAATTATACAGAAAAAAAATAAATAAGCAAATAGAAGAATTTTTATCTTTTGAACATGTCGATGACTCTAGCGATATTTTCCGAACAATCTTTAAGATATTGATAAGCATTTGTCATCGCATCTTCGAGTAATGTCGCCCCCGGGACAATTGAAAATAAGGCGTCGATTCCTTCTTCTCTTACTCTTCTATTTTTATCTTCAATATAGCCAGCGACGCCGATTACTGGGATGTCCTTCTTTTTTGCTAGTTTTGCAACTCCGATCGGCGTCTTCCCGAAGATAGTTTGTCCATCAATTTTTCCTTCACCGGTAATGACGAGATCTGCCCCTTCGAGATGGGTTTCTAGTTTCAGTGTTTGAGTGACAATATCGATTCCCCGTTTTAATTCGGCATTGAAAAAGGCTAACATGCCGGCTCCCATTCCACCCGCCGCACCTGCACCCGGAACTCTATCAACGTTTTTATGGAGCTCTTTTTTTATGATATTTGCAAAATGCAGTAAGCTTTTGTCTAAACGATTGACCATCTCTTGTGTTGCACCTTTTTGTGGTCCAAAAATAGCAGATGCACCGTTTTCTCCTGTTAACGGGTTATCCACATCACACGCTACAATAAATTGGACATTTGATAATCTTGAATCCACTTGCGAAATATCAATTGTTTTTAAATCTGAGAGGGCGGCGCCGCCAAAGCTAATTTGTTCCTTTTGATTATTGAGAAGTTTTGCTCCAAGTGCTTGAGCCATCCCTGCGCCTCCATCATTTGTTGCACTCCCGCCAAGACCCATGATAATTTCTTTGGCACCGAAATTAAGTGCTTCTACAATAAGTTCACCCGTTCCATAGGTTGTTGTTAGTAGTGGATTGCGTTTGTCTAAAGGAACGTGGTGAATACCTGAAGCTGCTGACATTTCGATTACGGCGGTTTTTCCATTGCCTAGAAGACCGAAAAATCCTTGAACAGGTAACCCAAGCGGACCAGTAACAACCTTCTCTATGATTTTTCCATTTGTCGCATCAACGAGCGATTGAACCGTTCCTTCTCCCCCATCTGCCATTGGAAGTTTAATATATTCAGCATCCGGTATGACAGCAGAAAATCCTTCTTCAATTGCATTTGCTGCTTCTAAAGCGGTTAAACTCTCTTTAAATGAATCTGGTACAATGACAATTTTCAATTTGGTCACTCCGATTTATTTTTTGTAAAATCTATAAATAACTTTATTTTCCTTTTTCTCATATGCATTTGGTGTGAACAATTTTAGTTTACATCAATTAGAAATACAGTGGAAATTTTCTATTTAACAATATGAAAATGGTAATTCTTTTATCTATGAAGTACTTCTTCCTTTAATTTTTTTGATGATGTTCCTCTTGAACGCTTTATGAAGCACTTCTTCTTTTAATTTTGTTGATCATGTTTCTCTTGAACGCTCTATGAAGCACTTCTTCCTTTAATTTTGTTGATCATGTATCTCTTGAACTCTCTATGAAACACTTCTTCTTTTAATTCTGCTAATCATGTGCCTCATAAACACTTTATGATGCACTTCTTCTTTTAATTTCCGTCAATCATATGCCTCATAAACACTTTATGAAGCACTTCTTCTTTTAATTCAGACGATCATATGCCTCATAAACACCTTATGAAGCACTTCTTCTTTTAACCCTACCTATCATGTGCCTCATACACGTTAATCAAAAACTCTCTGAAAAACAAAACAGCCTTAGAACCAGTAATCATGAAGGTTCAAGGCTATTTTTCCGTCGTTTTAAGCTGAAAAGCCAAGCTTATTCTATTTAATTGTTAAACTTGTATACTACATAAAATTCTCCTAACAGTACTAACTCTTTACTTTCCAATTTTAAAAATTGAAGTAAAGAAGCTATATAATGCATCTCCGGCAATGAAGCCCGCAGCTAAAATGGTCATAGGTGTCTCCGCTTCTTTTCCCTTCCATTTTAAAACTGAAAATCTGATTATGATTCCTGCTAAAACGGCCCATCCGGCAATGGGATTAGTCAATAATAAACCCGTTGCGAACAAAACACCCAATTGTCTCTTTGATCCGCCAATTAATTGAAGCAAGGCACCTGGGATTGCCCAAATCAATAATTGTTTTGCGATATCAGGAGAAACACCTGATTGGATTGTTGCGGCATATACATGATTAACCGGAGGTATCATCCCACGCGAGAAGAAGTTTTCATAGGTTAGCAGAACAACAATAGCTGCCACAGAAAATCCAATCATCCCCGCGAAAAGCTGCTGACGTCGTCCTTTCTTTTCAAACTCTGGATCTTGTCCATTCCCTCGAAGAATATAGCCAGTCTTTAAATCATAACCCATATCTGCAAACGCTACTCCTGTGGAAGCACTGAATCCAACTAGAAGCGCAAGCGCAGGGGCAGGAAAGCCAATTAATATGCCAATTATAAGGGTAATTAAAGCAACTGCAAATGCAGGAAACCACCCGGCATGCATTGCCGCAATTCCAACGATTAACTCGTGGGCAAATGCCGCAATAGCTGCAAATAATAAGAATCCTGCAATCATTCCAGGAGACATGTCCGTCAAAACTCCGCCCATAAATGCCAATGCCAACGCTATCAATAAATAGGCAATGAAACCATAGCCAAAGGCTTGTCCAATATCCTTTTCAGATCTGGTAAGAGGCACTACCTCCAAAGATGCAGCAGTCTCATTCTTTGTTTTATCCAAAACAGTATTTACCTTATTCTTTTTAAAGATAAGGAAAACGACTTGTATTAAGGCAACCACTCCCGCACCGATCATAAATCCATGTGGAATGTAATGCTCACTTATATCGAAGCCAAACAACGGAACAGAATATCCTTTTAAAAGCAGCCCTATCCCAAACATTGTTAGAGCCCAAATATTACCGATGAAAGCGACCCCGAAGGCTGACATAGGAATTTTAAAAATCGATCCTAATATCCCAATTCCTATACCAACACTCAATAATTTTGCTCGTTTTCCGCCTTCATCGCCAGCCTTAATTGATTCAGCTGTCGCAATTCCCGGCGGCCATGCTTCCTTAGCAGGAAAAACCTTCGTGTCAAAAAATTTATAAAGCAAGATGGCATCAGCGAACATAGCAAGCGTAACACCAATAAACAGTGGAATAACCAGTTCTTTTAAGCCTAAAACATATGGAATGCCAATAGGAAGAATTAAGCTGCTTGCCGCCCCAAATGTAGCCGCAGAAATTGAGGATTGCACTAAATTTTGCCTATGGACGGATTTAAACTTAAGGAATGCTTGAAGCGGAATTCTTGCAATCAGCATTGCAAAGATGGCACCTATAATTGAAGTATTTGCTGAAATCCCCAATGATGTAATTAATTGAACCCCAATTATTGCCCCAAAAATAGCCGTTGCAACGGTGATTAAAATGACCATTGGTTCAAATGCTGACGGATGCTTCTTTTCTATCATCCTCTTGTCTTTCATACACATCCTCCTGATTCTATCGTTTGTTGGTTTCAAGCTTTATTTATAATGGCTGCTGAAATGATTAAGATAGCCCTGTATTTCTTTTGCTTCCTGTAGTAGATGTGTTAGTGCCACTTCAAAATCCATTTCCTCTACACGATATTCCGGGCCGCTAATTGTAAGTGAAGCAATAATCTCATTTTGGCTATTGAAAAGAGGCACCCCCAAGCCAAAAACCGCATCGGAAAACTCCCCAACTGAGTAGCACCAGCCCTTTTTCTTTATTTCGTCTAAATCGGACAATAAGATTTCTTCATCCAATATCGTGTTTTTTGTAAAGGCTTTCATACCTTCCCTAGTTATTTCTAACTGCTTTTCTTTAGAGAGGTAGGCCATAATGACCTTACATGAAGCACCAGCATAAAGGGGGGTTCTAGTTCCTAAAGAAACCTCATACTTAATTCGATGAGTGCTTTCCGCTATTTCAACAGTAACTCCATCCGACTTATCCAGCCAGGTTAAGAAGATAGACTCCTCAACCTTACCCGCAAGTCTTTTCATAATGGGATAGACATGCTCAGAGAGTCGCATCTTTTCCTTGACCATTTGGCCAAATTCTAAAAATCGTAAACCGAGTTCATACCTTTTGGTTTTTGGATCTTGTTCCAAAAAACCGTATTTCTCAAACGAAGCAAGGGTTCTATAGACAATGGAATGGCTAATTCCCATTTCCTTTGCTAACTCCCTAACCCCCCATGAGGGTGTCTCTTTTGAAAAATAATTAAGTAGTTCTAAAGAATTATCCAACGTCTTTAACGACAAAAGCCCGCCCCCTTGAATGTGTCTCTCTATTAGAGACAGCGTTTCATTTAATAAAATAATTATATAATAATACCACTAGTTCAACAATAGGGAATTTTCTAAATAATAGATAAAACTAATCAGGGGACCTTCCCATCGTATGAATGCCTTTAATTTACCGTGGGACTGTCCCCTATTATTCTTATCTCTTTATTTCTAAAACCGTGTATGTTAATGGATCAATATCAACGCCATATTTTTCTTTAGCTTGGGCAACCGATATATAGCCATTTTTCACATCGCTTACGACTTTTTCGATTGGTCGTTTTAATGGGTTGCCGTATCCGCCGCCAGTAGCAGTAACTAATTGGGCTATATCTCCTTTATTTAGAGGATATCTTGCGGTAACGCCTATTGGCCCAATGATTTCACCATTCTTTTTCAAAATTCGAATATAGCTGGAAGACCCGTTTTCTCCGCCTTTCATACCCCATGGGGAAAATTGATGCCGCCCAAAGGTTGCAGAAAGCTTCTGGTTATCACTTAATGCCTGATAGGAACGAATGACGCCAGAACCGCCGTTAAACTCACCTGCTCCTGCTCCATCACAACGAAGGTTATACTCATCAACGAGAACACCATATCTTGTCTCAGCTACTTCAATTGGAATATTATAGGTCTCGCCATCTCCCATACAGAACTGTCCGCGCTGACCATCCATGCCTTCACCTGCACCCCATCCCCCAACAGATGGCTCAACAATTAGGAAAGGGGCATTTGTATCTTGATGCTGTCCAGATAATACTACCGAACATACGGACAATAAATGACCGGCGGTTAAACGTTCTGGTAAAAGAGGCGCCAATGCTTTCCATATCAATTCCGCACCGCCAATCCGCCCTTCGAAATTCATAGATACCGGTGCAGGACGTTCAGCTGAAATAATCGAGCCTTTATCAGCTAATATCTTTAATGGAAAAAATACCCCTTCATTTATACTGTTCTGATCTGGATTCATAATGGCTAAATACATGACACGTACACTTGCAAGCAATCCAAAATAGGAACAGTTTACCGGATTTGTCACCTGTGGATGGCTTCCGCGAAAATCACAAATGAATTTGTCTTCTGTGATTGTAATCTTGACCTTGATTGGGTATGGTCCCCCTTTTTCAGGATCTCCCTCGATAAAATCCTCCGCAGTAAAGGTTCCTTTTGGAAGGAGCTCAAGCTCTTTTTTTGCAAGCTGCTCCCCCTGTTTTAATAGATTATCAATAGCGGCCATAAGTAAATCTTTTGAATGTTTATTGCATAATTCTATAATTCTTTTTGCTCCTGTTTTTAGAGCAGCCACTTGAGCCCACATATCTCCTAAGGACAAATCCGGAAGGCGAACGTTGGCTGAAATAATATCAACAACGGCTTGGTTTACTTTTCCTCCATCAAAAAGCTTTACCCCAGTTAATTGCAGCCCTTCTTGATAAATTTCCGTTGAATCACTTGTAAATGAACCTGGATCCTTTCCACCCACCTCCGTCCAGTGGCCCTTGTTGGCAGAAAACGCCACCAATTCCCCGTTATTGAAAATTGGCATTACAAGACCTACATCAGATAAGTGAGACCCACCACCGACATACGGGTCATTAATAATGATAATATCTCCGTCATTTAATCCTTTGCCGTTATCAAATTTTTCGATGACATGCTGAACCATCGGACTTAGCATGCCTATGAAACTAGTAACACCATTTCCTTGGCTGATTAACTGGCCTTTGGAATCAGTTAAACCACAAGCATAATCAAGCACTTCATATATAATCGGACTCATTGATGTTCTAGCAAGAGCGAGAAACATTTCATCACCAATCGACATGAGCGAATCCTTAATCACTTCAATTGTAAATGGATTTACTTTTACATTATTAGCAGTTATCATCTTATTCCACCTCCGTATCAATCACTAAGTTTCCATATTGATCCATTTCTAAAGATTGATTAGCATAAATAACAGTAGTCGCTGAACGCTCTTCAATGATTGCTGGACCTGCAATTTTCATGCCCGGCTCCATTTGTCCGCGGTCATATACAGGTGTTTCTGTCCATCCCTCATTCTTAAAGAACACCGGTCTATTTTCCTTTAAAGCCTCATGAACTGGTTTTCCTGTCTGCTGTAATTTTTGTAGAACTGGTTTTTCAACCTTACCGAAGCCTGTTAAATGCAGATTGACAATTTCGGTTTGTGCATCAGGCAATTTAAACGTGTAATTTTGTTCGTGGAGCTGATGGAATCTAGCAATAATTTCTTCTATGATTTCTTCTGTCCATTCAGTATTTGGTACAGGAACCTTCACTGTATGCTCTTGGCCGATATATCTCATATCGGCAAAACGATTAAATACAATCTGACCCTTATCCATACCTTCTTCGATAAACTGATGATAGGCTTGGTCAATCATTATCTCCCATTCTTTATTGATTGCCGTTAAATCAATATCGTTTAATTGTTTAATATGGGTTTGAATATAATCGTGGCGAAGATCAGTCATTAACATTCCCCAGGCTGAAAAAACAGATGAAGCAACGGGGATAATGACCCTCTTCACTCCTAATTCCTGCGCAAGTGCTGATGCATGCATGGAGCCTCCGCCCCCAAAGGCAATCATTGTGAAATCCTTAGGATCATACCCTTTGCGAATAGAAATTAATTTAAGTGCGTTGAGCATATTAGAATTAGCAATGTCAATAATACCCATTGCTCCTTCTTCCATTGTCAGGTCATAGTGAGAAGAAACCTTGTTCTCTATTGCCTGTTCTACTTTTGCTAAGTCAACTTCATAATCAAAGTTTTTCTTTGAAAGACGCCCGGTCACTAGATTAGCGTCTGTTGTTGTTGGCTCTTCACCACCTTGCCCGTATGCAACAGGACCAGGAATAGCTCCTGAAGATTGCGGTCCGACCTTTAAAGATCCCGTAGGATCAATCCACGCAATTGAACCGCCGCCATTTCCAATTTCGACAATATCAACAACCGGGACCTTAATAGGATAGCCCGCAGACTTTTCAGTTTTTTCG
The DNA here is from genome assembly GCA_016756695.1 of Heyndrickxia sporothermodurans. Lineage (GTDB taxonomy): Bacteria > Bacillota > Bacilli > Bacillales > Bacillaceae_C > Heyndrickxia > Heyndrickxia sporothermodurans. Next base: position 163,102 of record CP066701.1, read on the forward strand.
ATGTAATAGTCTGTTGAAACCTTAACCTCACTATTAGTAATTAGTGAACACTTTGCTGTTGTCCCGCCAATATCAAATGCAATAATATTTTTCTCACCTAAAATTTGACCAAGTATCGCTGCTCCATATATCCCTGCAACAGGTCCCGATTCAACCATATTTATAGGTGAATGCTTTGCACCTTCAAAGGTAGTTGCGCCACCATTTGATTGCATGATATAGGTACTGCCGTTAACCCCATGGTTTTCCAGTTTTTTATTTAGCTTATCAATATAAGTGCCTGCAATTGGTTTCACATAGGAATTGAGAACCGTTGTGTTCGTTCTTTCGTATTCACGCCATTCCTTGGTAATCTCATGGGAAGCGGTTACAGCAATCTCGGGCCATAATTGCTTAATTAGTTCAACCGTTCTTATCTCATGAACAGGATTTATATAGGAGTGCAAGTAACAAACTGCAATTGCATCTACTTTTTCTTTTTTAAACAATGATAGAATGTCGGGAATTTGATCCTCATTTAAAGGACTTAGAACCTCCCCTTTATAATTTAAACGTTCATCTACTTCCAATCTTAAATACCTTTCGACAAATGGCTTAGGCTTTTGATAGCGAAAATTGTACAAATCTGGCCTGTTTCCCCTAGCAATTTCCAGAACATCTCTAGTTCCTTTTGTTGTGATCAGTCCAACCTTTACACCCTTCCGCTCCGTTAATGCGTTAATAACTACTGTTGAGCCATGAATAAACATATCAATGGATTTTGGTGTGATTCCGCTTTTTTCAATTACATCTATTACCCCTTTTTCAAATTGAGAGGGTGTTGTATGAGCCTTCGCTACTCCAAACGTTCCATTATCATCAACATACACAAGATCAGTAAATGTTCCCCCAATATCTGTAGCAACTCTCATGTAAAAACCACCTTTGTTAAATTTTTTGTGGGATAAAACTTATGTCTCTATATAAGAACCATTGGTTCATATATTATATATATTCCTATTATATTTAATTTATAGAAAGTTATCAATATTTTAAGTAAGTTGATTATTTGAATACATATTCCAATTTTCTAAAAAAGATATTATGGAGGTTCTTGAAATGATACAGTCTGCTGTTCCACTTCCGTTATGCATTTCTAGGAATTCTGTGGGGGGATGAAAGAAATGCTTTCTATAATGTGTTAATGATGAGCATTTGACCACAAAAACGTATTTACCCGTCCATAAAAGGAACGGGTAGAAATAATGATATTTAATTTTTGGATTAATTAACAATAAGAGTACGATTGAGGATCACGAAAGGTAAGTTGTCTCACTATCTCGTTTTAATATTGGGGTTTCCATCTTTTTTGCAGTTGTTTTCGGATGTAAAAACTAGGATCATTCTCATTTGCTAACAAGATCAATCAAAATATCTCTTGAATGCATTATGAAGTACTTTTTCCTCTAATTACGTTAACCATGTTCCTTTTGGATGCCTTATGAAGCACATCTTCCTTTTATTTTGTTTATCATGTGGTTATGTAAATTATTTTGTGTAAATGATTTTGTTACCATATTTTTGACTATACTAAAATATATGTTCTTACCTGCTAGGGGGATAGGGCAATGCTGGGGAGCAACCCGAGCACCTAGTAGGGTTCTGCACAAAAGGAGATGGGGTTTCCCCATCTTTTTCTCCTTTTGGGAGAACAATAGCGATAAACCCTTAGGGCAGAGCCCTAACACGTCCCAATACAAATTGAAACGATTATTTTCCAAGCCGACCATTAAACATAATATCGAACTGTTGTCTACATTCTAACCATCCTGGAACGGGAATAGTCCATTTTTCTGTTACTCCTACTGTAGCGAGATAGACAATCTTTCTTAAAGCATTATCGCTAGGATAAGCATTCTTTGTTTTAGTCACCTTTCTAAGCTGTCTATGAAAGGCCTCAATCGTATTTGTTGTATATATTAACTTTCTAATTTCTACTGGGTAAGAGAAATAAGCAGTTAGCTCAAGCCAATTGTTTTCCCATGATTTGATAATTGATGGATATTTCGTTTCCCACTTATTTTTAAACTCTTCGAAAGCCACTTCAGCCTGTTCGAGCGTATAAGCTTTGTATACTTTCTTTAAATCATCCATTACCACTTTACGATTTTTAGTTGGGACATACTTCATATTATTTCGTAATTGGTGGATAACACATGACTGAATAGTAGTATCTGGAAATGTTGCATTAATAGCTTCGGAGAAGCCAGAAAGCCCGTCTTTACAAGCGATTAGGATGTCTTCGACACCACGGCTTTTGAGCTCCTGACAAACATTTAGCCAAAAACTAGCACTCTCATTTTCACCTATCCAAATACCAAGGATGTCTTTGACTCCATCAGTATTAATACCTAAAACTGTATATGCAGCTTTACTAACAATTCTATTTTCATGTTTCACTTTAAAGTGAATCGCATCCAAAAACACAATTGGATAAACAGGGTCTAGTAGACGAGACTGCCATTCATAAACAAGAGGTAATATCTTATCCGTAACTTTACTTACCAAACTTGGAGAAACATTCACACCGTAAATATCCTTCATGTGACTTTCAATATCTCTAGTCGACATTCCTTTTGAATACAGGGCTATAATCTGGTCTTCCAGCCCATTGATGGATGTTTCGTATTTTTTAATGATTTGAGGTTCAAAATCTCCTTTACGATCTCTTGGTATGCTTAATTCGGTCTCACCAAACTTACTTTTAATCGTCTTTTTACTATACCCATTTCGGCTATTTCCCGAGTTATTGCCCCTTGAATCGTGTTTTGAGTAACCTAGATGATTCTCGATTTCTGCTTCAAATACCTGTTGAAGAGTCTCCTTAAAAAGATCCTTAATCATGGCATGTATATCGTCAACAGTTTCACATTGACCAGCCAATTCCCTGATTGTCATGTCCTTAAAATTTTGCATTAATGATCATCTCCTAGTTATAATTATTAGAAAATTATGACCATTTACACGAAATTTTATACATTCTCTATCATGTACCTCCTTAACGCTTTATGAGGCACTTCTTTCTTTTATTTTGCTAATCATGTACCTCATAAGTGCTTTATGAAGCACTTCTTTCTTTAATTTTTATTATCATATATCTTATGAACATTCCATGAGGTACATTTTGATAAAATATTGTTTATGATATGATTCCAGCAGCAAAAATAAGCCCTCTCACCGAGAAGGGCTTTTCATTTTACTTTTCAATTAAATACTTTTTCCTCTTCCTGCTTAAAAAAGCTTTTCATCGCATGGAAGACGTCTGCTTTTTGCTTTAATATGAAGTATCGGAATTTATCATTTTTAATATTTTTATAGGCAGACATAAGAGTCGAATGGCGATTATACTGATTTACCTCACCATAACCAAACATATTTGATACTTTCATTAATTCCTCGACTAGTTTGACACAGCGCGGATTGTCGGAGGTAAGATTATCCCCGTCTGAGAAGTGGAATGGATAAATATTGTAGCGAGATGGTTCGTATTTTTCATCGATTAAACTGATTGCTTTCCGATAGGCCGAGGAACATATCGTTCCACCACTTTCACCTTTGGAAAAAAAGTCTTCTTCTGAAACAACTTTTGCTTCCGTATGGTGGGCGATGAATTCGATATCGACCGTTTCATATTTTGTCCGTAAGAAGCGGGTCATCCAGAAGAAGAAGCTCCGGGTCATATATTTTTCCCAGACGCCCATGGAACCACTTGTGTCCATCATGGCGAGGACGACGGCCTTAGATTCAGGTTTTTGAATTTCATTCCACGTTCTAAATTTTAAATCTTCCTGGACGATTGGATGAAAACTTGGTTTACCACTGATTGCATTTCGTTTGAATGCCGTCATCATCGTTCTTTTTTTATCAATATTGCCCATTAATCCGGTTTTGCGGATATCATTGAATTCGATGTCTTCAATTGTATTTAAATCTTGCTCTTTTCGTTGTAAATTCGGTAATTCCAATTGTTTAAATAATTCCTCTTCAAGCTCCATTAACGATACTTCTGCTTCATAATAATCTTCACCCGGCTGGTCGCCTGCCCCATCGCCTTTACCTGGCCCTTTTTGTGGCGCACCATCTCGTGCGACAACATCACCTACCTGACTCTCGCCGTCCCCCTGACCGACATGCTTATTCTTATCATAATTATAGCGTATTTTGTATTCATCCAATGATCGAATCGGAATTTTGACCACATCACGGCCATCTGACATGATGATGCTTTCTTCTGTTATAAGGTCAGGCAAATTATTACGAATCGCTTCCTGTACCTTTTCTTGATGTCGTTTTTGATCATCATGTCCTTTACGGTGGAGGGACCAATCTTCACTTGAAATAACAAACTGCTTGTGCTCTGATTCAGTCATAATATTCCCCTCCTACATTTTTTTTTAAAACTTTCACCATATCTCCCTTATTTGCATACAATATTTTGGCTGTGTATTTAAGGAATGTATAAAAAAATTATGGATTACTTTATCCTATGCAAGAAGTTAAGATTATTTACAAAAAATTATTATAATAAGGTAATTGTCTAATATGATTGGACGAGCTATCATTAATAATTTTTATTAAAAAAATTAGCCCTGTTTAATGCGCAGACAATTGTTCAGCAAATCAAATAAACGTAGAAAAAACCAGGCAACGATGCCCGGTCCTTTTTTTACTCTGTTTACATAAAAGCATGGGGGGGAAATGATTGCCAATTAGCCAAGTTTTTGCGATCAGGTACATGGGGCGGTTCTTCCATCCATTCCCGTTCGACTACTATCATTTCCATGATAATCAATATAAGCGGAAATTTTCCGGTTATATAGCAGAATAGAGCCCGGTTCGGAGTATATAAGCGGATGTTTTCCGGTTAAGCAAAGCAAAATTACTTATTTTCACGTTTTTAGCGTTAATAGTCGGAATCCTTCCGCCTATTTAAAGTATTTTCAGTGCTATTTACTATTTAAGAGAAATTTCTCCGCTTATTATCAAACTCAATTTTGCTTCTAATGAACTTATACAACTTCTCCTTTAATTAAGCAAAAAAGACAAAATGCTAGACATCCTATGTTATTTGTACTGCGATTTTAGATTTACCGGACCTACTTCCCTATAGACTGATTATAAATTATCGATTTAACAAACTTCCTACGTATCTTAACAATTCATTTGCAGATGTTGAATTATAGCCATGCTCATCAACTAGTCGTGCAACCACTTCATTAATCTTTTTCAGCTGTTGTTCATCAGGAGTTTTCGAAGAGGTCGTGATTTTTACAACATCCTTTAAGTCGGCGAAAAGTTTCTTTTGAATCGCTTCGCGGAGGCGGTCATGGGAATTATAATCAAATCGTTTTCCTTTTCTTGCATATGCGGAAATACGGATAAGAATTTCTTCTCTGAAAGCTTTTTTGGCATTTTCGGAAATACCTATTTGTTCTTCAATTGATCTCATTAGCTTTTCGTCCGGATTGATTTCTTCTCCGGTTAATGGATCATACAGCTTTGCCTTATTACAATACGCTTCGACATTATCAAGATAGTTATCCATTAATGTTTTTGCAGATTCTTCATAGGAATAGACGAATGCTTTTTGAACTTCTTTTTTCGCAATTTCGTCGTATTCTTTTCGAGCTAAAGAAATAAAGTTTAAATACTTTTCTTTTAATTCGGTCGTGATGGATGGGTGCTGATCTAAGCCTTCCTTTAAAGAACGAAGAACATCTAGCGCATTAATTGAAGAAACTTCTTTACGGATAATGGTGGATGAGATTCGGTTAATGACATATCTAGGATCGATTCCACTCATTCCTTCTTCTTGATATTCCTTTTTCAATTCATCAATATCTGCAGAGTTAAATCCTTCCACACTTTCACCATCATATAATCGCATTTTTTTAATGAGATCGATATCTCCGCGCTTTGGTTCCTTAAGTCTTGTAAGAATCGAAAACATTGCCGCAATTTTTAATGTATGTGGGGCAATATGGACATTGGCCACATCACTTTCATTAATCATCTTTTCATAAATTTTTTCTTCTTGTGTAACCTTTAAATTGTATGGAACAGGCATGACAATGATCCGTGAATGAAGGGCTTCATTTTTCTTGTTTGAAATAAATGAACGGTATTCTGTTTCATTTGTATGGGCTACGATAAGTTCGTCAGCCGAAATTAAGGCAAATCTGCCCGCTTTAAAATTCCCTTCCTGTGTTAATGAAAGTAAATGCCAAAGAAACTTTTCATCACATTTTAGCATCTCTTGGAACTCCATTAACCCACGGTTTGCTTTATTTAGTTCCCCATCAAAGCGATAAGCCCTTGGATCGGATTCGGATCCATATTCGGCAATGGTGGAAAAATCAATGCTTCCCGTTAAATCAGCGATGTCTTGGGACTTTGGATCAGATGGGCTAAATGTACCAATACCAACCCTTCGATCTTCAGAAAATAAAATTCGTTGAATCATGACATCTTCAATTCGACCGCCATATTCCTCTTCCAGGCGCAGCATGTTTAATGGCGAAAGATTTCCTTCGATTCGTATTCCATATTCCTCATAGAATTCTTTCCGTAAATGATTAGGGATGAGGTGGAGTGGGTCTTCATGCATTGGACACCCTTTAATTGCGTAAACTGCACCATTCTCTGTTCGTGTATATGCCTCCAGACCCCTTTTTAGCATCGTTACTAATGTGGATTTCCCCCCGCTTACAGGACCCATTAATAATAAAACACGCTTACGGACATCTAAGCGTTTTGCTGAAGGATGGAAATATTCCTCGACTAATTTTTCTAATGCTTCCTCTAAGCCAAATAATTGATTGCTGAAAAATCGATACTTCTTCCTACCATTTTCTTCTTCAACACCAGCATCTTTAATCATATTGTAAACACGAGAATGTGCAGACTGTGCTACCCATGGCTTTTCTTTCAGTAATTCTAAATATTCTCCAAATGTACCTTCCCACTGCAATTTTTCCTCTTCTTCTCGATAATGTTCTAGTCTTTTTAAAATATCCATAAGTACCTCCCCTTGTCACTTGTTGAGAGACGATTAATATACTTTATGCTCGTTATCAAAAGAACATGAGTAGAAAAGACAAGAAGTTAGCACCATATTATGGAATAATTTTTAAGTTATCATCGGATTGTCTAGAAAAACTTAGAGGAATCATTCACTTTATATTTGAAATAGGCTATAATAACAAAAGAATTGTATTAATTTTGAAGGAGGCTTACATAACTATGGGAACATGGGTGATTATAGCTGTTGCTATTGCATTTTTAGCCGCTATCTTTACAGCGGGATATGATGATAAGCCAGGTACAAGCAAATAATAAAAAAATCTTCCACTTGGAAGATTTTTTTATTTGCAAAACTATTTAAGATTCGGAAATCCCTGCTGTCTCAACGCTTCATATACTAAAATAGCTGCTGTATTTGAAAGGTTTAATGATCGCACATTGTCATTCATTGGGATTCGTAAGAAGTAATCCTTATTATTAATTAATAAATCTTTCGGCAATCCCGTTGTTTCTTTTCCGAACATAAAGTAATAATCTTTATTTACATCACTATAATCAAACGCAGAATGAGGTTTTTCACCAAATGTTTCAATATAATAAAACTCTCCATTTTCATTTTTTGCAAAAAATTCATCAATGGAATCGTAATAGGTTATATTCACATGATGCCAGTAATCTAGTCCTGCTCTTTTTAACATTTTATCATCTGTAGAAAAACCAAGAGGTTTAATTAAATGTAATTTCGTGTCTGTTGCTGCACATGTTCGTGCAATATTTCCAGTGTTGGCCGGAATTTCTGGTTGATATAAAACAACATGTATTGCCACTTTTGTCACCTCATTATTAAACTTTAGCCTTACCATTATATCATAAGGTGAAAATGATTAAGCATTGTCAATAATCGTAAAAAATTTATATTTAATATTTGGTGTGTATGCAGAGGAATCTTCATACGCCCAATAACGCATCCGACTGTTATACGTATGGGCGTTAACGAGAGGCATTCCATAAGCATCTTTTCCGGTCACAATCGTGTTATGATCAAATCGTCCGTCCCCTTGGAAATCATAACAGATGACATCACCTAATTGTAGTTCATCTGGTGAACTTACTTCACGGGCCTGCAAGCCAGACTTTGAGGTAGACAAATATAAGCGTAATGAGTTGGCGACACTCCAACTATAGCTCCAGCTATTCCCTCTCATCCACCAGCCTTGACTTTTGTTTGGATAGCCACGCATTGGTGCCCCGCCAGTGTGTAAGCATTGAGAAATAAAATTTGTGCAATCGACTTCAAATTTTTTATAAGCTGGGTTATAACTATTCCACCAACGTTCCGCATATTGAACGGCCTTTAACCGATCATAGCTGTAGGAAATGCGTACGTCTTCCCGTACACTTGAAAAATCGGCATCGGTTTTTTCAGGATTTAAAATAATATCCTCATGCTCAATTTCTCTTGTATCGTATAGTTTATTTTTATAAAACGATGCAATATGGTGTTCGAGTTGTTCCTCGACATACATTTTTTCTTTTTGCTTAATTAAATATTGCATATGGACGTCATATTTAATATAAGTATGGTCGTCATCTTGCCGTTTATCTGTAATGTTAGTAATCGCCTTCACCTTAACAATTTCAGCATTTCTTTTCGCCGCCGCAGCGATTTTTTTGGTCACTTTTTCATTTCCGCGGACATCGTTCTCCTTTACATATGCCTCTACAAGTGATTCGATATAGGCTTTTATCTGATCTTTCACCGTCATCCCTCCTCGTATTCATACATATGTAGAAAGATATTTTTCAATACAAATCTGAGGGGGATTTTTGAACTACAGGATTGTTTATTCTAACAAAAAAATCATCAGGTTTTTACCATGTAAATAATCAATCAAATTTTTGTTATAATGAAACCAATAAACAATTGGAGGTTTTCATTTTGAATGTAAATATGGAAAAGACAATTGTAAGCTTTTTAAAGGAAAAACTTTCATCCTCTCTCATTTATTTATTTGGATCAACAGTCAAAGGAACAGTTCATAACGGAAGTGACATCGACATAGCCTTTTTAAGTGAAAAAAAATTGGATACATATGATTTGTTTATGATGGCGCAGGAACTAGCTGAAAAATTAGAACGTGAAGTAGATTTAATTGACTTAAGCCAGGCAAGTACCGTATTTCAAGCTCAAATTATTCAAACAGGAAAAGTCATTTATTGTAATAATGAGACTGAAAAAGCTCAATTTGAGATGAAAACGTTAAAAATGTATGCGAAGTTGAATGAAGATCGTTCAGAAATATTACTTAATATCGAAGGGAGTGGATCCATTTATGAAAAATGATGTGATATTAAATAAAGTAAGTATTATTGAGCGTTGTTTGAAACGAATTCATGAAGAGTATCAAAACAACCCGGAAAATCTAGAGAATTTTACAAAACAAGATTCCATCATTTTAAACCTTCAGAGAGCGTGCGAAGCCAGCATCGATTTAGCCATGCATATCGTAGCCGAGAAAAAGCTTGGATTGCCACAAAACAGTCGAGATGCTTTTACTTTTTTAGAAACTGAAGGTGTCATCCCTTCCTCTTTATCCCAGAAAATGAAGGCAATGATTGGATTTAGAAATATCGCTGTCCATGACTATCAGGAGATCAGTTTAGTGATTCTTCAAAAAATTATAGACAATCACTTAGTTGATTTCATGCAATTCACTAAGACAATTCTTTTATACTAAATTTTAGTTTCAATATCATATACACGCACAAAATAATATGCTTTAGTGCATTTTTAAACAATATAAATGACTGCTCCGTGTTTTCAATTTCTGAGAAAAAGGGTATAATGGAGTTGAAAATGTAGAAATTAAAAAGACCAAAGGTGCGCCAACACCTCTGGTCTTAGCAATAGCCCTTCAAGGGCAACTCACACTATTAGGTCAGAAAAAAGTAACCAACCCATGTGCTTGCTAGGCGTTCTATGGGCGGTTACTTTTTTTGTTGTGACAGTATGGCTACAATTAAAGTTGCAAAAGAAACCATCAAGACTAACGTCTCATAAACTGTCATGCTATCACCCCCTTTCAAAGAAGGGAGTGAGTTACCACCCATGAAAGCCCTATTGCTTATTCTATTATAACATTTTTGTGCCTATCATTTTCGAAAATGGGCTAAAAGAAAAGCGGAAGCTCTCTTAGCTGACAAGCAAATGTTTATTAGGAACATTAAACCTAAAAAACTTCTTACTTAAAAAAAATAGACAAAGTGTCTTCACTTTGCCTTCATACTACATAGGGATATTCCCTTTTCTATTTCCTTTAATACTTCTGGATCTCTCTCGGTCTTTTCGGCTTTGTGCAGTGATTCTTTCGCATCTGTTCCGCCAATTTTCCCAAGTGCCCAAGCTGCGGTACCACGTAAAACGGGTCTTGGATCATCTGTCAGCACTTTAATTAAATCCGGAACTGCTGATTCTTCTTTAAAATGTGCTAGAGCAATAATTGCATTTCGTTGAATTGGCTTCTTCCCTCTCCATGATCCTGATACTGGACCAAAATCTTCCTTAAATTCGCGGTTACTAATAGTCAATAATGGAGTGAGTTTCGGCTTTGCAATTTCGGGATTGGGCTCCATTTCCTCATGAAAATGAAAATTCATTCCTTTATTTTTCGGGCAACTTGTTTGGCAAGTATCACAGCCATAAAGACGATTTCCTAATTCCACGCGAAACTCATCTTCTAGGAACCCTTTCGTTTGCGTTAAAAAGGCAATGCAGCGTTGGGCATTTAATTGTCCTCCCTGTACTAAAGCTCCCGTCGGGCATGCATCAAGACATTTAGTACATGAACCACATTGATCCTCAATTGGTTCATCAGGTTCAAACGGAAGATTTGTGATCATTTCTCCTAAATACACATATGATCCGAATTCTGGTGTAATAATAGAACAATTTTTTCCGCTCCACCCAATACCAGCTCGTTCAGCCACAGCCCGATCGACTAATTCGCCTGTATCGACCATTGATTTGAATCTAGCTTCCGGGACTTTTTCTGCAATAAATTGTTCTAGTTGTCTTAATTTATCTCTCAAGATCGTATGATAATCGACACCCCAGGAAGCACGACAGAATATTCCCCGTCGTTCACCTTTCTTCCCTTTAGGTGCATCGTTCATTCTTGAAGGATAAGCGAGTGCGATCGCAATAATTGATTTTGGTTCTTCGAAAATGAGGGAGGGATCTACACGTTTTTCAATATCTTTTTCCTCAAATCCTGATTGGTACCCAAGTTCTTGTTGGCGGATTAAGCGATTTTTCATCTCGGTAAATGGATCTGCCGTTGTAAAACCAATTTTGTCTATTCCAATTTCTTTGCTATAAGTTATAATTTCATCTTTTAATTGTTTTACATTCATCTCGATCCCTCCTTTCTTTTTAAATAAATAAAAAAACGCAATACTCCGTTCTTCATGGAAACGAAACACTGCGTTATTGATAAAGTTATGTATGGAGCGGGTGATGGGAATCGAACCCACGACAACAGCTTGGAAGGCTGTAGTTTTACCACTAAACTACACCCGCATATTTATTATTTCAAAATATCTTTTGTCCTTAACTCGACTTTTTTATTATACAAAGTTCTACAACATTTTGCAAGTATTATTTTTAACTTTTTTGATTGGATATTGGCGAATACCAATATCCAATCTTCTTGTTAGTTGTTTACTGATACAATTGATTCAGCAATATGGCCTGATTTATTCACTTTTGTTTCTAAATAAAATTGATTATAGTCAGATTTGCCTCCCCATAATGGGATATGATGATTTGCTAGTAATCCCCATTCCTTTAATGCAGCCAGTTTTTTCGGATTGTTTGTAATGAGTGTGACAGGCTTTGAACGTAATGTTTGTAGCACTCGAATGGCTTCTTCATAGGATCGGCTGTCATCACTAAACCCTAGAGCAAGATTGGCTTCGACTGTATCAAATCCTTCTTGCTGAAGAAGATAGGCTAATGATTTTGAAAATAATCCAATACCTCGTCCTTCATGATTGGCTAGGTAAAAAAGAGCCCCGCTTTTATTTTCAACGATCATTTTCATTGATTGTCTTAATTGATAGCCGCAATCGCAACGCTGACTGCCAAAAATGTCGCCGGTATGGCAAATGCTGTGCATTCTTACGAAAGGATTGTCCGCTTCTTTCATATTTCCATATACAAGTACAGATGATTGCTGTAAGGAAGCAAAATCATATGTTGTTAATGAATCTAGAATTTCTTCTTTCGTCTCATTATTATTTAATGTTATCCATGTATACCAATGAAAGTGAAAAATTTGATCATCTAGTTTCACTGGCAAATTAATAGGGCCTACTAGGCAAATATCTTTTTTGTCTGGTTCTGAGATCATCGTCATTTTATCTATAAGAAGATGCTTTACATCTGTTGAAATCATTATGTTCTCCTCTTTTACATTAGAATCTTTATAATGTAAAGCAAGTTTATTATAAGATGATGGGCGGGTCAAGGAAATAAGATTGCCAATGTGGAGGACATCGTTTCCGTTATTTAGTAAATTGCGTTCTTTATGGTTTTTTGAAGAAAACAATGGACCGTTCCTTTCCGCGGGGAGGAAGTCGAGCCTCCTCGGCGCTTTTCGCGCCTGTGGGGTCTCGACCTTTCCTCTATGTCCCGCAGGAGTCAAACTCCTTCCGCTCCAATCCACTCTGTGCTTCCAATATTGTTAAAAGCAACAATCTTTCAGAGAATAGAAAATAGAAATAACAAACTCATTTATCCACCTAACATTTTTTTATAAAAACTACTTTCAAATAATTCCCCTCAGGAAATTCTTTAATCGTGCGGAAATCATCTGGTAGTGAGAATTCTTCTAAAATTTTATAGTGTTCTCCTGTTTCCTTAAATGCGGATTCAATAAAGCCTTTGAATTTTCCCATTCCAAAGGAGCTGCAGTTCGTTGAAGCGATGATGATGCCATCGTTTTCGGTTATGGAAATAGCTTCTTTTAATAGATTTTTGTAATCTTTTTCCGCACTGAATACATATTTTTTCGAACGTGCAAAGCTTGGTGGGTCAAGGATGACCATGTCGAACTTCAGCTGTTTCCTCACGGCATATTTAAAGTAATTGAAAACATCCTCCACAATAATTTGTTGGGCTTCATCATCAATTTTATTAATACGAAATTGTTCAATTGTCTTACTCTTGCTACGATTTGCTAAGTCCACACTAGTCGTTTTGGTTGCTCCGCCAAGTGCGGCAGCTACGGAAAAGGCGCCCGTATAGGAGAATGTGTTTAATACGGTTTTACCTTTTGCATATTTATCTCTGATTGTTCTTCTTACGTCCCGTTGATCTAAAAAGACGCCTACCATCGCACTTTCATTTAAGTAAACGGCGAAGTTCATTCCATTTTCTTTGACGATGATCGGAAATTGTCCCCTTTCCCCTGAAACAAAATCATCTTCTTCAATATACATTCCTTTTGTATCAAATCGCTTTTTTTGATAAATCGCTTTAAACTTTGTGATATTTTTTAATGAGGAAATGATTTGTTCACGAAAATGGTAAATCCCTTTACTATACCAGTGTATTAAATAATAACCATCAAAATATTCAATCGTTATCCCGCCAATTCCATCCCCTTCGCCATTAAACACGCGAAAGGCTGTTGTTTCGGGATTATTATAGTAATGCTCTCTTTTAGCGAAGGCTTTTTTTAGTTTGTTTTCGAAAAAGAGCTGATTTATTTGCTCGTTTTCTTTTTGACTAAGGACCCAGCCTAGCCCTTTATTTTGCTTGCCATAATAGCCTTTAGCGATAAATCGGTTCTGTTCATCGACAAGGCGAATGAACATCCCTTCATCAGTTAGAACATTCGGATTCACAATCGTATCTTTAGATATAAGTGGATAGCCACTTTTGAATTTATTTACAAATTTTGCTTTTACTTTTACATGTACTTCGTTTTTCATTTTTTCATCCAATCTATTTTTAGACTTCTATCTATTAATATACATCCCTTTTTGTAAAAACAACAAATGAGATTACTAAAGAAACGAGTAACCATACGAATAAAACGAGTAAGGAAAAGGTTAGTGTCATTCCTTCAATTGGAGGACTTGATCCATTAATATAATTTGTCAGTTGTAAATTCACCATAAACAAGTATTTCGCGCTTTCCCATGAAGACACCATATTTACTAAAATCGCACCTGCAATCAATGCTGAAAGCATAATTCCCATCACGGCGGCCGTACTTCGTAACAGCACCGAAAGCATGAACGTCAAGCTGCCGACAACGACACACACAAACCAGGCAAGTCCAAATTCCATTAATATGTAAGTCCATTGAGGGATAAGGTGGACATTGGCAGTCAACAATTCCTCATTATTCGTTTGAAACCCCGTTAACATCGGCATATTCCAACCACTATAACCGAATACAACACCTGATATGAGATAAGCAAGAATTGCTACGCACAAAACAATAAAAGAAATTGAGTACAACAAAGCGATATATTTGCTTAATAAAATTTTCCACCTTTTCACAGGTCTTGTTAATAATAACTTAATCGTTCCGCCGCTTGCCTCAGAAGAAACGAGGTCGGCTGCGATAACCATCACTAACAGTGGCATGAGAAGGCCGATGGCATTTTCAATAAATACACGCATGAATGTCGGTGCCCCGGGTGCATTCGGATTTATATTGTGATCAAGATAGTATTGTTGTTGTCCTAATCTAATTTTAAAATATTTTTCATAATCCTCAGGAAGCCGACTTGATGATAACCGATTTTGAATATCAACAATCTCTTGTTGAAGCTGAATACGCCAATCCTTTGTTCCCATCTTTTCCTGGGTATTTTTCACTTCCTTGTATTGGGCATATGTAAAAATAGGGACGAGAAAAGCAACGATTAAAATAATGACAAAAAGGCGTTTCTTCCGAAAAAGCTTTAGCTGCTCATTATAAATTAAATTAATCAATGGCTTTTCCTCCCGTTATTTCTAAAAACAACTCTTCGAGCGTCGGGAAAACGGTTTTCATTTCCATTACTTCTATATCCGCTTCAACTAATTTTTTATTCCAACCGGCAATTTTATCTGATAAGAAAGGAGTGATTAAGCTTGCATCTTCCCCTTCTTTAACAGTCGTTACTTCTTCCAAAAGTTGTTTTGCCTTTTTGACAGGAGTTACCTTCCAAATTACTCGTTCCTTGTCAGTAAATAGAGCGGAAACCGTATCTGTTCGGATTATTTCACCATTTGTAATGATGGCCACCCGGTCACATAATAATTGTATTTCACTAAGTAAATGGGAGGAAACGAGAACGCTTAATCCTTCTTCAGTTGCTAAGTATCGGATAAATTCCCTCATTTCCCTGATACCTGCTGGGTCAAGACCGTTTGTCGGTTCGTCTAGAATGAGGAGATGGGGATTACCGAGCAAAGCTTGGGCAATTCCAAGACGCTGCCGCATTCCGAGTGAATACGTTTTGACACGGTCATGGATCCGATTTGTTAATCCGACTAATTCAGTTACATGATACAGACGTTCATTCGAGATTGATGGATCCATTCTGGAAAAATACTCTAGGTTTTCCCAACCTGATAAATAAGGATACAATTCGGGATTCTCAACAATACAGCCGAGATTTTTCATCGCTTCTTTAAATTCTGTTTCAACGTTTTTTCCGGCAATGTAGATTGCACCAGAGGTTGGTTTTATTAAGCCGACCAACATTCTGATCGTTGTTGTTTTCCCCGCGCCATTTGGACCAAGAAAACCGAATACTTCCCCCTGGAATACGTCAAAATTCAAGCCTTTTATAATCTCTTTCTTTCCAATTGTTTTTCTTAAATCTTTTACTTGTAAAGCAGGAACTTGACTCATTTTGACTTCTCCTCACTAAACGTAATCAGGGACGCAACCCTTTCGGCTATTAACTGATACCCGGCTGCATTTGGATGAAATTTGTCGTTAAATAAATAATCATTTGTATTTAGTTCAAACAGATCGAATGTTGGTACATAGACAATTTCTTTGTAATCGGCTGCAAGTTCTGCTGAATCGTAATTCCATTGTCTTACAATCTCTGAGGTGAGCTTGGATTGTTCCATTTTCATAAATGGATTATATAAACCAATATGGAAGATTGTTGCTTTTTTATTGATTGAGCGTAAAGTTGAGTAAATGTTTTTTAAGTTTTTTAAATATGATTGTTCCGCCCTTTTCTCCTTTTTCAAGTCAAGGTTCATTAATGCCTCCCCGCCTTGGAAAAGGTCGTTTCCGCCAATCGTCAAAAGGATAAAATCAGCCTGTTTAATTTGACGCTGGATTTCTGTTTGTTTTATTTGTGAAAGGAGCTGTTTGGATGTTTGTCCTTTTATTGCGCTATTGGTGAGCAGAAATTTCTTGTTTGCCTTCTTTTCCAGTCCGTCGATTAAATAACCTACATAGCCTTTTCCTTCTGGATCACCTGTTCCACGGGTAAGTGAATCTCCTAGTGCTGCGATTTGTAATTGATGATTCGTTGTCATTTCGGGAGCTTCTGTAGCCTGTTTTGGTGGGCTGATTGTTTTTGCTTCTGTCCATTGATCCTTAAGTACCCACCCAAGACCAACAAGACACATAAGAGCCGAAATAACTGAAACAAATGAAATGATCTTAATGAATGCTTTATTCATTTGAACAATCCTTTCTATATAAAATTTCCGATTTGTTGCTAGTAATTACAGAATAGCAAATGATGGGATTTATTCATAATCATTCATTTTACTTAATCTTAAAAATGGATATAAATGAATCATATGAATACATATTACGTAACTATTTTGCCATTTTTTCGTCCAATAGATTAAGAAGAACATAAGGATGTGATTATTTGAGTAGGTTGGTGAAATTAATTATTGTGCTTTGCATGACCATTACTTTTCTAATAGCGTGCAGCAGCGGGGATAGCAGCAGTAAATCTGCGGAGAACGGGAAGATAACGCAGGAGTCGAAAACGGATTATGCCAATGAGACTTCTACAGAAGAGAACCATGTTGAAGCGAATCAAGATAAAAAAGAGGAGCAAAGCAAACAATCTCAATCCCGCATGGTCATTTATAATGCGAGCCTCGACATGGAAGTAAAGAAAATTGCGCAAGTGCAAGATCAGATTAATAAAATGGTTGTTGAAATGGGAGGCTATACAATTCAACAAAATATGAATCAAAATAGTGAAGAACGCCAAGAAAGTTCATTAACGGTGAGAATTCCGCAAGATCACTTTCAAGCTTTCTTGGATAAGGTGAAAAAATTAGGGGTCCGCACGGAAAATCAACATATTTCCGGCCAAGATGTCACGGAAGAATATGTCGATTTAAAATCGAGATTAAAATCCAAGCAGGTGGTCGAAAAAAGACTAACTCAATTTATGAATGAAGCAAAGGATACAAAGACATTATTAGAAATTTCAAATGAACTCGCAAAGGTTCAAGAAGAAATCGAAACCATCCAAGGTCAAATGAAATATATAGAAAATCAAACAAGCTTGTCTACAGTTACAATAACACTTTTTGAAAATAAGGTGGTCGTTCCCGGATTAGAAAAAGATCAATTAAACACATGGGAAAAAACAAAAAAACAATTTATGAACAGCATTAATTTCATCGTTTCCTTCATTTCCGGGTTATTTGTATTTATTGTTGGTTATTTACCAGTGATTGTTATTCTTGGCTTAATTGGGGTCGTTATAACATTAATTTGGAGAAAGGCGAAAAAGAAATCGGGTAATACGGTTGATAAATAAAAACTTTATATTATTAATGTGGAATGGATGTTTATCGGTGGGATGATGCGGGAGGTGGGGGGAAAATTGCTATTATGTGCATGAATCTGTTTGATTTGATTCGAGTAGATAATGCTGGGTTTCTTTTGCTCTCCTGCATGTATCCTTTTTTCATGCATCTTGGCTTCATTCCTCTTCTTTGACGACCAAGATTCACTTTCTTCGGGCATCTTGGGTTTCATTCCTTCGCTTTGGCGACCAAGATTTACTTTCTTCATACATCTTGGGCTTCATTCCTTCGTTTTGACGACCAAGATTCACTTTCTTTAGTCAAGTCCATATTATTGTGTAAAAGTGTTAACAATGTTTTCTTGATATAAAACTATTTTCATATAAAAAGCTACAATTATTTTGAATTTACATTGAGGGGCGGGTGTGATAGCCTGGAGGGCAAGCCAGGAGTTGTTAAACTTCTGGCTTCCTGGCTTTATATCATGCCCGCCGGAGGCTCAATGTCAATTCAAAATTAGGCCATACCACTTTCAGAGTTAGAGTTGGTTTTCCATTTAATTTTTAAGGTAAGGGGTTTTATTTTTATTCCAGTCTTCTTCAATATCCATTAATACCGAACCAATAATCCTAATAGCTGATTGTTCGTTCGTAAAAATTCGAATGACTTTTTCCCTTCTGCGAACTTCCTGGTTTACACGCTCCAGCATGTTTGTGGTACGCAAATGTTTATGATACCCAACAGGGTGAGAAAGAAATTGTATAGCATCTTCAAATCCATCGTCTAAAATATCAATGGCTTTGGAAAAACCTTTTGTGCCCTCGTATTTATTTGTAAACCGTGTTTTTAATTCTCTTACGACTTCTAAATCTGAATTTCGAAATAGATCTTTTAGTTCTTGTCGAGCTTCAGATGTTCCCTTTTTAGGTAAAGTATCCACGATGTTTTTTAAAAAATGGACACAACATCTTTGCCACGCAGTTCCTAAAAAGGATTCTTTTATGGAAGTAACCAAGCCACCATGGGCATCAGAAATAACCATTTTAGGTGATTGAAGACCTCTAGACTTTAAATAGTCAAAAAATGAAGTCCAGCTTTCAGTAGACTCAGTGTGATTAATTTTTAAGCCAATAATTTCTCTATGACCAGTTTCGTTCACACCAACAGCAATATGAACGCTTTTAGAAACCACTTTTCTGTTCTCACGAACTTTAATATACATGGCATCTACATAAATGTATGGATAATAATATGTGTTGAGAGGGCGATTTTTCCAATCATTAATAATAGGATCTAAGGATTTGATTAGATTGGAAACAAGCGATTTTGAAACACTCGTGCCACATAATTCCTCTACAATTTTAGTAACTTTTCGCGTTGAAACACCATTCACAACCATTTCAACCATAGAAAGAATTAAAGCTTGATCGCATCGTTTGTATTTTTCGAAAATCGTTGTAGAAAATTCGCCGTCTCTAGAACGAGGAACTTTTAACTTAAGTGAACCAACTCCAGTGATCAATTCACGCTCATAATAACCGTTACGATAACCTTTACGCTCATCAGTCCTTTCGTGGGAAAGAGCATTGATGTATTCATCTCTTTCCTTTTCCATTAAGGAATTCAAAATAAGAGCTAATGAAGCCTTCACAGGTGATTCAAGCGAACTTTTTTCTACTTTGTCTTTGAGATCTTCTAAGTTTATAGTAATATTGATTTGGGTCATCATCATGTCCTCCGTTTATGGTTTTCTTGGTCGAAAACATTGTAACACGGATCATGATGATGACCTTTCTTTTTACACAATTATATGGACTTAATCCTTTCTTTATGCATCTTGGGCTTCATTCCTCCTCTTTGACGACCAAGATTTACTTTCTTCATGCATCTTGGGCTTCATTCTTTCTCTTTGACGACCAAGATTCTCTTTTTTCATGCATCTTGGGCTTCATTCCTCCTCTTTGACGACCAAGATTTACTTTCTTCAGAGAATGTATAAAATTTTGTGTAAATGGTCATAATTTTCTAATAATTATAACTAGGAGATGATCATTAATGCAAAATTTTAAGGACATGACAATCAGGGAATTGGCTGGTCAATGTGAAACTGTTGACGATATACATGCCATGATTAAGGATCTTTTTAAGGAGACTCTTCAACAGGTATTTGAAGCAGAAATCGAGAATCATCTAGGTTACTCAAAACACGATTCAAGGGGCAATAACTCGGGAAATAGCCGAAATGGGTATAGTAAAAAGACGATTAAAAGTAAGTTTGGTGAGACCGAATTAAGCATACCAAGAGATCGTAAAGGAGATTTTGAACCTCAAATCATTAAAAAATACGAAACATCCATCAATGGGCTGGAAGACCAGATTATAGCCCTGTATTCAAAAGGAATGTCGACTAGAGATATTGAAAGTCACATGAAGGATATTTACGGTGTGAATGTTTCTCCAAGTTTGGTAAGTAAAGTTACGGATAAGATATTACCTCTTGTTTATGAATGGCAGTCTCGTCTACTAGACCCTGTTTATCCAATTGTGTTTTTGGATGCGATTCACTTTAAAGTGAAACATGAAAATAGAATTGTTAGTAAAGTTTTGCATATACAGTTTTAGGTATTAATACTGATGGAGTCAAAGACATCCTTGGTATTTGGATAGGTGAAAATGAGAGTGCTAGTTTTTGGCTAAATGTTTGTCAGGAGCTCAAAAGCCGTGGTGTCGAAGACATCCTAATCGCTTGTAAAGACGGGCTTTCTGGCTTCTCCGAAGCTATTAATGCAACATTTCCAGATACTACTATTCAGTCATGTGTTATCCACCAATTACGAAATAATATGAAGTATGTCCCAACTAAAAATCGTAAAGTGGTAATGGATGATTTAAAGAAAGTATACAAAGCTTATACGCTCGAACAGGCTGAAGTGGCTTTCGAAGAGTTTAAAAATAAGTGGGAAACGAAATATCCATCAATTATCAAATCATGGGAAAACAATTGGCTTGAGCTAACTGCTTATTTCTCTTACCCAGTAGAAATTAGAAAGTTAATATATACAACAAATACGATTGAGGCCTTTCATAGACAGCTTAGAAAGGTGACTAAAACAAAGAATGCTTATCCTAGCGATAATGCTTTAAGAAAGATTGTCTATCTCGCTACAGTAGGAGTAACAGAAAAATGGACTATTCCCGTTCCAGGATGGTTAGAATGTAGACAACAGTTCGATATTATGTTTAATGGTCGGCTTGGAAAATAATCGTTTCAATTTGTATTGGGACGTGTTAGGGCTCTGCCCTAAGGGTTTATCGCTATTGTTCTCCCAAAAGGAGAAAAAGATGGGGAAACCCCATCTCCTTTTGTGCAGAACCCTACTAGGTGCTCGGGTTGCTCCCCAGCATTGCCCTATCCCCCTAGCAGGTAAGAACATATATTTTAGTATAGTCAAAAATATGGTAACAAAATCATTTACACAAAATAATTTACATAACCTTTCTTCATGCATCTTGGGCTTCATTCCTCCTCTTTGACGACCAAGATTTACTTTCTTCATGCATCTTGGGCTTCATTCCTCCTCTTTGACGACCAAGATTTACTTTCTTCATGCATCTTGGGCTTCATTCCTCCTTTTTGACGACCAAGATTCTCTTTTTCTTCTGCTTTCCTGCATGAATCCGATCTATTCGGGAAGATCTATAAAAAAACTCGTCAATTCAATTTGACGAGTTTTTTCCCACTTATAACAATCTCAAAAAATACTAAGCTATTTCAAGTTTTTCTAAAATCCAATCTTGAACGTCATTAATAATATCAATTCCAATTTGAATTTCCGCCAATACAATTCCTTTACCAATAATCTTTAGTGCAGGGGATAATGTCGGTTTTGCCGGATTAATCGCCCATACTACTGTTTCAATCGCTCTAAGAGGAACGCGGACATTATTAATTAATCCACTGCTCATTAAATAGCCGTTTTCAATCGTAATTTTATTTTTCTTCCATAAATATTCCATATTTGATTCAGTTAATACGTTACTGCCATCAAGATATGCCATAATAAATTCCACCTTTATTTCATTGATTAATGAAATTCATTCAACATGCATACCATAACACCTTTGAAATCAACTTGTAAATACCTAATTTTTGGATTAAGAAAAACGGTTCTTTGTCAACACATTTTGTTCGACAAAAACCGCTTCCCTTTCCCACTATTATTCCTTTTTAAATTCCTTTGTACTTCTTACCGTATCAATTGGACGAACTAATTTTTCTATTTCTTCTCGTTTCGGTTCTAAGAATGGTGGCAGCGATAGTTTTTCACCAAGCGTTTCGTACGGCTCGTCCCCCATAAATCCAGGACCATCTGTCGCAAATTCAAACAATATTTGTGGAGCCACATTCGCGTATAATGATTCGAAAAAGTGGCGATTCACATAGCCCGAAATTGGGAATCTAAAGGATTCCATGCGCTTAATCCATTCATCCAGTACTGAACGGTCTTCAACACGGAAGGCAGCATGGTGAACCGTCCCATAGCCTTGTTGACCGCGAGGCAAAATCACATTATGCTCCACAATCACTTGGGCACCGTTTCCACCTTCTCCTACTTCAAAAAGATGGAACGAACCTTCTTTAGCAATTTCTTTGAACAGAAGAACTTTTTCCATCACTTCTTTAAAATAGTCAAATTCTGCAATCCGGACGAAAATTGGGCCTAAACCAGTAATTGCATATTCTAATGGGATTGGTCCTTTTTGCCAAGGTGTTCCGGATTTGACTCCTTTATTATTTTCATCAGAAATCAGTTGATAATGTTGATCATCAAAATCGACAAATGACAATGTCTTTTTGCCAAATTGTTCTTCAATACCGGTATGCTTCACTTCTAAACGATCAAAACGTTTAACCCAATAATCCAATGCTGCATCACTTGGAACACGAAAAGAGGTTTTTGCAATCTCATTTGTACCGTGAACACCTTTTGGAATGCCTGGAAAATCAAAGAATGTCATATCGGTCCCTGCACTGCCGATATCATCTGCAAAAAATAAATGATACGTTTGAATATCATCTTGATTGACCGTTTTCTTTACTAAACGCATCCCTAATACATAAGTGAAAAACTCATAATTCTTTTCAGCACTGCTTGTTATTGCCGTAACATGGTGTATACCTTTTAGCTGGTTCATTTTTCTTCCTCCATTAGTACACATTTTATTTGAAATGTTATTTTTTATTAATTATCTCGAATTCGAGATAAATATATCATAGATTGTTTTTATCTGTCAAAGAATGAAAATACAACTGATGATAACGTTTGGAACTCTTTTTCGATAATATTCATATCCTTTAGTGATGAACGTTTTCCTAAGGAATGATATATATGGTTCGTAAAAGAATGAAAACGCGGGTAATGGTCAATCAAATATGCGTCAATTCAGTCGATACGGCTTCCGGAATTTTTGTAGGGACGAATTATGCAAATAATTGGTCTTCCCATCGTAAAAATAACTATGGTTTTGGATCTTTAAGCCATTCTCAAGTTTCCAATAACTTTAGTCAGGTCATTGATAATGATTTAGTGGATACCCCTATTAATAGCCAATCTTATCACTTAATGGATCAACAGATGGAAAGGAATAATAATCAGTTCGATATCGGGGAGATTAATATAAATGTGTTAGAATCCAATTCAGCATTGACGATTGGCGATAATTCCTTAAATGGCTGGAGTTCACATAGCAAACGAAATGCTGGGCAAGGGAAATTAATTGGCGCGATTAATAATACCAACAATAGAAACTCCATTGCTGACAGTGATATGATCGACTCCACAATCACGAATTCCAATATTGGCATTCCAACCTAGCCAGATTCAAATATTAAAGGAGGGGAGCTTTTTGGCAATACCCTTTGCGATAGGTTCAATCAATGTAAATTCACAAAACACGAATGCAACTATTTCTATTGGTCAAAATCAATTACCCGGCTGGGCTGCGCATAGAAAGACAAATAACGGACAAGGTATTCAAGCCGGACTCTTTTTGAATACGGCGAATGGCACGGTTATTATCGATACTGATCTACTGGATGGTCAAATGAATAACGCAAATATAACACCTAGTGCCCAAGGTCAAACGGTGTAAGAAAAGTTAAAAGCGCCTTGTTTAACCCCGACAAACAAATGATAAGTATTGATTACAACGTAATCGATACTTTTTTTATTTGAGCATGACCGCCAATACCAATACATATATATAGAAAGATAACGAATTAAAGGAGTTCAAAATGGGGCGCAAAAAACGCTATCATTCCGATGTAAAGCAAAAGTTAGGATCGAATTTTTCTGAACTTTTATCAGAAATTGCTCCTTTTATCGGCCCGCGTCTAGACATATATGAAACGAATGATACCTTTTTTATAACTGCAGATGTTGCCGGCATCAAGAAAGAAGACCTCTCCGTAAAATTACAGGATAAAACGTTAATAATAGCTGGAGCCATTCCAGATCACTTTCATAGTGAAACAGTACGGGTTTTTTCGCAGGAACGGTACTATGGACCTTTCCAAAAAAAAAATTTCTCTTCCAAAGGACTGTCTCCTGCATCAATTACAAGCAAACCTCGAGAATGGGATCTTATTTATCCAAATTCCATTAGTTGATCATTCAGGACCGGAAGAAGAAATTGTTTTTTAACGAGGAGGTATATTATGACCTTACTTAAATACAGTTCTTTAAAAATAAATAAAATAGCAGCTTCTTCAGGATTTTTTATCGGAACGAATATTCAAAAAGGCAGAGTGAATAGCACGATTCAAAATGAGGGTTTTGGTCACATAAACGGCAAGAGTGCTAAAGTGAGAGGGAATGTTGGAATCGTTGAAAACAAATCAACGAACGATTAAAATGTTTTTTCTTAAAAGGATTTGAACATATGGATAAAACTAATATTGTTAAACAAATTGAGGAATTGTCCAAAAAAATAAATGCTTTTGAAAAAGTATTACAAAAAAAAAACACGGCATCTATCCATGTTCAAATAGATATTCAAGACTTACATTTAAAGGAATTGAACCTTGAGGAGCTTGCCTTTCACCTTGATAAACTTGATATTCAAGACTTAAGCGGCATGTTAAATCTCGGAAACACGTTTTCACCCACTGTTCATGCGAAAATGAAAACAAAAAAATCCACATCGAAACAACAAAAAGAAAAAGACATTGAAATTAAAATAAATGGAAAACTTACTCCTTATTCGATTAAAAACGGAAAGGAAGATGATAGTGAATAGATTTTCTCCTTCTTTTTTCATCGGTACCATCTCCATAGGAACGGTTGAAGGTGCATCATGTGTCAACCTCGGAAATAATCTTCCGAGCGGATTTGTGAATTATAAGAAGCAAAACCAAGGTTTTGGATCGATTTCCGGGGATCATACAGACATTCATGATATTCTAGCTACTTTAGAGGAGAAAGACATTAAAGATGTCTTTCACTATGATCCGGAGGAAGATCAAGCTGTTCCACAACATATTGCTCAACTAGCTGAGGCAATGGTGGACAGTGATTTAGAGATTGAGGAATAGATGGAGTCGGATGAGATTCAAGTGGATGTTTAATTTTTAAATAAGGTAATGAAGGAATTTTAGTTTTTATGTAGAAATTATTTTGTAGTACTTAAATACTTGGAGGTTATCCTTTGTTACTTTACTTTTGATCTGTATCAACTCTTAGAAAAATAAATTAGGAGCTGATATAGGATGATATACACAAACTCACTAGACAGTATAACTACTGATATGTTAAACGGTTTTTTCGTTGATTGGCCAGATCCACCAAATACACAAACTCACTTAAAGTTGTTAAAGAATAGCAGCAATGTAATTATTGCGCTTGATGATACGACTAATGATGTCGTCAGATTTATTACCGCTATAAGCGATGGGGTGCTCTCTGCCTACATTCCCTTTCTTGAGGTTTTACCAGAATACAAAAACCAAGGAATAGGCAAAGAATTGGTGAATCGGATGATGAAAGAACTATCTGACATCTACATGATTGATTTATGCTGTGATGATGACTTAGTCTCTTATTATGAAGGGTTTAGCATGATGAAAACGAATGGGATGATTGTCAGGAATTATCATAGGCAAGCTGGAATTAAATAAATGTTACGAATGACGCTTGGATTGTAGGTCCAAGCGTCTTTGTTTTATATAGTCATCATCAGTTCTTTCAGCACTTCATTCAGACTTCCTCATCCTTATCTTCTCGTATCCTGTTTTTTCTATTAGATCAAAATGGAATTTGACTTCTGTGAGATATAGCGGGAAGGAACGATTTCCCAAAACAACTAAAATAAAATGATTTTTTGCCGTTATGCCTTTCCCCCACTTTTGCAAAATCAAAAACATCCATGCCGATATTTTGGTTAGCGGAATTTTAAAATCCTATAGCTATCATTTCCACAAAAAATGGAGTTCCAAATTCGCTATGCGAAATGAACTCCATTTTTTATCGTCCTTAATTAGATGCTTTTATATGATCGACAAACTTATCCACGACACCATCTAAAAATCCAAGTGTCATGTCGTCAACAAGCTGACCTGATTGTTCATCGAATTTTTGTGAGGCGAAGTTAATTAGTACTTCATTGCCGCTTGGTGGAAGTAATTTAGCTTGGAGCCCTGTAAGGATTTCGCGCAAATGTAGTTGTGCGCGAAGTGTTCCGGCCATGCCAATACTAACACCAGCAGCCATTACTGGTTTGCCGATGAATACTTTCTCTACCCTAGAAGCCCAATCGATTGCATTTTTTAATACACCAGGGATTGACCAATTGTATTCTGGAGTGATGATGATCACCCCATCAGCATTTGCAATTGACTCTTTGAATTCCTTTACAGCCTTTGGTGGGTTATTTTCTTCGTCTTGATCATAATGAGGCAATGAGCGGATATCAGCAATTTCAATGTTCATTTTTTCTTTGTAACGTTTTTGCATCGTTTTCGCAAGTTGCATGTTATAAGATTCTTTTCGGATACTTCCCACAATGGTAACGATATTCATGATTGATAATCTCCTTTTATATTATTAATAATTTTCGTGATGAGCTTTTGCAGTTCGTTGACCTCTTCTTCAGTCATCCCTTTAGTTAAAGTGTCGCGTATTTTTTGTTGAACGGGTTTAACTAAATGAGCAAGCCGTTTGCCTTCTTCCGTTAGATGAACTTTAAAGGTCCGTTTATCTGAAGGGTCATCGACTTTTTTGATAAAGCCCTTTCCTTCCAAGCTAGCGATCATGCGTGCAATGTTCGCTTTATCCTTGTTAAGATGTGACACAAGCTCGGTCGACGAAATTCCATCTTGGTTCCAAAGCATCCTCATGATTAGATTTTGCTCCGGAGCAAGATTGTAAGGCTCCAAATGTTTTCTAACATAACTAGTAATAGTCAAATCAGCATTACGAATTAAAACCCCAACGTTATCATCTAAGTTCAAAAGGGTAGGAACCTCCTTTAGTTTGTTGACTAAACAACATTGACATATCAACTATATCTATTAGTAAAATCTTTGTCAAATCAATTGTTTCACTTTGCTGGATTTGGACAATTTTTTCTATCAAATGTAAATTTTAAGGTTAAACATTTACACTGTTTACAAATCCTCATCCGCCCTTAAATTCCTATAATCATATGGTATACTTTAGATACCTACAGATAATTTTCAGTGCGGAAGAATTTTATGTTTCAAAATATATTGGTTTTAAAAAGAGGAAAGGAGTGATACCGTGGCCCTAGACAATAAACTTGGAATTAGCAAGCAGGTTGAACTCAACCGAATGGTAGAAAAAATATCGAAGCAAAAAGCGAAACAACTCTTTGACTCAGGTGATATTCATTCTATTGAAGTTGGAACTTATAAAGGCTTAAGCGATATTCATACCTATCTCTTTGAAGATATCTATGATTTTGCCGGAAAATTGCGTGATGTAAATATAGCCAAGGGAAATTTCCGATTTGCTCCAGTTATGTATCTAAAACATTCTTTGGATTATATAGACAAGATGCCTCAAAACTCCTTTGACGAGATTATTGAAAAATACGTTGAAATGAATATCGCTCACCCATTTCGTGAGGGTAACGGCAGAAGCGCCAGAATTTGGCTTGATCTGATGCTAAAGTTTGAAATTCAAAAAGTTATTGACTGGAATTTAGTAGATAAAGAAGACTATCTAATGGCTATGGAACGCAGTCCGGTGAAAGATATTGAAATTAAACATATCTTAAAAAAAGCCTTGACAGATAAAATTAATGATAGAGAAATATTCATGAATGGAATAGACGTAAGTTACTATTACGAGGGATATTCCGAATACGATATTGAAGAATTATGAACACTCCCCACTTAATTTCTGCGAAATTTGATGTGGGGTTTCTGTGGTATCGACTTCAAGCGATGATTAACCAACAGTGGAGTTGACACATCGGTGTGCTAAAACACCCAGCCCTAAACGATTGTGAGATATTACTACTTTAATAAGCAAGTAAAATCGCAACCTAAAAAACATCTTGACTATTGTTGTTGTCAACGTGCTAACTACTATGTTAATTCATATGCTAATTGGTATGTTGACTTTTTTACTTCAGTAGTTAATTAATGTCCTCTTTGAGCAACCATTAAAAATAAGCGAATATTTTCCGGTTATACAGCAGAATAGAGCTTGGTTCGAAGAACATAAGCGGAGGTTTTCCGATTAAGCAAAGAAAAATTACCCATTTTCACGTTTTTTGAGTTAATAGTCGGAATTCTTCCGTCTATTTTAGCAATTTTCAGCGTTATTTTCTAATTAAGAGAACTTTCTCCGCTTATTTATCAAACTCGATTTCGCGTCTAATGAGCTTGTACAACTTCTCCTTTAAAAACATATTAAGACAAAAGCTTGGAAAATCCCAAGATTTTTGTGTGCTAATTATATTGTTATTTAATCTAAGAAGCTCATATTATTTGTGCTGCTATTTTAGCTTTTTTCACGTTATCGGAACTACTTAAACGGCGACCTCATCTTCTTTGCCTCTTGCAACCGTTAATTGAATAAAGAAATCCCTTATTGTTTTAAAATTTCAATCTGTTGGAGTTCCCAAGAATTATGTTTTTCCTTACTATAATCTGCAACGGTAATAATCTCTTCCATACTTTTGGTAAAGGTACACCCATAATTTCTCGATATATATCAATAGGAGTTACTGCTCTCCTCATTCTAATTCTATAAAATTAACCGAAAACCCTTCTTCAATTGACTGCCCCGATAGTAAAAGGCTGCTACGTATAAGTAGCAACCTTTTAAAATACTTTTTATTTAGTTCTCCTCTTAATTGATCACTTAATAGGCATATGCCCTTGCTGGTTCATAAATAATATTTTACCTTTTCTATAACTTTATTATTTTAAATCTATTTTTCTACTAACTGAGGTTTTATACGCTACTGACATCTTGAATGACTGTGCCCGGGAAATTAGCAAAGTTGCTACAATAGCTATTGTAACTCCTAGTGCACCTATCCAGGTAACTGAAGATAGTGATACTTTCTCAACAAAAATACCTCCAATTCCTGCACCAGCTGCCATTCCCAGTTGCATTACTGACTGATTTAAACCTAATAATATACCTGTTGACTCTGGTTCGATGGTAGCCAAGTTATATTGCTGTGTTGGTCCCGATGACCAAGCAGCAAATGACCATAGTATTAATATAATTAGAACACTAATATAAGAATTTGTTACAAGAGATAATAATACTAACATAATGATATGTAACGACATTCCACCTAGAAGTGTTTTTTGAACTCCCCAGCGATCTGTACTATATCCACCAAATTTCGAACCGATCAAACTTGCGACACCAAAGATTAACAATACACCACTTAAAAGTTTTTCCTCTATTCCTGATACATTTAACAAGTAAGGTGAGAGGTAAGTATAGGCTATTGAATACCCGCCAAGCC
Source organism: Heyndrickxia sporothermodurans (assembly GCA_016756695.1). Lineage (GTDB taxonomy): Bacteria > Bacillota > Bacilli > Bacillales > Bacillaceae_C > Heyndrickxia > Heyndrickxia sporothermodurans. Next base: position 192,986 of record CP066701.1, read on the forward strand.
AGAAAAAAGTGATTGCTAACCCAATTGTAACTTTTCTTTTTTTAAGGAGAGCTAACTGTTTAAATAGTGGTACCGACTTATCACCGTTAATAGGTGGAATAGATGCTCTAATTATTATTATTGCAAGAATTCCTAGCAATGCTATTCCACCAAAAACAGCTTTCCAACCGAACGCACTAGAAATAATTCTTCCAAGAGGTACTCCTATGATTAATGAAGCCGTAAAGCCCATAACCACTGTAGCAATTGAGCTACCTTGTTTACCTTCTGGTGCTATCTTTGCAGCAATAGCTAATGCTGTAACAACAACCATCCCTGCCCCAAGTGCCATAATTACTCGAGCTACGACAAATAGTCCGAAACCTGGTAGGATGAACGCTAAGATATTACCGATTACGAACAAACCTAACGAAAAAACCATTAATTTTCGTCTATCAATACTAGACGTTATTCCCATAAAAATAGGTGTAAATATTGCATATACAAGTGAAAATATTGTAATTAATTGACCTGCTGCAGCCAAAGTTATTCCAAGAGAATCCGCAATCGTATCTAAAATTCCCGAAATAATATATTCGGAAGTTCCTACTAAAAAACTAACGATAGCCAAAACATAAATCTTTAATGTATTAGACAAAATAATGTCACTCCTTATAATTTTATTTTCATATTGATATATCGAACATTTTCGATATGTTTGATTAAAAAAATATCGCCCAGTAATAGCGGAAATGAAACTGAATTCTCCTAAAGAATGCAGTTTCATTTAGTTATTTCTTTTGCTTCAAGAACTCAGCGATTCCATTGATGGCATCTTCATTTCTTTTGTAATAAGTAAATTTACCGATACGTTCGGCCTTTATAAGTCCAGCCTGTAAGAGCATCGAGAGATAATGTGATGCCGTCGATTGCGTCATTTTCAATTTTTCTGTAATTTGACTAACGCAAACCCCGGTTTTGTTCATATCAATCCCTTCGTGGGGAGTAAAATGGAGATCCGGTTCCTTAAGCCATTCTAAAATTTGGAGCCTTGCTTCATTAGATAATGCTTTAAAAATATCAACTTGTTTCATACAAATCATTATATCGAGAATTATCAATACGTCAAGTGCAAATTTTCTAAAAGGACAAAACTTCTTTCTATATAAAAACACAAAACGTGTATTTTAATTGAAAAAACAACCATTACTTTGACTGATTCAACTAAGAAGAATCGAAGAAGATATGAAAAAAGATTGATTAAAAAATTCCTTTTTTCCAATGTATTTAAAAACCGTTATTTTGAAAAATAGATTGATCAAAATGACGGTTTTCGGTTTGATTATACAATTTTTTATAATTAAGTTTAAACATATTTTATTAAACTAAGGCCCACGTTACTTTAAGTACATTTCTTTACAAATTCAAAGCTTATTCATTGATGATTCTAACACCATTAGGATCCACAATTGGTGAAGAAATCAGATTATTAATTATAGCTTGTTTAATTGTTACGTAAGCGTAAAATAATCCCCACCTGTCAACCAGATGGGGATCGAGTTATTATTTAGGTAAGTTTTTAAAATCTATGCAAACGATTGGAAGTGTTGTTGACCAAGGCAGTACTTTATCCAGGGCATTTTTATCTGTCAGATCAATGTTAGGTAACTTCTCAAATAAATAGCGAAGGTAATAATATGGGTTTAGGCCATTTTCCTTTGCTGTTTCCACAATGCTATAAATGATTGCGCTAGCCCTTGCACCTTTCGGTGTATTTGAAAAAAGGAAGTTTTTTCTCCCAATAACAAAGGGCTTTATTGAGCGCTCGCTTCTATTATTATCAATTTCTAATCGTCCATCCTCTAGGAATGCCACTAATTTCTTCCATTGATTGAGACAGTAGGTAATCGCCTGACCTAAAGCGCTTTTTGGTAACACTTTTTGCTTCTGTATTTTTAGCCATGACAAAAAAGCATCCAAGACTGGCTTGCGTTCTAATCGTTTTTCGTATCGTTCCATAGAGGATAACTCCTTTAGGTCGCGCTCAATGCGATATAGTTGGTTACAGTATTGAGACCTTCCATTGTCGCTACTCCTGATGTCAGACGCTTTGAAGAAGGCAATACTTTTAAAGCCTCATCAAATTTACGTCGAGCATGAGCCATGCAACCGACCAGTTTTACATTAGGTACCTTATGGTACCCGGCGTATCCATCAACCTGTAAATATCCTTTAAACCCTGACAGGAATTTCTCGGCATTTTTGCCTGACCTAGTTTCCTGATAATCGTAAAGGATGATTGAAGGTCCTTCTTTTCCAGTACGGTAGAGCCAGAGATATGATTTTGAGGTGGCTGGTACTGACCGGGTTCGTGAAGTACCTGCAGGGTCGATTCGTCCGCATGTAAAATATCCTTTTCCAAAAGAAGTTGATGCATGCGATCATAAAGTGGGCTCAACCACCGGTTACCCCGTGAATCATCCAATTGGCAAGGGTTTGGCGTGATAACGGTACCCCAATCTGGAAAATTGCTTTTCTTGCCGGTATAATGGCGCCCATCCACATATTTTTGATTCATAATATGTGCCATTAAAGAAGGAGATGCTAAACTACCTGAATGAACCGGTTTAGGCATTGGTGCTGTTACAACCGGAGTTTCAATTTCTTCACGTTCACAATGGCGGCAAGAGTAAATGGACTGAACATGTTTAACAACTTTCAATTCCGCAGGAATGTATTTTAGTTCCTGGCGTACTTGCGTACTCATTTCATGCAGATTTCCACCGCAACACGAACAAACCTGCTCTTCAGGGGATAAACGATATTCAATCGTCTCCACAGGCAAGTTTTCTAACATCAGTTCACGTTGTACCGCGAACTTTGCGGCGCCGTTGATAAGTAATAGATTCCAAAGTAGGTTCCGGCAAATCTGGATTAGCTTCATTTTCTACTTCATTAAAAAGTTCCAATTGATCGGGGTTGGTTTTTTCACTGGAAAAGCCGAATCTATTTTTCTGCAGAAGGCGAAGCTGTTCTTCAGTCCATTTTAATTTGGTATCTAACGCGCTCTGCTTTTTAGCTTCGCCTCTAATTCCGCATTTTGTTTCTCCAGCATTTCCAAGCGTTGCAGGAGTTCTTCAATTGTAGGGGTTGGGGTAGTTGAATTCGCTGTCTTTTTCATAAATATATTATACGATAAAATAGGTAAATTCCTGATTTTTCATTATTTAAATTACTGTTCTTGCTGTTACAACAGGGTGTGCCTGTTTTTGTTCCAATGATAATCCATCTAATAACCACCTTAATTGGCGTGGACTTATTTTCAGAGGACCCGAATTATTATCTGATGACCAATGAAAATTTCCTCTCTCCAGCCGGCGATAATAAAGCCAAAAACCGTTATGATCCCATTGAAGAATTTTCAACTTGTCTCGCTGCCGGTTACAAAAAACAAATAAACTCGAAGAAAAAAGATCTAACTCGAATTCTTCTTTTACAAGAGCAGCCAATCCATCGATAGATTTCCGTAAATCTGTGACACCTTGTGCGAGGTAGACACGATCAACCGTAACTTCTTTTAGCATACTGATTTCAATGCCTTAACTACTTCCGCCAGTAGTGTTGGATTAAAGCCAGGTTTAACCACGATGGATGCTGAACCAACATTTATATGTAATGTTTCATTCTGTTGCTCAGATTCTTCTAATGTAACCGGAATCCACTTGCTGTTAGAATCTTGGGTTGAATAGAAATTATCGGCTTTATAAAGCCAATACTTTAACTGATGAATACTTATTTCATTGATTTCACACCATTTGGATTGGGTGAGGCCACTCGCTTTGAAAAGAGCGATCCTACGCTCCCATTCCTTACGCAATTCTGGATTATTTCTTTGGGACATAAAAAAACCTCCTCAAACTTTGATTTGAAGAGATTATCTCACAGGTACTATATATGTTAATAGGTGTATTCTATTTGACTCTTACATTGTTACTACATCTCCAATTTCCGAATACACTCTATTTTTAGATGTACCAAATAAAGTTAAAAGGTCGCTTTCTAATCCTGCTTTTTTGGTTTCCAACTTTAATTCTTGTAAATTTATCTTACTATTTAGGGAATCTACTACGTCCGTATTGGTCTGAAGCTCTATTCTAAAATGATATGGTGTTGATATGAAGGTTCTGCGTTCTCTTTTATCAACTTTCCAACTGAGTTTAACGGCATTTTCACATATTTTCTCTCGTTCTTTATCAGATACTAAAAAGCCAATATGGTCGAACATAATTCTTTTACCATATCCAAAGGTAATATTTATAGTTCCTTTTCTTGCCTCAATAATACGAAATAGGATATTTTTCTCCCGAAAATCCTCCCATTTTAAGGGAGGGTTAAACTCTTGAAATTCTCCCTGGTATCTACCTATACGTTGAGATATACGAAAACCATTATCTTCATAAAATTTTTCCGTTTCTTCAACATATGGAGTCCAAAAATGATAATGAAATAACATAAAATCCCCCTCTTTATGTAATTTACCATTCACAAAACCCAGTTATTAACAGTATAAATATTTAGTAATCTTTGTTCAACTAACCTGCTCATTAGTAAAAAGGTTGCTATTTATATTTGCACAGCCTCTTAGAAATACTTTTTGATGGTCCCATCAACATGAAAGTTTTGTGGATTTGTCGCAAGCTTTGAACGATCCAACTTTCTTTGAGTTAGCGTAATTTCACGGGATATTTCTTTTACTTTTCTCGGCTAAATTTACAATGAAACTTTTGTTAAAACTGAAACAGCGACGGTGGAGATACCAATATCTAAACCTACTTTTCCTTTACCAAGTTTTCTGTTTTTTGATGGTGGATAACCTCATCCCACCCCTAAAGGAGTGGGCTTTCTCGTTCGGGAAATTCTGTAAACCAAAATAACCTCACTTTCATTCTAACTACCGAAAGTTAAATGAAAGTGGGGTCATATTTAAGTTCTGTTTAATTTTTTTGGAACTTGGTCAGTAATTAACATTGCAAAAGAAATTTACATCATATTGGTTTTAGAAAATGCTGAATTTAAAGCGGCCGGATAATTTACTCAAAGGTAGCTTATATGCTGTATTTGTACCATAATCATCTAAATATTGGATATGTTACTTTAACTATTGCTCGTGGGATCATTTTTAACAACTTTTTTTGTACCTTTACTTATATATGGTTTTGCACTCTTTTTTTTGTTTGTACTAGCTTGCCAACGATTCCACCCCTTCTTGTCTGTTCCTCTCCCTGTACCGCCTTTTCCTTTAGCTTTACTCATAAAATCACTCCATTATTATTCTAAGTTGATTTACCTATCGAGTTCGTTTTTAGTCATTTACTCGGTTATTAATCAAAGCACTTGCAATAAACTTTATCCTTTCACACTTACCATACTAATATGAACAAAAATTAACCAAAAGTCTATTTGATTTATTGAAATGGTTAGAGGTATAAAGTTTTTCTAGTCGATAGTTGCTGGAGTTAGACGTGGACTTAACGCCGTAGAAAGGTAAGCGTAAAATAATCCCCACCTGTCAACCAGATGGGGATCGAGTTATTATTTAGGTAAGTTTTTAAAATCTATGCAAACGATTGGAAGTGTTGTTGACCAAGGCAGTACTTTATCCAGGGCATTTTTATCTGTCAGATCAATGTTAGGTAACTTCTCAAATAAATAGCGAAGGTAATAATATGGGTTTAGGCCATTTTCCTTTGCTGTTTCCACAATGCTATAAATGATTGCGCTAGCCCTTGCACCTTTCGGTGTATTTGAAAAAAGGAAGTTTTTTCTCCCAATAACAAAGGGCTTTATTGAGCGCTCGCTTCTATTATTATCAATTTCTAATCGTCCATCCTCTAGGAATGCCACTAATTTCTTCCATTGATTGAGACAGTAGGTAATCGCCTGACCTAAAGCGCTTTTTGGTAACACTTTTGCTTCTGTATTTTTAGCCATGACAAAAAAGCATCCAAGACTGGCTTGTCGCGTTCTAATCGTTTTCGTATCGTTCCATAGAGGATAACTCCTTTAGGTCGCGCTCAATGCGATATAGTTGGTTACAGTATTGAGACCTTCCATTGTCGCTACTCCTGATGTCAGACGCTTTGAAGAAGGCAATACTTTTAAAGCCTCATCAAATTTACGTCGAGCATGAGCCATGCAACCGACCAGTTTTACATTAGGTACCTTATGGTACCCGGCGTATCCATCAACCTGTAAATATCCTTTAAACCCTGACAGGAATTTCTCGGCATTTTTGCCTGACCTAGTTTCCTGATAATCGTAAAGGATGATTGAAGGTCCTTCTTTTCCAGTACGGTAGAGCCAGAGATATGATTTTGAGGTGGCTGGTGACCGGGTTCGTGAAGTACCTGCAGGGTCGATTCGTCCGCATGTAAAATATCCTTTTCCAAAAGAAGTTGATGCATGCGATCATAAAGTGGGCTCAACCACCGGTTTGCCGTACCGTGAATCATCCAATTGGCAAGGGTTTGGCGTGATAACGGTACCCCAATCTGGAAAATTGCTTTTCTTGCCGGTATAATGGCGCCCATCCACATATTTTTGATTCATAATATGTGCCATTAAAGAAGGAGATGCTAAACTACCTGAATGAACCGGTTTAGGCATTGGTGCTGTTACAACCGGAGTTTCAATTTCTTCACGTTCACAATGGCGGCAAGAGTAAATGGACTGAACATGTTTAACAACTTTCAATTCCGCAGGAATGTATTTTAGTTCCTGGCGTACTTGCGTACTCATTTCATGCAGATTTCCACCGCAACACGAACAAACCTGCTCTTCAGGGGATAAACGATATTCAATCGTCTCCACAGGCAAGTTTTCTAACATCAGTTCACGTTAGTACGCGAACTTTGCGGCGCCGTTGATAAGTAATAGATTCCAAAGTAGGTTCCGGCAAATCTGGATTAGCTTCATTTTCTACTTCATTAAAAAGTTCCAATTGATCGGGGTTGGTTTTTTCACTGGAAAAGCCGAATCTATTTTTCTGCAGAAGGCGAAGCTGTTCTTCAGTCCATTTTAATTTGGTATCTAACGCGCTCTGCTTTTTAGCTTCGCCTCTAATTCCGCATTTTGTTTCTCCAGCATTTCCAAGCGTTGCAGGAGTTCTTCAATTGTAGGGGTTGGGGTAGTTGAATTCGCTGTCTTTTTCATAAATATATTATACGATAAAATAGGTAAATTCCTGATTTTTCATTATTTAAATTACTGTTCTTGCTGTTACAACAGGGTGTGCCTGTTTTTGTTCCAATGATAATCCATCTAATAACCACCTTAATTGGCGTGGACTTATTTTCAGAGGACCCGAATTATTATCTGATACCAATGAAAATTTCCTCTCTCCAGCCGGCGATAATAAAGCCAAAAACCGTTATGATCCCATTGAAGAATTTTCAACTTGTCTCGCGCCGGTTACAAAAAACAAATAAACTCGAAGAAAAAGATCTAACTCGAATTCTTCTTTTACAAGAGCGACCAATCCATCGATAGATTTCCGTAAATCTGTGACACCTTGTGCGAGGTAGACACGATCAACCGTAACTTCTTTTAGCATACTGATTTCAATGCCTTAACTACTTCCGCCAGTAGTGTTGGATTAAAGCCAGGTTTAACCACGATGGATGCTGAACCAACATTTATATGTAATGTTTCATTCTGTTGCTCAGATTCTTCTAATGTAACCGGAATCCACTTGCTGTTAGAATCTTGGGTTGAATAGAAATTATCGGCTTTATAAAGCCAATACTTTAACTGATGAATACTTATTTCATTGATTTCACACCATTTGGATTGGGTGAGGCCACTCGCTCTGAAAAGAGCGATCCTACGCTCCCATTCCTTACGCAATTCTGGATTATTTCTTTGGGACATAAAAAAACCTCCTCAAACTTTGATTTGAAGAGATTATCTCACAGGTACTATATATGTTAATAGGTGTATTCTATTTGACTCTTACGTAGAAAGGTTATTTACATAATTAAACTTTGAAGCTTACCAGATAAAAAATCTAGGATTGTCGAATTGAGTCGTTTTATGTATTATGGTACCAGTAGTTATTTTTCACGCTTTGGGGGAGAAACAATGGGAAAGCTATATTGCTTTGAATTGGATGAAGAGAAAGGCATTTTCTTTGTAAAAGTAGGCGGCTTTTTCAAAGAAGAAGATGCAAAAATATATTTAAGCGAGTTTCAAACCATCGTAAATACTATTAATCCTTCAAGGTATAAATTAATTATAGATGGACGCGGACAAGAAGAAGTGGCTAGCCAGGTGGTGGATGATATCACATTCGTTTTAAAATTATATTCGATGGCTAATTTTAAAAAGATAATAATTATTAATCCTTCCTCTTCTACTTCAAGAATGCAAGTTGAAAATTGTGTAAGGAACATTATCTTTCCTGGAATATTTGTGGATTCCATTGAAGAAGCTTACAGCTCTGCCGGGTAACGGACATGAGGTTTGTAATTTAATAGGCAACTTTGTTTTCATTAACAAGTATTTCGGGGTCATTAAGACTCCTTTTTCCTGTCATTAAATTTTTAGATTGTTATTTTCTCCTCTCAGTTGATAACCAATATGGTGACAACGATTATAGAGCCTTTCGATTTTGGCATTAACAGTAATTTTTTATTCTTACAACCAGTAGGATCGACACAAATGGCTCTCTATCTTACGCTGTATCATCGGAATAAATGATACGATTAATGACCATTCCAATGATAAATTATTTGCACAACACCAGAAGAGAATGTTTTTGTACGAACCATTTTTAAATTTAGCCTCTGTTTAATATCAACAAACAGCGGTTTACCCTCACCCAAAACAACAGGGTGTATGGATAATCTAAATACATCCACCAGTCCTAAATTTATAAAAGTTGTAATGAGACTTGCTCCGCCATACAGCCAGATGTCTTTACCAGACCTTTCTTTCAATTTATTTACTTCTTCAACAATGTTATCGTTGATAAATATTGCTTGATTATCAGTCATTTTTTGTGTTCTAGAAAACACATATTTCTCTTTACTATGAACCAATTTCCAAATTTCCTTTTCAGTATCGGAGTCATTATTTTTTGGAGTAAATTGGCCCCATAAATCGTAGCTTTTTCTACCATAGAAAATAGTATCTATTTGATCCAAGAAATCAGTGAACCCCATATCAGAGTCCATAATGCACCAATCGACTTCCCCATTTTTTCCTTCAATAAAACCATCTAAAGTAACAGCCAAATCTAAAATGACTCTTCTCTTATTAACGTAATTTGACATAACTCTTCCTCCCTTTATCGTTCTGATTTTGCTACTTTTGCCCAATGCATAAGGATTACACAACGATTTTAGATAATTCTATGCTACTATAAATATCTTTCTTCTCAAATACAAAAGTCGTTAGCAGTATCTTTTATGAATATAATAAGAGCCTAATATGCAAGTAGTAGTGCATATTTTAGGCACTTTAATTTTATTCCTTATTGTGTTAATTAGCTATAATATAAGTACATTTTCACAAAAATACCTTCAAAAATATCAATCCGAGTCTAGAAGAGACAATGTATGTTCTAACGATTCTTCATTTTGTTGGATATTCACCTTTTTTTGGTTGCCTACAGGATTCCTTAAACCTAGGTAATACTGCTCCTAACTGTTGATAATTATTTCTTGCTTCAGTCAATGTTAAGCCGTGATTTAGATCACTTGCCACGTCATTACTTTGAATAAACAAGTCTATCTCCCAAAAACATACCGGGCAAATATAGGCAATAACATTTCCATTATTCGGAATTGTAATAAATCCACAGCAAGGGCATGATGAATCTCCAACTACATCAGATTCAATTTCAAGTTGGGCGTTAGTTGTTCCTTCATAGTTTACTATTGGCACATATTTATTATATGTCCTATTTTTTTTATTTTTGATATACATATCCCCTTTTTTTATCTAACTAATTCATTAAAAGCAATAATAAATCCTTCTTTTCTTTTTTTCTAACCCGCCCCTTTAGCTGAAGAAAAAAAGATGGAATCTCAGTGGAATCCCATTTTAAAATAAAGAACTCATTAGTTGAAAAATCAAAAATCTAATCCAGCATACATTCTTGCTGATGAAGAAGGAGAAAAACTTACTTTGTATTTAGCACCAAGTTCCTTCTTAACTTGGTCAGTAAGGAGGTGACCGAGTTTATTATGTTCATTTTCCAATTCAATACCATTTGAACGTAACGTATCTTTGCTCCAATCAATCCATTTACCGTACTGCATTGCCCACTTCATCAGTTCATCTTTTAAGTCCTCTGAAATAGGAACTTCTTCAATATCAAAGTTACAGCCACATTGATTACACCAAATAGGGTCCGTATCAACATCACCTTCTACCTTTAAATCGAATGTTTCTTTATTCTCACAAAAACAACGCATAAGACACGCTCCCTGTTGATACTAATGATTATTTTTTACATTTTTCTTCAATTATCCCGCCCCATTAGCTTAGTAACTTCTTGAACTAATCACTAAAATCTTTAAATAAAGTATCTATTTCTAGAACAACATAAAATCCCCATCGCTGATGAATTTTTCAATTTCTACTGTACCATCCTTCATAAATTCAACTTCCCAATGTTGACCTGGTACAACAATTTCAATCATAATAGCTTCAATTAGCTATAACTGTTAGTTGAATATTCAGAAAATAATCAAATTCTTTTATTTTTGACTACTTGAATCCCAATTCTGAAATTCTTCTACAACAATTTTAAATAGATTTGGGCTTGTAATAAAATCCTCAAAATTAATTACCCTACATATGGCAAGTTTTATTACTTAGATACATTGTTGTCGTTAAATAATTGGTGGTTATACCGAGTTTAATAACTTATGATAACTTTGAACTATTTCCATGTTACTTTAAAGCTACCTTTTACATCGTCACCTGTTACGACTATTCTGTATACACCAGCAACTTGAACCTTTAATTTCATCACTCCCTCACTAACTTCTGTCATTCCGACTAACTTATTTTTCTCATTTAGAACATGAAATCCATGTCCGCCCCCGTTAGTGCTATTAAATTCATGATACAATGTAATGGTTTGACCTGCCTTGGCTTGAACGGGAATTTCGTGTTTTCCATTGAAATAGTCAAAGGTCGCATTATATGTATGATCACTTTTAACCTCGACCCACTGTTCCTTTTCAGTAAAATCAACATTCATTAAAATGATCAGTGTTAATGGTATAACGAATGAAAACACATATTTAAAAGACTTGAAACGAGAAGATAAATAAGTACCAAAGTAAAAAATCAAAGAACATAACGCTCCGACCGTACCAGCAAACAACGTGTAAACATTTATTGCACTAATAATGAAAAAAGCATAACCCGCAACAATATATAATATAATTTTTATTATATAACCTGTTTTCGGAATCCTAAATACGTACAAATCAATAAATAAAGAACATAAAATACCATATCCGAAAACTATTCCCCAAAGAAACCAATTAGCAATTCCTTCAACAAATTCATACATATCTATTCCTGATACAAGTAACACATAATTAGAAATCACAAACATCAAAAAACTTGCACCTGCAAATTTTGTTAACAAATAAGGAATACCTTCTATTAGTCTTTTTCTAAGAACAACCACAAAAAATCCTCCTCAATAAATCAAGGGAAACTACACAATGTAGCTTAAACATGTTTGTTTAAGTACTTTGCTTCAAGGTTCACAATCTTACTTGCTTATTTAAATTTGTAAATATTAATGTAGAAATGGAACAAAAGGAACCTCCAAGTTTATTGGAAGTTTCCTTCTTTTGATTACCCTAGTTTATTAATATGTCTTTATTTCGGAATTATAGGAACCCAAAGTTCGTTTCTAGGTTTATGCTTTGGTGGATAATAACATTCGATACAAGGTATATCTGCAAGTTCATATCCAGAAGTTGGAACCCACTCTGTGTACAATCGCTTCCAAGCATTCACTATACCCGGAAAAACAACCCAGGTACTATGGGTAATAGAGAGCGTTTCCATATCACTTGGGACATCTCCATCATATCGGACACCCATAAAGTATGTAAATTCTTCATCCATTATGGCTGCCTCTTTTCCACAAACGCCTAAAAGACTTTCAAGTGTGCATTTTGGTTCTTCCCATGACATATCAATCAATTGTTGCATAAATCCATCCTTTTTTGCACTACTCCAAAGCGTGGGAATTGTTTTAAAGGCTCTACTTGTTTTGACTACCTTACCTTTTCCAATAACTTTTAAATCAAAATCGAGATTCTCAATCCGATACTCCATTTCAGTATCCCCTTTTATTGAAATTTGGAAGGAAATCCTTGGAAAGGCTTTTAATTGTATCCCTTGATTACGAGCTTCTGAAGGTTTAATTCCATGTGTTTTCTGAAAAGCACGGGAAAAAGAGTCAGCAGACTCGTAGCCATATTTAATGGCTACGTCTATAATTCGGATGTCACTTTTTTGAATATCAAATGCAGCAAGTGTTAAGCGTCTCCGTCTGATATATTCAGATAGAGATATTCCCGAGATAGATGAAAACATTCTTGGAAAGTGATATTCGGAACTATATGCTACCTGTGCAATTTTTTTGTAATCTATACCGTACTCTAGATTGTTTTCAATGTAATCCAATGCACTATTCATTCTATCTATCCAATCCATTTTTCCTCTCCTTCCACTTATCTAATCTATAGAAAATGGTATTTATCGGTCCGACATTTCACGCACAAATATGTCGGATTGCTTTCCACTGACTTAATTCTATTACCTTCGGAAATTTCCTTATTATGCTAACCTGCCCTTTAGTCGACTTTAACTCTTGCCCCCGTTGAATAACTATCGCTTGATCGAGTACATCAACTAATTTAGAGGAATTTTTGATTTTTGGAGGTGAATAGATGTACTTCTTCATTTAAAGATCCCTTCATTAATTTCTTTGTTAGTATTTTTAATTTAAGGTACGAAATTTTTAATAGAATAGTTTCATAAAAATTCAATTTGATTGATATCGTACTCCGCAATCTGGCATGATCATTAAAAAAACTAATGACGATTGTTCAACTACTGCTATTATTTGGAATGAATATGTTAATCACACAAAAAGAACCCAATTAGGTTCTATTAAATTGTTTAATTGCTCAATTTGCAAAATTTCCGATAGGCCGTTGTCATTCGTGTATTTAAATCCCTCAATTTTTCCTTCTTCCGTTTTAGAAAAAAGGACAATCCCTTCTACACTTGTAGTTTTTTCTTTATCTCCATCTTTCTGACAAGCTACCTTTGCTATAAAAGTATAAAGATAGGGATTTTTCTCGCTTTGTTTAATCGCGATATTTTTAAGACTTAACTTATAGCCATTATTGTAAGGTAAGAGTCAAATAGAATACACCTATTAACATATATAGTACCTGTGAGATAATCTCTTCAAATCAAAGTTTGAGGAGGTTTTTTTATGTCCCAAAGAAATAATCCAGAATTGCGTAAGGAATGGGAGCGTAGGATCGCTCTTTTCAGAGCGAGTGGCCTCACCCAATCCAAATGGTGTGAAATCAATGAAATAAGTATTCATCAGTTAAAGTATTGGCTTTATAAAGCCGATAATTTCTATTCAACCCAAGATTCTAACAGCAAGTGGATTCCGGTTACATTAGAAGAATCTGAGCAACAGAATGAAACATTACATATAAATGTTGGTTCAGCATCCATCGTGGTTAAACCTGGCTTTAATCCAACACTACTGGCGGAAGTAGTTAAGGCATTGAAATCAGTATGCTAAAAGAAGTTACGGTTGATCGTGTCTACCTCGCACAAGGTGTCACAGATTTACGGAAATCTATCGATGGATTGGCTGCTCTTGTAAAAGAAGAATTCGAGTTAGATCTTTTTTCTTCGAGTTTATTTGTTTTTTGTAACCGGCAGCGAGACAAGTTGAAAATTCTTCAATGGGATCATAACGGTTTTTGGCTTTATTATCGCCGGCTGGAGAGAGGAAATTTTCATTGGCCATCAGATAATAATTCGGGTCCTCTGAAAATAAGTCCACGCCAATTAAGGTGGTTATTAGATGGATTATCATTGGAACAAAAACAGGCACACCCTGTTGTAACAGCAAGAACAGTAATTTAAATAATGAAAAATCAGGGAATTTACCTATTTTATCGTATAATATATTTATGAAAAAGACAGCGAATTCAACTACCCCAACCCCTACAATTGAAGAACTCCTGCAACGCTTGGAAATGCTGGAGAAACAAAATGCGGAATTAGAGGCGAAGCTAAAAAAGCAGAGCGCGTTAGAGGCCAAATTAAAATGGACTGAAGAACAGCTTCGCCTTCTGCAGAAAAATAGATTCGGCTTTTCCAGTGAAAAAACCAACCCCGATCAATTGGAACTTTTTAATGAAGTAGAAAAGTAAGCGTAAAATAATCCCCACCTGTCAACCAGATGGGGATCGAGTTATTATTTAGGTAAGTTTTTAAAATCTATGCAAACGATTGGAAGTGTTGTTGACCAAGGCAGTACTTTATCCAGGGCATTTTTATCTGTCAGATCAATGTTAGGTAACTTCTCAAATAAATAGCGAAGGTAATAATATGGGTTTAGGCCATTTTCCTTTGCTGTTTCCACAATGCTATAAATGATTGCGCTAGCCCTTGCACCTTTCGGTGTATTTGAAAAAAGGAAGTTTTTTCTCCCAATAACAAAGGGCTTTATTGAGCGCTCGCTTCTATTATTATCAATTTCTAATCGTCCATCCTCTAGGAATGCCACTAATTTCTTCCATTGATTGAGACAGTAGGTAATCGCCTGACCTAAAGCGCTTTTTGGTAACACTTTTTGCTTCTGTATTTTTAGCCATGACAAAAAAGCATCCAAGACTGGCTTGCTGCGTTCTAATCGTTTTTCGTATCGTTCCATAGAGGATAACTCCTTTAGGTCGCGCTCAATGCGATATAGTTGGTTACAGTATTGGAGACCTTCCATTGCTGCTACTCCTGATGTCAGACGCTTTGAAGAAGGCAATACTTTTAAAGCCTCATCAAATTTACGTCGAGCATGAGCCATGCAACCGACCAGTTTTACATTAGGTACCTTATGGTACCCGGCGTATCCATCAACCTGTAAATATCCTTTAAACCCTGACAGGAATTTCTCGGCATTTTTGCCTGACCTAGTTTCCTGATAATCGTAAAGGATGATTGAAGGTCCTTCTTTTCCAGTACGGTAGAGCCAGAGATATGATTTTGAGGTGGCTGGCCGACCGGGTTCGTGAAGTACCTGCAGGGTCGATTCGTCCGCATGTAAAATATCCTTTTCCAAAAGAAGTTGATGCATGCGATCATAAAGTGGGCTCAACCACCGGTTGGCCCCGTGAATCATCCAATTGGCAAGGGTTTGGCGTGATAACGGTACCCCCAATCTGGAAAATTGCTTTTCTTGCCGGTATAATGGCAGCCCATCCACATATTTTTGATTCATAATATGTGCCATTAAAGAAGGAGATGCTAAACTACCTGAATGAACCGGTTTAGGCATTGGTGCTGTTACAACCGGAGTTTCAATTTCTTCACGTTCACAATGGCGGCAAGAGTAAATGGACTGAACATGTTTAACAACTTTCAATTCCGCAGGAATGTATTTTAGTTCCTGGCGTACTTGCGTACTCATTTCATGCAGATTTCCACCGCAACACGAACAAACCTGCTCTTCAGGGGATAAACGATATTCAATCGTCTCCACAGGCAAGTTTTCTAACATCAGTTCACGTTGGCCGCGAACTTTGCGGCGCCGTTGATAAGTAATAGATTCCAAAGTAGGTTCCGGCAAATCTGGATTAGCTTCATTTTCTACTTCATTAAAAAGTTCCAATTGATCGGGGTTGGTTTTTTCACTGGAAAAGCCGAATCTATTTTTCTGCAGAAGGCGAAGCTGTTCTTCAGTCCATTTTAATTTTGCCTCTAACGCGCTCTGCTTTTTTAGCTTCGCCTCTAATTCCGCATTTTGTTTCTCCAGCATTTCCAAGCGTTGCAGGAGTTCTTCAATTGTAGGGGTTGGGGTAGTTGAATTCGCTGTCTTTTTCATAAATATATTATACGATAAAATAGGTAAATTCCCTGATTTTTCATTATTTAAATTACTGTTCTTGCTGTTACAACAGGGTGTGCCTGTTTTTGTTCCAATGATAATCCATCTAATAACCACCTTAATTGGCGTGGACTTATTTTCAGAGGACCCGAATTATTATCTGATACCAATGAAAATTTCCTCTCTCCAGCCGGCGATAATAAAGCCAAAAACCGTTATGATCCCATTGAAGAATTTTCAACTTGTCTCGCGCCGGTTACAAAAAACAAATAAACTCGAAGAAAAAGATCTAACTCGAATTCTTCTTTTACAAGAGCGACCAATCCATCGATAGATTTCCGTAAATCTGTGACACCTTGTGCGAGGTAGACACGATCAACCGTAACTTCTTTTAGCATACTGATTTCAATGCCTTAACTACTTCCGCCAGTAGTGTTGGATTAAAGCCAGGTTTAACCACGATGGATGCTGAACCAACATTTATATGTAATGTTTCATTCTGTTGCTCAGATTCTTCTAATGTAACCGGAATCCACTTGCTGTTAGAATCTTGGGTTGAATAGAAATTATCGGCTTTATAAAGCCAATACTTTAACTGATGAATACTTATTTCATTGATTTCACACCATTTGGATTGGGTGAGGCCACTCGCTTTGAAAAGAGCGATCCTACGCTCCCATTCCTTACGCAATTCTGGATTATTTCTTTGGGACATAAAAAAACCTCCTCAAACTTTGATTTGAAGAGATTATCTCACAGGTACTATATATGTTAATAGGTGTATTCTATTTGACTCTTACGTAGAAAATGAAGCTAATCCAGATTTGCCGGAACCTACTTTGGAATCTATTACTTATCAACGGCGCCGCAAAGTTCGCGGCCAACGTGAACTGATGTTAGAAAACTTGCCTGTGGAGACGATTGAATATCGTTTATCCCCTGAAGAGCAGGTTTGTTCGTGTTGCGGTGGAAATCTGCATGAAATGAGTACGCAAGTACGCCAGGAACTAAAATACATTCCTGCGGAATTGAAAGTTGTTAAACATGTTCAGTCCATTTACTCTTGCCGCCATTGTGAACGTGAAGAAATTGAAACTCCGGTTGTAACAGCACCAATGCCTAAACCGGTTCATTCAGGTAGTTTAGCATCTCCTTCTTTAATGGCACATATTATGAATCAAAAATATGTGGATGGGCTGCCATTATACCGGCAAGAAAAGCAATTTTCCAGATTGGGGGTACCGTTATCACGCCAAACCCTTGCCAATTGGATGATTCACGGGCCAACCGGTGGTTGAGCCCACTTTATGATCGCATGCATCAACTTCTTTTGGAAAAGGATATTTTACATGCGGACGAATCGACCCTGCAGGTACTTCACGAACCCGGTACCAGCCACCTCAAAATCATATCTCTGGCTCTACCGTACTGGAAAAGAAGGACCTTCAATCATCCTTTACGATTATCAGGAAACTAGGTCAGGCAAAAATGCCGAGAAATTCCTGTCAGGGTTTAAAGGATATTTACAGGTTGATGGATACGCCGGGTACCATAAGGTACCTAATGTAAAACTGGTCGGTTGCATGGCTCATGCTCGACGTAAATTTGATGAGGCTTTAAAAGTATTGCCTTCTTCAAAGCGTCTGACATCAGGAGTAGCTTGACAATGGAAGGTCTCCAATACTGTAACCAACTATATCGCATTGAGCGCGACCTAAAGGAGTTATCCTCTATGGAACGATACGAAAAACGATTAGAACGCAGCAAGCCAGTCTTGGATGCTTTTTTGTCATGGCTAAAAATACAGAAGCAAAAAGTGTTACCAAAAAGCGCTTTAGGTCAGGCGATTACCTACTGTCTCAATCAATGGAAGAAATTAGTGGCATTCCTAGAGGATGGACGATTAGAAATTGATAATAATAGAAGCGAGCGCTCAATAAAGCCCTTTGTTATTGGGAGAAAAAACTTCCTTTTTTCAAATACACCGAAAGGTGCAAGGGCTAGCGCAATCATTTATAGCATTGTGGAAACAGCAAAGGAAAATGGCCTAAACCCATATTATTACCTTCGCTATTTATTTGAGAAGTTACCTAACATTGATCTGACAGATAAAAATGCCCTGGATAAAGTACTGCCTTGGTCAACAACACTTCCAATCGTTTGCATAGATTTTAAAAACTTACCTAAATAATAACTCGATCCCCATCTGGTTGACAGGTGGGGATTATTTTACGCTTACATTGTAAGCAAAAGTTGGGTATTGAGTACCAAATGCAGCTATGAAGGAATCGAGCCCAGAATCTATAAAGTAAGATCCGTATACCTTTTCGTAATACTTATCCAACCCTTGGTTATCTTCTTTTTTATTGAGCGCTATAAACTCCTCACTAGGACCAGTGAACTGATGCTCATTAGCTTAACAACTTCAACGAGAAAAAATGTTGTGACCCCGAAAAGTTAGAGTTTATATCAAGCAGCTAATTGGCTGGTATGAATGCGGTATTGAACCGGAGACATACCGGCCAATTTTTGTTTGATACGTTTGTTATTATAATAATCTATATATCTTTCAATCTTGCTCTTTAATTCTTCAAAAGAACACAATGCCTCTCCATGATACATCTCTTGTTTTAATAAACCAAAGAAGTTTTCCATTGGTGAATTATCTAAGCAGTTTCCTTTTCTAGACATACTTTGAAAAACTTTATTTTTCTTAAGTGTTTTCACCCATTTTCTATGTTGATAATGCCATCCTTGGTCAGAATGAATAGTTGTTCTGTATTTTGATTCTTTTACGATTTCTAATGCTTTTCCCAAGGGTTTCATCACAAGTTCTAAACTTGGATGCTTAGCTATTTCATGTGAAAGTATTTCACCATTAAACATGTCCATGATTGGATTTAAATATAATTTTTCTCCATTAGTACATTTAAACTCAGTGATATCTGTAGTTAACTTTTGATGGGGCACATTAGAATAAAATCTACGATTAATAAGGTTCTTCGCAACTTTTCCAACAGTACCTTTGTAAGAACTATACTTGCGTGTTTTCTCCAGAACTTTTTTCCTTTTAGTCCTAGTTTCTTCATGATACGTTGAATCCTCTTATGATTCACTTTATAGCCCCGATTTCCCAATTCAAGATGAATACGACGGTAACCATAATTTCCGTCATTTTCTTCGAAAATGGATTGGATAAGATCTTCTAGTCCTTGATCCGGATTAACCTTTTTCATCATCTTTATATGATAGTGGTAGGAGGATTCAGGGATGCCGACTACATGTAATACATCCCTTAATTTAAATTCTTCTTTGAGTTCGAATGATAATCTTTGCCTGTGCTTTTCTAGATAGCCCACGGATCCATCTGAAAAGCTCGCAACTTTTTTAGATATTCTACCTCCAAACGAAGAAGCTCATTTTCTCTTTCTAGTTTTTGTTCGTATGTCATTTCTTTTTCTTCCACGTGTTTGTTTTTATTACTCTTACTCGTACCTTTATCAGACATGGGTGACCGTCCTTTCGGTTTACCAGGGCTTCAGCACCACCTTCAAGAAATTCCTTTTTCCATCTAGATATCATCGGAGGGTTAGTTATCCCAAATTGAAGGGCTGAATCAATCACTGAAGAACCTGTTCTCTTCATAAATCTTAATACATCTAGCTTAAATTGAACAGAATATGATTTCTCATGTTTCTTGCTCATTAAGCTTTCGGCACCAAAATTTTCGTAATTTTTTACCCAGTTAATAATCTGCTTATGTGACTTCACACCATGTTTACGGGCTAAGAGCTTGTATCCAAGATTTCCTTCTAGATATTCTTTAACTACCATCAGTTTAAATTTCTCACTATATTTAGCCATAAATAAACACTCCAAAAGTTAGATTTTTACTCTAACTTTTGGGGTGCAGTACACTGAAGGGGTTTAAACTTATTTTCGATAAGATATAGAAACAGATTTTCATTAAAATTTATACTCCAATTTTTAAATTTATCCTGTCTAAATTTCCAACAGCTTTTTGTAATTAGATAATGTTTCTTTATCTTCTACCTTATATCCGGATTTATAAAATAATATATCTCCTGTCCCATCGTTCATTTGATTTCTTGCTTCGAGAATGCGTTTTAGGTTTTTTGCAGTACCAACGCTTCCAGAAATTATATCAACCTCTTTAGGAAATATTCCCCTTATGATTTTTTCAAAGTATGGGAAATGGGTGCATCCAAGAACGACTGTCCCGTACTGCTTTAAATCAAACGTAGATAGATTTTCAATTAAATATGGTACGACTTTCTCATCTCTAAATTCGAAATCCTCAGCAAATTGGACAAGACCAGGAAGAGGCAGACTATTAACAATATCGTGATGGTCTATGCTTTTCACAAGGTTATGGAACTTTTCTTCCCTAAGAGTCAAATTAGTAGCAAATACTAATACCTTTTTTCTTTTTTTCTCACAGCTTTGAACGGCGGGTTTCACAGCGGGTTCAATACCCAATATAGGGAAGTCATACTTTTGGCGAAGGTCATCCACTGCGATGCTTGTTGCAGTATTACAAGCAATGACTAATGCTTTGATTCCTTGATTAGCCATAAAGTCAACTGCATCAAAAATATATTTCCTTACCTCTTCTTTCGTTTTTTCACCATATGGAACGTGTAAGGTATCTGCATAAAATATATAATCATCATTCGGTAAAAGTTGCAATGCCTGATGAAGAACAGTCATCCCACCAATTCCCGAATCAAAAAAACCAATTCTCACTACTTTCACTCTTTTCCTTATAAATCCTATTAAACACTTTATAAGAATATCATTTTTTATATGTTTTGTTTACTAGTTCTTATTGAACTGCCTCGTTAATTAAACAAGAAAAAGGAGCCACAACTCCCTATTTCACTTGAGCTGCTCTTTCCAATGAGCTCTAAGAATTTTATAGAGGTTATCGCTCCTTTATGGAACATCATTTAGTAAATCGTTTGTCTCGCTTACATTGACAAATCAAATGAGAAAAACTTAGGCAGTTCATTTTCGCGCTTATCGAGCATAATCTGTTCTGGCTGAATGCCCTGCTCACGCAGTACTTCAATGTTCTGTACTAGGAAGTCGTCGCTGCCAACAACATAGAAGAGTCCATCCTTGTCGGCAGCAAGATTTTTCACTGCTTCATAGTAGTCTTTACGATTATCGACGAACTGTGCAGTGAATTTCTTATCAGTTGCGGATTTAAAAATATTAGTGAATAAAAAATCGTTTGATGAATCGATGTTCAGGGAGTGAATTCGATTGACGTTGTCAGCACGTTCGAAATATTCAAGTACAAGCGGTCTGAAAGTTGCTAGGCCGACACCTGATGACAGCAGGTAAACATTTTTGTCTTCTCTTTTTAGCGGTACATTCGAATGAGTTTTAAATATTGCCACTTCATCTCCGACTTTAAGATTTTTTAAAATCGTTTTAAACTCAGAGCACTGCTCTCTAATGCGTGTTGTGATGCCGATTGCATTTTCATGCGGTAATGTAGAGATTGACATATGGCGAATCCTGCTGCGGTTCGGTTTATCTCCAGCATTGAAACCTTCCAGTGCGAAGTGGGTGTGGGATCCTTCTTCCCATGTAAAGCCTTCCGGACAATCGAGCAAGTACGTTTTAACCTCAGGCGTTTCCTCAATAATCTTATTTATTTTAGTCCAGTATATTTGCATTGTATATTCTCCTTAATCAATTATCTATATCGTTACTATCTAATATACAGTAAGTGATAACAATTCTCAATTAAAAAAGATTGATTATTTCAGATAATTTATAAAGTGTTATTCTAGATAATGGACCGTTGGTTGAATAACCGAACGAACATTAATCAAACTTATTTTTTAATTATCGAACTAAACCTCCTACACAAGCTGTATCGTTAAACAAACCTACAAGTAAATCGAGTTTGATAAATAAGCGGAGAAACTTCTGTTAATTAAGAAATAGCACCGAAAATTCCTTAAATAGCCGGAAAAATTCCGACTATTAACTCGAAAAACATGAAAATGAGTAATTTTGCTTTGCTTAACCGGAAATCCTCCGCTTAAATCCCCCGAATCGAGCTCTATTTTGCTGTTTAACCGGAAATATCCGCTTATTTTGATTATCTTTCGTTAGGTGCGCAATATATCCCCCTCATTTCTCCAAAATTCATCCAGCAAATTGAAAGGGTATGATATGATTATTTGTAACAAGTGAGATAAAATTTACATATTTGGGGTCTAAATGAATGTGTAAAAAAAAGAAGAGAAAATCAAAAAGTGGAGAAAAAGAGGATTTCGGAAGTGTAGTGTTTTATTGCAAAAAAATGTGATTATGCATTTGAAGTCGATTGGGAGACAATTTGGGACATACAGGAGTGCGCGCACGGGTACGTGGGATTTCATTTAAATGATACATTTATCAGCTGTGATAAATGTGGAGAAATAATCGATAATGAAGAGAAAACGGAATCAGCAGTAAAGAGTCCGAAGAAGCCCATTGACATTGATGATTACGATCTTCCTTTTTAAGAAATCGAGCAAAATAGTGCCTACTTCTCCTACTTTGAATCTAAACAATAAAAGGGACGGGATAGGATCCCGTCCCACTTGTCTTATTTGTTTGCAAGTTTTTTTATATTTTCATATCGTTGTATTACTAACTTTTGAATCATTTGTTTCCTTACAGGCCACAGATAGTCTGAATACTTTTCAATTATCTCAAAAAATTCATCTTCCGTTATATCTAAATTAATATTATTATAAACATCCTTATCAACCAGCCCAATTTCTATGGAATGTTCATTGGCAAAGGCTTTTGATGTAGTCCGGCATACACGATTGTTTCTTCAAATAAGTCTTCGTTTTCCATTAAGTCGAGTAAATCCTCATCTTCTTCCCAATCTGACAATAAGGATGACCCATTATCATACAACGGGGATAGTGAAATAGTGATCTGCCTGGTCCTGGTAGGTTAAGTGTAATTATTTCACAACCTCTTTTTTGTGAAAATTTTATTATATGTATGATTATTGTTTTGTTTATACAGTCAACTCAATAAGATTTCCTTCCGGATCCTCAATAACACTTTCATAATATCCATCTCCAGTGACTCGCGGACCATTAATAAGTCGATACCCATCATTCTTTAATCTGTCTGTCATATGATTAACGGACTCCCTGCTTCCTAAAGAAATGGCAATATGAGCCCAGCCTATCATATCATCCTGTTTTTTCTTATCAATACCCAATTTACGCATAATCTCTAATCGTGTTCCAGAATTAAATGTGAGAAAATATGATTCGAATTTCTTTTCTGCATTATGATACTTATTGTTCGACTTACAATTAAAATACGTTTCATAAAACGTTCTCATGGCTTCCAAATCATTGACCCAAATAGCTACATGTTCAATTTTCATTTCTGTTTCACCCCATTAAGTACTAAAAAATCAAGACTAGCTTCTTTATTAGTAGTATATCACTTTCGAATTTACCTCTAGATTACTACAACTCTTATTCCTTTTGAAAATTCCTTATTCCCGGAAAATACTTTGATAAGTGGTTGATAGTATCTATAAAATTCTATATTATCAGCAGCTAGCTCAAAAGCCTTATTTCATTAAATGGCCCGATTGTTCAACTAACCCCGAAAGTACAATAAAAAGAAACTGCCATTCGTCGGGGTTCTGAAGGACAGTTTTCCGGCAGAGAGTGTGAGAAAAGTTCTTCAAACTCTCCCATTGTTTTTAAAAGAATTTATGCCTTTATATATCCAAAACGTTATTTTTATTCTTAGATCTATTAAAGCCACTGAAATATATTGCTACTATACTAATAAAAATTATTAATACCCCCGCTATAATTAAGGATGCATCTAATAATAAAATAAACCCTAGTCCTGCTACAGAAGTAATAGTGGAAAGTATTGTCCATGTTGAAAATGTTTCCTTCATGCTTAATCCAAAATATTCTTTAATCATCCAAAATCCTGCATCATTAACATGTGAGCAAATTGAACTACCTGCCCCAGTTGCAAGAGTTACTAAAGCTAAATTAACATCGTATTGGGCCAGCATCGGAATAATTAATCCTGCAGTGGATATAGCTGCAACTGTGGCTGATCCTAAAGATATACGTAATATTGCAGCAACTAACCAAGCAAGTATGATAGGTGACATTGAAGTTCCTGTAAATAATTTTGATACATAATCCCCTACACCACCATCAATTAGAACTTGCTTGAAAGCACCCCCACCTCCAATAATTAATAGCATCATACCAATTGCTGTAATTGATGATGTACAAGAGTTCATTACTTCTTTTATTGGAATATTTCTTTGTATTCCCATTGTAAAGAATGCAAGAACTAAAGATATTAACATTGCGGTAGAAGGGTTTCCTATTAGACGAACAATTTCAATTAATGTATTATCTTTAAATCCTACTGATTTTTGAATCATATCAATAATTGTAGATATAGACATTAATAAAACGGGAAACATTGCAGTTAATACACTTATACCGAAACCTGGCGTTTCTTTAAGTTGCAATGTTTTTTGCTCACCTAAAGAAGCTATATTACCCGTTTTATTAAATGCAACTGGTACAATTTTTTTAGCAATCTTAGTATATAAAGGGCCAGCTATAATGACGGTTGGTATTGCAACAATAATACCGTAAAGTAAAACTAATCCAATATCTGCACCATATTCACCAGCTATGACTGTTGGCCCTGGGTGTGGGGGGAGGAAACTATGAGTAGCTAATAAGGCTGCAGCCATAGGAATACCTAGGTGCAAAATAGATGCTCTTAATTCTTTCGCGATTGAAAATACAATTGGAATTAATAAAACTAATCCTACTTCAAAAAATAGTGCTATACCAACAATAAACGAAGCAACTACAACAGCCCACTGGATTCTTTTTTTTCCGAATTTGTTAATTAGGGTCATTGCAATACGCTGTGCTCCCCCTGCATCAGCAATTAATCTACCAAGCATTGCACCAAGTCCAAATATTAAAGCTATATGACCAAGTGTACCTCCTAATCCACCTTCAATTGATGTAACGATCTTTCCTAGAGGCATTCCTAGTGCTAAAGATACAATAAAAGATACAATAATTAATGAAACAAATGTATTTACTTTGAAACCAGTAATCAAAATTAACAACAGGATAATCCCAATCGCTACTATAAGTAATGGCATAATAAACCTCCTAAAAATAATTAAAATATTTTCACTTGTTCAACTTACTAAATTGCTGACCTTAAATTTTTAATTAGTAAGTAACTCTAGGATGCTATGCTATTTTGTATACTAGCCACAAGGAGTAGTTGTTTGAAAAATCAGATTTAAGTAAACGTTTTCACTCTATGCCTTAATAAAATTCCAACACACACAAATATAACCTATTCACCCAACTATTAAATTGGGCCAATACTATGGAGTTAAAAAACAAGCTCTTAAAAATGTTTTAAAGTATGAATTAATAGATTAATTTTGAACTAGTGTTTTTTCTTCGTCTAATGCTTTTACTCCAGCTTTTATAACTTCAATAATTCGATCTGTGTCATAGATATTTCCACGCCACGTTCCTCCACTTACTGATTGAAGCGCGGCCCATAAACGAGTATCATCTGGAAGATCAGGGTCCGGCTTGAGGTCTGGATGAAGGTCACGTTCTTTCAAGACTTTAGTTGCTTTTTCTAAAGAAAGCCTTTCATTCTCAGTTCCAACAAAATTAACGGAACCCACTAACTGGTTGCGGTCAACAATAATTTCAATTACATCTCCATCACGCAATTTTCCAATTGGTCCCTCGGCTAATGCCTCAGGTCCAATATGTCCAATACATGCGCCAGTAGAAACACCCGAAAAACGTGCATCTGTAATCAAGGAGACATGTTTTCCAAAAGACAAATGTTTTAATGCCGATGTTAGTTGATATGTTTCCTCCATCCCGGTTCCTGAAGGACCTCCGCCCATTACAACCATTATATCTCCTGCTTTAATGTCTCCTGTTTTTATAGCTTTTATGGCTGCCTTTTCTGAAGTAAAGACTTTAGCTTTTCCTATATGTCGATACACTCCGTCTTCCCCTACCACAGATGGATCAATGGAAGTTGATTTAATTACTGATCCTTCAGGAGCAATATTTCCTGTCGGGAATGTAACAGTTGAAGTTAGACCTTTTTCTTTTGCCTTGACTGGATCCATGATTATATCATCAGGATTAATTCCATCAGTTTCTAACAATTGTTTTTTCAACATTGCACGTCTTTCTGATTTTTCCCACCAGTCGAGGTTTGAACCAAGGGTTTCTCCTGTAACTGTTAGTACATCTTCATGCAAGACACCTAATTTTCTTAAATGAAGCATCACCTCCGGCACCCCACCTGCTAGGAATACCTTAACGGTTGTGTAACCAACAGGACCATTTGGTAGTACATCAACTAAGCGAGGAACTTTCTTATTGATTCTAGTCCAATCTTCAACAGTAGGTATCTTACAATTAGCTGCATGAGCAATTGCTGGGATATGAAGTAATAAATTTGTTGAACCCCCGAAAGCTGCATGAATCACCATAGCATTTTCTATCGCTTTATCTGTAATAATATCTTCGGTAGATATCTTTTTCTTCTCCAGTTCTAAAACTGCACGTGCTGATTGATTAGCCATCTCCATCCATATTGGCTGACCTGAAGGTGCTAACGCTGAGTGAGGTAATGCCATTCCCATGGCTTCTGCAACGACTTGGGCGGTGCCAGCTGTACCTAGAAATTGACATCCTCCTCCGGGTGTAGCGCAAGCACGACATCCGAGATCAGCAGCTTCTTGTAAAGTAATTTCGTTGTTTGCGTATCTTGCCCCAATTGTTTGAATCTTTCCGGCGTCTTCTCCATTTGTAGGTGGAAGAGTGACACCCCCAGGGATAATGATAGTTGGCAAATTATGCATTGATGCTAGCGCTACCATCATTGCAGGAAGACCTTTATCACATGTAGCAACCCCAATAACTGCATGACGTGTAGGCAACGATCGAATTAATCTTCGATAAACTATAGCCGCATCGTTTCGATAAGGAAGGGAATCAAACATACCGGTAGTTCCTTGAGAACGGCCGTCACATGGATCACTTACGAAGCCTGCGAACGGAACCCCTCCTTGTCTATTAATTTCTTGAGCTGACGCCTTCATTAATAAACCTATTTCCCAGTGACCAGTATGATAGCCTAATGCAATTGGAGTACCGTCATGATTCCTTATTCCACCTTGAGTACCGAGGATTAGAACTTGTTTTCCAAGGAGGTTTGAAGGTGCCCATCCCATTCCAACATTTTGAGATAATCCAAAAAGGTCACCACTTGGTGAATCTAGCAACATTTCTGATGTAAGTGGGAGTGAACCATCTGGACCTTTTGAATGGGTTTGAACTTTGTAAAGAGATACATCTTCTTCACCAAATATCGATTGCAATGACATAAGTATTCCTCCATTAATTATATTTTTATTGCAAAAGAAATATTTTTGTTGGTTACATCATTTTTGGTCTTTGAAGTTGATTTTGAACGATAATTATAGAAGTTAAAGGGGTAACGTATTCTAGTTTCGTTTATAGAAACTAAAAGGTATACCCCACTACTATTCAATTTCTTAGAATGATTAAAAAGTGAAGTTACGGTTTCACAAAGACAGTTTTAATAGAAGTGAAAAATTCAATTGCAGCTTGTCCCTGCTCACGAGAATGAGAGCTAGATTGTTTCATTCCTCCGAATGGGGCTTGTAATTCTACTCCGGCAGATTCTGCATTAATGCGTACGAGACCGGCATCCATCTCATTTACGAATGACAGCATACGACCAATTGATTTCGTAAAAATGGAAGCACTCAGCCCAAACTTTACATCATTTGCAATATTCAATGCTTCTTCTAACGTTTCAACTTTTATAAGGGCAAGTACAGGACCGAAAATTTCCTCCTGAGCGATCGTCATTCCACTAGTCACGTTTTCAAATATAGTAGGTTCCATATAGAAACCATTAGCTAAGTTCCCTTCATCTATGCGTTTACCACCATAAACTAATGAAGCGCCTTCTTCTATACCTTTTTCCACGTAAGAAAGTACCTTGTTAAGCTGGTCTTCACTTGCACACGGCCCCATCCAGACATCCTTTTCGAGACCATTTCCAACTTTTATTTCTTTCACCTTTTCAATCAGCTTGTCTTTAAACTCTTCGTAAATTTCCCTTTGTATAATTACACGACTGGTAGCTGTACATTTTTGACCGGTGGAACGCAAACCACCACTAATTTGTAAGAAGGGATTAAAGTTATGAAAGGAATGATTTTTTTGAAGAAAAAAGCTAGAAACCTACTGACATATTTTTTAGCGTTGGTTTTTACCCTGAGTTCTTTTCCCGCTACCACATTGCCTGTCACCAATGCTTCAGCGGCAGAGGTTGTCAATGGGAAGGCTCCTGGCACTACAACTCCGAGAACTTCAGCGAAAGAGGTTGTGTCGCTGAAAGAAGTCTACAAGGACTATTTTCTTATCGGCAATACTGTTAGCCCGGCCGACTTAACCAATAAAGATAAGTATGACTTTATGAAGTACCACTATAATGCGCTGACACCTGAAAACGTTACGAAGCCGGACTCCATATGGCCCGACCCAACTCGCGATCCTTCATTCACATCAGCCGACAACATGTTAACTCAAGTCAAAGGCGACGGTTTCTATACGATTGGACACACGCTGGCTTGGCATAATCAGTCAGCTGGCTGGCCGCCGAGTGGTCAAAAATATACCGAGGCAAGGGCCAGCTTGAAAAGGTATATTTCTACAATCGCCGGGCACTATAGTCAACGTCCTTATAAGCTCGACGCCTGGGACGTTGTTAACGAGGCAATGAGGGATAATCCGGATAATCCGACCGACTGGCGGAACGCGCTTCGCTCCGGAAATAATCCTACAGAACGGCCATCCAAATGGTTTGAAGCTTATGCTAACGGAGGAAACGGGTGGGATTATATCTATGATGCCTTCTTGTTTGCGCGTGAGGCTGCTCCGGACGCAACTCTGTATTACAATGACTTTAATGACGAGGAACTCCCCAACAAAGCAATCGCGATTTCCTCAATGATCAAGGAGCTCAACGAAAGATACGCGAATGAACACCCTAAAGCAAACGGCAGGAAACTGATTGAGGGCATCGGGATACAGGGGCATTATAACCTCCGACTCAAAGTAGATAATTTAGAGAAAGTTTTAAAGATATATAGTGAAACTGGGTGTGAGATTAGCATAACCGAACTCGACGTGCAATTCAACGGCACTTCAGCCGATCTTCCCCCTACCGAGGCGCAATTGAAAGAACAGGCGGAATTGTACGCCAAGCTGTTCATGCTATATAAGAAGTACTCCGATAATATTGAACGCGTTACATTCTGGGGCGTGGCTGATAACAACAGCTGGCGCGGGACGGGTTACCCGCTGCTATTCGACTCCAATCGTGCACCAAAAGAAGCATATTGGGCCATAATAAATCCAGAGGCCTATCTCGGGCTCAATGATTTGCCGCCAAAGCTCACGTCGTTTAACTTCGGCAGTGATGTTTTCAATGTCGCGGGCAAAGCCGAATTTGATGTTAACGTGCCAAAGGACGTATCAAACATTGACTTCTCTGCAGCGAACGTCACACACCAATACCCCGACGATGATGTTGACGTCAGCGTTAAGCTCAACCCGGCTAGCGGCACGGTGAGCGCAGGGAAGCGAGCCGTGGCGACGGTAAAAATCGCCTGGAAGGAGTCCCCGAATATATCGACGACGTATAAGATAAACTTCGGGCATATGACCGCCGAATGGGAGAAAGACCAAAACTATAAGGATACGGGCTACCGCTCATCCCTCAATATCCGTTTCAGCGACGGTAAAGCCCAATTCAAACTGTTTCAGGAGTTCTATAATAAGACTGACGGTAAACTGGAAATGCTCAACAGTAAGGAATTCAAGCCCTTACCTAAACATACAAGTGGCACGCTCACTATTAATACAGATAGTAGTATAGACGATGGTCATTTGAAAATTTTGAAGTTAAAGAAATCTGCGTGGAATCAGAACTGGACTCCGATTAATCCGGCGCGTGTTACAGACTTCACTGCTCAGGAAAATTTTTGGAGATTGGCCAAAAAAATTGAATCCGGTAAGACTTATATTGTTGTCTCTGCCAGCTCTGGCTTGGCTCTGACCAATAGGAACGTGGCATCCGTCCCGGAGACCGGCGGTGTAACAAACGCCAAACGAGGGCTTGCGGGTACGCCTGTAACCATAGCTGACAAAATTATTGTAGCCCCGCAGCTGATTCAGGACAATATGAGATTTATCTTTAATGAGAGCACCAGCCCCGATCCAGGACCATACACAAGCGCAAACGGTTACACTGGATACACAATGTTAAGTCTTGTTCACGGCGGCCTTGTTGCTCCCTCTATTATGTGGCGGGATTTGAGCAGCGACAAGACGGCCCCATTACGCACAGACACAACTATTGGAGATAGTGCATTAGATCGAGCAGTATGGTTTAACACGAGTATAGACCCCGATACCGGCGAGACGACGCTATTTTCTCATACAGGTTCAAGCAATTACACTTATGCGCTGCACGGAAGCGAAAATGGTTTCGTCGGCCAAGGAGGCACGGGTCCCCTGAAGGAATATGCAGCCGCTAGCCGTGTTAAGCTGTTTGAGTACGTGTCCGACTATAAATACGAAGACATAACGAGTCTGGGTGCGGAAATAAGACTCGACCCGATGAAGCGTATCGTGAGTAAGCGTGACACCAGTATCCCCTTAACGGCGGATGTCCCTAACGGTTCCAAAGCGGTGTTGAAAAAGGACGGCGTTTCAGTGGCTTCAGCGACATTCACAAACGGCAAAACGATGATCAGCATTAAAGGCAGCGATGTTGACACCGGCGCGAATTATGCAGTCGTAGTGTATGACGGTTCCGATATACTTGGCGTGAGAATTCTCCCGGTAATCACTGTCGCCAGCGCGACGCCGACGGCAAAGGTAGAGAGACTCAATGGTAATCAAAACAGACTGATAATTACCGTTAAGGAAGTATACTCCGATGATTCGACGGAGGATTTCACTGAAGAGGTATTAATCAGGAACAACTCGGCAGACGTTTATCAGGTGGGACCATATAAGGTTTATGTGGACACTAAGGGCAACAACAAGATTCGTAAATGCTATATTGTGAACGAGTAGCAGCAAGAAGCTGAACAGAGAGAGGCAGCACTGAAAACTAATGCGCAGCAGCCAATTGAAAGTCCACATTAAAATTGACTTTCTTTTATTGGCGAACTTTCTTTCAAAGGATTTTAAAAAAACATTGGTGTTATTCAATCAACGCCAAAAGTTTATTGTTAGCAAAAAATAAAAGTAGTCTTATGGGCTACTTTTATTTTTCTTGCGTACATCCCGGTCTCGACAATCTTTGCAACGAGGCATACGCAACAACTGCTCATGTATTATTGCATAAACATTTTTCCGAATAACATATACCATCTTGAAGATGAAGATATCATCATTTTCTACAATATTAAAAACGATGACATCCATCTATATGATGTGTTCAGTAAAGAAAAAGTTCGCTTTGAAAAAATTATAGATTATCTCGCAACCAATAATGCACAAAAAGTTGTTTTTCATTACACTCGATTACAAAGGATTTGAATTTGAAATAGAACTTTTTCACGATGAGACTGTATTATATATTAAGAAAAAGAATGATGCGGTCATGCCTACTCAATTTAAACACCAAATTACTGCTCATGCATAAAAACAAAGATGTTTATAAGGATTGTGGTATTGTTCAACGAGTAGGCAAACAATGATTGGATTAATATGTTTAATTGATCATTCAAACACCCAAATTTTATTGTTTGAATCATTAATTTCTAAGCTTAACGAACTCGCCCACTACTTTTCACTTCAAAAAATTGGTTTATTTTCACAATGTAAATCTCCATTTTTCTCCCATTTGTGTTCAAATACCCTAAAACCTTCCTACTATTCAATTTATGCCTAATTCTTCTTCAATCTCTCGTTTCAATGCGTCTTTAGCACTTTCACCAAGTTTCACTCTATAAGGAGATGCAGCACTATCTCAGCAATGCTGTTACTATTTTCATTAGGTTTCCATAGTACTTCTTCTTCTGACAAATTTTCTACTGAATCAGAAAATGGGAGATACCAGCAAGGGGCATTAGCATTTGCGAACAACTGATCGGATAAAAGAAATTTAGCATGAATCATACTTTTTCCCCCTTCATATCATTCATTTGGATTTAATTGCAATAATTCAAAAGGCAATCAAAATCATTACTAGCCTCCTTATTAGGAGTATGTTCTATCGAATTTACCTCTAGATTATCACTACTCTAATTCTTTATGGATATTCCTTTTTCCCGGAAAATACTTTGAAAAGTGGTTGTAGCTCAAAATTAAGCTCCATTCATGAAAGAAAAGGCACATGTCTTTTTTAAGAAATGTGCCTAAATGGATACTTAATTTAGATTTTGATGAAGATTTAGATAGAAATTCGCCATTTCATTGGCTAACACATCTGGAGCCATCATAACGGCCGAATGATCTTGACCTGAAAGCAATTGGTATTTTGCTTGATGCAACAGACCGACCAGTGACTTTGCATCTTCATGAAAATAAGGTTCACTATTTTCTCCAACCATAACGCATGTTGGGACAGTCACTTCCCATCGATCAACTGGTAATGACTTACCAGACTGAGTTTCACCCATAATCATTCCATCATAAACAAGAGTATGTGCCATCTCTTCCATTGACTTCCATGAAGGATCAGCTTTCATATACTCTAAATATTCAGCTGGAATGCCGAGCGCTTCTCTCATATAGTACTCAACAGCTTCATTTCGTTTTCCTTCACTAATCAAATTGTTCAATTGCTGAACATAATTTGCTGGTACTCGCGGACGGCTTTCATCAATAATAAAAGGAGGCTCATACATAAATAGCTTCGTGACTTTATCTTTAAGTAGATTTGCTGCTTCAAGTGCTAACACGGCACCAGAAGAACTTCCAAACAAAAAGCTGTTGCCACCAGCCTCATTTATAAGGGCCTCGATGTCTTCCACTTCACGTTCAACTGCATAATTTGAAGAATCGGTGCTTTGACCTCTCCCGCGACGATCATAATTATAAACAGTAAAATGATTTGCAAGCTGTTCTGCTAATTGCTCAGCATCTTTATGATCAGCTGCGGCAGATGCTACTAGAATTAGCGATGGTCCAGTTCCTTGTTTTTTGTAAGCAATTTTTGTTCCATCTTTCGAAATTAATGAGTTCATGATTTCCCTCCAATTTTTGAAATAAAATACTCTTCTAATCGATTAAAGGCATCTGTAAATCCTTGCACCATTCCCATTTCGTCAGCTTTATTTAGCTCTTCGATGCTATTGAAACGCGTAATTATCCTGAGTTTAGAACCATCCATTACCTCTTCAAAGGTTACGGTGGTGTACATTTCACTGTTTTCTACAAGGGTCCAATTCTTATCAGTAAAATTGTCTATGTAGACAAGTCTTAATGTTTCTACAACTTCTTGATAAACAGCTTTACAGTAGGCTTCTTGTACATCACCATTAACCGGACGTAAACTGTAGCGCCAAATGCCACCAGGTCTAACATCCATCTCGTATACAGTTGCGGTCCAATATTTTGGACCCCACCAACGGGTAATATGTTCTGGTTTCGTCCATCCCTCCCATGCATAGATAAGGGGGATGGCGACTGTGCGTTCAATTGTAAGCTCTCGACGCACATGATCTTTGAAAATTTCCACTTTTCTACTCATTTTAATTCATCCTTGTCAGTGTGTTAGCCTTAGCCCACATTTTTCTACTATTTCGGCAAGTTAGATGTTAATACTATTTATCCTCCTTTCGCATAATTTCAAGCATATAGTCCTCAAAGTTATCTAAGCGTTCCTCCCATAAAATACTAAAAGAATCGAACCATGCATCTAAATCCTGAAACGGTTGAGCTTCGAGGCTATATATTCGCATCTGTCCCTTAGAATGAGACCGTACCAATCCAGTCTCGCTTAAGATACGTAAATGCCGAGATACTTGTGGTTGACCAATGTTGAGGGCCCTAACTATTTCACTTACAGAAAGAGGGCCTTTTTTCAAAAGTTCCACAATATTAAAACGATTGGGCTCTGAGATTGTCTGTAATGTTAATTGCAAGGTAGCTGTATTCATATTTCAAATATACACCTAAACATATATACGTGACAACGTATATATGTTGTATTTTTTATTTTCACTTAAATATTCGTTTTACATCCACTTGACCCTTTACTTTAGGTGCAACAATTCACGATCTCCGTTCTAACATACAAATCCAATTTCCTTTAAAGTTTTTATTCCATTAAATGGCCCGATTCAGTTTATTAGAATCTATTACTTATCATAAAAGGAGATTCCAGATAACTAACGAATATTAGAAAGGTGACCCTAGAAAAAGTAAAAACATCATAATAAGAAAGGAAAAACAGCCTCAATGAGTTCATATAAGTTAATCAAGAATTATTAAGATAATTGTGAATTACGAAAGAGCTTTAATGAACTTGCCTATAACACATTTGGAATTAGCTTTGAAACGTGGTATTTAAACAATTTTTGGAAAGAAAGATATCAACCTTATTCATTCGTAGAGGGTAACAGTGTGATTGCCAATGTTTCAGTGTAGGTAAAGAGAAATATAAACGATAAAGGGGCAGTACCGTTTTCTAAGGTGCTGTCCCCTTTACTTGTCAAAATTTCATTCAATAAAAAACAAAAACACAAAACTAAACAAGCCGTTTTCCTTATTGAGACGGCTTGTTTAATCGCAGTTTTCCCGGAAGCCGAAGGGCCAAGACAAGGACTAAAGCACAGAAAATCAGGCAGACGATGGCAACCTTATGAAGATGTTGAACATCTAAATGGGCAGTGAATACAATTCCTAATAAACTGGAAGAAAGAATCGAGCCGATATAGCGACTTGTTTGAAAAAGTCCTGAAGCCGTGCCTGTTTCATTTGGTTTAATATGTTCAAACAGTGCCGTTTGCATGGATATATTGTTAAAGCCGTTGCTGATTCCAAGGACGCCCATGATAACAAGCAGCCATAATAATGATGAATTTTCATGCAAACTTAACAATAAGGCTGTCCCTACTAATAGAAATACTGCACCGATGACAAGTGGAAGTTTTGATTTATATTTGTCAATTAAACGTCCGGTAAGCGGTGCAATAATGACCCCGAATCCTGCTAAAGCAAGCATAATTAATCCAGATTGCTTCTCGCTATAATGATGGACTTGCTGTAAAAAGATTGGAAAACCAAAGAAGTAACAATAATAAACAAGATTGATGCTAATAAATTGTAAGTAAATAAGCGATACTGTCCTATTTCTTTTCAATGAATCAAAATCAATAAATGGCTCACTCCTGTTATTCTCGTACTTATAAAATAGGAATGACGCGATAATAAAGATGAGCAAAGCCCACCAATGAATCGATTTTTCCAGAGACAATAGGAATAAGATTAATCCAACCATCGTAATGATAAAAAGTATGATTCCCCCGAAATCAATACGTCCTAGTTCTACCTTCCCTTGACTCGTATTAGGCAAAATAAAAATTGCCATAATAAATGAAAGAACAATAAATGGAAAGTTCACAAAAAAGATCGATGGCCAATCCCACGCTTCAATTAAAAATCCACCAATAGAAGGTCCAAATGCTGCGGAAGTGGAGGAAAAAATGGACAATGTCGCCAATGCTTTTGCTTGTCCTTTCGTAATACTTGTACGAACGATACTCATTCCACTCGGAAATAAGGTTGAAGTACCAATCGCTTGAAGCGCACGACAGCCTAATAAAAAAGGATAGTTCGGTGAAAATGGTGCTAGAATTGAAACTATAGCTACAACAATTAAACCAGATAAAAATAACCTTTTCGGACCGAACATATCACTTAGTTTCCCCATAACTGGCTGTGCAGCAGCACTTGCTAAATAGAACACAGAAATAAGCCACGAGGCATCTGCAAACGTTAAACCAAATTCATGTTGCATTCGTGTTAATGCGATCGATATCATCGAAGAATTTAACGGATTTAATAATATTCCTAAACCTATCGTTAGAACGAGCAACCATGAATTTTTGCGTATTGTATGTGTCATGAATAATCACCTAAACTTAAGATATCCAATCGCTTCCCCCGTTTCAACTATATTTACAAACCAGCGCAGCTTCCTTTTTTAAATTTCAATAATGATAGGCACGACCATTGGCTTTTTCTTCATTTTGTTAAACACATGTTGCTGAATGGATTTTTTTATTTCTCTTTTCAATACTTTCCGTTCGCTTCGATTTTCTTCTTGCAACTCATTAACTATTCTAGTAGTTAGTTGCTTTACCTTTTTTCTGAGTTCTGAAAAATCACTGTCCGTAAATCCACGGGACATCGTTTCTGGTTCAGAAAGCATTTTTCCTTCTGTTTTACTTATCGTTAAAACAACGATGAGCATTCCATCTTCTGAAAACTGTTTACGGTCCCGTAACACAAAATCCCCTACGTTCCCAACATCACCACCGTCTACGTAAGTATTCCCAACAGGTATATGGCGGGTCTGGCGTGCAATTCCATGTTCAATATCAATAATATCACCATTATTGATAATAAACGTGTTTCCTTGTTCAACTCCAACAGACTCAGCTAATAAACGGTGATGGTGCAGCATTCTAAGTTCTCCGTGAATGGGGACAAAATATTTAGGTTTCATTAAGGTAAGCATTAGTTTTAAATCTTCCTGATACCCGTGACCGGAAACATGCATGCCGGATGAACTTCCTGATCCATAAATCACCTTAGCTCCAATAGCATAAAAATTGTCCACAATACTTGTTACACTTTTTTCATTTCCAGGTATTGGACCCGCTGCAAGAATAACCGTATCTTTTGGTAAAACTTCGACTCCGCGAAAGTTTCCAGTCGACAGCCGGGCAAGTGCAGCCAATGGTTCTCCTTGGCTCCCCGTACAAATATAGCGACCTTTTCAGGAGGCAGTTCATTGATGTCATTTTGATCGATTAGCATTCCATCTGGAACGGTTAAGTAACCTCGTTCGATCGCGACCTCAACCACATTCACCATACTTCTCCCAAGCAGCGCTAGTTTTCGATTTGTTTTGTATGCTGCATTTACAACCTGTTGAACACGACTAACATTTGAAGCAAACGTAGAGAGAATAATCTTTCGTTCTGCATTCATGAAGGCTACCTCCAAATGATCCGCGACCATTTGTTCAGATGGAGTCAAGCCAGGGCGTTCGGCATTTGTACTCTCAGACAATAAAAGAAGCACCCCTTCATTACCGATATCAGCCATTTTATGAATATCCGGGCGCTCCTCCCTTTGCTCAGGCGTTAAATCAAACTTAAAGTCCCCGGTATGTACAACATTCCCCTCTGGTGTACGAAAGACGATTCCCAAGCAATCAGGAATACTATGTGTCACTCTGAAAAATTCTACGCGTATTTTTCCGAATGCCAATTTTGAGCTTGCGTTGATTTCAACGAGTTCGCTTTCTCTTAAAAGTTTATGCTCTTTTAATTTGATTTCAATTAATCCTAATGTGAACCGTGTTGCATAAACGGGGACGTTTAATTTTTTCAAAAAGAACGGAATTCCTCCGATATGATCTTCATGACCATGGGTGACAAGTAAAGCCTTTACCCTGTCTTTATTCTCTATTAAGTAAGTGATATCAGGAATAATCAAATCAATTCCTAATAAACTTTCGTCTGGAAATTTGTTTCCACAATCGATAATAATGATATCGTCTGCATATTCAATTGCATACATATTTTTCCCGATTTCATTCAAGCCGCCTAATGCGAAGATAGATAAGATATTCTCGTTTGTACTCACCTTAATATCCTCCTACTATAAAGATAAGCTTAGTATGTCCTTTGTTTTTTCCTTTATCAGTGACTGAATGAAAGACTTTAAGCAAATTTAAAACTTTGTAAATATATAAAGCTTACAAGTTTACTTAACGTGGTAAATCCTCTTTATACGTTTTGCGAATATCATGAAGCTTTTCCATATAAGATAATGACTTTTGATCTTTTCCGATTTCAATAATTAAGTTTTCCATTAAAAATAATGGAGCGATCATTGAATGAAACTCTTCTTTCGCTCCTCGATCAGCATATAAAATGAGATCATATGGTAAAGGTATGTCCATTACAAGCTGATCACTAACGATAATCGTCTTGCATCTATTTGCTTTGGCATGTTTTAAGAGGACTTCTCCTTCCTTTAATACCCTTCCAAAACAAAATAGTAACACGAGGCACTCTTTATCCATTTGAATCAGTTCTTCGAGCATTTCACTTCCCATCCATCTAATCAAACGGACATTGATTCCAAAACGGCTTAGTCGATAGCTTAATAGCTCTCCCAGACTAAGTGAAGGTCCTGGAGCATAAATAAAAAGACATCGAGCTTGGCGAATTGCTGCTATTGCTTGTTCAAACTGCTCACGCTGAAAATGGTTTAAAGTTGTTTGCAGATGATGAATGCTGCGATTAAGATGATGACTTTGAACATCCGTATACTCTAACTCTACCAACGTGTTTACCATTTTCTTGGCTGGCGTAATTTCTCGTTTTTCTTTTATGTATTGCTTATAAGCTTTTAAGCTCTTAAACCCTACCTTGCTCCAAAAGCGTGAAACAGAAGCAATACTTACTCCAACCGTTTCCGCAATTTCTTTTTCCGTAGCAATCATGACGGTTGATTCATTATGTAAGATCCACTGTGCAATTCTCATCTGACTTTGCGATAGATTTTGTACATCGAACATATAGGAGCCACCTTTTTTTCATTATACTAACATACTCTGATAAAAAAATTTCAAAATGAAAGAAAATGATAAAAAATTTACCTAACATTAACATGAAACGTATGTCTAATTAATATTCACTGATTAGAATGAGGGAGAACTTACAAAAGGAGGGATTCACTTGAAAAAACAAGATGCACTTACTCAATCGCAAAAAATGATGGTCTTTATTCTATCAATGTCTCTTTATGGTTTGTCGAACATGATTACTGAACTTGTCCCGTCTATTTACTTAGGACCCGTGGAATTTTCCATAGAGTATTTTGCCTTTATTCCGCTGACTATTTGTATTTTGTTTCATCCGTTTTATGCCGCTGTAGGAGCTTCACTTGGAGAAGTGATCTTTGGAGAATTAATGCTTGGACAGTTTGGTGGTTTCGGGGAATTAGAAAAATTCATCTCGTTCTCATTAGCTATGTATATTGCAGGTGTTATGGTTACAAATCCTAAAAACAAACTCCAAGTTGGAATTGCAGCCATGTCCGGTGTTGTGATTCACCAGCTAATCAGCATGATGGTTGATATTGGTAAAGTGTGGATTGGTGTGGATGATTTTGAAGCAATTCCCGGTCTTCCAGAAAGTGTAGTAATCGTTGAAGGGTTTTCCTTCTTGAATGATGTATTATTTTCCGGCATTCTATTTGCCTTGCTTCCTACTCTGTATCTGGTACCGCGTCTTTACGGGAAAATCGAGCCTCTGCTTGGGATGAAACCGCGAACGCAGCAAAATGCTCATTCTATTCGTGGAATCTTGCATCCGAAGCTGGTAATCGCATCAGTCATATTGGCATTTTCCGCATTTGGATTTGAGTTTATTTCTGAAACCGATTTGAACATTTTTGAATGGGAAGCCCCCCTTCGCTGAAGACTCTGAATCAATGTTAACTTGGATTAGTCTCGGTATCGCAGGCATCGTTTCCGCCATCGTTATTTATACAATTGTTTCACGTTCGAGTCAATTTCATAATTGCTCTTTTTAAAAATACAGAATCCTACAGAATTTCTAAAATATATTTTTAAAAACAGAAATCATGCTACTTGTTGCTGATTTAATTGTACATTAATTCGGTCTGCGGCTAACTTTGAAGCATTATAAATAAGGGTTACCATGTCAAAATGAATTTTTGCACGTTTCCCAGTACGATAGCGAACATTGTTCAGTTGAAAGAATTCTTTCAGATAGGCATTAACCCGTTCTACGGCAGTACGACGTTTGAAAATGTTTTTCCATGCTTGTGACCCGCGTGCTGGTGCGGTATATCTGCGAAGGTCTGAAGTGATTTTCACTTTATAAACCTTTTGGCAAATACCTTCATTAGCTAAGGGACAGTCGCTGCATTCCTTTGGTCTTGTGTATTTCAATGTTTCATATTTAGGATCAAAACTATCATAACGATAAGAATGCTCTCTGAAACAAGTTGGGGCAAAGTGTTTATCATAGCCAATGATTTCCCCTTCATTTCGCTTATTATACGCGATGACGGATTGTTGTCCCATTCGATGTACCTGCTCGTATATGGGTTCATAGTCATAGCCCGCATCCATTGTTTGATAACGTAATGGAAGGTGAAGGCGTTCCTGAATTCCTTTCAGTAAAGGGATAGCTGCCTTACCATCATTTAGACTCCCAGATGAAAAAAGAGCCTGTAGAATGTATTGGCTTGATGTACCAACGGCTAAATGACCTTTGTAGCCAAACCAAAAAACATTTTGTCCTTCTGAGTTCTTTTTCACGCCCCATTTAGGGTCTTGGGGAACTTCGGCACGTAGTTCGGCTAGGGGAACATCTAATTGGGCCACAATTTTTCTATCATATAAAGGTAAATTGGCTTCCGTTTCAGCTTGTTCTTTAAGCCACCCGTCACGCTCATCTTTTGATTTCCGACCACGTTTTTGGGGTTCAGATTTTGGCTTTTCTTCTTTTGGCTGCGCTTGGTCTCGTGCTTCAAAATGGGTTGCATCAATGGCCACTGTATCATCCGTGATGAAACCTTCTGCAATAGCCTGGAGGACCACTTTTTCTTGTTCTTTCTCAAGGATATCGCTTTCCTCCAATTTCGTTATGAGACGTGAATAGGAGGATTCTGAAGGCACATGATCAGAAACCAAAAAGCCACAATTTAACTTAAAAGCTAGATCATCATGAAGACGTTTTATAAGATCCTTCATCGTAGGGATGCGCTCTATGTATCTTACAAAGGTGGAGATAATCATGGCTGCATAGTTTAGTTCTTCCGGTGCACCCAACCGTGATTTTTTCGCCACTTGATGGTACATCGAATCCAAATCTACCGCTGAAATAATGGCTTCATATTTTTGGGTAGGTTCCATGTCAAATAATTCCTGTATGCCAAATAGGCTAGGTTGTCGTATAATAGTCATAAGAAGTACTCCTCCAGTCTTTTTATGGTTTGTGGTCAACGTAAGCCCGAATTATAAAAAATAAGTGTACCTTTCGGTACGCATCGTAAATAGCCGTAAATTCTGACTTTTTTAATCGAATTACGGCTATTTCATTTATTTGCTACATTCTGCCTGAATCATTTTTGACCAGGGCATGTATTGATCTAAAATTTCAGGGTTTTGTTGGACGCCGAGATTTGGTAAATCCGTAAAAAGTTTCTTTATATATTCATAGAAATCAACGCCGTTACTTTTGGCAGTTTCAGCAATACTTAAACAGATGGCATTCGCTTTTGCACCAGCTTCACTTACACTAAAGAGCCAATTTTTTCTTCCTATAACGTTGGGACGGATGGCGTTCTCGGCTGGATTATTATCCATTTCAATTCGCCCATCATTCAGGAATAATTTGAGTCCATTTGCCCTGTTTAATGTGTATTCAGCTGCTTTTGCTAACGCATTTTTTCCGTAAAATGGTGATGTTTCAACCCAGTGAAGGAATTCCTCCACGATTGGCTTCGAGTACTTTTGACGTTTTTTTCTTCGTTTACTCGGAGACAAACGTTTAAATTGCCTTTCTAGTCGATATAAATCATCACAATATTTCACACCGATTCTACCATTTTTGCTATCAGCTTTCAGCCAATAACGACGAACATGCGCCCAACAATTTGCGAAATTAACGCCTTCCAACTTATCATAAGCAGAATAACCATCACACACAATCGTTCCAGAAAAGCCTTCAATAAAACTTTCAAGGACAGATCGAGCTCGAGATAATGCGCTTTGAAAGAGAGTCATTGTTGGCCCCCCTTGGCTTGGCACACTTCGAAACACCCAATTATACGCATTGGCTTGGCCAGATTTCCCATCGGATCGGTTGATAATTTGTCCGTATGTTTCATCGACATGCAAAACCGATTTTGCCATCATCAACTCTTTCATTCGTTCGTATACAGGTAACAGCCAATCATGTGCTACACGGATAACCCAATTCGATAGGTTTTTATCATTGGTATTCAGTCCATAGCGATTCCATTCCTTTACCTGACGGTAAAGAGGTAAATATTGTGCAAATTTATCATAGATGACTTTGGCAAGTACGCTAGGACTTGCGATGCTACGCTGAATCGCTGGTTGTGGTGCTTTCCCGCGTTTGATTTGTGCTGGCTGTGATGAATCAACTTTGCAGTCTTTACATTCATACGCATGTTCAATGTGCTGTACTTTCATCATTTTTGCAGGAATAAATTTTGCTTCTTCACGTACAAGTGTACTACCAATTTCAATCATTTGCCCTTGGCAACAGTCACAGATTGTATTTTTCGGATGATGGTGAATAGCTTCTACTTCAATACCATCATGCAAGGAATCATTTCGTTTTTTTGATTTAACTTTTCGTACAACAGTATAAGAGATTGTCTGTTGGCTTTGTTCTTCTGTGTGCTCAGGTTCGCTAAAAGCCGGGTCATCATCAAATAATGAGCCTTGCCCATCTGGTACGTTGTATTTCGATTTTTCGGATTTCGATCCATATAAAAGTTTTGTTAAATGGCGAATTTGTTCAGTTAGCGCTTCAATCTGTTTAGTTGATTGATCTAGCTTTTTCGATAAGTCTTTGTTTTGTTGATTTGAATGAGCCAATTGTTCTTCGAGAAGTCGAATTAATTTCCCATATGGATTCTTGTTATTGGAAGAAGTATTAACCATTTATTTCACCACTTTTCGTTCACCATAAGTTAGTTATATTATAACATTTTTAACGTAGAAAGCGAAGTTGAAAATGGCTATAAACCAACATTTCTAGCTTGTTTAGAATACTCCTTTTTGTGATTTTTGAATGGCCTTTGGTTGCTGAATGGACAACCCTTCTAACAACCAGCGAACCTCCTGTTGCGAAAGTTTACGTACTTCATTTTCATCTTTTGGCCATTGAAGTTTTCCTCCATCTAGTCGCTTATAAAGCATGGCGAAACCATCGCCATCAAAATATAAACATTTATAACGGTCTTTACTCCAACCAGAGAAAAGGAAAATAGAATCTCCATATGGATCAAGTTCGAAAGAATCTTGAATTAGCGTTGCTAATCCATCAATTCCCTTCCTCATATCTGTTTTACCGCAAATAATATAAATGTTTTTTACACTGGTATAATCATGTTTCATAGATTTTTCAACTCCCTCATGACCGTTTGGATGATGTGCTCATCTACGCCGTTGAAGAAGGAAATTTCAGCAGCTTCAATTTTGATTGTGCAAAAGCTATTTGAAGGATCTTTCGAAGTTGTGGATGTTATAATATTTTTTTCTGGTTGTATTGAAACGGGGACGATTGTTAGTTTTTGTTGTGACATAGGAAAAGCACCTCCTTAATTGATACGATTATTGTACTAAGGGGTGCTGATCATTTATATGCGTTGTTTGAATGGGGGCTTACTGGTCAACTACCATTATACAAGATTTGGGGAGGTACTTCTTTTTTTATCTCTTAAACCCCTTGATACACAAGGGCTAAGAATTATGAAATTCATTCGTTCTAAAAAAGAAAGGAAAAAGACAGCATGAACACAGTGATTGATATTCAAAATGTGACCTTTACTTACCCTAGTGAAACAAAACCAGTTCTGCAAAACATAGACGTAAAAGTTGAACAAGGTGAATTCCTTGCAATCATTGGTGGGAATGGAAGCGGAAAATCAACATTATGTAAATTAATGAATGGTCTCATTCCACATTATTATACAGGTGATTTTGCAGGATCTGCTGCAGTTC
This sequence comes from Heyndrickxia sporothermodurans, assembly GCA_016756695.1. Taxonomy (GTDB): domain Bacteria; phylum Bacillota; class Bacilli; order Bacillales; family Bacillaceae_C; genus Heyndrickxia; species Heyndrickxia sporothermodurans. The sequence goes on from CP066701.1 coordinate 237,348, forward strand.
ATGGATTGAATGTGGTGACAAGCTCTGTCGCAGAACTTTCAGGACATGTTGGCTATGTATATCAAGATTTCGAGAATCAGCTTGTCCAAGCTAGAGTATTGGAAGACGCCGCTTTTGCACCACTTCATTATGGTTTTGAAGACTATAAAGAACGCGCACGTGAAGCACTTCAGCTTGTTGAACTTGATCATTTGGAGAATGAATTTGTCTGGCAGCTTAGTGGCGGCCAAAAGCATTTGCTAGCACTAGCAGGCTGCTTAGCACTTAATCCAGATATTATCGTCTTAGACGAACCGATTGCCCAACTCGATCCATTTCATGCAAAGAAAATGTATACCATTCTCAAAAAACTACATGAACAGCATCAGAAAACCATTATTGTTATAGAACATCATACCGAGTTTATTGCCGATTATTGTACCTCTGTTTTGTTGCTGGACAAAGGACAATCGGTATGGAAAAAACCTGTTAAAGAGGCTCTTACATCTGTTGATGAATTAACAAAGCGTCATATCTATCCGCCCCAGGTGACTCAGGCAACTTATACACTTGGTGATACCGCTTCTCTTCCTATTACACTAGATGAAGCAGAACTTCATTTTGCAAGTAAAGTACAGCGTAAAAGGCCACAGTTTATTCAAAGAAAGATTGACAATCAAGGTGAGCCTGTAGCTTCGTTTCAAAATGTCGCATTTTCATACAAAACAGTTGATCGTTCATATAATCATATTTTACAAAATATCAACTTATCTTTCTATAAAGGTGAGAAAGTGGCCATTGTAGGCAATAACGGAGCAGGAAAATCGACATTAATGCGTCTTATGACAGGATTTCGTAAGCCCGCATCAGGAGTTGTGAAGGTGATGGGAAACGAAACGACCCGACAATCACCAGAACAACTAGCAGATCAAGTAACTTATATTTATCAGAATCCCGAGCAAATGTTTATTGAAGACTCTGTTCGCAAAGATGTGGAATTCTTTTTAAAGGCACGTAAAAGAAAGGGATATAAGGAAAAAGTAGATCACATATTGGAACTCTTTAATCTTACGGATTTACAACATAAAGACAGTCGTCTCATGAGTGGTGGTCAGCAACGCCGCGCTTCTCTCGCAATTGGTGCAGCGATGGATCCATCAATTATTCTCTTAGATGAACCAACAGCGAATCTCGATATCGCTACACGAAAGCATCTGACCCAATTTATCAATCAGTTGGAGCACCATACTGAATTGGTCATGATTGCGACTCATGACATGCAATTAGTGAGTGAATGGTCGACACGCGTGATCGTAATGAATAATGGTGAAGTGATTTATGACGGCAATAAAGAAGGCTTATTTTCAAATTTACCTTTAATGAGGAGAGCAGGTATTATTCCGCCCCAGATTGTTGAACTCAGCCATATGCTTCACCTTTCACCGGCTGCGTATTCAATCGACTCATTTGTTGAAATCTTTCAGGAGGAACAAATATGGACTTTGCAAAAAGCATGATTGATAAGCTAAATGTTGAACAGATCAAGATCGAACTAATGAATACAGCTTATGCAAATGATCAAACGTTTATCTCAAGGATTAATCCTCGTATTCTATTTATTTGGTATGCTCTCTTTGGAATCGCACCATGGTTTATCCATAATGAAGTGATATTATTTGGACTGCTGGCAGCAACGATACTTACGACAATCATGACAAAGGTAAGCCGGTTAATTTTACTCATATTGATTCTTGGTTTGCTTGGTCAAGGTGGCTATTTATTAGTGGCTTCCCTTTTCTTTGGGGGGGATTGGAGCATTTTGAAACCATTGTTAATGCTGACAGTAAAGCTTTCAGTAGTCTCATTAGCAAGCATAACGGTTTTTTGTTCAATGACACCAGAGAAACTTAGTGTCGGATTGCTCAGTATTGGTGTACCAGGACAAGTAGCGTTTTCCATTTCATATGGTTACCGAATGCTCCCATTGCTACTTGAAGAATATAATCATGTTTTCATGTCTTATCGATTACGAGGTAAAGCTCCTTCTAAAAAAGGGATATTATATTGGCGATCGATTAGTTATTTCATTAAATTAGCTGTTATATCGTTCTATCCGCTGCTTTTAAGCACGGCTAAACGAGCACGTACTACCGTAGAGGCACTTGAAACAAAAGGAAGTAAAAATGCATTTAAAAATCCGAAAGTAAAAAAACTGAAGCTCGCCTCTCTACAAATGGGTAGAAATGATTTTGCATTTCTTTTTATGAGTATTTTATACTTCACTGTGCTTTTTGTAACAGGAAACCACTACTATCAATAAAGGAGTTGTTCAAATGAATATTGATTTTCACACTCATATTAAACTTTCAAAGAAATCCAGCTTTTCGCCAAAATACTGTCAGGAAATGGTGACAGAAGCAAAAGCTGTTGGACTAGATGCCTTTGCCTTAACCGAGCATTTTAATACTTCTAATTTTTTAGAGGTCTACGATTATTTAGATTCACAATTTCCCTATCAAGAGGATTATTATTCAGTGGAGGGGCTAAAAATCTTCCCTGGTATGGAAGTAGATGTGAAAGAAATTGGACATATATTAATAATCAGCAGGCGTGAATCAATTTTAGAGATGTTTCATCATTTAAAGCCACATCTAGAGGAAAACAATTTCATTCCTTTTAGTGACTTGATGAACCTGACAGAATCCTTTGATGTGATTAAAATCGGAGGTCATCCATTTCGTCCTGGCACTCCTTTGACTCAGCATGAACCAGAGCAGTTGAAGAGACTGGATGCATTAGATTTAAACGGGAAGGATCTTCATTCGCTAGGAATTGAGGTCAATCAGGAAAAAGTGTACCGCTTCGCAGAGGAACTAGGCCTCCCTGTTGTGGGTGGAAGTGATACACATCAGTATTTGCAATACGGTTCAGTCGTAAATACATTTGACATTCCATGTTCAACCATTTCTGAACTAAAGAAAGCAATCGAAAATAAACAATACGCTATCACCATCTCACCCGATTTACACTTACGCGTTAAATCTGCTTCATTGACTAAAAAATTAATGAAAGAATTGTTAGTAACCAAGAGCATTGTTTGTTAGGGGAAACATAATTCCCCCATTTTGTGGGGGAATTATGTTATAAAAATCTACTATAGCTCTCCCGTTTCCAATCGAAATCCTTCGACTACTACTTCTTCATCAACCTCTAATAATAGGCATCTCTTTCCATTATAAGTAATATACTTAACATTTTTGAGGTCTTTTGGGTTAATCGTTACATTGGCAATCTTCGTTTCGATTTTAATCGTTTTCGGAATGACACTACTTGCTTTCATTTCATATTTTTCGTCGTATACAACACTTTTGAAGGCATGTTCAACTTTGTCTGAGTTGACATTTTCTACTCCACTTGCCTCTAAAATTCGTTCGATGTCCTTGGAGTCCAGTTTAGGAGGTTCACTTTCTTCATTTTCTTGATTCTCCTGGACCATTTTATCAACTTCCTCGTAGACATTGGAAATGACTTTGGAATCCACTTCATCTCCTACCACTATTTTTAAAATTTGATCGAATGTGTCCTTTTCTTCTATTGCTGTAATGATCTCTTCACATTGGAGGACATCCACGATAAACATTTCATTTGGTTGATTCACTTTTCCACCGTTATAAAGAATATGATTCACATCGGCTGCATTGTCATTAAAGGCAGGAAACAGAAAACCGGCTAATGGAGCCGCCAAATTTATAATCGGATCCACGGCATTATTCGATTTAAATTCTTTCTCAATATAATCAAAAAGCAACGCTTTTTTCGGCTGATCGGTTTTATTGAGACTGCAAAGGACAAACTCACTTGAGTATACCTCATCATCTCCCCCTTCTTCCGATTCCATATCGCGCTTCCTCGTTGCCTTTTGATATTCTCCTCTGATAAAAGTTACGACTGTATCAAACTCATACTTTGCATGTGCAAACATTTTCTCAACGATCCGGAGCATATTTTCGTTCCAAGCTTCCGTTGAATCTGCATGTAATCCATTGAAAAGAATCATTTGTGTGCTCTCTTCCACATCCCGTCGAAATTTCAGTTCAAACAGCTTGGCATCAAGCCCTCCTGTCAACACCTTTTTAAAGTTGGTTAAAAACAACTCTTGTGCTTCCTGCTCCAACATTTCAAACGGCTGGCAAACCTGATGATAAATCTCTCCTGACTCTTTCTTTACATATACGTTGAAAATTTCTCGAATTTTCATATATCTACTATTTAATTTAAATTGATTTCGAATACTTGCGATATCTTTTTTATTCATTTATCTCATCTCCCATCCCCGATTATACTGTTAAGATAAAAAAATAGTAATACTTGATATTTTTTCAGTTTTTATACCACAAAAAAATAGAGTTACAAATTCTCAAAGAAAATGGAACTCCATTTTTATGTTATGTGTGTTAGTTGTAAATTCTTTTAGAACAGCTACTCTTTATAATCAATATTTTTACTTTCACAAAATTCTATAGCTATCTCCTTATATCGATTATCACGGTAGTCATACCATTGTTCAGAAATTCCTAAACGGTTGACATTGTCCTTAAATCGTCGGAATGCTCCTTTTCCCCTAATAGAATTTAGTAATATAACTTGTTTGTTGTTTTCTGGCAGGCTGTAACAAAAACTTTCCATCATCTCATATTCATTAATGTCAAAACGAGAAGGGAGTGAGGCATATTGATCAAAGTTTTCAACTATGTCATAAGCTATCTTCACTTCATCCTGTTGCCAATCAGGTAAGTGATCATATTCCCCTTCATCTTCAGCAATCATTAATGCCTCTCGTGAAATATACTCTACTTCCCCAGTGTCAAGATTAAGGAAAGTAAAGTGTTCCTCCGATTGTGCCTCCATCCCTTCAATTATTTGTTCAAGTTTTACTTCCATCGAATCCCGTCCTTTCTATTTAATTTGATAGAATTTCATTTCCCTATTAGATACCATTATTATAGTTACCTATAGTTTTAAAATTAAAAAGAACATGTTTCAAGTAATATTCACTGCCTGTTTCTATTAAAAAAGCTCCGATTGTTAATTTTTTTATTTATGGATAAACAGTTCGTCTACTGTGGTGTCTAATACAGAGGCAATATTAAAAGCCAATTGCAAAGTAGGGTCATACTTATCATTTTCAATCGCATTTATCGTTTGTCTGGATACCTTACAAAGTTTAGCCAGTTCTTCTTGGGATAATTTAGCTGATCTTCGTAATTCTTTAATATGATTTTTCATTTAACCACCATATTTTTTCTTGAAAAATAGTAATGAAATTAAATACACAATGGATATCGTTACAAGAAAGGTAAATGGATTTATACCCTCATAGGTACCATTTTTCCAAATTGTTACGTATATGTTTTTAAAGATTTCAATTAACGCGTATCCGATTACAACTGCAAATGCATAGGACTGAGCTTTCATTTTAATATGTTTTTTTCTTTCATCACCCAATTGTGGCAAAGATACAAGAGTAATAATAATTAAAATAGCACTAATCCCTAAGATACTAAAAAACACAGTTAAAATAATCCAGTCCATATTTTCATTTCCTCCTCATCAAAAATGTAAAAAGTATTTTACAAATATTATATCACTGGCTGAATAAATGTCAAAAACCTTTTACATATTGTTTTTTCCACAAAAGGGTCCTTTCTTGATCAAGATGGCTGCTAGGATTTTCTTTCACCCTGTTTTGGCATTAGTGCTATTTATGATAGGTATTTGGATGGCTAGTACAATCAATATATTATGCGGTTTAATTACGATTTTAGGTGGTGGGCTGTTAGGATTTTCACCATTACGTAGGATTGTTTCATTGATGAATGAAAAGACGAAGTTATTATTTTATGCATCATTCATTTTCCTCTTAATCTTAATATCGGCAACATTTCTTGTATTAGTTTGATCGTTATTTAAAGGGAGGATTAGGCTCTAGTTCATACGGAAAACCAGCTAATATCTTGCGGGGAGATCAGCTGGTTTTCTCACATTGTTTCAATTTTTCCCCGACTAGCTTTATGACATTGACTTTTTGACAAGTGCTTTATGGTCAGCCGCTTTTGGTGGTTCTTCTAACCAAGCATGTTTAATCATAAGGTTGGCACCATCTTCCGCGTATAAGGCAATTTCCGCTGAAAGTCGCGTATACAAGGCATTTAGATCCATTCGTTCACATGTTCCCGCTGCGGTACCGTAATTTCCTATCCCTGCGGCAATCAAAGTGGTTGTATGGAACATCATCAATTTATCGGAAAACGGTGCGACTGTGCTATCTAAGACGTGGGCATCCCACGACATAGGAGCGGGAAGATCACCGTTAATTAAGGTTGAACTAAACTTATTAATATGCTTGTTAGAAATCCCCTTTTCTTCCATAAAAAATTGTTTTACGTCCTCACCTTTACACACTTGGGCAAACCCTGTCATTAATGCTTTTCCCATTGCATTTGTTTGAATATTGATATAAAGATGGGTAATTTCAATAGCGGTTAATGGCCGTTTATGCGAACCTAAGAAATCAAACAGAAACCCCTGTTTGTCCACATAATCAACCTTATCGGGAGTTGGTATTTGCGGTGGTCGCACATATACACCTTTTGATAGCATAACTTTTCTCGCCTTATCATGTAATTCGGAAACGGAAACAAGTAAATTTCTAAAAAATTCACTTACATCTGAACGTGCCGAAACACCGATCGCTATACCAATACTCGCCATTGCAATAATCTCTAATTTTTGTATATACATAAGAATAAATACGTCGGAAAACAATCTTGGGGCATTTACATTTACATCTTCATCAGTAAAACCTACTGGTATTGCGACATTATCTGTTTTAAAAATCTCCGTAATCATGTTGATGTCATTTTCTGCTATACTCAGGGAATTCTCGATTAGGGGAAGGATTTCTTTATCCTCACAAATATTTTTAAAATATTTCATTACACAAATAGCTAAAGTATCATTCATATATTGAGTCCATAAAAAACCCATTTCCGAAGCAGTAAGCGGAATATTATGTTCGGTCATTACTTTTTCACGTCCTTCTAAATATCGCTATTGCTATATTTATGATGGTATTAAAACCGAAACATTATTCATAACTCATGAATTCCACAATATTGACTTTGGCTTTTTAGGTAAAACCAGTACTCAGAAAACGATTTCACTTTGATGAACATTTCTGAGGCCCATTTTGCTGGGGAGATTGAACCAGTTTATTAAAGGCTAAATCGAGTTTGAAAAATAAGCGGAGAAAGTTCTCTTAATTATGAAATAGCACCGAAAATGTCTTAAATAGACGGAAGAATTCCGACTATTCACTCAAAAAACGCGAAAATGGGTAATTTTACATTGCTTAGTCGGAAAATATCCGCTTAAATACCCCCAACCGGGCTCTATTCAACAGTTTAACCGGAAATTATCCGCTTATTTTGATTATCTTTGGTTGCTCAAAAGGAAAGGAAGAGCACTAAAGTAAAAAAAGTCAACACACCAATTAACATAGTAATTAACATGTTTACATGTTTTTTAGGCTGTGATTTTATATAGTGCTAAAATCTCATAATCGTTGATATATATAAGAGGAAATAAAAGACCAAATCAAATACGATTTGGTCTGCTAATTAGCATACTATTGATATGTTTCGCTACAGAAACAGAACTACTTATAAAATGATTAACAGCGTTCTTTTGTTGGATTGGTAACTATAATGCCCTGTTTTAAGTAAACCTTTTCTATCCCCATATTTCTTTAGAAAGATCCACAATATATTTCAACTTCGCCCATTGCTCTTCTTCCGTTAAAATATTCCCATGATGCGTAGAGGCAAAACCGCATTGCGGGCTGATACATAATTGCTCTAATGGTACGTATTTTGTTGCTTCTTTCACGCGTGCTTTGATCGTCTCCTTATCTTCTAATGTGCCATGCTTCGATGTGAAGACTCCCAGCACGACTTGGGGACCGCCATTTGGAATGTATTCCAAAGGTTCGAAATCTCCCGAACGATCGTCATCATATTCTAAGAAAAATCCGTTGACTTTTTCCTTGGCAAATAAGGTTGGCGCGATTTTTGCATAACTTCCTTCAAAAGCCCATTTCGATCGGTAGTTACCACGGCAAAGATGTGTCGTTACTATTAGATCTTCCGGTTTATCTTCGAGTACGCCATTTGCAACGCGTAAGGCCAATTCGATTAATTCTTCACGAGAATAGCCGCTATCATTAAATGGGATTTCCGGAGCATTAAGACCGGCAATGTAGACATCATCTAGTTGAAGATAACGGCAGCCGGCATCATAAAAGGCGTTGATTGCCTCACGATATGCTTGAATAATATCATTTGCATATTCTTCAATGTCCGGATAAACTTCTAAGTTACGAATACCAGCATTAAATAATTGATTGGGACTTGGGATCGTTTGCTTTGCAATGGCACGGTCGCCAACTATTTCGTTAAATTCTATAAAGTCTTTTATATGTGGATGATGAGGGTTAAATGAGATTTTGCCAACTACCCGAACATCGTATCGTTCGGTTTCCTCCCCTTTAAATTTAAAGCCATGCTCTGGGATGTAGCCTTCTACACCATTTAAATGCTCTAGAAAATCTGTATGCCAAAATCTTCGGCGGAATTCTCCATCTGTGACAGCTTTCAGTCCGACTTCGATTTGTTTATCAACAACTTTTTTAATCTCGTCTGTTTCAATTTCATGTAGTTCCTGTGCTGTAATATGCCCTTCTTGGAAATCCTTCCTGGCGTTATGAATTCTCGCTGGTCGTAATAAACTTCCCACATGGTCTGCTCTGAATGGAGCTTTAATTAATGTTTTTGTCATTTTATTCTCTCTCCCTTAAGTATTTTTTATCTATCATTATGGCAAAATAGCAAATGAACGGACTGGAAAACCTGTTGCTTTCTCAGGCTTTGGACTAATATTGAAAATAACAGCTCCTTTGGCTGGCAGCTTATCTAGGTTAGTCAACAATTCTACTTGAAATGTATCTTGCTCAAGCACATAGTATTCACCAACGAGGGAAGCATTTTTGCGAAAATCAACAGCAGCATCTGTATCAAATGTTTCATGTCCGACAGCTTTAATTTGTCTTTCTTCAAATAAGAATTTTAAGGCTTCTAGTCCCCAACCCGGTGTGTGACTATTTCCCTCTTCATCTTTATTTTCAAATGTCTCCTTATCAGGCCAACGTTTTCCCCAGTCAGTGCGTAAAGCCACAAATGAACCTGCTTCAATTTTTCCATGTTCTTCTTCAAACTTGAGGACATCATCAACTGATAATATAAAGTCATTATCTTCTTCCGCTTCCTTCGATTTATCAATTACGATAAGAGGCAAAACGAGTTCCTTTAACTCTAGCTCCTCAAGGTAGCGCTTATTACGAACGAAATGTATCGGGGCATCGATATGTGTTCCATATTGACCTGGGAACTGGAAACTTTGTGCAAAAAATCCATCCTCATGAGTGAAAAGTGTTGTGAATTCCGCATCGTCAAAAGCCGAAAAATGTGGAGAATCTGGTCCAAAAGTATGTGTGAGATCCACCCATTCCTTCTTTTGCAACACCTCAAATGCTTTCAAAAGCTCATTGTCTGTTTTTACTGTTGACATAAAATCACCTCATTTATGAATGTTAAATACTAAAAACCCCTCTTCTAGATAACAGAAGAGGGGTGAATAGACGAATACATTACCTGCTCTTCTTATCTTCTAGCCTTACGCTACTGGAATTGGCACAGTACTTAAAAAAGTCCGCTGCCGAGGCTTCAAAGGGCCAGTCCCTCCACCTCTCTGGATAAGAAAATTCGAAATATTAAGTTATGAATTTACTATACAGTTTAGAGAGGAATTTGTCAACATGAATGGATAAAATATTTGAGATAGCATGCCTAGAAAGATTAACATTTAAATAGAATAAGCTAGCTGTAAACGAAGGAAGAATAGCCTTGAACCCCGTATGATTACTTGTTCTATGGCTGTTTTGTTTTGTCGTAGAGTTTTGAATATTGTTTAAGAGGAACTTGATCAACAAAATTAAAAGAAGAAGTGCTTCATACAGCATTTATGTGGTACATGTTTTTCAAAATTATAACAAGAAGTACTTCATACAGCATTTTTGAGGTACATGTTTTTCAAAATTATAACAAGAAGTGCTTCATACAGCATTTATGTGGTACATGTTTTTCAAAATAAAAAGATGAAGTGCTTCATACAGCGTTTTGGAGGTACATGTTTTTCAAAATTTAAAGAAGAAGTGCTTCATACAGCATTTATGTGGTACATGTTTTTCAAAATAAAAAGATGAAGTGCTTCATACAGCGTTTTGGAGGTACATGTTTTTCAAAATTTAAAGAAGAAGTGCTTCATACAGCATTTATGTGGTACATGTTTTTCAAAATTTAAAGAAAAAAAGGACATTACATATTAGTCATTAAAATATGTAACATCCTTGATAAATGTATTACTTTGTCCCAGTAGAACCATGTCCACCGCGGTTTTCATTTCCAAGCGATTCGACTTCAACTAATTCTACCGTCGGCATTTTTTTCATGATTCGGAACTGACAAATGCGGTCGTTCATTTCGATTACGGTATCTCTTAGTGCATACGCGGGGAAAAACCATTGATCTTGGTCACCTTTATAAGATTCGTCAATGACTCCCATGGAATTCGTTTGGATGATTCCAAAATTCTTGAACGTACTTGAACGAGGTACGACATGTGCTTCGTATCCTTCGGGCAGCTCCATCGCAACGCCAAGCGGAATTAGTTTGAATTCATCTTTTTTTAATTCGATGGTTTTTGCTGCACGTAAATCCAACCAGTCACCTTGAACAATTTTATCGATTTTTACTAAGTTTTCATCAAAATATTTAATCTTAATTTGTTGTGTTGACATGTTTTTCTCCTCTACTTCTAAAGAATAGCGATGGGTTGCCCAAAAAGCCCCCATCGCTAACCTGTTTAATAGTCGTAATCTGATTCTTTCATATCCTCTACAACTGATAATAAATAGCCATTTCCTACCGTTGAGAAGAAATCGTGATTCGTTGTTCCGGTAGATAATCCATTAATGACAATCGGATTCACGTCATCTGCTGTGTCAGGGAATAGTGGTGCTAATCCAAGATTCATTAAGGCTTTATTAGCATTATAGCGTAGGAAAACTTTTACATCTTCTGTCCAGCCTACTTGGTCATATAAGGATTCTGTGTACTTCACTTCATTTTCATATAATTTATAAAGCAAAGAGTATGTCCATGATTTCATCGCTTCTTTTTCCGAATCTGTCAATTGCTCGAAACCAATTTTAAACTTATATCCAATATACGCTCCATGTGCTGATTCATCTCTAATAATTAACTTGATGACTTCCGCTACGTTGATTAATTTTGCTCTACCTAAATATACACTGGCTACTTTCTTCTCTAACGGAGTACCGCTCTGATATATTTCATCAATGATACGCGCTTTCGTTTGAAGAAAATCATCTTCTCTCGCCCATCTAAAAATATCTTCAATTTCTTTTTTCGTATTGAGTGTGCTGAAAATCGATGAATAGCTTCGCGCATGCTCGGATTCCATAAATTGAATATTATTGAGTACTGCGATTTCGTGCTGTGTTTTTGCATCCTTCCGCAATGCATCAATGCCATTCTCCGATTGGAGTGTATCCAGCATTGTTAGCCCGCCAAATACCTTTTCTACCAATCGTTTCTCAGGATCAGGAAGCTTCGTCCAGTCAGATTTATCTTTAGACACAGGCATACGTGTCGAAAGCCAGAATTGTTCTGTTAATTTCTCATACGTCATTTTATCCATAATATCTTCAATATTATTCCAATTTATTGCATCATAATAGTTCCATTCCATCTAAAGTCTTCCCCCCCTTAAATACTGCAAGATTCACAATAGTTAGCTCCTACTTCAGTTCCATCATCTGTATACGTTCTGATGTAATAAACCGACTTAATGCCTTTTTTCCACGCATAATTTCTCAAGATATTCAAATCTCTTGTTGTTTTTTTCGTAGGATATTCGCTGTTAATTTTCCATTCATACATCCCAGCTGGTAATTCAGATCTCATAAACAACGTCATACTTAAACCTTGATCGACATGCTTTTGTGCTGTTGCATAAGTATCAATCACTTTTCGTTGATCGATATCATAGGCAGACTCATAGTAAGGAAGTGTTTCAGTCGTTAAATATGGTGCTGGATAATACACTTTTCCACGCTTTCCTTCGGTGCGTTCCTCAATTCGTTGTGTAATCGGATGAATGGAGGCGGTTGCCTCGTTCACATATGAAATCGATCCTGTCGGCGCTGTTGCAAGCCGATAGGCATTATATATTCCATATTCCATGACTGATTCTTTTAATTGTTGCCAGTCCTTATGATGTGGAATAAAAATATCTTTAAATAATTCTTTCACTTTTTCATGTTTAAATTCAAAATCCGGTTCGTTTAAATATTTGTCGAAATATTCACCTGTTGCATATTTCGATTTTTCAAACTCATAGAACGTTTTTCCCGTTTCGATTGAAATTGCATTACTTTCAACGAGTGTCCAATAGTTTAATAGCATAAAATAAATATCCGTAAATTCCAATGCTTCAGGAGATCCATAATAAATTTTATTTTTGGCTAAAAATCCGTGTAAATTCATTGCTCCTAGACCAACGGAATGGTACATGTCATTCCCATTTTTTACTGATGGAACGACATCGATGCTCGAATGATCGGTTACATATGTTAAAGCACGAAGCATCGTGCGTACGGATTTTCCAAAGTCAGGTGAACTCATGAGATTGGTGACATTGGTTGAGCCTAAATTACAGCTGACATCATACCCTAACTGAGCGAAAGTTTGATCATTATTTATCATAGAATCCTTTTGCACCTGAAAAATTTCCGTACATAGATTAGACATGATGATCGTTCCATCAATCGGATTCGCTCGATTCACATTATCAATATTAATGATATATGGATAGCCGCTTTCATTTTGAAGATTGCTTATTTCTGTTTCTAAATCTCTCGCTTTGATTTTTGATTTACGAATATTAGGATTTTCAACCATCTTGTCATATTCTTTCGTAATGTCTATATATGCAAATGGTTTTCCGTAAACTTTTTCAACATCATGCGGTGAAAATAAATACATATAATCATTGTTTTTAATTAATTCATAGAATTTATCCGGTACAATGAGGCCAAGTGATAATGTTTTGATCCGCACTTTCTCATCGGCATTTTCTTTTCGAACAGATAAGAAGTCGACGATGTCAGGGTGGAAGATATTTAAATACACTACACCTGCACCATCTCTTGCTCCGCCTTGATTGGCATAGGAAAAGGCATCTTCAAACATTTTCATCACTGGTACTACCCCATCAGCAAGTCCATATACACCTCTGATTGGATCATTATTCGCACGAAGATTCGATAAACTAATTCCAACGCCTCCGCCTAATTTGGATAATTGCAAAGCAGAGTTGATGCTTCTACCAATCGAATTCATATCATCGGAAACCGTTAAGAGGAAACACGAAACCATTTCCCCCGCTCTTTTTTTACCAATATTTAAAAACGTAGGGGTTGCCGGTTGATAGCGCTGGTTGATTAATTCGTCTGCTAAGTCAAGTGCCAATTGTTCATTCCCATCGGCTAAAGCAAGTGCATTAAAGGCCAAGCGATCTTCATATCTTTCTAAAAATCGATTCCCGTCATCGGTTTTCATTGCATATTGGGAATAAAACTTATAAGCACCCATGAATGAACGGAAACGAAATTTTTTATTATAAATACTTTTAAATACTTTTTTGACAAACTTCCGATCGTATTTATCTAGAAAATCGGATTTAATATAATCATTTTCAATTAAATAATCCAACTTTTCGTCCAATGAATGAAAGAATACTGTATTCGGATTAACATATTCTAAAAAGTATGCTTTAACAGCTGCCTTATCTTTATCTAATTGGATTTTTCCATCTTTAGGCAAATTTAATAGATTGTTAAGCGTAAAATACGTATCCTCTTTGACCTTTTTACTTAATTCCGGTGCTAGCAAGTCGCTTCACTTCCTTCTTAAAATAAATAACATCTTCATCTGTTCCGCTAAATTCAAATGTAAAGAGTAATGGTTTATCATATTTTTGGGCTAAATCCCGTGCGTTAAAGCAATAATTATGATCAAAATTCAAATTACCGCTGCCAACAAAGCCAACTAAATAGTCGAGGTTATTTTTATAGTTAAGAAATGAACTAACGATATCTGTAATTTCATCATCATAGGATGGGGCAATTAAAACAAATGATTCATGAACCTCAAAAAGAGGATCCGAGTAGTTGATTTCAACAGATTCCAGCCCGGTCCTCTTTACAAAGCTCCTAACATTCCCAGTTAAGGAAAGATAAGCAATTAACATTTAACAGCTATTGCTTTCAATTTATCCGGCTGAAAACCGGTAAATGGTTCTTGCCCCTCTACTATCACTACTGGCATCTGACGTAAATTTAATGTATTTACAACGTAATCAAAAGCATTTTCATCTTCTTCTACATTGAATGTTTCAAACTCAATTCCTTCCCCATTTAAGACAACCTTTGTCATATCACATTGAGGACAACCATTTTTCGTATACACTGTTACTTTCGACATTTTATTACCGCCTATCTACATTTTTTTCGTCTATTAATATCTGATTATAGCAAGTTATGACGAGAATTTCATCCCATGAAGCTGCTAATTATTTTTTTGCAGAAATAGAAAGAAATACACTTGACAAGGGATTTTTAAGAGGAAATAAAACAAAAGTGGAATACTGCTAGTGCTAGAGGGGGATGGGGGAAATCTTTAATAACTTTTTTGTCACTCTCAACTCCAAAACTTTCGTTAAGAAAAAAATATTTTGAGAAAATTATTTTTTGTGACAAGCGATTACAGGAAAAAAACTTTTCAAAGGACCTGTAATCGTCTTGTCTATTAAACCACGTGATAGTTCTTTACCTCTTAAGATTATTTGCTCACCATTTCCAATTTATTTTCATAAAATTGCTTATTTATTCTAAAGTTTATGTTACTTTTTATAATTGCAAGCTGATTAGGATCAGATATCATGATTGATAGTTCAAATTGAAGATTGTTAGCCCCAAAGCCAACAAAATTCACAAATGGTTCCGGATCCAATAAAACGGCCGGTGAGACTAAGCTTTCCTCTCTCGCAATCTCCATAAGTGATTCTCTTACTTTTTCTGCATCTGTTCCAATATCAACAGTAAAGGGTATCGATATTCGCAGTCTAGGATCACTAAACGAACGGTTAACAACCTTTTCTCCTAAAAAGTAGGAATTCGGAACAATAATATGTTCATTGTTAACTGTTTTAATGATCGTCGCCCGCATATTAATTTTTTCCACGTCGCCAATAATGTCATCAATAAGAACGCGATCCCCGACTTTTATTGGACGTTCAAACAGAATAATCACACCAGAAATAAAGTTGGATGCAATGTTTTGCAGTCCAAACCCAATTCCGACACTGATGATGCCAGCAAACATCGTTAATGCACTAAGATTGATCCCCACTGTCGTTAAGCTGATAATAATCGCAATAATCATAATGGAATAATGTACAACTCGGTCAAATGTATATCTCGTGCCTTTATCTAAGTGGTATCGATTGTATATCCCAGGCAATAAAACATTCGTTGAAATTTTTGAAAGTCGACTGGCTAAAGAAATAATTAAAACAGCCACAATAATTAGAAATAGCGTTATATCCACCTTGCCGAATTTAAATATCTTGGCAAACATCCATTTTGCTTTTGAAAAATATAGAAGCAAAAAGACCAGGGTTCCATAAAAAGTAAACCAATTTACGATGCTTCTCAACGCAGCATGACGTTTGGGAAGCTTTTTGAGAATCGTAAGAAGAATCCATCGCAATATCAACATTCCAATTACAACAGCTGCAATGATGATTATGCTCATATAATTAAAAGAATGAATCCAATTTTTTAATGTTTGAATATCCATGTTTTCACCTTCATTATTTAATGCAATTTTTTCTTTAGTAGATTAAAGAGCAAACTCCTTATATATTCTAGCAAATACATCCAAAAGAAGTATGGGTATAAAGTCCGTAAATAAAACTTAAAATCGTTAGCATTACAATTTAATTAGCAAGCTTGGGATTTTTCCAAAGAATTAAAGGAGAAGATGTACAAGTTCATTAGAACGCTAATTTTTGGGTTTGATAGATAAGCGGAGAAATTTCCTTTATTTAAGAAAAAGCATTAAAAATACCTTAAATAGGCGGAAAAATTCCGACTATTAACTCAAAAAACGTGAAAATGAGTAATTTTTCTTTACTTAATCGGAAAAATTCCGCTTATTTCCCTCGAACCGAGCTCTATTCTGCTGTATAGCCGGAAAATTTCCGCTTATTTTGATGATCTTTGGTTGTTAAAAAAGGACTTAAGTAAAAAAATAGTATACCATAAAACCTTTTTGCAATTGTTACGTATATTTACTATCTAGTTTTTCAAAGAAAGGGTGAAAGCGATGAAATCAAAGTCTATCAATCGATTGTTCACCTTAAATAATGTAAAGACCTTAGGGGAACGGATTGGCATGTTCTTTATGATCCTGTGCATAATACTTTTCATTTTGACGCTTATCATTTTTGGTATTTCATTTTTCTTCAAAAATGATTGGATTGTTCATGAGATTATTCAGCTGATTAGTGGTGTTTGTTTCACATTTGTTTTCTGCTCGATCTTTATCACAATAATTTTTATGACCCGCAATTGGATTTGGAAACTATTAGGTATTTTTATAACGATTGCTTTTTTCTATGCTGCCACTCAACTCATGGTAAATGTGAAAATGATCTATAAAGATAAGGTCGCTTATGAAAACAAGCAATTTGAAAAGATCATTGGCATCCCGAAAGAGGTGGAGTATGATAACCCAGAGTCTGGACCGCGAGTGGTGTATGAAATTATGTTTGAAGATGTAACCATTCAAGCTACCCATCTATGGATACGCCAAGATTATTTTGAAAAAAATATGAAAGGGAAAAGACTGGAAGTTTTCTATTTACCGAATAGTCGTTATGCGATGGATGTCCGTGTGGCTGAGTAATGAAGAGTGACGGGTGTTTTGTGCCATTCTCCGTATAGATCTTGTTCATGATTACTCTTTGAACTCATCTCTCACTGCAAAATGGAAGAAAAGACTACTAAACAGAAACTGATGAGTGGCCTGTTTTTTAGGATCCAACATACAATAATCCATCCACACTCATCTTAAACAGCTTCTAATTTTCATTGACTAGTAGAACCGTTCTCATCATATTCTTATAAAAAAGAAAGGATGGGAATGAGTTGATCAAAGTAAAGGTTCGTTTACGGCCCATTGTTAGTAAGATTAATTTGCCCACTGTTATGAAAACGACTATACTTCCAGGTGATTCAATTGAACGATTATTTATTACGACCCAGGTAGGAGAGATTTTTTACATAGGGAACGGCGATGTTAGGACTTTTTTAGATATTCGCCATCGAGTCATTAAACTAGGATCCTCTGAACCTGGTGTTTCCGGTCGGGGATATGATGAACGGGGATTGCTGGGGCTTGCGTTTCATCCACATTTTTATTATAACGGGTTGTTTTATCTTCATTATTCAGTAGCTGGAACACAAGGTCCGGGTGCTCTTCCTAAACCCTTTAAGCCTGACCCGTGTGATCCAAGTACGTTAAACCTAAAGTGGAAAAATAGAGAGACATTATATGATCATATTGATACGGTTGAAGAATGGATTTTACAATCAAATGGTCAACCTCAAAAACGAAGGACATTATTGAACTTAAGAAGACCATTTTTTAACCATAATGGTGTTAACAGCTTAAACTTTTCACCTGAAACAGGAAAACTTGTTTTTACAACCGGGGATGGTGGAGCAGGCTATGATCCATTTAATTTAAGTCAGGATGATATGGAGATATTCGGCAAAATCATCGAAATCGATGTAGACAAGAATACGTCTATCCTTAATCCCCCCGTCGTCACACGTTTTAATGAGCTGCCAGTACCCATTCAAGAAACACTTACGGTAATCGCCAAAGGGGTTCGCAATATACCAGGTATAGCATTTCAAAGGTTTGGCCATCAGTATATTAAATATGTGGGAAATGTCGGACAGGATTTAGTAGAATCAATTTTTTCCTTCGTTCATTATAAATCTATACCGGTTACTCACCTCATTGAAGCTTC
This sequence comes from Heyndrickxia sporothermodurans, assembly GCA_016756695.1. GTDB lineage: Bacteria > Bacillota > Bacilli > Bacillales > Bacillaceae_C > Heyndrickxia > Heyndrickxia sporothermodurans. Next base: position 255,687 of record CP066701.1, read on the forward strand.
TTTAATGAAAGCGACTTCTGTCGATGAGGGGCTTATAAACCTCGGATGGCGGGGGTGGGAAGGTTCTTTACCTACTTCGACGATAAAAGATTGCTCAGCGGACCCGACTTTGAAAGAGAAAACCATCGCTCATTATAATGAAGCAATAAAAACCTCAGTGAGTCGTCTTCAACCTTTAACTAGTTATTTTCATAAAGATCCTCGCCCCGATAAGTTTGGCGGAACTGCCCTAACAGGGGTCCAGCCGTATATGGGAAATGGCATCCCCCATTTAACAGGAAGCGTAGTGTTTACTGATCTTGCCCGAGTTGAAGAATCGCGGCCACCTGTACGCGGGGTTTTAGCCTATACCTGAGGAAATGATTTTAGTGTTATTGAAACCGATTATAACTTTGGTTCGCAATCAGCATATTATGTTAGTTTGGGAACGAATATGGATCAAACGAGACTCTATTTAGGTGTATATGGATCTATGAAAGTGACGGATTTAAACCAAGGTAGGGTTATGGAGATTGTTTTGTGATTTATAACAATGGAATTCGTTTTTTTTGCTCGATAAATTTGGATTTAACTGAATCGAATTAAAAAACACCCACAAAGATTGATTGTTCAACATTTGCGGGTGTCTTTCAATTATATTTGTAATTATAGAATTCTACTTCGCATTCTCATCCGGTTGATGGATGCCAAAGATATTTCCTTCCGTATCAATATAATAGCCCTGCCCTGCCCTGCCATTCCAGGTAGCGCATACTTTGGCAATGCCACTTTACCACCATTACTCATAATTTTCGCTTCAGTAGCATCGTAATCCTCCACTCCCATTGTACATGCAAAACCATTTAAAGGCTGATTCGCTTCTGGAGGAGGACTCTGACGTTTCATCAAAGCTCCGTTAATGCCAAGCTCACTATCTTCACCAGTCACAGCCCCGAAATAAGGCATTCCTGCATACTCGCTCCAATCTTCAAACCTCCAGCCAAAAACCTCTCCATAAAACTTTTTCGCCCGTTCCATATCATCCACATGAATTTCGAAATGAACTAGTCTTCCCATAACACTCCTCCTATTTTTCATCAAAATTTGGTTTACTAAGTATATATTTCTACATTAATAATGGGTAATCCTTCAAAATGAATATTTAAGGCACCCACCATTTCTACGAGTATATCCTGCAGTTGTAGCTAGCATTCATTACATTCCGGGATATTCCCTCTAAAAACAACTCAAAATGTATTTCAACATTTCACATGGAAAGATATATACTTTTAGCTTTACTTAATATTTTCCACAACAAAGTATTTGCAACATTACTTAGCTTGGTTCCGTTACATTAATAGCAAGAATTACGAGAATACGGCATCGAATAGGAGGAATATGTTGGTAAAATCGTGCCTGTTTACTGTGACCGACACGAACACCAAACTTCGGCTTTCTGCTCATCCTTGTTAAGATAACGGTCAGGATGCCTTCCTTGCTTTTGTTACATAGGAAGGGAATATTATCCTCAATGGCGAATGTTGTTTTATATAAATTTGTTACGGAGCTGATATTAAAATGAATCATAAAATTGCTGACTTACATATTCACTCTTTATTTTCCGATGGAACGATGTGTATGGCAAAATAAAAGTGCAGAGTTATGAAAAGTAAAAGTACATAACGTTGCACTTTATTTTTATACAAAAAAAAGACTTGCCAGCCATCCAATATTTCTCTACTGTAATTGTGTCGAAGCAATACAGTGGAGGTTGAAAGGAATGCTAGCAATGTCTGAAGTTAATTGTATCAAATTATTACGAAATCGAAAATCACTATCTATAAATGAAATTTCAAAAACGTTGGGGATTAATTGGAGAACTGCAAAGAAATATGCAGATGACGATCAAGTCCCCAAAGAAATGGTTAAAAAGAAAAGTGGAATGATGTATGAGGAAAATTGGGGGGAGATAGTTTCCGACTGGCTAGGAGAAGATGAAAAGTTAAAGAAAAAATTAAGAAGGACTAATAAAAAGATTTTTAATGATCTTGTAAAAATGGGGTTCACGGGGTCCTATCGAACCCTCTGTTATTTCATCGCTGACTGGCGTGAAGGTAAAGATCGCATAGAAGAAAGGGATAAGAATTCGGAACGTTTGGATCATCCGCCAGCTGAGGCACAAGTTGATTTTGGAATAACTGAGGCCGTGAAGGATGGGAAGTATATTGATGTTCATTGTCTTCTGATGACACTTCCTTATAGTAATGTAGCTTACTGTATACCATTGCCAGGCGAAAATCAAGAATGCTTTTTACATGGGCTCAAAGCGATGTTTAATCAACTTGGTGGAGTACCTAAGAAAGTTCGGATTGATAATTTAAAGGCAGCAGTTATTCAGCCGAGGGGAAGAAATCAAGAGGCAACGTTCACAGACGAATTCCTCCAATTTGCAAGTCACTACGGTTTTGAACCGCAGGTTTGTAATCCAAGAAGTGGGCATGAGAAAGGAAATGTGGAAAATAAAGTAGGTTATATTCGGTACAACTTTGTAACACCATCACCTGTAATAAATAACCTTGAGCATTTGTCTCAAATCCTAGAAGAACATTTAACCAAGGACCGTGAGCGTGTTCATTATGAAAAGCATGTCCCCATTCGAAAATTACTAGAGGAGGAACATCAATATCTTTTAGCCTTACCCGATGAAGATTATCCTGTAAAAAAGCATCTTTTGCCATATGCATTTCATCTAATATAAACACGGGAGTAATTTTTCGTTCTCCTGCCATTCGCTCAATCCCTTGTTGAATTTGCCGAAAAAGATCTACCTTACGAAACTTCGGCTCTTCTCCTAGGCCATAGACTAATCCTCGATAAAAATCCATTACACCGCCTGTTGAAAGGGGGAAATAGACGACATGATAGAGGGAAGGATTCAATGATTCCTTAAAAGTACGCAAGGTAAATGTTTTTCCTGCTCCAGGGTCTCCCGTAATAAGTCCAATTCCTTTTGATTGCTGTAAATACTTTAATGCGCTCAATGCCCCATGATAATCCGATGAAGGAAAAGCGTCTGAAGGTCGTAAATCCTTTGAAAAAGGAGTTTGGGCTAAGGAATAAAAAGATTTATACATGATCTCGTTCCTCCTTCTGTTCTTCTACTTGAGATACTGAAAAGGGAGAACGGACTCGTTTTACATATGCATTATCCTTCATAGATACAGGCGTGGCTTCTGCTACCTTCTTATCATCTTCAAATATATAGACCCCATGTTCATCCAATCGCACATCGATGGAGGATCCTATAAAACGAGAAGGAACTTCGTAAAGGTGCTTATTCAACGTAATGGTCGAATCCGCCTTTACCTTTCGTTGTTCCCGTTTCAAGAAGATGGTGTCCAGAATGGATGGATCCTCCAGATAGGTGATATTTTCAAGTTGTGCGTGAAACATTTCATGTGGGGTTCTTCCTTCTAAGGACGCATGTACCCTTCGATGATAATCTTCTTCTAACCAACGCCAAAACCTTTCATTTAATTCCTCTAGTGAATGAACTGGGTTGGCCTGCAATAAAGGATAAAACCTTGTTTGAACGGTTTTAAAGAACCTTTCAATTTTCCCTTTGCTTTGAGGATCATACGGTTGTGTGTGAGCCAGAGTGATTCCAAGCTGAGCACACGCATATTGAAGCGTTTCGGATCGATAGATCTTGCCATTATCCGCATAAATAATGGTTGGTTTTCCTCTTCTGATTAACGCCTCTTTGGTTACGACTCTTAATCCATCGAATTTCTCGGATGAGAAGAACTCTGCATACGGAACTAGGCGCGAACAGTCATCAATATAAGCAATCAAATAAGTTTTTTTGCTTTTTCCATTGATCCGAACGTATGGGCCATGGGATAAATCGGCCTGCCATAATACATTTACTTTGTCATGGGCGAACCTTTTTCGTTCCGGGCTTGCCACGATACTTTTCCCTACAAGATTGTGTTTTTTGAGTAATCGGTTTATAGTAGAGTAAGATACTTGTTTTTTTGTGATCTCTCCTTTCTCCAGAAGTTGTTCGTAGAAGACACTGACTGGCATATGGAGAGATTTTTTTCGTATTTCAAGAATTTGATCTAGATCATCGGGTGATAGTCTTCTAGAATTCCCTCGATCCATCCGTTTTTTCGGCTTTAGTGCTTCAAATCCATTTCGTTGATAATGAAGCAGCCATTCTTTTATTGTTTTTACGGCAATTTTCCGTTCTCCGTAATAAGGAATAGAATGAATTTTCCCCTCTAATCCTTTCAAATATTCATTTGAATCAATTTGTCCATTAAATAATGGGGCAATGAGCCCATATCGAAATAAAGCTACTTGTTCACGTTCTTTTTCATTCATGGAATCTTCCTCCTTTTAATAGAAGGACAACCGGTTATCCATGATTCCATTCTACTTTCTCCGACATTTTATGACGATGAAAAAGTATGTGGGATGAATAATATTTTCATATCTCTCCATTTTTGATAGAATTAATTTGCCATAAGGTATTTTGAAAAATGACCCCAGCTCCTTCGTAAGAAGGGTGATTCGCCAAAATCAAGGATCATTTTCATATATTTTATGGCTTCCTTTTTTTATATCACCTGACATTCCGATCACTCGCCCTAGACTAACAAAGAAACTATGGACCCAATTCACATTCTTAAGATAACGATTCAGATGAAACTTTAGTAGCTGACGGTCGCCATTTGATTTTTTCCTCCAGATTTTGAAGAACCCGCCCTAAAATAGTATGTATAGTATGTTGGTAGTACGGAATAAGAAAATCAGGAAGAATCGAAAAATTCGCTTCACAGTGTAAACATTTCATACGACAAATTGGGATTCTAATAGAAAACTCCTCCGTAACCGCATACCGCCAGTAATAACCGTTCCGATGTAGATTTCCAGGAGAGGGGCATTTACAGTTTGGGCACTCTTCAAACAAAGGAAATTCGTTCTTTTTTCCCTTTGCCTCATACTCTATTAATTCAATACCAAAATCATGCGGAATGATCATAAAAAAACTCCTCCCAACTAATATGCAAAAAATTTAGCACATTCTGTCGGAGAAGTATATAGATTAATCTGGAGGAATTTGAAAAAAATATTTGGTTTTTGGAGGAAATAAAGTGGCTATTTACAGGGTTGTAACCTATTCACGTTATTCACCTTATCTACCAGGTCGAATCTATGAATATATTAATATCAGTAATTTGTCGATAAGAAAAAAAAGACTGAAATGGTTAATTAGCCTACTAGCTAATCATGAAATGGGAGAAATCAATGATCGATTTTACGAGTTATTGAATGATCAAACGGAAGAAATGTATGAACCCGATTCTCATCCCTATGATGTCAATTGGGCAATGTATGACGAACTTCAATCCCCTTCTCGCGAAGGGAGTGATAAGGTTTGAATTCTGAACTAAAAAGGATTTGTAAAACTCTTCGCCTCGCCTATGTAGCAGACATAGTTGATACTATCCCATTTGAGAACCCCGAGCAGTATCTAGAAAGTCTATTACATAGAGAGCTACAACTACGTGAGGAAGCAAAGGCTGAACGTTTAATTAAAAAAGCACGGTTTCTTAGCAAGAAAACTTTATTTCAATGGAGTGAACAGGTTCGTTTCCCTCCCCACATAGATGCGAAAGAGCTATGTGAACTACATTTTATAAATCAACATGAGAATGTCATTTTAACTGGTTCTCCTGGCACTGGGAAAACCTTATTAGCTACAGGGTTAGGGCGTAAGGCCTGTCAAAATGGCTACGAAGTTCGTTTCTATCGTGTGTCTGATTTAGTCGATACACTAGAAAGAGTATGGAAAGAAGGAAAGCTACAGCAATTTCGAAATAAGTTCAAAAAAGTAGATCTCATAATACTCGATGAAATGGGATATATCCCGTTCAGCAAAGATGGGGCTGAGTTATTATTTCAATTAATATCCGACTGGTATGAACAAAAAAGTTTAATCATCACATCGAACCTTGAATTTAGCCAATGGAATCGTATTTTTGTCGATTCCAGGCTAACGGCAGCATTAGTCGATCGAGTTATTCATCACGCACATATTTTAAGTTTTACAGGAGATAGTTACAGAGTTACACACGCACTTTCACGACAAAAATAATTACTAAAATTAGGCTGGCAAGCTTATGTATTTTTTATTGCACTTTTATGTACTTTTTACTTGCAAAACACATCTGTCCTTTTCATCAATATCATCACTGTTGCCAGAGCTATCTATATATTGATATGCCAAGTTAACAGCCTGTTTTAATATTACTTCATCATATGGGGGATTATTTTCATTTTTTGATGGTTGAACTAAAAAATTTCTATAGTCCTTTGGCCAATATTCTATCCTAACAATGTGTTTTTCTAAGATCTTATAAAAAGTCTGATATTCATCTGTTAGTTGGTTTTTATCATATCCCTTAGCGATTGTCCCCGCTAATAGATCAGCTAATTGTATAAGAATATTAGACTTACTATTATTAAATCCGAAACTAGAGAAGTTAAATAAATCGGGGATACTCTTCCGTTTTACATACCCCTTAAATTCTTCCATGAACTCTTTATTTCCATACTCATCAGCTACAAGCTCCAGTTGGTCAAAAATTCTAAATAAATCATCATATAATAGTCTATTTAAAAATTTGAAAAAAGACTTCTTATAACGAATTCCTGCATTCTCTCTTATTTTCCTTTTATCTATGACATAAGCAAATATATTGAAAGGCAGATCTTTTAGTTCACTTAGAATCAAACTTCTCCTTTTATGGTTATTCCTAATTTTACTGGACTTCATTTCACCAGCCTGAAAAAACCTCTGCCTTATATATTCTACTTTTTCCTCTAAAATCTCCTTATTAGAACCTTTAACAAGAATAGCAACAATTATAAAATGTGTTGAAACGTCATTTTTCTCGAAATCAAATCCATAGTTTCCATATTCATCTACAAAAGCAAATTGAACATTGTTCACCAGCTATTCACTCCAACTTATAGTAATAATTATTGTGAATAATTTCTACAAATTGTTAGCATTTACCTCCCGATTTTGTGAATTATTTGTAACAGTAGCTTTTTTTAAAGTAATAACAATTTTTTGCGAATTGGGCATTATTCGTTTTTAAAAAACTTGAATGGGATTTTCAAAAAATGCAAAAAACGGGAGAGCCATATACTGCTTTCCCGTTTCCATTAAATCATACATATATTAAAAATAATTTCTTATTGTTTTCAACACTCTATCTAAATCATGTTCATGTAACTTTCCGATTTTAAATAATAATTCTTTAAAATGTACTGTGTTTAATTTCGAACATCTAACAACTGAGGGTTTATCTAATCCCGCTTCATTCCAATATTCTATGACAACATCAAATTCATTTCTTGCATGTTGACTTGTAACAGTAGCAATCAAGTGATCTAATTCTACAATTACATTATCATTGCTCACTATAACGACAGGTCTTCTCTTTCCATTTAACTCTACTGTCCATACTTCTCCACGCCTGCCTGTTTTACTCATCTTCTTTACCCCAAAATATTTCTTCTTTTTCTTTTATTATTTGTTCTTTAGGAGGTCTACTGTCAAAATAATTATCAAATAACATATTGAGTAATTTAATCCGTTCACTATTATCCATTTCTTCAATTGCTTTCATGATCTCATCAGCAGTCATTTATAACCACCTCATTAATTATAAATTGATTTAAATCAATTATACAATAGCATTAAATATTACCCAAACCTAAAAGCAAAGTAAACTAGTAGTATCGAACGTATATTATTCATTAGAAATACATATAAAAAAGACAAGAATTAATTATCACCCTGTCCTATCTTTTTCGAGAAAAAATAGTATCTTATCCCATGAATTACTGTAAAATATATCCTACGATCTACACATCTTATATCGTCTATTTTTTTAGATGATTGGATGCATTATTATGCCACCCATAAGATAAAGCCTGCATCGATTCCCTCTACCAATTTATTAAATCTATTTTTTAGATTGTACTTAAATATAAATCTAACGAATCTTCCGCCTCATTTGCGACCAACTGAATAAAATCATCATAATCCTTTTGGGTATGTGCTTTATCTAATGCTTCGTAATATTTTAAGCGATTTTCTACCTTGATAACGACAGGTGGGTAGCCCTCTTTCATGAGTTCCAAATTTAATAATAAACGGGAAGTACGACCATTCCCATCGATAAAAGGATGTATTCCGACAAAAATAGCGTGTAACATTGCACCACGAGTAACCGGATGCATTTGTTTTGCTTCTTGTTCATACCAATTTATAAGCTGCTCCATTTGATCCTTTATAAGGAATGGGGCTGGTGGTCTATGTTTTGCACCCGAAATAAATACTTGCTGATCCCGATATACACCCGCATATTCATCATCGATGCCTTTTAATACAAGCCGATGCAGATTTTTAATCTGCCATTCTGAAAAGGGTTCTTTATTTTGGACAATTTCTTCTACATAAAAAATCGCATCACGATGATTTATTACTTCTAAGTGTTCACGCATCGTTTTCCCACCAACTGTGATCCCTTCAAGAACTATTTTCGTTTCATTTATTGTTAATGTGTTCCCTTCGATTGCATTTGTGTTATATGTCCATTCAAGCAATAACTTTTCGCGTAAACTACTTAATGTATACTTTGGTAAAGGTCGACTTGCATCAAGAAGAGCCTTTTTCTGATCAATTTGTTCAAACATTCTATCTCACCTCATAGGGTTTTGTCCTTTACTTTCCTACCATTCTCTTTCTACAAAAAAGGAGAATTTCCTCCCTAATGAGCTTACTCAATATTTCTACTTTTCCAAAATTAAATAGCTATTTCCTTATATCTTTTGTTATAAATTTCCCCATCAATAACAATAGATTCGAACCATTCCATCGCTTCCTGATTGTTCATCTGTATATTTTCCCCTTTTCAATAACTTAAGTCTGTTCCTTCGTCCCTACACACGCTTCACTTTAAACACCATACTTTTTGGTATATTTGGATTGTGGTGTACGACGTATGCTTTAGAGAAGCGATAAAGATATTCTTCTTCATGGGATTTTGGAGTAAGAATAATCATTTTTCGTTGCAATTCTTGTTCATATAATCCGAACACTTTTTCTTTTCGACCTTCATCAAGGGCGCTATCAAATTCATCTAGGACAATGTATCCTGGTGATGTCTCGATTGTTTGTAGTAACGCCAGTGCAAACAATAAAGAACTAAGTGATTCCTCGCCGCCTGATACACCTTTTCCCACTTTCCCGCCACGTGCTTTCACACTAACATCTTCTAATTTTCCACGGTGGCCTTCTTTTCTTGCCTTAATAAATAGTGTATACCGAATTTGTCCTCGTCGGTCGGTGTTCATGTCCCATTCAATTTTTCCTTCAAAGCCGAATAAAGACATATAGTTCACAAACTTCTGGTTCACACCGATGATTTTCATGTTGATAGTCTCTTCCAAATCTTCTTTAAATCGTTCCATTCGCTCGATATATTCTTCCAATAAGATTTTTGATTTTTTCACTTCATTCTCTGACCGATCATATTCTTCTTTCATTTTTGCATAGTTTTCAGGTGCTGCTTCATCTATCCCCGTCTCGCTTATCGCAAATTCAAAGGTAGTTTTTCCATGATTACGTAACTCCTCCGCTTGCGGTTTTGTCAGCTCGGAAAAACGCTCCATCTGATCGTTCCATTTAGAAACTAAGTCTTTCGCGGTTTCTAGAAGTTTTTGTCCTTCTTTTCTTGTACGAGAATATCCCTCTTCGTTTGATAATCGCTCTTCTGACCTTGTTTTTATTTGCCGTTCCATTTGTTCGATTTCTCGGTCCCGACCAATAAGATCATTTTCTTCATCTTCTAGCTTTCTTGATAGCTGTCTTTCTTCATGTCTTTTGGCATCTAATGTGATGGAAATCCCCTCTAATTGATTGTTTTTTTCCTTTTTATTTTGATTAAGCCCCACCAGGATGCTCTTTAATCTCTGCACTTCCTCTATTTTTGCTTGTTCTTTACGAAATTGTTGGTAGATTTCTAGATAGTCTCGATAAGTTAATAAGGATTGTTCCCACCTAGCTAATGATGTTCTTTGTTCGTTTAACCCATCTTGAATTAAACGGTTTTCATTTTCAATAGCTTCTATCTCTTTTTTTACTTTTTCATACTGGCTTTGCCGCCATTCTCGTTCATTTTCTTTCGTTAAAAACGCTTCCGCCTCTTTAAGTAACTCTTTCCTGCTAAAGAGGATCGAATTTCGATTGTTGCGTTCTTGAATATCCTTATTGAGTTGTAGCTTTTCTTCCTCTATTTGTGTTAGCTCTTTTTCCAATTTCACCTGCTGGAATTGCAGTACTTTTTCACTTAAGATAATTTTCTTTTCCTCTTGTGGTCCACGAACCCCTTTTTCATCCACAAGCTGACCATTAACAATTAAAGGCTTTTCTTCTTTAAAAAATGACTCCACCCACCAAAGGGCTTTTATTGCATATGGGTATAGGCATTCATCTAGATTATCTTTAACCTTTAGATGCTTGTCCGGCAACTGCATAATTGTTTTGTCAGGAATTAGGTTAGGTAATGAAACATGATAAAGGTCGTTAGGCGCTTTAAATACTTTTTTATTAACGAATAATGTATATTTGATCGTATCGAATACATATTCATCATGCTGACCCGCAGTCTCATCTAATTCCACAAGCTCTCGTAACGGGTAAACTTCGATTTGATTCGCTTTAAAAAATCGGATGGACTGTTCCTGACGGGGGTTGTAGACTTTATTATTTTTTAGTAGTGTCAGTTCTTTTTCAATCTTCTGTTCCTTTTCATTTAAAACACGGAATCTATCTTTATTGTTCTCTATTTCAAGATTATTTTTATCCATCTCAGTTTGAATAGCATTACTACCGTGATAAGTGTCTATCAATTCATTATACTTTCTTTCCTGAGCTTTATCCTGGTCAATTTTTACAGATAATTCCGCCCTTTTCGAAATTAGATCATTTAACTGATTCGATAGATTATTTGCCTTTGTAACCATTGCTTTTATAGATGTATCTATCTCTTTATATTTCTTTTCCGCTTCATTTAATCTTACCTTCACTTCATCCTCTGACAAACCAATACGATCGACCTGTTTGGTGATCTCGGCAATTTGTTCAGATATTGCATCTATTTTTTCGTTGGTATCTTTTAGCTGTTTATTTATTTTCTGTACTTCTTGGCCCAATACATCTTCTTGATTTTGAAGTTCGCTAAGTAGTATCCTGAACTGTTCAAGCTCTTCTTTTTTCTCAACGAAATGAATTTCCGACTCCCGTTTGGCATCCATCTTTTCCTTTTTATTTGCTAACAATTCTTCAATTTGTACTTTCAGGGAGTCTATTTGATTTAGGTAGTAGGTTTCCAACCATTTTATTCCTCGATAATATTGGTTAAAGCCTTCCTCACGTCGACGATTGCGGTTATAGTACCGATCAAGTTCCATTTTCTTTTGCTTTAAATGCATTTTATTAAGACCTTGTTTGCTTTCCGCTTCTTGCAAGCTTTGCTCCGTATCCTTAACAAGCTCTTTACTTTCTTCCCAATTTTTCTGGATCCTATCGATGCCGTTCATCTCACTAAAAATTCGGAAACGCTCTTCTGGATGCATGATGGCAAATTGATTAACTTCCTTTTGATACCAAATCAAATAAAAGGCATCGGGGTCGACAGCATACTTGTAAAACACTTGATTTTTATATTCCGAAAAATTCAGATTGCCGCCACTGGTAAATTTCGTGGTACGCTCCCATTTGTCAATTTCGTCGCCCTCTTCAATATAAAACTCCCTTTTAATGGGATCACCAGGTTTTTGTTCAATCTCCAAGCGGAATTGTACATATTGAGGTGCATCCACTTTGATTTTCCCGGCATTTTTGAATAGAAGATCAATTTTTGCTCGCCACGTCTGATCGGATGATAGATTATTAGATTTTAATCCTTCCACGTCCACTTTACTTGAATAAAGAACCCCACCCATACAAAAGGTTACCGTTGATTTACCCGCTCCGTTAGGCCCGGAAATAAGAACATGATCATGCTCCCCAGATAAATCCAACACGGTCGGAATATAATCCCGAATCCCAGAAAATCTAACCCTCCAAGGTATCATCCGGTACACCTCCATTCATGTTGTAGCGTTTGAAGAATCGAAGAACATCCTCCATATGGAGCTGATTCGATTGACTGAACTCGGCATATCTCCGTAGAAACGAATTGGAAAAAAGATGGGCACCAATCGTTGTTAGCTGATATGCCTCTTCATCCGAGTTAGTGCCGTAGTTTTCGATTGCACCGATTTTTTTCAAGGGATCTAAATTCGCTTGAATTTTCCTTGTTACCTGCAGGGATTCATGCCCAAAACTATTAATCAATTGAGAGAACAATGTATACTCATTCCGTAACACTTCTTGATGATAAAAAATAAACATAAGAATAGCCAAGCTTTCCTGATTTAACACGTTTCTAGCTTGTTTTGCAGGAACGCGCATTAGTGCTACTACTTGATTCTTTCGTTCATCATAAATTACCTTGAAATAACGGCTAACCGCTTGATTCACTCGCTTTAAAAAGGAAAAAAACGCCGCATCACCATTTACTCCAAGTAATTTTTCCACTTCTTTACGGGAAAGCCCGAAATTCCCCATTCGAATCGTTGCAGAGGAGGAAAATAATATTTGCATAAATGTAAGCTCTTCTTCCTTCGTTAAAAATCCCTGAATCGACTGTAAAGCACTTAAAGGATTATCGTTAAAGTTTTCATTTTCTTCGTTTTCTAATTCCATAGCTTCCTTGTTCATCATCTTCCCACCTCCAATCTCTTTCTTCCATATTTCCTTGTAATTTTCGGTTTGCTTTTTCATCAATATCCGCCTTTTTATTTGCAACAAGTGCAGACACTCCGATTAAACCGTTTAATACATCACTCCACTTGTCAGACCCTGCTTGAATAACTAACTCATCTAATCCCGCTTCGTCTACCTCGTCAAGGTATTTTTCAATATGCTCGGTATGAATCATTTGCTTCGTCATTTGCCATTTTGAATCACCCATTATTTCGTCTAACATATCCTCCATGATTTCATCTGTCTCTTGAAAATCCTCCTCCACCTCTTCTTCAATTCCATCTGTAACTGGTTCATAATTCTCCATATAGTTTATACCTTCATCAATCGCGTTCGGAGATAAGGGGCTAGCGAATTTTACGGGTACCCAAAGTCCATCCAACTCTTCCTCCTCGTACTGACCCTGTTCCATAAAACTGAGGATTTGCAATGCATTTGGAATATCTGAACCAATTGGTGGATCAAACGATTGCACGATAAAGTTTCTTAGTAAATCCGGTTTTATCGTTTCAATGAAATCCGTCTCTTGTAAATGTGCGAACTTGAGAATTTTGTTAATGGTACCAAGGCTAATCTTTGTTCCTTCACTTATAGCTGTCATACCTCTCTGTTTAATAGAAGCAAAGACTAATTCCTGATCAAATGTTTCAAATTTGGCCAGACGTTCGATCATTTTCGATTCCAATTCTTTCATCAATTGATGAATGACTTCTACTTGGGACAATGCATTGCGATCAGCTAAATACTCTAACTCCCTTTCAGTAAGCAGTAAAATAGCTTCCTCTACATTTTTAATCATACTAGCCAATTTATTTCCACCGGAAATGCCTTTGTCATCATAGGCTTCACTAATTTCTGCATCCCTTTTCGCTTGAAACAAAGATCTGGCCACATCGTCATTCATATAATAAGCAAGCGAATCATTGGCCAATCGAATCAAAACATCCATCATTCTTTTTCCTAAATCGCGCATCTTAATTCGCTTTGCTGTCTTCGTTATCCAATTAAACTTCCCTAATACATAGGTTAAGTGTTTCATATATTCAATCGTCATTTCTTCGTCATAGCCATATGTGTAACGATACCGATAAAAAAGTGTGTCCTCGTTTTCAATTGGATCCGTCATACCAAGTGCTTCTTGATTAATAAGATTCAGTACACGTATGAAGCGCAGTACATTTTTCGGAGCTTGAAATGATTCCTTATCACTTAAATCATTTAAAACACCCGCTAATGCAGCCATGTCCCGCATCGTTTGGAGAAGTTCTGGCTTGTCCGCATCCATGTTAAAAATAGAAATTAAGGACTGATCCATTTTTTCCAACGTTCTACTCCCCCTATCTCCTGCTCCTGTTCCTCTTTTTGAACTTGAATGGCTTTTTTATATCGTGATTGAAACTCCTCAACATCTAAAACGACTTCTAATGGTGGAACAACCCATTTCGTTATTGACCGATATTTTTGCACGGTTTCTCCTACATCTTTCGCAATGATGAGTCCAGCTTCATCAACATCCGTCCAAATAATCACCTGTTTTACATTTGAAACAAGCTGTTCAATCAATCGTCGGTGCGCAGATCTTAACTGGCCATCGATTCCTAATACAAGACTCTTTGAATCTAACAAAAAGTTCTTTTCATAAGCCATTCGTGTTAAAATTCCTCGGTTTTCAACTAACCACAAAACTTGCGCATCCGTTTGAAAATCTTCAGTAAAAACCGCTAAATCGGTTGTGGCATGAATTGGACCATAGTCGTATGAAACACTTACACCCTGCATTGGTCCCGTAAAATAAATCGGGGTAATCGTACCTAAACTACTTAGCCCGAGTAAATGGAGCGGATACTCAAGCAACTCTTCAGCACTTTCAATAAATTCCTTTTTATAGGAATCGAATTCCTTTGATCCCCCAATTTTCCGGTAATACCGTGCTCCAATCTGTTTCCAATCAAAATGATGTTCGGCCATTGAAATTTGATAAAAAGCAGTTAGAAAGTGTAAAAATAACAGTTGCTTTTGAAACCTCCAAGTAGAACTATTGTGGTTAATTTTTCCCTCAGTTACAACTTCATCTAATATATCTTTTAATCTATTGAGTTGTTCTTTTCGTTTAAGGTTAAGTGAAGAAGAATTCTTTATTTTAATCCATTGTTCTTTCCATTCAGTGATAGACTGAGTCTTCTTTGTTTCTTTTTCATCCTCTATTTGCTTTTTATACAGAAATAAAGAGAACCCCATTCGAAACTGTACGCTTTTCACAGTTCGCTCGTCTTTAGCCAAGCGATACTCTCGAATGATCCATCCGTTACGAATCCACTCATACGTTTCATTTGTAAGTTCGAATTGCTTCTTTGACTTTGGACTTGTAAAATCTTTTAGAAGATTACTTGGTGGTACATTTTTATTATTAATCCCCACCGTCAACATCGCAACCGTCCTTCTAGTCCGGGCAGTCTTTTTTACAACAGGAATATCGATAAGTCCATTATTTTCTCTAATATCTAGTAAATTAAGTTCTTCATTTTTTAATAGTATATATTCATACAAATAATCTTTCCATACATTATTTATCAAACTTTGGTCCCCCTCTAATACTTTTATTTTATCATAGAGCAAGGATCAACCTTCTTTTACAGGAAGTAACAAATTTTGTTAATTGGGCTTCGTTCGTTTTTAGAAAATTTGAATGTAAGTTTCAAAAAATGCAAAAAACGGGAGAGCCAATTACTGCTTTCCCGTTTCCATTACATAATATAAATTAAAAATAGTCTCTTATTGTTGTCAACACTTTACTCATCTTCTTTACCCCAAAACATTATTTATTCTTTAGGATCAAATAACATATTGAATAATTCCACGGCACCAATCAAATCTTTATTAAATGACAATTCAATTGCAGAATGAAAGAAAAGACCTCCCACCGTTTCCTTAGATAAAAACGATGTGGAAAATATGGTGATCGCTATTGTATAATCTTTATCTAAACAACATGTAAGTGATTCTCACTAAATATCTATTTCTGCGAGTATTAATTTCAAGAATCTTCCACTTCACGTTCAACTAAGGCAATAAAAATATGGCGGCCGGTCAAACTGAAACGTCAATCTTTGTCGCAGCAATCTGCATCTGTTTAATCAGTTGCCGACGCAACTTCTCCTCAAGTGGAGCGTTTTTGGGTTTCAGGTAACGTACCATAATGAATCCGTCCGGGGCAAGCATGCTCAAGATCAATTCATGCTGCAATCCGGAACTGCCCTCCATTTTTATTTCAATGATGGAGTAATCCTCTTCCTCCACTAGAATATCACTATACTCTAGTGTGTTTCCCTCAATGAAGCCTTTTGTATGCTCTTTAATTGAGGCAGCTTCCATCTCTAGAAAGTAATCGAAAGTAAGCTTTTCTGATGTCCGATATGAATAACGCTCCTTTTCAGGATAATAGCCGATGAACTCACTATCGCTGTATAAAAGATAAGTAGCCGGCTTTAAATGCTCAAACTGAATGACATCAATAAAACGCTTCATATTGTCAAAGTATTCGGCCCCCGGAGGCACAACCGCCTTTTCTTCCGGTAGAATTCTTCCTTTTAAGTCCAAAAACAGTTCGCTATATCTTGCATATTTCGCGATCCAAATCGTTTTACCCTCTACCTTAATTTGTACATAATAACTTGAAATATTGTTCGGGTTTGTTCCGTTTTCCTCCTCTTCATTTATACATGTATACATATGCTTCCGCGTATATGTAAAAGTTGCCTCCTCCTCATTCATATCCAATATTTCGAGGTGGAGAATTTCGGATGTACTATTGTAGATTTGAAAATTCATCATGAGAGAAAAGTGATTTAAAAAGGAGATTTCGCGATGATCCGGGTGAAACATTTCCTGCAATTGTTCGATATCCTTATTCATATACGTTGTTTCCAATTTCTGCACGAGTTCTTTAATTGTTTGCTCATTTATTTTCGGCTTTCTTTTGAAAAACATTTATTTATACCTCCAGTCTCCTGACCACTCGTTCGTTTAAATTTTTATGTAAGTTTAATCCAAATAAGTTAATGACGTGAACCGGTCTATAAAACTACAAGTCTTCAAAACTAATCGACATCATTCCTTAGATAAAAAAATGACCCACATTGGTCCGCATTGTTAAGAGGCGTTGTGGGTTCAGTTAACTTTAAATTAACATTCGGCTTTCTGACTGTCAACGCCTTTAAAATAAAACACAAGGGCTCTTTTTATACTTCGACGGCTTTCCTACATAACCTTCCATTAGGCAATAATAAAATATCTTGAATTCAAAAATTCAGGAAAATCCCCCTATAAATCGAAAAGTAAAAACTCCTCTTTTCTCCATTTTACATACGTTTTCTGTTACACTTACGAATTGATATTTTCAAATTCATCAGTATCATTCCCCTAAATGTCGTATATACTGTGTATATACAAAGAAAATGGAGTGTGTTAGAATGGAAGGAAAAGAATGCAAGACGAAAAAAGAGGTGGAAACGTTGACGATGACTACAACCATTCAAAAATGGGGAAACAGTCTTGCGGTACGAATTCCTAAAGATGTTGCGGAACAACTGAGAATTCATCAAGGCTCTGAAATAGAAATGAAAGTGATGAAAAATGAAGGAACCATCACACTAATTCCTAAAAAACAAACAAAGAACTATTCTTTAGATGAAATCTTAGCGCAATGTAAACCCGAAAATCGTCATGTAGAAATGGATTTTGGGATAGAGGGGAATGAATTAATATAATGTCTGTACCAGATCGTGGCGATCTTGTTTATGTGAATTTCAATCCACAAGCAGGACATGAAGAGGCAGAGAATCGCCCTGGCATTGTTTTATCGCCAAAAGCATTTAACGAAGTAACTGGGTTTGCAGCTGTATGTCCGATAACAAATACCATCAGGGGGTGGGGGTACGAAGTGACGCTTCCTGATGATTTAGTTTTTCAAGGAGTTATTTTAACGGACCAAGTGAAAAGTTTAGATTGGCAGGTTCGTAATCTTCGAGTAAAAGGACAGGCTCCTGAAGAAATTGTAAACGATTGTCTAGCTAAAATACATACCTTTTTGTCATGAACGTGCAGATACTGAACTGCACGTTTAGTTAGTCCATACTTTTTCACATCACTTTTCTCCAACGCTTGAAAGCAAACATCTACATAATCCCCTGATTGGACATTTACTAGCATAACGGTCTAATTCCCGCTTTCTATATTCTACTTAGAATACGGTTTGAGTAAAAAGGTAAAATGATGGGAAAGCGGACGTTCCAAAAAACTTACCTAATTATGCCAGTCGAGTTGATTACCCCTTCACAAAATACCCCGCCACCGCCGGAAACCGCTCAAACTCCTTCCTCATCTCCCGAAACGAAATCACATCATTCCCCCTACTAAGCTCAAAATCTAGCAAATATTCATGAATCGCGAGGTGATGAGCTTTTCAGGCATTTCCAAGGAAAAGGCGAGTGGCAGATATCCTGCCCAACCGGCTATTTTTGCAAAATGAAGCATCACATCGGTTTTCCCCATCGAAGGCCTACCCGCGCCGATCGTCACTTCCCCGTTCTGAAAGCCTCCGGTTATGAGATCAAGTTTTTTGATCCCCGTCGTCACACCTTTTGAATGATATTGATCTTCCCAAGGTGCTTCATATATTCTCACCAATGCTTGGTGTAAAGAGGTATGATCCTCCATTTTCGATTGGTTAATTTTATCCAATTCGGCAATGACTTTCGCTATCTCCCAATCATTCATCGCTGCCAGCGTTAAGATGTTTCGCTTCTCTCTTTCCTTCCACAGGTCAAGAATAAGCTTCTCCGTTTCATTAAATTTCTCAAGATCTGCATACGATAAAAGCTCTGAAAGATAAGACATTCCACCGTATGATTCGAGATCGGGTAAGGTCGTAAACGTAAGCAAATCAATATTTTTACCTGCCCGCTTTAGCGCCACCATTCTTCTCATCAATTCTTTATGCTGGAAACTTTCCAAATGATCTGGTTGGATGACGGTATCGTGAAGTAAGTATTCTGCCTTCATCAAGCTTCCTAGAAATGTTTTTTCCACCACACTCATCCATCTTCACCTGCCGATAAGTCGAGTTCAAATTCCCTCGGAATCGCTCTTCCGGCAGGAAATGATTCGGTTGGTGGTCTATACTGCTTTTGTTTCTCATCATACGAATCCACTTCTTCCACAGTTAGCAAAGATTCATTTTCCCAGTTTTTCAGAATCCCGATGATATAATTCAGCTTTCGCTTGTTATTGGCACATGCTATTTTCATAGCTTTTACAATCATGTCCTTCGGTTGTAAAAAACTTGAATCATCTAACCACGACAACAACTGCTCTTTTGCATTTACATTCGTAAAACCAAATCCATTTGTATCCCAAAACTCAATAATTTCTTTCACATCATCATTACTCAATGACGGATTCACTATGTGTGGATTATTCTCTATACTTGGATAGAGATCTTTTTGTTGTTTTTGTTTTTCTTTTTGTTTTTCTTTTTCTTTTTGCCCACGTGTCGTAAAACGAGTCGGCAACGTATCGTCAAATTCTTCACAGAAGTCTCTTTCATCATCCCCTGTTTCAATTAGCATCTCTTTTTGTTGATAAAAAGCTTCATATAAGCTGCGGATCTCTTCTTTATGTATGTATTCCGAAACATATTGGATAAGCGAGTGATCCTCTACCTCTTTTAATTCGGAAACAATACAATCCATCACCGGTTTTCCGCCTTTTTGCAGATTCTCTTTTCCCCAGTTCTTAATCGCCAGTTCCCTTGTTTCGGGATTGTAACGAATCAATTGATGGTGTTCCTCGAAACGCCCCATTAACGAATGCACACTCTCAATCGAATAGCCCAAATCAAACGCCATTTCTTTCTTCGTAATTCGATAGATTCCAATTTGCGTCGTACGTGGATTCGTCAGCAAATAAAGGTAAAAATATTTATCCTCCGGGGTCATCTCTTCTAAAACAATCGGATTCTTCCAAAATTCCGTACGTACCATTCTATACTTTGCCATCTTCATCCCTGCCCTTTCTTCACTTAAAATAGCCTTCATATTAGAAATATAAATTTGAGAAGAAAAAGGGCACCCTTCCGCCTGTAAAATTGTGAACATTTTGTTAACTGTGCGAATTCAAGTAAAAAAATAAGTGATAACCGACTTTGGAAAGTGGTAGCATCAGAAAAATACGGATTTTACAATGTTAAGAGAAAATCAATTTAAGAAAAGTCCCTTGCCCTCCAATAGAAAGAACAAGATTCGGGAAGTTGAAGATGAGGAAGTACATAAAAGAATCCAATCTCTATGAACCACAAATGACTTTTTATGATCCACAAATCATTTTCTATGCGGCACAAACGAAGTCTTATGATACACAAATCTATAATCCACCGTTCAAAGTAGAAACTATGATCCACAAACAACTTTCTATGGTCCACAAATCATTTTCTATGCGGCACAAATGGAGTCTTATGATACTCAAACCTATTATCCACCGTTCGAAGTAGAAACTATGATCCACAAATAACTTTCTATGATCCACAAATCATTTTCTATGCGGCACAAATGAAGTCTTATGATGCTCAAACCTATAATCTACCGTTCGAAGTAGAAACTATGATCCACAAATAACTTTCTATGATCCACAAATCATTTTCTATGCGGCACAAATGGAGTCTTATGATACACAAACCTATAATCCACCGTTCAAAGTAGAAACTATAATCCACAAATGACTTTTTATGATCCACAAATCATTTTCTATGCGGCACAAACGAAGTCTTATGATACACAAACCTATAATCTACATATTGTTATAAGCAACAATCTTTTAGCAAAAAAGCATAGCATAAAACAAAAATTGGCCGGTATGAGTCCAGTTAAATACCGAACTTACACCAGCCAATAAGCTGCAATATAAACACTAACTTTTTTGGGTCATATCATTCTCCAGTTCCCCGGACCCATCAAAACCAATATTATCAAGCATTGCACGCACTTCATCTGTTGATTTTGTGCTCATCAATTGATTTCTTAATTCACTCGCCCCGCGAAAACCTTTGACATAAATCTTAAAAAAGCGAAGAAGATGTTTGAATGGACGCGGCTCAAATTCCTCTGAATATTTATCATGAAGATCAAGCTGCAATCGTAAGAGATCTAGCAATTCCTCACTACTATGTTCTTTCGGTTCTTTTTCAAAGGCAAATGGATTTGTAAAAATTCCACGTCCGATCATTACCCCGTCAACACCATATTGTTCAACAAGCTTCAAGCCAGTTTGACGGTCAGGAATATCTCCATTGATCGTCAAAAGTGTATCTGGTGCGACTTCATCACGAAGTTTCTTAATTTCCGGAATCAGCTCCCAATGAGCATCTACTTTGCTCATTTCCTTTCTTGTACGCAGATGAATAGAAAGATTAGCGATGTCTTGTTTCAATATGTGAGTTAGCCAATCCCGCCATTCGTCTACATACGTATATCCAAGCCTTGTCTTCACACTTACAGGCAATCCCCCTGCTTTTGCTGCTTGTATGATATCCGCAGCGACTTCCGGACGAAGGATAAGGCCGCTTCCCTTACCCTTAGCTGCCACATTATGCACAGGACAGCCCATATTGATGTCCACACCCTTAAAGCCAAGTTTCGCGACACCAATACTCGTTTGCCGAAAATACTCGGGCTGATCTCCCCAAATATGTGCAACCATTGGTTGTTCATCTTCTGTAAACGTCAAACGCCCACGCACACTCTGCTGCCCATCTGGATGACAATAACTCACCGTGTTTGTAAACTCCGTAAAAAACACATCAGGTCTAGCAGCTTTACTCACGACATGGCGAAAAACAACATCCGTCACATCTTCCATTGGTGCAAGTATAAAAAATGGCCGTGGTAATTCACGCCAAAAATTGTCTGTCATAATAAATCAATCCTTCCAAAATGGGATACCCGTTCAAACTCTCATCCCAAAATTAAAAAGCAAAAAATGTTCCTAATTCTTTTACACTTATACCATGTGTAAACGCTTTTTATCAAACGATAGTAAATTTTGAACATTATAAACTTTACTATTTTCAAATAAAAAGTGCAATTGGGGGTCACAAGGATCCAAACACTATCTTTATTTTGTGAAAATTCCTCTCATATTTACTATTTATGTGCTATATTTTTTTGTGAGGAGGGAATATTATGCCAAATCCAGCTCGAATATTTATCAGTTCTGCCTACGATAGAAAGCTAGTCCCATTTCGATCTGATTTAAAACGGGAACTAGAAGAAGCTGGGCATAGCCCATTATTATTCGAAGACAATTTTTACCCATGGCAAACAGATTTCATGAAAACATGCCTGCAAAAGGTGATGGAATCTGATATCTTTATTTTGCTTTTGAATGACAATGTAGGGACTTATTGGGCAGAGGATAAATGTACTCCTACATATCAAGAGTTTCGAACAGCAATAAAAGAAGGTAAATATGTTATAGCTTTTCTTGATTCGGATATAAAGCAAATTTATGAGGAACATATTCGTAAGGATCTTGATAGGAGATACAAAAAGTATATAGAAGAAAAACACCGTAATCCAGATTATACAATTGACATAGTATATCAGGTGATTAATGAAGACTTAGGAAGATCCCAACGTGAAAAGATTGAATCAATTCATCCATTTATATGGGCCTTTATATATGATGTACAAGCTGCACGGATATGGACCGAAGAACTCGTATTAGCTCAGGCTCCCAAAGCTTATAAGAAAATAAAAGGGTACTTAAGCGATCGGTTAGGTGAAGGAATAAAACTTGTACCAATGAAGGAAGATATTCATGATAATGCTATTGCCGCCCAAGATTTTACTGTATATCAAGATTACACGTTAAACCTACTTTCATATCTTCATATGGGTACGATAACGGATTGGGAAAATTTCTTAGAAACTGCCATGGAACCATTAATGGGGGATTACATTTACCAACGTCCTGCAACAATGTTAGCTGAAGAGATTGGCAAATTCGAAAAATGTAATGCATTGACAGTATATAAAAAGGCTGAAGATAAAATTAGACTTTGTGGTTATGCCGGTGCTACATCTCCAAGCTTCGAATATGATTTAACAAATGATGATTCATATGTAGTTTCAGCTCTTACTCGAGATACCAATGTTATTGGATATTCTGAGGATAAGAATGTATTGTATTATGCAATTACAACAAAAGATTATGTACTATGCTTCCACTATCCTATGGATCAAACATGGAGTAACACTAAGGTAGAAGCCTTTAAAGAGGAAATCGAATATGCTATAATTAATACAACAACACTATACACAGACTTCTTAGCCGATTTAATAGGAGGGATACAATATGACTGGGAGTAACAAGATGCGTTATAATGACGAAAACGTAATTCTCGTGGCCTCTGAACCATCAGGGCTAAGACGTAAACGTACACGTGACAGAATGAAAGATGTAAAAAATTCTAGCCAAGCTGTGTTAAAAACCTTAAATGAAATTAATGAAACATATACAAGAAAACCAGCAGGTTTTAGCAGAACATAAAGTGAAGAGCTCCGATGAATAATGGGGCTCTTTCTTATTTTTTAAAAAAATGCTGCCTAAACAGTCCAATAAAAAATTAACCTCTGTCCTTTATTGATATATACTTTTGCACAGTTGCATTCGTAAGACAATCGACTAAAGCATGATGTGCTGGAACAGATATAGGCAATTTCAATTTGTTATTTTCCTCGAAAAACTTGCCTCATGCAATTCGTGGTACACTGTCAGCAGGACTAAGATTGATCGGATGAAGAATATTTGTAAATGATACTCCAGGGATGCAAGTCATAAATAGTAAGTTGTCTTAACCTTCCTCATCCGCCAAGTCTACCTCCTGCTCTGCTTGTTCCATTTTCAACGAAAAACACCAAAAAATAACATTCATTGACCTTTTACAGCGATATTTACCTATTCTTTTAACAATTACAAATCATAACTACATTTCCATCCGGGTCTTTTATGTTAAACCAAGCTGTATCGCCAACCGTCTCTATTTCTCTCACAATTTCAATGCCTTTGTCTTTAATATATTGATAGGCGTCATCAATTTTGGGTGCATAGAGATTAAAAATTGGGCTTGGACTTACATTATGATTGAATTTAGGATCAAACGTGTGGTCATCTAAAGTTAAAGACGTAGTACCTACCAAGGGTACGTTATAAACAGGAGAAACGACTTTATCTAAATCAACGTCCAGTCCTAACAAATCAGCGTACCATTTTGCTGAAACCTTTAAATTTGTAACATGAACAAATACACCATTCATTTGGTTTTTTATAGGCAATGTTTTTTCCATTCGGAAACCTCCTTTTTTATCTCTTGTATATTTCTAGATTGTTGTCGGTTGTTCCTTCTAATTACTTTAAAAAGGAGTGTGTATTTTGCAGATACTAGTATAGACCTAGAGAATACTGCCTCCCACTTCGGCAGCACATACACACAGCAAAAAAAGCAAATTTAATTATATAACAATCGTTGAATCTCCGATAAAGACCGAACTATAGCAACATTTTAATTAGTTAACGTGTTAGTTTGTGGAGAAAATGCTGTGTTTTTTATTTACAAAACCACGGTTCTTTGGTCTTGGCTCTATAGTTATTCATTGATGATTTTCATAAAGATATGAGAATTTATAGGCGGATAATTTCCGGCTAATGTATATAGAGGAAGCTTAAGTAGCGGAGATAAGCGGAGAAATTCCGGTTAGCTGCTCTGAATAAGCAAAAATTCAAAGATTTGGTTCATATAGGCGGAAAAACTCCGCTTATTTTTAAGGAAATATGCGTATTTCCCAACTTAAACGGAATTTTTCCGGTTATTTTTCAAACACAGTGGAATCAACTTAACATAGTTCCAATACTTTTAACTGCGCTTCTCTTGAGAGTCCCTCTAAACTACCTGAACCAAGGTAAATAATACGATCAAAATCAGCAGAAATAATTTTTTGAATAAAATTCTCTCTGCTTATAACACTTTCGCCCATTTAGCGAATCGTTTTAACAATCGTCAATTTTTCTTCAACTGACAAAGGATCAAAAACGAGCAATGCAGTTAGTGTCATACATGAATAGCTTCCGGTCATGGCAAACCCTTGATCATTCGATTTTTCAGGCATCAATAATAGCAAATTATTCGTATCATCTTGCGCTCGCTTTGCTAATTCTCCATTTTTTGCACAGGTAATTGTTATCTGATAGAAGTCCTTTACTAGCTGTTCCGCTAATCCAACAGCTGCAACACTTTCCGGGCTATTTCCACTTCTAGCAAAAGAGACCAACAAGGTTGGGAAATCTGCTTTTAAAAATTGATATGGGTTCGATACTAAAGTGGTTGTCGGAATACTTAAAAATTCCCACTTTTGTTCATCAACTTTTCCTTTTAAGTATGGCAGAACGGTTTCGCCTACATAGGCAGATGTTCCTGCACCGGTAAATATGACGCGAACCCGATCGTGTCTTTCTGATAGTTTTTGTAGAAATGCTTCGATATCACTATGTTTATCCTTATACAATGCATACGTTTCTGCCCATAAATCAGGCTGCTGTTTAATCTCCGCAGTTGTAATCGATGCACCTAATGGTACTAATTTTTCTTGATTTAATGTAAACATTTCCGGCACCTCTCTTTTAATTACTTTCAAATACTCTTAGTCCAGCACCAACGACACCGTTATTTTGCTTTAATGTGCTAATGCTCATATGCTCTAAAATATGCTGTTGCTCAGGGAGTTGATAGATGTTTAGTTTTTTCTTAATCAACTTTAGTAGAAAAGGATTGTTTACAATGACACTGCCGCCAAAAACGATTTTGTGCGGATCCAATAAGCTGGAAATCGAATAGAGGCCTTGCGCTAAATAGTCGGTCACTTCATTAATGATCGATTGATATTCCGGCAGCCCATTTGTATAGCCTGCAAATACATCTTTCGTAGCTATTTGCTCTGCTTGTAATTCCTTTGCAGCAAATTGTTGGATAGCCGGTCCAGCTGCTACTTTTTCCAACGGCATATTGGTTCCTTTAGAAAGGACAGGGATTAAACCTAGCTCCCCAGCAAAGCCTGCTCCCCTGAAAAACGAACCTTTATGAATAATAGAACAGGAGATTCCCGTACTTATAGTTACGTAGACAAAGGTCTCATCACTTTTCCCCTGTGCTGCTTTCCATTCGGCAAAAGCCGCCATGTAGACATCATTGTCGATTGAGATTCGTTCAGTACCAAATCTCTCTCTTAAACGGTCCGTAACGGGAAATTGTGCCCAAGGCAAATTATTTTGAAAAACAGCAATGCCTTTCTCACGATCCACTTTACCTGGTACACCTACCCCGATACCTTTGATGTCATCGATAGAAGTTGCTGAGTTTTCAAGGACTTGTTCCACCGCCTCGACGACTCGACCAAACATTTTTTCACGGTCTGAAGGATCACTTTTTACTTCCGTACGCTTAAATAATTCTCCCGATTCCGTAATGATTGCCGCTGCAATCTTTGTCCCGCCAATATCAATGCCAATTGCTTTTTTCATTTTCCTGTCCCCCTACTGTAAAACGTATTGTCAAAACTTTTATATAAAATAGGCTATAAACTACCTTAATAGAGGGATTTTTGAGCAAAAAAATTGCCACCCCCCTAAATCTAAGGATAATTGAGGTTACCACACACCCAACAACCTTAGAAAAGGAAGTGACAAGTTGTACCCTCAAATTATAACCTATTTACTAACTTTTATAAAATTCCAAGAACAAATAATTCGAACATTACTCACCCTACTTATTGGGAAGAGTATGTTTGATAAACCGAAAGATCAGCAGCCTGTTAACAAACCTTATCGAAAACTACAAGTTGATGATCTTCCCATTATCGAAATCCCAGAAAAGCTGAATTATCGAAATCTCCTAACGGAGTACCAAGAGAAGCATGGGAAATCTCTTAAACCCGTTCGAAGACACAAGAACGCAAAAGTGTCGGTACCTAAAGGAATGAAATGTCCTAAGTGTGGTGCACCATCTGATTATCTTTATGCCAATAATGGTGATAAGGGACAGTATCAATGCAAGGTATGTTCTTGCCTTTTCAGCGATAAGAATCGTTTTTCGAAAGAGGCCATTTTGAAATGTCCTCATT
This sequence comes from Heyndrickxia sporothermodurans, assembly GCA_016756695.1. GTDB lineage: Bacteria > Bacillota > Bacilli > Bacillales > Bacillaceae_C > Heyndrickxia > Heyndrickxia sporothermodurans. Next base: position 282,849 of record CP066701.1, read on the forward strand.
GTTCTAAAACACTCGATAAGATCAAGGAGCGAAAAGATTTCGATGTGTTTAAGTGTAAAAATGACGACTGTCCGTATTATCAAAAGAAATTAAACGGTATGTCTTCCAAAGAAAAGAAACAGTTTAAAAAGGATCCCCAGTCGTTTAAGTTAAGGTATATTTTTCGCCAATTTCACATTGATTTTCAACCATTATCCAAGAATTCACCGGAGTTGCCAGTTGTTGATCTGTCTAGAATCTATGCTTCTCCGCATACGTTAGGTTTGATATTGACCTACCATGTGAATTACGGTCTTTCCGCAAGAAGGACCGCTGCCATTATGCAAGATGTTCACGGTGTAGCTATTTCTCATCAGACGATATTGAACTACGAAAATAGTGTGGCTCTTTTACTTAAACCTTACGTGGATCACTATCCTTATGAGCTTTCAGATCAATTCTGTGGTGACGAAACCTATATCCGGGTCAATGGAAAATGGCATTATCTCTTTTTCTTCTTTGACGCGGTGAAAAAGATCGTCCTTTCGTACCGAGTGTCGCCTAATCGTGATACAGCATCCGCCATTCAAGCGATAAACGACGTCCTACTGAAGATGGAAGAGATCCCTGAAAACCTTACATTCGTAGTAGATGGAAATCCAATCTATCTTCTAGCCCAGCATTTCTTCGCTCAGAATGATATTTCTTTCGATGTGAAGCAAGTAATCGGGCTGACAAATGAAGATCCCATCTCAACCGAATACAGACCGTTAAAACAGATTATCGAAAGACTGAATCGCACATTTAAAGGAAATTATCGCTCTACACAAGGATTTGGATCGGATCATGGATCTGTTTCTTTTGTCACCTTGTTTGCGGCGTATTTTAACTTTCTACGACCACATGCATCCCTAGAGGGCAAGGTACCCGTTGTGAATCCAAAGTTATCAGGACTTCCTACCATGCCTGCGCGTTGGACAAAGCTCATCGAGTTAGCTCAACGATGGATAGTCGAACAAAGATCCGCCTAACTTTTTGTTTAGCAGAGCCCTTGGACAAATTTAGCAATCGGCGGAGCGAACTCTTGACAAACCGAACTTGCCAATGGTTTAAAATGAAAATACCAAGGGCTTATTTGGTATGCCTTCTTTTTGTCCCCTTCGCCCTTGTTAACCTTGGATCAAACCATTGGCGTGTTTGTCAAGAGCGATTGCGGGAGCTCCCCACCTAATAAATGGAAAGTAACCTAAACAACTATTTAGTTTTCATAGAACTTTTTACAATACCTTTTTAAAAGTATGATGGTTACACTAATATCCGAATGAGATTTCACATGTTTTAGGCTATTTACATAAACAATTATTAACTTTGCCAGAAAAAGTTTAACCAATAAGGTATCATCGGTCTTATTTATCCATTGCTACGCTTGCTCCGTAATTACCATATTATATTTTTCATTAACATAAGTAGCCAAGAACAGCTTTAATTTGTCTAAAGGTACAAAGAGAAATTCCTTTAAAACCCCATCTCCATTTTGGTATAAAAACGTTCTAGTACTATAAACAATAGCATTTAATGTTAATTCTTGTTCGTCTGTAATACAATTGTGCTACCGTCAAAATATAGAAAAGCATCTTCGTTGGCTAAATACATTTTGTCTTCAGTGGCCTTTAAAAGATTAAATTCTTAACCCCATCCAAACTCAAAAACTAACTATTCACAGCCCCATAAACCTCATTCATCATATCTTCCATAATCGCAGTTTTAAATTCATCATTCTCCAGTATCTTCATAAAGAACTCTTGATTGCTGCTCATGCGGTCAATAACGAAATCCATAAAAGATTTTTCAAAGGCGAATTTAAAGTTTTCTTTTGTGTTGTTTTTTGCTTTTTGGCGAATGTCTTCATCATTTAACATGTCTTCTTTTACTTGCTCACGAGAAAGCAAATCTGTTTCTGTGAATTGCGTGCCAAAACGCTCATTTAACTTATCTAAAATACTCGATAATCGTACTTTTTCATCTTCAGGTGCACCACCGGCTCCGTGTTTCTGTGGATCGAGTTCTACACCACCTGTTTTCTCAAGCTCAATGCTACCTTCAAATACTTTTTGATTGCGGTAGTATTCAAGTGCTACATCATCCGCCAAGTAAACATCCTTATCTCCTCGATCACGTGGCAATTTACGTAACAAGTACGTCAAGTAAATATATTGCTTGTGTAGATCTAAATCGATAAATGTTACAACTTGCAGTACAAAGCCATACGTACGTGTAAATTTCATAGCCACTTGTTTAAATACGAATTGTTCTTCTCCCGAAAGCTTTTTAAAACGCTCCACTCCTTTATCGAGAACCGCATTTAACTCAGTTTGAGCCTTCGTAGACTTCTTCACACCACCCGTTACTTCAAGCTCATTTACCTTTTGAACCTCTTCTTCAGTAAATACCTGATATGGCTCTAGCTCAGCTTGCATATCATAAAGGATATTAGGATCAGAAATCTCTGATAGACTTGTAGATTCATAATAGGGTTGAAAGGACGCTTTTATGTCTTCTGGATCATTTACAAAATCCAAAACAAATGTATCGTCTTTTCCAGGGCATGTACGATTTAAACGAGATAGCGTTTGCACCGCCTTAATACCGCTTAATGGTTTGTCTACATACATTGTGTGTAACAGTGGTTCATCAAATCCAGTTTGATATTTCTCTGCTACAAGTAACACTTTGTATTCATCAGAGTTAAATTTTTCAGGCAACTCTTTTTCAGAGAACTGATTCATTTCTGGCTCGGTATAATTAATCTCCCCATCTTTCACAGTACCTGAAAAAGCAACTACTGTTTTTAAATCATCGTAGCCCATTTCATTAATATACTTATCGAAAGCAATTTTGTAACGTACTGCGTGTAAACGGCTTGCTGTAACAACCATTGCCTTTGCACGGCCACCAATTTTACGCTGTACGAAATTACGATAATGCTCGATAATAATTTCCGTTTTTTGTGCGATGCTATGTGGATGAAGTGACACGTATTGTGCTAGCTTTTTCGTAGCTTGTTTTTTTGAAACCTCTGGATCATCCTCAACTGTCTTTGCAATTTTCCAGAACGTTTTATAGGTCGTATAATTTTCAAGTACATCTAAAATAAAACCTTCTTCAATTGCTTGTCGCATTGTGTACTGATGGAATGCTACTGGCTTACCATCTACACCAACTGTACCGAATTTCTCTAATGTCTTCGGCTTTGGTGTCGCCGTAAACGCAAAGAACGATACATTATCTTGCTTACCACTTTTCATGATTGCATCAACGATTTTTTCATCCACATCATCTAAGTTTTCTTCCGCAATACGGTCTTCCTCATAAGCTGCTTCTAACGTTTTATCCGATAACACATTCGTTAATGCGGTTGAAGCTTTTCCACCTTGGGATGAGTGTGCCTCATCAATAATGACCGCATACTTTTTGCGCTCTAAGCCCGCTACTTTTTCTAAAATGAACGGGAACTTTTGAAGTGTCGTAATAATTATTCTTGTCTCATTATTAATGGCACGTGCCAATTGCTCTGAATCTTTATCAACTGGCTCGACCATCCCTGCTTTATGCTCCAGTTGATACACCGCATCTTGCAATTGCTTATCTAACACTCGGCGATCGGTAATAACTATCACACTACTAAAAATTGATTCATTGTCTTCGTTATGTAGTTTCGCTAAACGGTGTGCAAGCCACGAAATAGAGTTCGTCTTACCCGATCCCGCAGAGTGCTGAATTAAATAATTATGACCGACAAGTTTTTGTGCAACATCTGCTTCTAACTTACGTACAACATCAAGCTGGTGGAAACGGGGGAAAATTAGCATTTGACGCTCACCAATCGTTTCACCGTTTGAATCTTTAATGTCGTCTTTCTTAATAAAGATGAAGCGGTATAAAATGTCGAGCAAGCTATCTGGGGCTAAAATTTCTTCCCATAAGTAATGCGTACGATAATTGTCACCGTAAGTTAACGGATTACCTTTCCCACCATTATTGCCTTTGTTAAAAGGTAGGAAGTAGGTTTTATCTTTATCAAGCTTTGTCGTCATAAATATTTCATCTGGGTCAACTGCAAAATAAACGGCAACACGCTCATTAAACTTGAACAGCTGCTCACGTGGATCACGGTCCGTCTTTAATTGCTTCATCGCATGTTCAACTGTTTGATTTGTTAATGGATTTTTCAGTTCCATCACAACAACCGGCAAACCGTTTAAAAATAGCACCATATCTAAGCTATTGTTATGCTTATCGCTGTAGTACACTTGACGAGCGACGTTAAAGCGATTTTTCCCATACTGCTCATTTAATGTTTTATTCATATCCGTAGGTGGCTTATTGTACGCAAGCTGTAATGTCACACCACGGTCTTTAACCCCTTTACGTAAACATTCAACCAAGCCTCGTTTATGCAGCTGGTCTTTAATACGTTTTAATACTTCTTCTTTATAAGAAGGACCATACGATTTCTCTAACGTACGCATACGTTTTTCCTGCGTATCCTCTAAAAAAGCAAATAGCTCCTCTACGTCGATTGCATACTGTTTGAAAGAAGCACTCGCCTCTCCTTCAAGCACACGCTTTTTATAGCCATTTGCTATTAACGCCATTTCGATATTTGTTTCAAAACCTTTTTCTGAAGTATCCACTGCCATTTGCAACTCACCTCACTTTTTCAAGTTCCATATCTCGTACATCGATTTTACCTGTTACTGCTTCGTAGATAAGGGATTGGCGGTATTCTTTTAGTTTTTTGATTTGCTTAATTATGTTTTTTACTAAATTATCTATCTCAAGCAAGCGTTTATCAATATAAATTTCTATCGCCTTTTGTTCATCTAGAGTAGGTAATAAACATTCTAAGTTTCCTATTTCAGATGCATTAATTGCAGGGTAACTTACACCTGTAGATCTGCTCACAATCTCATCAACATAGATAGTAGATTTAAATAAGTAAGATAAATATTTTTCTCTAACTGCTTTTCTTGCTGTTAATACAGCAAAACCTGTTGAGCATACTAAATTTTCATCTTCACTTTCAATAGTAGCAATTGCTTTTAAATATGTTCTAACAGTTGATACAATTGTATCGCCCTTTTTCACTTTTCTTCTGGCACGACTAGGGGCATCCGAAAATCGATATTTGTCAAGAGTGGACAATTCCCCTTTTGAATTAACACTCCCAATATCAATGTATTGCATTTCATATGATGAATCTGTATTTTCAGCTAATGTATTTTTGTTAATATCAGTTTGATATTTAATTTTGCTAATCTCCCAATGCTCTGGAATCTTACCAATCCACTCAACACCTGAATCTTTCATTTTCACATTCGGATTTAAACCTTTTGTAACAGCTTCTGTGATGATTGATTGGCGGTGTAGTTCTAAAAGCTTTATCATCTTTTCTTTTTTATTAATTAATTGAATGAATTTCATAATTCTTAGCCCTTGTGTATCAAGGGGTTTAAGAGATAAAAAAAGAAGTACCTCCCCAAATCTTGTATAATGGTAGTTGACCAGTAAGCCCCCATTCAAACAACGCATATAAATGATCAGCACCCCTTAGTACAATAATCGTATCAATTAAGGAGGTGCTTTTCCTATGTCACAACAAAAACTAACAATCGTCCCCGTTTCAATACAACCAGAAAAAAATATTATAACATCCACAACTTCGAAAGATCCTTCAAATAGCTTTTGCACAATCAAAATTGAAGCTGCTGAAATTTCCTTCTTCAACGGCGTAGATGAGCACATCATCCAAACGGTCATGAGGGAGTTGAAAAATCTATGAAACATGATTATACCAGTGTAAAAAACATTTATATTATTTGCGGTAAAACAGATATGAGGAAGGGAATTGATGGATTAGCAACGCTAATTCAAGATTCTTTCGAACTTGATCCATATGGAGATTCTATTTTCCTTTTCTCTGGTTGGAGTAAAGACCGTTATAAATGTTTATATTTTGATGGCGATGGTTTCGCCATGCTTTATAAGCGACTAGATGGAGGAAAACTTCAATGGCCAAAAGATGAAAATGAAGTACGTAAACTTTCGCAACAGGAGGTTCGCTGGTTGTTAGAAGGGTTGTCCATTCAGCAACCAAAGGCCATTCAAAAATCACAAAAAGGAGTATTCTAAACAAGCTAGAAATGTTGGTTTATAGCCATTTTCAACTTCGCTTTCTACGTTAAAAATGTTATAATATAACTAACTTATGGTGAACGAAAAGTGGTGAAATAAATGGTTAATACTTCTTCCAATAACAAGAATCCATATGGGAAATTAATTCGACTTCTCGAAGAACAATTGGCTCATTCAAATCAACAAAACAAAGACTTATCGAAAAAGCTAGATCAATCAACTAAACAGATTGAAGCGCTAACTGAACAAATTCGCCATTTAACAAAACTTTTATATGGATCGAAATCCGAAAAATCGAAATACAACGTACCAGATGGGCAAGGCTCATTATTTGATGATGACCCGGCTTTTAGCGAACCTGAGCACACAGAAGAACAAAGCCAACAGACAATCTCTTATACTGTTGTACGAAAAGTTAAATCAAAAAAACGAAATGATTCCTTGCATGATGGTATTGAAGTAGAAGCTATTCACCATCATCCGAAAAATACAATCTGTGACTGTTGCCAAGGGCAAATGATTGAAATTGGTAGTACACTTGTACGTGAAGAAGCAAAATTTATTCCTGCAAAAATGATGAAAGTACAGCACATTGAACATGCGTATGAATGTAAAGACTGCAAAGTTGATTCATCACAGCCAGCACAAATCAAACGCGGGAAAGCACCACAACCAGCGATTCAGCGTAGCATCGCAAGTCCTAGCGTACTTGCCAAAGTCATCTATGATAAATTTGCACAATATTTACCTCTTTACCGTCAGGTAAAGGAATGGAATCGCTATGGACTGAATACCAATGATAAAAACCTATCGAATTGGGTTATCCGTGTAGCACATGATTGGCTGTTACCTGTATACGAACGAATGAAAGAGTTGATGATGGCAAAATCGGTTTTGCATGTCGATGAAACATACGGACAAATTATCAACCGATCCGATGGGAAATCTGGCCAAGCCAATGCGTATAATTGGGTGTTTCGAAGTGTGCCAAGCCAAGGGCCAACAATGACTCTCTTTCAAAGCGCATTATCTCGAGCTCGATCTGTCCTTGAAAGTTTTATTGAAGGCTTTTCTGGAACGATTGTGTGTGATGGTTATTCTGCTTATGATAAGTTGGAAGGCGTTAATTTCGCAAATTGTTGGGCGCATGTTCGTCGTTATTGGCTGAAAGCTGATAGCAAAAATGGTAGAATCGGTGTGAAATATTGTGATGATTTATATCGACTAGAAAGGCAATTTAAACGTTTGTCTCCGAGTAAACGAAGAAAAAAACGTCAAAAGTACTCGAAGCCAATCGTGGAGGAATTCCTTCACTGGGTTGAAACATCACCATTTTACGGAAAAAATGCGTTAGCAAAAGCAGCTGAATACACATTAAACAGGGCAAATGGACTCAAATTATTCCTGAATGATGGGCGAATTGAAATGGATAATAATCCAGCCGAGAACGCCATCCGTCCCAACGTTATAGGAAGAAAAAATTGGCTCTTTAGTGTAAGTGAAGCTGGTGCAAAAGCGAATGCCATCTGTTTAAGTATTGCTGAAACTGCCAAAAGTAACGGCGTTGATTTCTATGAATATATAAAGAAACTTTTTACGGATTTACCAAATCTCGGCGTCCAACAAAACCCTGAAATTTTAGATCAATACATGCCCTGGTCAAAAATGATTCAGGCAGAATGTAGCAAATAAATGAAATAGCCGTAATTCGATTAAAAAAGTCAGAATTTACGGCTATTTACGATGCGTACCGAAAGGTACACTTATTTTTTATAATTCGGGCTTACGTTGACCACAAACCATAAAAAGACTGGAGGAGTACTTCTTATGACTATTATACGACAACCTAGCCTATTTGGCATACAGGAATTATTTGACATGGAACCTACCCAAAAATATGAAGCCATTATTTCAGCGGTAGATTTGGATTCGATGTACCATCAAGTGGCGAAAAAATCACGGTTGGGTGCACCGGAAGAACTAAACTATGCAGCCATGATTATCTCCACCTTTGTAAGATACATAGAGCGCATCCCTACGATGAAGGATCTTATAAAACGTCTTCATGATGATCTAGCTTTTAAGTTAAATTGTGGCTTTTTGGTTTCTGATCATGTGCCTTCAGAATCCTCCTATTCACGTCTCATAACGAAATTGGAGGAAAGCGATATCCTTGAGAAAGAACAAGAAAAAGTGGTCCTCCAGGCTATTGCAGAAGGTTTCATCACGGATGATACAGTGGCTATTGATGCAACCCATTTTGAAGCACGAGACCAAGCGCAGCCAAAAGAAGAAAAGCCAAAATCTGAACCCCAAAAACGTGGTCGGAAATCAAAAGATGAGCGTGACGGGTGGCTTAAAGAACAAGCTGAAACGGAAGCCAATTTACCTTTATATGATAGAAAAATTGTATTTCAATTAGATGTTCCCTAGCCGAACTACGTGCCGAAGTTCCCAAGACCCTAAATGGGGCGTGAAAAAGAACTCAGAAGGACAAAATGTTTTTGGTTTGGCTACAAAGGTCATTTAGCCGTTGGTACATCAAGCCAATACATTCTACAGGCTCTTTTTTCATCTGGGAGTCTAAATGATGGTAAGGCGACTATCCCTTTACTGAAAGGAATTCAGGAACGCCTTCACCTTCCATTACGTTATCAAACAATGGATGCGGGCTATGACTATGAACCCATATACGAGCAGGTACATCGAATGGGACAACAATCCGTCATCGCGTATAATAAGCGAAATGAAGGGGAAATCATTGGCTATGATAAACACTTTGCCCCAACTTGTTTCAGAGAGCATTCTTATCGTTATGATAGTTTTGATCCTAAATATGAAACATTGAAATACACAAGACCAAAGGAATGCAGCGACTGTCCCTTAGCTAATGAAGGTATTTGCCAAAAGGTTTATAAAGTGAAAATCACTTCAGACCTTCGCAGATATACCGCACCAGCACGCGGGTCACAAGCATGGAAAAACATTTTCAAACGTCGTACTGCCGTAGAACGGGTTAATGCCTATCTGAAAGAATTCTTTCAACTGAACAATGTTCGCTATCGTACTGGGAAACGTGCAAAAATTCATTTTGACATGGTAACCCTTATTTATAATGCTTCAAAGTTAGCCGCAGACCGAATTAATGTACAATTAAATCAGCAACAAGTAGCATGATTTCTGTTTTTAAAAATATATTTTAGAAATTCTGTAGGATTCTGTATTTTTAAAAAGAGCAATTATGAAATTGACTCAATTGATTAGTTTCTTCAAAGTTCTTATCAATAAAAGTTACTATTTTATTTTGCAGTTCTACGGGTGGTACAGCTATTCTGATATCTCGAATAATGCCTTGACTAATATTCGGCTGTCCTCCACCTTGAGAAAGATTAATAATTTCTGCACGATGTCCCATTAACCAATAAAAAATAAATTTAGTAATAACTTCTCTAGGTTTTGATAACACACAACATGCTTGATTAGTAGTTGTTTCATATTTAGTTATACCTAGTTTACCAATGGTTGCCCCATACATAGCCATAACTAAAGAATCTTTAGGAAAAACAGTTAAGGCTGAAATTTCATCTAATGCTTGTTGAGATACGTATTTAGATGTTTTTTCTATATAACTATCTGTTAAATCACCTGTATTTAACCAAGCCATATCTGGAGAGTTATAATACATTTCATTTGATGCTGAAGGTGTAGTACCACTACCTATTACATCGAATAGCCATGATATTTTTTTCTTTGGCCATAGCTTATTACTCATCCCATCACCTTCTTCAACTGCTTTTGAATCTCTGCTTCTAACGCACGAATCTCATTCATAATTTCTGCTGAACTACGTAATGCTGTGTATTTGTAGAAATGGCGCGTGAATGGAATTTCGTAGCCGATTTTTGTTTTTGATTCATCAATCCATGCATCTGGAACATGTGGTAATACTTCACGTGCAAAGTAATCATGAATGTTTTCTTTTAACGGTACGTTTTCTGTATCACGTAAGTCTGTATCTGGCTCGATGTCTGTTTTATTTTTCATACATACGTCAGCTGTTTCATCTTTTTCAGATAGACCAGCTAATATCGCTTTTAATATAGGTGCACCAACCGAAATGCCCGCTTCTTTCAATGCATCTTTTACTACTTTCGTGAACTCGTCACGATTTTTATATACTTTGTCATTTTCTAAAGTGCGTAAAACATATAAAATTTGCGACTGTAGCTTCTTACCTTCTTCAATTTCAAAGTGCCCTGCATCGCCTTTTTTCTTCGATTTTGCTAAGTTTGCAAAACCTTTTTCCTCTGCAACACGAGCAAGACGCTCTTCATTTACTTGGAAGTTTAAGCGTAATGGACGTTCGACTGTAATTTTTGCGTAGCCGAAGTCCTTATTATCAAAGATCTTCACGTACTCATTTGGCTGTGCATCACCGTATAAACGAACAATCTCATTAATTTGCTCTTCTGTAATTTCGTTACGCTTACTACCCATCGACTTCTTCATTTTTTTCGAGAAATCTACGGCATTGACTAAACGTACTTTCCCTTTATGAAGAGGTGCTTTATTATTCGTTAATATCCAAATGTACGTTGCAATACCTGTGTTGTAGAAAAGATCGTTCGGCAGTGCCACAATGCCTTCTACTAAGTCGTTTTCAAGCACATACCTACGAATTTCGCTTTCACCAGAACCTGCATCACCTGTAAATAACGGCGAACCATTCATAATGATGGCTAAACGAGAGCCTTGTGGATTTTCTGCAGTGACAGGCTTCATTTTTGAGAGTAAGTGCATTAAAAATAGTAGCTGTCCATCACTCGTTCTTGGTGTTCCCGGACCAAATCTACCGTTAAAACCTTGTTTCTCATGTTCTTCTTTAATTGGCTTCTCATACGATTTCCAGTCCACGCCGTATGGTGGATTTGAAATTAAATAATCGAATTTATCACGCGGGAATTGGTCGTTTGATAACGTATTCCCTAACCGAATGTTACGTGCGTCTTCCCCCTTAATAAGCAAGTCTGCTTTACAAATCGCATATGATTCGGGGTTAATTTCTTGGCCGAAGAACTCTAAGTGTGCTGTTGGGTTTTGACTTAGTAAATAGTCTTGTGCTACAGAACCCATACCACCTGTACCAGCTGCACAGTCATACAATGTTTGTGTTAAACCCGGCTTCTTTAAAATGCTTACATCGTCATGTAGGAATAATAAATGCGTCATCAAACGAATTACTTCACGTGGTGTGTAGTGATCCCCTGCTTCTGCATGTTCATTGAAACGACGGATTAATTCCTCAAAAACATAACCCATCTCAATGTTAGAAACTGTTTCTGGATGTAAATCGATTTCACTGAAACGTTTAATTGTTAAGTACAACAAGTTGTTTTGATCAAGCTTATCAATTTGGCGATCAAAGTCAAAGTGATCCATAATATCACGAGCCACTTTTGAGAAACCATTTATATAATCACGTAAATTGTCAGCGATGTTATCAGAATCTGTTAATAGCTTTTTAAAATCATATTTACTTATGTTGTGGAAATTTTGTTTTGACACACGATTTAAAATCGGTTCACGAGCATCTTCTTTCATTGAAGCAAACTGCTCTGCCTTTGCTAATACTTCCTCTTTTGTGCTCTCTAATACGCAGTCAAAACGACGTAATACTGCTAATGGTAAAATTATTTTACCGTAGTCTTCTGGCTTATATGGTCCACGTAAAATCTCTGCGATTGACCAAATGAAGCTTACTTTGTCTTGGAAGTTAATCATCTTATGTACCTCATTTAATAAATTTTTTCGAATCTACTTTTTATGTAGCTAGATTGAGATAATTTGAGTAATTTTTAAAATGCTTATCGCTTTGTAATAGCTAATCTAATTTTATCGCTAAAATCACTTAGTGACACCCTATTTACTATTCGTCAAAATACCTCATAATACCTACTATTATAAATGTTCGAACATCAAAAAGTAATAGTATATACGAACAATTACTCCAATTGTACAAGCCATGCTCTGGACTTGATAATAGTAATTGTTTACGTACATTTTTATTTAGAAATAGATGATTATAAGCATATAAATAGGGCGGATTTTAATAATAGAGCGATGAATTTGTTTATTTAGGTAATGGTCTAATTTTACAAGTGTAAAATCAATATTATGTTTTTGACCAAAAGAAAAGAGACCAAAATATGGTCTTTGATAGTTCTTTTAACTTAGTCTGATTATTGTTATGAAATAACTATTATTTTACAGATTTACGTAAGTTTAATATGTAATTCTCATTATCTTCCCACTTACTCATAAGTTCTTTTTGTTTAGTTTTTAAATCAAGAAACGGTTCCTCAATCAGTTCAATTTCTTTAAATTTTTTTTCAAACACATTTGAATCTTTAATTTTTTTATACCCACCAAACCCTAAATCATCATTTAACAACCAAACCACTCTCTTTATTTTTGCAAATAATATAGCACCTGTACACATAGGGCATGGTTCTAAAGTAGAGTATATTGTGAATTTTTCACCCTTAACCTTAGCATTAAAAATTGCATGACCAGCATTTCGAATTGCATCAACTTCTGCATGTGCTGTCGTATCTTGTTGGGTATGAACTCTGTTACGCCCTTTAGCAATTAAATTATTATTTTCATCTACAATAACGGCTCCTATTGGGTAGGTATTCTCAATTAAAGCTTTTTCTGCTTCTCTAAGTGCCATTTCTAAAAAATACCTATCTTTATCGAAGTTCATTTTTTCGCTCCTCATCAATTTGATTTTTACCAATATGTTGTTTACTTCCACAAAGAAGTGCATTTTTCCTTTTAAACCATGAGTTTAGAACATTTACATTCTAACTTTAACATTAATTAATGGTGAAAATGCTCTGTGTTTATCCATTACATCATCACTAAATAATTGACATATACTCTAACTATTTCCATGCTTGTATGATCTAATATCTGTTGTAATTCAAAAATTCCCGCACCGTTTTTGACGCTTAATTTTGCAAATGTATGCCTAAACGTATGGCAAGAATATCTAACCCCTTTATTTTCCGCTTGCTTGCCGTAAAATGTTACTCCGTTTTGGAATTGCCTTTTAAACATCTTCTCACCGTCAAGAGTAACAAACAATGCATCTGTTTCCATTACTCCACTAATTTGAATATATTTCTGTAATGATTTTTCATTTTGGCTTGAATAGGCACAATTCTTTCTTTATACGTCTTTGTATTTCTATTATGAAGTTTTGATTCTTTCCATAAAATATCTTGAACACAAATTCCTTCTAATTCGCACACAACTATGCCTGTTTCAAGCAGTATAGCGAATAAAAAGTGTAATCCAAAAGAACGCAAATTTGGCTAATTAAAAAGCGTTCCAAGCTGTTCATTAGTAAAGGTTTCAACAACCTTTCTACGATCTTTTAGTAGTTTAATATCATTTAACGGATTATCTTTAATGTGCCGTTCACAATGCAAAAAATTTAAAAATGCTCTGATGGCTCTTAGACGTGTGTTAATGCTAACTGTTTGTAATCCTTTTACTTTTATACGTGGGATTATACTTTTTATTTGGTCTTTCGTTATGTTGGTAGGAGCAGGGCTATAATCTTTTTCCCTAAGTATCTTGTAAAATACAGACAACTCATTTTTATAATATTGTATTGTTTGTGGTCTAAGATTTCTGATTAGACAATCATCAACAAATAAAGAAAGAGCAGTTTGGAAATCAATTTCCTTTACGATTTTTGGCGAGTTAATGATGGATAGTTCTTCAATTGATAATTCGTTAGTTCGCCTAGCCATTTTTTATTCCTCTCTGTTTAAAGACAGGGTACGCACACGATTTTATGTACACGATAATTTTCAAAGAATAGTATTTTAAATAAATAAAAAACGTTCCTTACATAGAGTAAGAAACGTTGATTTCACTACATTGGCAAGCAGTGCTATAATACCGGTGGTCGGGGTCGAACCGACACTCCTCACGGAACACGATTTTGAGTCGTGCGCGTCTGCCAATTCCGCCACACCGGCATATTATGGAGGCGGCAACCGGATTCGAACCGGTGGTAAAGGTTTTGCAGACCTCTGCCTTACCACTTGGCTATGCCGCCATTGTTGGAGCGGAAGACGGGATTCGAACCCGCGACCCCCACCTTGGCAAGGTGGTGTTCTACCACTGAACTACTTCCGCAAACTGGGCTAGCTGGATTCGAACCAACGAGTGACGGAGTCAAAGTCCGTTGCCTTACCACTTGGCTATAGCCCAATAATAGTATATGTTTTAAATATTTATTTGTTCATAAATGGGGCGGATGATGGGAATCGAACCCACGAATGTCGGAACCACAATCCGATGCGTTAACCACTTCGCCACATCCGCCATGGCAGGGGCAGTAGGAATCGAACCCACACTGAAGGTTTTGGAGACCTTAGTTCTACCTTTAAACTATGCCCCTTTAATAATGGTGGAGGGGGACGGATTCGAACCGCCGAACCCGAAGGAGCGGATTTACAGTCCGCCGCGTTTAGCCACTTCGCTACCCCTCCATCTCATTACTTTTAGTAATGAATGGTGCCGGCCAGAGGACTTGAACCCCCAACCTACTGATTACAAGTCAGTTGCTCTACCAATTGAGCTAGGCCGGCTTTATAAATGGTGGCTCGGGACGGAATCGAACCGCCGACACATGGATTTTCAGTCCATTGCTCTACCGACTGAGCTACCGAGCCACTTTATATATTTGAAAAAAATGGCGGTCCGGACGGGACTCGAACCCGCGACCTCCTGCGTGACAGGCAGGCATTCTAACCAGCTGAACTACCGGACCATTTTATTTTCAAATCAATTGCGGAGGCAGGATTTGAACCTGCGACCTTCGGGTTATGAGCCCGACGAGCTACCAGACTGCTCCACCCCGCGATAATAATATGGTGGAGGATGACGGGATCGAACCGCCGACCCCCTGCTTGTAAGGCAGGTGCTCTCCCAGCTGAGCTAATCCTCCAATATGTATAGTTATAATTTATTAAATGGTGACCCGTACGGGATTCGAACCCGTGTTACCGCCGTGAAAGGGCGGTGTCTTAACCGCTTGACCAACGGGCCACGGTTTATATGGCGGAGAGCAAGGGATTTGAACCCTTGAGACAGCGTTAACCGTCTACACGATTTCCAATCGTGCTCCTTCGGCCACTCGGACAGCTCTCCTAATGGCTCCGCAGGTAGGATTCGAACCTACGACCGATCGGTTAACAGCCGATAGCTCTACCACTGAGCTACTGCGGAATATTACAAGCTTGGCGACGTCCTACTCTTGCAGGGGGAGAGCCCCCAACTACCATCGGCGCTGAGAAGCTTAACTTCCGTGTTCGGGATGGGAACGGGTGTGACCTTCTCGCTATAGCCACCAAACCTTATGGACATATATTATTATATATGTTTTTTAAAATTTTTCAAGGATTAATTTAAAATTATTCCTTCAAAACTAGATAGATGAGAAACAGTAATAACGTTGAATCAAATTAGGATAAGTCTTCGACCGATTAGTATTCGTCAGCTCCATGTGTCGCCACACTTCCACCTCGAACCTATCAACCTGATCATCTTTCAGGGGTCTTATTTAGATAAACTAAGGGAAATCTCATCTTGAGGGGGGCTTCATGCTTAGATGCTTTCAGCACTTATCCCTTCCGCACATAGCTACCCAGCGATGCCTTTGGCAAGACAACTGGTACACCAGCGGTGCGTCCATCCCGGTCCTCTCGTACTAAGGACAGCTCCTCTCAAATTTCCTACGCCCACGACGGATAGGGACCGAACTGTCTCACGACGTTCTGAACCCAGCTCGCGTACCGCTTTAATGGGCGAACAGCCCAACCCTTGGGACCGACTACAGCCCCAGGATGCGATGAGCCGACATCGAGGTGCCAAACCTCCCCGTCGATGTGGACTCTTGGGGGAGATAAGCCTGTTATCCCCGGGGTAGCTTTTATCCGTTGAGCGATGGTACTCTTCCATGCGGAACCACCGGATCACTAAGCCCGACTTTCGTCCCTGCTCGACTTGTAGGTCTCGCAGTCAAGCTCCCTTGTGCCTTTACACTCTGCGAATGATTTCCAACCATTCTGAGGGAACCTTTGGGCGCCTCCGTTACCTTTTAGGAGGCGACCGCCCCAGTCAAACTGCCTGCCTGACACTGTCTCCCACCCCGATTCAGGGGTGCGGGTTAGAATTTCAATACAGCCAGGGTAGTATCCCACCGACGCCTCCACCGAAGCTAGCGCTCCGGCTTCAAAGGCTCCTACCTATCCTGTACAAGCTGTACCAAAATTCAATATCAGGCTGCAGTAAAGCTCCACGGGGTCTTTCCGTCCTGTCGCGGGTAACCTGCATCTTCACAGGTACTATAATTTCACCGAGTCTCTCGTTGAGACAGTGCCCAGATCGTTGCGCCTTTCGTGCGGGTCAGAACTTACCTGACAAGGAATTTCGCTACCTTAGGACCGTTATAGTTACGGCCGCCGTTTACTGGGGCTTCAATTCAAAGCTTCGTGATGCCACTAACCTCTCCTCTTAACCTTCCAGCACCGGGCAGGCGTCAGCCCCTATACTTCGCCTTACGGCTTCGCAGAGACCTGTGTTTTTGCTAAACAGTCGCCTGGGCCTATTCACTGCGGCTCTCTCGGGCTTGCACCCTAACAGAGCACCCCTTCTCCCGAAGTTACGGGGTCATTTTGCCGAGTTCCTTAACGAGAGTTCTCTCGCTCACCTTAGGATTCTCTCCTCGCCTACCTGTGTCGGTTTGCGGTACGGGCACCTTTCACCTCACTAGAGGATTTTCTAGGCAGTGTGGAATCAGGAACTTCGGTACTATATTTCCCTCGCCATCACAGCTCAAGGTACATGGTGACGGGATTTGCCTCGTCACCCCTCTAACTGCTTGGACGCGCTATTCCAGCAGCGCGCTTACCCTATCCTCCTGCGTCCCCCCATCGTTCAAACGGTGAAGAGGTGGTACAGGAATATCAACCTGTTGTCCATCGCCTACGCCTTTCGGCCTCGGCTTAGGTCCCGACTAACCCTGAGCGGACGAGCCTTCCTCAGGAAACCTTAGGCATTCGGTGGAAGGGATTCTCACCCTTCTTTCGCTACTCATACCGGCATTCTCACTTCTAAGCGCTCCACCAGTCCTTACGGTCTAGCTTCTCAGCCCTTAGAACGCTCTCCTACCACGGACACCAACGGTGTCCATCCACAGCTTCGGTGATACGTTTAGCCCCGGTACATTTTCGGCGCAGAGTCACTCGACCAGTGAGCTATTACGCACTCTTTAAATGGTGGCTGCTTCTAAGCCAACATCCTGGTTGTCTAAGCAACTCCACATCCTTTTCCACTTAACGTATACTTTGGGACCTTAGCTGGTGGTCTGGGCTGTTTCCCTTTTGACTACGGATCTTATCACTCGCAGTCTGACTCCTAAGGATAAGTCATTGGCATTCGGAGTTTGTCTGAATTCGGTAACCCGATGAGGGCCCCTAGTCCAAACAGTGCTCTACCTCCAAGACTCTTACCTTAAGGCTAGCCCTAAAGCTATTTCGGAGAGAACCAGCTATCTCCAAGTTCGATTGGAATTTCTCCGCTACCCACACCTCATCCCCGCACTTTTCAACGTGCGTGGGTTCGGGCCTCCAGTAAGTGTTACCTTACCTTCACCCTGGACATGGGTAGATCACCTGGTTTCGGGTCTACGACCTCAAACTCATTCGCCCTATTAAGACTCGCTTTCGCTGCGGCTCCGCCTCTTCAACTTAACCTTGCTTGAAATCGTAACTCGCCGGTTCATTCTACAAAAGGCACGCTATCACTCGGCGTCTTTCCGAAGGAAATACGCACAGAGCTCTAACTACTTGTAGGCACACGGTTTCAGGTTCTCTTTCACTCCCCTTCCGGGGTGCTTTTCACCTTTCCCTCACGGTACTGGTTCACTATCGGTCACTAGGGAGTATTTAGCCTTGGGAAATGGTCCTCCCTGCTTCCGACGGGATTTCACGTGTCCCGCCGTACTCAGGATCCACTCTGGAGGGAACGAAGTTTCAACTACAGGGTTGTTACCTTCTTTGACGGGCCTTTCCAGACCTCTTCATTTACTCCGTTCCTTTGTAACTCCGTATAGAGTGTCCTACAACCCCAAGAGGCAAGCCTCTTGGTTTGGGCTTCTTCCGTTTCGCTCGCCGCTACTCAGGAAATCGCGTTTGCTTTCTCTTCCTCCGGGTACTTAGATGTTTCAGTTCCCCGGGTCTGCCTTCCATACTCTATGTATTCAAGTAAGGATACTACCCCATTACGGGCAGTGGGTTTCCCCATTCGGAAATCTCCGGATCAAAGCTTGCTTACAGCTCCCCGAAGCATATCGGTGTTAGTCCCGTCCTTCATCGGCTCCTAGTGCCAAGGCATTCACCGTGCGCCCTTACTAACTTAACCTAAAATAAGGTTTATTTTTAAAACTACTTAAATGGATTCATCCATAAAGTGGCGATTCTCGGTTATTACTTGGTTATTTCTCATGATATCTAGTTTTCAAGGAACAAGGCTACTGATTTCAATCACATCATGATTAATCATCGTAGCATTTGCTTCGTGCTGCCTTGCTCCGAGGTGAACCTAATCTTCCTCGAATAAGCATTGCCGCAGGAGCAATTCTATTTAGGTATTATTAGAATCACTGTATAAACAGTCTCTAATTCCCTATATTTTCTGAAAGGAATTAACCTTTCAAAACTGAACAAAACGGAAAACATCTTTTTTTGTAACCACGATAGTGGTCTTCCATATTCCTTAGAAAGGAGGTGATCCAGCCGCACCTTCCGATACGGCTACCTTGTTACGACTTCACCCCAATCATCTGTCCCACCTTCGGCGGCTGGCTCCAAAAGGTTACCTCACCGACTTCGGGTGTTACAAACTCTCGTGGTGTGACGGTCTCGTGGTGTGACGGGCGGTGTGTACAAGGCCCGGGAACGTATTCACCGCGGCATGCTGATCCGCGATTACTAGCGATTCCGGCTTCATGTAGGCGAGTTGCAGCCTACAATCCGAACTGAGAATGGTTTTATGGGATTGGCGTAACCTCGCGGTCTAGCAACCCTTTGTACCATCCATTGTAGCACGTGTGTAGCCCAGGTCATAAGGGGCATGATGATTTGACGTCATCCCCACCTTCCTCCGGTTTGTCACCGGCAGTCACCTTAGAGTGCCCAACTGAATGCTGGCAACTAAGGTCAAGGGTTGCGCTCGTTGCGGGACTTAACCCAACATCTCACGACACGAGCTGACGACAACCATGCACCACCTGTCACTCTTGTCCCCGAAGGGAAATCCCTATCTCTAGGGAGGTCAAGAGGATGTCAAGACCCTGGTAAGGTTCTTCGCGTTGCTTCGAATTAAACCACATGCTCCACCGCTTGTGCGGGCCCCCGTCAATTCCTTTGAGTTTCAGCCTTGCGGCCGTACTCCCCAGGCGGAGTGCTTAATGCGTTAGCTGCAGCACTAAAGGGCGGAAACCCTCTAACACTTAGCACTCATCGTTTACGGCGTGGACTACCAGGGTATCTAATCCTGTTCGCTCCCCACGCTTTCGCGCCTCAGCGTCAGTTACAGACCAAAGAGCCGCCTTCGCCACTGGTGTTCCTCCACATCTCTACGCATTTCACCGCTACACGTGGAATTCCGCTCTTCTCTTCTGCACTCAAGTCTCCCAGTTTCCAATGACCCTCCACGGTTGAGCCGTGGGCTTTCACATCAGACTTAAGAAACCGCCTGCGCGCACTTTACGCCCAATAATTCCGGACAACGCTTGCCACCTACGTATTACCGCGGCTGCTGGCACGTAGTTAGCCGTGGCTTTCTGGTTAGGTACCGTCAAGGTACCGCCCTATTCGAACGATACTTGTTCTTCCCTAACAACAGAGTTTTACGATCCGAAAACCTTCATCACTCACGCGGCGTTGCTCCGTCAGACTTTCGTCCATTGCGGAAGATTCCCTACTGCTGCCTCCCGTAGGAGTCTGGGCCGTGTCTCAGTCCCAGTGTGGCCGATCACCCTCTCAAGTCGGCTACGCATCGTCGCCTTGGTGAGCCGTTACCTCACCAACTAGCTAATGCGCCACGGGTCCATCTGTAAGTGGTAGCTAGTGCCACCTTTCAATTCTCCTTCATGCGAAGGAAAAAGTTATCCGGTATTAGCCCCGGTTTCCCGGAGTTATCCCAGTCTTACAGGCAGGTTACCCACGTGTTACTCACCCGTCCGCCGCTAATCATCAGGGAGCAAGCTCCCATCAGATTCGCTCGACTTGCATGTATTAGGCACGCCGCCAGCGTTCGTCCTGAGCCAGGATCAAACTCTCCAAAAAGATGTTTGAAATAGCTCTAAAAGTTAATTTATTGACGTTTCGTTTTGTTCAGTTTTCAAAGATCAATTATCAACCATCTTGCGACAGCGACTTTATTATCATACCAAGTTATTTACTTTTTGTCAATAACTTTTTTTGTTTTTTATCACTGCTGAATTCGTTTGTTCAGCAGCGACGTTTATTAATATACCAAGTATCTTTTGATTCGTCAATACTTAAATTAATATTTCACTATAATTCTTTTTTCACTCGATAATGACGGTGATATAAATCTTGGCCTTTTGTTTCTACATTCACTTCTTCGATAAACGATTTCTCTATTAGGAATTCAATTAAGATCCCTAAATCAACACTATAATGAGTCAAATTTTGATTGGATAACAATTCATTTATCGTCCACACATCTTTCTCTTCCATAATCTCTAATAAATGTGATGCAGAAAAGCGAGTTCGTGAATGGATTAAAAACTCGCTCGCTAAGAAAAGGAGTTCCAATCTTTTTTCAATTGTTTCGTCACTTGTGATTAATTCTTCGTAGAGCTTGAAAATTTCTGGTTCAATTTGTTTCACTTGATTCCAGACTGTAATTTCAGGGTGAAATCCGTTTTCGATTACGGCAAGTCGTGCTAGATGATGCAAGGCATGTACAACATGATTATATGCATCAAGGTATTGTTTATTATCGAAAAAGACTTTTCCGTCCAAATATCGGCGAATAAGTTTGGCAAATTCGAGTCCAATTTTTAATTTCCGCTCATAGAAAGGGAAATCTCTTAACTCATTTTTTAAATTTGTCATATACTCATTACGATCAAATAGAACTTTCCCATGAATGATCCATTCTACAATTTTTCGATTCGAACCAAGTAATAACCATTCTTTCAATTGATCTTCTCTAACTATATGTAATGCTGCTTTTTTATTGTCATAGGTATAGTGTTTTATATAAACCGGAGTTTCTAATTCTTTTACAATGATTAATAGTACTGTATCGAACGTATCTGTTACAGTTCCTTCATTATGTTTTTTTTCTATAGATAATACAGTTAGTGTATTTGCTTGGCTCGCCCTTTCTTGGTAAATGGGACGAAGGATGTCCTCCATATTAAATTCCTCCAAAATATCTAGTAAGGATATTACTTCGACAATGATAATAAATTTCCTGCTATTTGAAAAGTTGTTTTTGTTTAATCTTAAAAATCTTTGTTTCGTCACATCCGGTAATCTCCCATTGTTATTCATTTATGGTATATTACTTTTAGGAGGGACGAACATGGCTAAATATTCGAATAAGATTAATAAAATACGCACATTTGCGTTAAGTTTGATATTCGTAGGATTTATCATTATGTACTTCGGAATCTTTTTCCGGACTCATCCAATTGTAATGACCATCTTTATGGTTTTAGGTTTATTAAGTATCATTGCCAGTACAGTTGTTTATTTCTGGATTGGGATGCTTTCAACAAAAGCGGTTCAAGTTGTTTGTCCAAATTGCAAAAAGCCGACGAAGCTTCTCGGCCGGGTTGATATGTGTATGCATTGCCGCGAACCATTAACATTAGATCCGAATTTAGAAGGCAAGGATTTTGATGAAAACTATAACCGTAAAAGACAGCATTAAAAAAAGAATGGCTCGATTATCAATCGCGCCATTCTTTTTTAATGTACTTCTTTATTACAATCCGGGCATGTACCGTAGATTTCCATGCGATGATGGCTCACTTTAAATCCTGTAACATGTGATGCTAGTTGTTCAACCTCATCTAACCCTGGATAATGGAAGTCGACAATTTTACCGCAGTTTTCACAAATAACATGGTAATGACTTGTTGTAACAAAGTCAAAACGACTTGAAGCATCTCCGTAAGTTAGTTCCTTCACGAGACCAACCTCACGAAATACACGTAAATTATTATATACGGTAGCCACACTCATATTAGGAAATTTCCCTTCAAGTGCTTTATAAATTTCATCGGCTGTTGGGTGTGACATTGATTGAATTAAATACTCCAGTATCGCATGACGTTGTGGTGTGATACGAACTCCGGTTTCTTTCAAAGTTTCAATTGCTTCTTTGATTTGATGTTCAGACACCGTCATGCACCTCTTTTCTAAATAGAATTTATTATTATTTTAAAATCGTTATAATTAGTTTACTAATGAACAGGCATATTTGTCAATAATATCAACTATTAAGAACCTTCATGCAATGTCTTTTCTTGCTCACCCAATCCATTATTAATATATCTTGCAGCGACAAATAAGAAATCGGAAAGTCGATTCAAATAAGCAAGGACTAATGGATTCACATGTTCAATGGCTACAGCACAGCGTTCAGCTCTTCTTATGACTGTACGAGCGCAATGTAACGTCGCACCAGCCGGATGTCCCCCTGGGAGGATAAAGTTTTTGAGAGGCTCTAATGAAGCATCCCATTTATCAATAGTATGTTCTAAATCCTTAATATCTTCATCAGTTAATTTCCACTTTACTTCTTTTCCTTCAGGAGTTGCAAGCTCTGCTCCTACATGAAAAAGGATTGTTTGAATTTTATGGAATGCCTCATTTACCTCATCTTTGTTTGCAAAAGATGACGTTTGCAAATGGCTCATCGCAAGTCCGATCATTGAATTGGCTTCATCACAGGTTCCATACGCCTCAACACGTAAATCATTTTTGGGAATTCGTTGGCCATAAACTAGGGATGTCGTTCCTTTATCGCCGGATTTAGTGTAGATTCTCATCTTAATATCCCCTTTCGGAATCAATTACATTAATAAATTGACCCTTATTATTTATATATGTATGTAAATTCTTTTGGAATATATCTAATGCTCTCGGTAAATAATTTTTTGTTGTGCTAGAAATATGTGGCGTAATCGTTACATTGTCCATTCCCCATAGTGGATGATTTTTAGGTAACGGTTCTGTTTGAAAAACATCTAAATAAGCATGTGCAATTTCTTTTTTATTCAACGCTTCAATGAGGATTTCCTCTTTTACGACATCCCCTCTGCCAAGATTAATAAATACTGCTGTGTTTTTCATTTTTTCAAAATGATTAATTTGGTAAAAATCAATCGTTTGCTCCGTACTAGGTAAAATGGAAACAACATAATCTGCTTTTTCGAGTGGAGTAGAAATATTTTCTAATGAATACATTTCATCAAAATTCTCTTTTATTGTTCCGCTGCTGTTAATTCCGAAAACGTTCATTCGAAATGCTTTAGCAAGACGAGCGATTTCTTGACCAATTGCTCCAGCACCTACTATTGCAATGGATTGATTTTTCAACTCGGCTTGAGGAATGTTTTTATCCCAAATTCGCTGTTGTTGATTTTTCCATTGCAATTGAAAATTTCTCGCATGATCTAGAAGTAAACCGATTGTAAATTCCGCCATCGGTGTTTTGTGAATGCCTCTAGCATTCGTTACTAATATATTTTTTTCTTTTATCGCTTTTAACGGCATTCTTTCTATCCCTGCAGAAGTCACCATGATCCACTTTAATTGAACTGCTCTTTCAATATGCTCATCAGTCAAATCTTCTCCATATGTCACAATCACTTCCGAGCTTTCCATTTCCGTTTCAGCGAGATCCACATTTTGAAAAAAGTGAAATTCTACGTTCGGAAAAGAAGATCGTATTTCTTTTCTCATTTCAGCAGGTGGTTCAAAGGTAAATACTACTTTCATAACGCAACCATCCTCCTTTTTTATCTCCATCTTATCACAAATATTCCCTCTTTTTCGCAATAAAAAATGGACCGATATCAATCGGTCCGAAGTTTTTTTCTGAGGAGGTATGCCCTACTATACAGTATGTATTTTCAACTGTTTGGAATGGACAAAAGCCACTATTAGCTAAAAATAGGCAATAAGAAAAGCGGAAGCGCCTTGATTAGCTCCGACAAGCAAATGTTCTTCAAGGAAAATCTGAATTTTGATTTTCTAGCAATAAAAGTCCGCTCATTGACTTTTATTGCCGAAGAACATTTGACCTCGAGGGGCTAGGCGCTGTAGCTAGACAGGATGAATAAACTAAAGATTCTCCTTAATATACGCAAGCGCCTCTTCTACATGTCCATCAACTTTCACTTTTCGCCATTCTTTCACAAGCTTCCCATCTTTATTGATAATAAAGGTGGAACGTTCTATTCCCATGTATTCTTTTCCAAAGTTTTTCTTTAGCTTCCATACATCATATTCCTCAGCAACTTTGTGATCACTGTCAACTAGTAATTGGAATGGAAGACTGTATTTATCGATGAACTTTTGATGCTTTTCAATCGGATCAGGACTCACACCAAAGATAACCGCATCGAGCTCCTCGAAGCTTTTATGTTGATCACGAAAATCACACGCCTCTGTTGTACAGCCAGGTGTCATATCTTTTGGATAAAAATATAAGACGACATGTTTTTTCCCTATATAATCCGCTAATTTTACAATTTCTCCATTGTTATTTTCTAATGCAAAATCTGGTGCTATTTCGCCAATTTGTACTGCCATTTTATTTCCTCCTTCAACTACGTTTACTATGAGACTACATGAAAGCAGGGTGTCATCGCAAATCTTTTACTTTTTCATTTCGTTATTTTGTTCATAATTAATGACAGATTTAACGACAAAGGCAGCCGGTATTGTGTATCCAATTAGCGCCTCTATTACAACCAATATTCTCCCAATGCCAATCGGTACAATATCCCCATATCCAACTGAAAATAACGTTATAGCACTTAAATACATCGAGGAATTTAACTTTTCAATATAGCTCCCTGAAAAATGCGAGCCTTGTTCAGCAATTACATTAAATCCTTTTATTTCTAACAACATAAATAAAAGTCCAAAACCGATCATAATGACACTATATGTTGAACCTAAGAAGAGGAAATTATCAAAAGAAACGAGTTTGTGCTTGAGTTTAGAGGGGAAAAATAATGTCCTTAAACTCATGAATATACAAATGATTACCGCAATCATAAGAAGATAGATCATCTTTTCTCCCCCATTTTTCCAAACGTATTGTAAAAACTTTTATATTAAACAGGCTATAAAATACCTTGATAGAGGGATTTTTGAGCAAAAAAATTGCCACCCCCTGAATTTTAGGAAATAGTGAGGTTACCACACAACACTAAAATTCCTAAAAAGGAAGTGACAAGTTGTACCCTCAAATTATAACCTATTTACTAACTTTTATAAAATTCCAAGAACAAATGATTCGAACATTACTCACCCTACTTATTGGGAAGAGTATGTTTGATAAACCGAAAGATCAGCAGCCTGTTAACAAACCTTATCGAAAACTACAAGTTGATGATCTTCCCATTATCGAAATCCCGGAAAAGCTGAATTATCGAAATCTCCTAACGGAGTACCAAGAGAAGCATGGGAAATCCCTTAAACCAGTTCAAAGACGAAAGAACGCAAAAGTGACGGTACCTAAAGCAATGAAATGTCCTAAGTGTGGTGCACCATCTGACTATCTTTATGCCAATAATGGTGAAAAAGGACAGTATCAATGCAAGGTATGTTCTTGTCTCTTCAGCGATAAGAATCGTTTTTCGAAAGAAGCCATTTTGAAGTGCCCTCATTGTTCTAAAACTCTAGAGAAGATCAAAGAGCGTAAAGATTTCAATGTGTTCAAGTGCAAAAATGACGACTGTCCGTATTATCAAAAAAAATTAAACGGCATGTCTTCCAAAGAAAAGAAACAATTTAAAAAGGATCCCCAATCGTTTAAGCTAAGGTACATTTTTCGCCAATTTCACATTGATTTTCAACCATTGTCTAAGAATTCCCAGAGTTGCCAGTGGTTGATTTGTCTAGAATCTATGCTTCACCGCATACACTAGGCTTAATTTTAACCTACCATGTAAATTATGGTCTTTCCGCACGAAGGACAGCTGCCATCATGCAGGATGTTCATGGCGTGACTATTTCCCATCAGACGATACTGAACTACGAAAATAGTGTGGCTCTTTTGCTTAAACCATACGTGGATCACTATCCTTATGAGCTTTCAGATCAATTCTGTGGTGACGAAACCTATATCCGGGTCAATGGAAAATGGCATTATCTCTTTTTCTTCTTTGACGCGGTGAAAAAGATCATCCTTTCGTACCGAGTGTCGCCTAATCGTGATACAGCATCCGCCATTCAAGCGATAAACGACGTCCTACTGAAGATGGAAGAGATCCCTGAAAACCTTACATTCGTAGTAGATGGAAATCCAATCTATCTTCTAGCCCAGCATTTCTTCGCTCAGAATGATATTTCTTTTGATGTGAAGCAAGTAATCGGGCTGACAAATGAAGATCCAATCTCAACCGAATACAGACCGTTAAAACAGATTATTGAAAGACTGAATCGCACATTTAAAGGAAATTATCGCTCTACACAAGGATTTGGATCGGATCATGGATCTGTTTCTTTTGTCACCTTGTTTGCGGCGTATTTTAACTTTCTACGACCACATGCATCCCTAGAGGGCAAGGTACCCGTTGTGAATCCAAAGTTATCAGGACTTCCTACCATGCCTGCGCGTTGGACAAAGCTCATCGAGTTAGCTCAACGATGGATAGTCGAACAAAGATCCGCCTAACTTTTTGTTTAGCAGAGCCCTTGGACAAATTTAGCAATCGGCGGAGCGAACTCTTGACAAACCGAACTTGCCAATGGTTTAAAATGAAAATACCAAGGGCTTATTTGGTATGCCTTCTTTTTGTCCCCTTCGCCCTTGTTAACCTTGGATCAAACCATTGGCGTGTTTGTCAAGAGCGATTGCGGGAGCTCCCCACCTAATAAATGGAAAGTAACCTAAACAACTATTTAGTTTTCATAGAACTTTTTACAATACCTTTCCAAATAGCTTGTCATTCTATTGTACTCACCGTTACTCGAATGTATGAGAATAACATTTCGCTAATTGGACACATATACGTTTAGGTACTACAATATTAAAGAGCTTTAAACTAGGAGCATTCCTGTTAGAAGGATTTTCGGGGACTTGAACAAAAAGAGCCCTCTTGGTATGATGCGGGGTGTCAAATCGTCGATGAATTGACCCCTAATTTGTTAACCAAGGAGGACTCCATAATGGATTTTAAACAAAATCAGAAAATTAATCAAGTCACCGAAAAAACACTCGTTGTAGGGATCGATATCGCAAAGCGGACACATTACGCTTGCTTTGTAGACGATCGTGGCCGGGTGCTCCAAAAGTCTTTCTCAGTTTATCAATCTAATAACGGCTTTGAGTATTTATATCAACGTATTTTGACTGAAATGAAAGAAAGCGAAAAGACAGAAGTCATTGTCGGGATTGAACCTACTGGCCATTACTGGCTAAATTTAGCCTATTTCCTTGAAGAACGAGGCATTTCCTTAGTCATGACGAATCCGATGCATGTCAAACGGTCAAAAGAGTTGGATGACAATCTGCCAACCAAACATGACCGTAAAGATGCACTGGTAATCGCTCGTCTTGTAAAGGATGGACGCTTTAGTTATCCGCGAATCCTCAAAGGGATGGAAGCTGAACTTCGTGCTGGTTCTACATTCCGTAGTAAATTGACTGAGGAGCTAGGAGCCGTCAAAAACATGATAATTCGCTGGTTAGATCGCTATTTTCCAGAGTTCGTTCAAGTATTTCCGTCATTCGGAAAAATGGCTATGGCCGCACTTGAATGCACTCCATTTCCAAGTGATCTTCACCAGAAACACCCGGATGAAGTGTTATCCCTTTATCGAAAGGTCGAGGGACTAAAATCCCCCCAAAGACCAAAAGCAGTGCGCCTTATCGAAGTCGCAGCTAGCTCTATCGGAGTAACGGAAGGATGTGAGATGGCCCGTATTGAAATAGCCACACTTGTCCGCCGTTACCACCAGCTAGAAAAAGATATTGAGGGTATTACGGAGCGCTTAGTTGAGCTTGTAAAAATGTCAGTAGAATACGAATGGCTGTCAACGGTACCAGGGCTTGGAGATACGACAATCGTTGACCTATTAGCTGAAATCGGAAGTTTTTCACACTACGAAGATCCACGCCAACTAATCAAACTCGCGGGATTAACGTTACGTGAAAATTCCTCTGGTATGCACAAAGGGCAAAAACGAATCTCTAAACGGGGTAGAAGAAAGCTACGCGCTCTCCTGTTCCGAGTCATGATGCCGATGATCCGCCACAATGAAGCTTTTAGAAAGCTACATGAGTATTACACGAACCGTCAGGTTAATCCTTTACGCAAGAAACAATCCATCGTGGTTCTATGCGGTAAACTGTTAAAAGTATTACATGGAATTAGCACTAAGCACAAAGCGTTTGACGCACAGCGAATGATGAGGGATATTCCAAGTCTCTTAGAGGCAGCTTAAATCCCTACAGCCCCTTAACTAGACCTAGACAACAGGATGACACGGAGAAGCTGGCATTATTTTCACCATTCGACCTAGAGTCCCTATAGGAGCTTCGCTAGCCTCTGCCTTATGACTAGACCGAACGAAGGAATGTAGGCACATAGATGCCCAGAGACATGGGAGGGTACGTCATCATAAGCTACGCAGAGATCCATTGTGCATCGTATAATTCCCTATCACTACTTTCCATCATTATCCAGTAGTGACCGCGTAGCGTACCTATTTATTGGAATAGTTTCACATATTATGAAAATAAAGTTAGGGTCCGTGTCGAAAAATATTTTTTTGACACCCTACCAACGGGTCAAACCGTTGATGTATCAACATTTATAGAGGGAGGAAATCAAATGAATTTTTCTAATTCCAACCATTTACATACTGAAGCACTAGAGCATATTGTTGGAGGTGTAAACAGTCCTTCCCGCTCGTATAAAGCCGTTGGTGGGGGTGCACCTGTTGCCATGAAGCGAGCAAAAGGTGCTTATTTCTGGGATGTCGATGACAATCGTTACATCGATTATCTTGCAGCATACGGCCCAATCATTACAGGACATGCGCATCCACATATTACAGAAGCAATCAAAACGGCTGCTGAAAATGGAGTATTATATGGCACACCAACACCATTTGAAGTAGACTTTGCAAAAATGCTCAAAGAAGCCATGCCGTCTCTTGATAAAGTTCGTTTTGTGAACTCAGGAACGGAAGCGGTTATGACCACAATCCGTGTCGCTCGTGCGTATACGGGACGCGATAAAATCATTAAATTTGAAGGCTGTTATCATGGGCATTCAGATCTAGTATTAGTTGCAGCAGGTTCTGGACCTTCACAATTAGGGATGCCTGACTCTGCCGGCGTTCCAAAAAGTATCGCAAAAGAAGTCATCACCGTTCCATTTAATGATATTGAACCGTTTAAAGAAGCAATGAACAAATGGGGAAACGAGATTGCTGCTGTTTTAGTAGAACCAATCGTTGGTAATTTCGGTATCGTTGAACCACATCCAGGATTTTTAGAACAGGTCAACGAAGTTACCCATCAAGCTGGGGCACTTGTTATTTATGATGAAGTTATTACTGCCTTCCGTTTTATGTATGGCGGCGCGCAAAATTTATTAGGGGTCACTCCTGATTTAACAGCAATGGGAAAAATTATTGGCGGCGGCCTACCGATCGGTGCCTATGGCGGTAAAAAAGAAATCATGGAAAAAGTCGCTCCATTAGGACCTGCTTATCAAGCAGGAACAATGGCTGGTAATCCCGCTTCAATTTTATCCGGGATTGCTTGTTTAGAAGTATTAAAAGAAGACGGAGTGTACGATCGTCTAGATCAACTAGGCGCTCTATTAGAAAAAGGAATTCTCGATGCGGCCGAAAAATACAATACACCGATTACCATCAACCGTCTAAAAGGTGCACTCACCGTATACTTCACGAAAGAAAAAGTAGTCAATTACAAACAAGCCGAAGCAACAGACGGAGAAATGTTCGCGAAATTCTTCAAGCTTATGCTCGAACAAGGAATTAATCTAGCACCATCAAAATATGAAGCATGGTTTATTACAACCGCACACACTGAAGAGGATATTAAAGAAACCATTCAAGCAGTAGAAAATGCATTTTCGAAACTATAATTCATTAAGTCAAAGGCCAACCACACCAGTTGGCCTTTTGTTTACCGCTGCTGATTTTGTGATAAATAAATAAAGGCTCTTTTCTAAAAGATTATTGATAGAAATACTAAATATCATTGCAAACGAAGAGTGGATTGGAGCGGAAGGTACGAGACTCCTGCGGGATTAGCTGGACAGATGAGACACCGCGGGGAGCGCAGCGATGAGGAGGCTCATCGCAGAACCGCGAAAAAGCGAGTACCTGTAGCGGAAAGGAACGGACCATTCCCAAAACAATCGAAAAACGGTCTAAGTAAAAAACTCTAAACACAAAATTATGTCGAATAAAGCCATAATTTTTTTCTTGAAATTCTAACGCTGACACTGTATATTACTAATTTGATGCTTATATGGTATATATAAAGAAAGAAAAATATAAGGCGTTTTTTACGAGAAAGGAATCAAAAAACTCATGAAGCTTGGTGCCCGCATTTTTAAAACGGGAATTGCAATTGTTTTAGCATTATATATCGCAAAGTTCATTGGTATGCCATCACCAGTATTCGCTGGAATTGCTGCCATTTTTGCGATAAAACCAACGATATACCGTTCCTATTTATCCATCCTTGAACAAGTTCAAGGGAATATTATAGGAGCAGTAGTCGCTGTTGCTTTCGGATTAGTATTTGAAAATAATTATATTATTGTTGGATTAGCTGCACTTATCACGATAATCATTATGCTTAAATTGAAGCTCGAAAACAGCATTAGTTTAGGATTAGTAACAATGATTGTTATTCTTGAATCGCCCGGAGAGCATTTCCTGCAATTTGCATGGATCCGGTTCTCAACGATTCTAATCGGTATTTTATCAGCATTCGTTGTTAATTTAATTTTCTTACCGCCAAAATATGAAACGAAACTTTATCATCGAATGTCACATTTAACGGAAGATATTTTTAAACTAATTCGTCTGATTTCAATGCACGCTTCGGAACATCATTTAATGAAAAAAGAAATTGAAAAGATACGTGAACGTTTAGTCAAAGTTAATTTATTTTATACTTTATTTAACGAGGAACGAAGCTATTTTAAAAAGAGCACAATTGAAAAGAAACGGAAAACAGTCATCTATCGACAAATGGTTTCCGCTCTGCAGGATAGTTTTGATATTTTAAAATTACTTCATCGTTATGAACACGAACTTAAGTTATTACCTGAAACGATACAAATACAAATTCAAGAGCGACTTGATTTTTTGATGAATGAACATCAAAAATTGCTTTTTCAATTTTTAGGGAAAGTTAGTCATAATGATTTAGAAGAAAAAAAATTCGAAGCGCAACAAGAGGAATTATTGGAACTCTTTTTAGACGAATTGAAGGACAAAGCATTTCGAAGCGATCAACAGTCCTATCATTTAATGAGATTTTTATCCG
The DNA here is from genome assembly GCA_016756695.1 of Heyndrickxia sporothermodurans. Taxonomy (GTDB): domain Bacteria; phylum Bacillota; class Bacilli; order Bacillales; family Bacillaceae_C; genus Heyndrickxia; species Heyndrickxia sporothermodurans. The sequence continues at coordinate 314,931 of CP066701.1, forward strand.
CGATGGTAGATTATCACAAGCAATTAACGCATTTAAGTATCCTAATTGAGAGCTTCCAAAATTACCATAAGGATGCGAATGAAGTATCGATAGAGGAAGAAAGTGAAGAATAAAAATAGAAGCCCAAGATCCTAGTTGAATTAGGATCTTGGGCTTTATTCATTCATTCTGACGACCAAGTTCCCTTTTGAATTCCAATCTTGGGCTTCATTCACTTGCTTTGACGACCAAGTTCCCTTTGAAATTCCAATCTTGGGCTGCATCCCCTCATTTTGACGACCAAGTTCTCTTTTGAATTCCAATCTTGGGCTGCATTCTCTCACTTTGACGACCAAGTTCTCTTTTGAATTCCAATCTTGGGCTGCATTCTCTCACTTTGACGACCAAGTCCCCTTTGGAATTCCAATCTTGGGCTGCATTCTCTCGCTTTGACGACCAAGTCCCCTTTGGAATTCCGATCTTGGGATTCATTCTCTCACTTTGACGACAAAGTTCCCTTTGGAATCCCGATCTTGGGCTGCATTCTCTCGCTTTGACGACCAAGTCCCCTTTGGTCACCGAATCTTGGGCTTCATTCCACTACGAATCCAACTGCTGCACCTGGAACAAGTTATAATAATGTCCTTGCCTAGCCATTAATTCATTATGAGATCCCATTTCAACAATGTTTCCATGCTCAATTAATACAATCCGGTCGGCATGTGTAATCGTCGAAAGCCGATGGGCAACAATGAAGGTAGTACGATCTTTTGCTAACTTATCCAATGCCTCTTGAATGAAATGCTCGCTTTCCAAATCAAGGGCCGATGTCGCTTCGTCTAATATTAAAATAGGTGGGTTTTTCAAAAACACACGGGCAATCGCAATTCTTTGTTTTTGTCCTCCGGAAAGCTTTACGCCTCGTTCCCCAACCTTCGTGTCATATCCATCAACAAGATTTGTAATAAATTCATGGGCATTCGCGGCTTTGGCCGCTTCGATTACCTCTTCATCCGTTGCATCGGGTTTTCCCAGCAAAATATTTAATTTCACCGATTCACTGAATAAAATATTGTCTTGTAAAACCATCCCTATCTTATCCCGTAAACTTCTCACTTTAAAATTGCGAATATCGGTCCCATCAAGAAGAATTTCTCCTCCCGTCACATCATAAAATCGAGGGATTAAGCTGACTAAGGAAGACTTTCCTCCCCCACTCATGCCGACCAAGGCGATTGTTTCGCCAGCACGAACATCTAAATTAATATCATTTAACACTGATAACTCTTTGTCATTATATGAAAAATTAACATGGTTAAACGAAATGTCCCCTTTTACATTTCGGCATTCAATTGCATTCGGTGCGTCATCAATATCATATTTTTCATCAATGAGTTCAAACACACGGTCCATTGAAGCGATTGATTGTGTTAACGTTGTACCAGAGTTCACTAAACGACGTAACGGACTATATAATCGATCGATATAAGCGATAAAAGCAGCCATCGTTCCAATGGATAGATGTCCATGGATGGCTTGATAACCAGCAAAGCCAATGACGATAAGCGGTGCGATATCTGTTAATGTATTTACAACGGAAAACGCTTTAGCCGTCCACCTAGTATGCTGTAATGCTTTATCAAGAAAATTCTTATTATGAACGCGAAAACGCTCTTGCTCATGATCTTCGATTGCAAAGCTTTTAATAACCGGCATTCCCTGCACTCGTTCATGCAAATAACCTTGTACTTCTGCAAGCGCCTGTGAACGCACACGGGTAAACTTACGTAAGTTACCAAAAAAGTATTTCACAGAAATCGCGTATAATGGAAAAACAATCAATGAAACAATTGTTAACGGAATATCCATCGTAAACATAATGGAAACCGCGATTAAGATTGTTGCCGCATCGAGCCATACATTCATAAGACCCGTTATGACAAAATCCTTCGTTTGTTCCACATCATTAATCACCCGCGAAATAACTTCCCCTGCACGCGTATTCGAATAATATTTAAAGCTCAGCTTTTGTAAATGTGTAAACAAACGATCGCGTATATCATATAAAATTTTACTCGATGTCCATTGCGCAAAATATTGACGGTAAAATTCAATTGGCGGTCTTAAAATAATAAAGACTCCAAGCATAATTAACATCGTAAATATCAACTTAGACGTTTTTTCATCTACTGATAAACCTTGCTTTGTCACGATTCCATCGATCACATATTTAATAATGACCGGTATTAGTAATGGAATAGCAAATTTAATTAATCCGATAATTAATGTACCAATAATTTGAAGTGTGTACGGTTTAACAAACTTCATATATCTTTTTGTACTACTCAAAATGTTACCTCCTATTTCCCTCTCTTGCTGCACGATTATTTTTTGCATAAGTTCATGAAAAAAACCTGTGGCTTTATCACCAACAGGTAATCATCTCATCTTCTATAGGTTAAATAACGTTCATACCATATATCGATAAAATCTGGGGAAAACGGGCCTTTTCGTTGACGAATCCACCTAACAAGGTTGTCCACATTTCTTTTTAAAATATGATCAATGACATCTGGATATCCCATTTGTTTCCGGTGATATTCATATTCGTCCTCATCAAGCAGCGTATAGGTCATATCTGGAAATACTTTTATATCTAGATCGTAATCAATATATTTAAGTGCTTCCTTATCATACACGAAAGGAGATCCTAAGTTACAGTAATAATATATTCCGTCTTCCCTAATCATCCCAATAATATTAAACCAATGGTCGGCATGAAAATAGCATATCGCCGGCTCACGTGTAACCCATGTACGTCCGTCCGATTCCGTTACAATGGTCCGATCATTCCCACCTATGACGAGCGATTTCGTACCTTTTAGTACTGTCGTTTCTTCCCATATTCGATGGATGTAACCATTATGTTTATAGCTATGTATTTGTATCGTATCACCTTCAATGGGAATACCCATGCCACTTTCCCTACTTTCGTTGTAAAATTTTCATCAACCGTGCTTTCATTGAATTTTTTATTATTATAACGTTTTTTATGAAAATTTAAAACAAAAAGAGCCCTGCAGTTGCTTTGGAATAAAGTTTGCACAAAAATTTCTCACAACCCGTAGTGTATTTTACGATAAAATAAAAGAATCCATTTTGAAAAAAGATTGATCAAAATGGATTCTTTCCGATTTTTTCAGCTAAAGTTTCGCGCCCGATTTTGAAAGATTGTTATCGAACTATGTAAAGTTATTTTAAATATCTAAAGAAATTTTTAATTGCATCCATACGTATTTTATGACTACAATCATCGCAACAAAAAATCCTACTCTTTCTTTCCTTAAATTGTTTATATAATAGTGACCCTTCGTATACTTTGAATGTTTTTTTACAACTATAACAAAGTATCTCATAGTAAATCATTGTAATCCTCCTAATTGCACATTCCACAATTTAAGCTCTATGGGATTTTTCAGTGAATGTTATTTTTTTATTTTAGTACGGTTGTACAAAAATTAAAACAAAAAAACCATTTAGCGAAGATTATCTAAATGGTTTTGAACCCCTTTATACAACGAACACTGTCTTACTAAGTAAGAGCCCCTTCTGTAAGTATTTTCAACTTCTGATATTGGCGAATGACGTTGTCTGTTTGTTCTTCAAACGTTTTATGAATTGTATCCAATTCCTTTTTCATTAATTTGATTTCGTTTTTTAAACTATCTAATTTGGCCTCTTCCTGTAACTTGATAAGTTCCTGTTCTAAATCTTGACAGCGTTCAATTTCAGATTGCAAATCCAGTAATTGATCCATCGTTTTCATCTGATCCATTATCAATTCATTAAATACTTTCACTTTTAGCACCTTCCATTCTCAGATAGTTCCTATGTATATAATTTCTTGCTAATGTTAAAAATTCCTTTGGCTAGTTATGTAGCATTTCATATTGTTTTGTCGAATGAAAAAAGTTTTTTGGCTCTTGATCAATGAACTAACCATGCAGCAGGTTCGGTTGTCCTACCGGGGTGAAAGGTTAGTCAGCTTGCGTGGTTATACGATTCGAAAGACAAAAGAGAAAAATAAATAATTATAAAATCCGAGCTAAAATGTCCGGTTTATCTTTTTGAATAGTTTTTGAAAATGCATAGACACTTGTGCTTCGCTTATACTTTTTTGGATGGATACTTGTAAAATGTATAGGCATCCGTGCTTTACTTATACATTTTTAAATAGGTGCTTGTAAAATGTAAAGGTATCCTTGCTTTGCTTTTACATTTTTGAATAGATGCTTGTAAAATGTAAAGGTATCCTTGCTTTGCTTTTACATTTTTGAATAGATGCTTGTAAAATGTATAAGTATCCGTGATTCGCTTTTACATTTTTAGATGGATACTTGTAAAATGTATAGGTTTCCGTGCAGAAAATAAAATTTAATAATTTGACCTTACGCACTAAAGATGGATGTAAACACTTTATGTACAAAACTATGCGGATAAATTATATTTTTCAAAATGAAAAAGAGCATCCATCGATTGAGGATGCTCTTTTCGTTCATTTATTGTTGGCCAAATTTACCAGCGTTTTGTGATTTGCGTGATTCAGCTTGTTGATTTTGTTTTCTTACTTGTTGCGCATCTGTTTCACTACCGAACTCAGTACCGAATTGTCCTTGTCCAGCAGAACCTTGTGCAGATTGTGCGTTTTGTTGTCTTACTTCATTAACGTTTGTACCAGCAGATGTTTTGTTAGTTTGCTTTGCCATTATTATCACCTCCACGCTCCTTAATGTAACCAAACGCGGAGAGAGTTATGCTAATTTTTTTATAAAAATTAAACTAACAATGAACGTCCGCCATCAACGATAATCGTTTGTCCTCTAATCATGGATGAATCATCCGAAACTAAAAACATTACTGCGTTCACCATATCTTCGATTTCAACCATTCGTCCGGCTGGTGTGTTCCGACGGGCATCCTCAAGAAGATCTTCCCGATTTGGAAAATGCTTAAGCGCCTCCGTATCGATCGCACCTCCGGAAACAGCATTAACAACAATATTTTTCGGTGAAAGCTCAACGGATAAATATCTCGTTAATGCTTCTACAGCTGCTTTTGACACACCGACAGTCGTATAGTTTTCCAGGTAACGGATCGAGCCAAGTGAACTTAAGCTGACAATTTTCCCTCCCCCGTTCTTTTCCATAAGCTTGGCTGCTTCTTGGGCGCAGAATAATAATGCTTTACTATTAATGTTCATCGTCCAATCCCAATGTGTTTCTTCAAGTTCCATTGCAGGACGAAGAACACCTGATGCGGCATTACTGATAAACACATCTAATCTGCCAAAAGTCTCGTTTATTTCTTCAAACATTTTTCTAATTTTTGAAACATCGCCAACATTTGCTTTTACAAGTAAAACTTTTCTACCGAGTTTCTCAATTTCTTCAACTGTTTCGAGAGCTGCAGATTTACTGCGAGCGTAATTTATGACAATATCATATCCTTCTTTTGCTAAACGAATCGCCGTTGCCTTACCAACACCACGGCTGCTGCCTGTAACTAATGCAACTTTATTTGTCATTTTCTACACCTTCCTTTTCGACCTATATTTTACCGATAAAATGTATAACAAACAATCTTTGTTTGTAAGCTAAGGATAGTAAATAGTAAGGAGGTGGCACTTCATGCCCGTCATTCCTCTATAGCCCCTAAATGAACTTGGACAGTAAGAGTAATAATATTATACTACTTAATGTACCAAGGAGGCTGACAATATGAAACGAACAAAACACTCAAAAGATTTCAAATTACAAGTCGTAAAAGAAGCCACTGAGACAGGCAATAATTCCTTAGTAGCGCGTCGATATAAACTGAATCCGAACATGGTTAGTCGTTGGATTCGTGAATATAAAGATGGCAAATACGGTGAAGTAGATGTTACTGTGCTGCCAGATATTGATTCTAAAGAGCTATCCGAGGAAAATGAAAAGCTAAAAATAATATTAGGTGAAAAAGACCTTGAAATCGCCATTCTACGAGATCTTATAAAAAAGAAAAACCCTCACTTGCTGAAAAACTTGAAGTAGCCGATCGTTGGATTCAAAAAGGCTACCCGATCAAAAAAGTGCTGAAAATCATTGGTATTTCTCGATCCACATACTATTATCAAAAGAACTATCGTGTGGAAGAGAAGAAAGTAAGTGAGGGACGGCCAGCACCCGGTTATTCCATCAAAGAGGACGGCCAAAAGGTATCTGATGAACAAATCAAAGAATACCTACTTGAAGAAATTGCAGGCGATGGCTTCAACTATGGCTATCGTAAATTAACAAAATTACTTCGTCGAAAATACCATCTTATCATTAACAAGAAAAAAGTTTACCGGTTGTGCAAAGAACTTGATATTTTACGCCCGCAACGGCAAAAGAAAGTCTCATACCCTAGAAAACTAGCACGAAATCGGACGATTAAAAGTTCGAACAAATTATGGGAAATTGACATTAAATATGGCTACATCGAAGGTGAAGACCGATTCTTCTTTGTATTGTCCATCATCGATGTGTATGATCGTAGTATTGTCGAATACTATATGGGATTAAGCTGCACAGCAAAAGACCTAAAACAAACTCTTTTGCGGGCATTATTCAAGCGCCAGCAGATAAATGAAAGGGAAAAACCTGTGATTCGCACAGACAATGGGCCACAGTTTATCTCCCATACCTTTGAAGAATTTTGTAAAAAAAATACACTAGAACATGAAAGAATTCCACCAAAAACGCCAAATATGAATGCTCACATTGAGTCTTTTCATAGAATTTTTGAAGATGATTGTTTATCAAGATGGCAATTTGAAACGTATGCACAAGCCTATGAATCAGTCGCAGAGTTTATGGTGTTTTATAACGAAAGACGCATGCATTCTAGTATTTTAGACTTATCGCCAAATGAGTTTTATGAACAGCAACAATGTGAAAACGTGAAAATCAAAGGGGTACGGGTTTAATCGCCCCTTCCATTTTTTCTTCCTTTTGTCCCAAAAGTTATTTCAGCCATTTCTGGAATGGAATCAAGGGCGACGATAGTCGGGCGAAGCCTTTACCCTTGAAGGAATGGAAGCAATGGCTATGATCTCAAAAGGACAAAAGGAAACGAAAAAGAATGTAATTTTAAGATAAAGTGAGATTAAGAGAAATACTGTCCAAAATACGGGGGTTAATCCGATTCGTGATATGACCGAATTATCGATGATTTCCATGGCCGACTGGAATAACTCCGAAATCGAGCATTTCCATCATTCCTTTCAACAAATTCTCCCTTATTTAAATGCCGAGGGACAAACGATTTATAGAGAAATTATTGAAGAAATGGAGAGGCGCCAACAGTAAACTTTTTAACCAGTGATTCTTAAAATAGGCGGAAAATCTCCGGTTATACTGCAGAATAGAGCTTGGTTTGGGGGATATAAGCGGAAATTTTCCGATTAAGCAAAGCAAAATTACCCATTTTCACGTTTTTTGAGTAAATAGCCGGAAAACTTCCGTCTATTTTAGCTATTTTCAGTGCTATTATGCTAATTAAGGGAAATTTCTCCGCTTATTTTCAAACTCGTTTTAGCATCTAATAAGGCTAAAGAAAAATAAGCACCTCACAAGCACCCCGTTAGATTTCTACTTGTTTGTTTTTTAACAAAAAAACGAGGAGGCCCTTCGCCAGTCCTGCGAAAAGGAAAAACCAAACCTCAATAATCAAACATCTGAAAACGATATAAACGATCATAAAAGGATTTTAAAAACTGATAGAGGAGCTTTTCCGACGGAGCAAGCTCCCTATTTTTTGGTGTAATCACTCCTACTGTTCGAATAAAGCTTGGATCATCCACTTCAACTGTCCGAATATCCTTTGGGATATTGTACGAAAAGGCAAGTTCAGGGAGTATCGCAATTCCAACTCCGGCAGCAACTAACCCTTTTATCGTATCCACATCCTCCCCCTCGAAGGCTATGATCGGTTCAAACCCGGCTTGCGTACACGCTTTTTCAATCGTTTCCCGAATAAATGATTCCTTCCGAAACGTAACAAACCTTTCCCCTTGGAGCTGATTGATCTTTATCGTCTTTTCAGCACTTAAAGGATGATTTTCAGGTAATAACACGAGCATTTTTTCAGTAAAAAAGATATCTCCTTTTACAATTGAATGATCCGTTAACACCGGGGCAACAAAAGCCATATCAATATCCCCTCTTTCAATTTGTTCCACCAAATAAGAGGGTGTCCCTTGGTTAAAGTGAAAATGCAAATGAGGGTGGCCCTCCCGAAATTGCGAAAACATCATTGCAAAAGTACTAACAGATAAACCTGATGAAAAACCAAGATGGATAATCCCCGTTTCCGGATTCAAATATTCTTCTACTTTTTCCTTCGCTTTATCAATTTCTAAAACAATTCTCTCTGCATATTTCAAAAACACCTTTCCAATATGCGTTAATTTCACATTACGGCCTTCTCGAATAAAAAGGGGTGTTTTTAACTCCGCTTCCAATAAAGATATTTGTCTGCTTATAGCCGATTGCGCAACATGGAGGCTTTCTGCTGCTTTCGTTACATGCTCACGTTTTGCCACCTCGATAAAATAAAAAATTTGACGTAATTCCACTCAAATTTCCCACCAATCTATTTTTGAGATTAATTCATTCTTAATAATATATTGTAAAGATGAATTGAAATAAAGTAAAATTTTTTATTATCGAACTATTCGGATATATAAATGAAAGGAATGATAACGAATGACTTTAGCGAACAATCAATCGTATAGCGAAGGTCTTTACCGCCAGGAGTTTGAGCATGATGCATGTGGTATTGGCTTTTACGCAGATATAAAGGGCCGTCCTTCCCACGATATCATTGCATCCTCCCTAATCATGCTGCAAAGATTAGATCACCGAGCAGGAAAAAGCAGTGATAATCAAACGAGTGATGGAGCCGGAATTTTAATGCAAATACCACATGAATTTTTCAAGGAAGTTTGTTCATTTCAATTACCTGAAAAAGGTGAGTATGCTGTATCAATGACATTTCTCCCGCAGGATCAAGCGCTTCAAAACCAAATCATTGCTGATTTCCAATCGGAAGCCTCTCGTTTACATCTTTCTTTTATAGGAGAACGTAGAGTTCCAGTTTCCCCTGAAGTTTTAGGAGAAATTGCAGCATCTACTCAACCTCACATCACTCAATTTTTTTTAAAAAAGGCAAAGGGTATGAATGAAGAACAATTTTTAACTGCACTTTATGTATTAAGAAGACAGCTAGAAAAAAAATACGATAACCAATTATATATTTCTAGTTTATCAAATCAAACTATTGTCTATAAAGGATTGCTTTCTGCCGAACAATTATCTTCATTTTATACTGATTTATCAAATCAGAAGTTTGCTTCGGCACTTGCCCTTGTCCATTCACGATTTAGTACAAACACCTTTCCGAGCTGGGAAAGAGCACATCCAAACCGAATGATTGCTCATAATGGAGAAATCAATACGATTAAGGGCAATATGAATTCTTTTAACGCAAAAATCTCATCATTTTCAAATGAATTAGATCAAATGGACCTAGAGTCACTTTTACCGATTATTCAACCGGACGGCAGTGATTCTGCCATGTTTGATAATGTATTAGAATTTTTAACTTTGAATCAAGTCTCTCTTCCTCAAGCAATCATGATGATGATTCCTGAACCGTGGGAAAGCAATGAGGAAATGTCTCCTTATTTAAAAAGCTTTTATGAATATCACAGTCTTTCCATGGAACCCTGGGATGGACCGATGGCATTAGGGTTCTCAAACGGCAAACAAATCGGGGCAATTTTAGATCGAAACGGCTTACGTCCCGGTCGCTACTATCTTACGCATGACGATCGAGTTATCTTTTCTTCCGAGGTCGGTGTGATTGATATTAGTGATGATCAAATTAAAGAAAAAAGGCATTTAAAGCCCGGAGAATTATTATTCATCGATACAGAACAAGGTCGATTAATACCAAATGATGAGTTAAAAGCATTGATCAGTAATGAACAAGCTTATCGGCACTATTTAAAAGAGAACGTTATAACAGTGAAAGATCATGTATCATTATCTTTACATTATGATCACAAGCGGTTGATTTTTCTGCAAAAAACATTCGGCTATACGTATGAAGAAGTAATGAAAATGATTCAGCCAATGGCAATTGATATGAAAGAGCCGACCGGTTCAATGGGGATGGATACCCCGCTTGCCGTTCTTTCGGAGAGACCACAGCTTCTTTTTCATTATTTTAAGCAAAGTTTTTCACAGGTTACAAATCCACCAATTGACGCCCTTAGGGAAGAATGTGTGATTTCAACCGTCACTTGGTTAGGTCCGCAAATTAAATTGCTTGGAGAAAAATCAACAGATCAACAGCATGTAAAGCTTTCACATCCATTTATAGAGACGTCAACTTTACATGCGATTAAAAATACACCATTACAAACTCAAGAATTAGATATGCTTTTTTCCCTTGATGAGGGAATCGAAACAGCCTTACAACATCTTTGTGATCAAGCATTGACAGCTATAAACGAAGGAATTGTGATATTAATTTTATCCGATAAACGGGCGGATCATGAACAACTCCCTATTCCTTCACTATTAGCAACCTCTTGCCTTCATAATTTTCTAATTCGGAATGGCTTGAGAACAAAAGCAAGTATGATCATTGATTCCGGTGAGCCGAGAGATCCACATCATATGGCAATGCTCTTAGGTTATGGCGCAGATGCATTACATCCTTATTTAGCCTATGAAACCATTAAACAATTAATTATTGAAAAACATATACAACTTCCTTTTAAACAAGCATTGCAAAATTATATACATGCCTTGACCAATGGGGTTGTGAAAATCATGTCAAAAGTCGGCATCTCCTCCATTCAAAGCTATCGAGGAGCACAAACCTTTGAAGCACTTGGAATTTCTGAAGAGGCAATCAATAAATACTTCCCGGGCACAGTTTCACAATTAGATGGAATTGGACTAACTGAAATGACGAGAGAAATCGTGATGAGACATGAGAAAGCAATCACGGAAATGTCTTCTCATGACCAAACACTTGATTCAGGTAGCGAATTACAGTGGCGAAGTGAAGGGGAGCATCATCAGTTTAACCCTCTTTCGATTCATACACTGCAACGTGCGGCGAGAACGAATGATAAAGCTGTTTATAAAAAATTCGTAGATATGCATCATAATGGGCCTTTTACTACAATCCGTAGCCTATTAAATGTAAAAAGCAATCGTCCTCCAATCTCGATTGACGAGGTGGAGCCAATTGAGTCAATCTTTAAACGGTTTAAAACGGGTGCAATGTCGTATGGCTCACTAAGCAAGGAAGCACATGAGGCACTCGCCATCGCGATGAATCGAATTGGCGGTAAAAGCAATAGCGGCGAGGGTGGCGAGGAAATTGAGCGCTCACAAGAAGGTAATTTAAGAAGAAGTGCGATAAAACAAGTAGCATCAGGACGATTCGGGGTCACTAGCTTCTATTTATCTGAAGCAGAAGAAATTCAAATCAAAATGGCCCAAGGCGCAAAACCTGGTGAAGGTGGACAATTACCCGGCAGTAAAGTTTACCCTTGGATAGCAGAAGTTAGAGGGTCTACACCGGGAGTTGGACTCATCTCCCCTCCTCCACATCATGATATTTATTCAATTGAAGATCTCGCACAATTGATTTTCGATTTAAAAAGTGCGAATCCGAATGCGCGAATTAGTGTCAAATTAGTCGCCAAAGCTGGTGTAGGCACAATTGCTGCCGGAGTTGCGAAAGGTCTGGCAGATACGATTTTAATTAGTGGACATGATGGCGGCACAGGGGCATCCCCGAAAACGAGTATTAAGCATACGGGAATTCCATGGGAAATCGGACTTGCTGAAACCCATCAAACCCTTTTATTAAACGGGCTACGCAATCGTGTGAAACTAGAAGCCGACGGAAAGCTAATGACTGGGAAAGACGTTATTATTGCTGCCTGTTTAGGTGCCGAAGAATTTGGATTTGCGACCGCACCTTTAGTCGTTCTCGGCTGTTTAATGATGCGTGCCTGCCATTTGGACACCTGCCCTGTTGGCATTGCGACACAAAACCCGAAGCTTCGTGAAAAATTTATGGGAAGTCCCGATCATATCGTTAACTATATGACTTTTATCGCCGAAGAAGTTCGTGAAATTTTAGCTGAAAATGGCTATCGAACTTTAGATGAAATAGTCGGTCAAACACAATTACTCCAACCAAGATCGGACATAAACAATCATTGGAAAGCGAAAACGTTAAATTTATCGAAGCTTTTATTCAAATTTTCAGACACACACGTATGCTCGGAAAAACAAAATCATCAATTAGAAAAAAGATTGGATCAGCATACATTGATCCCACTATTAAAGCAATATGTGGATCATGCACAATCTGTGAAACGCAGCTTCGAAATTAAAAATACGGATCGGGCTGTCGGCACGTTGCTCGGGCATTATGTAACGAAAAAATACGGTCCAAATGGATTGCCACACGATTTAATCAAACTTACATTTACCGGTTCTGCTGGACAAAGTTTTGGCGCCTTTCTTCCAAAAGGCTTAACCTTCACATTAGTCGGCGATGCCAATGATTACGTCGGGAAAGGCTTATCCGGCGGAACATTAATTATTAAACCAAATGATCTCTGGAATTATGACGGTGATCAAGCCATCATTGGAAATACGACCTTTTTCGGCGCTACTTCTGGAGAAGCCTTTATTAACGGGACAGCTGGACAACGATTTTGTGTGCGTAACAGTGGCGTTAGTGCTGTAGTTGAAGGTGTCGGCGACCACGGCTGTGAGTATATGACTGGCGGGAAGGCGATCATTTTAGGCTCAATCGGAAAAAACTTTGGAGCAGGAATGTCAGGTGGAGTTGCCTATATCTATTCCATGCCGGTCAACCACGAAGAGATTATGAAGAATATTAACTTTGAAATGATTAATATTGAAAATACGTTATCAAATGACGAAAAAATTGACATCTATCAAATGATACACAAGCATTATTTATTTACAGGCAGTAAAAAAGCGAAAGGAATATTAAAGAACTGGAATAAAGTAAATAATTATTTCCTTAAAATCATTCCAAATGAGTATAAAAATATGATTGATTTAATCGATCAGCTAGAAAAACAAGGTATGCGTAATAAAGACGCATCATTAACAGCCTTCCAGCTCAAAAAAGAAGGCAAAACGATTGAATCAGTTACTAGCCCTACAATGGGAATATCACTTTAGAAAAGGAGTGAGAGAATGGCTACTTCTACAGAATTTATCGATATTAAGAGGGCGAAACCATTAGAAGTCGATCCCGCAAAACGCGTGAAGGATTGGAACGAATATCAAAAACCTTTTTCCGAAAAAAAGATTAAACAACAGGCATCCCGTTGTATGGATTGCGGCACACCTTTTTGCCAAATTGGCCTGAACATCAATTCAAGTACGAGCGGATGCCCTTTATATAATCTAATTCCTGAATGGAACGCATTAGTCCAGCAAGGAAAATGGTACGAAGCATACTTGCGCTTAGCGAAAACAAACAATTTCCCTGAGTTTACCGCTAGAGCATGTCCTGCACCTTGTGAAGGTTCATGCACGGCGGGAATTCCGAGTGACCCTGTTACAATTAAAAGTATCGAAAAAGCCATTATCGACCGCGCCTTTTCAGAAGGTTGGGTCAAACCGCGAATCCCGCGCAAAAAAACCGGGCTAAAAATAGCGATTATCGGTTCCGGTCCTGCAGGATTAACTGCGGCAGATGATCTTAATCAATTAGGACATTCCGTTACCGTTTTTGAGCGTGAGGACCGTTTTGGCGGTCTGCTCATGTATGGGATTCCTAATATGAAAATTGATAAATCACATGTTCAAAGAAGAATTGATTTATTAAAAGAGGAAGGTATTGAGTTTCGAGCGAATGTCAATGTTGGCGTCGATCTTTCATTAGAAGAACTGCAATCATCTTTCGATTCAGTTTTACTATGCATCGGTGCTGAAAAGCCGCGGGAGCTTACGATTGAAGGTCGGCAATTAAAAGGAATATATCCTGCTATGGAGTATTTAACTGCGAGCACGAAGCATTATTTGCAATCATCAAGTGAACCGGACATTACAGCAAAAGATAAACGTGTCATTGTCATCGGCGGAGGTGATACTGGTGCCGATTGTGTCGCTACTGCCCTTCGTCAAGGATGCAAAAGTGTCATTCAGTTCGGAAAACATGGGAAGTTACCTTTGCGAAGACAAAAGGATAATCCATGGCCAGAAAACCCTCATGTATTTTCACTCGATTATGCCTATGAAGAAGCTGTTCATCTTTTTGGTGAAGATCCAAGACAATACTATATTCAAACCCAATCCTTTATTGGGAATGAAAACGGAGAAGTAAAAGGCTTAAATACGACTTATTTTAATCAGGATGATCAAGAAACACGCTATTGGGAAGCCGATCTTGTTCTCATTGCCATTGGTTTTGAAGGGGTAAAAGATGAATATTTCCAAACAATCAATCGTTCGAACAACCGAATCTCCACTACAACTAATAGTTATCAAACAAATCTTGAAGGAGTGTACGTTGCAGGTGATGCCCGAAGAGGCCAAAGTTTGATTGTTTGGGCTATTCAAGAAGGTAAGAAAGCGGCATTAGAGATTGATCATTTTTTAAAAGCAAAAAAAATAACTAGCGAACAGTGTTGATAACTGTTTGCTAGTTGTCTTTAACAGACTCTAAATAAGCTTTCCACATTTTTTGATAAGAAACCGGAAAAGCATAGTTTGTCAGCTCCTCGGTGGTCACTAATTTCATGTTCCCTTCTTCTTTCACCTCATTCTCTATCGTTCCAGAATAAGCTTCAATATCCCAAGTTAAATGGGAAAAAACATGCGGAATCGAAGTAAACGATGTCTTATCTAATTGAATGTGAAGATCATATTCATGTCGCAAAAAATCTCGCAGAATATCTTTCGGTTTTAAAAGCTTACTTTTTTCCACTGTAGGGAACTCCCATAGATTAGCTAGCAGTCCTTGTTCAGGGCGTTTGTGAATTAAGAACCGACCGTCATGATCTTTTAGCACCGCTGCAATCAATTCTACATGGCGGGTGCTTTTTTTCTTTGTTTTAACAGGAAGCTGATCCTGTACCCCCTCGTGAAACGCCTGGCAATGCTCTCTCACTGGACAAAGCAGGCAGGACGGGGATGTCGGTGTACAGATTAATGCGCCAAGTTCCATTAATGCTTGGTTGAAATACGATGGATTATCATGAGAAATAATCGTTCTGACCGCTTCTTCAAACACCTTACGTGAAGATGCTTTTGCGATATCTTCCCATATCAATAAAATCCTTGATAAAACCCTCATAACATTTCCATCAACCGCAGGTTCTGGAACACCATATGCAATACTTAAAATCGCACCAGCAGTATAAGGACCTACCCCTTTTAACTTTTTGATTTCCTCAGGTGTATTCGGTACAACTCCGCCATAAGATTCATGTACTTCTCTTACTGCTGCCTGTAAATTTCGAACACGTGAATAGTATCCAAGCCCTTCCCAAGCTTTTAAGACACTTTCTTCATCTGCTTCGGCTAGCTTTTTGATTGTCGGGAAGTTTTCAATAAACCGATTGAAATATGGGATAACGGTATCCACCCTCGTTTGCTGAAGCATAATTTCCGATACCCATACTTTATATGGGTCCTGATCTTTTCTCCATGGAAGATCTCTTTGTTCATTCGTAAACCAATGAAGTAAATCATTTTGAAATTGCATTATATTTAAATGTTCAATATTACTTGACATATAATCCTCCAAAATCGCTGAGTGCTTGACCTAATTATATAACTGCAAAGATAAGAGTTATTTCTATTCGAAATGGGGAAAGTAAATAATATAATCTATTCCTATCCATTAGGTACTCATTCATATTAAAATTACATTACAGATCGTCTATTTTACAGAATGTCCATTGCAAATCGATCATTTTTACCATATCATGTTTACAAAAATCCGCAAGTAATTAATATGACTAAGCTAGACAAAATAAGGAGGAAATCCCGTTTTGGATACTGGAACACACCTTGTCATGGGGTTTGCCCTTGGTGGTCTAGCCACCTTGGACCCTGTAGTTGCCGACAATACGATTAATTCACATAGTGTACTACTTGCAACCATTATTGGTTCGCAAATACCTGATATAGATACATTTTTAAAATTTCGAAACAATGCGGTTTATATAAGAAATCATCGAGGTGCGACACATTCGATTCCCGCTGTTATATTATGGCCGTTATTGATAACAGCCTGTGCCGCTTTATTTTTTCCGGGGACGAACTTATTGCATTTATGGTTATGGACTTTCCTTGCTGTGTTTCTTCATGTATTCGTTGATATTTTCAATGCTTATGGAACTCAAGCGGTACGTCCGTTTTCTTCAAAATGGGTGGCTTTAGGGATTATTAATACGTTTGATCCGTTTATCTTCATCATTCACGTCATCGGTCTTATCATTTGGGCTATTGGAGCAAATCCCGGTACAACGTTTATTATCATCTATGCCATTGTTATCTGTTATTATTTATGCCGCTTCGCTGAGCAATGGGCCGTTAAAAAAGCAGTTTTAAAAATTGTTCCAAATGCAGAAAAAGTTATTATCGCACCAACTATAAGGTATTTTAAATGGCGAATTGTTGCCATTACCGATAAGCGCCTATTCGTTGCGAAGGCATACAAACGTGAAATAACGATTCTCGATGAGTACGACCGCGTTCCAATTCCGGAAAACGAAGTCATTAACAGGGCAAAAAAAGACAAAAATATCGCTGCCTTTT
Organism: Heyndrickxia sporothermodurans; assembly: GCA_016756695.1. Lineage (GTDB taxonomy): Bacteria > Bacillota > Bacilli > Bacillales > Bacillaceae_C > Heyndrickxia > Heyndrickxia sporothermodurans. Next base: position 331,835 of record CP066701.1, read on the forward strand.
TATCCTTTTCCCCTATTTTCCGTTGGGAGTTGGAGGAGCTTGAAAATGGATATGAAGTCCGTTTCATCGATCTACGCTATCGCAGCAAAGGACATTATCCCTTCGTCGCCATCGTTCAAATGGATGAAGATTTAGTTATTAAAGGTTCATATACCGGATGGATTTATAATAAAGAAAAGCTTAGAAAGAAATTAGATGTTGCTCCGAGGTAGTTATATTGGTATTCGTGCACGAGGATCGCAGAAAGGCGAGAACGGTATTCGGGAAGATGAACATGCTGGTTGCAGGATGAAATGCTCGAAGACCGCTTTCGGGTAGATAAGCAGGCGGTTTACAGGATGAAGTGATCGAAAAGACCGCTTTCGGGTAGATAAGCAGGCTGTTTGCGGGATGAAGTGCTCGAATATACCGGATTCGGGTAGATAAGCAAGCGGGTTGCAGTCAAGTCCATATTATTGTGTAAAAGTGTTAACAATGTTTTCTTGATATAAAACTATTTTCATATAAAAAGCTACAATTATTTTGAATTTACATTGAGGGGCGGGTGTGATAGCCTGGAGGGCAAGCCAGGAGTTGTTAAACTTCTGGCTTCCTGGCTTTATATCATGCCCGCCGGAGGCTCAATGTCAATTCAAAATTAGGCCATACCACTTTCAGAGTTAGAGTTGGTTTTCCATTTAATTTTTAAGGTAAGGGGTTTTATTTTTATTCCAGTCTTCTTCAATATCCATTAATACCGAACCAATAATCCTAATAGCTGATTGTTCGTTCGTAAAAATTCGAATGACTTTTTCCCTTCTGCGAACTTCCTGGTTTACACGCTCCAGCATGTTTGTGGTACGCAAATGTTTATGATACCCAACAGGGTGAGAAAGAAATTGTATAGCATCTTCAAATCCATCGTCTAAAATATCAATGGCTTTGGAAAAACCTTTTGTGCCCTCGTATTTATTTGTAAACCGTGTTTTTAATTCTCTTACGACTTCTAAATCTGAATTTCGAAATAGATCTTTTAGTTCTTGTCGAGCTTCAGATGTTCCCTTTTTAGGTAAAGTATCCACGATGTTTTTTTAAAAAATGGACACAACATCTTTGCCACGCAGTTCCTAAAAAGGATTCTTTTATGGAAGTAACCAAGCCACCATGGGCATCAGAAATAACCATTTTAGGTGATTGAAGACCTCTAGACTTTAAATAGTCAAAAAATGAAGTCCAGCTTTCAGTAGACTCAGTGTGATTAATTTTTAAGCCAATAATTTCTCTATGACCAGTTTCGTTCACACCAACAGCAATATGAACGCTTTTAGAAACCACTTTTCTGTTCTCACGAACTTTAATATACATGGCATCTACATAAATGTATGGATAATAATATGTGTTGAGAGGGCGATTTTTCCAATCATTAATAATAGGATCTAAGGATTTGATTAGATTGGAAACAAGCGATTTTGAAACACTCGTGCCACATAATTCCTCTACAATTTTAGTAACTTTTCGCGTTGAAACACCATTCACAACCATTTCAACCATAGAAAGAATTAAAGCTTGATCGCATCGTTTGTATTTTTCGAAAATCGTTGTAGAAAATTCGCCGTCTCTAGAACGAGGAACTTTTAACTTAAGTGAACCAACTCCAGTGATCAATTCACGCTCATAATAACCGTTACGATAACCTTTACGCTCATCAGTCCTTTCGTGGGAAAGAGCATTGATGTATTCATCTCTTTCCTTTTCCATTAAGGAATTCAAAATAAGAGCTAATGAAGCCTTCACAGGTGATTCAAGCGAACTTTTTTCTACTTTGTCTTTGAGATCTTCTAAGTTTATAGTAATATTGATTTGGGTCATCATCATGTCCTCCGTTTATGGTTTTCTTGGTCGAAAACATTGTAACACGGATCATGATGATGACCTTTCTTTTTACACAATTATATGGACTTAATCCGGGTTGCGGGATGAAGTGCTCGAATAAACCAGATTCGGGTAGATAAACTTGCTGAAAATGGAATCAAGTACTCGAAAAAAGAAAAAAAGGAAAGAACATACATTCATATGCTCACCGCTCCTATCCAATAATAAAAAATGTACGGATATTCTATATCATATTTAGGAGGCAACAGCATGCGCAATAAAGCAAAAGGTTTCCCATATGGAAATGACAATAAGTTCGAAGGTGAACCTCGGGCAAAAGCAGAATTTGCTTCAAAACGTGCGGATGGATCAACAAATACACATCCACAAGAACGAATGAAAGCATCTAGCCGTAGAGACAGTGACGTTTAAGAAAAGCGGCTTATTGAATAAAAGACTTCAGGAATTTGGGCTTCTAGTCGAAAAGCGCTAGAGGTAGACATTAATCACGCAATAATCATTAACAAAAATCAAATCCAACATAATGTGCCCCTACTTAGTTAAAGGTAGGGGTACTATTATTTACAATATTGGCTAGATTATTCAGTTTTGTCCATTAAAAATAGTCTCTTTTATACTTGGAAGTACATATTTAGTCAAAAAAACAAAAGTTGTTCCTCATAGACCTAGTTCGAGGTACATCTCAAGACGAAAAAACAAAAGATGTTCCTCTTAGACCTAGTTCGAGGTACATCCCTCAGTCAAAAAAACAAAAGATGTTCCTCATAGACCCAGTTCGAGGTACATCCTAATTCAAAAAAACAAAAGATGTTCCTCTTAAATTGGAGGAACATCTAAAAGTTCCTTAATCTTGTCAATTGGTATTGTTAAGATTGGTTGTATGGTACTCGATTTTAAGCGGACGGTACTATGCCGTAGGAACATAGGCACCCGTTCTATTTCCCATAGGGTCCACATCAACACTGAGCTTTAACATAACCTTCTTTATTTTAACTTCTTCAACACCGATATCGGCAATGCTTCCTCTTCCTTTTCACCACCTAAGCGATATCCCCAAGCAAATACACCATTAATATAATCTATTTTAAAATAAACACCAGGATCCCCTTCGATTTCATATAGTTCACCTGGTTTAAAATCTTTAGGATTTAGCAAATACGCTTTTGCCATGATTGCTTTTCTCTCTAATACAGCAAATTCATTGACGATCCCGAGCTGTTCAGCTTTACGTGCTTTTTCGGTTATCGTGGCAATTTCTTGCTTCAATTCATATTCAGTCATTTGACTATATCTTTTTTCCTGTTCCACTAGATACACCACCTTATTGACTAAGTATAATACTATAGACTATATTCTTGAAGAAATTTCTCGATTAGTTCCATTGGGAATCCTTTTTGATACAAGGTTTGTTTCATTCTTTGCTCATACTCATAGCCACTATATTTTTGAAGTTTTCTATGTGCTTTCTCACCTTGCTCGACGATTGCATCCCATTCTTCAGACTCGTCTTTTTTAAAATCAATTTCGTCCAACGCTAAGTGAATGGTTTCTATATCAAAACCTTTTCTTAATAAAGTTTGGTCCAATTTTTGTTTTAAACTTTTTTCAGAAAGCTTTTTATTTTGTTTAATTGTTTTTTCAAGTAATGCTTTTGCGTGCTCAATTTGTTGTTCTTTCGAATATTCCTGTAATGCTTGATTAATGTGGTTTTCACTAATTCCTTTTTCATGTAATTCCATTTTAATCGTGCCAGGCCCTTTTTTCGTTGTATTCATTTGTGTTCTCACATATGCAACAGCAAATTCTAGATCATTTAAATATTTCAGGTTATAAAGCTTATGTATAACCTCTTGGATGACCATTTCATTGATCTCTTTTTGCTTCAAATAATCTCTAACTTCCTTTTCAGATCGCATCCGATAGGAAAGATAGTGTATCGCTGTATTCACACCTTTTCGAATATCGTCTTCGTAGTCAATTTCAGCAATGTCAAAGTCAGATAATTCTTTGCCTTTCGTCAACTGAAAACGCGCGAGCACTTCTTCGTCCACACTAAACGCATATTCGCCATCGAGAAAAATATTATACCGTTCACTATTATTTTTTTGGATAGAAATTTTCGTTATTATCGGCATTTGAAGCATCCCTCTTCATCTTATTTCTTATTTATTTTACCATCCATTGTCGTATGTTTGCTATGTTTAAGGCAATAATGAAAATAACTGTTTAATGAAAGGGTGAAGTGATATGTCAAAGGATAAACGTGTGAAGGAAAAAAGCAATTTGCGAAGTATGCAAGCGGTAACTTATGCACATGAATTTAAGATGGCAGATCGTGCTGGAGGGTATGAGCAAAAGCGTAAATCTTGAAGCATTAGATAGGACCGCCAAATGGAAAGATAAAGTCGTAATATTTTCAAGGTAATTACACAAGCTATTCTTGCGGAAGATCAATTCCGTAACCTGATAACTTGAAAGGGGTTTTCGTTCATGGGTCGTGCACACAAACAAAAAACTCGTGATAAAAACAAAGCTAAACTTCCTCAAGTACCGAAAAATTTAAAATCGGATGGCAAAGATGTTGAATTTTCCCAAGAGTTAGCAGATCAAGCTGACCTTGAAGCACAAGCAAGATCAAAAGCTGCAGAACAACGGGCAAAAAATAAAAAGAAATAAGCAGGGGGGTTCCCCTGCTTTATAATGTAGCTTTTTCGTATCTTTTTGCAGCATCAATTAACTTTCGAATCGCCTCATATTCATTGTTCTGCAAAAGCTCAATAATTTTGCTTCCAACAACAACACCATCACAATATTGACTTAATTCGCTCACTTGCTCAGGAGTAGATACCCCAAAACCGGCTAATACCGGTGCAACAGAAATACTTTTTATTTCTTGTAAATAGGTCCCGATTCCTTCACGATAACTATTTCTAGCGCCTGTTATACCTGTGACTGTCACCGCATATAAAAATCCTTCGGTTCGTTTTGCGATTTCACGAATCCTTTCTTTTGAACTAGTTAATGCCGCTAAGCGTATAAGTGCAATGTGATGACTAGAAAGCTCACCTGTGACAAGTTCCTCTTCTTCAATCGGTAAATCAGGAATAATAATGCCGTCTACCCCGGCTTGTTCACAGTCCTCAGCAAACTCCTTCGTTCCGTATACAAAAATTGGATTCATGTAGGTCATTAATACAATCGGAATTTTTCTTCCATTTTTATTCTTTTTTAATTCATCTAACACCCCTTTTAATGTTGTACCTGCACGAAGGGACCGAATACCAGCCTCCTGTATAGTGGGACCGTCTGCAACAGGATCTGAAAACGGAATGCCTAATTCTAACGCAGTTGCACCCGCATCTTCAAAAAACTGGATCCTTTCATTAAGAATATCTAATCCCCCATCACCAGCCATAATATATGGAACAAATATTTTTTCACCATTTGCCAAAACATTATCTAAAGCTCGACTTAATTTTTCTTTTCCCATTTTTACATCCCTCCTAAAATACTTTTAACCGTTTCAACATCTTTATCGCCTCTGCCTGATAAACAGATGACCATCGTTTCTTTTTTTGACATTTCTTTTGCTAATTTAACGGCATATGCAACGGCATGGGAGCTTTCAAGTGCAGGAATAATTCCTTCCGATTTTGTTAAAAGTTTAAATGCTTCAAGGGCTTCCTTATCTGTAATTGATGTATAGGTTACTCTTCCTTTTTCCTTTAAAAAGCTATGTTCTGGACCGACACCGGGATAATCAAGTCCTGCAGAAACGGAATGGGCTTCTTCAATTTGACCGTACTGATCTTGAAGTAAATACGTCATCGTTCCATGCAGCACCCCAATCTTTCCGTCTGTTAATGTGGCAGCATGTTTGCCAGTGTCAATCCCAGATCCACCTGCCTCTACACCGTATAGCTTGACGTCTTCATCATTGATAAAAGGATAAAACATTCCCATTGAATTGCTGCCGCCCCCGATACAAGCAACAACTGCATCAGGAAGCGATCCAGATTGTTCGAGTATTTGCTTCCTTGTTTCTTTTCCAATCACACTTTGAAAATCACGAACAATTTGCGGAAATGGATGTGGACCGACGACAGACCCTAATATATAGTGGGTATCTTCTACATGACTTACCCAATATCTAAGTGCTTCATTTACTGCATCTTTTAATGTCCCGCTCCCTTGTTCAACACTTCTCACTTCAGCACCAAGCAGTTCCATCCGAAATACATTTAGCTTCTGTCTTTGTATATCTTCTGCTCCCATAAATACGATGCATTCCAAACCAAGAAGCGCGCAGGCCGTTGCCGTTGCTACGCCATGCTGTCCCGCACCCGTTTCGGCTACCACTTTCTTTTTCCCCATACGCTGGGTCAATAGTGCTTGCCCAAGAGCGTTGTTAATTTTATGAGCGCCCGTGTGATTTAAATCTTCACGTTTCAAGTAGATTTTCGGACCACCTAATTGGTTAGTCAAATTTTCGGCTAAGTATAATGGGGTTTCCCTGCCAATGTAGTGATGGAAATAGTAATCAATCTGTTGAATAAATTCAGGATCATTCATTGCCTCATTATAGGCTTGTTCTAACTCAAGTACTGCTGGCATTAATGTTTCCGGGACGAATCTTCCTCCGAACATCCCGTAATGTCCTTTTTGATCTGGCTGGGTATAAGTTGTCATTTTTTCACACTCTCCTTTAAAGTTTGAACTGCTTGTTTTGCTGTCTTTATAAATGCATTTATTTTTATCGGATCCTTTTGTCCATTTGTTTCCACACCACTTGACACATCGATTATTGCCGGATGAACGGATTGAATCGCTGCCGCAACGTTTTCTACATTTAGTCCACCGGCAAGAATAAGCTTCTCCTTTTGGATAGGTAGATGATGCAGTAATGTCCAATCAAACGCGATTCCATTGCCACCTCGATACGCCCCTTTTGGGCTATCGATTAAATAATAATCACATGGAAATGTTGTTGGATTAATCTTATCTTGGATCGACCAAGCCTTAATAATTGGACGGTTTAATGATGAAGCAATTTCAGGTGTTTCATCCCCATGTAATTGAATAAAATCAAGACCGACGAACTGACAAATCTCGTTTATCGTTTCGGGTGATTCATTCACAAATACACCCACTTTTTTCACTTCACGAGGAACTTGATCGGCAATCTGTTTGGCAACTGCGGGAAAAATCTTCCTCCGACTTTCCGCAAATACAAAGCCAAGAAAATCAGCACCTGCCTCCACCGCCACCCTCGCTGTTTCCATATTGGTAATGCCGCAAATTTTCACTTTCATTTCGATCACCTTTTTATCGTTGATTTAAATGGTGTTTTTAGTTGCTTAAAGGTAGCTGCTAGATCAGGCGATCGCATCAACGTTTCTCCAACTAGAACACCCTTCACACCTGCTTGTTCCATCCGTTCCACATCTTTTTCCTCTTTAATTCCACTTTCACCAATTAATAAAATGTTTTTATCCACGACTAATTTTGCGAGCCTTTCAGTAGTAGTCAAATCAACTTTGAACGTTTTTAAGTTGCGATTATTGATCCCGATAATTTTTGCATTTAGTTCAATAGCTGCTTCTAGCTCAATTTCATCGTGAACCTCTACGAGAACATCTAGTCCTAAAGACGTTGCATAGTTGTATAACTGCTTCATACGATGCTTCGATAATGCCGCAACAATTAACAAAATAATATTCGCCCCAAATGCTTTCGCCCTGTCAATTTGAATTTCATCGATAATAAAATCTTTACATAAGATTGGTAATGAAACCGCCGCCCTTACCTCTTTTAAATCGTCCATTGAACCTTTGAAAAAAGTTTCATCTGTCAAAACCGAAATGGCATTGGCACCTAATTCTGCATAGCGTTTTGCTTGCTCAGCCGGATTTACATGTAGATGAATGTCTCCTTTTGACGGGGATGCTCTTTTGATTTCGGCAATGATATTCATCGTTTTTGATTTTTGAAATGAATCGAAAATGGAATCAACTTTTTCCAAACGATCCTGGTTTTCGCTAACATACGTTTCCTTTAAAACTTGGACCTCTTTTACTTTTTCCGCAATGATTTCATCTAAAATCGTCATTTACATAACCCCCTCTGTCGTTCGTTGACTGTATTCGATTAAATAATGCAGCTTTTGAAGCGCAGCTCCGGAATCAATGCTTTCCTTTGCGATGGCGATGCCCTCTTGAACGGTACTCGCTAATCCGTTTGCAAATATTGCTAATCCAGCATTCAATAAAACCGTATCCCGATAAGCTCCTTTTTCGCCTTTCAATACGTGCAATAGAATTTCCGCATTCTCCTTTGAATCACCGCCGCGAATTTCACGATTTTCATAATACGGTAAGCCAACATCCTCTGGCCTAAGTGTAAATGGAATGATATCCCCACGATCTAGAAGTACAAAATGATTTTCTCCTGATAATGACGCCTCATCCATAAAGCCTGCACCATTTAAAATTAGTGCTCTCTTTCTTCCAAGGCGGTGGAGAACATTTGCCATCATCTCAAGCATGTCGCGACGATAAATACCTAGTAGCTGTGTCTCAAGATCAATCGGATTTGTTAATGGGCCAATTAAATTAAAGATGGTCGGAATCTTTAAATCCCTTCGTATTTTCATGATTCTTTTTAAGCTTGGATGAAGATTTGGTGCGAATAAAAAGGCAATTCCATTTTCCTCAAGAATTTCGTGTATTTGCTCCGCCCGAAAATTCAACGATACTCCTAAGTTTTCTAATACATCCGCACTCCCAGTTCGACTGGAAACACTTCGATTTCCATGTTTTGCGATCTTAATCCCTGCTCCAGCAATGACAAATGCCGATGTCGTACTTATATTAAAGCTTTGGGAACCATCTCCCCCTGTTCCGCAATTATCCATAACAGGTCCGACATTACTTCCAATCAGTATGGACTTTTCCCGAATCACTTGAACAAGACCAGCTATTTCTTCTGCCGTTTCACCTTTTACTTTTAACGCCGCTAAAAATGCACCCATCTCACTTTCCGATACATCTTCAGTAAATAAATAATCTGCCGCATTTGTCATTTCCTCATAGGTTAAATTCTGTTGTTCCATCATTTTTTCAAGATATGCTTTCATACGAATTCTCCTTTCTCATTTCCATTAAAAAGTTCCGAATAATGTCCTTCCCTGTTTTTGTACCAATGGATTCAGGGTGAAATTGAACACCGTATAGTGGAAAATATTCATGTTTGATTGCCATAATTTCTTGATCATCCATTGAGGTAGCTGCAATGATAAATTCAGATGAAAGACTATTTCTATCAATAACGAGCGAGTGATAGCGCATCACTTCAAGTGGCTGAGACATATATTGAAACATCCCTTCTCCACAATGAAGAATTCTTGATATTTTTCCATGTTTAATTTCCTTTGCTTGAACGATCGTTGCCCCAAATGCAGCAGCAATTGCCTGATGTCCTAAGCAAACCCCAAGAATAGGAATGTTCTGATAACATGCTTTGATAACTTCCATACAAATTCCCGCCTGTTCCGGGGTACCGGGTCCAGGTGAGAGGACGATCGCCTCTGGTTTCATTTCCGTTATTTGCTCAATCGTTATTCCATCATTTCGAAACACCTTTACCTCTTCACCTAGTTCCGATAAATATTGAAACAGGTTATACGTAAAGGAATCATAATTGTCTAGCAAGATGATCATCTTTGTTCACCTCCAGAAGTGACTTCGCTTTATTCAGCGTCTCAATATATTCATTTTCAGGTATGGAATCATGGACAATCCCTGCGCCAGCCTGCAAATAAGCTACACCATCTTTAATGACCAATGTTCGGATAGCAAGTGCGAAATCCATGTTGCCATTCACATTTATATATCCGATTGCTCCTGCATAAACGCCGCGTTTCTGCTTTTCAAGTTCATTAATGATCTGCATCGCACGAATTTTTGGCGCACCCGAAACCGTTCCGGCTGGTAAACAAACCTTTAACGCATCAATGCCTGTAAACTCTGGTTTCATCATACCTTTCACTTCCGAAACGATATGCATTACATGTTGATACTTCTCAATGACCATGTATTTAGGGATTGTAATACTGCCTGGTTCACAAACTCTGCCAATGTCATTCCGGCTTAAATCAACCAACATCCGATGTTCAGCCAATTCCTTCTCATCTTCTAGCAGCTCTTTTTCATAATAAGAATCTTCCAGTTGTGTATTTCCTCTTGGTCTTGTTCCAGCAATTGGGTTCGTTATTACTTGCGAACCAATTGTTTTGATTAAGCTTTCGGGTGAAGCACCGAGCAGAACATATTCGTCAAAATCGATGTAAAACATGTATGGCGAAGGATTGGCATTTCTTAGCTTTCGGTAAAATTGAAAGGGGTCACTGTCCATCCTTCCTTTCATTTTCTGAGATAAAACGATTTGAAAAATGTCACCTTTCCGGATAAACTCCTGTGCAATCTGGACCTTTTCTAAAAAATCTTCTTTTTCCATCAACGGTTTGAAATGGATAGGTACTTTCGATAAATCAAACAATTGAGGTTCTTCTTTTGTGAAAAGCGACTCTTTTATCTCCGCTATTTTTTCAATTAAATCTTTTTCGGTGCGTTTTTCATCAAGATTGAGTGAAACGATAAACAACATTTGGGTTTTGTGATCAAATATGATGACGTCTTGATAAAACATGAAATGGACATCAGGTATTTGTTGTTCATCCTCTAAGTCGGGGCCAATGTTTTCATATTGACGAATGGCATCATAACCAATGAAGCCGATTCCTCCACCAAAAAAGGGGAAATCCAATGGGAATTGGTCGAGCTTTGGAATGTGATTTTTTAATAGATCTAGTGGTTTTCCTTTTTCTGTTTTCACTGTTCTATTTCGCTTGCTTACGGATACTTGGTCACCTTCGCCAATGAACTCCATGTATGGATTCATCCCGATAAAGGAGTATCGGCCATTTCCATCGTGTTTGAGTGAGCTTTCTAGTAAAAATTTTTTCTTGCCATTTATCCGATTAAAAACTGCAATCGGTGTTAACATATCGGCGTTCATTTGGATAAATTTATATTCGGGTTTGGAATTCATTCTTGGTCCTCCTTCTTAAATGGGTTGTGCTAAAGACTGTTGATTTCCGCTCCAGATGCTCGCTTTCCGCGGGCGGTCCGGGAGCCTCCTCGGTGCTAAACGCACCTGCGGGGTCTCCCGTTTACCGTTCTTCCCGCAGGAGTCTCGCATCTTCCGCTCCAATCAACTTAGTTATAAATTCAACAATGAGAGAAAATAAAAAAAGTCCCCTATAAACACATCAATGTATGTGTTTATAGAGGACGATTTTGTTCGCGGTGCCACCTCTTTTTGAAGGGAATTATCCCTTCCTCTTTTCAGGTACGAGAACTGAGTTCTGATACCCTATCCTTGTAACGGTGGAGGCCGTGTTTCCCTACTTTGTGTTCAAGAAACCTCTCATAAGTCCATTCCGTTTCACTCCTCGTACCGGATTCCCACCAACACCGGTTCTCTGCGACGATTTTAGTTAAACGTACTCCTCTTATTCAATGATTTATCACTATAAAATTTTCTTTTAAAAAACACAAAAAGGTCCCTCATCCAAAAGGACGAGGAACCCGCGGTACCACCTTTATTAGCTGACGAACAGCCCACTTTGACAATATCAAGTTTGACAACTTAATACCCGTCTCTTGTAACGATGAGACATTCGCCAAAGCCTACTGTTCAAAATTGATTTTCGGTTTGGATGCTCCGAAGTCCATTCATTTATACGTTCACACTGGTTCACACCAACCACCAGCTCTCTTTAAGTGTTCATATAAATTACTACTCTTCATCAACGCAATTCATTTTTTGAATTATTGTTTATTATATTAGTACCGATGAATACAAATGTCAAGGGAATAAATAAATTAATCATTCGTAAATTTTCGACATCATTTATGTATAAACCATTTGCTGCAATCTCGTTTTATATTGAAACGATTAAATTTTTATAAATTTAACTCTTTACAAAACTAAAGTGTATTTGGTAGAATATTTGAAACAATTAATAATTAAACAAAGTGATGATGAAGATGGTTTGAAGATAAGAGCTTAAGAAAGTCGGTGGTTGCTGTGAACCGATGCTTTTTCTTCACAAAACCGAGCACTTCTGAACTGGACAGTTGAATGAAATAGTAGGCTGTCACGGCTTAATGTCGTTATTTTTCTCTGAGGTTACGTTTTGTAACAAAAGAGGGTGGCACCACGTATATGACGTCCCTCATAACATGGCATATTTGTCTGTTATGGGGGACTTTTATTTTCGTAAAGAAAGGATGAACGAAATGCTTCTCAATCAACACTATTTATTTACTCCCGGCCCGACACCTATTCCAGAACGGGTGAAACTTGCCATGAATCAACCGATGATTGGGCATCGCAGTCAAGCGTTTGCCCATTTATTAGAAGAGGTTTCGACACGTCTAATGCCGATATTCGGGTCAAAGGAACCAGTACTCCTATTAACTGGAAGCGGGACCTCTGCCTTAGAAACAGCTGCTGCAAATATAATTGAAGAAGGTGATCATGTCGTCGTCATTGTTACAGGTGCCTTTGGAGACCGTTTTGCTAGTATTTGCGAGGCATTCGGGGCGAATGTTCATCGATTAACCATTGAATGGGGAAAGATTTGTACGCCTGATCAATTAGAGGATTTTTTAAAAAAGCTAGATGTCAAAATTAAAGCGGTGTTTGCAACGTATTGTGAAACATCGACAGGGGTGCTTAACCCTATTCAACAACTTGGTGAAGTAACAAAACGTTTAACAAATTCCCTTTTTATCGTTGATGGCGTCAGTTGTATTGGCGCTGTGCCAGTTGACATGGAATCTTGGCACATAGATATATTAGTTTCAGGGTCACAGAAGGCCTTAATGCTTCCGCCCGGATTGGCTTTTATTGCAGTGAATGCTAAAGCAAAAAACACAATTCGCACATGCCAGACAAAACGTTTTTATTTAGATTTAAATCGCTATTTTTCATCCTATGAAAAAGAAAAATCTACTCCTTTTACGCCCGCTGTTTCACTCATAGCCGGGGCTTGCGAGGTTTGCTATATGATTGAAGAGGAAGGATTCAATCAAGTAATTGAAAGACATCAGCTATTGAAAAAAATGATACGTGAAGGATTAAAAGCGATAGAGCTTCCACTCCTTGTCTCGGATGCTCAAGGTTCACCTACCGTAACAGCGGTCAAACCGGCCTCAGGAACAGCGAATATGATCAAAAAAATTCTTCAAGATAACTATTCTATTACGATTGCTGGAGGCCAAAAACAGCTCAAAGGTGAAATATTCCGAATTGGGCATATGGGTTACTGCACCCCTTTTGATATTTTAAAAGTATTAAACGGACTTGAAATGGCTTTACATAAGTTGGATGGAAGAAATGTTTTTGGAAAAGCGATAAAAGCAGCTGAGGAGGTATGGAGTCAACATGTATAAAGTATTAGTGACAGATTCAATTAGTGATATAGGCTTAAAAAAATTATATGAGCATCCTGAATTTTTTGTTGATAAAAAAAATAATCTTACAGAACTGGAACTATGTGAAATAATTAAAGACTATGATGCCCTTATAGTCCGCAGCCAAACAATTGTTACGAAAAATCTATTAGAATACGCCACTAGATTAAGAGTAATTGCACGCGCAGGTGTAGGAGTCGATAATATTGACCTAGATTCGGCCACTCGAAAAGGTATCATCGTTATTAATGCACCCGGAGCAAACACGATAGCCGCTACGGAACATACGTTAGCTATGTTGCTCTCTTTAGCCCGAAAAATCCCTCATGCCTACCAATCGACATCAAAAGGTGAATGGAAACGCGGCTCCTTTAAAGGGGTGGAACTATATGAAAAAACACTTGGAATCGTAGGTATGGGAAAAATCGGAACCGAAGTTGCCAAACGTGCAAAAAGCTTTCAAATGAAGATTTTGGGGTTTGACCCTTATTTATCTGATGAACGTGCAAAAAAGCTTGGAATTACAAAAGCTAGCTTAGATGAAATTGCTAAGCAATCCGACTTTATCACTTTTCATACACCACTAACGCCCGAAACGAAAGGCTTAGTAAATGATGAATATATAAGTAAAATGAAAAAAGGTGTACGACTCGTTAACTGTGCCCGTGGCGGAATTATCGTTGAATCCGCATTGCTCCATGGTCTCCAAAGCGGACAAATTGCCGGTGCAGCACTCGATGTCTTTGAACAGGAACCCCCAACCAACTTAGACCTACTTCAGCATCCTAACATCATCGCAACTCCACATTTAGGAGCATCAACCGAAGAAGCACAAGAAAAAGTCGCGAAGGAAGTAAGCGAAGAAATCATTAGCATTTTTGAAACAAATTCTATTCGCCATGCGATCAATATGCCGCAAATTTCCGGCGAGATTCAGAAAAAAATGAAGCCTTTTTTAGAATTAGGTGAACAAATTGCCCAATTGGCGATTCAACTTTTTAAGCAAGCACCCAATAAAATTGACATCCGCTATTCTGGAGAGTTAATAGAGGAAGATACAAGTCTTTTAACAAGAACGATGATTAAAGGAATTCTTGCATATCATTTAAGTGATTCCGTAAATATTATTAACGCCTTCCATTTATTAAAAGAACACGGCCTTACTTACAACATTGAGAAGAATGCTCCGAATAAAGGCTTCTCTAACTATATGGAATTAAGTTTATCGAAAGGAAACGAGATTGTTGTTATCGGTGGTACGGTATTGAATGGCTACGGTACACGAATTGTTAAAATTAATAACTATAGAATTGATGTGAAGCCTGAACAACACCTTCTTTATATAAAACATGAGGATCGCCCAGGAATGATTGGACTTGTAGGATCCATCCTTGGAGACTACCATATTAATATTGGTACGATGCAGGTGGGTCGTGAAACGATTGGAGGCGAGGCAATTATGGTGCTAACGTTAGATAAAAAAATAGATGATGATGTCATATATTCTCTTAAATTACTAAATGGTCTAGAAGAGGTTGACGTTCTCGAATTATCGAAAGAAGTAGCAGTTGTTGAAAATTATTAAACATGCAACATTATTTTTCCATTAATTAATGGCATACAAAAGAAGTATGCCATTTTTTTGAAAGTCAACTTAATGTTTATACTTCTATCCGTTTAATAACCTTTGCCGGATTGCCGCCAACTACCACGTTATCCGGTACATTTTTAGTAACTACAGACCCCGATGCAATGACAACATTGTTACCTATAACAACACCTGGATTTATTATCGCACTTCCACCAATCCATACATTATCCCCAATCGCAATCGGTTTCGCATACTCTTTTCCGGAATTACGTTCAGTGGGATCAAGTGGATGTGTCGCAGTATAAATCTGCACACTAGGTCCAAGCATACAATTATCTCCAAATCGCACTTCACAAACGTCTAAAATCGTACAATCAAAATTAGCAAAAAAGTTTTCACCTACATATGTGTTATATCCATAATCAAACCTAATATTTGGCTCCATATATACGTGTTCACCCGTTGAACCGAGTAACTCTTTCAATAATTTAGAACGCTTATCGCCTTCTGTTTCTGTCGTTTGATTATACATTCTAACCAGTCGTCTTGTATTTTCTCTATCCTTCATTAATTCAGGATTAGACGGGTTATACATTTCCCCGGCTAACATTTTTTCTTTTTCTGTTTTCATTTTTAAAACTCCTTTTTTATTCAAAAACCCTTTAATGAATGCTCGATAATAAAAAATATATCAAATAAAATCTTTGCTAACAGCATCTTTTAGTATCATGCAGAAAATCGACCATTTAAAATTTATACCTTTGCTCCACAAATTTCTTTCTATGATCCACAAATTCCGATCTATGCGGCACAAATTCAATTCCATGTTCCACAAACCAAATTCGACATAATAAAAACTCGCCTACATAGACGAGTCTTTATTCTCCGAACCTTTCTACCTAATCATCGAAAAAACAATGCTTTTCACATCTAATACAGAATCCAGTATAAAATCAGCCCGATGTTCCTCGAATTCCTTTCTTCCTGTTAGTCCTGTTAACACCGCAGCAAATTGACATCCCATTTTTCTCGCTGCTAAAAGGTCCGCAAAGGAATCTCCAACGATCAGTATTTGATCTCCATGCTCTAGTGGCAATTGTTCCTTTAGACAACTCGCCACAGAGGTTTGATTCCCTTTCAATGCTTGAATATATGTGTACGGATGAGGCTTTGCCAATGGTGCGCAGTCCTGATGTTCCTTTTCCGCAAGAAGCACATTGTCAGCAGTAACAATTCGATTGGGGTCAAAATATTTATGCCATTGTAAGTATTCGAACGGCTTAACCGTTTCAAGCTCAGGCCGTCCTGTACCGATACCAATCGTTAATCCGGCGTCTGTTAAATCTTGAAACAATCCGCTTATTTCTTCGCGTGAAGCTAATGTTTGTTCATCTGTTAGAAATCCTTTTTTCCCCTTCTGAACAGAAGGTCTTCCTGTTGAGGAAAGAACATACTCATCGCCTACATACCATTCTTGAGAGACATGTTCACATATTGACCAAAGAACACTTTTCCCGCTAAAAATTTCCGTCTTTACTCCCAATTTTTTTTCGGCCAGTATATTTAAAAATTGAAATAATTCCGTTTTTGATTGTTGAAATTCAGGGATGAACAGGTCGAATTGAACATTAATATCATACTTGGATAATACTTCGTTTATTTCAAGCAGCGTTTTTCGGTCAATATCATTTTTTAACCACTCAGAAATCTTCGCTTGTTCTTTATCCTTTATCTGTGATAAAAGCTGAATAAGCTGAAAGCTAAATGTGAGATAAATCATATCCCAGTTCGCATTTAAACCTTTTGATTTTAAAAATTTCAGAACCTGGTCGTTAATGAAAACTGTATCTCGAATAGAAGCAATTTCCTCATCATTAAATGTCGTTTTAAATTGATCCGCTCCAAGTCCTAAATACTTTTCACTATGTATTAACTCCCACACCGTTAATGCGGAAGCATCAAAATACCGCTCCTCACTTAACAAAACGCCATCTATATCAAACAAAATTGTTTGAACCATGATCATCCTCCTTTATCTTATTAGTGTATCACAGAAAGATATCCATAGGAAAAACCACTGCCTGAATCGGCAGTGATTCATACTAGTTTTACATTTTCTTCATACTTCGTAATCTTATCTTCAAGCATCATTGTTAATGCGATATCATCTAATCCTTTCAAAAGCGTCTCCTTCTGATATGAATCAATGTCAAAATGGAGTTGCTCATTATCAAGAATAAGTTTCTGATTTTCCAGGTCAACCGTCATGAATAACGTTTCCGTTTCGGATCTTTCGAGTAATGATTGAGTATCTAACGTTATCGGTAATATGCCATTTTTCAAACAATTATTATAAAAAATATCTGCGAAACTTGGGGCGATGATTACTTTAAATCCGTAATCCTGCAGTGCCCACGGAGCGTGCTCACGAGAAGATCCACATCCAAAATTAGCTCCGGCAACGAGTATTTCGGCGCCCTGATATTTTTCTTGATTAAGAGGAAATTCCTCAACAGGTTCTCCTTTTTCATCATATCTCCAATGATAAAAAAGACATTCGCCAAACCCTTGTCTTTCAATTCTTTTTAAAAATTGTTTTGGGATGATTTGATCTGTATCGACATTTGTCCGGTCCAATGGTAAAACTAATCCTTTAAATGTTTCAAATGGTTGCACCAGCAATCACCTCCTATTGATAAACTTTCTCTATTTTTCTTACATCTACAAATCTTCCGTTAATAGCTGCAGCGGCAGCCATTTCAGGACTTACAAGATGGGTTCTTGATCCATTCCCTTGACGCCCTTCAAAGTTACGGTTTGAAGTAGAAGCACATCTTTCACCCGCCGGAACGACATCCGCATTCATCGCCAAGCACATGCTGCATCCGGATTCACGCCATTCAAATCCTGCTTCGATAAAGATTTTATCCAATCCTTCAGCTTCAGCTTGAGCTTTCACTGTTTGTGAACCTGGTACTACTAATGCTCTCACATTTTTATGGACATGATTTCCTTTTACTACATCTGCTGCTTTGCGCAAATCACTTAATCTAGAATTCGTGCAAGAACCAATGAAGACATGTTGGATTTCAATCTCCTTAAGTGAGGTTCCTTCTGTTAATCCCATATAATGAAGTGCTTTTCGAACGGATTCTTTTTCACTATTATTCTCAATCTCTTCAATGACAGGTAATTTATCATTAATTGATAAACACATAGAGGGATTTGTCCCCCATGTTACTTGGGGTTCAACAGTATCAGCATCAATTTCAATGGTTCGATCGTATTTGGCACCATCATCTGTTGCAAGACTTAACCAATATTCAGCACATTTATCAAATTCCTCTCCTTTAGGAGCGTACTTTCTTCCACGCAAATAGGAAATCGTCGTTTCATCAGGACTGATTAATCCAGCTCTTGCACCTGCTTCAATCGACATATTACAAATTGTCATCCGTTCATCCATTGACATTTTCCGAATCGCTTCACCGGTATATTCAACAATATGCCCGGTACCAACATCAATCCCAAATTTCCCTATGATCGCTAAAATTAAATCTTTTGCTGTCACACCATAACCCAGATTGCCATTCACCTTTATTTGCAATGTTTTCGGACGGCGTTGCCACAATGTTTGAGTGGCAAGAACATGCTCGACTTCACTTGTTCCGATTCCGAAAGCAATTGCACCGAACGCACCATGTGTCGATGTATGACTATCCCCACAAACAATGGTTTTACCTGGTGTCGTTAATCCTAGCTCAGGACCGATGACATGTACAATCCCTTGGTCAGGATGATCAATACCCGCAAGCGGAATGTTAAATTCTTCACAGTTTTTCTCTAGTGTACTCATTTGCTTTTTAGCAATAGGATCATTTGAAATCCGATGCTTTGTTGTGGCTACATTATGATCAACAGTTGCAAAAGTTAAATCCGGTCTTCTCACTGTTCGATTATTCATCCTCAAACCTTCAAAGGCTTGAGGAGATGTTACTTCATGCACTAAATGTAAATCAATATATAGCAGATCTGGCTTTCCTTGTTCTTGATGGATCAAATGCTGATCCCAAATTTTTTCTATAATGTTTTTTGGTTGCATATGAATCCTCCTAAATATAAGCCGTTAAAATTCCTGAAATTGCTTGATTTTCATTAATAGAATCAATAATTTTATTGACCATTTCAGTTGTGCTCACTTGTGTTCCTTGTTGTACGTTTAAGTCTCCGGTATGGAATCCATCAGTCAATACTTTCATTACAGATTCCTCAATAATGTTTGCCTCTTTCTCGAGTCCAAACGAAAATTTGAGCATTAAGGCAACAGACAATATCATCCCTAGTGGATTTGCCAGGTTTTTTCCTGCAATATCGGGTGCGGATCCATGTACAGGCTCATACAAGCCAACCATGTCACTTCGTAAACTTGCTGAAGGAAGCATACCAAGTGAGCCGGTAATCATCGAAGCCTCATCACTTAAAATATCTCCGAAAAGATTTTCCGTTACGATGACATCAAATTGCTCAGGCCGATAGATTAGCTGCATCGATGCTGAATCGACAAGCATATGCTCTACCTGAACATCAGGATAATTAGCGGATACTCGATTAACAACTTCACGCCACATTCGGCTTGATTCAAGGACATTTGCCTTATCTACTGAGGTTAGTTTTTTCCTTCGTTTTCTTGCCAATTGAAATGCTTTGTCTACGACTCTTTCAATTTCTTTGACATTATAAACTAATGTATCAATGGCTAAATCTTTATTGACTCCTCGTCTTTCACTAGGTTTTCCAAAATAAAGACCGCCAGTTAATTCACGAACAATCAATAAATCGACATGTTCGATGACTTCTTTTTTTAATGTTGAGGCATGAATAAGCGGTTGATAGGCATTGACCGGGCGCAGATTAGCAAAAAGGCCAAGTTCCTTTCTAATTCGAAGCAACCCTTGTTCCGGACGAATTGTATGAGTAGTTGAATCCCATTTCGGACCACCAACCGCTCCTAAAAGAATCGCATCGCTCTTGGAACATAAATCTAACGTTGTATCGGGAAGCGGATTACCACATTCATCGATGGCAGCACCACCAATCAAGCCTTGTTCGAAAATAAAATCATGTTGAAAACAATCCGATATCGCTTGAAGGACTCGCACAGCACCTTGCATTACTTCAGGTCCAATCCCATCACCAGGTAAAATTGCGATTCTTTTTTTCATAACCATTGCCTCCTTTGTATTTTTAAACGTGAAGTCGTTCTTTCTTTATTTCTTCCTGTACAATGACGCGATTTACTGCATTTAAATATGCCCTTGCCGAAGCCTCTAGCACGTCTTGCGCTGAACCTCTGCCTCCAGATTCAATTCCATCATATTTTACTTTTACATAAGCATCTGCCAATGCATCCCTTCCTGATCCAATGGATTGAAGCTTATAATCCATTAATTCAATAGGCTCATCGATCATGCGGGATAAGGTGTTATAAATGGCTTCCACACTTCCAGCACCTGTTGCTGCTTCTTCCAAAAATCTTCCGTCTGGTGCTTTAACAACAACTGTGGCCGTAGGCACATTATTCGTTCCATATTGTACTTGTATATTTTGAAGTTCATATGTTTTTACATTTATTTGTTCCGTTTGCTTATCAGCAAGAATTGTAAATAAATCGTCTTCGGTTACTTCCTTTTTCCGATCAGTTAATGCTTTGAACGAATCAAAAGCCTCTTTTAATTTTTCAGGAGTTAGTTCAAAGCCAAGTTCTAATGCTTTTTGTTTAAATGCATGACGTCCGGAGTGTTTTCCTAGCACAAGACTATTTGAAGATACTCCGATTAATTCCGGCGTAATAATTTCATAAGTAGATGCTTCTTTTAACACTCCATCTTGGTGGATACCGGATTCATGGGCGAAAGCATTTGCTCCGACGACTGCTTTGTTCCCCGGTACAACCATACCTGTCAATTTGCTAATCAGCTGACTCGTATGTTTGATTTCATTTAACTTTAAGCCTGTTTTCGCTTTGTAAAAATCATTTCTAATATGCAAAGCGACTGCAATTTCTTCTAATGCAGCATTTCCGGCCCTTTCACCAATTCCATTGATGGTCCCTTCAATTTGTCTTGCTCCGTTTTCTATAGCAGCTAAAGAGTTGGCGGTCGCCATACCAAGGTCATCATGACAATGGGCAGATAATATAACCTGGTCGATATTGGGAACGTTTTGTTGGATAAATGTAAAGAGGTTCCCGTATTCTGCAGGTGTACTATAGCCAACTGTATCGGGCAAATTAATGACTGTAGCGCCTGCTTTGATGACCTCAGTAATGATTTTCACTAAAAACCATTTATCTGAACGACTCGCGTCCTCTGCAGACCATTGTACTTGTGGGAATCTTTGTTTTGCGTATTTTACTGCTTCTACAGCAGATGCCAATACTTCATCTGGTGTTTTCTGCAGCTTATACGTCATATGGATTGGAGAGGTCGCTAGAAAAATATGAAGTCGCGGCTCTACAGAACCTTTTAGCGCGTCCCAAGCAATATCAATATCCTGTTTATGTGCTCTCGCTAATCCTGTAACAGAACTGTTTCGAATCGAATTGGCAATTGTTTGGACCGCTTGGAAATCTCCTTTAGAGGAAGCGGGAAATCCCGCCTCCATAATATCCACTCCAAGCCTCTCCAATTGTTTAGCTATTTCCAATTTCTCTAATTCATTCAAATTGACACCTATTGACTGTTCACCGTCTCTAAGAGTCGTATCGAATATATTAATTTTTTGCATATGCTGCCACTTCCTCTTGTTTTTGTTGTTTTTTAACAAATGGCATTAGTTTGCGTAATTCCTCACCAACTACTTCAATTGGATGCTGATTTTCACTTGAATTAATCGCATTAAATACTGGACGATTTGCTTGGTTTTCTAGAATCCACCCTTTTGCAAATTGGCCGGATTGGATTTCTTTTAACAATTCACCCATGCGTTTTTTCGTTTCATCATTCACGACTCTAGGACCAGAAACGAAATCACCCCATTGTGCTGTATCGGAAATAGAGTAGCGCATTCCTTTTAATCCACCTTCATAAATTAAATCAACAATCAATTTCATTTCATGAAGACATTCGAAGTATGCTACTTCCGGCTGGTACCCTGCTTCTGTTAATGTTTCAAAACCAGCTTTAATCAATGATGTTAATCCCCCACATAATACCGCCTGTTCACCGAATAGATCTGTTTCTGTTTCTTCTTTAAATGTTGTTTCTAATACTCCCGCTCTCGCGCCGCCGATTCCTTTTGAATACGCCAATGCTACTTCCTTCGCTTCTCCGGATACATCTTGGTATACACCAATTAATGCTGGCACTCCCGCACCTTCAACAAATGTGCGACGGACCAAATGTCCAGGACCTTTCGGTGCAACGAGAAATACATCTACATTTTCAGGAGGAACAATTTGGTTAAAATGAACGTTGAACCCATGTGCAAAAGCGATTGCTTTTCCAGGGTAAAGAGCTGGCTCAATTTCTTCTTTATATACTTGTGTTTGTCTTTCATCTGGTAGAAGAACCATGATCAAATCTGCTTCTTCGCTTGCTTCTCTTACTGTTTTTACAGAGAAACCATCCTGTTCTGCCTGATCCCATGATTTTCCTTTTCGCAAACCAATGACAACATCAAATCCGCTGTCACGTAAGTTTTGTGCGTGTGCATGCCCTTGTGAACCATATCCTACAACCGCGATTTTTTTATTTTTCAATACCTCTACTTGAATATCTGAATCATAATATACTTTTGCCATGTCTAATCTTCTCCTTTTTTTTGGTTGTGCTGAACTTGGTTGTTGATTTCCGCTCCGGGCACTTCGCTCCAATCAACAGAGTTTCACAGAAATAACAATCACCTCTAGCACAGCCTTTTTTTAAAAAAATTATTTTGGTTACATTTATAATGAGAGCCTATTTCAATAATGAGAATGATGCGAGCTCGGTCACCTGTTTTTGTGAGCCTCGTAAGAAAGCAGTTAATCCTGTTCTGGCTATTTCTTTAATTCCATATGGTTTTAGCAAATCGATTAATGCTTCGATTTTATCTGTGTCTCCTGTGACTTGGATCGTGATGCTTTCGCGACTTACATCGATAATCGAAGCTCGGAATGGTTCAACAATCCCACCGATTTCATTGCGCGTTTGTGAATTGCTAAATACTTTTATTAACGCCAACTCTCTAGCCACAATGGCTTGATCGGTAATATCAGCCACCTTCAGAACATCAATGAGTTTGTTCAATTGCTTCGTCAGTTGCTCAACTTGTTGTTCTTCTTCTACATTGACGACAATCGTCATTCGCGAAATTTCATCGTTTTCGGTTCTGCCTACGGTAATGCTGTCAATATTGAATTGTCTTTTCGATAAAACTCCTGTGACCCGATTTAATACCCCGCTTTGGTTTAATACAATTGCTGTTACAACGCGCTTCATGGCTTCACCCCTATCATTTCATGTAGTCCTTTTCCAGGTGCGATCATTGGATAGACATTCTCTTCTTGCTTGACGCGGCAGTCAATAACAACTGGTGTGGAATCGGTTAATACGGATGGTAATACCTCTTTTGCCTCCTGCTCGGTTGTAATTCTTACTCCCTTAATTCCATAGCTTTCTGCTAGCTTAACGAAATCTGGTTGAACCGGTATTTTGGAATAGGAATACCGTTCTTCATAAAACGTTTGCTGCCATTGCCTTACCATTCCAAGCGATAAATTGTTGATGATCACCACTTTCACTGGAAGATTTAACTCTTTTACAACGGAAAGTTCCTGCAATGTCATTTGAAATCCGCCATCACCAACAATTGCGACGACAGTTTGTTCCTGATTGGCTAGTTGTGCGCCAATTGCAGCTGGAAAACCAAATCCCATTGTTCCAAGTCCGCCCGAGGTTACCCATTGATGTGGTTTAGAAAAATGATAATATTGAGCTGCCCACATTTGATGCTGACCAACATCTGTTGTGACGATTGCGTCACCATTTGTGTATTGATGAATGAACTCGATTACTTTTTGTGGAGATAATTCTTCTCCATTGTTGCTATGCCATAGTGGATACATTTTTTTATTTTCCGATAATTTTCCGTTCCACTCTTTGATATTTCCCTTTGCAGGTTCTTCCTCTAAAAGCTTAGTTAGTGCTACCTTTGCATCTGCAACGATCGGAATATGTGTTAGTACATTTTTACCAATTTCTGCTGCATCAATGTCGATATGAGCGACCACAGCATTAGGAGCGAAATGTTTCAAGTTACCTGTTAATCGATCATCAAAGCGTGCCCCAAAATTAATAAGTAGATCTGATTCATAAAGGGCCATATTCGCTGCATACGTACCATGCATACCGGCCATACCTAAAAACAGCGGATGTTCAGCAGGGAAACTACCTAATCCAAGCAATGTATTAGCTACAGGAATTTCGTATTTTACTGCAAAATCGAATAATAATTCACTTGCCTTCGCATGTAAGACTCCTGCACCTGCTAAAATAACCGGTTGTGATGAGCGTGATATTGCTTCTATTAATTTCTTAATTTGAAGCACGTTTGGGTTGTAATTAGGTTGATAACCGGGCAATTGGATATCAACATTCAGGCTATGCTGCATTTTCTGTCCACAAATATCTTTAGGAATATCAATCACAACCGGGCCTGGTCTTCCAGTTGTAGCAATATGAAAGGCTTCCTTCACAATTCTTGGTAAGTCTTTAACATCACGGACTTGATAATTATGTTTTGTTACCGGTGTGGTAATCCCAATGACATCTGCTTCCTGAAAAGCATCTGTACCAATGACTTGACTTGCTACTTGGCCTGTAATGACAACAAGTGGCAAAGAATCCATCATTGCATCGGTTAAACCCGTTATTAAATTTGTAGCACCTGGTCCAGATGTGGCAATTACAACCCCCGGCTTCCCAGTTACGCGTGCATAACCTTCTGCAGAGTGAATAGATCCTTGTTCATGGCGTGCTAGAACATGCTTGAGTTTCTTCCCATATAAGGCATCATAGATCGGTAATACAGCTCCTCCCGGATAACCAAAAATCACCTCTACACCCTCATTGATGATTAATTGAATGAGCAAGTCAGCTCCATTTAATTCTGCCGTCAACAATTGATCATCCGTCATTGCTTTAGTCTGCACTATTTTCCCTCCTATTTTTTTAAGCTTTGAATTCATATAAAAAAGCCTTCTCATCCTCAAAAATATGGCATCTATTAATCTACCAATTATGAAGGGATGAAAAGACTTCTTTTCACGGTACCACCCAACTTTATGCTATCCTTACGAAATAGCAACTCGTGTAGCAGCTTAAAGTTTTAAACGATAACTTCAAACTGTTACTTTTTTGTAACGAGTGTTTAAGTGAACACTCGGCTAATCCTACTTAATCTTTCAGACTAGCACTCCGAGGTGAGTTAGGATAAGAGGTATTATCGGTTTCCAGCAAGCCCGACTCTCTGTGAATACTTGATCTTATCCATTTGTCCTCGTCAACGTTTTTTGCTGTGATGGAATTTTCAATACTCCTCCAGTATTTGCTGATGTTACAAGTGCGGCATATCTTGCTAAATAGCCGGATGTAATCTTTGGCTCTGGAGGATTCCAGTTTCTTTTTCTATTTTCAAGTTCTGCATCTGTTAACATGACCTCAATTGTTCGGTTCGTTAAATCGATAAATATTTTATCGCCATTCTGGATGAAGGCGATTGGTCCACCTTCAGCAGCTTCTGGTGAAATGTGTCCAACACAGATCCCCCTCGTTGCCCCTGAAAATCTTCCATCGGTAATTAATGCGACACTTGTTGATAAACCCCTTCCGACGATTGATGAGGTTGGTGCCAGCATTTCCGGCATTCCCGGTCCGCCTTTTGGTCCTTCGTAACGGATGACAACGACATGACCTTCACGGACTAAACCACTATCAATGCCTTCTTGGGCATCCTCTTGGGATTCAAACACAATCGCTTCTCCAAGAAAGGTTTTAATCGACGGGTCAACCGCACCTACTTTAATCACCCCTCCATTCGGTGCAAGATTACCATTTAATATGGAAAGTCCACCGACTGGACTGTAGGCATTTTCAATTGGACGAATAACCTCTTTGTTTTTAATCTTATAATCTTTTACATTTTCAAATACGCTATGACCTGTTATTGTTAAGCGATCTCGATGAATTGCACCTTCGACTTTGCAAAGTTCATTAATGATGGCACTGATTCCACCGGCTAAATGAATATCGTGCATCGAATAATCGGAGGCCGGGCTTATTTTTGCGAGATAAGGAACTCGTTTAGCGATTTCATTAATTTGATCAAGTTCATATTCAATACCAGCCTCATGAGCAATCGCTAGTGTATGTAAAACTGTATTTGTTGAACCCCCCATTGCCATATCAAGTGCAAAAGCATCATCAATTGCTTCTCTCGTTATAATATCGCGCGGTTTAATATCATTCTTGATACAGTTCATTAAATGGCCTACAGCTTCTTTAATAATTCGGTGCCTTTCATCGGATGTGGCAACAATTGTCGCATTTCCCGGTGGCGTTACCCCTAAAATTTCCATCAATGAGTTCATCGAATTGGCTGTGAACATCCCTGAGCATGATCCACATGTAGGGCAGGCGCTTGTTTCAAGTGCTTTTAACTGTTCTGCATCCATCTTTCCTGACTTATATGCTCCAACACCTTCGAAAACAGATGTTAAGGAAAGATTTTTTCCGTCTTCAGATTTACCTGCCTCCATTGGACCGCCCGAAACGAAAACAGATGGAACATTGGTCCTTGCTGCTGCCATTAGCATTCCAGGTGTAATTTTGTCACAGTTTGGGATGTAAAAAACTCCATCGAACCAGTGAGCATTTATTACTGTTTCGGCACTATCAGCAATGATTTCCCGGCTAGGAAGGGAATATCTCATGCCGATATGCCCCATTGCAATTCCATCGTCTACACCAATTGTGTTAAATTCAAATGGAACTCCGCCTGCTTCCCAAATGGCTTCTTTCACGACTTCTGCAAATTTATTTAAATGTTTATGTCCTGGTATAATATCTACATAGGAATTACAAACACCGATAAAAGGCTTATTTAAGTCCTTTGTTTTAACACCAGCTGCATAAAGCAAGCTTCGATGTGGAGCACGGTCAATTCCTTTTTTTATCATGTCACTTCGCATGCCGCTACTTTTCATTCCTTTCACTTAACTTACTTGAATGTGGCTTTCTTCATACACCTTTGTGCCATCTTTCGTAACCGCATTTCGGAAACCGGTCAATAACTGCTTTGTTACCTCCCCTGGCTGGCCATCCCCGATTTTTCTTCCATCCACCTTCACTACGGCGATAACTTCCGCTGCAGTGCCGGTTAAGAAAACCTCATCGGCAGTGTACACATCATGTCTAGTAAACACATCTTCGCGAATATCGAAGCCTTGTTGTTTAGCCAGTTCAATAATTACATTTCTTGTAATACCTTCGAGAGCTCCGATATATCCGGGAGGTGTTTTAATGATGCCATCTTTAACAATGAACACATTGTCTCCGGAACCTTCTGCAATATAGCCTTGGTCATTCATCATCAATGCCTCACTAGCTCCTGCTAAACTCGCTTCAATTTTTACGAGAATATTATTTAAGTAGTTGAGTGATTTTACTTTTGGACTTAACACATCGGATCGATTACGTCTGCTTGGCACGGAGACAACTTCAATGCCGGTTTCATAAAGCTCCTTTGGAAATAATGCCAAAGGTTCAGCAATGATAATGACCCCAGGATTATGACAAGTAAATGGACTGAGTCCTAAATCGCCAACACCCCTTGAGACGACTACCCGAATATATGCATCGTTTAATTCATTTTTTTTCAAAGTTTCAACGATCAATTCACTTAATTCTTCTTTTGTAAAAGGAATTTCTAACATGATTGAGTGTGCTGATTCGTATAACCGTTTTATATGATCATCCAGTCGAAACACATTCCCACTATACATACGAATGCCTTCAAACACACCGTCACCATATAAGAAACCATGATCGTAAACAGAGACAACAGCCTCTTCCTTTTTTACAAAACGGTCATTTAGGAAAATCCATTTGTCTGACAAAACAACTCAATCCTTTCAACTTCGATTATGAATCTTTAGAAAAATTATTTAATTGTTGACAATCATACGCCTATAAAATTGGCAGGTCAACCCCTTTTGAATAAATTTTTTGACTATTTCGATTAAACTGTTAATTAGTAAACGCTTACATTACTTTCGTTATCGTATTTCTTCTAAAAAAATTTTTTATAAAAGTTTTGACTTTTTTACTAATATTCATTTTTTTCATAATAAAAAGGGAAATTTCTATAAATAGGGTTGTTATTTGCTTTCATTTCGGATTATAATGTCCGTTATAGGTAGACAGTTGTATTTCTGAAAAAGATGAATTTACAAGAATGGAGTGAAAGCTTTGAAGAAAATTTCAGTAGGATTATTAGGATTTGGAACTGTAGGAACCGGTGTTGTTCATTTACTAACGAATGACCAACAAAGATTGGTTCAACAATCAGGCTCGCAAATTCAAATTAGTAAAATTCTTGTAAAAGATCGAGAAAAATCGCGAAAGATGGATCAATATGATCATCTTCTAACATTGAATCCTAGTGATGTCATCGATAATCCTGAGATTGATATTATTATTGAAGTGATGGGTGGAATTGATGACACGAGGAAATATATTCATAGAGCACTAAAAAATAAAAAACATGTCATTACAGCTAATAAAGATTTAATGGCTCTTTATGGTACAGAATTATTGCAGGCTGCAGCAGATGAAGGTTGTGATTTATACTATGAGGCCAGCGTTGGCGGCGGCATTCCAATTCTACGAGGTTTAACGGATGGCCTAGCAGCTGATCGGATTAAAAAATTGATTGGGATCGTTAATGGAACGACAAATTATATTTTGAGTAAAATGAGTCACCAATCAGTTAGTTACGAAAAGGTTCTTCAAGAAGCGCAATCACTTGGATTTGCTGAAGCCGACCCTACTTCAGACGTAGAGGGTTTAGATGCAGCTAGAAAGATGGTTATCTTAAGTCATTTAGCCTATTCTATTCCAGTTACATTAGAGGATGTAAAAGTTGAAGGAATTACCCGTGTGGCTGAAGAAGATATCCAATATAGTAAAAAACTTGGCTATGCTATTAAGCTAGTAGGAATAGCAGAGGTGGAGGATGACGAAATTGATATCCGTGTCGGACCAACCCTTCTCCCATTTAACCACCCGCTTGCATCGGTTGATAATGAATTTAACGCGATTTATGTGTATGGACACTCTGTCGGTGAAACGATGTTCTATGGTCCCGGTGCCGGAGAGCTTCCAACCGCAATTGCTGTCGTATCCGATTTAATAACAGTGGTCAAAAATATGGCCTACGGAATAAACGGTAAACATATATTTCTACCTCTCCAAGAGAAAAAATGCAAATCAAGTGAAACGGTAGAAAGTCAATATTTCCTCCGCCTTCATGTGAAAGATCAGCCTGGCGCATTGTCAAAGGTAACCGGATTATTTAATGATCAAGGCATGAGTTTACAAAAAATCATTCAAGAACCTTTATTATCAGGAAACTTGGCCGAAGTAGCCATCATTACACATACAACAGAGCAACAACGTTTTGAACAAATCTATCAGCTTTTAAAAGACTTAGAGGATGTTATCGATGTTAAAAGCTACTATCGCGTAGAAGGGATGAAATAATATGTATTGGCAAGGATTGATAAAACAATATGAGGAATATTTACCAATAAACGAACATACTCCGGCACTTAGTTTGATGGAAGGAAACACACCTTTAATCCCTTTAACGAAACTATCGGAAAAGTGGCAGTCAGAAATATACGTTAAATACGAGGGAGCAAACCCGACTGGCAGTTTTAAAGATCGAGGCATGGTACTGGCAGTAGCCAAAGCAAAAGAAAACGGCAGTCGCGGGGTAATATGCGCATCAACCGGTAATACAGCCGCTGCTGCTGCTGCCTACAGCACCCGGGCAGGGCTCGATTGTTTAATTGTTATTCCAAAAGGCAAAATTGCATTAGGTAAGCTAGCTCAAGCCATCATGTATGGTGCTAAAATATATGAAATCGAAGGAAATTTTGATCAAGCCCTTGAAATGGTTATACATACGGCTAAACATTCCGAATACACACTTGTCAATTCTGTTAATCCTTATCGTTTAGAAGGACAAAAAACAGCTGCCTTTGAAATTTGTGAACAATTAGATGGAGCTCCCGATATTTTATCCATACCTGTCGGAAATGCCGGCAATATTTCCGCCTATTGGAAAGGCTTTAAAGAATTCCATCAGAAAAAGGGATATTCACTGCCGAAAATGCACGGGTTTGAGGCTGAGGGTTCTGCTGCAATAGCGAAAAATCAAGTCATTGAATTCCCGGAAACGATTGCCACTGCCATTCGAATTGGGAATCCTGCAAGTTGGAAGCTAGCAGTTGAAGCAGCAGATGAATCAAATGGAAAAATTGATTTTGTCACGGATGAAGAGATTTTGGAAACCTATCGGGAACTTGCTGGTTTGGAAGGCATTTTTGCAGAGCCGGCTTCATGTGCATCTATTGCCGGAATTAAGAAACAAATTCAGACTGGGGAAATTAAAAAAGGAAGCAAGATTGTCGCTGTACTAACTGGTAATGGGTTGAAAGATCCCGCCACAGCGATGGATCAATTAAATTTACAGCCGATCACTTTACAGGCAAATAAAGATGAACTACTACACAATCTTAAGCAGGTGGCACAATGAAACATTTTCAATTTACCTTAAAAGTTCCAGGAAGTACGTCAAATCTTGGACCCGGATTTGATTCAATCGGTTTAGCTATTAATCGCTTTTTAACAATTCATGTTGAATCAGCTGACAGGTGGGATATCCATTTTACGAATAACGAAATTGTGCTGCCTGATGTAAAAGAAAATTTGTTTTATCGTGCAGCATATCGTGTAAGTGAGTTATATAAAAAACAACTGCCCCCTTTAAAGATTGTCATGGATAGTGAAATCCCACTTGCTCGCGGGCTTGGAAGCAGTGCAGCAGCAATTGTTGGGGGTATTGAAACCGCAAATTTAGTTCTTGAGCTTAACTTGACTCTTAAAGAAAAAGGTTATATCGCAAGCAGTTTTGAAGGACATCCGGATAATGCTACTGCTTCATTATTAGGAGGACTAACGATCTCTACACATACGGATGAATCAACAGAAACGATTGTATGCGCGGCACCAAATATTGATATTGTTGCAATGATTCCATCATTTGAATTACAAACAAAAAAAGCAAGAGCCGTTTTACCAGATCAATTGTCGTATAAACAGGCAGTTGAAGCGAGCAGTATAAGCAATGTATTAGTTGCAGCAATTTTTCAAAATAATTGGGTTTTAGCTGGAAAAATGATGGAGAAGGATTTATTCCATCATCCTTATCGAAAACAATTAGTGCCTGACCTTGTTAAAATTACTGAATTAGGTCATGAATTGGGTGCATATGGAACCATTCTAAGCGGGGCTGGGCCGACCATTATATCCTTTGTACCAAAGAATAAAGGTGAAAAAATCGGCCAACTGATTTCTCAAAAGTTTCCAAACTATCAATATGAAGTGCTTCAACCTATTTCACATGGGGTAATAACTTTACCTGCTAACGAAACGATGAAATTAGTACCTTAATACGAAAAATGGAAGCGCCAGAGCCGGACAATATTAGAAAAGCGCAAGCGCCTTGCTCATCGACGTAAAAGACTTACGGGACTTTGACTGAGATAAAGGAAACGTGGGTGATGTAAGGCGAATCGATGTTGACTTATCGTAGGGAAAAGTCCTGAAGTTTTCTAGTCGATAGGCGCTGGAGCTAGACAAAGCAGATATTTATTAGGAACATTAATCCTATAAAATTTATACTTTCTTATCTTTTAACAAAAAGGATCATCCAAATTTGGACGATCCCTTTTGTTTGTTACGATACTTTTTCCTGAGACTCGATTTTCGATTCTTTTTCTATTTTTACAAAATGTCTAACGATTCTTTTCGACGTATTTCCGTCAAGATAATCAAAAAATCTTGCTCTAAATTGACGGATTGCCTGTAAGTCAAAGTTCCCCTTCTGAATCCATTCAATAAGTGCTACTGTCTCATTAAAAAGCGGCCCAGGGATAATCGTTTCATAATCATAATAGAAATCACGTTCCTCAATATAGTCTTGAAGATCGTTCGTAAAGAATGCAATTGGGCGGCAAAGCAAGCTGAAATCCACAAATACGGTAGAATAATCCGTTATTAATAGATCAGTTAACACGAGCAATTCTTGAATGGTATATTTCTCATAAATATGATATGCAAATTCTTTTTCATCATCTTGAAGCACTAGCCCGGATTGCATATATGGATGTAAGTGAATTAATAATGCATATTCAGATTGAAGACTTGCTTTCATTTGCCCGATATTCATTGGACATATGAAAGATCCTTGATAATGACTTTTTCCCCGATAAGTCGGAGCATATAGGATTAACTTTTTGCTTCTAAGTTCCGGAAAATCTTGATAAAAAGAATCTTTTAATTTATTAATTTCATCGCTTTGGAAAAAATAATCATTCCTCGGAATTCCTAAAGGATAAATTTGCTCTTTTGGCATCCCGAATGCTTCTGCATAAAAAGGAATGACCTCCGATGAGCTTACATACACTTTTGAATAGTTCGAGTGGATTTTCACATGCTTTAAGTAGTCTAAACTAGGACCATAGGATTTCCCAATTGTACTAAGTCCAAATTTTTTCAAAGCTCCTGATCCGTGCCAAAGCTGGATGATTTCCATTCCTTTTCTCGGCTTAATGACGTAGATAGGAAAGTAAAAATCGTCGATAATAAAATACTTTGACGTTGCAA
Organism: Heyndrickxia sporothermodurans; assembly: GCA_016756695.1. Lineage (GTDB taxonomy): Bacteria > Bacillota > Bacilli > Bacillales > Bacillaceae_C > Heyndrickxia > Heyndrickxia sporothermodurans. The sequence goes on from CP066701.1 coordinate 364,831, forward strand.
GTTCATAACAAGCTTTTACCATATGAACCAAATAGTCAAACTTTCCAAAAAATGAACTATTAAGTTTTTTAAAAGCAAAATGCGACTCAAAATTCGGATACTGCTTCCCTAGTTCCTTCCAAATAAAATAAAGATTTCCGGTTAGTTTATCTGAACGATAGGAAGCAAAGGTCACCTTGTTTTGTTTCACCTTAAAAAACAAGCAAAAGCAAGTATACACGAATTGAATCATATATTTCACGATAATTGTAGGTATTAATTTAATATTTTTCATCATATACCTACCTTTCATAAATGCATTGTTCTTAGATCTTTAAGATGTTTTTATATAGATAGGTTACTTGCTTCTCTAATACTTTCCCTTGATTTCCACTCGAATAAAATACATTTAGAACTCTATTTCGTTCGTCCTGATATAAAGTTGGATCTTTCACATATTCTTCAAGGGATTGCATTAATTCTGCAAAGTTACGTGTTTTCGGACCAGGTGTCACATCGAAATATCCATGATACATTTCATTCGATTTTTTCAAATAGGTTTCAAGATCATAGCAATAAAAAGCAACTGGCCTGTCCAATAATAAAAAGTCGGTATAGCAGCTAGAATAATCGGTTAATAGAATATCAGTATATTTGAGCAAAAATTGAGGATCAATATTTTCTTCGCTTATATCGATTATATGCTTATACTGTTTTGGAATATAACCACTACTATACATATGCCTTTTAATCACAAATATATAACCCGTCTTTTCACAGAACTGATCCAATTCTTGAAAATCGAATACTAGATTAATATCCGTATCTATCTTTCCAAAACTTCGGTGTGTCGGCATATACGTAATAATTTTATTTTCTTTTAAAAATGTCGGCACATCTGCGTCTTCTTCGGATTCACTAAAAAAGATATCATTTCTTACCTGACCTAATTCAAGTACATTTTCTTTAGGAACTAAATACGTTTCAGGATAATAGGATGATACTTTTTCACTAGTTGAGACAACATAATTCGTCTTCGCTGAATTTGTTTTAACAACAAATTTCCCGAAAAATCGTTTAATAAAACTCTTTTCGTGAAGAATTTTATAAGTAAAAGTATTTTTATTTGCTCCCCAAACTTTTTTTAGCCCAACACCATGCCAAGTATTATAAGAGATGGCTCCCCCAAGCAACACTTTATAAAAATCATCATTAATTGAATGTGAGTGTATGACTAGCTTCGCTCTTAATTGATAAAGAATCCCTTTCAACGATTTATATTTGAAAGCCAGATATCCCTTTTCTGTTAATTCCGAAACGACATTTGGATCTTTCGAAATCCAGACACATGTTAATTCAGGATTTTTTACCATCTCTAAAAATAAATATTTTGGATTTCCTCTAAATCCTCTTCCATTTTCTGCACCAAAAACAACTAAGTTTTTAGTTTTTGGATAAAGCTTAGATAAATACCAAGTTGTTACGACAACCGTTCTTTTTAAAATAAGTTTGCTTTTCTTAATCAAATTTTTGTTAACGGAAATTAATATCAAAATCAATAAAATGATTTGGATAGTATTTTGTATTTGCATTTCAATCCCTCTCTAGTTGTTCTCGCTCCAAAATTATACAATTATTAAGTAGTTTGTTCTGAGAGTACCATTTCTTCCGCATTTTTTTGTGCTTGTTTTTGAACTTGCTTTCTTACAATAATATTTTGTCCATCTAAACATATCCCTGTTTCGGACAGAAGATGATCAACAATTTCACCAACATGCTCCGGTTGCATGATTGTTGAAGGGTCTTCATCAGGAGCGAGAATTTTTCTTAATTCTGTTGCACATCTTCCTGGTGAAATACAATATACTAAAATACCATACTCAGATAATTCTTCTGATAACGTTTCAGACATACTAATAATTGCTGCTTTCGAAGAGGCGTAGGCCAGCCATCCTGGACGGGCTGTCATTCCTGCTGTCGAAGCAACATTTAAGATTTTTCCACCGGTACGCTTCATAAATTTAACCACTTCTTTTGTAATGTAAAAAATGGAATGAACGTTAATTTTATAAGTTTCTTCCCATTCTTCTATTGACGTTTCTAGCAATGATTTTGGATTTGCGAATCCAGCAACATTTAATAAGTAATCAATGCTTCCGTAGCGCTCTCCAATACTAGCAATCAGATTTTCTACTTTTTCATAATCTGTTAGATCCATTGCATGACATTCGATTTCTTTATTTGGATTCATGAGTTGAGCCGTTTCGTGCAAACCTTCCTCCGTTCTTGAAATAAGGATAAAATTTCTTATATCCTCGCGTTTACTTAAACTTACAGCGATAGCACGACCAATACCTCTACTTGCACCAGTAATTACACATGTTTTTGACATTGTTATCCCTCCATTAAAATGTATTCTTTATATAGAACTTCGGCAATTTTCCGATCCACTGGTTTAGTAATTTTTATATTGTAATCACTGCCTTTTAACACTTTTATGTCTGATTTAAAATAATGGAAATAGAGGCTTGCATCTTCCGTGAATTCTAGGTTATCTTCTCTAGCACATTCATGGGAATACAATAACTTCTTTCTATTAAACTTTTGCGGCAATTGAATATTAATTAATTGATCCCGAACTAAATTATTTTCTATGAAATCTTTTCCTTCGAGTACTGTAAAAGGAATGTCCAAGCCATATGTAGCGCTTTCATTTTTACAATCGATAAGATAACTAAACTCCTCTTTCGTCACGAAAGGTCTAACCGCCTCATGAACAATGACTTGATCGAATCTTGCTGATTTCAATGCATGATATACAGATTCTTGTCTTGTGTCTCCACCTTCAATACAGTAAATAGGCGTTGCAAAACCATAGTTATGAATTATTTCTTCTGTTTTTTCAATAAACTCTTTAGGAGAAGGAATAATTATTTCTTTTATTGAATCGATTGTATCGATTTTTTCTAATACATGTACCAATATTGGTTTACCACCAAGCAGCAGGAATTGTTTCGGAATATTAACCTGCATTCTCTTTCCAATACCACCTGATAATAAAATAAAACTGCATTCTCCCATAACGAACCTCCATATTTTTTGCAAATTAAAAATGAATATTCTTTTTTGAAACATCAGAAATATTATACTATTTAATTATAAGAATGGAAAATATTTTTTAGAATAAAACTATTTTGTTGAAATAAGTATGAATAAATAGTGACTAAAAGAAAAAAGCCTCCCTAAATATAGAGAGGTCTCATATGTATAAATTATTAAGAGATTGATTTATTTATCGCACTTTCCCAGTCAGGAAAGAATTAAAAAGGGCAACGGCAATTTTGTCTTTCTGTCACCCGTTTATCATTTATTTTTTCTTATTCACCAGTTTTAAAGCTAATAAATTTTTGTTCCATCATTTCTTCCATTGCGTATTTGATTCCTTCTCGACCGACGCCGCTATCTTTCCAACCGCCATATGGCATATTATCGATTCGATAGGTCGGAATATCATTGACGATTACCCCACCAGTTTCAAGACGTTCTGCCGCATAAAATGCTCGTTCAAGACTTGGTGTCATAATGCCTGAATTTAGTCCGTAACGGGAATCATTTGCATCATTAATTGCATCATCTAACGTATCGAATGGGAAAATACAAACAACCGGGCCAAATATTTCATAACGAAATACTTTTGAATCTCGATTTACATTCGTTAATACAGTTGGCAATAATGCGTTTCCTTCTGTTTTCCCGCCACATTCAATTGTGGCTCCCTCTTGTACAGCTTCCGCTATCCAGCTTTGAATACGATCCAATGATTTTTTCGAAATAACTGCTGTGATGTTTGTATCTTCATCAAGGGGAGAGCCGACCACAAGCTGTTTTGTCCGACTAACAAATTTCTCGACAAACTTCTGATAAAGCGATTGATGAACATAAATCCGTTGAATGGAAATGCACACTTGCCCATTAAACGAAAATGACCCCATCACACTTCTTTCGATTACCTGATCGATGTCCACACCTTCATCAATAATAAAAGGTGAGTTCGATCCTAGTTCGAGGGTAAGCTTGCGAAAACCGGCTTGCTGCTGAATAATATGTCCAACTTCCACACTTCCTGTAAAAGTAACTTTTTTCACATGCGGATGGGTAGTGAGCACCTCACTAAGAACATCCCCTTTTCCAGGAATAATATTTAAAACACCATCAGGTAATCCAGCTTCTTTAAAAATTTCCGCCAACACAAGTGCGCTTAACGGAGTTTGTTCAGCAGGCTTTAACACGATCGAGTTTCCTGCGGCTATTGCGGGTCCTACCTTATGTGCAACTAAATTAAATGGAAAATTAAAAGGCGTAATCGCCGTTACTACACCAATCGGAGTTTTTATCGTAAAACCAAATCGTTTTTCTCCACCTTCTGCTGCATCCATCGGAATCTGTTCACCATAATTACTTTTTGCCGCTTCTGCTGCAAAACGATACGTTTGGACCGTACGACTTATTTCCTCTCTCGCATTTCTTATTGATTTTGCCGCTTCTAATGCAATAATTTTAGCTAATTCCTCACTTCGTTCTTCCATAATTGTTGCCACTTTAGCTAAAATTTTTGCTCTTGCATGAGCAGGATACCCCCTAAACTTTTGAAACGCGGCATGTGCTTCAACAACTGCCTCCACAGCATCAGCAGGTTCCGCTTGTCCTATTTGAGCGATTTCTTCATTTGTATGTGGATTATACAACGCTTCATACTCTTTTGGTTCGCGCCATTTCCCACCGATCCATAACTGCCATTTTTTCTTCATCTTTATTCCCTCCAAGCATTACTTATAATTTACAAATATAATCACCCAATGATTTCGATAGCTTTACATTTTCCGAATAGTCCACATCGACATCGATTAAAACAATATCTTCCTCTTTCATTGCTTCTTCAAGAGCAGGTAATAATTCGTCTGAATGAGTGATCTTTATTCCTACCCCAAAACTTCTCGCAAATTCCAAAAAGTCAGGATTCGTAAATGGAATGCCATTATTCCAATGCTAGTTCAACAAAGTCATACCCTAACTATAATGATAACTCTGCCAAGTCGAATTCACAAAAAATATAGCCTACTGCCTGCATTCCCTATGCTTTTTGGATAGCTTTCCAATTTCCATAGGAGTTTATGTGAAGGAAATATTAAGTATAAATAAATTTAGGTTCGATTAAATTATACTCATATAGTATTTCTTTTATCAGGAGGATTATGGATGAAGCTTGCAGATATATTAATTATTATCGGATTTTTTGTAGTTGCCGTTATTGTCATTGCGATTGTCATATTTCTTATCTATTTATTAATTTTTGATCGCAATCAGAAGAGTCATTCTATTTTACGAAATTATCCTGCACTCGGTCGTATTCGCTATTTCTTTGAAAAAATTGGCCCTGAAATGCGGCAATATTGGTTTAACAGCGATACTGAAGGTAAGCCGTTTTCAAGAGATGATTATGAGCATATCGTCAAAGGTGCGAAGTATAAACGTGATGTTGTCGGATTTGGTTCAAGACGTGATTTCGATGAGGAAGGTTTTTACGTACGCAACGATATGTTTCCGAAATTAACCGAAGAAATCAAAATGGATGACGAAGCAAAAGTTTTTACAAAAAGATATTTATTGTTGAAGGATCCACTTTTTTCACAAAGAGAGGAAAAATGGGAAGATGATGAGTCACCAGCCTATTTACTCCATGATGATGATGCAGTTGTCATTGGTCCCAATACGAAACATCCTTTTGTATTAAAAGGTTTGATCGGGATGTCTGCCATGAGTTACGGTGCCTTGGGGAAAAATGCAATCACCGCATTATCAAAAGGATTAGGAATGGCAAAAGGAACGTGGATGAATACCGGCGAAGGTGGTTTATCTCCATACCATCTTGAAGGTGATGTCGATATCATCATGCAAATCGGTCCCGGTTTATTTGGTATCCGAGATAAAAATGGCGATGTCGACTGGGAAGAGTTAAAAAGGAAAAGTGAAATACCCCAAATAAAAGCATTTGAACTAAAACTAGCTCAAGGTGCCAAAACTCGTGGTGGACATATAGATGGTGAAAAGGTGAATCCGGAAATTGCGGAAATTCGGAAAGTGGAGCCGTATAAATCGGTTGATAGTCCAAACCGATTTCATCAATTCAGTGATGTACCGTCAATGTGTGATTTTATTGGAAAAATTCGAAATGAAACGGGAAAACCCGTTGGGATAAAGATTGTTGTCGGTGGAAATGATAGTGTCGAAGAATTAGCAAAATATATGAAAGAAACGGGAAAAGGTCCCGACTTTATTACCGTTGATGGTGGTGAAGGTGGAACGGGGGCTTCCTATCAAGAGTTAATTGATAGTGTAGGCCTACCAATCAAATCAGCACTTCCCATACTTGTTTCAACGCTACAAAAATACGGAGTACGTGATCGTGTAAAAATTATTGCATCCGGGAAGTTATTTTCCCCGGATCGAATCGCAATTGCACTAGCAATGGGAGCGGACTTAGTCAATATTGCACGGGGGTTTATGATCACCGTCGGATGTATCCAAACGTTGAAATGTCACTCCAATGCCTGTCCAGTTGGAGTGGCAACAACCGATCCCGATCTTCAAAAAGCACTTGTTATTGACGAAAAGAAATACCGAGTTGTCAATTTCCTTGTGACATTAAGAAAAGGGTTATTCCGAATATCAGCTGCTGCAGGTATTGACTCACCCGTTCATTTTGCACCAAAACATGTGATGTATAAAGATGATAAAGGTGTTGTCTATTCTTTAGAAAGTATCCTTCAAGATATCCAGAAACAAATCGGTGACGTGAGCTAATCCTTTTTGATAATAACAATCATCTTATTATCGTTCAATTTGAGAAGGTAAGGCGGTTATATCCGTGCTTACGTGCACAAAACCGTCCAGTTATCGGATGTTTTGGAAGCTCAAAGTTACAAAAAAAGCCAATGAAGGAATTCTCAAGTATTCCTCATTGGCTTTTACTTTTTTATTTTACAATAATTACCGGACAATGTGCAGAGTGTGCAACTTGATGGCTGACACTGCCTAATAAAGCTTCTTTAATTACGCCTTTACCCGTGTTCCCGATAACGATTACCTCATAATTATGCTCTTTTGCATACTTGGTAATGTTAGCCGCCGGATCTCCATGAATGACGTGCGTTTCATAGGTGATTCCCGATTCAGAAAGAAATCGAATAGCTGGTGCTAATACCTCTTGATCTTCTTTTTTCATTAATTCATCTAAGTCGATATTAAGTATCGGTTCTTGCAATGGGAGATCCTTATTAATATGCAAAATGGTTACTTTTTCCGAATTCAGTGATTTGGCAAGTTCTGCAGCATGCTGTAGTGCATGTGCAGAAGGAGCCGATCCGTCGAGTCCAACTAAAATTTTACTATACATTTACATCGTCCTTTCACGAAATATTTGCGAAATCATTAATGTGCTACTCTATCGACATGCGCAAGATGTTTACGGCCAAAGGCAACGACCAACATCGCAATTAAAACAAATATTGCTCCACTATAGAAAGGTATGTGTGGATTAAACGTTTCGGCAAGCTTATTGGCTAACCAAGGTCCAATTGCCCCACCAATAAAACGAACAAAACTGTACGCCGCTGAAGCTGTAGCCCGTTCAACCGGTGCAACTTCCATAACTGCAGTAGTAATTAACGTATTATTTGTTCCAAGGAATAGTCCCGCAATGATGACACAAACGATAACAACTGTACTAGAGTCGGTCCAAATTCCCATTGCTAATAATGTTAATGCAAATAAAGTTAACATCGCACACATGGATTTAATTGTTCCAAATTTTGCTTGAATTTTTGGTGCAACAAATACAGAAGTAAAAGCAAGACAAAGTCCCCAGCCTAAAAATACAAAACCAAGGCCATGCTCATGTAACCCCATTACAAATGGCGCAAATGCCATAAGTGTAAAGAAACCGATATTATAAAGGAAAGCTGTTAATCCAAGTCTAAATAATCCCGGAAATTTCAATGCTTTCAATGGATCTAGAACAGAACTTTTTGTCTTAGGTTTAGCCACTTTCGGCATTTTCAATAATAATGCTAAAAAGGCGATAATCATTAAAACACTAACACCATAAAATGGTCCGCGCCAAGAGATAGATCCTAATTCTCCGCCAAGTAATGGGCCTACAGAAATCCCAAGCCCAATTGCGGCTTCATATAAAATAATCGCCTTCGCTGTCCCACCAACAGACAATCCAACGATCGCGGATAATGCAGTGGCAATAAATAACGAGTTACCAAGTCCCCAACCACCACGGAAGCTGACAACTCCCCAAATTCCATTAGATGAACCAGCTAAAGCAGAAAAGATAACAATTAGAAAAATACCAGATAATAGTGTCCACTTAACACCAATGCGGCTAGAAACAACACCGGTAATTAACATTGCGACACCCGTAATCAAATTATAACTAGAAAATAATAATGAAACTTGACTCGGAGTGGCATGCAATTTTTCAGCAATTGCCGGTAAGATTGGATCGACGAGACCCAAGCCCATGAAAGAAATAATTGTTGCAATGAAGATTACCCAAACTACAATCGGTTGTTTTGCCGACTGATTATGGGCTTTCAGTGCTTCTTCTGTCATACCTTAAAACCCCTTTTTAATTTTTTGAAATAAAAAATAAAAACAGAAATGGTAAACAATATTGCTCGCAACCATTCCTTATTTTCACTCAAGAAAGTAAAATATTTGTTCTGATTTACTTAAAAAAGTATACTATATTCTAACGTTGACGTCAACGTTAATTTTTATTCGTACAAAATTAAATCTTATGTTATCTTAGTAATATAGATATACACTACAATATAGTAACTCCATTATCATTAATACGAGGAGAGTTAGTATGGATGGATTAAAAATAGACGAAGTAGCTAAACAAAGCGGCTTAACAAAACGAACAATCCGTTATTATGAACAAATCGGCATTCTCCCATCTCCCCCGCGCAGTGAGGGAGGATTTAGACTATACTCTCAAGAACATGTCGATTTCTTAAAGAAAATCACGAATGCCAAAGAAGTATTAGGATTCACATTACAGGAATTACAAGAATTTATTACCTTAAGCGACATGTTAGAGTTACAAAGAATGGACTATCGCAAAGTAAAAGGAACAAGCCTCCAAAAGGAAAAATTAGAAAAAGTTTATCATACAGTAAATGAACAATTGAAACTCATTGAACAAAAGAAGAAAAATATTTTAAAATTAGAAACAGATTTGGTTTCACTAAGGGATAGAGCGAAGGAAGCATTAATTCGATTTGAAAAAGAAGAAACCTGAACCACTTTTAAGTCCAGGTTTCTTCTTTTATTTTTTTATTACGGAACTGCAACTTGTTTGGCAACTATCTTTTATAGAACAATGCGCACAGGCACCTTGTTTACTTTTTTTGAAAAATTTAAAGAGGGTAAATGCCGCATAACCAAATATCAAAGCACCGATAATAATACTAGCAATCATTGAAAGTCACTCCTCTTTCCTTCATTTTACAATCCGAAAATCAGCCTTCCACCTTGATAAATAACAAAAGATAAAGCATACGCTATAACAAGTGAGTACCCAATCCCAAATAATGTCCATTTCCATGACCCTGCTTCATTACGGATAGCAGCTACTGTCGCTACACATGGAATGTATAAAAGGACAAATACGAGAAAGCTATAGGCCGATAATGGTGTAAAGGAATCTGTTAATAACCCCTGCAGTGAAGCCGTATTTGGCGTATGATAAATAATATTCATTGATGAAACGACCACTTCTTTAGCTAAAAATCCCGGGATTAAGGCAGCTCCTGCTTGCCACACACCAAAACCAAGTGGGGCAATTAAGGGGGCTATAGCTTTCCCAATCATGGCTAGGAAACTATTATCCATGTCTACTCCTATCCCGCCAGGACCCATATAGGATAACAACCAAATAACGACAGATCCCCCAAATATAAACGTTCCTGCCTTCCTCACGAACCCCTTACCTTTATCCCATGTACTGCGCCATAAAGTAAGAATTTGCGGTACTCGATATGGCGGAAGCTCAATAACAAAAACCGACGACTCATTCTTCATCAATGTTTTCGAAAATAACTTTGCCAAAAGTAACGCAACGACAACTCCTAATAAATATAATGAAAAAACGACAATTGCTTGATATTTCTCAAAAAAAGCACCAACGAATAAAGCATAAATGGATAAACGTGCCGAACATGACATTAATGGTGTTAGCAAAATCGTTAACAATCTTTCCTTCGGCTGTTCAATTGTTCTTGCAGCCATGACACCTGGTACATTACAACCGAAGCCTATAATCATTGGTATAAATGCCTTACCATTCAAACCTGCTCTCTCCATCATACGATCCATTACGAGGGCGGCACGTGCCATATAGCCTGAATCCTCTAAAAAGGAGATAAATAAGAACAAAATGAAAATTTGTGGGACAAACACTAACACACCGCCGACACCTGCAATAATTCCTTGCAATACCAATGCTTGTATAAACGAACTAGCGTGAACAGCTTGTAATCCAGATTGAATCCAGTCCGTTAATGGCCCCGTAAAAAAGGCATCCAATCCATCTGATAACGGTGTCCCTAACCAATCAAAAGTTATTTTGAACATCAAAAACATAAATGCTAGAAAGATCGGAATTCCCAACCATCGATGGGTAACAATTTTATCAATTTTTTCCGTCCAATTGTTTTTCGATTGCTCTGTTTCCCGACTGCTTTCTTTAATCACTTGGTCAATCCATTGTTTTCTAGAATCAAAGATTAAGCGAGTAATCGTCGTAGATGAAGTGGTTGTTTTTAGTTTTTGCTCAACTTCTTCAATCACTTGTGATATTTGATCATTTTTTATTAAAGACGTTACGTCAGGATTCCCCTCTAATAATTGCAATGCCAACCAACGCTTCGGAAGATCTATTTTTTCATCTTCTAATATTTGAATGATTTTCATTATCCCATTTTCAACAATTTTTCCGTAATATACATAAGGGATTTTCGATGAAGTATTGTCTAAAGCATTTAACTGTACTGCTAGGTCATTACACCCCTTTCCATTTCGTGCCGTAATTGGAACGACAGGTGTACCTAGTTTTTTTGCTAATAATTGACCATCTATTTCTAAACCCCGTCTTTTGGCAACGTCTACCATATTCAAACCGATAACAACTGGTTTTCCAAACTCCAAAATTTGGATTGTTAATTGTAAGTTTCTTTCTAATTGTGATGCATCGACAATATTTATAATGTTTGTAAAAGATTCATTTAAGAAAAACCGGGTTACAACGGACTCATCCTTTGATAAAGGATAAAGCGAGTATACTCCTGGCAGGTCAATTAGTTCTCCATGAACGTCTTTTAACTTGCCTACCTTCTTTTCAACGGTAACTCCACTCCAGTTGCCAACGTATTCGTATGAGCCTGTTAAATAATTAAATAATGATGTTTTTCCCGTATTTGGATTTCCTACTAAGGCCGTCTGCATCATTTCTTTTCAACCTTTATTTGTTTGGCATCACAGCGGCGAATTCCTATTAATTGTCCATTACATTCCAACATGCATGGTCCACCAAAAGGCATCCGATGTTTCACTTTAATTGGGCATCCCTCTATGACTCCAATATGTAAGAGACGGTGCTTAACCGTTTTATCCAAATTTGAAACATCTACGATATATCCAGTTTTCCCTTCAACTAAATCTAATAGCATCATGATGTTGTTCACTCCGTTCATAAGAAATGTAATTGATAATGATAAACTTTCTCATTTATAAAATTATTTTATCACGATGTTTCGTGTATGTCTAGAAATTTTTTGTCAAAAGTCGTAAAAAAAGAAGAGTAGATTCCTTTTCTCCACTCTTCTTCATCTATCTGAATTCATACATAAAGGTTGTTTTTGTGCTGAAAGATGACCGTGCCTTTCGCTCCAATCCACTCAGCGCTTTCAATAATGTTAAAGGAAATAATCCCTAAAAAAGTTCTTTCATATTAATCTACTGCTAAATCACCCCATGTGCGATCATGGCATCGGCTACGGTTATAAATCCTGCTATATTTGCTCCGACTACGAGGTTGCCGGATTGACCATATTCTTCGGCATATGTTACTGATTTTTGATAAATATTTTTCATGATCTCCTTTAATTTTTCATCGACTTCTTCAAATGTCCATGACATTCTCATACTATTTTGCGACATTTCTAATGCGGATACAGCAACACCACCTGCATTTACCGCCTTTGCAGGTCCGAATAGAATATCATTTTTAAAAAAGAGTTCGATCGCCTCTAATGTCGATGGCATATTGGCCCCTTCACCAATCGCCTTTACTCCATTTTCAATTAATATTTTTGCCGCATTCTCGTCGATTTCATTCTGTGTCGCACACGGAAGTGCGATATCACACGGGATTGACCATATATTTGTACAACCCTCGACATATTGGGCATGTGGGAGGATGTTCACGTATTCTTTTATTCTTGTTCTCTCGACTTCTTTCAATTTCTTAACAGTTGCTAGATTAATTCCAAGCGGGTCGTAAATATAGCCATCCGAATCACTGCATGCAACAACCGTCGCACCAAGCTGGGCTGCTTTTTCCATCGCATAAATAGAAACGTTCCCAGAACCGGATACGACTACGGTGCTGCCATTAAATGATAAATGATGATCCTTTAACATTTCCTCTACAAAATAAACCGTTCCATATCCCGTTGCTTCCGTTCTCGTCATGCTTCCTCCATACCCTAAGCCTTTTCCTGTCAAAACGCCTGATTGGAAGCCACCTCGAATTCGCTTATATTGGCCAAATAAGTAGCCAATTTCTCTTGCACCAACCCCAATATCTCCAGCCGGAACATCGACATCAGGTCCGATATATTTACTCAGTTCGGTCATGAAACTTTGGCAAAATCTCATAATTTCCCCGTCAGATTTTCCTTTTGGATCAAAATCCGATCCACCCTTTCCACCGCCAATCGGCAAACCAGTTAATGCATTTTTAAAAATTTGTTCGAATCCTAGAAATTTAATGATACTTGCATTGACTGTCGGATGGAATCTTAACCCACCTTTATAAGGGCCGATGCTACTATTAAATTGAACACGAAAGCCCCGATTAACCTTTACTTTCCCATTGTCATCCACCCACGGGACACGGAAGGTGATGAGCCTTTCGGGTTCTGTAATTCTTTCTAAAATTCCATGTTCCATATATATGTCTACTAATAACCGGCAAGAGCGAATCCAAAATCTCTTTAACTGCCTGAATAAATTCATTTTCATGTGGATTTCTGCGTTTAATTTCTTCATATACTTCATTCACATAATTTTCCGCAATCATTTGTTGTCTAGACTTCTTTTCTTGTTCGCTTATAATCATCCCATTAACTCCTTCTGTTTTATCATTATTATAAATTTTCCATCATTTTCAAAGTGAATTCCAATAGTAAAAATAGATAAGAATAATGCCGAAATGAGAACGATTCATTCTTTCACAAGGAAGACAAATTCACATTTTTTTTCAAAGGAAGATTGAATTATAATTAAATTAATCAATTGGTTGTTTTCTAAAATGGTTTTGGCACAATGGAAAATATTTTAGTATTTCAGAGCAACCTAAATACATGTAGACGTATCCTTTTCAAAACGCAGAGTGGATTGGAGCGGAAGGAACTTGACTCCTGCGGGATTTAGAGGAAAGGTCGAGACCCCGCAAGCGCAAAGCGCTGAGGAGGTTCGACTTCCTCCCCGCGGAAAGCAAGTTCCTGCAGCGGAAAGGAACGGTCCATTTATTCTTCTACAACAATACTTTCGCAAACATCCATGTGAAAAAAGAGCCGATAAATTATAGGAGTGAGTAGCTTGAAAACAGTCGTTGTCATTGGCGGAGGAATTACAGGGCTTTCCACACTGTACTACCTTCAACAATTAAAAAAAACATCAAACATTGAATTAAATTTACAATTAATAGAAGGAAATGATGAATTAGGAGGAAAAATCCACTCTGTCCAAACAGATGAATTTATTATGGAAACAGGAGCCGACTCCATCGTTGCCCGGAAACAAGGAGTCGCTGAACTATTAGAAAATCTCCACTTACATAACGAAATGGTCAATAATGCAACAGGAAAATCATTTATCTACCACCATGGACAATTGAAGCCAATTCCTGATGATACCGTTTTTGGTATTCCTATGAGCAAAGAAGCATTATTGAGCAGTGAATTAATCTCTGAAGCGGGAAAAAATGAAGCATTAAAAGATTTTACAACTACAAATGAATCGTTTACAAAAGATAGCTCAATTGGCCAATTCCTCGAACACTTTCTCGGTAAAGAAATCGTTGAAAACCAAATTGCACCAGTTCTTTCAGGAGTGTATTCCGGGAAATTAAACGAACTAACATTAGCAACTACCCTTCCCTATTTATTAGATTACAAAAATCAATATGGAAGCATTATGAAAGGCCTATCCGAAAACAAAGAACGATTCCAATCTGCCGATAATAAAAAATTTGTCTCATTTAAAAATGGGCTTTCTACTTTAATTGATCGACTTGAAATAGAATTAACGAATGTTGAAATTTTAAAAGGAATAAAGGCAACATCGATTATTCATACTCAAGACGGTTATACCGTTACATTGGAAAATGGAACGACGATTCATGCGGACTATATTGTGCTTAGCACTCCACATCAAGTGGCACAATCCCTTTTACAAAATGAAGTACTTGATGAAGATTTTAATCAACTAGTTAGCTCATCGCTTATAAGTGTATATCTAGGATTCGATGTTCCTGACGAGAAACTTCCGGCTGATGGAACAGGTTTTATCGTTCCTGATAATAGTGATCTTGTCTGTAATGCATGTACGTGGACAAGCAGAAAATGGACACATACATCGAAAAACAATCACTTATTATTACGACTTTTTTATAAAAACACAAATCCTGATACTTTTGAACACTTAAACAGCTTAAATGAAAAAGAATTAATTCAAGTTGCCTTGAAGGATATCGAAAAAAGTTTAGGTATAATCGGGGAACCAAAACATTACGAAGTGACAAAATGGACTGATTTAATGCCTAAATATTCCTTATCCCATCGAAAAACCATTGAATCCTTAAATAAAAAAATAGCTGATCTTTATCCGAACATCACTCTCGCTGGTTGTTCCTATTACGGTGTGGGCATTGCAGATTGTATCATGAATGGGAAAGAGACAGCAAACCAATTAATCGAACAAATTTCAAATAATAATTAAACGAAAAGGCATGTATCTATTAACATTAAAAGGTTCTCTTTAAAGGTGTAAAACAGTAAATAACAATACAAATAGGGTGCGAAATCGAAGTGTTACGACTGAATGGTGATTTCCCTGAGTTAGAAAAATAACCGGAAAAATTCCGTTTAATTTGGGAAATACCCATATTTCCTTAAAAATAGAGGAAGTTTTTCCGGTTAAATGATCTAAATCATTGGATTTTGTCTTATTTAGAGAAGTTAACCGGAATACCTCCGCTTATTTCTGTTACTTAAGCCCATCTAATATACAATAGCCGGAAATTCTCCGCCTATGAATTCTTATATTTATTCCATCTGTCCTCCAAATATCGTAGGTATATTCAAGTTACATCCATAACTTAATTCCTTTTAAGAACATAGTGGTTTCACGTCTCCGTTGTAAATAAATTAGTTTCTGGTTTTACATGGGTTTTAAGAAATATAAAAAGCATGGAGAATTCCTTTACGAATTACCATGCTTTTTCGGAAGTTATTTAACTTGTTTTTTCACTCTTTGCACTTCAAAAGAGAACCGGTTACTATCAACGTAGATACATGCTTTTTTTACCAAACCCCTAACACATCTAGCATGACCGCAATAATTAGTAACGGAGCAACATAACGAAGAAGGAAAAACCATGTTTCAAATAATCCCTTTTTCAGATTGCTGCCTTTTTGAAGTTCTTCATACAAAGCGGTTTTTTTCATTTTTAACGGTACAAAAATAGCGATAAGCAACGATCCAAGCGGCATTAATATATTACTAACTGTGTAATCCATTAAATCGAAAAATGTTTTTCCAAAGAGTTTGATATCTCCTAGCACACCATAGGAAAGTGCAGATGGGATGCCGAAAGCAAAGATGGCCAGTCCGATAATCCACGACCACTTCTTACGCCCGTTCGGATTTCCTTTAGATATGACCGAAACGATGATTTCTAACATCGAAAAAGCAGACGTTAAAGCGGCAAATAAGAATAGAATTAAAAATGCGATAAAGAACAACATACCGAATGGTAAATGGCTAAACACGGTAGGTAGAACATTAAATAATAGCACCGGTCCTGCCCCAGGCTCTAATCCCATCGCAAATACTGCAGGGAAAATCGCAAGTCCTGCCAAAAGGACAATCACTAGATTCATTCCAACAATTGAAATGGCTGAACGCGGCAAGCTTTGACTTTTCGGTAAATACGAACTGTAGGTGACCATTACTGAAACACCGACACTTAAAGTGAAGAACGACTGCCCCATCGCCTCTAAAATTGTTTTGGACGTTACTTTTGAAAAATCAGGCTGTAATAAAAAGGTAACTCCCTCCATCGCCCCATCCAATGTAACGGCACGAATAACAAGTAAGATAAAAAGAATAAATAATGCGGGCATCATAATTTTGCTTGCTTGCTCAATTCCTTTTTGCACTCCTTTGGCAACAACTAAGATGGTAATTAGCATAAAGAGGAATTGAACAATTAGACTAATCGTTGGATTCGAGATTGTTGCTCCAAAGACATCCGCATATTGTGCAGAGCTAAGGCCATTCAAGTCACCTTTGATCGTCTTAAATAAATAAATGATAATCCATCCACCGATCACACTGTAAAACGAAAGCAAGATAAAACAAGTTACCATTCCGAGAATACCAATCCAGTGCCATTTCGTTCCAGGTGCGATTTTCCGATATGAAGCAATCGCATGATCCTGTGTAGAGCGACCAATTGTAAATTCAGCTAGTAATAACGGCAATCCGAGTAATAATGTAAAAACGATAAAAATGAGAAAAAATGCTCCGCCGCCATTTTGGCCAGCTATATAGGGGAATTTCCAAATTGCCCCTAAACCAATAGCTGACCCAGCAGCTGCTAAAATAAATCCTAGTTTTGATGACCATTGTTCTCGTTGACTCACGTGTATTCTCCTCTCAGATGTTCTACATGATGCCTTTGTTGCTCAATTGTGATCTGAGCGGAAATTGTAGGAACCATGACGCTTTGAATGTCTATTGTAATTTATTTTTGAATGATTTTAGTTCTTCCATAAATTCATGAAATTGCGGGATATCCATTTGCTGCGCGGAATCAGATAATGCAACAGCTGGATCCGGATGGACTTCAGCCATTACCGCGTCAGCTCCTATTGCTAATGCCGCTTTTGCAGTAGGCAGGAGTAAATCCTTTCTTCCTGTTGAATGGGTTACGTCGACGACAACTGGCAAATGTGTTTCTTTTTTTAATATCGGTACTGCAGAAATATCTAACGTATTTCGTGTTGCCTTTTCATACGTTCGAATTCCCCGCTCACATAAGATAATTTGGTCATTCCCTTGCGCAATAATGTATTCAGCCGCATGGATAAATTCATCAATTGTTGCAGCTAAGCCACGTTTTAATAAAACCGGTTTTTTCACCCTTCCTACAGCTTTTAACAAATCAAAGTTTTGCATGTTTCTTGCACCTATTTGAATGACGTCGACATAATCAAGGGCAAGTTCAACATCAATTGGATTTAGTATTTCACTAATGACAGCTAAATCATATTCATCGGCTACTTGGCGTAAAATTTGTAATCCTTCCACACCTAAACCTTGGAAATCATATGGAGAAGTTCTTGGCTTAAATGCTCCGCCGCGCATTAATTTTATCCCTTGTTCTTTCATTGCTTCTGCAACTAGTCTAACTTGTTCCAAGCTTTCTACAGCACACGGTCCCATAATAAAGGATTGTGTTCCATTACCTATTAATTCGCCTTTTACATCAACAATTGTATTTTCTTTTTTCTTTTTCCTGGAAACTAATAGTGCTTTACGATTATCGTCTTCTTGCAATTCTAAGCTTGCTTTAAAAATACCTTTGAAAATATGTTGTAGTGTAGAGGTTTCAAACGGACCTTCATTTTGCTCGGCAACCATATCTAATACTTCTCGTTCACGAATTGGATCAAAACGTTTCGTGCCTTGCAGTTTTTTTATTTGACCAATTTCTTGAACGACTCTTCCTCGTTCATTTAGTAAATGTAATAATTGTGAATTAATTTCATCCACCTTTTGTCTTAATTGTTGTAAATCATTATTCCCCATTAAAAACCCTCCTAATTTGTTGTGTAATTTAATAATAAAAAAGCCCCTACTGAATAATTCAGTAGGGACGATGTTTATCGCGGTACCACCCTAGTTGCAGAAAATATCTTCTTCTGCCACTCTTTTTTTGTTAACGATCGAAATTCGACCGTCCTTCCTCATCTTTGTGAAGGGAAGGATGCTCCAGAACCCGAAATTCATGTTTATCTTTGTGCTGATTTGCACCAACCATCAGCTCTCTTTAACAGGGAGATAAACATTACTGTTGATTCTATCATTGCGTGTTCATATTTAAATGCAAAAAGTCCCTACTGATATTAATCAGTAGGGACGATAATTATCGCGGTACCACCCTAATTGTAGATGATAAAATTCATCTACCACTCATCATTGTTAACGATCATTTCGACCGGCTTTTCCTTCGCAAAAACTCGGAAAAGAAGCTCCAGGATTGAAATTCAAGTTTATCTTTATACTGATTTACACCGGCCATCAGCTCTCTAAAATAGTGAGATAAACAATACTTAGTTCCCTTCAAAACTTTATATTATTTAAGTATGATTTGTATTATAAAGCTTCGATTAAAATATTGTCAACACTTTTTTAAATTTTTCTACATTTTAATTATTTTTTAACTATGTTATGATTTCCGCTGCAGGTACTCGCTTTCCGCGGGGCTGGCGATGAGCCTCCTCATCGCTTCGCTCCCCGCGGGGTCTCATCTGTCCAGCTGATCCCGCTGGAGTCTCGCACCTTCCGCTCCAATCAACCTAATGACAAAACAACAATAAACTTTTACAAATCTTTAATTAAGAAACTGCGCTTTATACTGGTTAATAATTAAATCAGGGTCTTTATTTTCGCCTTCTAATTGGCGTTGACGGGCTGCTTTATTTACTTGCTCGTCTGCATGGTAACTTGAGCGAACCATCGGGCCGGCTTCACAATGCTTGAATCCTTTTTGAAGGGCGATTTCTTTTAACTCTGCAAATTCATCTGGATGGACATAGCGTTCTACTTTTAAATGTTTCTTTGTAGGTTGTAAGTATTGACCAATTGTCATAATATCCACACCATGTGCAAGCAAATCATCCATCGCTTCGATGATTTCTTCCTTCGTTTCTCCAAGTCCAACCATTATACTTGATTTTGTTGGTGTTTGAGGACTGATTTCTTTTACCCTTTTCAAAAGTTCTAATGAACGATCATAGGTGGCTTTTGCACGAACACGTTTCGTTAAACGACGAACGGTTTCAATATTATGATTAAAAATATCCGGACCTGCATCCATTAACGTATGGAGACTTTCATAGTCACCCTTCATATCAGATGGGAGTACTTCGACTGTACATGAAGGAACACGACGACGAATCGCACGGACGGTTTCAGCAAAGATCGCCGCACCGCCATCTGCCAAATCATCACGTGCAACAGCAGTAACCACGCAATGACGTAAGCCCATTACTTCCACCGATCTTGCGACACGTTCTGGTTCTTCCCAATCTAATTCCGTTGGCAAGCCCGTTTTTACTGCGCAAAAACGACAGGCACGGGTACAAGTATCACCAAGTATCATAAATGTCGCTGTTTTGCGAACAGCCCAGCATTCATGGATATTCGGACATTTTGCTTCCTCACAGACGGTATGCAATCTTTCTTCCCGCATCATTTTTTTCAAGCCTGTGTAACTTTTATTCGTATTTAACTTGATTTTTAACCATTCAGGTTTTCTTAAGTATTCTTCATTTTTAGCCACTATGTACACTCCTACCTTTGAAAAGTATAATCCTCATTTGCATATTTACTTTGCATAAGTTCTTCTACTTCTTTTAACATCTGGTTGTTCGGTTCATATGTAGTTAAATCAATATTAAGTCCCTTTTTAATACCTTCCATGAATGCGTTCTTTATTTCATCTATTGTTGTTTTTCTACCTAAAATTTGATTAATCGTCACTGCTTTTTTTGTAAATGCAGTTTTTGCCTTATTTTTTACTTTTTCATTTGGAAATACAAATAGATCATAAAGTGTATCAATATCGATTTCCATCGGGATGGAGCCATGTTGTAATACGACCCCTTTTTGCCGTGTTTGTGCACTTCCCGCCGCTTTTTTTCCATCAATCTCGAGTTCATACCACGAAGATTCTTCAAAGCAGACAGCCGTACCTGACTTTCCGATCGGTGTATTCGGGACAGCTAACTCTGCAGATATACCTAATTTTCGATATCCTTCTAATATTCCTTGAGATAATACGCGATAGGTTTCAATTATCGAAGGCGACATCTTTTCATGTTTTTCACTAATTATCATGCTGTAAGTCAATTCTTGATCATGTAAAACAGCTAGTCCGCCAGTTGGTCTGCGAACAATGTCAATCCCTTTTTCCTTAGCTGCTTGGGTATTAATTCTTCCTGTTGTTTTTTGAAAATGACCTAAAGATAATGCCGCAGGATCCCATGTGTAAAAACGGAGAACCGGTGGAATTAAATCTCGTGAATGCCAATCAAGAAGAACCTCGTCCATTGCCATATTGAATACAGGAGATTGAACTCCGGAATCAATAAAATACCAAGTTTCACTCATGTTGCTTCACCACCTAAAACTCTCAATAATAAATATAGTCGGAATTAATCAAGAAAACTATATTGGAATAATTTTCATCTTATTCAATCAATTTTTATGATAGCATTGTAGCGAGGTTTGTCAATAACAGGATCGTAATGAAAATAGAATTATGAAATAATGAGTACAAAGAAATAGAATGAAATCTATCGGATTACTCATATTTTATTTTTAAATTCAGATATTTTATAAAGAAACCCTAGAATTTATCCCCTCTGACTTAAAATCCACCACTTCCCCATCTTCATAGATAAAGTGATGCTCATACATTGTGGAATCATACAAAACTTTGTCTAAGTAGTACTTCACATTCGCCATTCCTAAGTTTTCAGGATGGAGAACCCAGTTTATGTTCTTCCAGTCTAGTATTCCTTCATCGGTTTTTACTGGAGTGTAGTAATCAAAGGTTTCAGGCAACTCTGCTACAAAAACATACATTCCACCCGCATCATGGCCGTCTACTGTCCAAGTAACTGTACCTTTATATTCTATCTGCTCGATCTGCAAGCCTGTTTCTTCCTCTACTTCACGCAACACACCTTCCAAAGGTGTTTCGCCCATTTCTATTTTTCCACCTACGCCGTTCCAAATCCCCATCCATACTGGTTTATGTCGATTCAACATGAGAAGCTCTTGACCTTTTTTAATAAAGCATATGGTGTATTTATACATAAATATTTTTCTCCCTTTCACCAAAAATAGATGAAGATAATAGTCAACCTCTCTTATTATACAATATTTAGAAAAATTCAATATAGTGATAGAAACTAAAATATGTTATATTATTCGCAATATATGAGGTGGATTTTTCCATACAAGATAATGAAAGGGGTTCGTTATGCAGCTATCTATTCGTGCAACTGGAGAGAATGTTCATGTTATTTCTTATTTGTTAGCAAAGAATCCGAATAATAGTTATGAACGGAAGGTAAAAGGACATTTGGTGCGTCTTTTTTTCAGTAAGTGTAGTGATTTAGAAGTTGATTTCACTATATTTGTGACGCCTGATCCCATTGAATTAAAAAAGAATCATGCCAATGCTTCCGATATTACCCACTATATTAATGATCGGGAGTTTGCAGTTAGCAGCATCTTTCTTTCTCTTATTCGAACGGCACTTGGAACAGCTTTAAATGGGCAGCCCATTGATGAGTATCGCGAATGGGTAGATTATCCTTTTCCATTTGAATTCAACTTCGGCCCTGTTTCTTCTTCACTTTCTGATCAAGAAATTGCGAGTCTTTTTGAACCGTTAGGGTATGAAATGTTCATCTCACGCGATGAGATTGACTATTCTTTTCACTTAAAGGAAAAAAGCACCGCTTGCTTTATAACATTAAAAGGAAATACGACATTACAAACCGGGCTCAGACAACTATTTGTTTTAATCCCAGTTCTAGATAATTATAAGCATTACTATATTGATCAAAAAGAAGTTGAGAAAGTTGAAAGATACGGTTCTGGTTGGCTGGAGGAACATCCGTTAAAGGAGTTTATTTTAAAACAGGCACTGCGTTTTAAAGAAATTTATTCTCCTATGAAAATCGAGGGAGAAATACAAGATTCACCAAATAACAACGTCCGATTAAATGACCAGCGTTATGAAAGAATTATTGAAACTGTAAAAGCAGCTAAATATAAAGAATCAATTGTTGATTTCGGTTCTGGTGAAGGGAAGTTATCCGTTCGATTAGGATTTGTTGATGGTGTGAAGGAGATTTTAGCAGTGGAGCCCTCTGAATCAGCCACTATAAAAGCAATTCGGCGATTTGAAAGAGTCGAATCAAAAATAGATTTCGTTACGCCTACAACTATATGGGGTTCATTATTTTACTATGATGCTAGATTAAAACATAAAGATATAATCATTTTGTGTGAGGTTATAGAACATATTGATGAATCTCGATTACCAAAAGTAATGCAAACTATTTTCCGAGAATATCAACCAAAGACCCTCATCATTACGACACCCAATCAAGAATACAATAACGTTTATGATCTTGGTAACCAAATGCGCCATGATGACCATCGATTCGAATGGACTAGAACGGAATTTAAAAAATGGTGTACTGAATGTGCTGAAGAATATCCTTATGACTTGAAATTTGAAGGGATCGGTGAAGAAAACGAGCGATATGGCTTCCCTACTCAAATATGTGTGTTTACTAGAAAGGAGAGCTGATGATGCAAATCCAATTACCCTATGCAGGAACCGTGCTACTTATCGGTCCTTCAAATAGTGGGAAAACGACCTTTATAAAACAATTAATTAATAATAAAACGATTCTTCCATCCGAAGTTGTCAGCTCTGACGATTTTCGTGTGTTAGTAGGAGATGGAGAATTTATAGATTGGCGAAATAAACCAAAGGAAGAAGCGGATGTTCTTTTTGATGAGTATCAACAAATTTCAAAGGAAGCATTCTCTTTAATGGATGCTGCTGTTGAATCAAGAAGTCGATTAAATAAATTGACATTTATCGATGCAACACATCTTCATCCGGATGATCGAAAAAAATATGTTTCTTTAGCGAATAAACACCATCTGCCCATTATTGCTATTGTTTTCGATATCCCCGAGGAAACACTTTTAGAACGGGATGAACAACGTGAACATCCGAGAGGAAAACGGAGGATTAAACAACAATATCAAGTGTTCAAAAGAGAAAAGCGAGTAATTAAAACCGAAGGATATGATGCAACTTATTTGATCAAGCATACAGATTTTAACGTAGTACGAACTGAAAACCCAATTGAAATTGATGTTCAAAACGGAATCGATGTAATTGGGGATATCCATGGTTGTTTCGATGAAATGATCATTCTATTAGAAAAATTAGGTTATCAACCGAATCAGGATGGATTTTACATTCATCCCCAAGGTAGAAAATTTGTCTCACTTGGGGATGTGATGAGTCGTGGACCACATTCCCTTGATACGATGATTTTTATTATGAAACATGTAAAAAACAATCTTGCTTATATGATTGATAGTAATCATGGGTGGAAAATAGCGAGATGGTTAGACGGACGCAAGGTCGTTTTAAACCATGGAGACGAAAAAGTCGCAGAAGAATTTAGGCGTTTTGAGGAAACAGAGGGTAAAGAGCAAACGGGCATTCTCAAGAGTGAACTGAAGGAATTTCTTCTACAAGCACCGTCCCATTACGTTTTTACAAACAATGGTATTTCTGTTTTCGTATGCGCACATGCAGGAATTAAAGATGAATTTATTGGGAAGCAATCGGATCAAATCAGTGATTTTTGCCGCTATGGGGATACAGATGGGGTGGATTCCAATGGAAAACCGCTTAGAAAGGATTGGCTCATCCATCATCAAACAAGTACTTTCATTGTTTGGGGGCATGATCCGAAGCCGCAACCATTGTTAATTAATAATACACTTAATATTGATCAAGGGGTCGTTTTTGGAGGAAAACTAACTGCCTTTCGTTATCCTGAAAAAGAAATCACGAGTGTTTCAGCTAAAATGGATTATTCAAATTCTATAGACAATCCATTAAAAGAATGGGAACAAAAACGTCTAGATCCGCCAAATATAGAAAAATTCATTAACGGCTATACTGTTCGAACAGAAGTTTTCGGTGATGTAAAAGTCCCAAAAAACGTGGTAAAGCCTGCGATTGATACGATTTCTCACTTTACCATTCCGATTGAACAATTGGTCTATATCCCACCAACAATGAGTCCGACACCACGAGCGTCGTCAGTGCAAACGTATCTTGAGCATCCAAAAGACGCCATCTCCTATTATCGAGACCATGGAATCGAAACGATGGTGGCTGAGAAAAAGCATATGGGTAGCAGAGGGATTTTACTTCTTTTTAAAAATGAAGAAACCGCTGAAAAATATGTGGGAATAAAAACGTTGGGGACAATTTACACAAGAACAGGAAGACTTTTTTTTGAAAAAGATAGGGAAAAAAGAATCCTGACTGTCCTTAATAAGGATTTGCACGCGGATAATTATTTTACAAAATACGATACAGATTTCATTTTATTGGATGCTGAAATTATGCCCTGGAATTTAAAAGCGAAAGAGCTAATAAGCAAGCAATATGCGCATGTTGCTGAAAATGCAATTTTGGATAGGGAAAATCTTAAGGGAAAACTAAAAGCTGCTTCTTTTCAATCTGATATCGTAAAAAGTTGGTTGGAAGAATATGAGCAAAAATTAAATCGTGCATTAATATTTAAAGACGTTTTCCAGAAATATTGTTGGGATATTGAAGATGTGGAAAAAATTCAAATTGCTCCCTTTCACGTATTAGCACATAGTAAGGAAACCTTTTTCGATAAATCCCATGTATGGCATATGGAAATGAACCGTGCTTTCGCCAAACTATCGCAGTTTTTCGTTGAAACAGAGTATAAAGTGATTACGGATGAAGCGAGCGAAGAAGAAGTTGTTCAGTGGTGGCTAGATATGACGAGTGAAGGCCATGAAGGAATCGTCATTAAACCCGAGACCTTTATTTCCAAGCACAATGGAAAGTTACTCCAGCCCGCTATTAAAGTGAGAGGACAGAAGTACTTATCAATTATTTATGGAATGGACTATTTGCAGCCTGAAAATCTCATAAGACTGAAAGAAAGAAACACGAATAAAAAACAAAAACTTGCCTTAAAAGAATTCGCCCTCGGGGTAGAAGGCTTACAAAGATATATCAATGGCCAATCCATCGAAAACGTCCATGAATGTGTACTCGCAACACTAGCAATGGAATCAGACCCCGTTGACCCACGACTCTAAAATAATTGATTTTTCACACAAGGTGTCAGGCACCGTCTGTGGACAAATGTCCACAAGCGGTGCCTGACACCTTGTGAAAATTGTATTATTCTGTATAGTACATAAAGCCGATTGCACCCGCACCTGTGTGTGTGCTGATAATCGGTGTGGTGATTTCTATTTCGATGTTTTCGAAGCCGGTTGCGGTGAAAATAGCATTCTTTAGTTTCGAAACAAGGTCATAGCTTTCTGCATGTGCGATTCCAATTTTTTTTATCGTTTTTCCCATCGCATCTTCGACTAAGCTTTTCACTAAATGCTTGACAACTTGTGTATGGCTTCTCACATTGGCAATCGGATTATAGACGCCATCCTCTAATGAGGCAATTGGTTTAATATGCAATAATGATCCAATTAATGCTTTTCCTTTCCCAATTCTGCCACCCTTGACAAGGTTATCAAGCTTTTCGACAACGACATATAGTCGCGTTTGTGACCGTATTTTTTCCAATCTAATAAGAATCTCGTCCACGCTCTTCCCCTCTTCCGCCATCACAGCCGCTTCAATAACTTGAAAAGACAACGCTTTCGAAATAAAGATTGAATCAACCACTTTCACATTCGCCTTTGACATTGTGGCAGCATTTTCGGCAGCATTCACTGTTCCACTCAAACCACCGGACATATGAATGGAGAGCACATCATAGCCTTCTTCGCCCAATCGATCATATAGCTCCAAAAACACGCCTACCGGTGGCTGTGAGCTTTTTGGAAGCTCCTTCGCTTCACTCATTTTATGAATAAATTCAATAGGAGTTATGTCTACCCGGTCCAGATAGGTTTCCCCATCAATAAACAATGATAAAGGAACTACTTCAATCCCATACCTTTCAATCAATTCATAAGACATATCAACTGTCGAATCAGTAACTATTTTAATTTTCCGCATTCCATAACTCCTTCTAAAAATCTCTTATTATATAGGCACTTTCCATAAACTTTATCTTTTTTAGCTTTGCAAAATGAGCGCCTTATTTAATTATCTAAATTTAATTATATATCAGGCAATACCTATAACTAAATAGGAGATTGCATACAGTTATGACAAAACTCAAAAAAATTTTGGAAGTCGTATTCATTATTAAATGAAATGGGCATGATACGAGTCAGAGAATACGGAGATATGGGTAAAATATGATATAGTAATGAAATGAGTGGTGATTTGATTGGATATTAAACATTTACAATATTTTTTAGAAGTGGCAAAATATAATAGTTTTTCTCTTGCTGCGGAACATTTATATATTACACAGCCAACGATTAGTAAAATGATCAAAAATTTAGAAGAAGAGTTGGGTGTTTCATTATTTGATCGATCGCGAAAAAAACTTACATTGACTGATGCCGGGGAAATTATTTTAGAACAGGCAAAGCTAATAGATAATGCCTTTCATAATTTGGAAACGGAATTAAATAATCTTTTAGGTCTTAATAAAGGACATATACGAATCGGAATTCCACCAATATTTGATGCGCAATTTCTTCTTCAGTTAATCGGACTTTTTCATGAAAAATATCCTGGTATAACGTTTCAGCTCAGTGAAGATGGATCAAAGAAAATCGAAGAAGATGTAAATAATAATCTTTTAGATGTAGGGGTAGTCGTACTTCCAACGAATAGCGAGTTATTCCATCAGTTCCCGTTTATGGAAGAAGATTTAAAACTTATTCTTCATCCGTCCCATCCATTGGCAGAAAAATCGAAGGTAGAATTAAAAGAACTGGCGGGAGAATCATTTATCCTCTTCAATAAAGACTTCGCATTGCATGATCGTATAATCTTTGCTTGCAATAGTGTAGGTTTTAACCCTCATATTATTTCAAAAAGTTCCCAATGGGCATTTATTGAAGAAATGGTTTCTTGGAAATTAGGGGTATCCCTTTTGCCGGAAAGTCTTTGCCGCCATCTTAGTAAAAATGTAAAGGCCGTAACTGTCGTTAATCCCTCTATCCGTTGGGAACTTGCGATTATTTGGAACAAAAACCAATATTTATCCTTCGCTGCAAGGGAATGGCTCCAATTCACAAAAGAAAGTCTTTCTATTGATCTCTCCAAAAAATAACTTAATATTTCATTTTAATTCCTAGCCGGTTGGTTAGGAATTTTTTTGATTTTGATTTCGTAATTTCAACTAATGTGATGTTCAGTTGTCTAAATTCATATCAGATGATTCATGGACGTAAGCAGTTTCATTGATAAAAGCTATACAGCGAATAAAATATAACCATTTTACTTAAGGAAATCGGAGTCTTACAATAGGAAGGTAGAAAAAACCCTTTTGAGAAATTCGGTTTGTAGAATTTCCAATTGAAAGGAAGTAATATTATGAACGCAAAAAAAATTAAAGAGAGCCGTATTGTTAATACTGCACAAGTATTATCATGCGATTTAAATAATTATAATACGTTATTCGGTGGAATTTTAATGAAAAAACTAGATGATGCGGCAACATTGTCTGCTCGTCGTCATTCAAGAGTAAAAGAATGTGTCACAGCATCAACAGATTCCATCGATTTCTTATGTCCGATCCATCAAACTGATTCGGTCTGTGTTGAATCATTTGTAACCTATACTGGCAGAACATCTATGGAGATATTTTGTAAAGTTATTGCTGAAGACATAATGACAGGTGAGCGTCGTATTGCAGCAACTGCCTTTTTAACTTTTGTTGCTTTAGATGAAAATAAACGTCCAGTAGAAATACCTGGTGTTATTCCTGAAACTGAGGAAGAAAAATTTCTTTATAACACAGGGAAAGAAAGAGCGGAAATGCGTAAATTAAGAAGACAAAAAAGTAAAGAATTAGCCGGATATATTAACCTAGAAAAACCTTGGGATTTATAAGGGGAGGAGAAAATATGCTTACACTTTCAAGTTTGGAAGAGATTCAAGCTGCAAAAGAAAGTCTTGAAAAATTGCAAACCACTTATCCAAACCTTTTTGAAAAATTATTGCATGTTGTTAATTTAACAAGAGCATTGCAATTTAAATATCACTTTATGGGCTGCATAGTTATGGATGAAGATCCAAGCCACTATTCCCCCAATTTTGTACAAGGATCCGTTATCCGCTTGTACAAAAAAGAAGTTCAACTATTAAAAGACGACGAGAATTTTCATGTAGTTAAACAAGTATTTGCCGACTATAAACGAATCGGCTATGCCAAAATCAGCCTCCTCATTCAAGGCTCAACACCCGAATCATTAATGGGTGCCCCAGTAATTCAATAAAATAATAACAATTACCAAAATAGAAGCTGATTCCCACAAATGGAATCGGCTTCTTTTTTGGTGTCAGGCACCTTCTGTGGACAAATGTCCACGAACGGTGCCTGACACCGCTAGACTTTCTTGATGGGGATTGGAGTTGAGTTGAAGGATGCCGGGGAATCGATTTGGTCGCGATCGTCGACAAAGCTTTGAGGGTTGATGAATGTTGAATCGTCCCCATTGTTCACCCCATAGCCTTGCGTTTTCTTATCGGAGTTATTCCAATCCGCTAATAAATTTTGTCCCACATTAACGGCGGATGCATTTTCAAAAGAATTAATTTTTAACATAAAAATATTTATATTAATGGAAGCTCCCTTCATTTTTTGTAACCTCCTTTTTTACAGAAAATATTAACTTGATCGACCTTTTATGTAATAAAACAGAATCTTCGTCAGTCGTTTCCTCATTTATCGGTAATGAAAAAAATATTTTACTAATAAGATATATAAATGTCAGGTTTGTCATTTACTATAATGTTCCTGCTTATGATCATGCATGTTAGGGGGAGAAAAGTGGATCTGGAAAAGCTGAAACAATGGATGGAAATCTCACAAAAATACCAAAACGGGAACTTTTGGGATATGATATTTGATCAAACTCCTTTTGAACCTCTAATGAAAGAACAATCACATCTGTCACATGGGCCTCAAGAAAAAAAATCAAATGCAAGAAATTCTACTTTTCCCATCGTGGATATTTATCAAACGGATACACAAATAATCGTTTTGCTTGAATTACCAGGATATCGAAAAGAAGATGTTTCACTTTCCCTCTCCGGTAATAAATTAGTTGTAAAAGGGTCATGCCATTTACCAATTGCGAACGCAATTACGATCCGAAATGAGCGGAGATATGGAGATTTTGAAAGGTTAATAGAGCTTCCCGAACCAACTAAAAGTAAAGATATCCATGCAAGATTTGAAAATGGACTTTTAATCGTTACATACATGAGAAAGTACACAAATGAGGAAGATATCCCTATTACGTAAATTATTCGGGTCCGCTACTTTCTCTATTTTCTTAATCCGAAATTAAAAAGTTTTTACTGTTTATAGTATTAGCTGTTCGTCATCATTCTTAAAAAAGTGTGGGGAAAATTATGTCTATTAAAGGATTTTTCAATCAAAAAGAAAATAATGATGACATTCAAAAGCTTAAATTAAAAATCAATGTAATCGAACAACAGGTTGAGAAAGTCAAAACAATTGAAACACAGTTGAATAGAATGGTAAAACTTGAACCTACTTTATTGAAATTAGCCGAAGAAAATAAAAGGGAATCATCCACTTCCAGAACGAAGGAACAAAATCAATTAAATAAGCAAACACTGAAACAGCTGGAGATTGATATTTATTCAAAAGTTGCCAAGTTTATCTCCAATAAATTAAGTCCCCTTCAACAAAATTTAATCGATATGGAAAATCGATTAGAATTGCTAGAAAAGGAAAACAACCTCCTGAGAGAAATAATAAAAAAACAATATGAACAAATGAATGAATTCGAAAATAGAATCGCCCGGATGGAAGCAAGTATGCAACCGATTGGACCTGAACCATCGCAAACAAGACCCGATCAACAACCAATCATTATTCAAAAAGTAAACGTTGAAAAAATCCTTTTGGACAAATATGAACAAACCAACAATTTTGGACAACTAGGGATTAAGGAAATAAGTGGACAATTGAACATCGGCGCCACTTACGGAAAAGGCATCATCCCTGCAGAACTCATCGAAAATCTTAAAGAAGATTTAGATGAAATTAAAAAGAAGTCATCCGAAGACCCCTTAACAGACGAATCAAGCAGCGAAAACGAAGAAGAAGAACAAAGCAACAACCACACAAAAAAAACACAACACCCAACCGACCACGACCAAAACTACGATGACATACCAATCGAATAAAGTGTCAGGCACCATTTATACATAATTTATAATTTTTATGCGTTTTTTTGCATAAATGGTGCCTGACACTTTTTATTGGCGCTTTTTATTCTAATAGCTTTGCAAAGTCTTTAAGTGTTGTTGAATTTTTTACATAGATTCGCGGCAAGAGATAGTTTTCGTTTGCTACTCCTTTTTCTATAAATACTTCCGGTGTTGTTGTCAGCCCGAATGAATAATATTTTTTCGTATCTTCTATTACTCGTTTATTATATTTTCCATATGGATAGGCAAGTGCTATGACTGGTTTCCCGGTAATTTGTTCAATTTTTTCTTTAGAATCTTTTAATTCATATTCCAGATTTTTTGCTTTCGTTAAATCCGGATGGGTTGATGTATGTGACTGGATCGAGAACATTCCCGAATTCGCCATCTTAATTAAATCCATTTTAGATAAACGATTGGAACGACCGATAAAATCAGAAATTACAAAAAGTGTCCCTGCCGGTTTAAATTGTTCATTTTTTAATTTTTGGAAGATCATATATGCATTTGTATTATTTTTATACCCGTCATCAAACGTAATGAACACTGGCTTTTTTACATGTTTAATATCTTTCCACCTTTCAAAAGTTAACAATGTATAGCCATGATTTTTTAAATAGCTCATTTGCTTTTCAAAGTTATCCGGCGTTACATAAAGTTCCTTGGAACCATGTCCCGAATAAACATCAATGGAATGGTAAACCAAAATAGGAACCTTCTTTTGACCTAGTACCTCAGTTGGAAACACAAAAACACAAAGGATGATGGCTACTAGCATCTCCTTACGCATAAAATTGCACCCCTTTTATTGGAAAAAATAATTATCCTTCACTAGTATCCCTAACAATCTCCTTTTTATGATAACGATTCATTTTATTAGAAAATCCCTTTAAAAAGAGGAATTTTGATTGTTTTTGTCAAAACTTATAGTAAGAATAGACTACTTTATTAGAGGTGGTATACCAGTGAATACAGAAAACCACTTTTTACTTTTTGGCCAAAAATTAAAAGATAATAGTGAACTGTTAACAGAAAAACTCTTCCAAAAGGATATTCCTGACCCTTCTTATCAATATAGTGATATTCATTCTACTTTTTTCAGCTGTCTAGGAAATTCTCTCAATGACGATGAACATGCTGCATTTGAAAGAATTGTTCAATGGTCGCAGTTGTTCTTCAAAAGGGTCGATCAATTTGATATACAAATCCACGCTCCCTTCTTTCTAGGTAATCAGTACAGATCGGTCATTTTAGATTATATCGAAGAGTATTTATTACAAACGAACATCCACTCGATTATACTTGTACAAATAATAAAAAAAATAGATTCCTTCATTAATTATGGGGCTTCCTTATTTTCCAATAATCGTAAACAAATGTATGAGCAAGATATGAATAAATTTAATCAAGCAATGATGGATAAAAAAATAACGATCGCTGAATTAAAAGCTTTAAAGAAAGCACTAAAAGAAGCAACTATCCTCACCGTTACAGATAAAGATGATATTATTACATACGCTAATACAAAATTTTGTAACATAACGAAATATTCACTTGATGAACTGATTGGGAAAAATCATAATCATTTGCTAAACTCCGGATACCATGATGATAATTTTTTCAAAAATATCGTTGACCATATAAAGAGTGGAAAAATGTGGAAAGGTGAAATACGAAATAAAGCAAAAGACGGAAGCTTTTATTGGGTGGACTCAACGATTGTCCCTATTGTCGATCGGATGGGTAAAACCTATCAACATATTGCCATTCAACATGATATTACTGATCAAAAAGAAACAGAAGAAATGCTTCTTAAAACAGAAAAGCTTTCAATGGTAGGAGAATTAGCAGCTGGGATTGCTCATGAGATACGCAATCCCCTTACAACGATCAGAGGGTTTGTCCAAATATTAGACCATTTTTCAGAGGATAAAAAATATCTATATTCAAAAACGATATTATCTGAAATTGATCGAATCAATTTAATTGTTAGTGAGTTTATGGTATTCGCCAAACCACATGCCGTTTATTTTAATGAATGCAATGTAATTGATATATTAAATAATGCTCTTCACCTTCTAGGTGCCGAAGCATCTTTAAAAAATATAGAAATATCTATGAACTTTCATCCTACAAATATCTATATTTACGGAGAGAAAAATCAATTAACACAAGTGTTTTTAAACATTATAAAAAATTCGATTGAAGCTATACCTTATGGCGGATTGATTACTATTTCGGTAACAATCAAAAACAACCAAGTCCTTACATCTATAAAGGACAATGGCATTGGTATGACAGAAGAACAAGTGAATAAAATTGGTCAACCATTTTATACAACGAAAGATGACGGAAACGGACTTGGATTAATGGTAAGTTATAAAATTATCGAAAAACATAAAGGCCGAATAACGATCGACAGTGAGCCAAACAAAGGAACCGAATTTCTAATCAGCTTCCCTCTTTTTATAAAAAATCGTACTTGATTCCGAAACTAAATTCACTTTAACCAATAGGAAATATAGATTATACTTAGAACAATAATAATTTAGGAGGTATACGATGGAAAACGAACATACAGAACAAAAAAAGAAAATCAGCCTGCAAGAAGCAATGAAACAACAGCTTCAAAATAAAAAAAATCAATCAATCCCAGGGAAAGCAAATACGAATACTCTTCCAACAACGAAAAAGATGAAAAGTCAGCAAACGAAAAAAACAAATAATCAAAGAAGAAGAACGGGAGTATGACGAACGGACAAAATCGATGTGATATCTTACCTGGTACCCACGTTCGCATTGTTTTAAAAAAAGATCAACGGACCGGAAATTTAACCCCGGGAATTGTCAAAGATATTCTCACAAAATCAAGTTTTCATCCGCACGGAATAAAAGTGAGACTTGTAGATGGACAAGTTGGTAGAGTAAAGGAAATAAAGGCAGGTCCCTATTAATTCAAAATGGTGGACTTGCCTTTTTTGTTTATGTTCCGTCCTTGTTATTTTGCATTTAAAATTTCTACAAA
The DNA here is from genome assembly GCA_016756695.1 of Heyndrickxia sporothermodurans. Classification (GTDB taxonomy): domain Bacteria; phylum Bacillota; class Bacilli; order Bacillales; family Bacillaceae_C; genus Heyndrickxia; species Heyndrickxia sporothermodurans. The sequence goes on from CP066701.1 coordinate 398,925, forward strand.
ACGATCCACGAAACATCGCTGCAGTTTATAGCCTTCCCGTAAATAGTACTTTATAATTCCCCTGATTTGTACGAAATAAGGCGAAGGCGAAAATATCATTTTTCACACCTTTCCCTATCAAATATCTATAATAAATAGAAATCAATTTCTTTATGTTTCCTAGAAAGGATGGGTGTATTTGAATATTACCGAAATTTTTGATCTTACGAATAAAACAGCCATTATCACAGGTGGCAGCAGTGGACTAGGCTCACAAATGGCACTTGCTCTTGCAGAAGCCGGTGCGAATATTGTCATTTGTTCGCGTAATATCCAGGCATGCCAAGAAATGAGCGATTTATTAAATCAACAAGGATATCAATCAATCGCTTTACAATGTGATATAACCAACCAAAAGGATATTGAAAATGTCATCACACAAACGATGGGGAAATTTGGAACAATCGATATTTTAATTAATAATAGCGGAACATCCTGGATCGCACCTGTACTTGATTTACCAGCTGATAAATGGGACAAAGTCATGAATGTAAATCTAAAGGGAATGTTCTTTTTTTCGCAAGCAGTTGCAAAGGTCATGAAAGATCAAGGTGGCGGAAAAATTATTAATATATCTTCTGTTACCGGTCTCTATGGAACCGATCCAGCTTTTCTTGATTCCGTAGCTTACAATACGAGCAAAGGTGCTGTCGTTTCCTTAACGAAAGACTTAGCCGTTAAACTAGCTCAATATAATATTCAAGTAAACGCGATTGCTCCCGGTTTTTTCCCTACTAAAATAACAAAAGTATTAGACAAAGCTACCAACATACTATTAAGTAAAATTCCGGCTAAACGTTTTGGCAATGAAAATGATTTAAAAGGAGCCGCCGTTTTTCTTTCGTCCAAAGCTTCCGATTATATTACCGGTCAATTATTGCTAGTGGATGGTGGACTAACAACAAATTTATAGAAAGGAGTTACACTCATGGCAAACAAACAATCGTTAGATATTTATCGTCTTTTAAAAAGGAACGGATTTCTGCTCGAGGCAAAAATTAATCAAGCCATCCAATCACAGCTTAATAACGAAGCGATCATAAGACAATTCGGTGCACATAGTAAAGTATCCGCTGCAGTTATACGTAAACTACAAAATTCAATAGAAGCAATCTCAATTCCCTTCAATTTTCCTACTAAAACTGACGTAGCCAATGCGACAAAAATTACTATCCAAACCGAAGAAAAAGTAGACCTAATCGATGAAAAAGTAAATACAATTTTACAATCATTAGAGGAACTTAAACAATTAGCCTCTGAAGGTGTAGAACAACATGAATAAATACATCGAAAAAGCTAAAAAAGAAGTTCAAAGATGGTCGGGCTTCAGCAAAACACTAACTAATCCTACCACTTACTCAGGTGTACCGCGCGAAGCCATTTGGAAAAAAAATAAAGCAACTTTGTGGTACTATGAACCACCTATCAAAAATTATTCGATTCCTATACTTCTTGTTTATTCCATAATCAACCAACCAGATATATTAGATTTAGACCCAGAAAACAGTTTAATTCAAGCATTTCTAGATGATGGCTATGAGGTATATTTACTAGACTTTGGAATCCCTGGTTATGAAGATAGAGAATTAACCCTTAATGATTATGTAACGAAGTACATTGAAAAAGGGGTTGGAAGAGTTTTAACTCACTCTGGGGCGGATGAAATTTCAGTGATGGGCTTCTGTCTTGGTGGAACATTGGCTGCGATGCATGCAAGTGTTACTGATCAACCGATTAAAAACTTAATTCTTTCCTTAACGCCAATCGATTTTCACGTTTTTCCTAATTTTAATCGGTGGAAAAAACCGTTGACAGAAAAAAATACGAATTTTGACCCAATTTTCGATTCAATCAGTCTTATCCCCTCACCATTTATAGAAGGTGGCATACGGCTTATCACCACCCCAATCTATTTCTCCCCATACCTATCACTATTAAATCGGGCATATGATGACCAATATACGGTGAAATGGAGCAGAATGAATGATTGGACCAAAAGCCATATCCCTATTTCAGGTGCGGCGCTTAAACAGTTGTTTAACGATTTTGTACGAGACAATAAATTAATCAACGGAGGTCTCGTCATCGATGAAAAAGACGCTAATTTATCCAATATAAAGGCCAACCTATTAGTCGTAGGATCACAGTTTGACAAACTAGTTCCTCCAGAACAAATACGGCCGGTTATGGATTTAGTATCAAGTAAAGACAAAACTTTTCACATGTTAAAGATGGGCCATGCAAGCTTATCAATCGATGGGAAACTCCCTCCATACCTAAGCGAATGGCTATCTCTTCGTTCGCATTCAACCGAATAGATAATTTAAAGGAGGTATTTGCATGATTTACAACCTTGAAGATTTTCAGCCTCTTAAAAACCATTGCGAGCTGATTGGCTACTTAGGCTTCGCCGGGCTTATCTTCAATATATTTTGTTAAGAAGGAAGGATGTTAGGTAAACCTAGCATCCTCTTTTATTTGACTTTGTTAATGCTAAGTGATGATTGGAGCGAAAAATCAACTTTCTATTTAACAGAGATATTAAAAAGACCATTAAATTCTTGTAGATAGGAAGCGAAAAGTAAGTTAAAATAGATACGATTATATGTTTTTGAATTAAGGAAAATTAAAAGTTTTATGATAGGAGAATTCTAGCTTATGTCTTTTTCGGATATTAACATTGATGTTTTTCGATCAATAAATAATGTAGGTAAAGAAGTACCTGCTACCGAACCGGTTGCGGTTTTTGTAGCTGAATACATGTTATATTTTTTAATTTTGGCCCTTCTTGTTCATTGGTTTACGAGAAGACAGAGGAATCGAATGATGGTGATCCAAGCGGTTATTGCCACTGTGATAGCCGAGGTTCTTGGAAAAATTGCCGGTAAACTTTATTCTCACCATCAACCGTTTGCTGAACTGCCACACGTGAATAAATTAGTCGAACATGCTATTGATAATTCATTCCCGAGTGATCACTCAATTATCTTCTTTTCTATCTGTTTCTCTTTTTTTCTCGTACGAAAAAAGGAATGGTGGCTGTGGATTGTTCTTGCCATTCTTGTAGCTATTTCACGTGTGATGGTCGGTGTTCACTATCCTGTTGACGTTGCTACCGGAGCACTTTTGGGCATTATTTCTGCATTGATCGCCTACTGGATCGTTCCAAAACTCGGTTTCATTAAGCAGTTGCTTGGGATGTATGAAAAAATAGAAAATCGAGTTCTTCCTACGAAAAATAAAACAGAGAATTTTTGATTATACTTATAAAGAAAAAAGATGACGAAACGTTTCGCCATCTTTTTTCTTTATTTATTCAAAATTCCATGCTTTTGTAAATATTGCTTCGCAACTATTTTTGCTGACTGTCCATCGACATTTACTAAATAATTCATTTCCTGCATCTCATCCTCGGTAATCTTCCCTGCTAGCTTATTTAAAATCTCTTTCAACTCCGGATATTTTTTCAATGTTTCCTTCCTTAATAATGGGGCTCCTTGATAAGGTGGAAAAAGATGTTGATCGTCCTGTAAAATTTTCATATTATATTGTTTTAATTCGCTATCTGTCGAATAAGCATCCAATAATTGAATATCCCCTTGCTTTAGCGCGTTATAGCGTAATTTAGGCTCCATCGTTTGCATATGAGGAAATTCTATTCCGTATTTCTTAATGATTCCTTTGTATCCATCTTCCCGATCGGAGAATTCCAGGGTGAAACCTACTTTTACACGGTCTTGGACCTTTTTTAAGTCTGAGATTGTTTGTAAGTTATTGTTTTTTGCGTAGTCATTTGGAACTGCAAGTGCATACGTATTACTATACTTCATTGGCTTTAACATGATCATTTTATATTTTGCAAGCATCCCTTTTTCAGCTTGCTTATAGACAGCTGCCGCATCCGTACTTACAGCCTCTTCTTTTAAGAATGTAGAAATGGCTGTTCCCGTAAATTCAGGATAAATATCGATATTACCTGATTTTAATGCGTTAAAAACCATCGATGTTTTTCCCAATCCTGGTTTTAATTCCACGGTTAGATCGGTATCTTTCTCAATCAACAGTTTATACATATTGATTAGTATCTCAGGCTCCGCTCCTAGTTTTCCGGCAATGACAAGCTTCTCCCCTTTATTTCCTCCTAATTGCGGGATAATGATAATGAGAAGCACAGCTACTATAGCAATGCTGCCTATTTGCAACGTTCGCTTGAATGGATAGTGTTCAATCATACGTAAGACGACATCAAAAATAATCGCGAGTAACGCAGCAGGAATAGCACCTAAAATAATGAGATAATGGTCATTACGGTCAATACCTAGAAGGATAATATCTCCTAATCCACCTGCGCCAATCAATGCTGCAAGTGTAGCAGTTCCGACGATCAGAACCGTAGCCGTACGAATCCCCGCCATTATAACAGGAAATGCTAGGGGTAGCTCTACCTTTATTAATCGTTTTCTGTTATTCATTCCCATCGCATGTGCTGCCTCAATTAATGAGGCATCTACTTCTTTAATTCCTGTATACGTATTTCGCAATATCGGTAATAACGCATATACGACAAGGGCAATAATTGCTGGTATTGTCCCAATACCAACTAACGGTATTAATAAGCCTAATAATGCCAAGGAAGGGATCGTTTGAAAGATCGCCGCAATTCCCATGACCGCTTCCGCAATTTTTCTATGCTTCGTAATGTAAATCCCTACGGGTATTCCAATCAAGATCGCAATCAGGAGTGCAATAAACGAAATTTGCAGATGTTCCAAAAAGGCCTGGAATAGTTGTCCTTTTCGCTGCTCAAATACTTGTATAAACTGCTCCATTCATTATGCCCTCCCTTCTTCTAGGCTGGCTAAATATTGGATAACAGTATGGCTTGTGACGGTGCCGATTATTTTATTATCGTGTTCAACAGCGATTTCACCATCACGCGCTAAAATGGATAAAAGTGCCGAAAGTTTTTCCTGTGTCGAAATGGTTTTCAACGAATAAGACGGAGTTGGGTTAGGAATGATCCACTGAAGCAACCTTTCAACGAGCTCATCTTCCCATTCAGATGTATCATTTTCCGTTTTTAAAAAATGTTGAACAAATTCATTTGCCGGATGATTGATGATTTGTTCAGGTGTATCAATTTGAACAACCGTGCCGTCTTTCATGAGGCATATTCTATCTCCAAGTTTTAATGCTTCATGGATGTCATGGGTAACGAAAATGATTGTTTTATGTATTTGTTTTTTCATCGTTAATAAATCATCTTGCAGTTGTTGGCGGCTAATCGGATCTAATGCGCTGAAAGGTTCATCCATTAAAATAATATCCGGATCGGCTGCTAGTGCTCGAATAACACCGACTCGTTGTTGTTGCCCACCTGAAAGCTCGTCCGGTTTACGTTCGCGGAATTTCTTTGGGTCTAAGCCGACCATCGTTAATAATTCATCAATCCGTTTGTTAATATCGGATTTTCTCCATTTTTTCAGCTCCGGCACTGTTGCGATATTTTCTGCAATCGTCATATGTGGAAAGAGGGCAATTTGTTGGAGAACATAGCCAATATTCCAGCGTAAGGAATGGATGTCATACTCACTTACATTTTTCTCTTGGATATAAATATTTCCTTGTGATAACTCAATTAATCGATTTATCATTTTCAATGTCGTCGTTTTTCCACAACCACTTGGACCAATTAGGACAAAAAACTCACCCTTATTGATCGTGAAATGCAAATCGTCGACAGCTTTCGTTCCATCAGGGTACTCCTTTGATACGTGTTCAAATCGAATCATTTTTATCTCCTTTATAATGCTATTAAGTTCAATTGTAAGAAAAAGCTGTTTACTTATTCTGTAAACAGCTTTTTTAATTCATGCTAGCAGGATGCTACGTTTGCCTTAACAAAATACTGCTCAAACATACCGTCTTTTATTTCTAAACAATTTAATTGATGTCCATATGCACAGGCCCCATCAATTCCTATTTTCTTATTACCGTAATATACATCTGCCTTTTCATGCAAGTAAATTGCTGGTGTATGACCATGAATAATTGTCCGGGAAAATGAATGATTTACTTGAAGAAACGGATCTCGTATCCATATGAATTCGTGATTACTCGTTTTTTTCCAATCATCATGTTCCGGATTGATTCCCGCATGAACAAAAATGAAATCATCTGTTTCATAAAAATACGGGAGATTCTCGATGAAGGAAACAACTTCTTTATGCGTTTCTCCGATTTGCCGCGCCCATTCCTGATAGGTTGAGTCCTCTTCCTGATCACTGCAGCTCTCCCCCAAGAAAGATTGAATGGTTGCTAAAGCTCCATTTCGAAAATATCTTTCCTTCTCACCAATTGGATCCGCTAACCAATTACAAAACATTTGATCATGATTACCCTTTATTGCTACAGCCCTATGCTTCTCTACTAATTCCTTCACGAAATAAATGACTTCTTTGCTATTTTTCCCACGATCCATGTAATCGCCTAAAAGTATCAATTGATCTTCACTAGAATCGTATTTTACTAGTGACAATAATTCTTTAAACTCATGAAAGCAACCATGAATGTCACTTATGACAAGCATTCTATTTTTATTCATACAATACCCCTTTTCTTCTCTAAATAGTACAACTTTTCACATTTATTTTCTATTATCTTGTTGTTATTTTGGTATAAACAATGGACCGTTCCTTTCCGCTCCAGGCACTTGCTTTCCGCGGGGAGGAAGTCGAGCCTCCTCGACGCTACGCGTCTGTGGGGTCTCGACTTTTCCTCTATATCCCGCAGGAGTCAAATGCCTTCCGCTCCACTCTGTGCTTTTATTAAAAACAATAATCTTTTAGAAAGAACCTTAAATTTAAAAGTTCATAAAGATTTTATAATGGGTAAAAGCAGTAAAATTCTCGTTCCCTACACCCTTTTCTATTTCTACATACATTTTTTTCAGTTCTGATAAACTTTGTAAATTGGACAGAAGGATGATAAAATCCTTCCCATCTTTTGAAATGCTGTTAATGGCAGACCATCCAGGTATATGTCCATGTATAGTGTAATTTCTTTGATGAATATACCAACCATATCCATAACTATTTTTATAAGGCATAAATAATTTTTTCAGACTGTATGGTGAAACTAGTTTTCCCGTTGTCAAAGCTTGATCAAATTTGTACAGATCATAGGCGGTCGAATAACTATCCCCACTGCCTAATAGTTGAGAGAAGTGCGTCTTAGATGGGGAATAGATAAAATTGAACCTCCTTTGATAGCCGGCGGATATGTATGAATCATTTTTGTCGGCGTCACCAAATCCGGATTGTTCCATGCCTGAAGGGTTAAAAATGAACTTCGTGATGTACTCATGAAGTGACATCCTCGACACCTTTTCAATAATAACCCCTAGAATAGAATAGTTCGAATCCGTATATTCCCACGTTTCACCGGGCTTCGAATGAAGGGTTTTGGCATGGCGGGAAATATCTTTCATTAATTCGTGCTTCGTCAGTTCCTCTCCATTCTCATTTCGGCGCGGAATACCAGATGTTTGCGAAAGCAAATGTTTAATTTTTATCTCGTTCGCATGTGGGAATTCCGGAAAGTATTTTGATAAACGATCCTCGCTCGTTAACTTTCCCTGCTCTTCTAACTGAATAATTGCTGTAGAAACAAAGGCTTTTGTCAGTGAAGCAATATAATACTGTGTATTTGGTCCATTATTACTTTTTTTAGCACGATTGCTTAACCCGTAACCTTTGTGTAAAACTATTTTTCCATCTTTCACAATCAAAGCTGTCCCACTGAAATGATTGTTTTTTAAATAGAGATCAATGTGATGGCTAGTCGGGGTTTGTGGAGATGCAACAGGTATATTAAGAATTTCCCCTTTAGAATGATGAATCCCATGATCCATAAAACTATTCGTATGATATAATAATCCAATTATAAGCAGAACCATAATGAAAATAGATAAATTTCGTTTTTTCATCTTTCTTTTATCGTGTTTTCTACATGATGTTTGCATTTTTATCTCCTAATGATGAGTTGTACCGTTATTTTAACCAATTTCTAGGAGGTAATACGGTAAATTCTTCTGGATAAAAGAGATATATTTGCATTCCTTTCAGAAAAAAAGCTGGATTAGTATCATGAAACGAGATAAATAAGATATAATTTATAAAGTCATTATCTTTAACGTATTGTAGGAGGAATTATGTTTAAAAAGAAAATTGTATTTACAGGTGGGGGAACAGCAGGTCACGTGACACCTAATATTGCCATCATTAAGGAAATGGACCGTTCTAAATGGGATATTCATTATATAGGATCAAAAAAAGGAATTGAGAAAGATTTAATCACTCAAATTAACATACCTTATTACGGGATTTCTAGCGGTAAGCTAAGAAGATATATTGATTTCGAAAATGTAAAAGATATTTTTAGAGTTCTTAAAGGTTGTCTGCAAGCAAGGAGAATTTTAAAAAAGCTAAAGCCAAATCTTATTTTTTCAAAAGGCGGATTCGTATCTGTACCCGTCATTATCGCGGCAAAGTCATTAAAAATTCCGATCTTCATTCATGAAAGTGATATGACGCCTGGTTTGGCTAATAAAATTTCGCAACGTTTTGCAACGAAGATTTTTACCTCGTTTGCAGAAACGAAAAAATACTTTCCGGAACAAAAAACAATGGTCATTGGATCTCCTATTCGAAAGGAAATCTTAAATGGCTCTTGGGAAAAAGGTAGAGACTTTCTCGATTTCAATACGTATCAGCCCATTTTAACGATTATGGGTGGTAGCTTAGGTTCGAAAAAAGTGAATGAGGCGGTAAGATCATCTTTAAATCAACTCATCGGAAAATATCAAATTGTTCATTTATGCGGGAAGGGAAATATCGATAATAAGCTTTTGAATATTCCCGGGTATAAGCAATTTGAATATATCAATGATGAATTACCAGATATCTTAGCAGCAACCGATATTGTCATTACGAGGGGCGGCTCGAATGCGATATTTGAATTTTTAGCATTGAAAATCCCGATGATCATCATCCCGTTAACGAAACAACAAAGCCGAGGCGATCAAATTTTAAATGCAAAAGCATTCGAAGACAAAGGCTATTCATTGACATTAGAGGAAGAAAATTTAACAAATGATTCATTAGTAAGCAGCTTAGATTTCGTCATGAGCAAAAAAGAAAAATACCAAACCGCCATGTCCACATCAGAACAAGGCAACGCGCTACAAGTACTAGTCGACGAAATAAATAAATATCTTTAATTCAAAATAAGGTGTCAGGCACCGTCTGTGGACATTTGTCCACAAGAGGTGCCTGACACCTTTTTGGTTATTGTTTCCAGTGGTTTTCCATTGCTTTGTCCATGTATACCCAGCCTTTCCACGCGATGTGGATGGTGTCTTTGAGGAAATATGGGTCATATTCATGTCCGGAGTAGTCAGCAATTGGAAAACCTGCTGCTTCTACTTGCTTTTTAATTTTTTTATAAAAAGCAGTCCTTCCTTCCTTCGGGAAACCAGTATAGTCATACCATTTCCCGTTTACAGGAAGTGTTACAAAAAGCGGCTTTGCACCTTTTTCTTTTAAAAGATCTAACACCATTTGAAAATCTTTATATTCTTTGGATTCAGCAAATGATGTGCCCTTTTTGTAGTTTTTAAGCTCATTTATTTTTGGTGCAATCTTCTTTTTATAATAACTATCTGATATATTAAATGGATTGCTTTTCGCTCGTTTGCGGCCGTATTTTTCAGCTGAGATCACCAATTCATCCCATGACTTATTTTTTACAAGTTTAGGATTTTGATGTCTTTTCCTTTGATAGCCTCCAAACAATGAATAATACAAATCCTTTTTCTGTAGAAGTCGCCAATTCAAATAGGCAATAGGTCTTGCACAGTCTGCTTTGAATCGTAAAGATTTAGTATTACTTAGTTCAGCTTTATATAATGTCGATAAGATTTGGTCACGATTCACCGTATTAAATGTCAACAATCGAGCCATCGCCAGTTTTTTCAGTTTCGAATCAATATTTTGATTGAAAACTAAATCATACGCTTGTAGTCTCGAGTAATTAGGGGAAAAATGGGCATCATCGATCCCTTCCTCATGAAACCATTGCGGTGAAATAATAAATACCAGCTTTTTCCCTTTTAATTGATCCGCTTGGGAAGCAAAATTCATGAAATGAATGAGCGATTGCATCCCACCTCTTCCATATAAAAAGGGGGTAAACCCCTTTTTATTTGCCGCAAAATAATTTGACGGATGAAAAGGGTCAAATCGGGCCAATTCCGAAGAACCGTAAATAGGAAAGGAATTTTTTTCTTTAAGAATTTTCTTTTGTACGTAATCGCCTTGAAACATTAATGGATTTAGTTCCGTGGCAGCACGTTGTACTTTTTTATCCGAAATAAATGACTTAAGCCAATTATTTGGAAAAAAGATAAACACTAAAAAAAGTACTACTGCAATAATGATCGGAACAAATGCATATTTTTTCATTCCATCTCAGCCAATTTCGCAGCAATATTATTCGGAGTATTCCACTCCTCACGTGTAAATTCTGTTATTGGAACAGTAATCCCAAGTCGACCTTCAATTTCAACTAATAAATTAATGGTTCCGAAAGAGTCTAATAGTCCTTCTTCAAAAAGATCAATATCCGGATTTTCCTTCACAACATCTTCTTGGCAAACCTCTGCTAAAATGTTAAATAATTCTTGTTTATCCATTGTTCATTCTCCTTTAGTGAAATAAATATCCTGAAAAAATATAAAATCCAAAACATATAAAATGGAATGTAATAACTACTGATACGACATGCGTAACTTTATTTTTTGGCCAGAATTTTGTTTTCCGATTCCAACGATCAAAAAAATCGAAGCTGACCATTAAAAATGCCTGGTACAATCCGTATACTATATATTGAGGAGCAATCCCATGCCATAGCCCCATGATGAGGAATAATAAAAGATACCCTAAATTAGAAACAGTATAACGGTTTTTAATCCACTTCTTCTTCGTCATCCAAAGAACAAAGCGCATGTACACATAATCCCTGAACCAAAATGATAACGTCATGTGCCAACGATTCCAAAAGTCTTTTATGTTTCGACTGATAAACGGGAGATTAAAGTTTTCAGGTGTCTTAATTCCCATCAAATAACTTACTCCTATAGCAAATGCACTGTACCCGGCAAAATCAAAGAACAAGTACATACTATACGAATACATGTACAAAATGTTCCCTAAATATGGGTGTAATTCAATAAATGGTCCTGCCCCAGGATACAAATGAGTGATTACATCGCGATGAATTAAATACGCGATAATAAATTTGTACAAAAATCCTTTAAAAATTTTATTAATACCTAAATACAACAACTCACGGTATTGCTCCTTAGTAGGAACAGTCAAGCGATCTTTTTCAAATCTCCGATAACGGTCAATTGGACCGGAAGAGATGGTTGGGAAAAATAATAAAAAATACAAAAAATCAAGTAAAGGAATATCATTCTTAATTATTCCATCCCTAATTTCAATCACCATTTGAACTGCTTTAAAGGTCAAATAGGAAATACCTAGAAATCCAAATAGATGATTTAGCCCTAAAAGAGGGAAAACTTTCACTAAAACTAACGGCAAAATGGATGCAATAAAAGCTAAACAAAATACAAGTGTACGATTATTTCGTTTTCGATAAGCAGCATATCCTTTAACAAGAATGACCTGCCAAATCGTAAACAATACAAGCGAGACCGCGCCCAACGAATTATTTGAGAAAATGATGGCTAATAAAAGAACTGTAACCACCATATTATAAGCTTTGGACACTTTTCCGTTTAAGCCTAAAATAATCGTTGGTAATAGAAGAAATGCCACAATAAAGAAAAAGAGAAAAGATTCATAAGGAATCATGCTAAAACCTCTGCGGTTAATTTTTTGCGATCAACCTTGCCATTAGCTGTCATTGGCAACTGCTGACAATAAATAAATTTCCTTGGAATCATATAGGCTGGCAACAGTTGTGCAAGCTCCTTTTTAATCGCACTCGTTAATTGGTACTCTTTTTCAAAAGAATGATCGCTTGGGACAACATACGCTGTTAAGAAATCGATTTTATCCTCTCGATAAACCGGAGTAACAACACATGCTTTAATAAATTGCGATTTTACTAGGTTACACTCAATTTCTTCTAATTCCATACGGTATCCATGTACCTTTACTTGAAAATCTATACGACCTTGATAGTAATACAATCCATTTTTCTTAAGTCCTACATCACCTGTTCGATAGGCACGCATTCCATTTTTCATAAAAAACACGCGATCGGTTAGCTCTTTTTCTCCAAGATATCCTTTACTTACACTTGGACCCGCAATAATCATCTCACCTTTTTCACCATCTGGAAGCTCATTTCCCTCTTCATCGACTACATAAAGTTGAGAATCTCCTTTGCATTTTCCAATCGGTAATACACTATGGTTTTCTAATAACTCGCTAGTAACTTCAACCATTGTAATGGCTACTGTCGCTTCAGTAGGTCCATACAAATTATAAACCTTTGCACGCGGAAAACGTTCTTTTAACTGGCGTGCTGTCTCAGCTGTCAGCACTTCCCCACAGAATAGAAATACTTCAAGCTTAGGAAGCATTTCTTGAGTGAAGGTTGATTCCATTAAGCACATTTGCGCAAATGACGGTGTTGAAGTCCAAACCTCAATATTAGATTGCTGAAATTCGGTAAAAAGCACTTTTGGATTCGCAATCATTTCTTTTGTCACCGCGAATAATGTTCCGCCAGTACTAAGTGACGGATAAAGGTCCATCACCGACAAATCAAATGAGAAAGGTGCTTGATTCATAAAGACTCCCCTATTTTCAATGGAAAAGTCAGACAACATCCAATCAACATAGCTCTGCAAATTATTTGCTGTAATCTGAACACCTTTTGGATTACCTGTACTACCAGATGTATAAATAATATAAAAGCTATCCTCTTCCTTAACCCAGCAGTCTTCTGTACATGCGGCTTGATCATTAATTAATACATCACTCAACTCTGATTGATTAACATATTTTATAGGATACTCAGCAAGTGATTCTTTATCAAATTCCTCTGTTGCAATAAAGAATTCAGCTTTTGAGCTTTCAATAATCTTTTTAATTCTTTCATTCGGTATCGACTGATCAACCGGAATATAAGGATGACCTGCCTTTACACTGCCTATAAATGAAATAATCATTTCAGGGGCCATATGTCCAAAAACAATGACTGGCGATTGGACTTGTTCTGACTTCTCCTGAATATAGGCGGCTAAATTACCTGATTGACGCCATAAATCTCTATAAGTCACAGACTTGCTTTGATTAGTAAAAGCATATCGATCCGGGTAATCGATTGAAACTTGTTGAATTGATTCCAGTAATTTCATATATCCCCCATCCATTCATTAAAACTCTGCATATATAAATGGTCCTGCACTCATATCGTGGAAACCATATAATAACACGAGAACGATCAAAATAAACAAATAATAAAGTGTACGAACACTTTGATTAACTATAAATCTCTCAAAAAGATTTTTTATTTTCTGCACAAAAAAAGCAACCTTTCTTATTATCTTCTTTTTACAACAGAAATCATCTTACCATATTCCTTAAACAATTTTGTAAATTTTTTGTAGATATTTTTCATTATATAACATTAATAAGACTTAATAAACACCAAAAAAGTTTCAATAAAATTCGGAAAAAATAAATAAGAAAAGCGAAAAGCGCTTGATCAGCCCCGACAAGCAAATGTTCCTCGAGGGCTAGGCGCTGGAGCTAGACAAAGCAGATATTTATTAGAAACATTATACATACAAAAATTTCTTACCTTTTAACAAAAACAAAGGTGTCAGGCACCTACAATGGACAAATGTCCACAAGTGGTGCCTGACACCTTTGTTCATTTCAATTAATTATGCATTGATTGCTTCTTTAGAAATTGCTTCTTCTACTGTTACATATTTGTAGCCAAGATCGTTTGCTACTGCTTCAAATGTTACATGGCCATTCGCTACGTTCACACCAGCTTTAATTGCAGGATTATCATTCACTGCTTTAACTACACCTTTTGTCGCAATTTGTACAGCATAAGGAATCGTTACATTTGTTAAGGCAATTGTAGCTGTACGTGGAACTGCACCAGGCATATTAGCTACTGCATAATGAACAACACCGTGTTTAACATAAGTTGGGTCATCATGAGTTGTAATATGATCAACTGTTTCGAAGTTTCCACCTTGGTCGATTGCAACGTCTACAATAACAGATCCTGGTTGCATGGATTTAACCATTTCTTCTGTCACTAATTTCGGAGCTTTTGCACCAGGAATGAGTACTGATCCAATAACTAAATCGGATTCTTTAACAGCTTCAGCAATATTGTATGGATTTGACATTAATGTTTGAACACTTGTACCAAAAATGTCTTCTAATTGACGTAAACGATCTGGATTTAAATCGATGATTGTTACATCCGCTCCTAGACCGACTGCGATTTTTGCAGCGTTTGTTCCAACCATTCCGCCACCAATAATCGTTACTTTGCCACGTTTTACTCCAGGTACACCACTTAGTAGAATTCCTTTACCACCTTGTGTCTTTTCAAGGAATTGAGCTCCGACTTGTGCTGCCATTCTGCCTGCTACTTCACTCATTGGTGAAAGAAGTGGTAATGTACGATTTACAGTAACTGTTTCATATGCAATGGCAATCACTTCACTATCTACCAACGCTTTTGTTAATTCAGGTTCTGCAGCTAAGTGAAGATATGTGAATAAGATTAATCCTTTACGGAAATAACCGTACTCAGATGCAAGCGGTTCTTTAACCTTCATAATCATATCAGCTTTCGTCCATACATCTGAAGCGCTTTCAATAATTTCAGCACCAGCTTGTTTATATTCTTCGTTCGTAAAACCACTGCCTAATCCAGCGTTTGTTTCAATAATAACTTTATGTCCAGCATTTAATAAATGAACGACACCAGCAGGAGTCATTGCCACACGATTTTCATTATTTTTAATTTCCTTAGGAACACCGATAATCATCTATAACATCTCCTTAATGATAAGTCAGTAATGCGCTTACAATGCTATTATATTCCTTTTTTCTGCATATTGCTTTATGAATAATATAAAAAATAAGAGTGGGCATTTGTGAAAAATCACAAATCCTCACTCTTCATATTCTCCATAATTAAATCTAGATATAACGTAAGCTTTTGATTTGGATCTTTTAGATTGATTTCTGCAATTTCTACAATTCGCTTTAGTCGATAATTTAATGTATTTGTATGAACATGCAACACCTTCGCCGCATCATGAACATTATTATCACACTCTAAATACGTTTTAAGTGTTAGTAAAAGATTCGTTTGATGTTTACGATCATATGCTCTTAATCGTTCAATCGTATAATTTTGATATTGTTCCCGA
The DNA here is from genome assembly GCA_016756695.1 of Heyndrickxia sporothermodurans. Lineage (GTDB taxonomy): Bacteria > Bacillota > Bacilli > Bacillales > Bacillaceae_C > Heyndrickxia > Heyndrickxia sporothermodurans. The sequence continues at coordinate 414,472 of CP066701.1, forward strand.
GCTCTAATTTGAAATAGCTCCTCGATAAACTGATAGATCCCTAATTCATGATAACAAATGACTTTTTCTAATTCTTTTGGAAAATGTGCCTTCAGTTCCAAAACTTTTAAAGCTTCAGTATAACTTTTATTTATTTGTAATGGGGATTCATAAAATAATCCCGAGGAACCTTTTACCTGTTCGATTTGCAGTCGTTCTTTTATTTTATCAATAAACTGCTTGATAAATTGTTTCGTACTATTAATAGAAGTTTTTTCAGTTTCGCAACGAAGTAATAGAATAAGTTGATTTTGATCAAATACCCGACATATCACCTCGACATGTTGTAATGTTTCTATTAAATAATAGGAATGCTTCTCTATTTGCTGATTGACTTCCTGATCAAAATCAATAATGGCAATCACTAACCCGCCATCTAACTTCACCCTAAATCTTTCGGCATGCTTTTTTATTTCATTTAGCTTTTCGAAGTGCCCTGTTAGTAGTTTCCAAAAGAATTCATTATAATCCTCTTCCACTTTCCTTTTCTTTATTTGGTGCTGGAGAAGTTGATTTTTCACGAACTTGGCTGCTTCCTTAAGAAGTTGGAGCTTTTCCTCTCCGAAATTTTCATGATCTGTTTGAGCCCAAATAAAGCCGAGAACTTCTTTATTCTTTCTTACGGAAACAGCGATACGGTTTCCGAGTCCAACTTTTTCTATTGCAGGTATGATAATCGGCTCGTCACTTTCGAATAGTTTAGGCATTACACCATTTTTCCACAGCGTATGGATTACATTATCCGGTACTTTTCTTCTTATAATAGTAGCGATTCTTGCGGGATCGACATTTTCTTCGTGGGTACTGTACGCGATGATTCGATGATTTGAGTCTTCTATTGTAATCGGACATTGCAATATTTCACCAATACGGTCGGCCAACCCTTCGAGAGAATCAAAGGAATCTTTAAAATTTTGAGAATGGTTCACTTCAAACTTCCCTTTCACAATATAAATATAATTAATTTTACCATATTTAGTTCACCTTTTGTGAAATTACACAAATCCAAATATTCATTTTTTGATTTTCGCACAACTTTAGACTCTTTTATTTTATGATATACTAAAAAAACTTCCAAATTATTTGATGAAAACGTTTACAAATCGGTAGTCAAAATAAAACTATTGTAGTAAACTAATTTCATAGTAATATTCAGTGAAATTGGCTACTCTTATTTGTAAAATGATTTTTCAGAATAAATGGAACTATTAATCTCTTGAAAACGCAAAATTAAAAATAATATTGTGGAATATTTTTAATTGCTAAAAGAGCAACACAAAAAATGAGCAATTTCACTATTTTAAGGGGTGGAACAAATGAACAACCAAGAACTTCAGCGTGGCCTTGAAGAAAGACATATTACATTAATGTCATTAGGTGCCTGTATCGGTGTAGGATTATTTCTTGGCTCAGCAAAAACAATTGAACTAGCAGGACCGGCTATATTGATTGCCTATGTTGTCGCTGGTGCGATTATGTTTGTTATTATGCGAGCACTTGGCGAAATGGCCATTCAAAACCCGGTTGCAGGATCTTTTAGCCGCTATGCAAAGGATTATCTAGGACCACTTGCTGGTTACATCACTGGATGGAATTATTGGTTTTTATGGGTTGTTACATGTATGGCTGAAATTACAGCTGTAGGCGTATATATGCACTTATGGTTCCCAAATGTACCTAAATGGATTTGGGCATTAGCTGCACTTGTAATTATGACACTTGTTAATTTAATCACTGTTAAAGCGTATGGAGAATTTGAATTTTGGTTTGCTTTAATTAAAATTGTAGCGATTATTGCGATGATCATTATTGGTCTATTAATTATTATATTCGGGTTTGGAAATGGTGGCGTTGCCACCGGAATTAGCAATCTATGGAGTCATGGTGGTTTTGCTCCGAATGGAATGAAAGGCATTTTATTATCGATGCAAATGGTTATGTTTGCTTACCTCGGCATTGAAATGCTTGGAGTAACAGCCGGTGAAGCGAAGAATCCGGAAAAAACGATTTCAAGAGCTGTAAATACTGTTTTCTGGCGTATCCTTATTTTCTATGTTGGTGCATTATTTGTCATCATGTCCATTTATCCGTGGAATGAAATTGGCACAGCCGGTAGTCCATTTGTTATGACATTTGAAAAAATCGGGATTCGTCAAGCAGCAGGAATCATCAACTTTGTAGTGCTTACAGCCGCACTTTCTAGTTGTAATAGCGGGATTTTTAGTACAGGCCGTATGTTATTTAATTTAGCCGAACAAAATCAAGCACCGGCATCGTTGAAAAAAGTAAATAAAGGCGGCGTACCGTCCTTAGCGATTATCCTTTCAGCCGCAGCTTTATTAATCGGGGTCATTCTTAATTATTTAGTACCAGAAAAAGTATTTGCCTGGGTTACAAGTATTTCTACATTCGGTGCTGTGTGGACATGGGCAATGATTTTACTTTCTCAACTTAAATTCAGAAAAAATATGTCTCCGGAAGAACGTGCGAATATCAAATTTAAAGCACCATTTTGGCCATACGGCAACTACATTGCACTCGCATTTCTAGTACTCGTAATCGTATTAATGGCCTTCTCAGAAGACACATGGATCGCCTTGGTCGTTGGACCAATATGGCTAATCCTATTAGTAGCCGTATACTACAGCAAAGGCATCAACAAACAAACAAAGAAAAACCCATAATAGCCAGCAATCTGTTAAAAACTGAATCTTGTTAAATACTGAACAAAGTGTCAGGTACCGTTTTGGTACTTGGCATTTTTTTTGCATTACTCCAATTCAATAATATTAGATAAACTATTGAAAAACGGCAAGGTTCAACCGATAATAAGACTAATAAAGACAATTTAATATATTATTAGACAAATGATTATATTAATAGATATTGGGGGGCACGATTGGATGAAAAAAATGGGGAAAGCGATTATACTTTCCACAAGTATATTGCTGGCTACACCTGTATTACCACTTACTCCGTTTACTGCCATTAAGGCGGAAGCAAGCAGTACGATTAAAATGAAAAAAACATCATTTCAAACGAAAGATCGCTTAAATCTTCGAAGTGGTGCAAGCACGAAGAATAAAGTAATTCTCACAATACCAAAAGGAAAAATCATTCAAGCCACAGAAAAAAAAGGCAGCTGGTATAAGGTTACTTATACATATAAGTCTAAAAACAAAAACATAACGAAAACAGGTTGGGTGAGCAGCGGATATTTAAAAGAATACTATCAATATAAAAAAATAAGCAAAACTTACTATTTTACGAAAAAAACATCTAAATTCTACACGAAGCCTGATACGAAGAAAAAAGCTGCTTTTACGGTAACTGCACATAACGGATTTCCCTCTACCCAAAAAGTGGTAAATAGTATTGGAGAGACATGGTACCGCATTTCTTATAAAGGAAAGACACTTTATGTGAAGAGCAATGAAGTATCAAAACAATCCTTTATATCATTTTCACAAACGAAGTATATAGCAAATAAAACTACGTACTTATATCAATCCTATGGAAATGTGCAAAAGAAGTTAGTAACGATTCCAAAAGGAACGATTGTCCAAGCGAAAAAAAGAATTGGTGATTGGTACAGTATATCCTATAAAGGAAAAACTGGTTATTTCTATATCGGAGACTTCTCTAAGTATGATAAAATTACCTATCAAACTTCTAACACTAGTTTAAACTACTATATTACGAAACAAACATCTAAACTTTATTCAAAACCTGATACGAAGAGTAAATTAGTTTACTCTGTTTCCGCGAATAACGGATTTTCTTCCACCCAAAAAGTAATCAATAGCTTAAAGGAAACGATGTATCGAATTACGTATAAAGGAAAAACACTTTATATAAACAGCAATGATGTAAGTAAAGCTACAACTACGTCAATTAATAAAACGGATTACAAAGCAAATAAAGACACCTATCTTTACCAATCCTTTGGTTTAAATCAAAAGAAGCTAATCACAATCCCAAAGGGAACGGTTATTTCTTCATCACTAAAATCAGGAGATTGGTATCGTACTAGTTACAAAGGATCAACAGGCTATGTTTTTATTAAGGATTTTTCAATAAATAATAATATCACTGTCAAAAAAATTGATGAAACCACATATGTTACGAACGATGCGCTGAATCTAAGAAAGTCATATGATGTTACATCTTCTATTGTAACAACCATTCCGAAATCAAAAATTGTTATTGCAAACTATAAAGCATCAAACGGTTGGTATAAAGTAAAATACGGAAAATCGACCGGCTATGTTAGTGGAAAATATTTAACGCAAGTTCGTACAGGGGACCCACTTACAAGCCATACAGGTTATCAATTTATCGACTTGAGAACAAAATCATCAGTAACAGCTACGCAAATTAATAATTATATTGCAAAATACGTGAAATTAACCGGAAAGAAAAGTATATTATCTGGAAAAGGACAAGCCTTTATCGATGCGGGAAATAAATATGGAGTGAACTCACTTTATCTTGCAGCCCATGCAATTCACGAAAGTGCATATGGTACATCGCTTCTTTCAGTAGGAAAAAATAATCTATTTGGCTTTGGTGCCTATGATGCAACACCATTTATTGCCGCCTTTAAGTTTAAAAGTGTAAATGATTGTATCAACTATATTGCACAAGAAATGAAAGCAACATATTTGAATAAAAATAACTGGAAGTATAATGGAGCTTATCTTGGATATAGCACGAAAGACATGAACAATAAGCGAATCGATGAGAATAGCGGCGGAATGAACTTTTGGTATGCCAGTGATCCATATTGGGGACAAACGATTGCTAAACATATGCAGAATATATTACCTTATAAATCTAGTTACAGTAAGGCACCAATCAATACAAAAGTATATTCACAACCGAGTATACCAGCAGGTAGCGACGTCTTTCCGGCTGGAATTCAAGCAATTATGAAAAAGGATTTAGTTTTCCACAGTAAAAAAGGCGCAACAGACAAAGGGAAATCATGGCCAAAAGGAACAAAATTTACTTTACTTGAAAAAACAAATGACTTTTGGGTAAAAGTTAAAGTAGGCAAAACAACATATTGGACCAACTCTATTAAATTTGATGAATATAAAAAATATCTAGCTGTTCAAAATTTAGGAAGAGTCACCGTAGAAGACTTAAACGTACGCAGCTCTGCATCCACAAGCAGCAGTAAGATCCAGACCTTAAAACAAAATTCATTTGTTCAAATCGTTCTAACAAAAGACGGAAAACCGACAATGGATAAAAATAAAACATGGTACCAAATAAAACTATCCAACGGCAAAACCGGATGGGTAAGCGCCTACTACATCAAACAAGAATTACAATAGGTGTCAGGCACCATTTATTCACTTTTTGAATATTTATTCGATTTTTGAATAAAAGGTGTCAGGCACCAGGTGCCTGACACCTCTTTTACTCTATTCATTTGTAGTAATTTGTTTCACATAAATAGCTTGGGAGGAAATCTGTTTAATACATCCTTCTAAGTCCGCTTCTTTTAACAATCCTAAATTTAATGCTGACTTGATCTTTCCTTCATCTGGCTTTCTTTGAATCAGATCCATCATATTTAGTTCTTCCAACCTTTTTACCGTTTCATCCTGTTCAAATTTTTCCGATTTTCTAATTTGTCTTTGTAATTTATACCCACTGATGTTTAGCTCACCCTTTACATTTTTCCCTACCGCCACATCAAAATATTGATTAAATGCCTTCTTTAATTTCTCTAATTCTTTTTCAATCTCTTTTTTCTTCCGATTCAGGTCATCATACTGCACAATCATCTCTTTAGTAATAAAATAATCAACATTATTATTCAAATTAATCCCTCCACCCTCAATACTTCATCATATTGTGAAAGGCGCACATATATTCCTATTATTCATTCAGTTTTTTACGAATTTATGTTAAAATAAAGATGTGAAATAAAATCACTTATAAGAAAGAAGGCACTTATTATGAAGGTAAAAGACTTCATGATCCGAAATGTAATCACAGTTAATGAAAACGATACAATTAAGCATTTACTAAATACGCTAGTTGATAACAAAATTGGTGGAGCGCCTATAGTGGATTCCGAAGGTAAACTAGTCGGAATGATAAGTGGTGGAGATGTATTAAGAAGCATTCAATTAAAAGATACAGTGGTATATGATTATTTTAGCTTAATGGCTTATACGTTTGAAAAAGGAAATCTTGAAAATGTGTTGACGGCTATTAAAGATCAACCGTTAAAGAAAATAGCAAAGAAACGTGGAATCGTTACTGTTAAAGAAAATGATGAAATCGAAACAGCGTTAAAACTTTTGGGAAAACATCATTTTAAGAAAATTCCGGTTATCGATGCTCATCATAAAGTTGTCGGTGTCATCAGCCGCGGTGACATTATTCGAACTATCCAGAAAAATATTATTGAAGTATTATAAGAAAAGCGAAAAGCGCCTTGCTTATCGACGTAAAATACTTACGGGACTTTGACTGAGATAAAGGAAAGGCGAATCGATATTAACTTATCGTAAGGACAGCAGTAAAATGTTATACATTCTACTAAAAAAACAGCATGGGAAGCTCCCCATGCTGTTTTGTCTTAAAATGGCTTCAAAATCATCAATGCAATGATAATAAGAAAAATAAGGTTTTCGAGGTTTTCATATCGAAACAATTCCTTTGACAATCGTGTATATTCCTCAGGTATTTCTTCCCCTTCATATGAAGCTAATAATTCCTTAATCGGTTTCGATCTCGGAGATAAAACAAATGGCCCCATTGCTAGACCAATTAGAAAGAGAATCAAACTTCCTATATACCATCCCATTCGGAATAAATTTGGATTAAGCATGCCCATTAACAATCCCGTCACAAGTAAAAGTGTACCACCAATCATCACGATTATATGTAAATCTCTTCTAATTGCGAACGAATGCCGCACTTTCGTCATAGTATCCGCAGACTTCCCAATCCTCGTCAAAATAAAACCAGGTCCCATCCCTAAAATAGCAGAGAAAATATGTATAAACACAAGTATCTTATAAATTAACACGATCAATCCTCTCCATCATTCAACATTCATTTTAATTATACACGATTCCATCTACCATCTTAGTGACAATTTGGTTGAAATTAGAAGAGAACTATGGAAATGAAAGGAGAATTTCCTATCTCCCTTCACTCACCATCAGATGAATTAACCTATCCATGATATTCGGCCAATCTGACTCTGACATCTTTCCTGCCTACCTATTACCTAGGTACAAAGACCTCTTTTCACTCCATAAAACATTTCCTATACTATTTTTAGAGAAAAATGAAAGTTCACAAAACAAGATAGGAGATGGGGTTTTGTATAAAAAGTCACTTTTTTTCTTCTTCCTACTTTTCTGTATAATCGTTATGGGTTGCCAGCAGAACGAGAAAACGAGTACGAAGAAGGAACCAACAAAAAAAGTTGAAGAAGCTAAAGAAAAGGAAAAGCTACCGGAAACACCAATTAGTATGATAGGGGAAGAAATTGAAAAAGAACCTGCAGGCGAATTGTTTCAGAAATATTCTCGCGCAAAAGAGTTAGCTACTAATGAAGAATACTCTCCTACCGTAGACGAAGCAATCAAAGAATACATACAAACCATGAAAAAAGTGGAGACAAAAGAATGGGACGCTCGGAAATGGGCACAATCACTCGTTACAAATTTCCGTACGCAATACAGCGACACAATCCACCCGATGAAAGATTTTGAAGTGAAATATGATAAATTAACGCTACCGGATGGTCGTTTATTACAAGATGTAGATGAAGAAGAATTAAGTAAAAGTCCTGACAAGGTAAATGTCGCGATACTCCTTGATGCAAGTGGAAGTATGAACGCAAATGTTCCAGGTGGAAATAAAATGAAGCTAGCCAAGACGAGCTTGAAAAGCTTTTCGGAAAGCCTTCCGAAAAACACCAATGTCTCACTATCCGTATTTGGACATAAAGGAACCGGTGCTGACAAAGATAAAAAATTATCATGTAGCAGTGTTGAAACGGTTTATCCTTTAAAAAACTATTCAAAGGAAAAGTTTTCAAAAGCATTAAACCAATTTAAAGCAAGTGGCTGGACTCCGCTTGCCTCCGCTATCCAGAAAGCAACAAAACAATTGCTGCAGGCAAGTGATGAACATACGAAAAACTTTATCTATGTTGTTAGTGATGGAATCGAAACATGTGGCGGTAATCCCGTGAATGCTGCGAAAGACGCTAAGAAAGCGAAGATGGACGTACAAATTAACATTATCGGATTTGACGTCGATAATAAGGCCGATCGCCAACTAAAAGAGGTAGCTAAAGCCGGCGGTGGCGAATATACATCGGTAAAAAATAAACAACAACTAGACGATGAAATAACAAAGTCTTGGAAAGAAAGCATGGGAAAAACGACGTGGAGATTTTGGGTTGCTGGCAATCATAATAATATAAATTGGGATTCAGTCGGTATGTCCAATCAACTAAGAAAGCTTTTTAATAATCATATTACCTCCCGCAACCGTGAACTTGAGCGAATGAATGAAGCATTAAACCAATTACTAGAAGATAAAATAATTGATCTAGACACAAAATCTGCCACCTCAGATTTCCTATTTAAACGTCATGAAGCAATAAAAAATTACGCAGACACGATTCAAAATGAAAAACATACCGAAATTTTTGATACGGCTGAGCGATTGAAAAAAATAATTGATCGTATAACAAAAGATTTAGATTTATAAAAAAAAGAAACCAAGGATCGAAATTTAAAACGATCCTTGGTTTCTTTTTCCCGTTTCCGAAACTAATTTTCGGTCATCTGCAAATGGAGGCTGTTCTAACCATTTTTTCTTAATGAGTAATTTCCCAAATACCCCATAAAGTAACAAGTCATCAAATATGGCTTTCTCACAATGAAATGTGATATCAGCTCGAATACTTGTTACTATAGCACTGCCGTAATAGGAAATGGCAGCTGCAATTAAAAAGCCGGAATGAAACAACATTAATTTATCCGAAAAAGGAGAAATAGTTGATTTTACCACTTCTGGTTCAAGTGCACGAGGTGAATGCAAATCTTCTTTAAGCAATAAATTCGAGAAAACTCCAATATGTTTGTTTTTTCTATTTATACACTTGTTAATAAAATGATTGATTTCTTTATCTTTACATACTTGAGTCAATTTCATAATTGCTCTTTTTAAAAATACAGAATCCTACAGAATTTCTAAAATATATTTTTAAAAACAGAAATCATGCTACTTGTTGCTGATTTAATTGTACATTAATTCGGTCTGCGGCTAACTTTGAAGCATTATAAATAAGGGTTACCATGTCAAAATGAATTTTTGCACGTTTCCCAGTACGATAGCGAACATTGTTCAGTTGAAAGAATTCTTTCAGATAGGCATTAACCCGTTCTACGGCAGTACGACGTTTGAAAATGTTTTTCCATGCTTGTGACCCGCGTGCTGGTGCGGTATATCTGCGAAGGTCTGAAGTGATTTTCACTTTATAAACCTTTTGGCAAATACCTTCATTAGCTAAGGGACAGTCGCTGCATTCCTTTGGTCTTGTGTATTTCAATGTTTCATATTTAGGATCAAAACTATCATAACGATAAGAATGCTCTCTGAAACAAGTTGGGGCAAAGTGTTTATCATAGCCAATGATTTCCCCTTCATTTCGCTTATTATACGCGATGACGGATTGTTGTCCCATTCGATGTACCTGCTCGTATATGGGTTCATAGTCATAGCCCGCATCCATTGTTTGATAACGTAATGGAAGGTGAAGGCGTTCCTGAATTCCTTTCAGTAAAGGGATAGCTGCCTTACCATCATTTAGACTCCCAGATGAAAAAAGAGCCTGTAGAATGTATTGGCTTGATGTACCAACGGCTAAATGACCTTTGTAGCCAAACCAAAAAACATTTTGTCCTTCTGAGTTCTTTTTCACGCCCCATTTAGGGTCTTGGGGAACTTCGGCACGTAGTTCGGCTAGGGGAACATCTAATTGGGCCACAATTTTTCTATCATATAAAGGTAAATTGGCTTCCGTTTCAGCTTGTTCTTTAAGCCACCCGTCACGCTCATCTTTTGATTTCCGACCACGTTTTTGGGGTTCAGATTTTGGCTTTTCTTCTTTTGGCTGCGCTTGGTCTCGTGCTTCAAAATGGGTTGCATCAATGGCCACTGTATCATCCGTGATGAAACCTTCTGCAATAGCCTGGAGGACCACTTTTTCTTGTTCTTTCTCAAGGATATCGCTTTCCTCCAATTTCGTTATGAGACGTGAATAGGAGGATTCTGAAGGCACATGATCAGAAACCAAAAAGCCACAATTTAACTTAAAAGCTAGATCATCATGAAGACGTTTTATAAGATCCTTCATCGTAGGGATGCGCTCTATGTATCTTACAAAGGTGGAGATAATCATGGCCTGCATAGTTTAGTTCTTCCGGTGCACCCAACCGTGATTTTTTCGCCACTTGATGGTACATCGAATCCAAATCTACCGCTGAAATAATGGCTTCATATTTTTGGGTAGGTTCCATGTCAAATAATTCCTGTATGCCAAATAGGCTAGGTTGTCGTATAATAGTCATAAGAAGTACTCCTCCAGTCTTTTTATGGTTTGTGGTCAACGTAAGCCCGAATTATAAAAATAAGTGTACCTTTCGGTACGCATCGTAAATAGCCGTAAATTCTGACTTTTTAATCGAATTACGGCTATTTCATTTATTTGCTACATTCTGCCTGAATCATTTTTGACCAGGGCATGTATTGATCTAAAATTTCAGGGTTTTGTTGGACGCCGAGATTTGTAAATCCGTAAAAAGTTTCTTTATATATTCATAGAAATCAACGCCGTTACTTTTGGCAGTTTCAGCAATACTTAAACAGATGGCATTCGCTTTTGCACCAGCTTCACTTACACTAAAGAGCCAATTTTTTCTTCCTATAACGTTGGGACGGATGGCGTTCTCGGCTGGATTATTATCCATTTCAATTCGCCCATCATTCAGGAATAATTTGAGTCCATTTGCCCTGTTTAATGTGTATTCATTTGCTTTTGCTAACGCATTTTTTCCGTAAAATGGTGATGTTTCAACCCAGTGAAGGAATTCCTCCACGATTGGCTTCGAGTACTTTTGACGTTTTTTCTTCGTTTACTCGGAGACAAACGTTTAAATTGCCTTTCTAGTCGATATAAATCATCACAATATTTCACACCGATTCTACCATTTTTGCTATCAGCTTTCAGCCAATAACGACGAACATGCGCCCAACAATTTGCGAAATTAACGCCTTCCAACTTATCATAAGCAGAATAACCATCACACACAATCGTTCCAGAAAAGCCTTCAATAAAACTTTCAAGGACAGATCGAGCTCGAGATAATGCGCTTTGAAAGAGAGTCATTGTTGGACCTTGGCTTGGCACACTTCGAAACACCCAATTATACGCATTGGCTTGGCCAGATTTCCCATCGGATCGGTTGATAATTTGTCCGTATGTTTCATCGACATGCAAAACCGATTTTGCCATCATCAACTCTTTCATTCGTTCGTATACAGGTAACAGCCAATCATGTGCTACACGGATAACCCAATTCGATAGGTTTTTATCATTGGTATTCAGTCCATAGCGATTCCATTCCTTTACCTGACGGTAAAGAGGTAAATATTGTGCAAATTTATCATAGATGACTTTGGCAAGTACGCTAGGACTTGCGATGCTACGCTGAATCGCTGGTTGTGGTGCTTTCCCGCGTTTGATTTGTGCTGGCTGTGATGAATCAACTTTGCAGTCTTTACATTCATACGCATGTTCAATGTGCTGTACTTTCATCATTTTTGCAGGAATAAATTTTGCTTCTTCACGTACAAGTGTACTACCAATTTCAATCATTTGCCCTTGGCAACAGTCACAGATTGTATTTTTCGGATGATGGTGAATAGCTTCTACTTCAATACCATCATGCAAGGAATCATTTCGTTTTTTTGATTTAACTTTTCGTACAACAGTATAAGAGATTGTCTGTTGGCTTTGTTCTTCTGTGTGCTCAGGTTCGCTAAAAGCCGGGTCATCATCAAATAATGAGCCTTGCCCATCTGGTACGTTGTATTTCGATTTTTCGGATTTCGATCCATATAAAAGTTTTGTTAAATGGCGAATTTGTTCAGTTAGCGCTTCAATCTGTTTAGTTGATTGATCTAGCTTTTTCGATAAGTCTTTGTTTTGTTGATTTGAATGAGCCAATTGTTCTTCGAGAAGTCGAATTAATTTCCCATATGGATTCTTGTTATTGGAAGAAGTATTAACCATTTATTTCACCACTTTTCGTTCACCATAAGTTAGTTATATTATAACATTTTTAACGTAGAAAGCGAAGTTGAAAATGGCTATAAACCAACATTTCTAGCTTGTTTAGAATACTCCTTTTTGTGATTTTTGAATGGCCTTTGGTTGCTGAATGGACAACCCTTCTAACAACCAGCGAACCTCCTGTTGCGAAAGTTTACGTACTTCATTTTCATCTTTTGGCCATTGAAGTTTTCCTCCATCTAGTCGCTTATAAAGCATGGCGAAACCATCGCCATCAAAATATAAACATTTATAACGGTCTTTACTCCAACCAGAGAAAAGGAAAATAGAATCTCCATATGGATCAAGTTCGAAAGAATCTTGAATTAGCGTTGCTAATCCATCAATTCCCTTCCTCATATCTGTTTTACCGCAAATAATATAAATGTTTTTTACACTGGTATAATCATGTTTCATAGATTTTTCAACTCCCTCATGACCGTTTGGATGATGTGCTCATCTACGCCGTTGAAGAAGGAAATTTCAGCAGCTTCAATTTTGATTGTGCAAAAGCTATTTGAAGGATCTTTCGAAGTTGTGGATGTTATAATATTTTTTTCTGGTTGTATTGAAACGGGGACGATTGTTAGTTTTTGTTGTGACATAGGAAAAGCACCTCCTTAATTGATACGATTATTGTACTAAGGGGTGCTGATCATTTATATGCGTTGTTTGAATGGGGGCTTACTGGTCAACTACCATTATACAAGATTTGGGGAGGTACTTCTTTTTTTATCTCTTAAACCCCTTGATACACAAGGGCTAAGAATTATGAAATTCATTCACTTGATTAAAAGCAAAAAAACACGCTTTTGCGATTAAGCTTTTTTGCAAATTAAAAAAGATATTTCCGCTCTCAATCGAATTCATCTTCCTTCGCTCACCTAATACATCTGTCACGTAGTTAAGACTATTTATAAATGAAACATTGCTTGGCGTTTCATAAAATGGAGGTTTATCATAAAGTTGTTTTGATTGCATAACATCAAATGATTTATTATAAAGGTCCATTGTATCTAGATTACACTGATAATAAAAATCTCTTATATCTTTTCGAATAGAAACACTAAAAGCAAGGTTATATGCCTGTGATCCATGCATGGTCATCGTGTGAATATAAAATATACTAAAAGCATCTGTAAATAATGGAGGCGCATGTAAATTAACATCTTCCTTAGTAAATCCTTTAGGAATTGGGAAATTTTCTTTATGAAATATATCTCTTATCTTTATTACATGATTCTCTGACATTTCCAGAGCTAATGTATAAATCTTATGTATTTCAGGGTCTTTAATAATTTGCAAAAAATATTTCGTCACACAAATTTGCATTGTCTCTCGAATATAATGTGTCCATAAATTAGATATTTCTGATGAGGTTAATCTTTCATTATTATCCGGCAACGGGGGACACCACCTAAATAATTTTGTCCTATTTTTATATTCACCAGGACTGCAGGATTTATGTAATTTTTATTTTCTTGTTAAAATTTTTTGAAATTTCTTTTATCTCATCTATCTTTTGGTTACAATAAAAAGGGATTAAATTTTATATTCTAGGAGTGGTGCAAATGTCAGTAGATGTTTATCTTAATTTTAATGGGAACTGTCGTGAGGCGGTAGAGTTTTATGCAAAGGTTTTTAATACAGAAGAACCGCGAATTATGACCTTTGGTGAAGCACCTCCTAATCCGGAATTTCCGCTGCCGGAAGAAGCCAAAAATCTTGTCATGCACGCACGACTATCGATTAGCGGAAGCAATGTGATGTTTTCCGATACGTTTCCCGGCACGCCTTTTGTCGTTGGAAACAATATAAGTCTTGCGATCGTAAGTCAAAACCAAGATGAAATTACATCGTATTATAATCAGTTAAAAGAAGGCGGAAAAGTCAACATGGAGCTCCAAGAAACTTTTTGGAGTAAATGCTATGGACAAGTTGTTGATAAATTTGGCGTTGAATGGCAATTAAGCTATGATAATGGGGAATCAGGTTGGTGAATTTATGGGAAAAGCGCAAGTGCCTTGCTCATCGACGTAAAAGACTTACGGGACTTTGACTGAGATAAAGGAAACGCGGGTGATGCAAGGCGAATCGATGTTGACTTATCGTAGGGAAAAGTCCTGAAGTTTTCTAGTCGATAGGCGCTGAGCTAGACAAAGCAGATACTTTTTAAGAACTGTAATTCCAAACAAATTTATACTTTCTCACTTTATAAAAAGAACAGGAAATGAACGTCAATAGACATTCATTTCCTGATTTTTCTTATCCGCTCATTTACCTAGAACCTCGTCCGGATCAACTAATCCAGCAAAAGTCCAAGTTTTCCCCATGTCTTTAGTTGTAAATTTTACGAGGACATTTCCTCCTAAATAATCCCCGTTTGGTCCTTGATTAACGAGGAGTGTTCCTTTATTCCCGTTAAAAATCGGGGTTTCAGCTACGGTGAATATCCCTTTGTATTCTTTTGGAAACGGAACTTTTACTTCCTTCCACGTTTTTCCCCCATCAGCCGTACGATAGAGGCAAGGTCTTGGTGGCTCGTTTTCGAAGTTGATTGATCCGAATGATACGAAACCAAGTTCATCATTGATTAACCCTCCGTCCGTAACAAGTGATGTTACGCCAGCAACTGAACCAGCTTCTTTCCAAGAATGACCACCATCATTCGTTTTAAACAGATAATTCCCTTCACTGGCCATCGTGCGATATCCGGTGGCAATTAAATATCCATGTTGATCTGAAGTAAAACCTAACAAACGCATCCGAGCTCCCTGTATTTTATCTGTTATGTTTACTTCGTCCCAAGAGTTCCCTTGATCTTCTGATATCAAAAGTTGCAGACCCCCGCGCCCGCCTATCACAAAAGCAGTTCTTTTTGAATGAATAACATAACTTCCTTCGATAAGTTCATTTTTTGGTCCATTATAATCGCCTTCGAATAACCGATCTACTTCAATTGGTACATCATTCCAATCCTTTCCGTTGTTATACGTAACTTTTAATGTATCATCAACAATTTCATATCGACTATTTTCATCAGTTTTTATACCAGCTTCTTTTTTATAGCTATCCATATCTTGCACTGGAGGTAAACCAATTAGTTTATCCGATGATTTTTCAAAACTTTCTAATGTATATGTTTGATCGGATTGTTTCTTAATCTTCAACTTCCAAACTAATCCATCAATTAATCCATTCTTTTGCGGTTTCCAACTTGTCGTTTGAACGCCTTCACCTAGCTGAAGTTGAAAAACAGCAGCAACGACAAACTCTTTATCTTTTTCCTCTAATAAATGAAATCTATTAAAATAAGCGCCCGCAAGTTGTCCACTTGTTTTAAACTTCTCCATTAAATCAAACCATAGGCGATAGGCAATGGTTTCTTTTTTTGTATCACCCTCAATGATTTTCTTAGTCATTGGTAATTGATTTTTAAAATCTTGTTCATTCAAAGTCACCACCTTTTTTTCGATGGAAGGTTTTTTGTTTTTTTCTCCACCTTTCCACATATAAATGGATATTATAACCGCTCCTATTAGTAAAATAGTGGCCAATAACACTATTTTGTTTGTGAACAATTTCATATAAAACAACATCCTTTTTGCTTTTAACATTTAATTTTGTAAATATTATAACATTCATACGGGACAATGAATCGAATCCAACAGCACAACTTTCACCTTATTTAAACAGTGGCCCGTTCCTTTCCGCTGCAGGAGCTTGCTTTCCGAAGGGAGGAGCCTCTATTATATAAAGATGACCATTTTCACATTATAATAGATTAGTATTAATACATATTAACAAGTATTTACTTCGACAAGAAAGGAGAATACAGCGATGGATGCTTATGTACTTTTGATTGTAGCCATTATAAGTGAAGTATTTGGAAGTTCGATGCTTAAAGCCACAAATGGATTTAAAAACTTTTTCCCGTCTTTAGGAGTTGTTGCAGGATACGGAGTGGCATTCTTTAGTTTATCAATTTCGCTCAAAACACTTTCGCTCGGAATGGCTTATGCAATATGGGCGGGATTAGGTACTGCACTTACTGCACTAGTGGGTGTGATAATCTATAAAGAAAAGTTTAATGGTAAAAAGTTTTTCGGTTTAACATTAATTATAGGTGGAGTCATATTTTAAATTATGGGGGAGCTCATTGAATGTAAGAAAGGAGAATACATATGAAGGCTTATATTTTTTTAACAATTTCTATTATTGGAGAGGTTTTTGCTACTGCCATGCTTAAGATGTCTGAAGGGTTTACAAACTTTCTTCCCTCTCTAGCAGTAATTGTTGGTTATGGACTTTCATTTTATTTCATATCTCTAGCCCTCAAAACGATACCGCTAAGTTTAGCTTATGCTATTTGGTCTGGGGTAGGAACTGCATTAACAGCTCTAATTGGGATATTTATATGGGATGAGCTTTTTAGCACACTTAAGTTAGCTGGAATACTATTAATTATTGGTGGCGTTGTATTACTAAATTTTTCAGATGCGAAAATCCAAAAGAAGAAACCTGCAAACTAAGGGTCAATGGACAAAGTTCCACTGTCCTTCTTATGATGTTTTTTTTATTCATTAATTATGATTCATTCTGTTACAAGTGTTCTCTTTGAAAAAAATGTAATCCATTACACCCTACTAACATGAACGAATAGTCTGCTCGTGCGGGTGAACATGGGAAAGGGTTTGCAGTTGTAGCAAATGAAGTGAGAAAACTAGCTGAACAATCAAAGGATTCGGCGGATCAGATAGCTGAATTAATTAATAATATCCAACTAGAAACAACACATGCTGTTGACGTAATGGATAAAGGGACTATTGAGGTTAAAGAAGGATTAGTAGTTGTACACGAAGCGGAAGAAGGTTTTAAAAAGATTCTAACGTCAATTGAACAAGTAACCGCTCAAATTCAAGAAGCAACAGCAGTTTCCGAAGAAATGTCTGCTAGTGTAGAACAAGTCAATTCCTCTATTGAGGAAATTGCTAGGATTGCACAAGTATCTGCAACCAATACACAATCCGTGGCATCCGCTTCAGAGGAGCAGTTAGCATCCATGGAGGAAGTCGCCGCTTCTACATTGGCCTTATCCAAAATGGCGGAGGAGCTGCAGCTTCATGTGAAGGAATTCAAAGTTTAATAGGAGTAAGAAATTTTTTTTAAAAACATCCTGTTTCACACTTAAAAGTGGAACAGGATGTTTTTTCATTATCTAACACTGTCACACATCCCTTTGATCCAGCTACCAAGGCTTGTTATATCCTATCGTTCTTACACTAGCGATTCTTACTCAAACTCCTTCTCAAAACAATTGCATTCATGAACCCTTTTAAATCGTTTCTTTATCTTTTCTTTATCTTTACCAACATAGTGAGCGAAGGTTTGAACAGGGTACAAATCTGATAGCTCTGATTTTATTACACCATTCAGCTCTGCCTCACCATCAATATACACGTGCAAATATGAATCCACTTTTGAAAATTGGTTGTTCCTATACCAATTATTTACCCATTCATCATCTCTCGTCCATGCCTCTAGACGGTTTAACCCCTTCTCTTTCGCTATTTTCTCAGCTTCAGATAATAGTTGACTCCCAACCCCTCTTCTTCGATGATCAGGGTGAACCGCAATGTGCCAAATCATTCCTCCTAGTCCTTGTCCCCTTGAACAGACTGTTCTTTCTTCCACTTCATATTCAATATCTATTAATCCAATCACTTGATGATCCTCTACAGCTACTAGTTCAATTGCAGGATTTACGTATTTTTCCTTTTCCCTTAAAACATTGTCATAATATGCAGTATCCAAAAAGGATAATACCCTACAATGAACCCACTCCATTTCATCTTCCTGATTGTAAGCTCTAATATCCATATTTCCCTCCCATTCATTTATGCCGTATTGTCAAAACATCTATAGTAAAAAGTTAATAATTCCTTGATTTAAAGAGCTTCACAAGCAAAAAACTTGCCACCCCCTGAAACCTAAGGATAATTGAGGTTACCACACACACAATACCTTAGAACAGGAAGTGACAAGTTGTATCCTCAATTATTAACCTATTTACTCGAATTTATCAAGTATCAAGAACATATTATTCGTTATTTATTGACTCTTCTTGTAGGTGAAAATATGTTTGAGAAACCAACGGAAGAGCCCGTTAATATGCCTTATCGAAAGCTTCAGGTAGATGATCTTCCGATTATTGAAACGATTGAACAGCTTGACTATAAAATTCTTTTACAAGAGTTCTATGAGCAAAGACGGGAAACCTCTCAAACCGGTTCAAAGGCGTGCTAATTCAAAAGTATCAGTACCTAAATCATTGAACTGTCCACAGTGTGGTGCTCCTTCGGACTTTCTTTATGCCAACAATGGAGATAAAGGTCAGTTTCAATGTAAGGTATGTTCTTGTCTATTCAGTGATAAGAATCGTTTTTCCAAAGAGGCTATTTTAAAATGCCCTCACTGTGCCAGAACTCTTGAGAAGATCAAGGAACGGAAAGATTTCTCCGTTTTCAAGTGTAAAAATAATGACTGTTCCTATTATCAAAAGAAGTCAAGCGATGTCTCCCAAAGAGAAGAAACGATTTGAAAAAGATCCTCAAGCATTTAAAGTAAGATATATTTTTCGTCAGTTTCATATAGACTTTTTACCTTTGTCTAAACAATCACCTGAACTTCCAAGGGTTGATTTGTCCAAGATCTATGCTTCACCACATACATTGGGTTTGATTTTGACCTATCACATAAACTATGGACTTTTTACCGTAGGACAGCGACCATTATGCAAGATATCCACGGTGTAGCGATTTCTCATCAAACGATATTGAATTACGAAAACAGTGTGGCACTTTTGCTTAAGTCTTATGTGGATCATTATCCGTACGAGCTTTCCGATCAATTTCCGGAGATGAAACTTACATCAAAGTGAACGGAAAATGGCACTACTTATTTTTCTTTTTTGATGCGGTAAAAAGATTATTCTTTCCTATCCTGTGTCTCCTAATCGGGATACAGCATCAGCCATTCGAGCCATTGATAAAGTGTTAGTGAAGATGAAAGAGATCCCGGAGAATCTTACCTTCGTAGTCGATGGAAATCAATTTACCTTCTGGCTCAACACTTTTTCGCCCAGCATGGAATTCGCTTTGATGTGAAACAAGTCATCGGATTGACGAATGAGGACCCGGTTTCGGCTGAATATAGTATCTGAAACAAATCATCGAGAGACTGAACCGAACTTTCAAGGGCAATTATCGCTCTACGCATGGCTTTGGATCCGAACAAGGATCTGTTTCTTATGTCACCCTGTTTGTGGCTTATTTTAACTTTCTACGTCCTCATGCATCCCTAGAAGGTAAAGTGCCTGTTGTTAATCCAGAGATATCAGGGTTGCCAACAATGCCAGCTCGATGGACAAAGCTTATTGGACTAGCCCAACAGTGGATTTTTGAACAAAGGTCTGCCTAACTTTTTGTTTAGCAGAGCCCTTAAGCTTTTGAGCTATTCAGCAATCGGCGGAGCGAACTCTTGACAAACCGAACTTGCCAATGGTTTAAAATTGTAAAAACCAAGGGCTTATTTGGCATGCCTTCTTTTTGTCCCCTTCGCCCTTGTTATCCTGAATTCAAACCATTGGCGTGTTTGTCAAGAGCGATTGCGGGGCCGTTCCACCAATAACTGTAAAGAGAACTGAGTGTCTATTGAGTTTTCATAGAACTTTTGACACTACCATTTATGCCGTTTCTGCCTTTTTCGGTACCATAGGCGCGGAGGACGCCTGGCTTTCGGGCCGCTTCTACCTTTTCCAGTACCATAGACGCGGTAACGGATTGGCTTTCGGGCCGCTTCCGAATATTCCGATACTATTAACGTAGAGGCGGATTGGCTATCAGATCACTTCAAGCTCATCATAGGACATTCACCAGCCCTTATGCTTACATAAAGAAGTTATGTGTGCAAGATGATGTTGACCATGCCACGCATAAATGCCTATATTTTCACGAACCGATACTTCGCCAGATTCTGGGTGTATAAATGTCTTTTTCATATCATCATGGCTTAAGCTATGTAAAAGTTTGACCCAACGTTTGTGTAAGGATTCAAGAAGAGATGAAGAAATATCAATTGGTGAATTGTA
This sequence comes from Heyndrickxia sporothermodurans, assembly GCA_016756695.1. Lineage (GTDB taxonomy): Bacteria > Bacillota > Bacilli > Bacillales > Bacillaceae_C > Heyndrickxia > Heyndrickxia sporothermodurans. Next base: position 435,045 of record CP066701.1, read on the forward strand.
ATCCGGAAGCTCTGCCCATTTTGTTTCTTCATACGGCTTGATAACTGGGTTTTCTTCTGTTATCGCTAATTTAAAACGAACATATGCATTCATATGGCTATCTGCAAGATGATGAACAACTTGGCGAATGGTCCATCCCCCTGAACGATAAGGCGTATTAAGTTGTTCATTATCCAAGTTTTTTACAGCCCCTCGTAATAAAATTGGTAAACCTTCAATTTCATTTATCCAACCGGCAATCATTTGGTCAGTAATCTCACCATCATATTGAAATGTTCCAATGGGATACTTTTCATTCATCATTTATTCCTCCTTAAGTTAAAAGTAATAACAGGTACTATAAAAGACGCCCTTATAAGAGCGTCTCATCATTAGAACATATGATCTTTTTCCTGTGTTCTTCAAAATAAAAAGTCCGTCCCTTTAATTTTCATACTATTAGTATAAATCAAATAAATTTATAAGTGAGTCAATTTCATAATTGCTCTTTTTAAAAATACAGAATCCTACAGAATTTCTAAAATATATTTTTAAAAACAGAAATCATGCTACTTGTTGCTGATTTAATTGTACATTAATTCGGTCTGCGGCTAACTTTGAAGCATTATAAATAAGGGTTACCATGTCAAAATGAATTTTTGCACGTTTCCCAGTACGATAGCGAACATTGTTCAGTTGAAAGAATTCTTTCAGATAGGCATTAACCCGTTCTACGGCAGTACGACGTTTGAAAATGTTTTTCCATGCTTGTGACCCGCGTGCTGGTGCGGTATATCTGCGAAGGTCTGAAGTGATTTTCACTTTATAAACCTTTTGGCAAATACCTTCATTAGCTAAGGGACAGTCGCTGCATTCCTTTGGTCTTGTGTATTTCAATGTTTCATATTTAGGATCAAAACTATCATAACGATAAGAATGCTCTCTGAAACAAGTTGGGGCAAAGTGTTTATCATAGCCAATGATTTCCCCTTCATTTCGCTTATTATACGCGATGACGGATTGTTGTCCCATTCGATGTACCTGCTCGTATATGGGTTCATAGTCATAGCCCGCATCCATTGTTTGATAACGTAATGGAAGGTGAAGGCGTTCCTGAATTCCTTTCAGTAAAGGGATAGCTGCCTTACCATCATTTAGACTCCCAGATGAAAAAAGAGCCTGTAGAATGTATTGGCTTGATGTACCAACGGCTAAATGACCTTTGTAGCCAAACCAAAAAACATTTTGTCCTTCTGAGTTCTTTTTCACGCCCCATTTAGGGTCTTGGGGAACTTCGGCACGTAGTTCGGCTAGGGGAACATCTAATTGGGCCACAATTTTTCTATCATATAAAGGTAAATTGGCTTCCGTTTCAGCTTGTTCTTTAAGCCACCCGTCACGCTCATCTTTTGATTTCCGACCACGTTTTTGGGGTTCAGATTTTGGCTTTTCTTCTTTTGGCTGCGCTTGGTCTCGTGCTTCAAAATGGGTTGCATCAATGGCCACTGTATCATCCGTGATGAAACCTTCTGCAATAGCCTGGAGGACCACTTTTTCTTGTTCTTTCTCAAGGATATCGCTTTCCTCCAATTTCGTTATGAGACGTGAATAGGAGGATTCTGAAGGCACATGATCAGAAACCAAAAAGCCACAATTTAACTTAAAAGCTAGATCATCATGAAGACGTTTTATAAGATCCTTCATCGTAGGGATGCGCTCTATGTATCTTACAAAGGTGGAGATAATCATGGCTGCATAGTTTAGTTCTTCCGGTGCACCCAACCGTGATTTTTTCGCCACTTGATGGTACATCGAATCCAAATCTACCGCTGAAATAATGGCTTCATATTTTTGGGTAGGTTCCATGTCAAATAATTCCTGTATGCCAAATAGGCTAGGTTGTCGTATAATAGTCATAAGAAGTACTCCTCCAGTCTTTTTATGGTTTGTGGTCAACGTAAGCCCGAATTATAAAAAATAAGTGTACCTTTCGGTACGCATCGTAAATAGCCGTAAATTCTGACTTTTTTAATCGAATTACGGCTATTTCATTTATTTGCTACATTCTGCCTGAATCATTTTTGACCAGGGCATGTATTGATCTAAAATTTCAGGGTTTTGTTGGACGCCGAGATTTGGTAAATCCGTAAAAAGTTTCTTTATATATTCATAGAAATCAACGCCGTTACTTTTGGCAGTTTCAGCAATACTTAAACAGATGGCATTCGCTTTTGCACCAGCTTCACTTACACTAAAGAGCCAATTTTTTCTTCCTATAACGTTGGGACGGATGGCGTTCTCGGCTGGATTATTATCCATTTCAATTCGCCCATCATTCAGGAATAATTTGAGTCCATTTGCCCTGTTTAATGTGTATTCAGCTGCTTTTGCTAACGCATTTTTTCCGTAAAATGGTGATGTTTCAACCCAGTGAAGGAATTCCTCCACGATTGGCTTCGAGTACTTTTGACGTTTTTTTCTTCGTTTACTCGGAGACAAACGTTTAAATTGCCTTTCTAGTCGATATAAATCATCACAATATTTCACACCGATTCTACCATTTTTGCTATCAGCTTTCAGCCAATAACGACGAACATGCGCCCAACAATTTGCGAAATTAACGCCTTCCAACTTATCATAAGCAGAATAACCATCACACACAATCGTTCCAGAAAAGCCTTCAATAAAACTTTCAAGGACAGATCGAGCTCGAGATAATGCGCTTTGAAAGAGAGTCATTGTTGGCCCTTGGCTTGGCACACTTCGAAACACCCAATTATACGCATTGGCTTGGCCAGATTTCCCATCGGATCGGTTGATAATTTGTCCGTATGTTTCATCGACATGCAAAACCGATTTTGCCATCATCAACTCTTTCATTCGTTCGTATACAGGTAACAGCCAATCATGTGCTACACGGATAACCCAATTCGATAGGTTTTTATCATTGGTATTCAGTCCATAGCGATTCCATTCCTTTACCTGACGGTAAAGAGGTAAATATTGTGCAAATTTATCATAGATGACTTTGGCAAGTACGCTAGGACTTGCGATGCTACGCTGAATCGCTGGTTGTGGTGCTTTCCCGCGTTTGATTTGTGCTGGCTGTGATGAATCAACTTTGCAGTCTTTACATTCATACGCATGTTCAATGTGCTGTACTTTCATCATTTTTGCAGGAATAAATTTTGCTTCTTCACGTACAAGTGTACTACCAATTTCAATCATTTGCCCTTGGCAACAGTCACAGATTGTATTTTTCGGATGATGGTGAATAGCTTCTACTTCAATACCATCATGCAAGGAATCATTTCGTTTTTTTGATTTAACTTTTCGTACAACAGTATAAGAGATTGTCTGTTGGCTTTGTTCTTCTGTGTGCTCAGGTTCGCTAAAAGCCGGGTCATCATCAAATAATGAGCCTTGCCCATCTGGTACGTTGTATTTCGATTTTTCGGATTTCGATCCATATAAAAGTTTTGTTAAATGGCGAATTTGTTCAGTTAGCGCTTCAATCTGTTTAGTTGATTGATCTAGCTTTTTCGATAAGTCTTTGTTTTGTTGATTTGAATGAGCCAATTGTTCTTCGAGAAGTCGAATTAATTTCCCATATGGATTCTTGTTATTGGAAGAAGTATTAACCATTTATTTCACCACTTTTCGTTCACCATAAGTTAGTTATATTATAACATTTTTAACGTAGAAAGCGAAGTTGAAAATGGCTATAAACCAACATTTCTAGCTTGTTTAGAATACTCCTTTTTGTGATTTTTGAATGGCCTTTGGTTGCTGAATGGACAACCCTTCTAACAACCAGCGAACCTCCTGTTGCGAAAGTTTACGTACTTCATTTTCATCTTTTGGCCATTGAAGTTTTCCTCCATCTAGTCGCTTATAAAGCATGGCGAAACCATCGCCATCAAAATATAAACATTTATAACGGTCTTTACTCCAACCAGAGAAAAGGAAAATAGAATCTCCATATGGATCAAGTTCGAAAGAATCTTGAATTAGCGTTGCTAATCCATCAATTCCCTTCCTCATATCTGTTTTACCGCAAATAATATAAATGTTTTTTACACTGGTATAATCATGTTTCATAGATTTTTCAACTCCCTCATGACCGTTTGGATGATGTGCTCATCTACGCCGTTGAAGAAGGAAATTTCAGCAGCTTCAATTTTGATTGTGCAAAAGCTATTTGAAGGATCTTTCGAAGTTGTGGATGTTATAATATTTTTTTCTGGTTGTATTGAAACGGGGACGATTGTTAGTTTTTGTTGTGACATAGGAAAAGCACCTCCTTAATTGATACGATTATTGTACTAAGGGGTGCTGATCATTTATATGCGTTGTTTGAATGGGGGCTTACTGGTCAACTACCATTATACAAGATTTGGGGAGGTACTTCTTTTTTTATCTCTTAAACCCCTTGATACACAAGGGCTAAGAATTATGAAATTCATTCAAGTCTATATTTATTTAAAAAGTTCTTTTATATTTTAATAACCAGCTGGGAAATCGTGTTAATCACATTGGTATGATTAAGAGAGAGGGTATGATGAGTTCTGTTAGAGTCAAACAAAGGGAACATGGGTTAACATTTTTTCAACTTTTTAAAAAGTCACCTCATTTTACATCCTTGTTATTTGGGCAAATTTTTTCATATCTAGGTAGCTCGATTACAAATGTAATCATGCCTATTGTGGTTTTGCAAGAGACAAAATCGGCAGCCATGATGGGAACGGTTATGGCAGTTTATATGGTACCGTTTATTTTGCTCCTGCCATTTTCAGGAGTACTCGTTGATAAAATGAATAAAGTAAAACCATGTTATTGGAATAGCTTCAAAGAATAGAAGTTATAATTTACTGAACCAAGTCCTCATTCATATAGTAAAATAACAGATAGTAATCATCTTTTTCATAATCAATATTTAAAGTAGCAGAGAGGGGAGATCACCCTTGCCGGATTGGTCATATCAAACGATATTTAAACCGATTCTTCAAAAGCTTCCACCTTCCTTTAGTCGGGAATTTATTCACCATGGGATGAGCATAGTATCATCGACAACCATTGGTGAAAGATTTATAGAATTTCTTGGCCACATGGCACCTTCTAAAAAACTAGAGAAGCAGATATGTGGGCTTCAGTTTCCTTCTCCTGTTGGACTAAGTGGCAAAATTGATCCGAAATTATCCGGAATAAAAGCTTTCCAAAATCTCGGTTTTGGTTTTATGGAAATTGGCCCAGTTTCAATTCTTGGTTCATCAGAGAAAGAAGAACTTCGGATTGACCACAAGCAGGAACAAATTTTGGGATATAGCGAAAGGATACCGCTATCAAAAGTCAAAGAGAAACTCGCCTCTTTGAAAAAAAAGAAAGTACCATTTTTTATAAAAGTAGAGGGAACGCTACAAGAATCAAAGCAGATTTGTGAAGAGCTCGATCCTTTTAGTGATGGATTCATTATAAACAGTCATACTTTTCATTCGGTTAATGAATACATTTTTTTTCGTGAGCAAATAAATAAACCTATTTTATTAGCTTATTCAGCCGAGAGTTTTACTGACAGTAATAACCTAGAAAACTATCATGCAGATGGAATATTAATTGAAGAAAGCCATTCACTTGATAGGCTTCAGCATGCACTTATTGCTATAAGGAAAGTACATAAGGATATACCCATTATCACTTCGGGTGGAGTAAGAGAGCCAGCAGATGCTATTAGATTATTCGATAGTGGAGCTTCCCTTATTTTGTTAGGATTTGAATACGTGTTTACCGGACCTGGTCTCCCAAAGAGGATTAATGAGGCTTTTGAGAATAGATTCTCGAAGGAACCAGCAAAAGTTGAAGGATGGATTTGGTATTGGTTGTTCGGTTTGGCGATCACAGTAGCTGGTTTTATTGCTCTGCTTTTTAGTATGACAAGGATTATTCTTCCATATGATGAATCTTTTTTAGAAATCTTTAGAAATGATATTCTACGTTTCAATCCTGCCATTTTATACTTTATGGCACATGACCGGATGACACTTTCAGGAACGATGATTTCAGGTGGATTTATTTACATGCAGCTTTCAAGGCATGGAATCAGATATGGTATTCATTGGGCAAGAAAAGCAGTAAATATAGCAGGGCTGGTTGGTTTTCTTGGTATTTTCTTATTTATCGGTTACGGCTATTTCAATTGGCTTCATGGATTGTTTTGGCTTATATTATTACCTTTATTTATTATTGGATATGTGAAATCAAGAAATGCAACAGGAGCACCAAAAAGTACTAACCTTTTCAATCATCGATACTGGAAGTTGAGTTTAATCGGTCAACTAGCCTTTGTCCTATTAGGCGCTTCATTAACTCTTGGCGGTGTTGTCATTTCTTTCATTGGTGCATCAAGTGTCTTTGTACCAACGGATCTTACCTACTTATGTCTATCTCCAGAGGCACTTAGTGGATTTAATGAACGCTTAATCCCTGTTATTGCGCATGACCGTGCCGGATTTGGAAGTGCCCTATTAAGTGTAGGTTTACTCGTATTGATGCTTGCCTTATGGGGAATTCGCGAGGGAGAAAGATGGGTTTGGTGGACCTTCACAATTGGTGCCATTCCCGCTTTTTCAGCGGGAATTGTCACTCATTTTATTATCGCGTATACCGATTTTGTTCACTTATTACCAGCCTATTTTGCATTATTCCTATACTTAGTAGGTGTAATTTGTACAGCACCATTTTTATTAAAAGGAAATGATAATTTGTCAATATCCTGATGTTACACAAGCAACAAGAGATAGCCAAATGTTCTTTGGTTATCTCTTTTGTGCTAATAATGCGGTAGTCTACACAATTTGTCGATACTATCAATTTATATATCTTTTTTAAAAATATAATCATTTAAAGCAAGTTGAAGTGTGCCTTTTGATACTGCATTTTCATTTAGGTTAATACCTAATGAGATCATATGTTTAACAATCTCTGAGCGTATTCCTGTTAGAACGGTATTACATCCCATCATCGAAAAACCTCTTATTAACCTAGCAAAATGCTGAAATACAGTATCATCCGACATGTACGCAACACCTGAAAGGTCAACGATTAATGTTCGAATATGATTCGCACCGATGCTAGTAAGTACATGATCTTCAATTATCGACATCCTTGTTCTGTCAATATTACCAATTAACAGCAATATCGATATTTCATCATTAATCGGAATAATTGGAACGGAAAGATTTTCAACCAATTTTCTTTGTGAAGCGAGTAATTCATCTTTATAATTCGAGTAACTAATGAAAAAATACGTTAAAAATTGATCAATAAGTTCATTCACCTTTTTTTCCAACGTAAAAAATTCATCCCGTTTTACTTCTGTCTGGTGCCTCAAGTCATAATTATATAGGAAATCCCATAAGGTCCGTCGAATCGCTTGAATCCACTCTAATTTAAATGCGAGAGTAATCGAATTTTTCGCCCATGCAACTCCTTCTTGCTTGGCAAAAGTTATCAATTCATGTTCACGCTCTTCTACTACAAATAAAACTAATTTATGTGCATTTTGTAATAAATTAATATTCCCTAATGTATGTATTTCTTCAATTTTATCACTAACATTTATCGCTTCATCTAGTAATCTCTCTTCAAATGAAGTACGATTTGCAAATAAGAAATCTTTTATAGTATCATTTTTACTAAATTTCAAGTTCAATTTTCTCACACCACGTTTCTGTAAGCGATGTTCCTTTGGAACTTTTATCGTGAATGTTGTACCTTGATTTTCTTTACTAACAATATTAATTCTCCCACCATGCTGATAGATAACTGAAAAGACCTGGGTAAGTCCCATTCCCGTTCCATTTTCTTTCGTCGTAAAAAATGGGGTTCCAAGTAATTTGAGTTTATCTTCTGGAATTCCTACGCCAGAATCTTTAATCGTAACAATCACCTCGTTTTCAGAAGCAGTATGAGTGATTTTGATCGTACCCTTTCCAGGTATTGATTCGATAGCATTTTTAATCAGATTGAAAAACGCCTTTTTAAATTGATTTTTCATTCCATAAATCATTGCGTCTGTATCTTTAAAGTCAGTAAGAATAGATATATCATACATTTTATCTTGAAAAAGGTTTAAAATTGCTTCCAATTCTTCAGATAAATAGATTGACTGATATTCCTCCTCCTGTAGATCTGGTTTCGAGACCTGAAGGAGGTTATTTAATGTCGTTAACGCATTTTCTAATTCTGACTGTGCAATATTTAAATACTCATTCTTCTCTTCCTGATTGAGTAGCTGCAAAAATCCTTTAACAGCCGTTAATGGGTTTTTTACTTCATGTGCGATTCCTGCGGCAATTTGACCGACAGATGCCAGTTGGCTTAAATGAGTATCGCTCCTCTGCTCTTCATTTAATGTTTTATGCGATTCCAATGTTGTAATCTTCCTTTCTCAAAGTATCCTTGTTTTAAAATGAGAGAATAATGCAAATAGTATTTCACTTATAGCTATTGTACTAAAAAAGTTTTGAAAGTGAATGAATTTGTACTCAAGTTAGGAAAGCTACTACCATTTATAAAGAAATCAATTTTACCTTTGGCGTCGTGTAGCCGCATTTTTAGATTGCGAAAATCGTTTAAACAGAAGTTCTGCCAAAGACACCTCAGCCTTTTCTTCAAAAACGTTTTCTTGCCATCTTTGATATAAATATATGATGGGCACAGTGATGGCAATCATAATGAAGAGCCCAAAATTGGACATACTGTTCATCGTATAAAGCCCTACTTTCTGAAAGATAAAAGGACTTATAATAAGAGCTTGAATTAAATCGATAACCCAATTTACAATAAGGAAAAGCCAAAAATTCGGATAGGTAAAATAAAACATATAAATGGTCGTTACAATCAGAAATCCATATACAAAAGATGAAATATTGGTGAGAAAGAATACATTGCTTGTTTCGTGAACATCCCACCAATTCCAAACTTCAGCCATTTGAAAAAGAATTGTATATAAAACAGCCATGAATAGAGATACTGGCATAAAACGCTTTACACGTTTCGTATCTAAGGGGAGCAATAAAAACCAAGGAGCTAAAAATAAAATCCATGAGACAATCTGACCCATTCGATATACCTCCAATTAAAAATACCTAATTGATATTGTACCCTCTTTTTCGGTAGATAATCGTTCGTCCGCGAAGTAGGATAACTGAGATATAATTAATCCGATGATCTGCTTAGAAGCCAACACAATTGCCTCTTTATTTGAAAAAACAATGGTATCTTTCACTCAAAACAAAGTAAAATGAACATGTAGCGAATCAATTATGAAAAGGGGCGTTCCATATGATTATTGTAACAACAGAGAAAATTGCTAATCATAAAGTTACTGAAGTGAAAGGTCCAGTATTTGGGTTAACCGTTAGAGCGAGGGGGATCGGCAAAGATATCGTTGCTTCGTTGAAAGGTCTTGTAGGCGGAGAAATTAATCAGTATACGGAAATGCTGGAGGATGCCAGAAAGCAAGCGATCGATCGCATGGTAGAAAACGCTAGAGCAATGGGCGCGAACGCAATCATTATGATGCGCTTTGACTCTGGTGAAATCGGCCAAAACATGAGTGAAATCGTTGCTTATGGAACAGCCGTTATTGTAGAAGAAGAATAAGATGATGGAATGGATTTTCGGCTTTTACGGTATTCAACTCATTGTTCTCCTTATTTTAATCTTAGGATCTTGGTTTATATGGGATCGTCGCTTCAAGACAAAACACGGTCAACAAGTACCTAAAGGATTCGTCCGAACAAATGAAGTTTCTATCGACCCAACCACAAAGAAAAGATTAGTTGTTTATTTTAATCCGGAAACTGGAGAACGATTTTATAAAGAAGAATAAAAATCAAGAAGGCTGCCAGAAATTATTGGCAGCCTAAGTAAATAATTACTTGTGAACCTTATTTTTCATTATCTGAATCAGCGATTTTTTCATCAATAGTTATCTTTTCTTCTTTCCACCAAATGGCCTCTTGTGGATTCTCCAATATATCTGCAATTTCGTGTTTTTCTTCTACTGCTGGAGCTGAACCACGCAGCGCTTTCCCTGTTGTATCTTTTACAAAAATCATTGTCACAATACCAATTAAACAAGCAGCCATAATATAGTAAGCTGGAACCATTGGGTTATCTGTCACTTTTATAAGCCACGCCATAACCAATGGTGTTGTTCCACCAAATAAGGAAACCGAAATATTAAAAGTAACGGCGAGGGCAACATATCTTACTTCTGTAAAAAATAACGAAGGCAGCATAGACGGCATGGTTGCTTCGAATGTAGCTAAAAGAATAGCTAATATCATTAGTCCAAAAAACACCGTCGTATAACTTCCACTTCCAATCATCTTGAATGCTGGGATTGACAGAATAACTATACCTATTAATCCACTTAAAATAATGCGTTTATTCCCTACTCGGTCACTAATATAACCCATGAATAAAACGATCGGAATCATGATAAACATGATAATCAAAATGAACAAAAGACCAATTTTTTCTCCATACCCTAGCACAACATTTAAATATGATGGCATATATGATAGCAACATATAGTCGACAACATTAAAAAATAAAACTAAAACTATCCCTTTAAGGAGTTGCTGCCAATGATATACAAAAATTTTTTTTATTAAGCCTTTTTCCTTTTCTTTATCTTTCCCTTCATTCATTGCTTCAAAGACAGGTGTTTCCTCTAAATTGTTTCTCAAATAAAGACCAATGAGTCCCATCGGAGCAGCAATAAAGAACGGGATGCGCCATCCCCAATCAAGCATTTTATCCGGTCCAAGTGTATAACTCAGTATCGTCACAATAGCGGATCCACCGATATAACCAACTAATGTTCCCACTTCCAAACCGCTTGAAAAGAAACCTCTTTTTTTATCGGGAGAGGATTCAGCGATAAATGTCATGGCACCCGAATATTCACCGCCCGCGGAAAATCCTTGAACCAGTCTAGCTAAAAGTAAAAGTATTGGAGCCAAATTTCCAATCTTTGCATAGCTCGGTATCAAACCCATACATAGAGTAGAAAAAGACATTAACACTAATGTGATCGTTAATATCTTTTTTCTTCCTAACTTATCACCCAACATACCAAAAAACATCCCGCCAATAGGACGAACGAGAAATGCTACAGCAAAAGTAGCAAACGAAAACACTAATTGTAGTGGCCCAGCTGTTTCAGAAAAAAACACCTTTCCTATCGTTACGGCTAAATAAGAGTAAATTCCAAAATCAAACCACTCCATCGCATTTCCAAGGGCAGTAGCCACCACCGCTTTTTTTGCCGCTTTTGTATCAACAACCGTAATATCATCTTTTTTAAGTTTTCTTTTAGGACTTTTTTTACCCCCTGAAATTTTGTCCAATTGCTTCACCTATATTCTTATTAAAAGTTATAATTTAATGTTATTTTGAACTGACTTCTTTATTTCTATTCCGATTGGTTTTCTACTACACTCATACCGTACATTAACAATATTTTCGGGTTCGCCCATATCAAAGCCGCTAAAGGTAATTAGTGGAATTATCTTAAAAAATTAGAAGAAGGTCAAAAAAGGGTAAAATCGAAGCATTAACATTCTCTGCAGATAAGAATGTTGATTTTGCTTTAAGAATTAGTGTTACATTAATTATAAATATTACCAACTTTATGGTCAAATTTGGTGCTTTGTTTTATTCCATTTACTTCTTTTGTTTAATTTCTTTTTCTTCACTTTTTGTTAAAATATTTTCCTAGTAGTTTTATATGGAAAAAGTGTGTAGTGGCTCCTTATTGGTCGTAAAGTAAAGAAAAAAAAGAGGCTTCCAAAAAGTTTAGCAACTTAATGAAATACCTTCTTAAAAAGCTTAATATTTAGTTAAAATACTACACGGAAAACGGAGCAATCTCAATATCCATACTTTCAAGCTTTTGTTTTATCGTTCTAATCATGTCTAAAGCAGTCGGAGTATCACCATGGACGCAAATCGTTTCTCCTTGCACTTCCATTTCCTCACCATCAAAGGTTGTCACTTTTCCTTCTGTCACCATTTTTAATACTCTCTCTGCAACAATGTCTGGATCAGTAATGACAGCACCTTTTTGTTTTCTTGATACTAACGAAAAATCGCTATTGTATTCTCGATCAGCAAACAATTCTAAAATAAAAGGTAATCCTTTTTCTTTTGCTACCAAATGTAATTGAGAGTTAGGCTTAACCATGATAGGTAGATCTGGTTTAACGGCAAGTACTGCATCCACTATATTTGTAGCCATTTCTTTATCTGAATCTGCCATATTATTCATATTTCCGTGCGGTTTTACATGACGAAGTGGTGTTTCATGTTTTTGACAAAATATATCGAGTGCACCAATTTGATAAATAATCAAATTCATTAAGTCTTTTCTTGACATGTCAATATTCCGTCGCCCAAAACCAGCTAAATCTTGAAATCCCGGATGCGCCCCGACCCCAACACCATATTTTTTGGCCATCGCTACTGTATGGTCCATCGTGTTAGGATCGCCGCCATGGAATCCGCAGGCAACATTTACAGAAGATATTAATTTTATCACTTCATCATCGAAGCCAAGTTTATAAACCCCAAAACTTTCTCCCATATCACAATTCAAATCAATGGTTTTTCTCATTTTACACTCTCCTAACCTATCAGTTATTCGAATACGCTTTCAAGATAGAAAAATCATGTTCTTTTTCTTTTAATAGGACGTGTGCTTCTTCTACAGTAATTCTTTCGAATGTTATCCTGTCTCCCGGCTTCACTTGAGCTAATTTCGGTAGATCTACCGTGATTACTCCCCCTATTTTCGTATACCCGCCTACACTTTGCCTTCCGACTAAAAATATAATTGGCTGTCCATTTTTAGGAACTTGAATGGCCCCAAAAAATATCCCCTCAGACGTGATATCCGCCCCTCCTATATGTTCTATTACAGGTCCTTCTAGTCTGCAGCCCATTCGGTTCACATCTTTGGTTGCCTTATACGTAGAGGAAAGGAATGTATCTATCGCTTTTTTTGAAAAGGCTCCCTCTTGAGGACCAAGTATGACTCTCAGGTGAAATGAATTAGTGTAAGTAGGGATTAAATATTCAGGAAGACGACGCCTAATCCCTTGAAACTGGCTAAGTGGCTGCTCCTTAAAAGGAATAATATCACCTTTTTTAAGTGCTCTTCCTTCTATTCCACCAATTTTTCCAATTGTATCTGTGGATCTACTTCCTAATATCTCCGGAACAGTAATTCCACCTAGTACACTGATATATGCTCTACAACCGGACCTGCATCCTGCAAAATGAATAACATCCCCTTCATTTACTTTCACGGAACACCACATTGGGGAAGGAACTCCGTTAATTGTAAAAGTAAGGTCCCCTCCTGTCACCGCTATAACAGTCTGCTTTAATGATTTCATTTTTAATCCCATGAGAGTTACCTCTAATACTGCTGAAGATTCGGGGTTCCCCACTAAAATATTGGCTACCCTATGAGAGTAATGATCGGCGGATCCAGATACAGCCAGCCCATATTTTTGGTATCCTGGTCTCCCTAAATCTTGAACGGTTGTAAATACGCCTGGGTGAATGACTTCAAAAATAACAAATTCCTCCTTTCCCTGAACTGGTGTCTATTCAATTTTTAATTACAGGAATATATTTTCCATCTTCAACTTGTTCTTTTATTTCATTAAATTCGTCGATCTGTATTTCTTTAAAAGTCACTTTATCGCCCGCATGTAGTAAAAATGGCTGGTTTGCCTGCCAATCATATAAGCGCATCGGAGTTTGTCCAATTAATCTCCATCCTCCCGGACTTTCAACAGGATAAATACCCGTTTGATTATTTGCAATCCCTACACTCCCAGAAGGAATAGAAATCCGGGGATTTTCTAAACGAGGAGTAGCGATTCTTTTTGACATACCTCCCATAAAAGGAAAGCCAGGTGTAAATCCCATAAAATAAACTAAATAGCTGGCGTCACTATGAATAGAAATAACTTCTTTTGGTGATAGCTTGTTATAAGTAGCCACACTTTCCAGATCAGGTCCATGTTCCCCACCATATAGAACAGGAATTTCAATATGTCTTCTTTTTTCATATTTATTACTGTCATTATTGGTTTCTAAATATTTGAGCAGCTCGACAGCTTGTTGGTAAGACAGTCGTAAAGGATTGTATTGAACAAGTATTGAACGGTAGCCGATAATAACTTCGCCAAAACCTTCTTCCGTCTTGTCTTCAATAAGTTTTGATAAATGGATGATCCGTTTATTTGTTTTTTCATCGATCCCTGCATCGAGCTCCATCAAGATCGCTGAATCTCCAGCAGCTTTATATCTAAATTCCAATTTCATCAATCCCTTAAAAGGTACTCTAAAAGATTATTAATCTTCTTTATGATATTTAACGTCCACAAATTTTAATGCAATTAACGCTATTACTCCTGCAATTATAATATATCCACTAATGGCGTATCCGGTATCAAATTTATTAAGAAGATAGGTAGAAATCAATGGAGCTACTCCCCCACCAATCAAACCTCTAAACATAAAAGTAATAGCTGATCCACTAAATCTAAGATGTGCCGGGAAACTAGCGGCAATAACCGGAGCCAACGGTGCCCACATAATAGAGTGAATGATAAATGCTATAATAATGGCCAAGAAAATTAATCCTGTACTTTTAGTATTTAGTAAATAAAAATACGGCAAAGCCCATAAAATAAGTAGTATATTACCAAATCCAAGTATTTTTTTTGGACTTATTTTATCGCTTAAATATCCAAATAAAGAGATTGCGAATACGGCTATAACTGCACCTACAAGTGTTGCATTAACAAAAATTGATTTATCTAAGCCTAAAAATTTTATTCCGTAGGTCGTCGTATAGAAAGCAAACACTCCAAATGCAATATCACTACTAACATTTGAAAATACTCCGGATATTACCTGTTTAGGATAATGCTTAAACACGGAAACAAAAGGTAATTTAGGTAACTCCTTTTCTTCGAGCGCTTTTTTAAACGAAGGAGTTTCTAGCAAATTGAATCTAATCACTAATCCAATAATTACACAAGGATTTGGATCGGATCATGGATCTGTTTCTTTTGTCACCTTGTTTGCGGCGTATTTTAACTTTCTACGACCACATGCATCCCTAGAGGGCAAGGTACCCGTTGTGAATCCAAAGTTATCAGGACTTCCTACCATGCCTGCGCGTTGGACAAAGCTCATCGAGTTAGCTCAACGATGGATAGTCGAACAAAGATCCGCCTAACTTTTTGTTTAGCAGAGCCCTTGGACAAATTTAGCAATCGGCGGAGCGAACTCTTGACAAACCGAACTTGCCAATGGTTTAAAATGAAAATACCAAGGGCTTATTTGGTATGCCTTCTTTTTGTCCCCTTCGCCCTTGTTAACCTTGGATCAAACCATTGGCGTGTTTGTCAAGAGCGATTGCGGGAGCTCCCCACCTAATAAATGGAAAGTAACCTAAACAACTATTTAGTTTTCATAGAACTTTTTACAATACCAATTAACAAAATTTTAAATGTTATAAACCTTGCTTATACAAATTAGGTACGCGACTAGAGAATACGGGTACTTTTTGGCGAACTTCCAATGTTTCTTCAATATTAATTGAAATATATAGCGTTTCTTCAACTGTTGTTGATCCTTCTATCAATGTATCTCCCGATGGATTAACGACCATGGAGTTGCCAGCAAAAGTAGTGGATTGATACGAGCCAACGTTGTTGCAGGAAACAACAAATAATTGATTTTCGATCGCGCGTGTAATTTGAATGTTTCTCCAATGGTTAAGTCGTTCTATAGGCCATTCTGCGACGATAAACAATACTTCGGCTCCTTCTAATGCAAGTGGACGGATAACTTCCGGAAAACGTAAGTCATAGCAAATGATAAGTCCCATCTTAATTCCATCAAGTTCGAAAACTTCAGGTACGATTCGCCCCCCCTCTAAATACTTCGGCTCGTTTAGCATCGGGACCAAATGGACTTTATCATATTGATAAATCGCTTCTCCTTGTCGGTTTATTACAACCGCTGTGTTAAAGATCTTTCCATTGACCTTATTTGCAAAAGAGCCGCCAATAATATTGATGTTAAAAGTTTGGGCCATCGTTTGAAGGAAAGGTATAATCGTTTGGCCGTTATCGTCTGCATAATGATGAATGTCCTCCAAAGTGTAGGAGGTAGTCCACATTTCAGGTAATACAATGACGTCCGGACCGGAGTTTTTCACTTCCTTTTCAATCCATGCACGTACTTTTTTCATATTTTCCATTGGATTACCAGGGATGATTTCCATTTGGTAAATTGAAATTTTCATCTCTTACGCCTCCAAATCTAAGCGGGTAATAGCATATTCCGCATGTATTTCATCATTTCTTACATTGTCAATGAATGCCATTTTAAATCCGCTACCATATTTAAATCCTTCTAATAGTGGTACAGTTCCCGAGAAGATGACGCAATTTCTCATAGAAATGTTCTTCTTATTGAGAAAAGCTTTTATATCATCCAAAGGAATAATTGCGTCAATCTTCGCCATTTGGTAATCCTGCCAATGACCGTCTATATAAACTTGTGAAGTTAATATAAGGTCATCCCAGTGATCAATTACGTCGTTAAGCTTCCATGCCTTATGAGCAAGCGGTTTATCGCAAATTTGTTTTGATTGGTTAATATCAATGGTTTCCAGTGATCGGTCTGTATGATCGCTGCCTACAGTAATGTATACATCATCATCTGAATCTCCGAATATTAGAACAATTTCCGCTTCACCACTTGATTCTCCACCAAGTACTTCAATTTCCTCAGTTTGATTAAGACTATTTCTGCGAACTGGATAGAGTGTCGGGATTTCTGCCGGACGTGGTACGCCGATTTTTTCTAGTTCATCAATATGCTCCATTGTTTTTTCTATATTGCGACCGGCATACCCTATACAATAAACAGAGTTTATAGTAATCTCTTTATCTTCGTTATTAATAGTTAACGGTAATGTTATCGTTTTCAATTTACTCCCCCTCTTCGGAAACGCTTTCATTAGTTGCATTTAGACTTGATAAAATAGCTGTTCGAGTATGCTCGATATGCTCTAATGCAGCCTTTTTTGCTTTTTCTACTTCTTTATTTTTTAGACAATCAATGATTCGCGCATGCTCTTTTAATGTTTGTTCCTTTCGATTAGGTAAATTCACCGCACTAACACCAAACCACCTTATTTGTTCACTTACCGTATTCATTAAATATACAAGACGGCGATTTCCACTCAATTCAGAAAGGTAAATATGAAAATCTTTATCTACTGATATGAATTGTCCATTATCTTCCACCTGACCAAGCTGTTTTACGTAAATTTCATTTAGCTGTTCAATGTCCCTCTCTTTAATGATCGGGATAATCAGTTCGATAATTAGACTTTCAAGTGCTTTTCTAATTTGAATCACTTCTTCAACATCCGAAATTGTAATTTGACTAACGAATGTCCCTTTTCTCGGTATAGACTTCACCCAACCTTCCATCTCCAATAGTAGAATAGCTTCTCTTACAGGGGTTCGACTAATTTCTAAGCTTTCGCCTAAGTCCCTTTCAAATAAAGCGCTTCCCGGAGGAATCTTTTGTAAAATGATTGCATTTTTAATTCCTTCATATGCTTGTTGCTTCAGAGAAGGAGCCTGCTGTACTTTAAATAGGCTCATCCTATATCTCCCTCCCATTCTGGCATGTGGCATGCCAGTTATATTTACAGTTTATTTAGAGTAGTTATTTTTGTCAATATATTTAAAGAATATAAACCACCTTGAATAATAAAAAAGCTGAAGAAAAATTTAATCTTCAGCTTTTATCCCAACTTAAAGTTTTTAATTTTTTCTCTGTAAAATGAAAAGAATGACAAGGATTCAAATCTTTTTCACGTCCATTTCTATCGCTATCAATTTGTATCAGCTTTTTATAGAGGAAGCCCTTAAGTCAAGAACAGATCAAGAAGAAACCCTAAAAAAACTAACTTATATTCTTGCCACCTTATGCATTCGCTCGAAAATACCTATCATTACGTTTTAAGATAATCTCTTTTTTTCCATGCAAACGAAATTCCAATTCCAACTGCTAATAAGACCGTTGCAAAATAAAAAGGATAGTTTAAATTAATATCGAATAACATCCCGCCTATAATTGGTCCAATAACATTACCGATACTAGTGAACATAGAGTTCATACCGCCGACAAAACCTTGTTCATCACCGGCAATTTTTGATAAATACGTTGTTACAGCCGGACGCATCAAGTCAAACCCAACAAATACGGTTACAGTAACAATTAAAATGGTAAAATAGGTGTTCACGATTGTTACTAAAAATACGAGTATCGCTGAGAAAATTAGGCAATAGCGAATTAAGCGAATTTCCCCAAGCCAGTTCGTTAGGCGATCAAATAAACCAATTTGAAAAACTGCCCCAAATATCCCGCCACCTGATACCACTATGGCAATATCCTTCGGGGAAAAGCCGAATTTATGATCGACAAATAAAGAAAACAACGATTCAAAGGACGATAGACCGAACGAAAAAATAAAAATAATAATAAAAGATATAAAATAGATCGGTACAAAAATACGTTTCCATCCTGTTTTTTGTCCTGTTCCTTCTCCATTTTCAAGTTGTCGTTCCGGTTCATGAAGTACAGCGACCGATATAATTGCCGTGACTACTGCAAAGGCGGCTGCAACGAAGAACGGCAAGCGAGTATTCAACTCTCCTAAAAAGCCGCCAAATCCGGGTCCAATAATAAAACCCGTCGAAATAGCAGCCGACATATATCCCATCGCTTTTGACCTTCCCTTAACCGTCGTAATATCTGCAATAAACGCGGTAACAGCTGGCATAATGAATGCTGCACTGACACCGCCAAGCATACGAGAAATAAAAAGCACCTCTACAGTTTTACCGATTCCAAATAAAAACTCCGAAATTCCAAAAATGATTAAACCAATAATAATCATTTTTTTACGTCCAAATCGGTCTACCCAACGGCCGGCAATGGGCGACAATATTAACTGCGTAAGTGCGAAAAACGCTACCATATAGCCGACAACAGATCCAGCAATATGTAATTCATCCATAATCGTAGGAGTAACTGGAATAACAAGGCCAATTCCCACAAAAACAATAAAAAGATTAATCAATAATATAGCTAACATCATGTTTCGATTTTGCATAGACTTTACTCCCTTTATGTAAGCTAAAATTCCTCTTTCAAGTTATATCCAAATTCGTTCAAATAATAAGGCAATTATAAACAACCTTACAACGCATAATTTAATCCCTACTCTATCGGTAGAGTCAAGTTTTTTGCTTTTAGCAAATGCTGAAATTCATGAATTGCTGCCATATATCAATTAGTGATCATTTCCCTTTTAATGGATTTTATGATCAAGCAATGTTTTAATCTCAATGCCTTCTTTTTTCTCGAAACCACCCAGCTCAGTAGATGCTAAAGTTAGTTTGATAAGCGGAGAAATTCCTCCTAATTTGGAAATAGCATAAAATATTGCTGAAATAGTCGGAAAGATTCCGGCTATTGACTCGAAAAACGTAAAAATGGGCACTTTTGCTTTGCTTAATCGGAAAATCTCCGCTTAAATTCCCCGAACCGAGCTCTATACAGCAGACTAACCGGAAAACTTCCGCTTATTTTAATATCGTTAGTTACTGATTTAAGGATAAAATTACCATTTTTTCAAAAAACCATGTAAACCTCATTTAGATCTTTATCAATCACTTTTTAATTTTTCCTAATTCATCTAAAAACGCCGGCCTTTTTCTATATAAGGCTATTAGTTCATTTATCAATTCCAATTGTTTTGGCTTACCTACAATCTTTTTATATCTTCTGATTTTGTGACATACTCCTTGGTAATCTCTTCGATTGGATGAAGTACGTGCCGTATCTTTTATATACTCTTTATAAATTTCAATGACTTCTTCTTTATAATGCTTGACTAGCTTTTCAGCATATTCTTCTATATATCTCGTATTATCTTTAACATATTCCAAGAGTTCCTCAAGATCATTTTCTTCCTCTATCGTATGCTTCTACAACATTTCCTTCGAGGTAATAGGTATACCCTCTGTCTAAAATGGTTTTGTTTATATAGCTTTCAAAATTATTAATGTTCATATTCAGACCCTCGCCTTATCTATCGAATAATTTCGTATACGTTTTCCAATAGGTTAATCAACAAATAATCCCTTCTCATTAATCGGGGGAATATTTTATATATGATATCAAAAATTTAATCCTCAATCGGATCCAACTTTCATAAATGTTCAAAAGAACAGTACAACTAAATTTTTTTGAATTGTAAACTAATAAAAATAGGCAAAAATAAAAAAGGGTTATAAACTGATACAGCTATCGTTTATAATGAACTGGATAATCTTATAAAAAGTCGAGGTATAAAATGGTTATTATTGGAATTATCACTGTTATTTTATTTATTATTTTCCTAGCATTTTATTTAACAGATCCTAGACGAATGATAAACGGTTTTCTATTCAACCTGTTTATTTGTTCATTTCTTCTTTTTTGTGGTTATGTAGGATTCAGTTCAGATATTTTTATTTTTAAGTTAATCGCTCTTATCCCGACTGTTTTATTTATACTTTTTATCTCAGCATTCGGATTATTTGCACTAGGGGTAGGGTTATTTTTAAATGGCCGATTCCTGATGAAAAAAGAAAGCAGGCGATTCTCTAACAGTTTAACCCTCATTTTAGGGATCTTTCTTTTAGTATTGTTCTTATTTAAAATCATGAATACTGAGCGTTTTTTTTCTACTGAATTTCACCCTTTATACACTGGGGCTACTTTAATAATCGTTTATTTCTTTTTACACTTAACCAATTTTTTAACTGCTTATTTTTTATATCAATTTAACAAGCCAAAATTGAACCAAGACTTTATCATCGTACTTGGCAGTGGTTTAATTAACAATAAAGTGCCGCCGCTCTTGGCCAGTCGAATTAATAAGGCCATTGATTTTTATTGGAAACAAGCGGCTGCCGCTTTTCCGCCAATCATACTTTTCTCAGGCGGACAAGGTCCGGATGAAAACCTTCCTGAAGCGGAAGCCATGCAAACGTATGCTGTTGAGAAAGGAATTCCTTCTGAGCATACATTGACAGAAACTCGTTCAGTTAATACATTCCAGAATATGCTTTATTCAAAACAAATAATGGATTCAATAAAGGGAGGCGAATATAACAGCATCTTTACTACAAACAATTTCCATCTATTCAGGGCCAGCTTATATGCAAAAATGGCAGGCCTAAAGAGCCAAGGAATTGGTTCAAAAACTGCATTTTACTACTGGCCAAATGCAATGATTCGAGAATATATCGCAATCATTGTGATGCAACGTAACGTCATACCGTTGTAGTGGGGATCATTTTAGGAGTTTCCACTTTTAACCCTTTTATCCCTTCTTCTAGTTCTATTAAATTAACCAATATAAAAGCCATTCATCTATTGTGAATGGTTTTTTGTATTGGTTAGTTAAGTTTAAAGACGCACCATCTATCAAATTTGAATGTTAATCGTGTTCCATAATGATTCTTCCGTCATGGACTTTCGATGGATGATTTAAATTAACAACAGGATTTTGTGCCAGATAGTGATTGAGCTATTGAATAATCCGAAATACGCTGACAGCAATAGCCAGTTTCATGTAAACCAAGAGACCATCGTGCTAGAAATAGATGAAATTCCTTTTCTCAGATAAGCTAACGGAAAGTCCAGCACAATAATCAGTAGCCTTTAAATAACTGAAAGCTTCCTTTACATTAAACCGCTTTTTCAAGAAATTCCTGCTTATCGTTTAAGTCTTTCAATAATCCCTTCGGTAAATTCTGTAGTCGAAGCCGTACCACCTAGGTCCTTTGTTTTCACACCTTCAGAAATAGCCAAGAATAACCCGTTTTCTATATTACGGGCAATTTCCGAAACCTTTGGATCATTGTGCTGGCTAGCCAACCACTCTAAAAACATGACAGCAGATAGTATAATTCCTGTAGGATTCGCAATGTTTTTTCCTGCAATATCAGGTGCTGAGCCATGTGCCGCTTGAGCCATTGCTTGATTGTCACTGCTATTAATCGATGGTGCTAAACCAAGACTTCCCACTAACTCTCCTGTTAAATCGGATAAAATATCACCAAACATATTCTCTGTGACAATCACATCAAAGTCATTAGCACGTCTAACAAGATGTGCCGCCATAGCATCAATATGATAATCATCCACTTCCACATCCGGATATTGCTGACCCACTTCACGGCATACATCAAGAAATAACCCAGACCCCAGTTGAATCACATTTGCTTTATGTACGATCGTAACCTTCTTGCGGCGTTGCAGAGCCGCCTTAAATGCAGCATGGGCAATTCTTTCAATTGCTTTTCTAGTAAATACACCAGCGGAAATGACGATGTCGGGTGTAACTTTCCACTCTCCAACACCAACATACATATTTCGATCACAATAATAACCTTCCGTGTTTTCTCGGTAAATCACTAAGTCCGCATCGCCTACTACGCTTCGAATACCTTCCATCGTTTTGGCAGGCCTAACATTTGCATATAAGTCAAAATAAGTGCGTAGCTCCCCACTTGGATTTCTTTTTTCTTTAAGTTCTTTTGGATACGATGCTGAGTCATGTGGACCCATAATCCATCCATGAGTCTCTTTTAACGCATCTTTTGTTGATTGCGGCATTGGATCATTGTATTTTTCTATTCCATCCCATCCCATAGGAAGCTCTACAAATTCAAATTTCGTTGTTCCTGCTAATTTCGATGCTGCAGTTAATACATCTACTGTTGCCTTTGTTATTTCAGGGCCAATTCCATCCCCATAAAGTACACCAATTTTATAGGTTGCCATGATAATTCCATTCCTTTCCAAAAGCCGTTTTGTCTTTTAGATTAAATATAATAATAAAATAGTTAAAAGTATAATATATAAATCTAATAAATAATCATATGTTTTACTTATGATTGTTTAATCCTGGAATGCTATCTAATCCGAAGGAAAAAGATCGAATACAAGACTGCATCAAAATAAAAGGAGCCCCATCTATCAGGATTAGGACTCCTTGATTAATTTTTGTACTTAGGATTTTAATAAACTTTTAGATTCAACATCCTTAAATTCCGCGGCAATTCTTTCAAGAGCTTTTTTAATGAGAGGTCTAGGTGATGGGATACAAATTCTTTGAAAACCTTCTCCTTCCTCTCCAAACATTTCGCCATCTTCAAGCAGGACATTTGCTTTGTTATAGATGCGATCATGAACTTCTTTAGCTGAAAGACCATATCCCCTAAAGTCCAACCACATCACGTAGGTTCCTTCAGGTATTCTGACTTTAACGGTCGGCAAGTTCTTCGCAAGGAAATTTTTCACATACTCCATTGTACCATCAAGATATTCGTTTAACTGTTCAAGCCATTCTTCTCCCTCATTGTAAACGGCGATTAGTGCAGCAATTGTAAATGGTGATGGTAGCTGCATGCCCAATGTTTCACTGAATTTTTGTCTTTTTTCTGGTTCGGAAATGATCACATTCGTACAATGAAGGCCTGCTGTATTAAATGTTTTGTTAATGGCTGTAAAAGTGATGATATGACAATCATTGTCAACTGTTTTTGCAATTGGAATAAACGTTTGATTACGTCTGATCAGGTCTCCGTGAATTTCATCTGCAATGATAAGGACATTATTTTTTATGCAAATATCCGCTAACCTTTGAAGCTCTTCTCTTGTAAAAATTCTTCCGGTTGGATTGTGCGGATTACAAAGAATGAACATCTTAGTGTTTTCATCCCTTGCTTTCTCTTCAAAGTCCTCAAAATCTATCGAATAATAGCCATTATCATCACATTTAAGGACATTATTTCTTACCTTTCTTCCGTTTCCTTCAATTGC
The DNA here is from genome assembly GCA_016756695.1 of Heyndrickxia sporothermodurans. Taxonomy (GTDB): domain Bacteria; phylum Bacillota; class Bacilli; order Bacillales; family Bacillaceae_C; genus Heyndrickxia; species Heyndrickxia sporothermodurans. The sequence goes on from CP066701.1 coordinate 459,087, forward strand.
TGCAGTAAATGGCGGATAAACTGGGCGCTGAATGATGATACCATCACCAATTTCTGTAAACGCCTTTACTGCAATATTTAACGCATGAACGGTTCCTGGACAGTATACAATATCCTCCTTTGCGATCTCCCAATCATGTCTCTTTTTAAACCAATGTTGTATGGCATCATAATATGCGTCTGGAATAATAGAATAACCGAATATCCGATGATCAACAGTTTTATGCAAAGCATCTAATAAAGCCTGTGAAACTGGTAAATCCATGTCGGCAGTAAATAGTGGTATCGTCTCTTCATCATATCTTTCTGTGAAACCCATCTTTTTAAGAAAATCACCACCATCCCATTTCATCGAGTAGGTATTCCTGCGATTGACGATTTCATCAAAATTGTATTTCATATTGATTCTCCCCCTTACGAATTTTAATTCTTAAAGAAAGTTTAGCACTAAAATAGCAATTTATTAATATTGTAAACTTGTTTTCGCATTTATTATAATTAGAAAGGTTGTTCAAATGAATGTGTAGATTTTACAAGTATGTGGTATAATACAGATAAACTTAAAATAAAATAGTAAAGACCATAGGTGCTGTAACACCTACGGTCTCATTATAGACCGACCTCAAATGAGGGGTTGGCTCTAGGAAATAAAATAGACCTTCCCGTCGACCTAACCAAAGTTCAAGGGAGGTCTATTTCTTTTGGTTAAATGACAGAATTGCGATTACTAATGTTCCGAAAGTAACCATAAGCGATAAGCTTTCAAATACTGTCATAAGTCTCACCCCCTTTCCTAATGGAAAAGCGGAGTGAGCCGACCCCCCTTGAAGAACGATCTATATTTATATTATAGCATCTGATTCATATAAATCCTTTTAGAAATTTAAATAGACATAATTATTTTCTATAGTAATTATAGGTTCATACTCACTGATTACTTTAATATAATTAAAATCCATCAGAAATTGCTCGAGCCTAATTATCTTCTATCTTCTTAATGACCTCACCGTTTTTATCGTAAAAAATGAACGTTTTCCCTGAAGGACCCTGGCAATCCAAGGCATCAGGTTGTATATTTAGAAACCACATTTTCAAGTTTTTAGCCTCGTTAAAATAAGGAGTCAATGGTAGTAAATCTGCTTCATTTTCACCTATTTTAACTTTGGTAATATTAGAGTTTTCGGTAATCGCTGTTGCAACACAATTGAAGTGTAAATCGTATTCGATATCCTTTTCCTCCATATTCTTTAGGTCTTCATCATCAATTCGATAAACAGACGGACCCCTCCAAAGAAAAAATTCTTTCCAGAAACGAAGCTGATAGATTTTGTTTTCACCTGCTAAAATGAGTAATTGTTTATCAGTTGGTTCAATTTTCTTTGCATTCTTTAGAAATTCCGAGGACAGTTCCGTTCGCCTGTTTTCATTCACCCAAGCCTGATACGCTCTCTCTTTTGTAAAATAGCTATCTTTTAAAAACAAATCACCAGTTTTCAAAAAATATATGAACCAAACTAGTAATAATACTATCAAAATAAAAATAAAAACTCGTATTAATTTCATTGATTTCCCCCTTTGTTTACCTCCGTATTGTAAAAACTTTTATATTAAACAGGCTATAAAATACCTTGATAGAGGGATTTTTGAGCAAAAAAATTGCCACCCCCTGAATTTTAGGAAATAGTGAGGTTACCACACAACACTAAAATTCCTAAAAAGGAAGTGACAAGTTGTACCCTCAAATTATAACCTATTTACTAACTTTTATAAAATTCCAAGAACAAATGATTCGAACATTACTCACCCTACTTATTGGGAAGAGTATGTTTGATAAACCGAAAGATCAGCAGCCTGTTAACAAACCTTATCGAAAACTACAAGTTGATGATCTTCCCATTATCGAAATCCCGGAAAAGCTGAATTATCGAAATCTCCTAACGGAGTACCAAGAGAAGCATGGGAAATCCCTTTAAACCAGTTCAAAGACGAAAGAACGCAAAAGTGACGGTACCTAAAGCAATGAAATGTCCTAAGTGTGGTGCACCATCTGACTATCTTTATGCCAATAATGGTGAAAAAGGACAGTATCAATGCAAGGTATGTTCTTGTCTCTTCAGCGATAAGAATCGTTTTTCGAAAGAAGCCATTTTGAAGTGCCCTCATTGTTCTAAAACTCTAGAGAAGATCAAAGAGCGTAAAGATTTCAATGTGTTCAAGTGCAAAAATGACGACTGTCCGTATTATCAAAAAAATTAAACGGCATGTCTTCCAAAGAAAAGAAACAATTTAAAAGGATCCCCAATCGTTTAAGCTAAGGTACATTTTTCGCCAATTTCACATTGATTTTCAACCATTGTCTAAGAATTCCCAGAGTTGCCAGTGGTTGATTTGTCTAGAATCTATGCTTCACCGCATACACTAGGCTTAATTTTAACCTACCATGTAAATTATGGTCTTTCCGCACGAAGGACAGCTGCCATCATGCAGGATGTTCATGGCGTGACTATTTCCCATCAGACGATACTGAACTACGAAAATAGTGTGGCTCTTTTGCTTAAACCATACGTGGATCACTATCCTTATGAGCTTTCAGATCAATTCTGTGGTGACGAAACCTATATCCGGGTCAATGGAAAATGGCATTATCTCTTTTTCTTCTTTGACGCGGTGAAAAAGATCATCCTTTCGTACCGAGTGTCGCCTAATCGTGATACAGCATCCGCCATTCAAGCGATAAACGACGTCCTACTGAAGATGGAAGAGATCCCTGAAAACCTTACATTCGTAGTAGATGGAAATCCAATCTATCTTCTAGCCCAGCATTTCTTCGCTCAGAATGATATTTCTTTTGATGTGAAGCAAGTAATCGGGCTGACAAATGAAGATCCAATCTCAACCGAATACAGACCGTTAAAACAGATTATTGAAAGACTGAATCGCACATTTAAAGGAAATTATCGCTCTACACAAGGATTTGGATCGGATCATGGATCTGTTTCTTTTGTCACCTTGTTTGCGGCGTATTTTAACTTTCTACGACCACATGCATCCCTAGAGGGCAAGGTACCCGTTGTGAATCCAAAGTTATCAGGACTTCCTACCATGCCTGCGCGTTGGACAAAGCTCATCGAGTTAGCTCAACGATGGATAGTCGAACAAAGATCCGCCTAACTTTTTGTTTAGCAGAGCCCTTGGACAAATTTAGCAATCGGCGGAGCGAACTCTTGACAAACCGAACTTGCCAATGGTTTAAAATGAAAATACCAAGGGCTTATTTGGTATGCCTTCTTTTTGTCCCCTTCGCCCTTGTTAACCTTGGATCAAACCATTGGCGTGTTTGTCAAGAGCGATTGCGGGAGCTCCCCACCTAATAAATGGAAAGTAACCTAAACAACTATTTAGTTTTCATAGAACTTTTTACAATACCTTTACCTCTTATGTTTGCATTAGTTTATCCTTAAAACAATATTACTCCCGCTTACCCATTTTCCGAATTATACCATAAATCTCCAAGGATTTATGAACTAAATAATTTAACTTCTATAAATAGAGAGTTGTGTAATATTCATAATGAGCTATCAAAAACAAAAAACCTACAAACGAGATATTATCTCATGTAGGCTTTGCTTGAATTAATATTTGTTCAATTCCTTAATAGGTGTTTGAATGATAACTGGTTTCTTTTTAGGATCCAACCATTTTAAGATCTTCACAACATTGGTTTGAGATGTATCTGTACAACCAAGAGTGTAGCTACTTCCTACATGGAAGAAGATTGCACTTCCTTTGTAAGGAGTACGTTTTGTATTGTAATTAATTACAAAACCGTAGTTATATGCTGATATATTCATATTCTCAGCACTTTTCCATTGACCTTTGGTTTTCTTGCGAGATTGCCATGTGTTGTAAAGTTTAGATTTTGAATCATCCACCCAAACATCATCGGATGTGATTTTTCGGTAAGGTAATTTGGTGCCTGGATTACTGTAACGTCCAAAAGCAGTCCCGATTGTATACTTTCCGGTTGGAGACTTTTTACCGCCTTCACTCATCTTTGAGGCTGGGGTGAATCCATATTTACCAATATGACCTTTAATGGTTAAAACAGGATTCCATTGTCCTTTAGAATTTTTCTCAAATGTCCGAATTTCAGCGGATGAAGTATTATAACCGTTAGAAGTGACAAGAATTAATTGCTTATTACTTCCTACTGTTTTTAACCCTGCTGCTAAATTTTTAGGAGTAGCTGGTTTCTTCGTAGTTAAATATGTATTAGATGCCCAACCGATTTTACCCCCGACGGTTACCTTATCCCAAGAACCTTTAGTTTGGGTTACTTTCACCGATTGATTCTTCTTAATCGTTGTCACCACTTTGTACTTTGTACCTGCACCAGTTCGGACATTTAATGTACTAGCTGTAACATATTTGGTTTTGCTAGTCGCGGCATGAGCTGGTTCAGCTATATGAAATCCAGCAAAACCAACGAAAAGTGCAACAATGACTGCGAATATCTTTTTCATCTCTTCTTCCCTCCCTTTATAGTGGTGATATTAACCTTTATTATTGTTTTACAACCGGAAGTGCCCAGCAAGGGAAGCTAGCACAAAAGTAATTTTACCATTATTCATTTATACAATCATTTCACTATCTTTACAGTTTGATAGTTTATGATTAAATGATCATTACTCTGCTAATGAATCGGATGATCAGACAAAGTTATTTGATTTTGGTTGTTATAACTGAATGTTGATTTCTCTGTGTTGGAAGAAAAATAAACGGAAAAATTCCGTTTATTTTGGGAAATACTCATATTTCCCTAAAAATAAAGGAAGTTTTTCCGGTTATATGATCCAAATCCTTGGATTTTGTCTTATTTATGGAAATTAACCGGAATACCTCCGCTTATTTCTGCTTTTTTAACCTTCTTTATATACATTAGCCGGAAATTTTCCGCCTATTCGCCAGGCAGTTCTTTTTTCTTGGATCGACAGAACCGTCCCGGCGGTTAAATTAAAATATGAGACTGACGATTATTGAGGAGAGAACGCTTACAAGAGTAGGACCATATAACAATTTTAACCCGAAACGGGCAACAACGTTTCCTTGCTTGGTGTCATTGTCTATGAACACAATTTTATCCATTAAAGAATTAATTGTTGATCCTTTCGAAAAAGCTAGGTGTGATAATTAGTAAACTATATTATAATTATTAAGATAATTAAAACAATTCAGAGGGAAGTGAGAGTTATCCATGAAACAAGAGATAGGTCAAAGTTATTATAAAGAATTAATTGATTTACAGGATGTAGAAGGGGTGGAAGCTCAAATTCGAAGTTTACTTGAGGTTCCGATTGAATCCATTTCTGACCTAGAACAGTGGTTAAAAGATGAAAAGGATTTAATGAATAAAATCACTGAGGCGATGACAGGTCACCAAGTAGACTTCTACCGGAATACAGAGGATGTTCAAGTCAAGTCGACTTATCTTCACGATCAACAAGTCATTCAACCACTTTTAATGAAATATGAAGCAAAACTGAATGAGAAATTTTGTGGGTCTCCTTATATACAACAATTAGATGAAAAACAGTACGGCTTAATGCGACGTGTTCGCGAATCCAAAGTTAAACTGTTCAGAGAAGAAAACATTCCATTAATGGTAAAGGAGCAAGAGCTCTGTACGAAATATAGTGAAATTATGGGTGGGTTAACAGTTGAATGGGACGGGGAGGAAAAACCTTTTCCGTTTATCCAATCCCAACTTGATCATTTAGACAGAGCAGTTAGAGAAAAAGCTTATAACAAGATAGGTTCTGCCTTTCTTCAAATTAAGCCTGATATGGACGCCATCATGGACGAACTCATTCAACTACGCCATCAAATTGCTGTAAATGCAGGCTTTGAAAATTATCGCGATTATATATTTGTGGCCAAAAATCGTGAGTATAGTGTCCAAGATTGTTATGACTTTCATGAAAATGTAGAGAAACATATTATTCCTGCTTGGAATCGACTTGCAGAAGTTTTTAAATCCAAGCTTGGTGTCGATACTTATCGCCCTTGGGATAACACCGCTAAATTAATGAAAAACCCACCATATGCAGAGGTGTCTACTCTAATGGATGGTGTTTCTGAGATGTTAGGAAAAACTGACCCATATTTTGCAGAACGTTTCGATTACATGAGAGAGCATGGGTTATTAGATCTTGGGGATCGGAAAGGAAAAAGCCCAGGTGGTTTCTGTACCCCCTTACCTGTTTCAGGAGATACCTTTGTTTTTGCGAACTTTAGTCCATCCTTTTTCTCTTTAATCGCATTAATTCATGAAACGGGCCATGCTGTGAATGGATACCTCGAGTATGCAGAACATGGTCCTATTGAAGAGTATCAGCATCGAATGGAAATTGCTGAACTGTATTCGCACGGGATGGAATTGCTCTTATTGGATAAGCTGGATCAATTTTATCCTGAAGAAGAAGATTTTAAGAGCGCACAGCGTGAAGAACTGAGACGGGCATTTACAATGTTATTCGGCCCATTGTCAGGGGACCTCTTCCAGCATTGGATGTATACGAATCCTACACACACTGCCAAAGAGCGTGATGAAAAATTCTTTGAAATCTCAAAACGTTATGGCTTAAACCCGGTCGATACTTCTGGGCTGGAGGAAGAAATTGGGATGAGTTGGGTAGGCACCCTTCATTATTTCGAAGTTCCTTTCTATAATATTGAATACTCCATTTCGATGCTTGGTGCTCTACAATTACTTGAGACCTATCGAGAAAACCCAGAGCAGGCTATCGAATCCTTTAAAAAAGGCGCAAGTGCGGACTACAATCAATCCATCGCAGCTATTTATAAGCAAACTGGGGTCAGTTTTGATTTTTCAGAGCCGGCTGTTAAGCGAATGGGTGAATTCCTAGAAAAGGTTATTCAAGACATTCATTAACAAAGTGAGCAAGGGTACGGTTCTTAGTAAAGGACAATAGGAAATTGCGTGCAAAAAGGTACAACTAGTTAGTTTTCTAGTTGTACCTTTTGCTATACAGTAAAAAGATCTGTCCACAACATTTTGGATTGTTCGAGAAGTATGAAGCCGCGGTCCCAGCTAACTCTTTGTGTAAATTTTGCTAGTATTTTTTCTGTTCAGTAAAAATTTAGTCCACCCTTCTTTTTTATCCTTGTTTTTGAGCAATAATAATATATAATGCTTCATTTGCTACTTTGTTAGTAGGAAATATTTTTTCTTTGATATCGAATCCTGCACTTAGTAATTCTTGTTCCATTACAGATGAATGTACTCTCGGACTAACAGATGCCTCTTTTGGTTCAAATTCTACACATAACAAGTATCCTTTCTCTATTAGTACTCTGTTTATTTGTTTCAAAGTATTGGATAAAGGATTAACTTCATGTAATGCTATGGACGCTAAGGCAATATCAATTGTGTTGTCTTCCAGTGGAATATTCTCAAAACTGCCCTTTATAGTTTTAATATTATCTAGTTTTTCTTTTTTTGCTTTAGATTCTAAATAGGTAAGTATACCTACATCTAAATCTAATGCATAAACAATACCGTCAATTTGTTTAGCTGCAGGAAGTGCCAAATACCCTGTTCCTGCACCTAAGTCCAAGATATTGTCAGATCTCTTTATCGGGAGCAATTTTAACAAGTCTTCTGCTGGAAAATTATTTTTTCTATCAGCATTTTCTAGTATATTGATCTTTCTTGTTAATTTGTCACTTTCATACATTTAAAATGAGTTGCGAAACACACTCCACATGCGCAGTCTGCGGAAACATATCCACCGGCTGCAAATACTCCACCTGATATTTTTTACTTAACACCTGCAAATCCTTTGCCAAAGTAGACGGATTACACGATACATAAATAAATTTCTTCGGTTTCACTTTTAAAATAGTTTCGAGAAATTTCGGGTCACAGCCTGTTCTTGGAGGATCGACAACAACGACATCGGGACGCCAGCCTTCTTTGACCCATTTTGGCATGAGTTCTTCGGCTTTGCCGGTGAAATAGGTTGCATTTTCAAAGCCGTGCTTTTTGGCGTTTTTCTTTGCGTCTTCAATTCCTTCGGGGATGATGTCCATGCCGCGGATTTCTGCAGCTCCGTCAGCAAGCCATAGACCGATTGTACCGACTCCGCAATAGGCGTCGACGATTTTTTCTTTTCCAGTTAACTCGGCTGCTTTTTTTACTTCATTATATAGTTTGACCGTCTGCTCGGGATTGAGTTGGAAGAAGGCACGAGCAGATAGTTCGTAAGTGAATTCTTCTAGTCGTTCCTCAACGATCTCTTTTCCTGATAGATGAACCGTTTCATCTCCCAAAACGATGGATGTCCGTTTTGGGTTAACGTTTTGCATGACTGAAACGACTTCCGGCAAGCGAGTTTTGATTTCTGAAATAATCGCTTCTTTCCGTGGCAGTTCTTTTTTTGCTGTGACAAGCATGACTTGGACTTGTCCTGTTTGGATTCCGACACGTGTAACAATCGTGCGGACGATGCCTTTTCTTGTTTTTTCATTATATATAGGCACTTTGAAGTCAGCGAGAATTTGTTTGACGACGTTTGTTACTTTATTTGTTACTGGCTGTTGGACGATGCATTCCGGGATGTTAATTAAACGATGGGAATCGATGCTATACATGCCTGCAATGACTTTTCCGTGATCGAAGCCAACTTGAAATTGGCTTTTGTTGCGGTAATGCCATGGGTTGTCCATTCCGATTGTTGGGCGAATATCTAGCTCTTCAATCGCAAAGCGTGTGTGCCGTTCGATCGCTTGGATGAGAATGTCGCGCTTTTCTTTCAGCTGTTGACTGTATTCTAAATGCTGGAGCTGGCATCCACCGCATTGTTCATAGACGATGCACGGTGCTTTGACGCGATGTTCTGAGCGTTTACGTACTTTTTTGACAATGGCTTCTGCGTATTTCAGGTGGGCTTTCGTTACTTCTACAACAACCTCTTCGCCAGGTAATGCACCAGGTACGAAGACTACTTGTTTTTTAAAATAGCCGACTCCCTCTCCGTTGATTCCAAGACGCTTAATTGTTAATGGGAATTGTTGTTTTTCTTTTATTAAAAGGGTTTTCTCGTTTTTCAACATTGATCACTCCGCTGTCTCGATGCTTCTCCATAAGTAAAGGGAGGCATAGCTTAAATATGGATGCCAGTCCTGACTGAAATTCTCCATTTCTTCATAGGTTGGCTTTTTTTCTAGTTTAAATAACTTTTTAATTGCATTTTGTATGCCGATATCTGCTAATGGGAATAAATTCGGTCTGCCCAAACCGAACATTAGAAAGTTTTGTGCGGTCCATGGGCCGATGCCGCGTATTTTTACTAGTGTTTTTGTGACTTCCTCATCTGATTTAATAGCAAGTTCTTGTAAATTGAGTTCGCCACTTACAATTAATTTGGATAAGCCGATCAAGTACTCCGCTTTTCTTTGGCTAAATTTCATTGATCGTAATTCTTCGATTTCAATTTCAGCTACTCTGGCAGGTGAGGGATAAAACCATACACCATCTTGCTCGAACCCATATGTATGGACGAAGTTTTCCGTCAATGCCATCGCAAATTTCATATTTAATTGTTGATGAATAATGCATTTAACTAAACAATTATATGGTGAAAAATCTAATATGATCGGTGTTCCACGATGTTTCATAAAGATTTCATTCAATGTTGTTTGCTGAAAATGATTGTTAATCTCGTCTAAAGTCACATTCCATTGAAAAATCTTGTACACCTGTTCAATTACATGAGCCTTCGTTTGTTCATTTTTTCCTTTTATTAAAAAACAAGGCTTATCCGTTGTCCCAATCGCTTGAATGCTGACTACTTCAGCCTCCGACTCATACACTGGGATATTGATCGTTCTCGATTCAATATGAACATCATTTAATGGATCAATTGACTGTCTTTGCAAAGCTAAATCAAAATCATAAGGTCCACTTATATTAACCGTTTCTTCCCACATTCTCCCCACCCATTTCTATCTCAGAGCTTTTTTGTATTATATCATAAAGGAATCATGAATGCGGTTAATCCAAAACAACGGGAACTTCCGCAAATTACCTGTTTACTAATTTCGACAATACCTCTATGGTCTTAAAAAATATGTTATAATATATACAGATAAATAATATAGCATACAAACAAGGAGTTATATGGATAAAAATTTTTTATCAAGTCAAATTGGACAACAATTGCGCTTCTATCGACAGCAGCGTCAATTGTCATTAGATGAGCTTTCTGAAATTACCGGCGTGAGTAAGCCGATGCTTGGACAGATTGAACGAGGGGCATCGAATCCGACTGTGGCTGTCCTATGGAAAATTGCTTCGGGGTTACAAGTTCCACTTGCTTCCTTTCTCATGAAAAATCCTTCCATAAAGTTGATTCGAGAAGATGAACAGCCTTTTTTCAAAGAAGATCATGATTTATTTGAGGCATATACCAATTTTGCTTTGCCTGGTATTCCTTTAGAAAATTATCGCATCCGTATGCATCCGGGCTGTCTTCATCAATCAGAAGCTACAAGTATTGGTGTTACAAAAATGATTACGGTTTATTCCGGTGTTCTTTGTATTGAAATAGGTGGAGAAAAACATACGTTGCAAAAAGGGGACGCAATTTCTTTTTCAACCGATGTGCAACAAACATATCAAAACTCATATGAAGATATATGTGAATTTCACATGACCATCCATTATTCAAGTCCTTATATGAACGCACAAACGAGCTGCTAACTTTATGAAAGAGGTGCTTTTTTTGGCAAAAGTAAAAGAAACGATGTATTATTTGAATAATCCAGAGAGACATATCGTTATGTTGGCTTCAGAAACACAACTGAAATATGAAGGAATTATTAAAGAAATATTCGGCGTTGCGTGTGAAAGTGATTTGCAAATGATGATTAAATTTAATAAAGGATTTAAAGAAAGCATTTGCCATGAGTTCGGAGTAGATGAGAACAAAATTACACTTAGTATGGTTTTTCGTCAAGCGACACAAGCGGATTTAGTGGAAAATTAACATATTAAAGAACTGTTCATTTAGAAGCCAGTCTACTCCGACTGGCTTTTTATTTGCTCCATTTCCTATTGAGTGAAGGAAATTTCAATTTTTTTAATTGTGGTGCCTGACACTCTCCAAGTGAGAGAGAATTATTTAAACTTATCTATCCGTTTAAATGTATATCCTCGTGCTTTCAAGTCTTTGATTACTTTTTCAAGTGCATCCGCGTTATCTTTGGAGACGGTGTGAAGTAGTAGGACTGCACCTGGATGAACTTGAGCCATAATATTATCATAGGAATATTTCCAGCCTTTTTGTTGATCGACCAACCAATCTTTAAATGCTAGTGACCAGAGGACATGGGTATATCCTTCTTCATTGGCAAGCTGCATCGTTCTTTCACTCAAAATACCTCTTGGCGGACGTAAGTACTTCATTTCTTTTTGCTTTGTTATTCTGGCAGTTTCATCTTTTACTTTTTTTAATTCTTCTTTTAATTTTTCATTTGAAACTTGGGTTAAATCCGGGTGACTCCAGGAATGATTGCCAATGAGATGACCTTCATTAACCATGCGTTGAACAAGTTTAGGTTCCGATGTTAAATAATGACCAGTTACGAAGAAAATTGCTGGTACTTTTTCTTTTTTTAATACATCTAATACTTTTGGGGTGTACCCGTTCTCATACCCGTTATCGAATGTTAAGTACAGAACTTTTTTATTTGGATCTCCTTTATAAAAAGCATGGTGTTTACGTAAAAGCTCATCATAGGCTTTCCCCGCCTCAGCTTGCTGTTCATTTTTCCCTTTGGAAAAACCCCAATGAACTGGAGCATTCGAAATTGCTGATACTGGATTTGTATGAATTATCATTAACAGAACTATGGTCGTCATTAGAAACCATTTTTTCATGAATTCACCTTCTTTTTATTAAGTATTTTTTTCGAAGGTGAAATAGATATGCTGATTAAAAATTTCCAATCATTTTCATTGTGGATAAGCTATATTTATTTTCAGTAAAATCATTTCTATTGTGGATATTGCGAATATTGTGGATGAATCTGTTGATGAGTGGTTATTTTCGTGGATAATAGTTTGAATTAATTGAATTTTACCGTAATATGTGAATAAGTTTAAGAGCGAATACTTACCGCAAACGCTCTTTCTTCATAATTTCTTCGTCACCAACTGACATATCTATTGAAATGAATCCTAGATGTTCATACAATCTTCGCGCAACAATATTATTTTTATGAACCGTCAAACGAATTTCCTGACATTGGGGGAAGCGATTTTCAATCCAAGTCATCATTTCGATCATTGCTCGCTTGCCATATCCTTTTTGTTGAAAAGCTTGATCGATGAAAAATCCGTTTATCCAATACATATTTGTTGTTGTTTCTTCATAGGCGTGCATGATAAATCCTACCATTTGGTCTTTATCATAAATAGCAAATGGGAGATATTCAACATTTTCACCGTCCGGTTTAATGAAAACTTTGGCTAAGGAGACAGCGACTGTTGGAACAAAATCACGTTGGTGGTCTGAGATTTTTAATGCTAGTGCCTCTTCCCAATTATCTCTTGTTACTGGCTTAAAATGGATGTTCAATTAATCCCTCTTCTCAATGAGTTTGCGAAGCTGAATATGAGTTTCTTTTATTTATCAAACCTTTTTTCACCGTTTGCCATTCTTGATTGGTAATTGAATACACAACAGCATTTCGTATATATCCATCAGAAAGGATGCGTTCATTTCTTAATATTCCTTCTTTCACGGCACCTAGGCGTTCAATTGCTTTTTGTGACCGCTGATTCCTCTCATCTGTTTTTAACTGAACTCTAATCATTTGTAACTCTTCAAAACAATAGGTTAAAAGAAGCAGTTTACAATCTGTATTCACAAACGTTCGCTGAAAATCGATCCCATACCATGTCGAACCAATTTCACATGATTTTTGTTTAAAATCGATATAGCTCATTTTTGTCGTTCCAACTACTTGATTGGTCTCCTTCAATAATACGACAAATGGCAATGCTGTTTTCTGCTCACGTTGTTTGATTGCAGCCGAAACAATCTCCTGCATTTCTTGTTCCGATTCCACAACGCTCAACATATATTTCCAGTGGCTTGGATCATTGATTTCAAAAAGGGATTGAGCATGTTCCATTTGCATAGGGATTAATTTGATTCTTTCATTTTCTAATGTTGGCAGGTTTTTGAAAAGTTCGAACAAAGGAATATCTCTCCTTAATTATAAAGTTTGAAATGCTTCAGCCTCTAAATACCGCTCTTTTAAAATCCGGCGATGATGTATTTCATGCCCTGCGATAATGTAGGCCAATGCTCGAACGGATACTACTGAGTGGTTTGCATTCCCTTTTTGCAGCCATGCTTCTTCTTCTAAACCTTTTAATAAGTGAATCGTTGATTGACGAACACTATGTAAATTTTCGAGTAGTTCTTTGATTGATTGACGGTTGAAATTTGCACTTTGTACATATTCATTTTCTTCGAAACCTGGCAATGAGACAGAATCACCACGTGCAATCGTAAGAAGTCGATACGCCATAATCCGTTCGGCATCTGCCATATGACCAAGCACTTCTTTGATACTCCATTTTTCAGGTGCATAGTTGAAATATGCTTGCTGTTCTGAAATGCCATTTAACAAATGAAGTGTTTCTTCTATTTGTTCTTGTAAAATGGTTTCGATGTCTCCTTCTGGAACCAAACTGATATACGTTGAAAAAGAAGGATTGTATTCATCTGAATTTGGGCGCTTTGTCACGTTCATCACACCTTTATTTGAATTTTTTCACTTTATTTTAACATAAAATTCAGATTTGTTCGGATAATATTTTAATTATTGGCCATAGATTGTTCATGATTCAGCAGCCATTCTTTTCTCCATAATCCACCCGCGTAACCAGTTAATGTCCCATTTGCTCCAATAATTCGATGACACGGGATTATGATACTTAATTTGTTTCTTCCATTAGCCGTGCCAACTGCTCGTACAGCTTTTTCGTTTCCAATGGACAAGGCGATGTCCTTATATGAGCATGTATTTCCATAGAATATTTTCGTTAATGCATTCCATACTGATTTTTGAAAGTCTGTGCCTTCATATTCATATGGGATCGTGAAGTCTTTTCGTTTTCCTTTAAAATATTCGTCTAGCTGGTGATAGCAATCCTTTAAAACAGTTGGCGTGTCGTCCTGTAGGGAGTTTATTTTTGTTTCCTCCTCACAAAACAAAATTGATCGAATTGCTTTGTCCGTTCCAGTGATTTCTACTAGCCCGATAGGTGATTGATAATAAATTTTATTCATACAATGACCTCCATAAATAGAAAGTGGCATATGCTTGCCAACCTTCCCAATTAGCCGCAAATTCATTTATTTCTTCGATTGTTGGTTTGCGTTCAAGCTGTAACTGTACTTTTAATGCGTTATGAAGTCCAACATCAGCGATAGGAAACGCAGATGGATGATTTAGGCATTTCATCATGACATAATCTGCTGTCCATGCACCAACACCTCTAATGGACATTAGCTTTTTATGTATTTGTTCAAAATCCTTTAATTGATGGAAGTTTTCCTTTGTTATCTCTCCATTTGTCATTGCTTTTGCGATGTCGATAATATATTCAGCTTTGCGTGTCGTGAATTGAAGCTGTTTTAAATCGTTTACATGCAAACTTGAAATTGCTTTCTCGGTAGGATGTAGCCAGTAAGTCGCTTTGTTCCACTCTAGTTTATCTCCAAATTGCTTTACTAGCCTACTTTTTAACGTGTAAGCAAATGTCAGATTGATTTGCTGACCGATAATTGCCCAGGTTAGTGCTTCAAATAAGTCAGGAATCCCGATAATTCGTAGTCCTGCATATTTTTCCACTAGCGGGGATAATATTTTATCTTTTTTCGCGATTTTGTAATAGCTTTTTAGATCCTTGTCTAAATCGAACCAATTCCAAATATAGAATGCAATTTTTTCACGTTTTGATGGCGTTCCTACTGGAAACTCAACATGTATGGTAGTTGAATCCTTGCTTGTTATTTTTAGTAAAATTAATTCTTCATTTATTTTTATCAGTTTGTATAGTTCTTTATCTTTTATTTGATGGAGCACTTCTTGTTCAGATCGGCCTAGGAAAACGAGCAACTCGTCAAAATTGAATTCGGGTGGTGTACAAATGTCAATGGATGTTTCGAGATCAATCCACTTTACCATTATGGCTCCTTTCCCGTTCCCGTCGATATTCATTAGGCGAACACTGCTTCAGACGGCGAAATGTTTTGTAAAAATTAGAAGGAGTACGGAATCCTACCTCATAGCAAATGTCTAGGTTTGTGAGAACCGTATGATTAAGGAGAAATTCCGCTTTATCGATCCTAATTTTCTCCAAGTAAGCCCTTGGCGTTTCGGAGGTTTCCTGCTTAAACACTCGTTCTAGATAAAATGGGCTGACCCCAACATGATCTGCAATCGTTTGTAGTGTGATCCTCTGTTTGTAGTGATTCACTAAATAGGAAATCACGCTTTTTACTAATGCTGTATTCGGAGAATGCTCGACCTCCGGCTGACATCTTTTACATGCTCGGTAGCCGGCGTTTTCTACCATTTGAATATCGTGATAAAACTCTACGTTTATTTTTTTGTGCTTTCGTGATCGGCAAGATGGACGACAATAGATTTTTGTCGTTTTCACAGCCGTATAAAATAACCCATCATATGTGCGATCACAAGCGAGAATAATTTCCCACATTTCATCAAAAGTTAAGTTTAGGTCAGCCATTACTCGAGATTCCTCCTTTATATCCTCTATTATAAAAGAATGTTCTATCATTTTAACAATTCGGCAGTATTATTTCGTCCTTTTTCTTGCTTTTATGGTCGGATTTATTTGTGGATTCATTGTCCACATTTCGTTCGGGGCTATTTCTATTTGTGGATAATAGAAACAAATTTGTGACTCATAGATCTTCGTTTGTGCATCATACTTTGGCTTTTGTGGATCATTGACCCTTCTTCGATCGGCGAATTTTTGGTTTGTGCATCATAGAATCTCGTTTGTGACCCATAGATTTTCGTTTGTGCCGCATACTTTGACTTTTGTGGATCATTGACCTCACTTCGATCAGCGAATTTTTGGTTTGTGCATCATAGAATCTCGTTTGTGACTCATAGAAATTGATTTGTGCATCATACTTTGACTTTTGTGGATCATTAGCCCCACTTCGTCCGGCGGATTTTTGGTTTGTGCATCATAGATTCTCGTTTGTGACCCATAGAAATTGATTTGTGCATCACACTTGGACTTTTGTGGATCATAGGCCCTTCTCCGATCGACGAATTTTTGATTTGTGACTCATAGAATCTGATTTGTGACTCATAGATCCTAGTTCGTGCATCATACCCATTCATTTGTGGATCATCCGCTTTTTCCAAACTGCTATTTTCCGTGATCCTCAACCGGTAATCAAATTTTTTCTTCATTGAATCAAAAAAATTTTAAAAATTAAAAGGGTTTTTCAAAAGTATTGTTGAAGAATTTACTATTCTAGAAAGGAGGATGTCGATTGATTGATAAAGATTTAACTGTACCAATTAAATTGCAGGCGGATTATGCACTTGATGAGCGCTTGGCAGAGGATTATCCTAGGAAAGGAGCGATTTTAGAGGATATCGCAAAAAGAGAAGCGGGCTATAATGGCGAGAAAAACCTGTGTTACCACTTGAATTTTCTACCGAAAGAGGATTTCAGAATCCTTTTTGATCTACAATTAAAAATTAATGACAAGGAATTCCAAATTGATGTTCTATTGATTTCGCTTTACTTTGCATTAATCATCGAAGCGAAAAACTTTGCCGGAACGTTAGTATTTGATTCAAAATTTAATCAATTTATTCGTACCATCAATAATAAAGAAGAGGGATACCCAAATCCGTTAACCCAAGCGAAGAAACACCAACTACTCTTCGACTCTTGGCTAAAAAAGAACAAGTTCCCACTCCCTGTTGATTATTTAGTTGCAATCAGTTACCCCTCCACGATTTTACGATCAACCGAAGCAAAGAAGATACCTATCCATGATAAAGTTCTCCATGCTGAAAATATTCCTTTAAAAATTCACGAACTTCAAAAACGATATAAAGAGCCAATTTTAACTCCTAGGTCATTAAAAAAACTATCCGAAACAATCATCCGATCACATACTCTAGTAAGACCAGAAATTCTTCAAACATTTTCTATTCCTCCAGAGGATATTCAAAAAGGAGTTTGCTGCCCACAATGCAAAGGGTTCGCCATGTTGCGAAAATATAGAAGATGGCATTGTCCGCATTGTTCATTCATTTCGAAAGATGCACATGTACAAGCATTAAAAGACTTCTATCTATTGATTTCCCCTACTATTACCAACCTACAATGCCGAGAGTTCCTTCATTTATCTGACAGAAAAACAGCACAATTTTTATTAACATCCCTTAACCTGTCTTATTCTTATATAGGAAGAAAAAGGGTATACCATTTTCATGATTTATTTCTCCGTTGAAACGGGATAACTTTGTAGAAATCGAAAGGAATAAGCCACCTTTTTTGCAAAATTAAGTGGAGGCTCAACTGATTGAATGTGTAGGTACAAAAGGGAAGGCTCCATAAATATCCAATGATTATGGAGAGCACTGATCATGATTCCTTGCTGGACGAGTGTCTGGACAAAAGCGGGGACCTCCTCTTGAAGGATGGCGATTTCTCCAAAATTCAAAGCATTTCCGTGCTGATCTAACGATTCGAATGCGAATCCTGCGGGTCCAACTGATTTACTTCGTTTGCCTTGGACGGTTACATGAAATTGACGATGTAAATCGACAGAACAGACACCTTGACTAATTTTGCTTTTTCCATTAAGAATCTTAGCAAACTCCTGACAAATATTTTCAAATTGACTCATCATTACTCCCCCTTAATAGAACGTTATGTAGGTGGAGGCAGCTTTATGAAAATAATAGAGCTAGATCTATTATTAGACCTAGCTCTATTCCGACTTATTAAAAAACTCGCTCTTTAAATTGAGCTAATTTTTCTAATGAAGATTTGTCTACATCTGCGTGTAAACTGTTTCCGTGTGAATCCATTGTCACTACTGCTGTGAAGCCTTCGACATTTAAGTGCCACATTGCTTCAGGAATACCGAACTCTGTAAGGTCAACACCATCAACTTTTTTAATACAATCAGCATAGTATTGTGCTGCACCACCGATTGCATTTAAGTATACTCCGCCATGTTCTTGAAGGGCTGCAAGGGTTTTTGGTCCCATTCCGCCTTTACCGATAACGGCACGAATACCGAATTTCTTCATAATGTCCCCTTGATACGGCTCTTCGCGAATAGAAGTTGTTGGGCCAGCTGCTTTGACTGTCCAATTGCCTTCTTCATCCTTCGCCATTACTGGTCCACAGTGGTAGATCACTTGGCCATTTAAATCTACCGGTGCGTCATGATCAGTTAAGTATTTGTGAATCGCATCACGACCTGTATACATTCTGCCATCAATACGGACAACATCGCCAACTTTTAATTCGCGGATTTGTTCTTCGGTAATTGGTGCAGTTAACGTTACAACATTGCTTTCTTCTTTTGAAGCTGCCACTTCGTTTTCTGCTTCATTGGCGAATTCAATTTTTTCACCATCTTGGTATAACCATTCTTGGATATCCCCTGTTTTTGGGTCTACTTTTACGCCGAGACGACGGAATGCCCAACAGTTGTAGGCAACTGATACAAAGAAGCTGGCAGGAATACGGTTCATTACTCCGATTTTACAACCTAATAGAGTTGTTTCGCCGCCGAATCCCATTGTTCCAATTCCTAATTTATTGGCATTTTCCATAATGTACTCTTCAAGTTTGCGTAAATCTTCATGTGGGTTTACATCTTCAACTGAACGGAATAATTGTTCTTTCGCTAAATCGTACCCAGATGAACGATCTCCGCCTATTCCAACACCGATGAATCCTGCACTACAGCCTTGACCTTGTGCTTGATAGACAGAATGAAGGATACATTTACGAATTCCGTCAAGATCACGTCCTGCACGACCTAATCCGTCTAATTCACATGGAAGGCTGTACTGGATGTTTTTATTTTCACAGCCGCCGCCTTTTAAAATTAAGCGAACATCGATGTAATCGTTTTCCCATTGGTCAAACTTAATAACAGGTGTTCCGCCGCCGAGATTGTCTCCGCTGTTTTTCCCAGTTAAGGAATCCACTGAATTTGGACGAAGTTTTGTATCTTTTGTCGCTTGAGCAATTGCATTGTAGATTGCTTCTTTTATTTTGATTTGGTTCACACCAACAGGTGTTTTAATTTTAAAGGTAGGAAGACCTGTGTCTTGGCAAATTGGTGAAATATTCTCATCTGCCATTTGGATGTTGTTTGTAATCGTCCCTAAGCTCATTGCTGCACGAGTCCCGGCACTTTCACTTTGCTTTGCTTTTTTCACTGCTCTACGAACATCTTTTGGTAGATTAGTAGAAGTTTCAACAATTAGTTGGTACATGCTCTCTTGGAACTTTTCCAAATTCATCTTATTCCTCTCCCTTATTCCCTATATATATATGTATAAAATTCATAATCATTATACTCCTAATATGTGTTGATTTAAAGGGAAGATTTTGGTGCGATTCTTTCGTTTACTTGACCCTTGCTTACACCTTTTTTCCTGCTCGAATCTGACTCTTTCGTGCACTTGGCACATGCTTGGACCGTTTTTTCTGCTCGAATCTGACTCTTTCGTGCACTTGGATCATGCTTGGGCCGCTTTTCCTGCTCGAATCCGGCTCTTTCATGCACTTGGATCTTGCTTAGACCGTTTTTCCTGCTCGAATCCGGCTCTTTCATGCACTTGGATGGTTATGTAAATTATTTTGTGTAAATGATTTTGTTACCATATTTTTGACTATACTAAAATATATGTTCTTACCTGCTAGGGGGATAGGGCAATGCTGGGGAGCAACCCGAGCACCTAGTAGGGTTCTGCACAAAAGGAGATGGGGTTTCCCCATCTTTTTCTCCTTTTGGGAGAACAATAGCGATAAACCCTTAGGGCAGAGCCCTAACACGTCCCAATACAAATTGAAACGATTATTTTCCAAGCCGACCATTAAACATAATATCGAACTGTTGTCTACATTCTAACCATCCTGGAACGGGAATAGTCCATTTTTCTGTTACTCCTACTGTAGCGAGATAGACAATCTTTCTTAAAGCATTATCGCTAGGATAAGCATTCTTTGTTTTAGTCACCTTTCTAAGCTGTCTATGAAAGTCCTCAATCGTATTTGTTGTATATATTAACTTTCTAATTTCTACTGGGTAAGAGAAATAAGCAGTTAGCTCAAGCCAATTGTTTTCCCATGATTTGATAATTGATGGATATTTCGTTTCCCACTTATTTTTAAACTCTTCGAAAGCCACTTCAGCCTGTTCGAGCGTATAAGCTTTGTATACTTTCTTTAAATCATCCATTACCACTTTACGATTTTTAGTTGGGACATACTTCATATTATTTCGTAATTGGTGGATAACACATGACTGAATAGTAGTATCTGGAAATGTTGCATTAATAGCTTCGGAGAAGCCAGAAAGCCCGTCTTTACAAGCGATTAGGATGTCTTCGACACCACGGCTTTTGAGCTCCTGACAAACATTTAGCCAAAAACTAGCACTCTCATTTTCACCTATCCAAATACCAAGGATGTCTTTGACTCCATCAGTATTAATACCTAAAACTGTATATGCAGCTTTACTAACAATTCTATTTTCATGTTTCACTTTAAAGTGAATCGCATCCAAAAACACAATTGGATAAACAGGGTCTAGTAGACGAGACTGCCATTCATAAACAAGAGGTAATATCTTATCCGTAACTTTACTTACCAAACTTGGAGAAACATTCACACCGTAAATATCCTTCATGTGACTTTCAATATCTCTAGTCGACATTCCTTTTGAATACAGGGCTATAATCTGGTCTTCCAGCCCATTGATGGATGTTTCGTATTTTTTAATGATTTGAGGTTCAAAATCTCCTTTACGATCTCTTGGTATGCTTAATTCGGTCTCACCAAACTTACTTTTAATCGTCTTTTTACTATACCCATTTCGGCTATTTCCCGAGTTATTGCCCCTTGAATCGTGTTTTGAGTAACCTAGATGATTCTCGATTTCTGCTTCAAATACCTGTTGAAGAGTCTCCTTAAAAAGATCCTTAATCATGGCATGTATATCGTCAACAGTTTCACATTGACCAGCCAATTCCCTGATTGTCATGTCCTTAAAATTTTGCATTAATGATCATCTCCTAGTTATAATTATTAGAAAATTATGACCATTTACACAAAATTTTATACATTCTCACTTGGATCTTGCTTGGGCCGCTTTTCCTGCTCGAATCCGGCTCTTTCATGCACTTGGATCTTGCTTGGGCCGCTTTTCCTGCTCGAATCCGGTTCTTTCATGCACTTGGATCATGCTTAGACCGTTTTTCCTGCTCGAATAAATGCAGCTCCTCCGTTGACCTACTCTCACTTAGTCGGCTTATCTGGTTCAAGTCCAACTTTTTCGCGCACAAATTCCTTATTTAAAAAAAGCCAAACCTGATTTGGTTTGACCTTTCTCTTACTTTTTAAATTGCTCACATTTCATTTCCAAATCGTCAATCATTTCGATTAAGCGATCGATGTCTTCTAATTCTGTATCTTCAGGATCAATGGAATCCAATACTTCTAAAAACATATTTAATCGTTGTTTTAAATAAAGCACTTGTGAATCTTTATCATGAACTGCGTTTCCCAAAGGTGCGTCTCTCCTTTCGTCATTTTACTATCATACCAAACATATACTTAAGTGAAAACATCTTGTTCTTTCAAAAATGATTACCCTGGGTTAATATGATATCTGGGTGTCTTTTAAAAGAAATACCCAATAATAGGTTTATAAATAATTAGAGGAGTCTTGTATTATGCAAAACGTTTCACAACTTCCATTGATTACCCCGTCAAATGATCCGTGGGAAGCGTACTTGGATGTAAAAGATCATGGAAGCCTTGTTCTATCGAATATTGAATTTACAACTACCACCCTTTGTAATATGCGCTGTGAGCATTGTGCGGTAGGATATACGCTGCAGCCAAAGGATCCAAATGCATTGCCGTTAGAGCTGTTACTTCAACGTTTGGAAGAAATTCCACAATTGCGCGCATTGAGTATTACGGGTGGAGAGCCGATGCTTTCAAAAAAATCGGTAGAAAATTATGTTCTTCCATTACTTAAGTATGCCCATCAAAACGGCATCCGAACACAAATTAATTCAAACTTAACCCTTGACCCCGATCGCTACTTATTAATTGCTCCATATTTAGATGTCTTACATATTTCTCATAACTGGGGAACGGTAGATGATTTCATTGATGGTGGGTTTGCTAACATGGCTAGAAAGCCTACGCGCGAACAACGAAAAAAGTTATTTGACCGAATGATTGAAAACAGTCGGCTTCTTTCTGAAAAAGGTGTCATGGTTTCTGCAGAAACAATGTTAAATAAGCGCACACTTCCACATTTAGAACATATTCACCGACAAATTGTCGAGGAAATGAAATGTGCTCGTCACGAGGTTCATCCAATGTATCCAAGTGATTTTGCTGCGAATTTAGAAGTGCTGTCACTTGAACAAACACGCGAAGCAATTCATCATTTGCTTGACATTCGCGATGAAAATACTTGGATGTTATTTGGAACTTTGCCTTTCTATCCATGCAGTCCGAATGAAGAAGATTTAACCTTACTGAAGAGGCTGTATTCGAGTAAAAATGTGACTGTGCGAAATGATCCTGATGGACGTTCACGATTAAATGTAAATATTTTCACTGGGGATGTTATTGTTACTGATTTTGGTGATACACCGCCACTTGGAAATATTCAACATGATGCTCTTCCAGCTTTATATGAAAAATGGATGGCAACACCTTTGGCGAAATCATTGAATTGCCATTGTCCAGCGGTTCAATGTGTGGGTCCAAATGTGCTTGTGAAAGATGCCTATTATCGTGAGGTTGATTTTCAAAAGAGGAAAGCTAATATTAGTTTATAAAATATTTAAACGCTCGGAACACTCTGGGCGTTTAATTTTTACTTACCTTGATAATTAAAGTTCGTTAAAAAAGGGCAAATTCCTTTTACTAGACTTTTCTCTTATATTATTTCAATATATTTTGTAAAACAAATTATTGACAGAACAGCAAAACAAGTGTAATTTAACTTGTAGTTAAATAGTTTTGAATATTCTTATCTAGAGAGGTGGAGGGACTGGCCCTTTGAAGCCTCGGCAGCAGACTTTTCGAAGTACTGTGCCAATTCCAGAAGCGAAAAGCTTGAAGATAAGAAGAGATCCGATTATGGAAATTACCCCTCTTCTTATTTATGTGAAGAGGGTTTTTTATTTTGAGTGAGAGGGGATATATTTTATGACAAAGACATTGACGAAAGCTCCATTTAAAGCTGATCATGTGGGCAGTTTTCTTAGAACGGAGCCGATTAAAGAAGCGAGGAAAGCTTTTGCAAATGGAGAAATCGATAAAGCTGCATTAAAGGCTGTAGAAGATAAAGAAATCGAGAAACTTGTGCAAACGGAAATTGAGGTTGGACTTAAATCAATTACTGATGGGGAATTTCGACGTTCCTATTGGCATTTAGATTTTTTAGCGGGTTTAAAGGGTGTTGAACTGTTTGAAGCGGAATATATTAATAACTTTAAAGGATCGCAGCCGAAAAATAATGCGATTAAAATAGTCGATAAAATAGAATTCCACAATCATTATATGCTCGAACACTTTAAGTTTTTAAAAGATGCCGTAGAAAAGTATGGGGATGGCAGCCAAGTCGCCAAGTTTTCTATACCAAGTCCAAATATGTTATTCACTAGAATTCAAGGGGATGAATATTATAATGGCGATACAGAGCAGTTCTATCGTGATACTGTTGTTGCCTATCAAAAAGCCATTCAAGCATTCTATGATGCCGGCTGCCGATATTTGCAATTAGATGATACTTCGTGGATTGATTTTGTTTCGGAAGAGCGAATCAAAGCAGTTGTTGAAAAACTTGGAATGGATGTACAAGACATCATTGATACGAGAGTACGTTGTTTAAATGATGCGATTTCACAGAAGCCTGATGATATGTTGATTACGATGCATATTTGCAGAGGAAACTTCCGCTCTACCTTTATTACAAGCGGCGGATATCATACGATTTCTGATGCCATTTTTGCAAACTTAAACGTCGATGGACTTTTCCTTGAATATGATGATAATCGTTCAGGCGATTTTGAACCATTAAAAAGTTTTACACGGGGTGACCTGACCGTTGTACTTGGATTAATTACGTCAAAATTCCCGGACCTAGAAGATTCTAATAGAATTAAAGATAGAATAAAAGAAGCTAGTCAATATATTCCTTTGGAAAACCTAGCCTTAAGTCCTCAATGCGGATTTGCAAGTACGGAAGAAGGGAATGTATTAACCGAAGAGGATCAGTGGAATAAAATTAAACATGTAAATGAAATTGCTAAGGATATTTGGAATACACTCTAAAATGTATGCCTCCTTCCATGATGGAAGGAGGTCATTTCATTTATTTTGGCTATTTTATAAATAAAATTGATTACTCCTAATAGTAAACTGATTTTTAATACAAATGATGTTCTAATTTACCTGTGGCTAACCGGGGAAATTTGGTTTGTGCATTATAAAATTTTGTTTGTGACGCATGAAGTTTGGTTTGTGCATCATACTTTGTCATTTGTGGATCATAGACTCTTTTTCAAACGACTAATTTCCAGTCTATAGATTTTTAAAATTTTATTTGTGGCACATCATGCCCGTCTATGTAGTAGATATTTGTTTCATTTAAATTCTCAATTATCTTTGTATAATATTCCAAAATCTCCAAACTCTATTTATATACAGACGAAGGAGAATATCAAATGGCTCAAATCATCTTATGGGGTATACTTATTATTTCATGGCTTTCATTGTTTTTTCTAAAAAAAGATTCTATCCGCCGGTTTATGCCTGTAGCAATTTTTGCTGCCTTATTAGTCACCATAATTGAAGAAATCGGTTATGTTTACAATTGGTGGACGATTCTGGGGAAAATTTTTCCGTGGGAACATTTCATTACATATCCTTTAACCTATGGTCCTTTTTTAGTGGGAACGATATGGATTTTCCATTTTACGTATGATAAGTCCTTTTGGGTTTATATTTTGACTAATGCAATCATTGACGCTTTCCATGCATTTGTTATGCTTAATCTTTTTACATATTTCGGAATATATAGGTTAAATAACATCAATAATTTCGGGTTATTTATTCTAATATTCTGTCTTTCGTTTGTGATATATCCTTATCAGATATGGCAAGACAAAATTATGAAAAAAAGTTAATGAAGATAAAAAAGGCCGCCATTTCGGCAACCGTATTTTTAAAGAAATTTATTATTATCGATACGAGTCATGTGTCGGATGAAACAAGTCTTCCTCCGCATTTCTAACCATTGAAAAATGTTCGACATTGTAGTGCCCATGAAGGGTACGATTATGATGCTTGATGATTTGTTCCGCACTTAAACTATCATTATCTGTTGTCGAATGTCCATCACCGACTAATGTCACATCAAAACCAGTAATAGTGGCAGTTCTAACTGCACTATCTATACAATGTTGTGTCGCACATCCCATAATAACAATATGCTCAATCGCTTGTGATCGCAAATGAGAAAGAAGTCCCGTCCCATGGAAGCAATTTGTTGCAGCTTTATCAAAAATTTTTGAATCAGAAGGAACATTAATCGCGTTGTGAACCTGAAACCCTTCCCCTTTGCCTTCAGCTACGTCAATATCCCTTATAAACACAACTGGAACATTAGATTCTTTTGCTTTTTCAATTACTAAATTAATATTGCGAATGAGCTGCTCTTTATTAAAAACAGCGTTTTGTTTTTCATTCCCATCAATTAGTTCTTGTTGGGCATCAATAATTAATAAAGTTTGATTCAAATGATTTTCCCCTTTCAATTCTCGGGAAAACGCTATAAATAATTAGTTAGCTGTTCTCCCCTTACTATTTTTCACGCTAACATATTTTTTGTTTGTCATACGATCAACCCCCTTAAAAAATTATCCGCTGAATAAAAATTTGTAATTTTCATTCAATTATACTTTAGCATAATAACCTTAAAAAAAATACGTTTAATTAAAAAAACTCCCTCAGCTTTCTTGTTGAGGATAATGAAAGATAAATATATTATGTTAAAATATAGTAAAAAGGAACTAGCCAAACTGAATAGTGAGGAATGCACAATGACGATACAATTTATGAAATTAATCAAACCTACCGAAACTATTGTAAAGGCATTAAATAAGTGGGAAAACGATCCAGCATTAATCCCATTGATTCGACCAAACAAAAACAAATTAGAATTGGAATGTAGAGAAAATTTGACCATTGATGACTTAACTAGACGCTTGGAAAACCATCACATTTACTTAATTTACTTGGATGAGCAACTGATCGGTGAAATAAATTATATGGTTGATCCAAATCATCTTTACAAAAAAGTACCTGGAACTGCTTGGATAGGTATTACAATTGGCGAGTCTGTCGGGAGAGGTAAAGGGATTGGTTATAAGGCCATTCAATTTTTGGAAGAGCAAATTAAAACGCAAGGGTTAAAACGAATTGAATTAGGTGTTTTTGAATTTAATAATCAAGCCCATAGCCTTTATCAGAGGATGGGATACAAAGAGATTGGCCGTATTGAAAATTTTACATATTGGAAAGATAAATTATGGGGAGATATTCGTATGGAGAAGTATGTGTGATATCAAGAAAATTGAGGTTGTTTTTGCTGGAGATTCATAGAACCTCTTAAATATTTAAGAGGTTCTTTAACGAACTCTTTTAAATGGAAAATTATTATGGAAGCATAAAAATAATGATAAAAAGAATTAAACTTGTCCATAAATAGGAGGCCTTGATTTTTGCTTCCTTCGAAATACTTTCCCCCTTAATTTTATGGATGACAGATAAAACAAAAAGATTCATCATAAAGATAAAATAACAAATGAATACATACAAAGTCCAACGTTGTTCCTGCATAAATTCTTGAAAATTTATACTTGCAAGTGCAGCGGTTATGAAAAATGTAATAGATAAAATTAATAGTAATGGTGTTAAAATATACATTTTCATCCATATTCGATGAGTTAAAAATAATGTGCTTTTTTTCGTTTGAAAAATCATTAGTAAACTCGAACATCCAACAACAATAATAATAAATAGAAATGTCAATAGTAACGGAATAATTGTGGATGTTCCGTTCAGTGATAAAGAAACCGAGAAATAACTTTTAAACATTTCAACTATAAACAATAAAATCACTAAAAACAGAACTACTATACATTGATAAATTGTCCATCTTGATGGCATGCGTATGAGTACCTCCTCTAAACCCTAAACAGTACACCCCTGTTATTTATTCAACAATTTTTGTATTTCTGGATTATTGCTGAGGATCTCATTTCCATAATGATAACTTAGGTAAAGAACGATAACTAAACCAATATAGATTAAGAATAATTTTATTTTCGTTTTCTTATCTGTTTTATAATACGTTTCCGTTGTTTGTACTTCTTGTTTGATCCCTACTACCTTTTCTTCTAGTTGCTTGATAATACCTTCAATAATAGCTTGATTGTCATTTTCTATATGTTCACCAATTGTAAGGGTGCCGGATAATTGCTGAAGATAAATATCCTTTTTCATTTTTTCAATTTGGGAATTCAGTGTATTTAATATCTTAATAATATCCTGGTTTAAAATCTTCAACTTAGCCATTTTTACGATTTCTTCAAGCGAATCTATATGATGGGACTCTTGCTTTAATTTAGCTATCAAGAGTTCAAGCTGCTTCACTTCAAGTTTATCCTTATCTAAGCTTTTTTGTTTTTTATATAATTTGTACCATTCCATAGAACCAATGATAACGATCACGAACCCTAAGAAACTTATATGCATTACAGAATAGATTAGTAGAATGATAATGCCTAATCCCCATAATTTCGTACTAATTCCTGCTGCAATTCTTCCGCCATCCAAAGGGGTGATTGGGATTAAATTGAATAAATTGATAATTGCACCTAATATAATCAGCAGTGCCCAAAATGGCTCATGTGTATATAAATACAACGGAATGGCAGGCAAAAAGGCTATAAATCCAAATAACGGACCCATATAGGCTAAAAATCCCTCATCCTTTGCACTTTGGGGCATTTCCTTTAAGCCGATTACCGCTCCCATAAAAGGAATAAATATTGCTGGACTAACGGAAAGTTTAATTTTTTTAGCAGCATAAGCATGACCCATTTCATGGATAAACAACAAATAGACAAGAGCAACCGCAAACTTCCATCCAAAGACAAGCGCATAAGCTCCCAAAGAAATAAACATACTTACAAGTGTATGTAATTTAAGAAACTTAAACACAACTAATATAAATTTAAATTTACCTAATAATAAAACTACTATTGTACTTAAAATCCCTAAAAAGTTTTTTTTGCCGTCCTGTAGATTCTTATTTTTCAAATAAACATCCCCTCTGAAAAAGTAAATGCTATGGTTAATTATAAAAGATATAATTTGAAATTTCAGGGGAAATTTACTATTCAAAAAAACTCATATAAAAATCGGCCATGCCTTCGAAATTTGGTGCATTTAAGAGTGTAGGTGTGAAAAATTAATATTTTATTGTTCCTATAATGTGAGTTTTGTGCTCAATGAACCATACGTAAAATATTTTCGAATTTTTGAGAGGTTCAGTAAGCATGGAGTAATCATTAGTATATTTATTAAAGTAGTTACCATCAGTTCGTCTGCCAATACTCAATACTTACTTATTCACTTTCGCTATTTGAATTTCCTTTTTTAAAATGAATCGAGTGATAATTTTACGAGATACTTTAAAGAGGAGAACCCTTATTTGTTTTGAAAAAAAGAATTAAAATTGATTTTTAATAATATAAATTGTTATAATTAGCACTAGATATTAGTACAAGGTTACAACAATAAATATGGGGTGGTTACAATGGTAGGAACGAGAATAACTGCTATCGGTACATATGTACCCGAAAAAAAATTAACAAATTTTGAACTTGAGCAAATGGTTGAAACAAATAATGATTGGATTATTCAAAGAACAGGTATTCATGAACGCAGAATTAGCCGTCCTGATGAATTTACGAGTGATTTATGCGAGGCTGCTGTAAAAGACTTAATGCATAGGTATGATAAAAATATTGAAGATGT
The DNA here is from genome assembly GCA_016756695.1 of Heyndrickxia sporothermodurans. Taxonomy (GTDB): domain Bacteria; phylum Bacillota; class Bacilli; order Bacillales; family Bacillaceae_C; genus Heyndrickxia; species Heyndrickxia sporothermodurans. Next base: position 488,574 of record CP066701.1, read on the forward strand.
AGATATGATTATCGTTGCAACAAGTACTCCTGATTTTCCATTTCCATCAGTTTCAAGTATCATACAAGACCGTTTAAATATTGCTCAAACAGGTGCCATCGATATAAGTGCAGCTTGTGCAGGATTTGTATATGCATTGCATACAGCTCATACCTTTATTGCTTCTGGACTCCACAGAAAGGTACTTGTTATTGGGGCGGATACACTCTCCAAAATTACGGATTATACCGATAGAAGTACATGTATTTTATTTGGTGATGGTGCTGGTGCGGTATTGGTTGAAAGGGATGAACAATCGCAAAGTTTTATCGGATTCCACTTGGGAAGCGACGGAAGTGGGGCGCAGCATGTATACCGCCCTGGCCTATCTAAAAAAGTCAATGGCATTGAGTTAGTCGACACTCAATATTTGGTTCAAAACGGCAGGGAAGTTTTTCGATGGGTTGTAAGAAATGTTCCTGATAGCGTAAAGCAAATTTTAGAAAAAACACAAACGAGTTTAGAACAAGTTGATTGGTTTATTCCTCATAGTGCAAACTTACGGTTAATCGAACCGATTTGTGAAAAACTAGGGTTCCCAATGGAAAAAACGCTTTACAGCTTGGTGAACTTTGGAAATACTTCTGCTGCAACAATTCCTTTAGCACTTGACCTTGGAATTCGTGAAGGAAAAGTTAAAAATGGAGACCGCGTTCTTTTGTACGGTTTTGGATCTGGTTTGGTTCATGCTGGTCAATTGCTAGAATTAAACTTAGACGAACAAATTCATGCGCCAAAACCATTGTAGTGTAAAAGTAAAACATTGTAAAACGAATCAGCAAAGAAGTGATTTCTTTTCTAAATTCCAAAATGGCTTAAAAGTTAGTAGCTTGAAATTGATTTGATTTTAGTGTATCTGTTAGGTTTTGTACCACTTCATCAGTGTTTATCATATTTGCAATACACATTTACTTTACCTAAGTATAGAGCAACCTATTCGTTGAAAGTAAGATGTATTCTAGATCTAAAGGAATGTCTCAATTTTGGAGCCATTCCTTTTTGTCTAAACGATAATATTTAATTCCTTCTAAAACAAAAGCCCCCGTTAGTTTAAGTAAAATTACTCACAAATTAGTTCTGGTTTTCTGTTTATAATTTTAATACCATAAATTAAGCTAAATTCATTAGAGGAAAGGCACACCTCTTTTTTCAGAAATGTGCCTACTGTAAATGGTTATTTTACTATAAAAGGATTAAATAGATATTTCATTCGGATTTTGGTAAAGATAAAAATTCACCATCTCTTTGGCTAATACTTCTGGAGCCATCATAACTGCCGAATGGTCTTGCCCTGAAAGTGTTTGGTATTTAGCTAGAGGTAACAGTTCAACAAGTGACTTAGCAGCATCATGGAAATATGATTCACTATTTTCTCCAACCACGATGGACGTTGGAACATTCACTTCCCATCGGTCTACCGGTAATGGCCTACCAGATTGAGTTTCTCCCATAATCATTCCATCATAAGCAAGAGTATGTGCCATCCCTTCTATTGACTCCCATGAAGGCTCAGCTTTCATATACTCTAAATATTCAGAAGGAATGCCAAGTGCTTCACTCATATAGTACTCAACAGCTTTATTACGTTTTCCTTCCCCAATCAAATTGTTCAAATGCTGAACATAATTTGCTGGTACAGGCGGACGGCTATCATCAATAATAAAAGGAGGCTCATACATAAATAGCTTCCTAACTTTATCTTCAAGTTTATTTGCTGCTTCAAGTGCTAACACGGCACCAGAAGAACTTCCAAACAAAAAGCTGTTGCCACCAGCCTCATTTATAAGGGCCTCGATGTCTTCCACTTCACGTTCAACTGCATACTTTGAAGAATCGGTGCTTTGACCTCTCCCACGACGATCATAATTATAAACAGTAAAATGCTTTGCAAGCTGTACTGCTAATTGCTCAGCATCTTTGTGGTCAGCTGCGGCAGATGCTACTAGAATTAATGATGGTCCAGTTCCTTGTTTTTTGTAAGCAATTTTAGTGCCATCTTTTGAAATTAATGTGTTCATAATTTTCCTCCACTTATTGAGATTAAATATTCTTCTAATCGATTAAAGGCATCTGTAAAGCCTTTGACCATTCCCATTTCTTCGGCTATATTTAGCTCTGCGATGCTATTGAAACGAGTAATAATCCTAAGTTTAGAGCCTTCCATTACCTCTTCAAAGGTTACTACAGTGTACATTTCACTGTTTTCTACAATGTTCCAATTCTTATCAGTAAATGAGTCTATATAGACAAGTCTTAATGGTTCAATAACTTCTTGATAGACAGCTCTGCAGTATGCATCCTCTCCATCACCATTATCCGGACATAAACGATATCGCCAAACACCACCCGGTCTAACATCCATCTCATATACAGTGGAATTCCAATATTTTGGCCCCCACCAACGGGCAATATGTTCTGGTTTCGTCCATCCCTCCCATGCATACTTGAGGGGGATAGCTACTGTGCGTTCAATTGTAAGCTCTCGACGCACCTGATCTTTGAAAATTTTTGTTTTTCTACTCATTTTAATTTCACCCTTTTTAGCGTGTTAACCTACTTTTTTCCTTCCTGTTTTGCAAGTAGCATCTCAACGCTTTTTATCCTCCTTCCGCATAATGTCGAGCATATAGTCCTCAAAGTTATCTAGGCGTTCTTCCCATAGAATACTAAAGGAATCGAACCAAGTATCTAAATCCCGAAATGGTTGAGCTTCAAGGCTATATATTCGCATCTGTCCCTTAGTATGAGACCGTACCAATCCTGTCTCGCTCAAGATACGTAAATGACGAGACACCTGCGGTTGACCAATGTTGAGAGCCCTAACAATTTCACCTACAGAGTGAGGGCCTTTTTTCAAAAGCTCCACAATGTTAAAACGATTAGGCTCAGCGATTGTCTGTAATGTTAATTGCATCGTAGTTGTATTCATATTATGAATATACACCTAAACATATATACGCGTCAACGTATATATTATTTTTTATCTAAACTTTATCATTTACTCTAAAATTCTTTTTAACTAACCTGCCCCTTTACTTGAATAAGAAAAAGGCTCTACTCCTTATTCTAGTTAAATCACCTTTGTTGAATAAGGAGTATTAGTTATTAAAATTCATTTGCGAAAGCTCCTTTTTCGCTATGGATATACTTCTCATTTCTGACTACATTATTGTAATCAATATCAAAAAAATAGATTGCTTTACTTAAAGCATCATAAAAGAAAGGAACAAACTCCAAATCTTTAAATACATAAACTTCAATTAGTTCTTCGTTATTTTGATAGGCTTCAAATATTCGATGTACAATAAGGATTGCTATCAGTTAAATACTGACTTTGAAGTACCATAACAGGGTTTTTATGATTGGGTTTTATTCGACTAGGATCTATATTTATATTACCTTGGTCAACCAAAGCAATAATGTTTGACGGAGAAATTGTTATTGGTTGAATGGCTTTTTCTTTTATTAGTGAAGTAGCACCGTCTATGTCAAAGGCATACTCAAATACCCCTGTTGGGTACTCAACATATAATGAGAATGTCTCCTGACCAATTGGGTGAACAACTGGGTATTGTTTACTAATTAGAGATTTATTTAATATTTCAGCCCATTTCGAGGCAACTTGTGACCCATATCTCGATTTATTCTACATTTCTAAAATACGCGAATTAAAGTGTTCAATGGGTTGAAAAGTAAATAATTCGAAAGTGACTCATGGTTATACGTACTATCAGCTTCTTTTTTAACCTCATCGAGAATTGTAAACAGTTCTATCTTTATTCCTAATTTCAAAAATTTAATCTTTATAATAAATATCGAAGAATCTTCCCCGTAAGAAAGGGGGTCTTCGGAAGTTGGATACTATTGAACTTATCAAAGAATTTCCAGATATAGTTGTTATTAACATGTATAGAAGTATTCTTAGATATGCAGCATCAAATAATAATAGTATTAACCAAGAGACAAAAACTCTATTAACAGTGCTAATGTCTGAAGTTAACATTCGTAAATTGATCTAGCAATAACATAGATGTAATAGCACACTAGATTGGCATAAAGGGGAAGGTTCTTCATTTATTATCTTCCCTGAGTAACGTTCACTAAATGACCACTTAAATATATTAGAAATATACTAGATTAATAGCGATATCTATTTAACAAATGCCCCCGATAGTTGAAGAGCGAATTTCACCTAATTAAAAGGCTAAATACCTTTCAACTAAACTTTTAGCAAGAATTTTTGATGAATCGAAGAACCTTAAAGAGGTATAAGATCCACAAAAATATAGATCAGTACATACACAAATCACATCTGTTACACCATATGTCGTTCGCATTCATCTAAAACCGACTCAATAAATGGAGCAATCGAACGTGGTCCCAGCCTCGCCAAAATACCGATTCTACAAAATTTATTGCCTAACATTGTGATTCCCCCATTATTTTGTGTCCATTGTATATCATAGCATAGATTTTTTTATTAACCTGCCTCGTTAGTATAATAACAAAAAACGCTAATCCTTTTTTAGATTAACGTACATATTAGCTTGAGTACAATTTTTCACAAAATCGCTTACAAATATAAGCTATTCTTATCATTTAGGTATCCAATTAAATCATTTGTTCCAATAGGCTTTTGCTTCCTCCTCAAGTACCTTTAACCTTTTGTAGTAATCAGGAAACTCGTTAAGATGAGCCAGTGCAATTTTCCCGGTAATAATAGGATCATCGCCTGTAACATTAGTTTGGATGGATATTTTTCCATGTTCAAGCTCTGTATTTACTCCCATCCAAAACTCATCTAAATCAAACTTACTTTTGTTAAAACCCCCTCTGTTAGGATAGATGTCGTATGATACTTTAGTGTTATAGTTAAATAAATAACACGGAGGTCGATCGATATGACAAGTAGAAATGGAATACGTTATTCGCAGGAACAAAAAGAAGCGATTGTTAAACGCATGATGCCACCGAATAATGAATCAGTGGCGAAAATTGCGAAGGAAGAAGGTATTACAGAAGTGACGTTGTACAAGTGGCGTAAGGAAGCGCGCACAGCTGGTGTAGCAACACCAGGAAATGGACAAACAAGCGATAAATGGAACAGTCAAGATAAGTTCTTAGTTGTGATGGAGACTTTCGCCATGAACGAGTCAGAGATAGCAGAGTATTGTCGTAAGAAAGGACTGTATCGTGAACAGATTGATGCATGGAAAAGTGTTTGCCTTCAGGCAAATGGTCAGGCATTCGATCAAGCGAAGCAGTTGAATGGAGCATTGAAGGAAGAACAGAAACGTGCCAACCAATTAGAAAAAGAACTACAAAAGAAAGAAAAGGCGCTGGCTGAAGCTGCGGCATTATTACTATTGCGAAAAAAGGCCCAAGCGATTTGGGGGGACGACGAGGAAGAATGATTAGCCCATCAAATCGCGCATTAGTAGTCGAACTTATCCAAGACGCCAATCAAAATGGTGCGCGATTAGCGAAGGCTTGCGAGGAGCTTCATATCAGTGTTCGTACCTATGAACGTTGGGTGGCGGAGGGTGGAGTGAAGGTTGATCAGCGTCCACTGACGAAAAGACCCGTACCAAAAAATAAGTTATCTGAGAAAGAAAAAGAAGAAATACTAACGGTAGTCAAACAGGAAGAATACGTTGATTTACCACCGACACAAATCGTACCAAAGCTTGCGGATAAAGGAACTTATATTGCGTCAGAATCTACATTCTATCGTGTGTTACGTGAAGAAAAAATGCAACATCATCGTGGTCGTAGCCAAAAGCCTGGTAAAAGAATCCCCGAGAGTCATCTGGCAACATCGTCAAATCAGGTGTGGACATGGGATATTACGTGGCTTGGTGGACCCGTGAAAGGTTTGTATTATCGGCTTTATTTAATTCTCGATTTATTTAGTAGAAAAGTAGTTGGTTGGGAAGTTTGGGAAACAGAGGAGGCAAAACACGCTGAAACGCTTGTGAAAAAAGCAGTTATCAATGAAAAAATACAAGGAGCACCACTTGTGTTGCATTCAGATAATGGTAGCCCAATGAAAGCCGAGACATTTCTAAGTTTGCTAGAAAAGTTGGGTATTCAAAGCTCTTTTTCAAGACCGCGTGTGAGTAATGATAATCCTTACTCAGAAGCGATGTTTCGTACACTCAAATATCGACCAGATTTCCCACACAAAGGTTTTGCATCACTCGCAGAAGCAAGGGAATGGGCACAGCAATTTGTCCATTGGTACAACGAGATACACCTGCATAGTGGGTTGAATTTTGTGACACCTGTACAGTGTCATACAGGGGAACATGTAGCCATATTGGAAAAGCGCAAAGAAGTATACGAAGTAGCGAAGGCGAAGCATCCAGAGCGTTGGGCAAAAAGTACAAGAAATTGGGCACCAAATAAACAAGTAGCGCTCAATCCAATGCGAGATAAGGGGCAAACCGAAGCATTGAGGAAACCATAATTCCCCATTTTCCTGGTGATTTGAATCGAAACCACGCTTTTCGTTTCGATTCAAATCACCAGGCCAGCAAGCGAAGCGCGGTAGCCTTGACTAAACTGCGATTCATCCAATCTTTCAAAATACTAAAGTAATTAAATACGACAACTATATTGACAAACACCGTTGTTGGGAGGAAAACACAAGACAACTAAACTTTATTTAAAGACTAACTCAGGTTTTTTAAATTCAGACCCCCTAATTGGTGGAGCTATGCAAGCCGCTAGAGGCGATTGGAATGTAGCCGGAACTCCAATATCAATTAATATGACAACGAGTTGGGACGCACAAATAGTAGTTAATGGATCTTATTTTGGTAATGTTGAATGGTCTGGAAGATGTACCAATTACAAGGATTGGGTCGTGGCTGGTAATTATAGCTCATCCGTAATTGATGCGAATTATACTTACCTTAAGTCAAAAAGCTATAATATCACTAAAAACAAAGGAGTTTTTGCCCATGAAATGTGAACAAGCGATAGACTTCACCAATTAACCCTTTCATTTGATGAACCCCTAAATCTGTATTTGTCATATTGACTAGTCCTTTTCTTAATTTTTCCAATTTATCCCCCTATCCAAATTTCTTTGTTTATACTTCATTTTAGTCGTTGACAGTACCACCCCAAGGAACACTAGGATCGCGCCGATCATACCTTTAAACGACATAACTTCATGTACAAATAAATACCCAAACAAAGCTGCAAACACAGGCTCTAATGAGAAAATGAGACCTGTTCGGTCGGGCGAGGTATATTTTTGAGCGATTACCTGAAAGATGAAACCAAAGGCGCTGCAAACAATACTAAGTACGAGTATCGCAATCCAACCTTGGGATGAGTTTGGTAATCTAGGAGTTTCAAAGAGTAGGGAAAAAATAAGACCGAAAAATCCGGCAAACCCTAACTGTAATATGCCAAGTTGTAAGGCGTCTACTTTTTTGGTAGCATATCCTACGATAATAATATGTAGCGCATATAAAAGCGCTGCTACAATGCATAAAAGATCTCCAATACGCATCGAAAATGGCGCTCGTAAAGTAAGAAGCGCAATTCCGGTTATCGCCATTGCTGTGCTGATAATGAACTTCCATTCTATTTTATTTTTTAAAATTATTGTGTTAATCAGTGGGACAAACACAACCGTTAAGCTGATCAAAAATCCGGCATTCGATGTAGTTGTTGTATTTAAGCCAAAAGTTACTGCCGTAAATATCACAAATAATATAAAGCCGAGTAAAATGGAATAACTGAGTAGTTCTTTACTCATGCGTAGAAATTTACGGTGAAAAATGGCTCCTGCAACAAGGAAGGCTAATCCAAACCGAAGCGCAATTAAATTAAACTCTCCTAGTGAATCCAGTCCCAATTTCATAAAAAGATAAGATGAACCCCAAAAGATTGTTACAATAAGAATCATTAATTCTGCCTTCAGTGGTTTCATTCACAGTAGCCTCCCTGCTTATTACAAATGATTATCTATATTTACTCTTTAACTGAGTGTACATAAACTATAAACACGTTGATATTTCCATCTTCTAAAATGAGTCAGGTTCCGAATAATGCATAAGTAGAAAAAAGGTTACATAAAATTGTATAATATAATGAACAAAAATAAAACAAGAGCTGTTAATATGCAGCTCTCATGCATTGCTATTTTACAATCCCCAAAACAAATCCATCATACCCTTTACTACCTACCGTTTGGATCGCTGTTGAATCAATTCGTGGTTCTTTTGATAAAAGATCAATGAATTGACGTATTCCTTGGATACTTGGATCTTCAATATTGTCCTCAATGACACGACCTTTTCGAACGACATTATCCCCAATGATTACTGTTCCTGATTTGGAATATTCCAATGCCCATTTTAAATAATGGGGGTTGTTTGGCTTATCAGCATCAATAAAAATTAAATCGAAGTTTGCAAATCCTCTATCTTTTAGTGTTGGTAATGATTCTAATGCAGGACCTACAATTACTTCAATTTTATTTTCTAACCCTGCTGTTCTTATGTTCTTTTCAGCCACTTTGGCATGTTTTTGTTCATATTCAAGTGTGATGAGACGCCCATCTTCTGGTAATGCACGACCTAGCCAAACACTGCTATAACCACCGAGTGTACCAATTTCTAAAATGTACTTTGCGGCTTTTAACTTTGCAAGTAAGTGAAGCAGCTTGCCTTGATTGGGAGAAACATCAATCGCTGGCAAATTGGCCTCTGCATTTGCTTGAAGTATCGAATCCATTACTGGATCTGACGCGTGAAGTTTAGATGTAAAATAAAGATCTACTTCTTTCCATTTTTCAGATTTAGTCATATTTGTTCTCCTTTTTATCGTTTTCAAAAATAGATTTAATCATTGCTTTTCTCGTCATTATTTAGAGATTCCTCAGATAAAGAAGTTTTTCCTGCTACCTGTTTATTTTCTGCTTCCATTTCTTCAAATTCGTGAAGTTCAAATAATTGAACAAACTCGTTGATTACCGTTTCAACCGCTTTTAATTCACCGACTAAAATGGGGTTGATCGTTTGTAGCTCTGGAGTTTCTAATTGTTGCTTTAATGTCGCTCGTTTGAGATTCAACGTTTCTAAAAATGCAATCGCTCTTCCACGGCGGAATGTTTTTGCCCCACCTCGCCCGTGCATGTGATGGTCTCTTCGTTTATGAACATCCCCACGATGGTGCCTTTCTTTAAATTCTTCGTTTTTCACATAAAGACCTCCTTTCGTATACGATTGTATACGTTGTTTATAATCGCATTGTATACGATTGTATACAGGTAATCAAGAGAAATATTAAATATTTTGGCAATTTATTTAACTTGATTGCTTGTTTAATCGTTCAAGTTCTTCTTCTATTCTTGCCGGGTCAATTCGCTCAAACAACGGTTCTACACTCAACAATTGCTGCGATTGAACCTGGAATGGCTTCCAATTCACCTCCGTTATATTCAACATTTCCTTAACCTTTCCGCTTGAAAAAGGAAGAAACGGAGTTAAAATATGTGCTAAATTGGCAATCAGATACACACAGTTTGCAAGAGTTTGCTTACATGAATCGGGCGTATCATAAATTTGTTTCCACGGCTGTTGCTCATCAAAATATTTATTCGAAAACCTGATCACTTCGAACACTTTTTCCAAACCCTGCTTAAAGGAGAACTTCTCAATACAATGTCCTACTTCATCATATAGTTGCTCCACTTTATTTTGAATAAATGAGGAAATCTCCTTATCAGGTATTATCCCATCGAAAGATTTTTGAATAAATTTCAATGTCCGATTAACAAGATTCCCATACGCTCCCAATAATTCGCTATTATGACTATATATGAATTCTTTCCAAGAGAAATCAGCGTCACGACTTTCCGGTGCATTGATCGTTAAAAAATATCGAATGGAATCTGGATTGTATCTTTCTAAAATATCTGGAACCCAAACTGCCCAATTTTTACTTGTGGACAATTTTTTCCTTTCTAATGTCATGTATTCATTTGAAACAATATGCGTTGGCAGCGCTTTTTCTCCGATGCCGGACAAAATCCCTGGCCAAATAATCGAATGGAATGGAATATTATCTTTCCCATGAACGTAATAAGATGTCGCATCAGAATTCCAAAATGTTGAGTCATCATTATTTGTTTCTTTTGCCCATAGCTTACTTGCTGTGTAATATCCCGCCACTGCCTCAATCCAAACATAGATTTTCTTATCTTCATAGCCTTCAACCGGAACACTTACTCCGACAGGTAAATCCCTTGAAACTGCTCGATCCTGCAAACCTTCTTTTAAGTATCTTTTAGTCAATGAAATAGCATTTTCCCGCCAAAGTTTATTTTTTTCAGCTTCATGTGTATAGCTTTCTAATCTTTTTTGAAAAGAACTTAAAGCAAAATAAAAATGCTCCGTTTCTCTTGTTGTGGGTGGATTCCCACAAATTTTACATTTTCTATCCAGTAATTCAAGCGGTTCTAAAACACTTGAACAAATATCACATTGATCTCCGCGTGCCTTTGCACCACAATGGGGACAAATCCCCTCAACATACCGATCAGGTAAAAATTGCTGATCATGTTCACAATATGTTTGTTCAATTGTTTTTTTATAAATGAATGAATTTCATAATTCTTAGCCCTTGTGTATCAAGGGGTTTAAGAGATAAAAAAAGAAGTACCTCCCCAAATCTTGTATAATGGTAGTTGACCAGTAAGCCCCCATTCAAACAACGCATATAAATGATCAGCACCCCTTAGTACAATAATCGTATCAATTAAGGAGGTGCTTTTCCTATGTCACAACAAAAACTAACAATCGTCCCCGTTTCAATACAACCAGAAAAAAATATTATAACATCCACAACTTCGAAAGATCCTTCAAATAGCTTTTGCACAATCAAAATTGAAGCTGCTGAAATTTCCTTCTTCAACGGCGTAGATGAGCACATCATCCAAACGGTCATGAGGGAGTTGAAAAATCTATGAAACATGATTATACCAGTGTAAAAAACATTTATATTATTTGCGGTAAAACAGATATGAGGAAGGGAATTGATGGATTAGCAACGCTAATTCAAGATTCTTTCGAACTTGATCCATATGGAGATTCTATTTTCCTTTTCTCTGGTTGGAGTAAAGACCGTTATAAATGTTTATATTTTGATGGCGATGGTTTCGCCATGCTTTATAAGCGACTAGATGGAGGAAAACTTCAATGGCCAAAAGATGAAAATGAAGTACGTAAACTTTCGCAACAGGAGGTTCGCTGGTTGTTAGAAGGGTTGTCCATTCAGCAACCAAAGGCCATTCAAAAATCACAAAAAGGAGTATTCTAAACAAGCTAGAAATGTTGGTTTATAGCCATTTTCAACTTCGCTTTCTACGTTAAAAATGTTATAATATAACTAACTTATGGTGAACGAAAAGTGGTGAAATAAATGGTTAATACTTCTTCCAATAACAAGAATCCATATGGGAAATTAATTCGACTTCTCGAAGAACAATTGGCTCATTCAAATCAACAAAACAAAGACTTATCGAAAAAGCTAGATCAATCAACTAAACAGATTGAAGCGCTAACTGAACAAATTCGCCATTTAACAAAACTTTTATATGGATCGAAATCCGAAAAATCGAAATACAACGTACCAGATGGGCAAGGCTCATTATTTGATGATGACCCGGCTTTTAGCGAACCTGAGCACACAGAAGAACAAAGCCAACAGACAATCTCTTATACTGTTGTACGAAAAGTTAAATCAAAAAAACGAAATGATTCCTTGCATGATGGTATTGAAGTAGAAGCTATTCACCATCATCCGAAAAATACAATCTGTGACTGTTGCCAAGGGCAAATGATTGAAATTGGTAGTACACTTGTACGTGAAGAAGCAAAATTTATTCCTGCAAAAATGATGAAAGTACAGCACATTGAACATGCGTATGAATGTAAAGACTGCAAAGTTGATTCATCACAGCCAGCACAAATCAAACGCGGGAAAGCACCACAACCAGCGATTCAGCGTAGCATCGCAAGTCCTAGCGTACTTGCCAAAGTCATCTATGATAAATTTGCACAATATTTACCTCTTTACCGTCAGGTAAAGGAATGGAATCGCTATGGACTGAATACCAATGATAAAAACCTATCGAATTGGGTTATCCGTGTAGCACATGATTGGCTGTTACCTGTATACGAACGAATGAAAGAGTTGATGATGGCAAAATCGGTTTTGCATGTCGATGAAACATACGGACAAATTATCAACCGATCCGATGGGAAATCTGGTAAAGCCAATGCGTATAATTGGGTGTTTCGAAGTGTGTGCCAAGCCTGGTAGTAACAATGACTCTCTTTCAAAGCGCATTATCTCGAGCTCGATCTGTCCTTGAAAGTTTTATTGAAGGCTTTTCTGGAACGATTGTGTGTGATGGTTATTCTGCTTATGATAAGTTGGAAGGCGTTAATTTCGCAAATTGTTGGGCGCATGTTCGTCGTTATTGGCTGAAAGCTGATAGCAAAAATGGTAGAATCGGTGTGAAATATTGTGATGATTTATATCGACTAGAAAGGCAATTTAAACGTTTGTCTCCGAGTAAACGAAGAAAAAAACGTCAAAAGTACTCGAAGCCAATCGTGGAGGAATTCCTTCACTGGGTTGAAACATCACCATTTTACGGAAAAAATGCGTTAGCAAAAGCAAACTGAATACACATTAAACAGGGCAAATGGACTCAAATTATTCCTGAATGATGGGCGAATTGAAATGGATAATAATCCAGCCGAGAACGCCATCCGTCCCAACGTTATAGGAAGAAAAATTGGCTCTTTAGTGTAAGTGAAGCTGGTGCAAAAGCGAATGCCATCTGTTTAAGTATTGCTGAAACTGCCAAAAGTAACGGCGTTGATTTCTATGAATATATAAAGAAACTTTTACGGATTTACCAAATCTCGGCGTCCAACAAAACCCTGAAATTTTAGATCAATACATGCCCTGGTCAAAAATGATTCAGGCAGAATGTAGCAAATAAATGAAATAGCCGTAATTCGATTAAAAAGTCAGAATTTACGGCTATTTACGATGCGTACCGAAAGGTACACTTATTTTTTATAATTCGGGCTTACGTTGACCACAAACCATAAAAAGACTGGAGGAGTACTTCTTATGACTATTATACGACAACCTAGCCTATTTGGCATACAGGAATTATTTGACATGGAACCTACCCAAAAATATGAAGCCATTATTTCAGCGGTAGATTTGGATTCGATGTACCATCAAGTGGCGAAAAAATCACGGTTGGGTGCACCGGAAGAACTAAACTATGCGTACCATGATTATCTCCACCTTTGTAAGATACATAGAGCGCATCCCTACGATGAAGGATCTTATAAAACGTCTTCATGATGATCTAGCTTTTAAGTTAAATTGTGGCTTTTGGTTTCTGATCATGTGCCTTCAGAATCCTCCTATTCACGTCTCATAACGAAATTGGAGGAAAGCGATATCCTTGAGAAAGAACAAGAAAAAGTGGTCCTCCAGGCTATTGCAGAAGGTTTCATCACGGATGATACAGTGGTATTGATGCAACCCATTTTGAAGCACGAGACCAAGCGCTTGACCAAAAGAAGAAAAGCCAAAATCTGAACCCCAAAAACGTGGTCGGAAATCAAAAGATGAGCGTGACGGGTGGCTTAAAGAACAAGCTGAAACGGAAGCCAATTTACCTTTATATGATAGAAAAATTGTGTACAATTAGATGTTCCCCTAGCCGAACTACGTGCCGAAGTTCCCCAAGACCCTAAATGGGGCGTGAAAAAGAACTCAGAAGGACAAAATGTTTTTGGTTTGGCTACAAAGGTCATTTAGCCGTTGGTACATCAAGCCAATACATTCTACAGGCTCTTTTTTCATCTGGGAGTCTAAATGATGGTAAGGCGACTATCCCTTTACTGAAAGGAATTCAGGAACGCCTTCACCTTCCATTACGTTATCAAACAATGGATGCGGGCTATGACTATGAACCCATATACGAGCAGGTACATCGAATGGGACAACAATCCGTCATCGCGTATAATAAGCGAAATGAAGGGGAAATCATTGGCTATGATAAACACTTTGCCCCAACTTGTTTCAGAGAGCATTCTTATCGTTATGATAGTTTTGATCCTAAATATGAAACATTGAAATACACAAGACCAAAGGAATGCGCTGACTGTCCCTTAGCTAATGAAGGTATTTGCCAAAAGGTTTATAAAGTGAAAATCACTTCAGACCTTCGCAGATATACCGCACCAGCACGCGGGTCACAAGCATGGAAAAACATTTTCAAACGTCGTACTGCCGTAGAACGGGTTAATGCCTATCTGAAAGAATTCTTTCAACTGAACAATGTTCGCTATCGTACTGGGAAACGTGCAAAAATTCATTTTGACATGGTAACCCTTATTTATAATGCTTCAAAGTTAGCCGCAGACCGAATTAATGTACAATTAAATCAGCAACAAGTAGCATGATTTCTGTTTTTAAAAATATATTTTAGAAATTCTGTAGGATTCTGTATTTTTAAAAAGAGCAATTATGAAATTGACTCAAATAAGTCCCTTTTTAAGTAATTTCAAAAATATTTCTTGAACGATTTGATGGTGATGCGCTGTATCAGTTCTTGTGTAAACATCATATGTGAATCCTAGTTTTGTAAAACAATCTTTGAATTCTTCATGATAACGATCAGCAATCTGTGTTGGTGACACACCCTCTTGTTTTGCTTTTATTGTGATCGGTGTCCCATTGCAGTCACTCCCCGAAACATACAAGACCTTTTCACCTTTTAAACGGTAATATCTAGCCAAAATATCCCCAGATAACAAACTAGATAGATGTCCAAGATGTAATGAGCCATTCGCATAAACCCAAGCACCGCCAATAAAAATACTCATAAATAAATCCTCCTTTATGTTTTTTTGTAAAAACAAAAAAACCCCGCCTTAACTGTAATCGTTAAGGACGAGGTTTATATTCCACGTGATACCACCTTATTTCGCAAATGGCTCACACCATTTGCCTCAGCAAGTACGGAGTAAACAAAGCTACTCTTATACTGTGACATTGATAACGAGTGTCAAAACTCGTCGTATCCTACTAAAACAAAAGTATGTTCAGTACGAAGCTCAGAGACCATTGTTCAAATGAATGTTTTTACTTCTTTTCAGCTACCGAAGCTCTCTGTCAAAAAACAAAGCATTTTACTTTTTCTCTTCATTGCCTTTGATTGTTAATAGTTTATTCAAAAAATTTTTGGATGTCAATCTGAAACTATTATCTCATCAGATTAATAATTCCATACAAAACAACATCTTCGAACGAGTCGTTTTTATAAATATGGTCTTTTAGGGTGCCCTCGTATATCATTCCACACTTTTTCATGATCTTTCCGGATGCGGGATTTGATTTAAAATGACGTGCATAAACCCGATGGTAATCCTTCTCTTTAAAAACAAATTCGATTACTGCTTTAGCCGCTTCGGTTCCATATCCATTTCCCCAAAATTCTTCTCCAATCCAGTACCCCATTTCGCCATTTTTGTCTTGCTTATGGTTTGAAATACCGATCGCTCCAAATAGTTGTCCGCTATTTTTGTCTGTTATTGCAAATTCATACTTTCAATCCAATTCAAAGTTTTGCTCATGACTTGCTATCCATGTAAGCGCACATTCCAAAGTATAAGGATACGGTAAATTCGATGTGCTTTTGTATAGATTATAATTATTACACATGATGGAAACATTATTTGCATCAGATTCTTTAAATGGACGTAGAAGTAATTTATCTGTTTCTATCGTTTTTTCTGTTTTACTATAAATCATTATTTTTCCCCCTCAAATAACTTTCTTCTTTCCCTATTTCATCATACGTCAAATTAGATTAATTCTTTCAGACGTTTCATTGCTGAGTGAACGGTCAATCGATGGAAGGAAATGAATTTACTTTTATAGATAACTCCATAGATGCCATAAGGTGTAGGCGAAAGTCTCAGCAGTTCTTCCCTGCTTTGTATGTCAATAATTTCTGCACGAATCCCGAGTTGGTTTGCTCCTTTAATCATATTTTCAGTCGCTATATCAACAAACGGACATTGTTGTGTACGAAGGATTGTTAAATTTTCAAAAGGTTGTAATCGTTCCTCCCAATCGTTTGGAAAATACGGATCAGGTGAATGCCCAAATTTATAAACAAGTAGTTCAAAACCATAAGGCGCAGTATCAACTTCAACGAAGTTATTTTTTATAAAAATATCCTTACTTGGTGTCCAGGAAGTATCGGGATTCGTTACGACAATGACACCATCTTTCTTTTGTTCTTTTGCATCTTGGATGCATGTTTGGATTAATTTTGATGCATACCCTTTTCCTGTTATATTTACCCATAAGCAATGGATTACTAAATAATTTTCTCCATAGACAACGCGTGAAGAATATTCAATCGGTGTGTATTCGATAAATCCTGCTGGTTTGTTATTTTCCATTAGTTTTATGTACTTTAACCCTTCATTAAGTCTTCCTGTTAGCCATTTGTTTTTATTTATGTAGCCCGTGGAATTTGGTTTGCTACGTAGGCAATAACATCCTTGATCATCTAAATTTTCTTTATTTACCTGAATTAATTCAATCGTATCCACTTTTTGTCCCCCCTCCAAATGCTAATTGTTTTGTTCAAATAAATTCCCTATTCGAAACCAAAATTCCTCCTACTAAATGAAAAACAGACAATGTTGCATTGACTGTTTTTTTCAATCTATTTATTTTTCTTTTGTATAATCTAAAATTCTTAAGTTCCAATGTTTAAAAAACACTAACCTCAGTTCCGTTCTGTGGATATTAAATGATCAAATCAATTAGATGTGGTTTTTTCATTATTTAATCGTTAAAAATATTTCTGTGATCCATAAATCAAATTGTATGATCCACTAATCAAGTTTTATGCGACACAAATTTGATTCTATGATCCACAAACCGAAAATCCACCGTTCGAAAAGGTGTTTATGATCCATAAATAACTTTCTATGATCCACTAATCAAGTTCCATGCGGCTCAAACTTGATTCTATGATCCACAAACTGAAAATTCTCCGTTCGAAAAGGTGTTTATGGTCCACAAATAACTTTCTATGATCCACTAATCAGGTTCCATACGGCTCAAACTTCATTCTATGATCCACAAACTGAAAATTCTCCGTTCGAAAAGGTGCCTTTGATCCACAAATCACTTTTTATGCTCCACTAATCAAGTTCCATGCGGCTCAAACTTCATTCTATGATCCATAAACTGAAAATTCTCCGTTCGAAAAGGTGCCTTTGATCCACAAATCACTTTTTATGATCCACTAATCAAATCCCATGCGGCTCAAACTTGATTCTATGATCCACAAACCAAAAATACACCGTTCGAAAAGGTGTTTATGGTCCACAAACGACTTTCTATGATCCACTAATCAAATCCCATGCGGCTCAAACTAAATTCTATGATCCACAAACCGAAAATCCGCCGTTCGAAAATGTATTTATGGTCCACAAATGACTTTCTATGATCCACTAATCAAGTTCCATGCGGCTCAAACCAGATTCTATGATCCACAAACACCAAAGACCAAATCAATTACGATTTGGCCTTATGAGTATTGAACTATTTAAGGATGTTCTGTTGCCCGGAAACCAAAGGATATATGATCCTGAACTGGAATCCACGCACCGATTCCTTGTGATGTAACGTTTTTAACGATAATTTTCTTCTTTGTTCCTTTTAGTACGAGGTATACTTCCCCATACGTAACTTTTCCTTTTTCATTAATAGCGGGTGCATAGCCATACAAATACCCGAGTCGCTTAGCTGGTACATTGTAATAGTGATCTTTTTTCGTACCAGCACCGATAATCGTGTCAAAAGAAAGAGGTAATTGTGTTTTTTCCATTGCCTTCAGGAGCATCATCTTTCGAACATCTTCTGATTTCGCTACTTTTGCTGTGAGCCCGCCCCTTACTGCTTTTTGAGATTCTTGTACGTAATGAATTTTGTAATTTGTTTTCCCTCCGCGATTATCAAAATAATTCGTATTAATTTTTTGATATTGCCAGTTTGGTGCGGTTTCAATTGAATCGTAATTAAGCGGCCATTCTCCTAAATAGATCGTTGCTCGAAGACCTAAGGAGAATGGTGAATTATTTACAGATGTTTCGTTGAGCATTCGAATTAGGTTCGGGTTTTCAATTTTCACCTTTGATGTTTTGATAATTTTTTGCGTAAATTCACTTGGTTGTAAATAGGGCAAATCCTGTGTCGGATTCGGATACGTATTTTCTTTCGCTATGTCTAACACATGAGAAGGAATTTTCACTTGTTCCATTTTCTTAACAGATTGGTCAACCTTGTTATTTGCCATTGCAGATGGTGAAGCTGATAATAGGATTAATAAAAACACAAGAAGAATTCGTTGCCATTTCATATTTGGAGTGCTCCTTTCTTACCCTTCAATGTTTTGTTCTTATTTTTTTCCGTTCCATTAATTATTATCCACTGTAAAAAAATATTTATTTTTTAAAAGAAATTGAATCTGAATATTTACAAATTTCAATTAGCGATATATACTATATTTAACTTATTTAAAAGGAGGGTCGTTAGCAGCACTTAGGCTCATAAAGGGGGAATGAATATAGAGGTAGTTCTCTGTAATCTTACTTTTTTTAAAAACCGTGCTGTAATTTTATATGAAAATTGAATGGTAAAAGCCTCTAAGCAAATGATTGATTGTGCTTAGAGGCTTTTTGTATTGCTTATAACAGATAAAATCCGATCCCCATTATTATATAAGCGGCAAGTAAAGTCGCACCTTCAAACCAGTTTGTTTCTCCGTCATTTGCAAGCACGATTGTTAGTAAGACCGAGGTTGCCATTGCGACTAATTCGGGAAGCGTAAAGACTAATGGCATGCTTGGATTGAAAAATAACGAAAGAATAACGAGGACTGGGGCAACGAACATCGAAATTTGCAGCGTGGAGCCAAATGCGATTTCAACGGCGATATCCATTTTATTTTTGTACGCCATTAATATAGCAGAAGCATGTTCAGCTGCATTTCCGACAATGGCGACAATAACAATCCCAATAAAGAGTTCGCTCCACCCAAAACTTTTTGCCACAGCCTCAAAGGTATGAACAAGGTTTTCGGATACATAGGCAACAGCTAATGTAGCAATTGCTAACACTAATATCGCTTTCCCTTTCCCCCATTCCGGTTCCTCTTCATGTTCTTCTTGCTTCGAATCTGGATCTTGATAAATCCCACGATGTGTAACAAGTTTAAAAAATAATGCTGCTAGATAAAGAATAATCAAGGTGATGGAAATCCCAACACTTAAATTCATCGTTTTCGCTTCAGTTAAATTCATTGAAAAGACAACGGGAATCACAAAGGCGACAATCACAGCAAAAATTAACAGCCCTGAATTGTGCCTTGCATCATACACATTAAATTTCTGCCTTTTGTATTTGACCCCGCCAATGAAAAAGGCCATCCCTGCTACGAGTAATAAATTTCCTAAAACGGACCCCGTTAACGAAGCCAATACAACTCCCGTTAAACCAGCTTGAAGGGAAAAGATAGATATGATGAGCTCAACCGCATTTCCAAATGTTGCATTTAACAACCCACCAATCCTAGGACCGGCCACAATTGCCAAACTTTCAGTCGCTCGTCCCATAAAACTAGCCAAAGCAATAATCGTCAAACAATAAATGATAAACATAAGCACACTCGGCCAATGCAATAAAGAACCAATAACCGAAATCGGAACCCCGATAAAAACCATAAACGCAAAAACTCTATTCATCTTTATCCTCCCGGTGTCAGGCACCATTTATTCATTTTTTGAATAATTATTCATTTTCCATTCACTCATTTTTCAGTTTAGTTATTTTCCTTTTTTTGTTTTGTTGAAGCATGAATGAATAAATTATTCGGGTTGGCCTGTAAAGTTAATAAAAAATTTATAGCATAAAATTCCATTTTTTTAAAGATAAAATTTTGGATATAGGTTGGTTTTTTCTTATTTCTATTTATATTTCCCTAATGTTTCTACTCAAATCTTTTATTTTGGCTATATTTTATGCACATTTTATTCCAATCAGTATGTTCGAAATAATTAATATCTTGCCAATTGTTCGGTATACAGTTAACATCACTGATAGAAAGTCTTTTTTATAAGGAGTTTTGCTTCAATGTTTAAAACAGATAAGTATCGATTTTGGATATTAGTTAGTATTGTCGCGATATCAGGGTTTTCTCAAGGAATGTTATTGCCATTAATTGCGGTTATCTTTGAAAATGATGGGATGGCATCTTCATTAAATGGGTTAAATGCTACCGCACTTTATATCGGCGTACTTATTGCCTCTCCCTTAATGGAGGCACCCCTACGCAAAGTCGGTTACAAACCATTAATATTAATTGGGGGCTTCACTGTAGCACTCACACTATTTTTATTTCCCGTTTGGAAATCCTTTTGGTTTTGGTTTATTTTGCGATTATTAATCGGGATTGGCGACCATACGCTGCATTTCGCAACCCAAACATGGATCACTTCTTTTTCATCTAAAGAAAAACTTGGAAGAAATATTTCACTGTACGGTTTATTTTTCAGTTTAGGGTTCGCATTTGGTCCGTCTTTAACAAACTTAGTGAAAATAAGTGAGTCTTTGCCGTTTATGATTACATCTGCACTAAGCTTAATTTTAACGTTTACCGTTATTACGTTAAAAAACGACTTTCCCGAAAAAGATACAGAATCTGTTTCCTTTCTCGGAACATTTAAACGATTCGGGAAGGTGTGGAAATATGCGTGGGTGGCCCTACTCCCGCCTTTCGGATTTGGGTTTATGGAAGCTTCTTTAAATAGCAGCTTCCCTGTCTTTGCTTTAAGAAATGGGATTAATGTTGAATCAGTTTCAATCATTGTTCCGGCTTTTGCAATCGGCACGCTTATTACCCAATTGCCACTCGGAATGATTAGCGATCGATTCGGTCGTAAAAACACACTAATTACAGTAATTTTTATCGGATTCCTTTGTTTTATCGCTGCAGGATTTGTGAGTCATTCAGTCATTGGGTTACTTCTTTGCTTTCTTTTTGCAGGGATGGCAGTCGGTTCCACGTTTTCATTAGGAATTAGTTATGCGGCCGATTTACTGCCAAAAACGTTATTACCTGCTGGAAATATTATGTGCGGAATCTTATTTAGCTTAGGAAGCATGCTCGGTCCTTTTTTGGCGGGACTTATAATCGAGCACATAAAAGGGGCAAGTTTCTTCTATTTGATTAGTGCTATGTTGTTGATTATTCTTTTATCATTATGTACATTCCGTACTTCGAAAAAGAAGGAATTATTTTCGGGTATTTCACAATAGAAAAAACTTTTCGCATGCTTCTGAATATGATACGATATAGAAAATAATGATAAAGCAAGTACAGCTGTCATCTTTCCCTGAGATGACAGCTTTCGTCATTTTATAGGGGTATTGAATTTGATTCTTTTTCTCAATTAAGGAGGGATACTCATGGCACAAGGGCAAATCGCATCAACGAGCAGGGAAATTTCATTAACAGAATCATCTCGTTTTGATCGACTCTTTGAACATATCGAACTGATTGCTGCACTTCTAAGTGGTCTTTTCATTTTCATTGGATGGCTATCTTCCCAATGGAATCATGAAACGTTCTCGATAGCGTTTTACCTATTAGCATTTATCATTGGGGGCTATGCAAAAGCGAAAGAAGGAATCGTAGATACAGTAAAAAATAAAGAATTAAATGTCGAAATGTTGATGATTCTTGCCGCTATCGGCTCAGCGGTGATCGGTTACTGGACTGAGGGCGCGATTCTCATCTTTATTTTTTCATTAAGTGGTGCACTCGAAACTTATACGATGAATAAAAGTCAAAAAGAAATTTCTTCCTTATTAGAAATCCAACCGGAAACCGCAACAAGAATTATCCAAGGAAAGGAAAAAGTCAT
The DNA here is from genome assembly GCA_016756695.1 of Heyndrickxia sporothermodurans. GTDB lineage: Bacteria > Bacillota > Bacilli > Bacillales > Bacillaceae_C > Heyndrickxia > Heyndrickxia sporothermodurans. The sequence goes on from CP066701.1 coordinate 510,683, forward strand.
ACACGTTTCTCTTTTAGAAGTGGGCGATCACATTATTGTAAAGCCGGGAGAAAGAATTCCTGCAGACGGAAAAATTATCGAAGGAACGACAACGATTGATGAGTCAACTATTTCAGGTGAATCTGTTCCGGTCACGAAAGGAATACGTGCAGAAGTATTTGCCGGTACTATCAATATAAATGGATCAGTAATTGTTGAAGTGATGAAGCAAGCAAATGAAACTGTGTTTCAAAAAATTATTGATCTCGTTCAGTCTGCACAAAGTGAAAAATCACCATCCCAGCTTTTTATTGAACGATTTGAAAGTATATATGTAAAAATCGTATTGCTTGTCGTCTTGATTATGATGGTTGTCCCACATTTTCTATTCGATTGGAGTTGGAATACAACTTTTTATCGGGCGATGATACTATTAGTTGTCGCTTCTCCATGTGCCCTGGTTGCATCGATTATGCCGGTAACCTTATCTGCTATTTCGAATGGTGCCAGGAACGGAATTTTGTTCAAAGGCGGTGTTCATCTCGAAGCACTCAGTCATGTTAAAGCGATTGCTTTTGATAAAACAGGGACTCTTACAAAAGGAAGACCGGAAGTTACAGATATCATTGTTCGAACGGGTACGGATGATACGAATCTATTACACACCATTGCCTCGATTGAGAATCGCTCCAATCATCCACTAGCACAAGCGATCGTGGATTTTTGGAAAAAAACACATGATCAACCGCTTCTACAACCAGAGAAAATTGAAGATATCCCGGGATGGGGATTAAAAGGCTGGCTTCATCATCAAGAATGGTGGATTGGTAAAAAAGATTTCGTTGGACTAGAAGAAGCTTTAGCATTTGAAAACGAAGCAGCAATGAAACTTGAAAACGAAGGAAAAACGGTTGTTTATGTCAAAGATTCGATTGGAATTGTTGCTGTAATTGGTCTTCAAGATATCGTTCGAAAAGAATCTAAACACGCGTTAACATTATTAAAGAACGAAGGCATTCAAACAATTATGCTAACAGGTGATAGCATAAATACAGCGAAAAACATCGCTCAGCAATCAAACATTGATGAATATATTGCCGAATGTTTACCTGAAACAAAGGTTTCTTCATTGAAAATGCTTAAAGATAAATATGGAGTCGTTGCAATGGTCGGTGATGGGGTAAATGATGCTCCCGCCCTTGCAACTGCCAATATCGGAATCGCCATGGGAGAAGGTAGCGATGTTGCAATGGAAACGGCAGATGTCGTTTTAATGAAAAATGATCTATCTCGAATTGCAGAAGCGATCCGTTTATCGAAAAAAATGAATCGAATCATTAAACAAAATATTATCTTTTCATTAACGGTTATCCTGCTCTTAATCGCCTCTAATTTTTTACAGTTTTTAAACCTCCCATTAGGGGTTGTCGGCCATGAAGGCAGCACCATTTTGGTGATTTTGAATGGTCTGAGATGTCTTCGGGGATAAAATAATTTAGTAAGAAGCACCTCATCGATATGATTGAGGTGCTTTTTACTTTAGGATATTTTTAGCGGAAGGAGCTTGATTCCTGCGGGACATAGAGGAAAGGATCGGGTCATTGTTTAATAAAAAGGATTTTATGGGAACACGTAGAATAGATTATTATAAGAGAGACGCAAGGAGTTGATTTAATGGAACCTAAAACAAAAAAGGAATTGAAAAGTTGGGGAAAGGCATTAATTATTGCTTTGGGAATTGCCTTTGTAACAAGAACATTCTTTTTTGCTCCTTATACAGTAAAAGGTGAATCGATGGAACCTACATTACATGATCAAGAAAAAGTTTTTGTAAATAAATTCAATGTTAACGACCGTTATCATAGGGGAGATATCGTCATCATTAAGGGGAAAGAAAAGAATTATGTTAAACGGATAATTGGTCTTCCAGGAGAAAAAATTGTCATGGAAAATGATAAATTATTTATAGATGAAGTTTTATGTAAAGAGCCTTACCTTTCACAAAACCTAAAATTAGCCGTGAAAGAGGGAAGTAATTTGACTGGTGATTTTGGTCCAATTACAGTACCGCATAATAAATATTTTGTCATGGGAGATAACCGTTTAAAAAGCGAAGATAGCAGAAATGGTTTAGGCTTTATACGAAAACAGAGTATTATAGGAAAAAGTGAGTTCGTTTTTTTCCCTTTCTCTCATTTTAGAAATGTAGAGTAAATTAAGCGACCTCTCTACAGAAGAGGTCGCTTTACATTAATGATAGCCATTTTGTCCGTTTGCAGATCCTGAAGTTTTGCCTTTAGGTTTTTGCTTACTGTTTTGTTTTGTTTTTTTACCCATGTCCATCTCTCCCTTCAACTGTATTTCTTTTTCATTAATAGTTTGTTTCGTTTTCCGTGAAGCTTCCCCGTTATTTATTGACAGCCTTAGCAAAATTTCTTTTTCGCCGAAATCATCGCATTGATTTCTCCCCCGACGATTAAAATGATTCCACTGAAATAGAACCACAACATAAGAACAATAATCCCACCTAAACTTCCATACGTCGTAGAGTAGTGGCCAAAATTACTTACATAAAAGGAAAATCCTAATGATACAACCGCCCATCCAACTGTAGCAATTACAGCACCTGGAAAAACAGCTAGACACTTAATTTTTTTATTCGGAGCAAAATAGTAAATACCAACAAAAACTACAAATAATATGAGAGGACTGATAACCCATCTTAAGGCTGTCCAAATATGTGTAAATTGTTCGGAAAGCCCAAACAGTTTAAAAATATAAAAACCGATATATTCTCCAAAAACCGGTAATAACAATGCAAGTAAAAAAACAAAAATCATCGCAAGTGTTAAAAGAACCGACATGGCTCGTGCAACAATCGCCGAACGGGTTTCCTTTACTTCATACGCACGATTCAACGCTTTTGTAATTGCATTCATTCCTTTTGATGCCGACCATAATGTCGCGATAATCCCAAACGAAAGCAAACTTGTTCTTCGATTATTCAAGATGTCCGCTAAGTTTGATTCAATCATTTTCAATGTTTGTTTCGGCGCAAAATTACGTAATACATTCAAAATGTCATCCAAATCAATCGGCAGATAAGGAAGTAAACTAACAATAAAGAGAAGTAATGGAAATAAAGATAACAGAAAAAAATAAGCTAGTTGTGCGGCCAAACCAGTGATATCATTGTACGTTGAATGTTTAATTAGCGAAATGATGAAATTTTTATCTCGAATTATTTTTGAGTTCCCCATTTTTTCACCTCATAAAAAAGTGCTAGCTAACAGTTATTTGTAATACTTATCTTCCCCCCAGCTCTTGCAATAAAACATAATATGTATTTGACACCTATTTTAATTCGTGGAAAGATAGTATTATCTTTTACGAAAAAATGAGAGGATGACACTTGTGGATCTTACAATTAAATCAGCTGAAAATATTGAATACATGATTTCCCAAATCACAACAAAATTACGGATGGTTAATGCGGATGCGATAAAATCTTCACAATACAATGAAGATGTTTATGAAGATTTACATGATATTTATGAAATGGTCATGAAAAAAAACACATTCAGTCCAAATGAAATGCAAGCCATCGTAGAGGAACTGGGGAATTTGCGTAAATAAGTGTTGACGTAAAATTGAAAACCTAATGTGGACATTGAATCCGTTATTCTTTTAAAATGGCCCTAATTTAGGGGTTAAACGGATTCTGTCCGCAAAAATTTTTTCACGAATAGCGGTGCCGTATCCGCCTTCAATTTATTTAATCTCTTTTATATCTATCTTCCATAATTGATCATCATCAGCAGCTGGTGTACCTCGGCCATCCAAATTATTAGAAATAAAATACAAATTATTTCCTTCGATATAAACATCTCTAATTCTTCCAAAATCGCCTCTTACAAAAGTAGAACTTTTTTCTTTTAGATCAAAAATCCTTAGTTTTTCTCCTCGAAGTGTAGCAATGTATAATTTCCCATCCTTATATTGAATTCCTGAAGGCGCCCATGTCGTATTACCTGTTTGAAAAATAGGTGTCTCCATCCCTTGTTGGCGTGCATTTCCTTCAATGATTGGCCATCCATAATTGGCTCCGGGCTTAATGAGATTGATTTCATCATGTGCACTTTGGCCATGCTCTGTACTAAACATCGTTCCGTGCTCATCCCAAGCAAGTCCTTGTGGATTTCTATGTCCATAGGTATAGACGTAACTATTTTTAAACGGATTATCGCTCGGAATTCTTCCATCTAATTCCATACGTAAAATTTTCCCCGATAGGGAGTTTAAGTCTTGTGCGTTTTCCGGTACAGCTGCATCTCCAACAGTTACATAAAGTTTTTGATCAGGACCAATTTTTATGCGACCACCATTATGGATGGTTGAACCGGGGATATCTTCTAGTAAAGATGCAACCTCATCCCATGTTTCTCCGTTTTTTTTGAATACGAATCACACGGTTAAACGTATTTCCATTTTCTTCGTATGTGTGATAGGCATATGCTAGATGGGATTGCTCAAAATTTGGAGTTAATTCAATCCCAAGAAAGCCTCCCTCCCCTTCGTGATGGATCGGTTTGGTAGTTTTTACTTGGGATCGATGAAATTGATTAGTTGTTTCATTCCATGACACTATTGTTCCATCTCTTTCACTTATGTAAAAGGTATCTTTATGTTTTGCCAGTGCCCATGGAACTTTTAATTTTTGTAAAATCGGTTGTGGCTGCTGATTTGTGATCGTTTTTTCTGCTTCGAAAGAATTTTCTTTCCCCTGTTGATTTGAGCATGCGGTTAAAAGTATAAAGACGAAAATAAGTATTCCTCTAATCAATTTTAATCCCCTCCATTTTGAAATATTCCTATCTACTATTTCATCAATGGAAAGGCGAATCCCTTTATTAATCTTGCGGATTCGTGCACTTGAGCTCAGATTTCTCTGCTTTTCCTTCTCGCATCCGACGGTTTCGTGCACTTGAGCTCGGATTTCTACCCTTTCCTTCTCGCATCCAATCTTTTCGAGAACTGGTTTCATTCTTTTTAAATTCCTAGAAAAAAAAAGCCTCACATCTGAGGCTTTAATCTTGATCAGTTATAATAATAATTCCATCTTTTGTTACGGCAATTGTATGCTCGTATTGGGCAGATAATGTGCCGTCCATTGTTCGGGCCGTCCACCCGTTGTTGTCCATTTTCGTTTCGAATCCACCGATATTTACCATCGGTTCAATCGTAAATACCATACCTTCTTTAATGCGAGGTCCTTTGCCAGGTAATCCAAAATGAGGTACTTCAGGTTTTTCGTGAATTGTTGGTCCAATTCCGTGACCGATGAAATTTCGAACAACGGAAAAACCATGTGGTTCTACAAAAGATTGAATGGCATGACCGATATCGCCGATGCGATTTCCGACTTTTACTTGTTCGATTCCTTTATATAATGCTTCCTTTGTTACATCTAATAATTTTTGTGCTTGTTCACTTACTTTTCCGACTGGATAACTCCACGCTGAATCTGCTAGTGCACCGTTTAAATTTACGACCATATCAATCGTAACAATATCCCCCTCTTGAAGTGGCTGTTTTCGCGGATAGCCATGGCAGATTTCATCATTTATACTAGCACAAGTGGCAAATTCATAGCCTTTATAGCCTTTTTGTTCAGGAGTAGCACCATGCTTTTTCAAATAATCATTGACGAATTCTTCAATTTCCCATGTTGTTATACCAGGTTTAATCATTTTGGCAATTTCCTTATGGGTACTTGCAAGTAATTCACCCGCTTTTTTCATCATATCGATTTCACGTTGTGATTTATATGTGATCAACTTACATCTTCCTTTCAAAATAACACTTATCTATATTTATATCGAATAATTATATTATGAACACTATCATCATATCGTTATTTCTACGTTATAGCAAAAATATTTCCTTACATTCACCATACATTATTCAACATATTTCATTGGAATGGATGTTGAATAATGACAGCTAATTGTTGAAAAGTCTGTAAACAAACAGCTTTAAGTTTTAATATTTCCTAAGAAATAAAGGCTTTTCTCGATCAGTACCTCTATTAGGTTTCGAAAATACTGTCGAAAATATTTCTACATGTTTCTTCTAAAAAACAAAAGCTTTCTGTACCGATGTACAAAAAGCTCGTTAATTTGATTTGACTCTTGGAAGGATAAGCACTTCAACGCGACGATTTTTGGCTCTGCCCTCTTCAGTCGCATTTGATGCGATTGGCTGGTATTCACCATACCCTTTAACACTAAAGTTTTTTGCCTCTAAATGTTTATTATGCAAAATAACTTTCATGAAGTTATAGGCCCTCATCATACTTAATTCCCAATTAGATTCAAAATTAGAATTATGGATCGGCACATTATCTGTATGGCCACTGATAAGAATGTTTCTAGGTGGATCCATTACAAGTAATTTAGACACTTCTTTTGCAATTTTTATATTTTCTCCTGTAATGTCCGCATTTCCCGAACCGAAAAGGACATTATCCCGTATCGTTAGCAGCAATCCTTCCGTTGTTAACGATGTAGCAAACTTTCCTGATAAATTGTTTTCTTTTATATATTTGTTTATCTTAGCTTGTACTTCTGCTAATTCTTCATGATCTTTTAACTTTAGCTGGTTGAACTTCTCTTTTTCTTCATCTGCAGCTTTTTGATCTGCGTTTGTCTTTTCTTTATTAGCTTCAGTTTTTTTCTGCGGAACTGTTGATTGAAAATTGTTCTCTTGCTGTGGATTAGAATAATCCATCACACCGACACCAGAAGAAAAAATGCCGTTGAATACTTTAGAAAGCTGCTGAAATTTTTGCGCATCGACTGTACTTGAAGCAAATAATACGATAAATAAAGCTAATAGTAATGTCATTAAATCGGAATAAGGAAGTAACCAAGATTCATCAGGATGCCCTTCATCGTGATTTTTTCTTTTCTTTTTCTTACTCATTCGCTTCACTACTTTCTTCTAACAGCTTTTTCCGTTCTCCAACAGGAAGATAGGAGGCTAATTTTTGCTCAATGACTTTCGGAGCATCACCAGCAAGAATGGATAGTACTCCTTCGAGCATAATTTCCTTCCTTTTTGCTTCTTCTTTGGATTTTCGTTTCAGTTTATTGGCGAATGGATGCCATAATACGTACCCGGTAAATATCCCAAGCAATGTGGCAATGAAGGCAGCAGAAATTGCATGTCCCAATTTTTCCGTATCCCCCATATTTCCTAGTGCAGCAATAAGTCCAAGTACCGCACCAAGTACGCCAAGTGTAGGAGCATATGTCCCCGCTTGTGAAAAAATGGCAATTCCCGCTTGATGTCGACCTTCCATCGCATCAATTTCCTCACTTAACACATCCCGAATATATTCAGCACTTTGTCCATCAACCGCAAGACTAAGTCCATTTTTTAAAAATGGGTCCTCCACCTCTTCTAATTTCGCTTCAAGCGCAAGTAATCCTTCCTTTCGCGCTACTTGTGCCCAGTCAGAAAATAGATTGATGATGTCTTTTTCGCTCATATTTTTCTTTTCTTTAAAGATGACTCCAAATAATTTTGGCACCCTTTTTATTTCACTCGTAGGAAAAGCGATCGTTACCGCAGCAATGGTCCCTAAAATAATAATTAAAAATGCAGCGGGATTTACTAATGCATTTAGGGGGACGCCTTTCATAACCATTCCTACGCCGATGGCCACTACTCCTAAAATAACCCCAATTACCGATGTTTTGTCCATTTACTTCACCCTAATTTTCCAAAATCTTATTTCTATCCTTTATATCGACAAAGAAATGGATTTTTTTAGAGTAAAACAGCAAAACTTCGACATCTTTCTATTTCAAAAATTTCTTTTCTATTTTTTGCTCATAGTTTTTAAATACGGAGGAATTCGTTTTCCCTCCTTTTTTCGATACAAGTTCATTGTACTTTAACATTTTTTCATTCAGCTTGTGGGTGAGTTCTTCTTTATTTAGTTCATTTTTGCTTTGTTTAATGAGGTCTTCGATCGTCATTAGTTCTTTTTTCACCGATGCTTCTTCAGGGGAAAATCCCGCATTACGCATAATCCGATAGGCCATGCGCAAATCTTCTGGAATGTTAGCTAGCTCATCGTCCGGAAGTGGTTTTCCATATCCTGGTAAATTTTTAAATTCCCCATTTTTATATGCTTCACGAATCCGATCTTCCGTTAATCTAAAAAAGTCCATAACAGTCACCCTTTCGTTTAATTTCTTACTTTTATTATATCGAATTTGCTTTATATAGATGTAGGATTCGGTTGTTATTTTTGACAAAATTCAAACTATTTTCTCTTGATTTTGCCTTGATGGAAATTTAACGTGATAATGTAACGATTTTTGGAGAATCTAATCAGGAATGATATCACTTAAGAAGGCAGGTGTGTGGAAAAATGGCTAGAGGGACTGGTTTTAATCATAAGAAAAAAGGACATCCGGGTAATTTCCCACAAAACAGCTTAACTGAGAAACATTCAAAAGAGGCTATCGGTGATGAAGAATTCATCGTGACAAGAGAAGCATTTAAAAATCGTGTTGAAGAGGAAGAAGTTGAATAAGAATTCATCGATAAAGAGTTGAACCTGTTGCTAGGGTCAGCTCTTTTTTCTTAATTTAATGACTGATAAAAGTCTTGTAATAGATGTATTACCACGGAGGATACAAAATTAGTGAACCATCCTCTCATACTACAAAAGCTTTTAAATATCCTAAGGGCTTTAGAACTGTTTTTCCATTTTTCACAGGCTGCATCTGCTCCCAGATCTAGTATTTGCTTTGCTAATCAACTCAATCTAAAGCTATTAGAGCATTAACAATTCAAAAAGAAGGATTGAAGACCAAGATACGTTAAGAAATTGAATCTTGGGAGGCAAAAAGATGGAATAGAGACCAAGATGCTTTGCGAGGAGGAATCTTGGTCAACAAAAAGGCGGAATGAAGCCCAAGATGCGTTACGAAAGGCAATCTTGGTCAACAAAAAGGCGGAATGAAGCCCAAGATGTGTTACGAAAGGCAATCTTGGTCGACAAAAAGGCGGAATGAAGCCCAAGATGTGTTGCGAAAAGGAATCTTGGTCGACAAAAAGGCGGAATGAAGCCCAAGATGCGTTACGAAAGGATTAAGTCCATATAATTGTGTAAAAAGAAAGGTCATCATCATGATCCGTGTTACAATGTTTTCGACCAAGAAAACCATAAACGGAGGACATGATGATGACCCAAATCAATATTACTATAAACTTAGAAGATCTCAAAGACAAAGTAGAAAAAGTTCGCTTGAATCACCTGTGAAGGCTTCATTAGCTCTTATTTTGAATTCCTTAATGGAAAAGGAAAGAGATGAATACATCAATGCTCTTTCCCACGAAAGGACTGATGAGCGTAAAGGTTATCGTAACGGTTATTATGAGCGTGAATTGATCACTGGAGTTGGTTCACTTAAGTTAAAAGTTCCTCGTTCTAGAGACGGCGAATTTTCTACAACGATTTTCGAAAAATACAAACGATGCGATCAAGCTTTAATTCTTTCTATGGTTGAAATGGTTGTGAATGGTGTTTCAACGCGAAAAGTTACTAAAATTGTAGAGGAATTATGTGGCACGAGTGTTTCAAAATCGCTTGTTTCCAATCTAATCAAATCCTTAGATCCTATTATTAATGATTGGAAAAATCGCCCTCTCAACACATATTATTATCCATACATTTATGTAGATGCCATGTATATTAAAGTTCGTGAGAACAGAAAAGTGGTTTCTAAAAGCGTTCATATTGCTGTTGGTGTGAACGAAACTGGTCATAGAGAAATTATTGGCTTAAAAATTAATCACACTGAGTCTACTGAAAGCTGGACTTCATTTTTTGACTATTTAAAGTCTAGAGGTCTTCAATCACCTAAAATGGTTATTTCTGATGCCCATGGTGGCTTGGTTACTTCCATAAAAGAATCCTTTTTAGGAACTGCGTGGCAAAGATGTTGTGTCCATTTTTTAAAAAACATCGTGGATACTTTACCTAAAAAGGGAACATCTGAAGCTCGACAAGAACTAAAAGATCTATTTCGAAATTCAGATTTAGAAGTCGTAAGAGAATTAAAAACACGGTTTACAAATAAATACGAGGGCACAAAAGGTTTTTCCAAAGCCATTGATATTTTAGACGATGGATTTGAAGATGCTATACAATTTCTTTCTCACCCTGTTGGGTATCATAAACATTTGCGTACCACAAACATGCTGGAGCGTGTAAACCAGGAAGTTCGCAGAAGGGAAAAAGTCATTCGAATTTTTACGAACGAACAATCAGCTATTAGGATTATTGGTTCGGTATTAATGGATATTGAAGAAGACTGGAATAAAAATAAAACCCCTTACCTTAAAAATTAAATGGAAAACCAACTCTAACTCTGAAAGTGGTATGGCCTAATTTTGAATTGACATTGAGCCTCCGGCGGGCATGATATAAAGCCAGGAAGCCAGAAGTTTAACAACTCCTAGCTTGCCCTCCAGGCTATCACACCCGCCCCTCAATGTAAATTCAAAATAATTGTAGCTTTTTATATGAAAATAGTTTTATATCAAGAAAACATTGTTAACACTTTTACACAATAATATGGACTTGACTTACGAAAGGCAATCTTGGTCGACAAAAAGGTGGAATGAAGCCCAAGATGTGTTACGAAAGGCAATCTTGGTCGACAAAAAGGTGGAATGAAGCCCAAGATGTGTTACGAAAGGCAATCTTGGGGGTCAAAAAAGTAGGAATAGAGACCAAGATACATTGAAAGGTACTTTAGCCAGCTCCAATCATATGGTCGTATATAAACACGATCAGCATATCATTCAACCTGTTTCCTTAACATTTTTACAGCTAACAACATCGTCCAAATAAAGGGTGGTCCAGATGTAAGGGGAATGACAATATAACCGATTGGAAATGATATGCATGTGATGATAATTCCAATCAAACCGATCAGCCCGGAATACAATGCACTATTATTAAACAATGAAGAGAAATGCTCCGTTTTTACACTACGCATTCCCCATCCATATAAAAAAACACCCAGCCACCCACAGGCAACCGCAAAATAACCTGCTAACAATAAAAAGGAAAAAACCGATTCCCACACTTTGAATAATGTCGATCCATCGTTTTGAATGACTTCTTCTCCAATAATGGGCAGAATCGTTAGCTCCGCTGAAAGGATGATAATCCAAATACTTATAGAAACAATGAATGAATATGATCCTAATTTAGAAGACAGTTTCCCAGCCGAATAATAGAATCTACTTCCCGCTAAACCAAGTAACCACAGAAAAGTAGCGAGAAGCATTAAAAATGGTCCCACATCCATAAACGGGAATGGCTGTATCCGTGAAAAGCCGTCTGTCCATCATAGGGATTCACTAATGGTGGATGCAGCACAGTAGCAATTAGCATCAATATTCCTCCAACAAAAATTGAAGCTCCTAATAACCGGTATCCCTTTTCCATGTGTTCCCTCCGCGATAGTAGTCTTTATCCAGCATCTTTCCCAGTACGCTAACCGGTTAAACTTGGAAATATTTAATTGTATGAAATACCCAATTTACTAATGACAAATCGCTTGAATAGTGAAATAATGATAAGAAATCAAATATTTTAATACTTCACAGTAAAAGAGGGAAAACAATGGAACATAGTCAGATTGAAATTATCCGAAGTGAATCAAAAAAGGAAAAGCCTCAGACGAATCAGCTTGAATTTGGAAGAATCTTTACGGATCATATGTTTATCATGGATTATTCTGTTGACAAAGGATGGTATCATCCGCGCATCACGCCCTATCAGCCAGTTAGTTTAGATCCGGCCGCAATGATTTTTCATTATGGACAAACCGTTTTTGAAGGTCTAAAAGCCTATAGAACGAAGGAAGATAAGATCCTCCTTTTCAGACCTGAAAAAAATATGGAACGATTAAATTTATCCAATGAGCGAATTTGTATACCACAAATTGATGAAGAATTCGTTTTAGAAGCTTTAAAACAATTAATCAGCTTAGAAAAAGATTGGGTGCCATCTGCAGAAGGAACTTCGCTTTATATTCGTCCATTTATTATTTCAACCGAACCTTATCTAGGCGTAGCTGCATCAAAAACATACCGCTTAATGATCATTCTCTCCCCTGTTGGTTCTTACTATAAAGAGGGAATAAATCCAGTGAGAATTTATGTTGAACGCAACTATGTCCGGGCAGTTGCAGGTGGAACAGGAAAAGCAAAAACCGCCGGAAACTATGCAGCAAGCTTAAAAGCACAAGAGGAATCAGAAAAAATCGGCTATTCTCAAGTTCTTTGGTTAGATGGGGTAGAAAAACGCTATATTGAAGAAGTTGGCAGCATGAATATTTTCTTTAAAATCAATGGGGAAATCGTGACTCCTGTTTTAAACGGAAGTATTTTACCGGGGGTGACGAGAGATTCTGTCATCCAGCTTTTAAAACATTGGGGGATTCCAGTAAGTGAACGAAGAATCTCGATTGATGAAATTTATGAAAGCTATCAAAAGGGATGGGTTGAAGAAATTTTTGGCACAGGAACAGCTGCCGTTATCTCTCCAGTTGGTGAATTAAATTACGAAGGGGAAAAACTAGTTATTAATAACGGAGAAACTGGACCAATCGCAAAAAAATTATACGAAACCATCACAAATATTCAAAACGGAACGGAACCGGATCCATTTGATTGGACAATTGAAGTGAACTAATTGACTTAGCGGGACAGTGGACTTGGTCCACTGTTCCTATCCAAATATATGTGTTGGTTTACATGCTGTATCGTACTTGTTTACCGGATTTAGTCGACAGTCACCGCAAAATACGGGTGAACCCGGTAATTTATATGTTAAGCAACAGGTTTTACGAATTCTAACGATAGTTTTATCTTCTTTTTCAATAAATTTAAAGCAATTTTTGATTGGATTATAATCCTTTCCAAATACCGATCCAGGTGCGTCCATGACAATATAGCGAAAATCTTCACTGATAAATGGACTTACGGTATCTTCTTGTCGAAGGCGGAACTCATATAACCAATAAATATAGGATGCCACGTTTTCCCAAAGAATCGATTCCGGAATTTTTGTTAATGTTGAAAGTGATTTGTGGAGAAGAGACAGATTATCTTTAAACAATTTTTGTAGAATGTTATCCCGCCATACATTTCTTTCACCAGGTTCAAAACTTTCAAACGACATTTCCTTTATATGAAGCGAGTAAACGCCCTCTTTAGATAATTCGACAAAACTATTAGAACCGCTTGCGTCAATACCCTTTTGAAAAACTGTCATTGAATACAATATGGGAACAAGTAATGCAAAGCTATAATTCTTGGATAATTGAGCTGCAGTAATCACTCTTTGGGGAGACTGCAACCGTTCTGTTAAATCATCTATCACTATTGATAGGTTCTCCCGATTAACCAGCCACGAATCCTCTGCCGCTGCCTCACTCGTTAACGCTGAATTATTTATCAAAAACTGCAATTCCACATCATTTAACATCTGTAATACCATACAACTTTCCAACTTTCTATTTCCTTCTATTAGTCCTATTATATCTATAGTGAAAATCATTATCAATTGTAAATAGTTCCTAGTCCGTTCTTGATATTTATAAATATTTGTTATGCAAGGACAAATATTTAAATAGGAAGAAAGGATTCTACTGTCTATTTGTTGAACTATTTATAAAGTAAGTATTGGAGGTTAGAATGTTGAAGAATAAATATACTTTTATAGGTTTTTTAACTATTTGGTCTATACTTCTGTGTGCTTGTTCTGGAAATAAAGAAGAAATAAAAATAGATAAGAAAAATTCTTTAAGTACAATATTTATTCAAAAAGTGGAAAATAATTCTTCATCCGAAGGAATGACGAAAATTGTTAAAGACAAAAAAATGGTTGAAAAAATATTATCGATGGTTGAAGGGCTTAAAGTTAAAAAGTCAAATAGTAAATACATCTTTGATGAAATGAAAACCCAAAACACTTATTCATTTGGCTTTTTTGAAAACGAAAAGATACAATCCGGAGAAAAAAAAGTTCCTTATGCTTTTTACGTTTTGAATGACGGTATTTTTGTCTTCACACACAATGACGTCGGCTCAATAAAGAAAACTCGCATAACAATTGATAAACATAAAAATTTGTTTAGTAAAATGAAACAACTTTTAGAAATTAATTTCTAGGAGAATTGTTCAGCATTGTATAGGAAGATAAAACGGCAGAAAAGCGAAAATTAAACTGACTTCAAAATGGGAAGAGTTATTGTAATTTTTTTATGGTTTTTACTTTTAGTTTTGAATGCAATTTTTGATTTGTAGATTTGTTTTACCGAAATGTTAGGAGGTAAGCGCTTGAGAAGAAAAGTATCAGTTTATTTACTGTTGATAATATTGCTCGTTCTAATTTTTCTTGCACTAGGTGGAAAGAACTATTTTTCAAAAAAGGCCGATAAGGAGTACTATAAAGGTACAGATTCTCAAATAATAGTGGATGAAAAGAAGCATAGTGAAGATTGGAAAAAAACTTGGATTATTGCACATGATCCTAATAATAGCCCTTCGGAAAAGTTTGAAATTATTATTGAAGATAAAAATACATGGAATCTAATTAATATAAATAACAAATATTTTGCTTCGTACGAAAAAAAGGGATCTATTGAAAAAGTAAACGATAAAAAAACTCCCTATCAATTAATACAAATTGTCTATCCGGATAATCCGGACAATGTACCACTTAATTAATGTTTGAAGAAGGTTGGAAGATATTACGAAATATTGAAGAGAGTGGATCCATATATGAAAAATGACGTGATCGATGGTTGGTTTTAGAAATATCGCTCTCCATGATTATCAGGAGATCCGTATAGTGATTCTGCAAAAAATCATAGACAATCACTTAGTTGATTTTATGCAGTTCACTAAGACTATACTGTTATAATAGATTTTTAATTTTGAACATGTTAAGTATAAACTATAGTAAAATTGGAATTTTGAAAAAAGTGATCATTCCCTCGGTCATCTATTTTTAGTTGACCTTTTTCAAAAACTTAGCTAAATCCTCTAAATTATTTGTTTCAAAAATAGGTCCCTTTGAGTCAAATAATATATATACAACAGCTGAGGATTTTATCCGCTAATTAAACATTTTAAATATTAATGCAATTATATAAAGCGGTACTCCGACAATTAACATTCCGGATAAAATGTAGCATATGCATCTGAAAACAAATTTAAAAGAATCATAGATTGCTCCCGCCAAGTCATCAATAAACTTCTTCATCACTATCCCCCTAATACAATTTAAATATTTCACAAAACTTCTATAAATACAGAATCATTGTATCTCCATTAATTTTCCTAATACTTTTTTGGTTACAATAATTCTTTAACCCACTTCTCAATTTTTTTATTTTATACGGGAAACTTAGGATAACGAAAAAAAGATATTCCTATTTTCAAAATTACCAATATACATCGTATGTTTCAATCAATACTTTTACTAAATTGAGTATTGTAAGCCCATCCAATCTTTAATCGTAATTACTTGAGCAAAGCACGGGATATTCATTCAGCTTAGTTTTTTATTATTTATTTTCCCCTTTTGGAAATAGTAAAAAATATATTGATTTTTTATACTTTAAATGATAATCTTTCTCAATGGAGTGAACTATTTTACATACAGGAGGCTATCATGAAAAAATATTTAGCTTTTATATCTATTTTATTCATTATCTCAAGTGTATTAATCGCTTGTGGAAATCAAAAAGATACATCGAATGATAAGAAGAAATCAGCTACCGTAACGGTAACAGATGCACGCGGAGAAAAAGTAGATATCCCTGCCAATCCGAAGCGTATCGCTGATATTTCTGGTTCAAGTGAAGAGTTAATCATCTTAGGACACAAATTGGTCGCAACGGCCAATTCTGATTCCTATGACTATACAAAACCAGCACCTTATATTAAAGACCAGCTGAAAGATGCAAAAATTGTGGGCTACTATATGGTCGATAAAGTCGATGTCGAGGCGATTCTTCAAACACAACCCGACTTAATTATCGTCAGCAAACGACATCTTAAAAGCGTTGATCAACTGAAAAAAATTGCTCCTGTCATCGTCCTTGATGAAGGATTAACAAAGTGGAAACAACGATTTAAACAAATCGGAACAATATTTGGTCAAGAAAAAGAAGTAAATGATTGGCTTGCTAAGTATGATGCGAAAGCAAAAGAAATTGGAAATGACATTAAGAAGAAAACAGGTAAAGGTACCGTATTAACTTTACTTGCGGATGAAAAAAATACGTACACATTCGGAAATGAAGGTTTAGGCCAAATCGTTAATGATGATATGCAGTTACCAAGACCTGAAGGTGCATCCAAAAATACTGGTACATCCCAAATCAATTTAGAAAATATCTCAAAATTGAATCCCGATGTACTAATCGTCGTCAGTTCAAAAGGTGCACAAGCTGAATTAGAGAAAAGCTCGATATGGAATGGCTTAAAGGCTGTTAAAAACAAAAATGTTTATTACTTCCCTAACCAACCATACTTCGGACAATCATTCTTACCAATCGGAAAAGATAAATTACTCGATGATTTAAAGGATAAAATGGCGAAATAAATAAGAAAAGCGAAAGCGCCTTGCCCATCGACGTAAAAGACTTACGGGACTTTGACTTATTGTAGGGAAAAGTCCTGAAGTTTTCTAGTCGATGGCTGCTTGCGCTAGACGTAGACAGTTTATGTAAAAAAGCTGCCCACAATGCGTATAATTTATTATTCCCACGAAAAATTTGAGGAAAGATGTTTGCCAATTATGGTGGATATCTTTTTCCATTAATTTCTAAAATATTGTTGCTTTTAAAATGGTTAAAAAGCACAGAATGGATTGGAGCGGGAGGCACTTGACTCCTGCGGGATATAAAGGAAAGGTCGAGATAAGATAATTCGAATATTCTATATAGTAGATAAAAGTCAAAATCGGAAATTAAGAAAAAAGATAAGAGTATAGATGGATCATGTTTGGGAAATTTGGTCAACTGACCCCTATTTATTAGAATAGGGGTTCTGTTTGTTAAGATGTGGATTTTGTTAAATACAACCCTGCAGCAAGATTATCTTCTATATTAATTAACTTTATACCAGTACACTAATATAAATTGGACATAGATTTATTCTTTTAAACTTGTTTTTCTTTTAGCAATTAGATATAGACATATTACCGTTATTAAAACAAAACTAACTAGGGATAGTAATGGTATAGTAATAAATCCGAAAATTTTTATATAATGTGTAGTGCAAGAAACCCTTCCACAAGAATTATTTATAACGAAAAACTGTAGTAAATTATGGTATATTGATATAAATAAACCAATCATAGCTAAACAAATTATATAATTTGCTTGTTTAAAATCTTTTTTTACATATGAAATTGCAGATAAAAAAAATATAGGATACATAAAAATTCTTTGAAACCAACATAATTTACATGGTTCAAATTTAAGTATCTCTGAAAAATATAAACTACCTAATGTGGCAATAGTCGAAACAATCCAGATAATAAATAATAAATATTCTTGTGACCTTTGCAATTTATTTCCCCTTTGATTTATTTTTTTATCTTAATACTTCTATGAATACTAATAGATTTGTACGAATAGATATCAATAATCTAAACCAAAAAAGTATATTCCAATAAAACCCACTATTTCAACAATTTGAATCAATATACCTATTACACAAAAAATACAACCTAATATAAAAAGGATTTTCCCTCTTTCCTTATAAACTTTAATTTCATTGGAACTAAAGTTAGAGAATATAATACCTAGTATTCCCAAAGCGAAACCCAATAGCGGAATAAAGATTGACAATACTCCTAATATAAAAGTTACGATTGCTTTTCTGTTTATCTTTTCCGTCATTTTCTTCCTCCCTCTATAAATGTTGCTGGCTCCCTAATCTAATTTTTAATAATTATATTTATAGTTATCTATTATGTAATTTTTAAATTTAATAACGCTTAAAAGGTGAACAATATAAAAGATTGATTTTTGTTTACTTTAAAACATCCTTTTAAATTAAATTTATTCTCTTATTCCTTTTATTATCAAATAATTCACAAAAGGCTTTCTGTCTTTCAAAAACAGAAAGCCTTAACTTTGAATATTTAATCATAAGCTGGGCAAGTGGTCATCCATTTACCTTCTACACAAATATAATATGCAGGAATGTAACAACCAATAATTTTTGTCCCAGCACAAATTAATGTTTTTGCCCATTTTAATAGTTTTGGACCTGTAATTTTAACACTACAAACGGTACCTACAGCTTTTTTACATTCTGGGCTATAATCACCTTGGTATTTTTGTAATTTTGAGCACTGATAGCAAATATTCCCTGCAGCTAATGGTTCTATATCAGTAATAGCGACAGGTGCTGTGGAAGTTGATTGAATATTCTCGGAAGCCTCTTCTAAATCTTTTTCTTTATTTGCTATTTCATCTTCAACAGTGGTGATAAAAGGTTCTAATTCTTCATTTACGCCATCAACATCTGATACGTCAATTTTTTCAGATTCACCTGAGTCAAGATACCTTAGATAAATAGCCTTTTCATCTATTAGTCTATTATAATCAATTACATGTAAACGCTAAAATAAAAGTTGACCACTTTAGCGCAATTCGCTAACCAAAAAGTTGACCACCCTTAACACCCAATCCCTTATCATAGAGTTTGTCGAGAACTTCATGATTCGGGAGGAAAAAAAGGATGTTAAAGATGGCTAATATAGAGCTTATCAGAAAATTGCACTTTAAAGAAGGTCGTTCTATACGACAATTAGCGAAAGATCTTACATTATCAAGACAAACCATTCGAAAAGCTTTACAACAGAATGAAATTCCAACCTATCAACGATCAAAGCCGGTTACCAATCCGGTCATCGACCCCGTTAAACCAATTATTATCCGATGGTTAACGGACGATGAAACAGCCCCCCCTAAAACAGCGTCACAGTGCTGCTCAAATCCACAGACGCTTGGTGAAAGAATATGGCTTTAAAGGTGGAGAATCCACTGTACGCCGTTTTGTACGCCAATATAAGCAGCTCAAAGAAACTCCTAATTCCTCTATACCGTTGGAATTCGATCCCGGTGAATTTGCCCAATTTGATTGGGGGGAAATCATTGTGCTTTTAAATGGGATTGAAACGAAGGTAATGCTTTTTTGTATGAGACTTTTGTATAGCCGTAAGATTTTTGTAAAAGTGTTTCAGCATCAACGGCAGGAGGCGTTATTTCAAGGTCACGCAGATGCCTTTGATTATTTCGGTGGTGTCCCGAAAACGATTGTCTATGACAATATGAAAACAGCGGTAAAGAAGGTGTTAGAAGGGACCAAGCGTGAAGAACAGGAGGCCTTTATCCAGTTTCGATCATACTATCTTTTTGATGCCCAATTTTGTGCACCCGCAAAAGGAAATGAAAAAGGACAAGTAGAGAAACTAGTTCAAACAGCACGAGCTCAATTTTTAGTTCCCGTTCCACAGGTAAGTGACTTACAGGTACTTAATCACTATCTTTTAGAACAATGTGATGCCTATGAAGAAACCTATGTTCCAAAAACGAAAGAACAGGTGGGTGAACGATTTTTACAAGAGAAGCAACAGCTTCTGCCGATTATTGGTACTCATCCTTGCGCAAGGAAGGTAAGAGCCTCTGTCAACAGTCTTTCGCTTGTTAATTTTGAAACAAACGCCTATTCGGTACCTACTAGGTATGCCGGTCGGAAAGATGCACAAATAAATGCTTATGTAAATCACATTGAAATAAACATTGACGGAAACTGTGTAGCCAAACATGAGCGTTCATACGAAAAGCTTCAAGAAATTTTGAAGTGGATCATTACTTGGATGAACTGGAGAAAACCAGGTACCATCCAGCATGCGCGCCCAGTTCGAAGAGCTAATCTTCCACCAAGTTATCAAGAATTTTATAAGAGAAGTCTTTCAAAGTATGGGCATGGAAAAGAGTTTATTAAACTATTAAAACTCCATCGGGAGTTTACGATGGAAACAGTAGAAAGGGCAGTGGCAAGTTGTGTAAAAGAGCGACTATATACAGCTGATAGTGTAAGGCATTATCTTTACCTCATGACTCAGCCGGAAGCAACAAAGCCAGCCCCAATAAAATATGAAATGGAGCAGTCCGTCACCGTCAAGGCTCCTACATTTAGCCCGTATGACCAACTATTACAGAAAGGGAGGTATATTCACTGAATACACACCGTTATCAAATGGATGAATATCTAAAAAAATTTTGCGCTTGCCGACTATACGTGAACAAGTTGACGCTTATTTGCGCGAAGCAAATGAGCAACAAATTACCTATGAAGAATTTCTCTTTCAATTATTATCGATTGAAATAGCTGAGCGAGAAATCAAAAGAAAGAGTTAGCCAGAAAAAGGCGCAATTCCTGTACATAAGGACCTCCTCTCTTTTCAATTTGAGGAGGCTCCCCACGTACCAAAAAGACGCATTCTGGACATCTTTCAAGGGGAGTACATTCAGCAGAAAAGGAATGTCATTTTTATTGGGAACTCAGGTACAGGAAAGTCGCATTTATCAATTGCGTTAGGGAAGAGGCGATTAATCAAGGCTATACTGTCAAATATTATACAGTACCGCCCGCCTATCGAATGAACTGATGGAAGCCCAAGACGAAAAAAGGCTCCTCCAGTTGGAGAAACAATGGTTGGCTGCAGATGTCACGATTATTGATGAACTTGGCTATATCCCCTACCACCAGAGAGCAGCCGAATTACTGTTTCAATTTTTTTCTACTCGTTATGAAAGAGGAAGCATGATTATCACTAGCAATCGGGAGTTTAGCCGATGGGTAGAAGTTTTTCACGATGAACAGATGACCGCCGCCTTGTTAGATCGAGTGACTCACAAGGCCCACATTATCCCAATGAACGGAGAGAGTTATCGTCTCAAAGAAACATATTCGAAGTAACAAAAGGGTGGTCAACTTTTACATGAGCGACATGGTCAACTTTTGGGTTGACATTTACAATTACATAGGTATTTAACTTTTTAGTTTCGAAATCATACATAAAACTAACAAGCGATGTAAGAGTTGCTTCTACTTTTGGATTTTCATTTCCTTTATTTTTTTTACCTTTACTTTCCTCTACATTGTATAAAGCCTCGTACTGAACAATCCAACCTGTTTGTTCTGCGTCTTCATTTATAACTGGATTCAATAAATAATACTTTTTTATATCTTTGGAGAGAAAATCTTTCTTTAGTTCCTTAAACATTTTACTTTTTTTTACGTATTTAAGAAACTGATCTTGGGTGATTGTATTCGAGTCATTAGATGCTTTAGATAGTCCTGTGTTTACGAATACCATGATTAATACTGCAACAATTAATAAAAACTTCTTCATACAATTCCCCCTATATATTAAAATATTTGGTATACCATTTTCTATTATGTCATATTTCTCCATTCATTTAAATGGAAATTTCAAAATAATTAAATATTTATAAAAAGAAGCTAATAAAAGTGATACCAATTTTACACACGTTCGTCTAAATTAATATAGGGGGGGATAATAATGACTTCTGAAGATTTCGAGTCTCTTTATTTTGAGTATAGCGATAAAATTTACAGTTATATTTTTCTGTATATTAAAAACAAAGAAATTACAGAAGATTTAACCCATGATACATTTTATAAAGCATTTAAAAACATAAATTCATTTAAAGGTAATTCCACAATTTATACATGGCTTATTAAGATTGCAAGGAATATAGTTTTTGATCATTTTAGACGAAAAAAGGTTCTTCGTTTTTTTTCAATCGAGAAACATGATTCAAGAAAGGATGAAATTACACCGCAAGAAATTCTTATTAAAGGAGAGGAGGTAAAGTTATTATATGAAGCCATCAACAAATTAAAATTAGAGTATCGAGAGATTATTATACTACGAAAAATTAAGGAACTCTCAATTAAAGAAATATCAATAATCTTAGGTTGGAGTGAAACCAAAATTAAAAATACAACTTCAAGGGCACTGGCAGCTTTAAGGAAGAATTTTCCTAAGGGAGAGGAGGATTTTAATGAAAAATTCACTGAAATGGGAAAAACTCTATAATCAATTAAACAATATTAGCCGTCCTAATGAAAGCAAAATTAACACATTTCATTTATTAGAAAAAAAATTAGCAAATCAGAAAAGCATAAAAAATAGTCCTTTTATTAATGGAATTAGTGTCATCGCTGTAGCATTTATTATGGCGATATTAAGCTTCTCAAACCTATTTAATGAACCTTCTAATACAAAATCATTTAAAACTGCTGATAACCCTTATATTGAGCAAATAAAAGGGAAAAAGATTACTCGCTCATTTGTTTCTAAATCAATTTCAGACCAATCATTTACTCCTAGTCAATATCCAAAACCTCTGGGGGTTGCTACAATAGAAAATGACGAACGATGGAATAAAGCTTGGGAAAAAGCACTTCAACAATTAAAAAAAGTTAAAAATCCTCCTACTGAACCACCGCAATATGATTTTATGATGTATTTTAATGATGAAGTTTCTTATAAATTTAAAATTTGGTTTAAAGGGAAAGAGCTAATATTTAAAGATATTACCTCTAAAGACTACTATTCTATTAGTACTGAAGATTACTCAGAACAAATCAAGTTTATCTTTAGTAAATTAACTGAATATAAATAATACTACAGTTATTAATAACCGTAACCGTTAATGCAAAAGTATTATGGGGTTGCAATATACAGATTCACATACAAATTGTTCCAGTAGTATAACAATTTTTTTCATGCCTTTTGGCACTAATATTTATTATAATGTTTAATTCTAATTGCAATCTTTTAAGATATATGTGGAGGTAAAAACTAGCAGTAATATCTTCGACTTAAAAGTGTGAAATTGGAAATCGAGGTATGTGACTTGCTGAATTAGAAGGTACTAACAGATTATATGTGAATAGTCCAATTGCTTTAAGATGTACATTTACGTTCAGATAGGAGTTTCAATAGTATTAAGGCTTTATGCCATAGTTTTACTTTTTATTCAAAAATAAATGTTGTCATCGAAATATTAAACTGTATAGATGGTAGTAGAGAGGTCAGTTTTTAACCGCCTCTCTTTCAACTATTCCTTGATTGATTTAAACCAGAGCTCATAGGCTTTTTCTGTTAATTCTCCAACAATTCTTTTATCTTCTCTTCCATTTTTAAAATGGACTATTGTTGGAGTCGCATCAATATTAAACTCATCCCAACCAGTTTCGGAGTAATTTTCCAAGTTGATTAATTTTAAATCGATCTTCAATTTTTGGGCCATCGGTATAACAATGGGTGTAACCTTTTTACAGTGTGAACAGCTAGTTGAATGAATTTCATAATTCTTAGCCCTTGTGTATCAAGGGGTTTAAGAGATAAAAAAAGAAGTACCTCCCCAAATCTTGTATAATGGTAGTTGACCAGTAAGCCCCCATTCAAACAACGCATATAAATGATCAGCACCCCTTAGTACAATAATCGTATCAATTAAGGAGGTGCTTTTCCTATGTCACAACAAAAACTAACAATCGTCCCCGTTTCAATACAACCAGAAAAAAATATTATAACATCCACAACTTCGAAAGATCCTTCAAATAGCTTTTGCACAATCAAAATTGAAGCTGCTGAAATTTCCTTCTTCAACGGCGTAGATGAGCACATCATCCAAACGGTCATGAGGGAGTTGAAAAATCTATGAAACATGATTATACCAGTGTAAAAACATTTATATTATTTGCGGTAAAACAGATATGAGGAAGGGAATTGATGGATTAGCAACGCTAATTCAAGATTCTTTCGAACTTGATCCATATGGAGATTCTATTTTCCTTTTCTCTGGTTGGAGTAAAGACCGTTATAAATGTTTATATTTTGATGGCGATGGTTTCGCCATGCTTTATAAGCGACTAGATGGAGGAAAACTTCAATGGTAAAAGATGAAAATGAAGTACGTAAACTTTCGCAACAGGAGGTTCGCTGGTTGTTAGAAGGGTTGTCCATTCAGCAACCAAAGGCCATTCAAAAATCACAAAAAGGAGTATTCTAAACAAGCTAGAAATGTTGGTTTATAGCCATTTTCAACTTCGCTTTCTACGTTAAAAATGTTATAATATAACTAACTTATGGTGAACGAAAAGTGGTGAAATAAATGGTTAATACTTCTTCCAATAACAAGAATCCATATGGGAAATTAATTCGACTTCTCGAAGAACAATTGGCTCATTCAAATCAACAAAACAAAGACTTATCGAAAAAGCTAGATCAATCAACTAAACAGATTGAAGCGCTAACTGAACAAATTCGCCATTTAACAAAACTTTTATATGGATCGAAATCCGAAAAATCGAAATACAACGTACCAGATGGGCAAGGCTCATTATTTGATGATGACCCGGCTTTTAGCGAACCTGAGCACACAGAAGAACAAAGCCAACAGACAATCTCTTATACTGTTGTACGAAAAGTTAAATCAAAAAAACGAAATGATTCCTTGCATGATGGTATTGAAGTAGAAGCTATTCACCATCATCCGAAAAATACAATCTGTGACTGTTGCCAAGGGCAAATGATTGAAATTGGTAGTACACTTGTACGTGAAGAAGCAAAATTTATTCCTGCAAAAATGATGAAAGTACAGCACATTGAACATGCGTATGAATGTAAAGACTGCAAAGTTGATTCATCACAGCCAGCACAAATCAAACGCGGGAAAGCACCACAACCAGCGATTCAGCGTAGCATCGCAAGTCCTAGCGTACTTGCCAAAGTCATCTATGATAAATTTGCACAATATTTACCTCTTTACCGTCAGGTAAAGGAATGGAATCGCTATGGACTGAATACCAATGATAAAAACCTATCGAATTGGGTTATCCGTGTAGCACATGATTGGCTGTTACCTGTATACGAACGAATGAAAGAGTTGATGATGGCAAAATCGGTTTTGCATGTCGATGAAACATACGGACAAATTATCAACCGATCCGATGGGAAATCTGGCCAAGCCAATGCGTATAATTGGGTGTTTCGAAGTGTGCCAAGCCAAGTAGTAACAATGACTCTCTTTCAAAGCGCATTATCTCGAGCTCGATCTGTCCTTGAAAGTTTTATTGAAGGCTTTTCTGGAACGATTGTGTGTGATGGT
Source organism: Heyndrickxia sporothermodurans (assembly GCA_016756695.1). GTDB lineage: Bacteria > Bacillota > Bacilli > Bacillales > Bacillaceae_C > Heyndrickxia > Heyndrickxia sporothermodurans. Next base: position 536,002 of record CP066701.1, read on the forward strand.
TATTCTGCTTATGATAAGTTGGAAGGCGTTAATTTCGCAAATTGTTGGGCGCATGTTCGTCGTTATTGGCTGAAAGCTGATAGCAAAAATGGTAGAATCGGTGTGAAATATTGTGATGATTTATATCGACTAGAAAGGCAATTTAAACGTTTGTCTCCGAGTAAACGAAGAAAAAAACGTCAAAAGTACTCGAAGCCAATCGTGGAGGAATTCCTTCACTGGGTTGAAACATCACCATTTTACGGAAAAAATGCGTTAGCAAAAGCGACTGAATACACATTAAACAGGGCAAATGGACTCAAATTATTCCTGAATGATGGGCGAATTGAAATGGATAATAATCCAGCCGAGAACGCCATCCGTCCCAACGTTATAGGAAGAAAAAATTGGCTCTTTAGTGTAAGTGAAGCTGGTGCAAAAGCGAATGCCATCTGTTTAAGTATTGCTGAAACTGCCAAAAGTAACGGCGTTGATTTCTATGAATATATAAAGAAACTTTTACGGATTTACCAAATCTCGGCGTCCAACAAAACCCTGAAATTTTAGATCAATACATGCCCTGGTCAAAAATGATTCAGGCAGAATGTAGCAAATAAATGAAATAGCCGTAATTCGATTAAAAAGTCAGAATTTACGGCTATTTACGATGCGTACCGAAAGGTACACTTATTTTTATAATTCGGGCTTACGTTGACCACAAACCATAAAAAGACTGGAGGAGTACTTCTTATGACTATTATACGACAACCTAGCCTATTTGGCATACAGGAATTATTTGACATGGAACCTACCCAAAAATATGAAGCCATTATTTCAGCGGTAGATTTGGATTCGATGTACCATCAAGTGGCGAAAAAATCACGGTTGGGTGCACCGGAAGAACTAAACTATGCGACCATGATTATCTCCACCTTTGTAAGATACATAGAGCGCATCCCTACGATGAAGGATCTTATAAAACGTCTTCATGATGATCTAGCTTTTAAGTTAAATTGTGGCTTTTTGGTTTCTGATCATGTGCCTTCAGAATCCTCCTATTCACGTCTCATAACGAAATTGGAGGAAAGCGATATCCTTGAGAAAGAACAAGAAAAAGTGGTCCTCCAGGCTATTGCAGAAGGTTTCATCACGGATGATACAGTGGTAGTGATGCAACCCATTTTGAAGCACGAGACCAAGCGCGACCAAAAGAAGAAAAGCCAAAATCTGAACCCCAAAAACGTGGTCGGAAATCAAAAGATGAGCGTGACGGGTGGCTTAAAGAACAAGCTGAAACGGAAGCCAATTTACCTTTATATGATAGAAAAATTTGTACCAATTAGATGTTCCCCTAGCCGAACTACGTGCCGAAGTTCCCCAAGACCCTAAATGGGGCGTGAAAAAGAACTCAGAAGGACAAAATGTTTTTTGGTTTGGCTACAAAGGTCATTTAGCCGTTGGTACATCAAGCCAATACATTCTACAGGCTCTTTTTTCATCTGGGAGTCTAAATGATGGTAAGGCAGCTATCCCTTTACTGAAAGGAATTCAGGAACGCCTTCACCTTCCATTACGTTATCAAACAATGGATGCGGGCTATGACTATGAACCCATATACGAGCAGGTACATCGAATGGGACAACAATCCGTCATCGCGTATAATAAGCGAAATGAAGGGGAAATCATTGGCTATGATAAACACTTTGCCCCAACTTGTTTCAGAGAGCATTCTTATCGTTATGATAGTTTTGATCCTAAATATGAAACATTGAAATACACAAGACCAAAGGAATGCAGCGACTGTCCCTTAGCTAATGAAGGTATTTGCCAAAAGGTTTATAAAGTGAAAATCACTTCAGACCTTCGCAGATATACCGCACCAGCACGCGGGTCACAAGCATGGAAAAACATTTTCAAACGTCGTACTGCCGTAGAACGGGTTAATGCCTATCTGAAAGAATTCTTTCAACTGAACAATGTTCGCTATCGTACTGGGAAACGTGCAAAAATTCATTTTGACATGGTAACCCTTATTTATAATGCTTCAAAGTTAGCCGCAGACCGAATTAATGTACAATTAAATCAGCAACAAGTAGCATGATTTCTGTTTTTAAAAATATATTTTAGAAATTCTGTAGGATTCTGTATTTTTAAAAAGAGCAATTATGAAATTGACTCAATTAAGAGAAATTTCTCCACTTATTTATCAAACTTGCTTTTATCATCTAGTACACTTGTGGTTTTGAGAAAAAAGCTTAGGGAAATTTACATCTCTAAGTCTTTTGACTGTGAATTATACGATGAAGTTTATGTGAATTGATCTGTGATTTACCGTTTTGCACCTCACAAGTTAACCCGTTATGAAAATAATTATCAAAACGGGGTCATCCTTTGTGTAATTTTTAGTTGAAGAATTCCTTATAATTGAAACTCTTCCAAAATGGGTTCTTTTTTAATGATAATAAAGATATTTAATTTTAGTTATCTCAAGTATGATAATATCAACCTTTAATATTCGGAAATATTGTGATTATCCTTTATCTTATCTAACTCTTTTATTAATCCCACAAAACCTCTAATTGTAAATAAAGTAAAACTCACACTTCCGAATGTATGAAATGGTGACCATTTTTTCCATTTAAATAACCTGGAATTCCTTTCAAAATACCATTGACCGATGCTCATTGGAACACTAAATAACAAACTTTTTAATAAAATTTTCCAAAGGTCATCATTATAGGATAGTTTAACCCATATGACACTTAAGATAGGAAAAAACAGCATGTCGTAAATGATGTTCGTTTTAAAAATTTTCCTAAAAGGACGAGCTGGATATTCAACTTTTTTTGTTCCGACAACATAAGCATCGACCAAAGTAGCAAGAACCCCTTTTGAGAAGAAAATAAGAAGATTTTCTCTCATTTTTGTACCTTTAAATAAAAATGGAAGGGAAACTAGACATAAAACTGTAAGTAAGTTTAACAACTTTTTCTCCATTAGGCATCATCCTTTTGGTATATAATTTATTTACTTGACCCTAGTAAAGTTTTTTATCTATTTTTAATTGCTCGAACACAAACCACTGATGCCCATTGTGCTCATTTTACCTAAGAAATTTAATGACCTTTAAAAACAATTGGTTCTGTTGTATTTATTGGATATAAATTTCCGTCTAATGCAAATGAAATTCTGCCCGTTTCTTCAGAAACAACCAAGGCAAGCGCATCGCTTTGTTCAGATATTCCTATTGCCGCTCGATGCCGTGTTCCAAATCTCTTCCCTTCTATAACACTTCTTGTTAAAGGAAGGACATTTCCTGCAGAAACAACTTCGTTCCTTCTGATTAAAACAGCCCCATCATGCAATGGATTTCCCGGGTAGAAAATGGATTCTATTAATTTTGGTGTTACCAAAGCTCCAATCTGAGTTCCTTTTTGCATAATAGGCTCAATGGATTCACCTCGTTCAACTATTATTAAAGCACCATGCCTAAGTTTAGAAAGCTGTTGAACAGAAATCGATAAATCTTCATAAGTGTCAGTAAATGATGATAAATAGCAATTCAAATAATAGGTAGCAGCCATTGATTCAATATTTTCCAGATCTTCTTTCGCACCTTCGAGACTTCCCAATACACAATAATTTTCTTTACCCAATATATTTAAATTAGATTGAAGCACGTCAATAAGAGATTGAATTCCATCTTCCAACTGCTTCTTCAAAGGTGAAAAATCGCAATTACTCCCGTCCATAACTTATGCCTCCTTAATAATTCAAACCAATCTCACTAATTGTGCAGCCGCTAGTCATATACAAATATGAATTGTTTAACCAAAATATCTTTCCATTCATATGTCATTTTTATTTGCTAGAAGTAGTATTTGCTGAATGTGCTGTTCCTATTAAGGAAGTTAGATAAGCTTAGAGTAATTGATTGGTTTCATTTACCCAAATTTGGTTAATAAAGTCCAAAAAAAGGGATAGATGAACAAGTATTCTCACTTGTTCATCTATCCCTTTTTATCTGATCCTCTAAAAATTACTTTTTCAATAAATCATATTGTCGTAACACTTCTTGAGCAATTTCACTATCCTCAGCTAATCCACTTACTTCTTGAAGAACATAGGCTACGCCATGCTCACGAATCATTTCCTGAACCTTCACCGCTTCTTCGTCTTCTTTGTAATCAAAAAGCAAGGCAGCAGCGATTGCTTTTGCGAGGTTTGTAAATGATAGACCTGCTTTTTGCGCTTCTGTTGCTGGACGGACAAGACGGTCATTCGGACCAAGTTTACGAATTGGCGAGCGTCCCACTCTTGTAACTGCATCATTTAAATAGGCATTGCGAAAACGATTGATAATTTTATTAATATATTTTTCATGCTCTTCAGGATTTAGACCATATTGCTTGATTAAATACGCCCCTGTTTCCCCAAGTGTTGCTTTTACTTGTTTGACAATAGCTTCGTCTGCCAATGTTTGATCAATTGTCGCTTTGTTTTCAAGGTAGCCAAAATAGGCAATGGTCGCATGCCCTGTATTTACGGTAAAAAGTTTTCTTTCAATAAATGGGGCAAGGTCTGCAACGATTGTCATTCCTTCAACAGGAGGAATCGTTTCGGTTGTTTCAACAACCCATTCAAAATAAGGTTCGACTAGCACATCGAGGGAGCCTTGATTATTTTGAATAGGGACAATACGGTCGACAGCAGAATTAAAGAAATAGATTCTACCAGATAATTTACTCTTCGTTTCATCATCCAGATTTTCTTCTATGTAGCCTTTTAGCAAGTCTGTTGCCGAAATTTGATTTTCACATGCTATGACATATAATTTTTCATCTGTAGCTTGTACTCTTTCTGTTAATGCTTTCGCAATTAACGGCGCAATTCTTGGTAAAATATTAGGACCAATTGCAGTCGTTAAGTATGTTGCATTTTTAATCGCTTCGATTACTTCTTTTTCTTGTTTCATATTATTTAGTCCGGAAACATTCGTAATCGTCATTGTTTCTTGTTGATCCGTCGCCAACTTCACATCGTATTGCTTATCACTATTAAGACCATCAATGATTTGGTCTGCAAGGTCTACGAATGTGACATGGTAACCTGATTGTGAAAATAGCGCGCCAATAAACCCTCTACCAATATTTCCTGCACCAAAATGTACAACTTGTTTCATGTAAACTCATTCCTTTATCACGTTAGTATATAAATAATCTAAAAAAATTGTTTCCATCTTCGAACGAATGATCTTTTCATCCGAGGAGGAAAAAATCATAATTGCTTCATTATTTTCAATCAAACTCGTACTTAACAAACTTATCATTTCCTGCTCTCTAGGACTTAATTCTTCAGGGGCTAACATCAATAATAAACTTTTCATGTACATATCATTTCCGTCCATACCTTTAATAACACAAGGTTCTTCCAAATGGGCGATTTGAAAAATAAGTTTATCCACATGTGGATTTCGACAATGAAAAAGGCCCATGCCGGTTCCCGGAATCCCCAGACCGCCTTTTCTTTCACGATCGATTAGCGCTTCAAAAACGCTTTCCACATTAGAAATAAGATTGTCCTTCTCAGCTGTTATTAACATATTCTTCATAACTTGTTGATAATCGGTTTTATTCGTTATTTGAACTACATGAAAATGTTGAATAATTGCTTCGATGCTTGTATGTGTATCTTTTAATTCCTGTAATACATCCATTAATGGCTGTTGCCTTGTGGATGATGAGTCTTCATTTGTGGATAACCCGGTATAAAGTTTATTTCTCGTAAGCTGTTCAATATTTTTCTGTAAAAAGCTCCTGATTGTCTTAATATCTTCTTTACTTAACAACGGATTGACTAATATATATTCATTATTCATAAACGGAAGCCGAACCGTAGAAAGTATGACATCAAATTGATTTAAGCTTTTTTGCTTCTGAACGTCTTTAATTGATTTGATTTCAACAGAATCGATTTCCGTAATTTCTTTTTTTATACGGCTTGCCAGCATTTTGGACGTTCCAATCCCTGTCGGACAGATGACGAGTGCCTTAATAGGCAATTGCTCCTCTTTCAACACTAAGGCAGAACCGAAATGGAGAACGATGTAAGCAATTTCCTCATCGGGAAATGTCACAAATTCCTTAAACTCTTTTTCCACACTATTCTTCACTGCAAGAAAAAGGACGGGATATTTCTTTTTAATTTCCTCTGTTAACGGGTTATATAGACTCATATTTTGTTTCATTCGGAATAGGGATGGCAGCATGTGGGCAAGCAGCCCTTGAAACAAAGAGAAATCATTCGTCAAGTCGATATGTAGCTGTGTCGAAACGGATTGAATGATATTTTTAATCAATTGTCCTAAAATGACACTATCATAAGGGACGAACCCAGCTTCATGCAGCTTTGAACCTTTTAATACTGTGGATAAATAGTGGATATCTCCACGATTAAATTGAACCGGAAACCCTTCCTCTAAACAGTTGCATATGTTTTCTATTTGACGATATTCATCTGAATCTTCAACAAGATTTTCATCCTCTTCGATCCGAAAGCCATTCATTGCCCTTTGCATCGTAATACAAATTTCAATGACGAGACCGATATAATCACTATCAGCAAGACGTGTTTGCCTTTTATTCACAATGTCATTAACCAATCGCTCAATTGTTAGTAAATAATCGGATCGGAAAAAGTGGAGAATTTGATTGTTCTCGGCCTGTCCTTGCTCCAACAAAAACAAACTCTCAATCAATTCCTCGTTAAAATACAGCAAAAAATAGTTAGCAAGTGCTTTTCGTTTATTCACTTCTTCCCCAGTTAGCTCTACACCGACACCTCTTTTTCTACTAAGCACTAACTGAAAGTTTGTTAACCATTCTGCTAACTCATCGAGATAAGCAGATAATGTCGTAATACTGACACCAAGCTCATGAGCTAACACTTGAATTTTAAAAGATTCAGCTGTTTGAAATAAGCTTAGTAACAATTGAAGCTTTTTCTCTTGAGGTGGTTGGTCAATCGGCTGGCTGCTTGCTAAATGTTGTACTAAGCGGAAAACTTGTTCATTTTTCCCTTCAATACTTAAACCCTTATTCGGATTTCTTACCAATTGCAATTGAAATTGCTCGAGGATTTTTTCGATTGCTTTCAAATCCCGTTGAATCGTTCGTACACTTACATTTAAAAATGTAGCAATGGAAAAAGCCGTATGCTTCCCAGATGTCTTAATAATCAGTTCAATAATTGCTTTTTCCCTTGAAGTAATAAACATGCAACCATCCCTTTTCCATAATTACTATTACAAGAGAAAATACAGAAATAGAAAAGCGCATCATAACGCTTTTCTATTTCGATTGTTATTCTTTATCATTTAAGATAGCGATAATTTCTTTCGCTGATTTTGCTGCAACCATCTTTTCAATATTATCCATTTCCGAACATGTGACAGCTATTCCTGATAATATTTCAAGATGTGTTCCATCTTTTCCTGCAATTCCAAAGATTAAACGAACATTATTGCCATCAAAATCAACACCATTCGGTACTTGGATAACGGTAAATCCGGATTTAAGAACATCCTTCTTCGCTTCCTCTGTTCCATGTGGAATCGCTACATCATTTCCCATAAAGGTTGATGTTATTTGATCACGTGCAATCATCGCATCAATATAGCTTTCTTTCACATATCCCGCTTTATATAATGCATTTCCTGCAAAACGAATCGCTTCCTCTTTATTTGCAAATGATTGATTTAAAAATACGTTTTCTTCTAATAATAAATCATTTTCATGATCATCTGCACCCGGAACTGCATCTTCAGCATCCTCAACAATTTCTTGAAGATCATCTTTACCATTTCCTTTTAATCGATCGATTAAGCGATCATATTCCGGACTTGATAAGAAGTTATCCACAGAAATATGGAACGCATTTGGCAGTTTATTCTGTGCTCTCGGTGTAAGCTCTTCCTGTGTCACAACAATTTGTGCATCAGCTGGTAAATTACTAATCGCTGTATTGGTAACCGATAGATTTAAGCCAGCTTCTTTCACCTTTTTACGAAGTAAAGAAGCACCCATCGCACTTGATCCCATTCCTGCATCACAAGCGAAAACAATTTTCTGTACGTTTTCCGGAAATTCTCCTGGCTGTGAAGCAAAAACATCTGCTACTGAGCTTTTCTTTCCTTTCATTTCTTGCATTTTACGTGCTGCATCTTCAATATTTTCTTCTGTTTGTTTTCCAGTTTTTAATATCAACGCTGATACAATAAAGGAAACGACACCTGCTACGATTACCCCTGCAAAGTTAGCAATATATGCTCCCGCACTATGTGGTGTAACGGCAGCAATGGCTAAAATACTACCAGGTGATGCTGGTGCAAATAGTCCGCCACCTAAAAGAACTAATGTGAAAACTCCGCTTATTCCCCCAAGGATAACTGCGAAGAATAACATTGGCTTCATCAAAATGTACGGGAAGTATATTTCATGAATACCACCAAAGAATTGAATGATCGCTGCACCTGGTGCCGATCTCTTTGCTGTACCTTTTCCAAAAAAACAATAAGCAAGTAATACACCAATACCAGGGCCCGGATTCGCTTCAAGAAGGAATAACACCGATTTCCCTGCTTCTTTTGCTTGCTCTATCCCAATTGGCGAAAGAACACCATGGTTAATTGCATTATTTAAAAATAGTATTTTTGCAGGCTCAATAATGATACTTGTTAATGGTAATAGTCCTGCTCCTACCAACCAATCAACACCACTTACAAGCCAAGCAGTTAAAACTTTTACAGCCGGACCAATTCCTAAAAACGCTAATATTGCCAAAATCCCGCCTAAAATACCTGCTGAAAAATTGTTAACAAGCATTTCAAAACCGGCTTTAACTTTACCTTCAATCCATTGATCGAATTTCTTTATGACATAACCGCCAAGTGGCCCCATAATCATGGCACCTAAAAACATAGGTACATTTGGTTCTCCAACGATGACCCCCATCGTTGCAATGGCACCAACAACCGCTCCACGCTGGTCATGTACCAACTTACCACCGGTATATCCGATGAGTAATGGAAGTAGGTAGTGAACCATTGGGTCAACCATTTTGGCAAGGCTTTCATTCGGGAGGAAACCAGTAGGAATAAATAGTGCAGTAATTAAACCCCATGCAATGAAAGCTGAAATATTCGGCATTACCATGGAACTTAAGAAGTTACCGAACTTCTGAACAGCTACTTTAACATTTGATTTCGCCATTCGCTCTCTTCCTTTCATTAATATATTTCACCTTTAATGATAAAACTCTACAAACCTTCATTCAATAAAGAAGAAAGCTAACTTTGTCGCTAACGTCTTGACAAAACTATTGTTTCACTAAAAAATGTATTTATCCAACTTTAGAAGTGCGGGGAAAATCCATACCAATAAAAAAATCAGCACATGAATACCGTTAAAAAGTATTCATATGCCGATATTACTGAGGGATTTGCGTTATCATCGTACCGTTTCTTCCTTTTCCGGTAACATTGCTGCGGGATTCGCGTTACCATCGTACAGCTTCTCTCTACTCCGTACCATTGCTGCGGGATTCGTGTTGCCATCGTACCGCTTTTCTCTTTTCCGGTACCATGGCTACGAGATTTGCGTTGCCATCGTACCACTTCTCTCTACTCCAGTACCATTGCTGCGGGATTCGCGTTACTATCGTACAGCTTCACCCTTTTCCGGTACCATGGCTACAAGATTCGTGTTACCATCGTACAGCTTCTCTCTTTTCCGGTACCATGGATACGAGATTTGCGTTGCCATCGTACCGCTTCTCTCTTTTCCGGTACCATGGCTACGAGATTCGCGTTGCCATCGTACCGCTTCACCCTTTTCCGGTACCATGGATGCGACATTCGCGTTGCCATCGTACCGCTTCTCTCTACTCCGGTACCATAGCTGCCGAATTCGCATTATCATCGTACCGCTTCTTCCTTATCCGATATGTTAACAAATGATTATGCTTTCACTGTTTCTTTTTCTTCAGCTTTTAAATCCATTGCAGGACCGAAGAATTCGTAACGAATATTTTCGTCTTTTACACCAAGTTCAGTTAAAATACGCACAGCATTTTTTAAGAATGGAACTGGTCCACAAATATAAGTAATTGTTTCTTCATTAATAATATTTTCAAGGAATGATTTTGATAAATATCCTTCGAAATGGTGGTCTCCGTTTGCATTTAATGGTTTTTCATAACCATAGTATGCATGGCCATTTTCAAGTCTTGCAGTAATTTCTTCTACGTCATCTTTAAATGCATGGAATTCTTCATTTCTAGCTGCATGGATAAAGTAAATTTCACGTTTAGAACCAGTATCAGCTAATGTTTCCAACATACTCATCATCGGTGTTAAACCAACACCACCGGAAATAAGTGCGATTGGTGCAGTTTCTTCCATATTTAATGTAAAGATACCTGATGGAGCACTAACTTCAACTGTATCCCCTTCATTTACATGATCATGTAAATAGTTTGATACTTTTCCGTTCGGATCGAAATCTTTTTCTTTTTTAACAGAAATACGGTAATAATCGTGACCTGGTGCACATGATAAGCTGTATTGACGATTTAATGTGTATTCCTCACCAGGAATTTTCACACGGATTGTTAAGTATTGTCCTGGTTCGTATGTTGTAACACCTGATCCATCTTTTGGTTGTAAATAGAATGAAGTGATTACATTGCTTTCTTGTTCTTTTTTAACAACTGTGAAGTCTTTAAAATCAACCCAGCCATTCTCTTGATTTGCTGCTGCATCATACATGCCTTTTTCTACATCAATAAACGCTTGCGCAATGACGCCATAAGCTTCAGCCCATGCATTAATAATTTCGTCAGTTGCCGCATCTCAAAGAACTTCTTTAATCGCTTTAAGTAAAAATTCTCCAACGATTGGATAATGTTCTGGCTTAATTCCTAGTCCACGGTGTTTATGAGCAATTTGTGTGACTACAGGGACAATCACTTCAAGTTGGTCAATATATTTCGCTGCAGCATAAACAGTGTTTGCTAAAGCTGTTTGTTGACGACCTTGTTTTTGATTAACATGGTTAAAAATATTTAATAATTCCGGATGTGCCTCGAACATCATTTTATAAAAACAAGTAGTAATTTTTGTTCCTTCAGTTTCTAAAATTGGTGCTGTTGATTTAACAATATCTATTGTTTTTTGTGATAACATTTAGAATCTCTCCTCTTTTTTAAAGAAGTATTTTGAATACATCTTTAAGATACTCCTCGAAATTGTTAAAAGCAATATTTCAAATACATCTTTAAAAAAGCTGTCACATTTTAGACAGTGAATGTTCGTAAACGGTATAATGTAAATAGAATGTAAGAAGGTGATTAGATGAGGTTAACAAACTATACCGATTATTCGCTGAGGGTTCTGATTTATTTAGCTTCACTCGAGCCCGGGAAGCTATCCAATATAAAGGAAATCGCAGAAGTATATGGGATTTCAAAAAATCATTTAATGAAGGTGACCCATGAATTAGGGAAGATGGGAGTGATAGAAACAATCCGGGGGAGAAACGGAGGAATCCGTTTAGCTTTGCCCCCGAAGGAAATTAATATTGGCAAGATCGTTCGTAAAACTGAGGAAGACTTCCAATTGGTCGAATGCTTTGATGGCAAGCCAGGTTCATGTATCATCTCTCCAGTGTGCGGACTGAAACACCTACTAAATAAAGCACTAGTCGCTTATTTAACCGTGCTTGATCAATATACATTAGCAGACATCGTCCAAAATCCGCTGAACTATCGGATGTTATTTCAATCACAAGAAGAAGGTTCTTAAGAGAGCCTTTTTTTGTCGCCACAGGAATGAACTTGCCATTTGCGGCGGTTCCTCCATCACTTGCAAATTCATAAATATCTTTAACAATGGAAAAAGGTGCTTAAAGCATGCTGCGATGCGCAATTTCGTGTCTTTAACTTTCCCCGGACTATTCTTCTAAATAATGTTTTAAAACGACGGCTTGATTATGTTCCTCATCTTTTGCCGAATAGACAAGTGTCACAGTGTTTCCATCACTCATTTCGATTAATTTATCCAATTCCTTTTTCTTTTCTGGTTCCTTCAGTTCCTCCTTGTATTTCTGGCTAAATTCTTCAAATTTCTCTGGATCATGATTAAACCATTTCCTAAGTTCATTGCTCGGAGCGATATCTTTCATCCATTCATCAATTTCTGCCTTTTCCTTTGAAATTCCCCGTGGCCATAAACGATCAACTAATACTCTTTTTCCGTCGGCTTCATTAACAGGTTTATACACACGTTTAATTGTAATCATTTTTTCCTCCATCGATTTATACTTTTCCTCCATTCTATCCTTTTTGATAAAAAATATTGTGTTTCCTTTATGTTGTTCGATTGTTAAAATAGAGAAGAAGATTCTGAAAAAAGGGGAGAATACATAAATGACAACATTTCAAGAGAAGCTTGAGAAATATGCTGAACTGGCAGTTGTAGTCGGCGTGAATGTACAAAAAGGCCAAACACTTGCGATAAATGCTTCGACCGATGCTGTAGAATTTGTTCGACTTGTTACAAAAAAGGCATATGAAGTTGGAGCCAAAAATGTAGTTGTAAACTGGAATGATGATGTTGTTTCAAGGCTGAAGTATGATTTAGCTCCTGATGAAGTTTTTACAGAATATCCGAAACATCGTGCAACGGAAACGACAGAACTTGCGGAAAATGGTGCTGCCTTCATTTCAATCGTTTCCTCCAGCCCGGATTTATTAAAAGGTGTGAATCCTAATCGTATTTCTAATTTCCAAAAGGCCGCCGGTCAAGCATTAGAAACATATCGCCAATACATTCAATCGGATAAAGTAAGCTGGACGGTTATTGGCGTTCCATCTAAAGCTTGGGCTAAAAAAGTATTTCCAGATGTGTCTTCGGAAGAAGCCGTTGAAAAGCTTTGGGATGCGATTTTCAAATCAACACGTGTAGACCTTGCCGATCCTATTCAAGCTTGGAAAGAACATGACGCATCCTTACATAAGAAAGTCGATTATTTAAATGAAAAACGCTACAAGAAATTGCACTATACCGCCCCTGGAACAGATTTAACAGTTGAACTTCCAAATGGTCATCTCTGGGTAGGTGCCGGAAGCCTAAATGAGCAAAATATTGAATTTATGGCGAATATGCCTACTGAGGAAGTATTTACCGTTCCATATAAAAACGGCGTTGATGGCCATGTCTCGAGTACAAAACCATTAAGCTATGGCGGAAACATTATCGATGAGTTTACCGTGTATTTTGAAAAAGGGCGCATTGTCGACGTGAAAGCAAAAGAAGGCGAAGAAATTTTAAAACAACTAATCGAAACAGATGAAGGATCCCATTATCTTGGAGAAGTCGCTCTCGTTCCTCATAATTCGCCGATTTCTCAATCAAATATTCTTTTCTTAAATACATTATATGATGAAAACGCATCAAACCATTTTGCGATTGGCAGTGCATATGCATTCTGTATTGAAGGCGGCAAAAAAATGTCCCGTGAAGAACTGCTGAAAAATGGCTTAAACCAAAGCATCACACATGTTGATTTCATGGTAGGATCAGCCGAAATGAATATCGACGGAATCAAGGAAGATGGAACAACAGAACCAATTTTCCGTAATGGGGATTGGGCGTTTTAGATAGGAATGAACTCACTTTATAGTGGGTTTTTTTCTTTTTATAAAGTAAAAAAATTCAGTTCTTTTTGGGACTTATGATCCACAAACTGAATATCCGGCGTTTGAAACGGAGACCATGATCCACAAATAGAGTTTTATGTTCCACAAATCAAATTCCATGCGGCACAAACTAAATTCTATGATCCACAAACTGAAAATACGACGTTTGAATAGTAACCCATGATCCACAAATAGAGTTTTATGATCCTCAAATCGAATTCCATGCGGCACAAACTAAATTCTATGGTCCACAAACTGAATATCCGACGTTTGAAACATAGACTATGATCCACAAATAGAGTTTTATGATCCACAAATTGAATTCTATGCGACACAAACTAAATTCTATGATCCACAAACTAAATATCCATCTTTCGAAAGGAAGCCAATCTCCCTATTTTCCCCTTGTCCACCCTTCCTTTTCCAAGTAAGATAATAAAGTCAAATACAAAAGTGGGGTATCATCACATGAGACTTAGGGATTGGGATAAAAATTTAAAAATTCGACTTATTGGGGAAGCATTGATGAATGTTACATTTTGGATGTTTTTTCCCTTTTTAACGATTTACTTTACAGAATCTTTCGGTAAAGGGACTGCAGGGGTATTGCTAATTGGTTCACAAATTTTTTCGGTAATTGCCAATTTATTAGGCGGATATTATGCAGATCGTTACGGCCGTAAGAAAATGATGGTCATATCTGCTTGTGGGCAAGGAATCGCCTTTTTTATCTTCGCCATTACAAATATGCCGGTTATTGGATTTATTTGTTTTTCAGTAGCGAGCATTTTCGGTTCATTTTATTATCCAGCCAGTCAAGCGATGGTTGCAGATGTCGTGAATGAAAAAGACCGAAGTGATGTGTTTGCAGTCTTTTATACATCCACAAATATTGCCGTCGTTATTGGTCCGTTAGTAGGAGGAATCTTTTTCGCTTATTACCGTTTTGAACTGTTGCTCGCATCAGCTTTCGTATGTATCGTATTAGCCTTTTTGCTTTGGAAATTCACGAGGGAAACTTCTCCGATTCAAGAGAAAAGAGAAGATCAATCAGATAAATGGCATCAAGTATTAAAAAAACAGTTTTCATCTTATGGGATCATTTTTAAAGATAGAGTATTTTTACTTTTTATCGTTGCGGGAGTACTAATTGGTCAAACCTTTATGCAATTGGATTTATTAATTCCAGTTTATACAAAAGAAGCCATCAATAAATTTTCCTTTTTTCAGCATTTCACACTTAACGGTGAACAAATATACGGATTTATTCTTTCTGAAAATGGCTTTTTAGTTGCACTTTTCACCGTGTCTATTACGAGATGGGTGGCAAAATTTAAGGAGAAAAAAGTATTTATTCTTTCATGTATTTGTTATGCAATTTCGATGTATTTTTTCGCGATTTTCCCAAATTTATGGGGTTTCGTCATAGCAATGGCAATCTTTTCTTTAGGCGAATTAGTGGTAGCAGGCATTCAACAAACATTTATCTCGAAGCTTGCTCCTGAACATATGCGTGGACAGTATTTTGCAGCGGCGAGTTTGCGGTATACAATTGCTCGGACGATTGCACCTATTTCCATTCCGTTAGCTTCATTCATCGGCTATTTTCAGACATTTAATATTTTGGCCATTATTGCTGTTTTAAGCGCGGGTATTTATATCATCATGTTTAATAAACTACAAACGAAACAGAAAAGTATATAAACATGTACTTTTTTACAGTTATTTTTTGATGTAATTGGATAAATAATAAGTACAGATTAATTTCTTTATGAAAGAAGTGGTTTATATGCTTACGAATAAGCAACTCTCAGAACTTCGATCCCAATTACTTCAAGAAAAACAAGAATTAGAAGAACGCTTCAAACTAAATGATCATTATGATTTGAGCAAAGGACATGCCCATGAATCTGTTGGAGAGTTATCCAGTTATGACAATCATCCGGGGGATGAGGGAACTGAGCTATATGAACGTGAAAAAGATATTGCCCTTAATGAGCATAGTGAATATGAATTACACAATATTGATAAAGCTTTAGAAGCGATGGCAAATGGGACTTACGGAAAATGTGCGGAATGTGGAAAGGAAATTCCCGAAGAACGACTGGAAGCCATTCCAACCACATTATACTGTAAAGAACATAGTCCAGACCAAACGGTATCGGAGGATCGACCTGTTGAAGAACGAGTCATTCTCTCTTCTTCCTTAGGAAATTTTAATTTTGACGATGAGAAAGATGAACATGTCGGTTTTGATGATGAGGATTCGTGGCAGGCTGTTGCTGAATGGGGTACGTCGGAGTCGCCTTCTGATTTAACCAATCCACCTGACCATTATAATGATATGTATATTAATTCCGATGAAAATGTTGGTTATGTAGAGGATTTTGAAAATTTTGTCGGGAATGATATGTATGGAAAAAACACAACATTTTATCCGAATCCCGGATACGATAAATATACCGAGGAATTGGACGAAGAAGGAATTATGACAACCTTTGGTGACTTACCTGCTTATGAGCATGATCCATATGTTGAAGAGGATGAATAAAGCGGAGCTCTTTCTGTAGAGCTCCGCTTTTTTTATACTGTTAACCATTCAGCCAACGCTTCAATATCCTTTGAAAAAATTCGATCTTTCACGATGCTTGGGACAATTTCTCTTCCTTTATCATAGAACTCTTTCGTTGCGGTTGCCATCTTTTCAATTCCGCGATATTCGGCCCCTTGCATCGCGCAAATCATTTCAATGGCGAGCACCCTTCTTGAGTTTTGGATAATTTGGTAAGCATGCCTTGCAGCAATCGTTCCCATGCTTACGTGGTCCTCTTGATTTGCGGATGATGGTATCGAGTCAACACTTGCAGGATGTGCCAATGTTTTATTTTCAGATACTAAAGATGCCGCAGCATACTGCATAATCATTGCACCCGATTGAAGTCCCGGTTCTGGACTTAAGAAACCTGGCAAATCGTTTAAACTTGGATTTACGAGTCTTTCGATTCTTCTTTCAGAAATATTGGCAAGTTCCGCTACAGCAATTTTCATAAAATCCATCGCAATCGCAATTGGTTGTCCATGAAAATTACCACCCGAAATGACTTTTTCTCCGTCATCAAAAATTAATGGATTATCAGTAGCGGCATTGATTTCAATTTCTAACTTTTCTTTTACATAATCTAGTGCTTGCCATGAGGCACCATGTACTTGTGGGATACATCTTAATGAATACGCATCCTGTACTCGCAGCTCGCCTTGCCGGGTAATAAGTTTACTGTCAGATAGATATTCACGCATTCTTCTTGCAACATCCACTTGTTGTTGATACCCGCGGGCAACATGAACATCCTCATCAAAGGCATCAATAATCCCTTGTAATGCTTCTATTGTAATAGAAGAGATTAACTCACTTTGTTTTGCTAGTTGCTCCGCCTCAATATAGGCCACGACACCCATAGCAGTCATTGCCTGTGTCCCGTTAATAAGGGCCAACCCTTCCTTCGCCTGCAAAGTAACAGGTTCGATTCCTGTATCGTTTAGGGCTACTTCCGTAGGAACTCTTTCACCTTTATAAAAAACTTCCCCTTCTCCCATAATCGCAAGTGCAAGATGTGATAATGGCGCTAAATCACCACTTGCTCCTAATGAGCCTTGTTGTGGCACGACCGGATGGATGCCGGCATTGATAAATTGCACAAGCGTTTCAATGATTAATGGACGCACACCGGAAAATCCTTTTGTCAAAGCATTTGCACGTAATAATAGCATCGCCCTTGAAACGATTTCAGGAAATGGTTCACCAACCCCACATGCATGAGAATGGATCAAATTTAATTGCAGTTCTTCGACATTTTCTGAATCAATGTAAACATCACTAAATTTTCCAAAACCAGTTGTAATTCCATAAACAACTTTCTTCTCTTTTACAATTCGTTGTACTGCTTCATGACTCTGATTTACTTTCTCCATACTCGCTTTAGCGATTTCGACTCGTTCATTGTCGAATAACACTTTTTTTACTTCATTGATTGTTAATGTATTTCCTGTTAATTGAATCATTTGTTCTTCCCCCTTGATTAAAATAGTACGGTAGTGAACTAAAGAAAAAAGGCTTCATCCCCTTTGGCGGGAACGAAGCCTAAAAAAATTATGTGGATGTCGAAAATTCCTAGCAATTTGCATGAACATGTCGGAACCTCCACGAAAGTAATAACCTTATTTATAGATTATGTGTAATCCCTCTTCTTTGTCAATTGATTTCATCCATATTTTAACAAGTCATCAAAGTAATAAGCTACTTCATTACTAAGGTAAAGGCTATTTTAATATAATTTCTCGGTAAAATTATGGTATTATTAACTAGTCAAATAATCATGATGCTCATTGGATATAGTAAAATTAAATTGAGGTGAATAAAATGAGTAACCGTCCGACGAAATTTATGAGAGAAACGTTAACAATAAAAACGAGTCATGTTCTCCCGCCTGATACAAATCATCACGGAACATTATTTGGTGGCAAATTAATGGCTTACATAGATGACACTGCATCGATTGCAGCTACCAAATTCGCAAGAAATCCCATTGTTACTGCATCAACTGACTCAGTTGATTTTATCAAACCGATTCGGGTCGGGGATGCCGTTACATTGGAGGCGATGGTCACTTATACAGGACGAAGCTCAATGGAGGTCTTTGTAAAAATTACCTCCGAACATCTTTTAACAGGAGAAAAAGCGATTGCCGCTTTATCTTTTCTAACTTTCGTTGCCATAGACGAAAACGGTCGTCCGGTTGAGGTTCCGATGGTCGTCCCTGAAACCGACCAAGAAAAATGGTTAAATGAAACAGCAAAAAGAAGGGCCGAGCATCGTAAAATGCGCAAAAGAGAAAGTGAAGAGCTTGCGCAGTTCTTTTCGGAGTAAATAACAACTAACGCTTGGAATTAAATTTCCAAGCGTTTTTTGATACAAAAATGTTATTCTAAATATTCATTCGTTAAATTAGGATTCAAGTACCTAGCCATTCCCGTTTTTAATTTTTTCAAACCAAGCCTCTTATAGAAGCCCTCATTTCCCGTTGTAGAGATTAAATGAACGCAGGACACATTACTTAGCTTATCAAGTAAATATTCCATAATTTGTTTTGCGATCCCTTGTTTTTGGAAATCCGGATGTACAATAACATCATAAATTGCCGCGTTAAACACGCCATCGCTCATTCCTCTTCCAAATCCAATAACCCGACCATTTACGGTGACAAAGGCAAGAACATTACTCGCTTCGAATACTTGCTTAATAATTTCCTCGGAATGCTTTGTCCAACCGACAGATGTATATATTTCTTTCATTTCTTCAGGATTTACCTTTGAAAAATCACTATGTATTTTTATATCCATACCGCCCCTCCTTTACTGTAGTTAATTTCTACATGATTATTAAATGTTCCTTCCTCAAGCTGTGCAACATGAGGTCATTTCCATTAAAGGAATTTTTCTACTCATGCGTAATTTTAGTAGTGTGCTATAATAGACAAGTTAATTTTAGTCGAAGAACTTCCATATCTATTCGGAGGTGGATTAATTGTTTTCTCAATCATTTTTACAAATGAATACAATTTTTATTAGTATATTAATAGAATCATTGCCATTTGTTCTATTAGGTGT
This sequence comes from Heyndrickxia sporothermodurans, assembly GCA_016756695.1. Taxonomy (GTDB): domain Bacteria; phylum Bacillota; class Bacilli; order Bacillales; family Bacillaceae_C; genus Heyndrickxia; species Heyndrickxia sporothermodurans. The sequence continues at coordinate 555,400 of CP066701.1, forward strand.
CATTATTTCAGGCGTCATACAAATGTTTATTACTGAAGAGATGATTGCCAAAGTCATTCCAAAAAATCGCTTTTTAGCGGTGCTGTCAGCCACAATTATCGGGGCGTTATTTCCGGCGTGTGAATGTGGAATTGTTCCGATCACAAGACGATTAATGGCCAAAGGTGTCCCACTTCATGCGGCAATTAGTTTCATGTTGACCGGACCGATTATTAATCCGATTGTTTTATTTTCGACTTATATTGCTTTTGGAAACAGTTGGAGAATGGTGCTTTATCGAGGCGGGCTTTCTTTTGTTGTCGCCCTTATCATCGGATTCATTTTGTCCTATCAATTTAAAGATTCCCAACTAAGAAATGAAGCCCATGATCATCACCATCACGATCATGGACGTGGTTTTATTGGAAAAATGAAAGGGACGCTCCAACACTCCATTGATGAATTCTTTTCGGTTGGTAAGTTTTTAATTCTCGGTGCATTTATTGCCGCAGCGATGCAAACATTTTTAAAAACATCTACTTTAACTGCGATTGGACATGGTGATTACTCATCAAATATCGTTATGATGGCACTGTCCTATATCCTCTCTTTATGTTCAGAGGCAGACGCATTTGTCGCAGCATCGTTCCAAAGTACATTTTCATTGAATTCATTAGTTGCCTTTCTTGTGTTCGGTGCAATGTTTGATATTAAAAATACGTTAATGATGTTAAGTGCATTCAAATCTAAGTTTGTTCTATATTTATTTATCTATGTAAGTATCTTCGTCTTTTTAGGTTCTGTTGTTATAGGATTTTTATAAGTTAGGAGGGAAAAAGATGCTTAGATTTCTTATTTTACTTGGATTTTCGTTTCTTTTCATGCATCTGCATGTAACAGGCAACATCTCTAAATATATTAATATGAAGTATTCTTATATCTCCTACATTACAATTTATGTTATGTTTTTCCTTACGTTTGTTCAACTTATTATTTATGTAAAGGGAGATAAAGCTTCTGAAGACGATTGTGGACCTGGGTGTGATCATCACCATGTTAGAAAAGGGTGGAAAGAGTATATTTTCTATCCTGTTCTGATTTTCCCGATAATTTCTGTCTTCTTTATTCCGATTGCAACACTTGATTCTAATATTGTTAAGGCAAAAGGCTTTCACTTTGATGTGTATAATGATAAAGATTCATCTGCCATCCACCAATTTTTACAGCCTGATTCAAGTATTTACTACGGGAAGGAAGGCTATGACGAGTACATGGATAAGGCGAAGAAAAAATTTGTTAACAATGAGCAAAAAGTTGTCTTGAATGATAAAGACTTTCTCATTGGGATGGAAACCATTTATAAGTTCCCGGGTTATTTTGATGACAAAACCATTCAGGTTCAAGGCTTTACGTACAATGAAAAGGAACTTGAATCGAATCAAATTTTCTTATTCCGTTTTGGAATTATTCACTGTATTGCCGATTCTGGCGTTTTCGGGATGCTCGTGCAGTTTCCGAAAGATATTCATTTCAAAAATGATGAATGGATCAATGTTGAAGGAAAATTAAGTAATCAATATTATCAACCATTTAAGAAAACGATCCCTGTTTTAGAAGTAACAAAATGGAAGACAATCCCTAAACCAGAGGATCCGTATGTGTATCGTACGTATTAATAAAAAAGGTTCAAATCGCATCTGATTTGGACCTTTTTTATTAAACAGGGACTCGTATCTACGAACCAAAAATCGCCGTTTGAAAAGTGACTATGATCCACAAATGAATTTGTATGATCCTCAAACTAAAAATTTCTCATTCAAAATAGAGCCTATGATCCACAAACGTTTTTCTATGATCCTCAAATCAAGTTGCATGCGGCACAAACAAAATTCTATGATCCACAATCTGATAATCCGACGCTCGTTAAGGTAACGATGATCCGCATAACGATATACACGTAAAACCGATCCACCTGATTATTTTGTTACATTACAATTTTTAAATTTAGTTAACACACTCTTTTTTTAAATAAAAACCAATCGCCCCTACCCCAGTCTTATCATGGCTTGTCTAAAATATTCCTATTTTAAAAAATGTAATATTACATAATGGAATAAACTGTATTCATAATTACCCTCATAAATACCTTATACTTTATTGAAGTAATATATGTAAGAAGAAAGTCATATGAAAAGGGTTAGGTGAACATTATATGTTTTCAGGTACAGAAATAGGGATCGATTTAGGTACTGCAAATATATTAGTCTATAGTAAAAATAAAGGTGTTATATTAAACGAACCATCAGTTGTAGCTATCAATACCGAAACGAAACGTGTATTAGCGTTTGGTACAGATGCGAAGAACATGATTGGAAAAACTCCCGGCAAAATCGTGGCGATTCGCCCATTACGAGATGGGGTTATTGCCGATTACGATATTACGACTGAGATGTTGAAATTAATCATGAAAAGAATCGGCAAGCAGTTAGGTTTTGCTGTTCGCAAACCAAGTGTTGTAGTATGTACGCCATCTGGTGCAACTTCTGTTGAACGTCGCGCCATCCAGGATGCGGTTAAATTTGCAGGTGCAAAAACGGTTCATTTAATTGAGGAGCCGGTTGCCGCTGCGATTGGTGCCGATTTACCGGTGGACGAGCCTGTCGCTAACGTGATTGTCGATATCGGCGGTGGAACAACAGAAGTAGCTATTATCTCGTATGGCGGAGTAGTAACTTGCAACACTCTTCGCATCGGCGGGGACAAAATGGATGAGGATATCATTCAATATGTTCGCAAAAACTACAATCTTCTCATTGGAGAACGTACGGCTGAACAATTAAAAATGGAAATCGGCTATGCACTGGTCGATCATGAAGGGATTTCAATGGATGTCCGAGGCCGTGATTTAGTTTCAGGACTACCAAAAACTGTTAGCATCCATTCAAAAGAAATCCAAGGTGCAATCCGTGAATCCCTCCTAAGTATATTAGAAAGTATTCGCGCAACCCTAGAAAACTGTCCTGCTGAGCTTAGCGGCGACATCGTTGACAGAGGAGTGATTTTAACAGGTGGCGGATCTATGCTTAATGGCATTCAAGAATGGCTGAGCAAAGAAATCATCGTTCCTGTTCACTTGGCACCAAGTCCATTAGAATCCGTTGCCATCGGCACAGGACGCTCCTTGCAATTTATTAATAAACTGCAAACAGTGGCAAAATAAGTCTATTATTCTAGTAACCCATCGCTAACTTGGCGATGGGTATTATTTTTGAATATTGATTACCGAGATTGATTGGACTGGCTATAATGGATTAGATGGCTCAATCTGTATCATATGCATTTTTTTGATATACATAATTCTTGGTTTGATGCTTTTATCTACTTCATTGGCTGGCTTTGATATATAATTCTTAGTTTTGACCTTTTATCTATGTCATTTGAGCGCTTTGACATACATAATTCGTAGTTTCAGCCTTTTATCTATATGATTCTAGGTTATGTAAATTATTTTGTGTAAATGATTTTGTTACCATATTTTTGACTATACTAAAATATATGTTCTTACCTGCTAGGGGGATAGGGCAATGCTGGGGAGCAACCCGAGCACCTAGTAGGGTTCTGCACAAAAGGAGATGGGGTTTCCCCATCTTTTTCTCCTTTTGGGAGAACAATAGCGATAAACCCTTAGGGCAGAGCCCTAACACGTCCCAATACAAATTGAAACGATTATTTTCCAAGCCGACCATTAAACATAATATCGAACTGTTGTCTACATTCTAACCATCCTGGAACGGGAATAGTCCATTTTTCTGTTACTCCTACTGTAGCGAGATAGACAATCTTTCTTAAAGCATTATCGCTAGGATAAGCATTCTTTGTTTTAGTCACCTTTCTAAGCTGTCTATGAAAGGCCTCAATCGTATTTGTTGTATATATTAACTTTCTAATTTCTACTGGGTAAGAGAAATAAGCAGTTAGCTCAAGCCAATTGTTTTCCCATGATTTGATAATTGATGGATATTTCGTTTCCCACTTATTTTTAAACTCTTCGAAAGCCACTTCAGCCTGTTCGAGCGTATAAGCTTTGTATACTTTCTTTAAATCATCCATTACCACTTTACGATTTTTAGTTGGGACATACTTCATATTATTTCGTAATTGGTGGATAACACATGACTGAATAGTAGTATCTGGAAATGTTGCATTAATAGCTTCGGAGAAGCCAGAAAGCCCGTCTTTACAAGCGATTAGGATGTCTTCGACACCACGGCTTTTGAGCTCCTGACAAACATTTAGCCAAAAACTAGCACTCTCATTTTCACCTATCCAAATACCAAGGATGTCTTTGACTCCATCAGTATTAATACCTAAAACTGTATATGCAGCTTTACTAACAATTCTATTTTCATGTTTCACTTTAAAGTGAATCGCATCCAAAAACACAATTGGATAAACAGGGTCTAGTAGACGAGACTGCCATTCATAAACAAGAGGTAATATCTTATCCGTAACTTTACTTACCAAACTTGGAGAAACATTCACACCGTAAATATCCTTCATGTGACTTTCAATATCTCTAGTCGACATTCCTTTTGAATACAGGGCTATAATCTGGTCTTCCAGCCCATTGATGGATGTTTCGTATTTTTTAATGATTTGAGGTTCAAAATCTCCTTTACGATCTCTTGGTATGCTTAATTCGGTCTCACCAAACTTACTTTTAATCGTCTTTTTACTATACCCATTTCGGCTATTTCCCGAGTTATTGCCCCTTGAATCGTGTTTTGAGTAACCTAGATGATTCTCGATTTCTGCTTCAAATACCTGTTGAAGAGTCTCCTTAAAAAGATCCTTAATCATGGCATGTATATCGTCAACAGTTTCACATTGACCAGCCAATTCCCTGATTGTCATGTCCTTAAAATTTTGCATTAATGATCATCTCCTAGTTATAATTATTAGAAAATTATGACCATTTACACAAAATTTTATACATTCTCTGATTCTAGCTCTTTCGTATACATTTTTCACTGTTTCGGCATTTTATCTATATCATTCAGACTCTTTCATATACATTTTTCGTAGTTTCGGCCTTTTATCTATATGATTCTAGCTCTTTCATATACATAACTCCCCTTTTCAAACTCCAACCAATATAAAACTGATATGGATATACTATTATCTTCATTTACTATCCTATAATCTGTCCGATTCCTTTAACAAAATAAATGCACTAACCGCTAGTTAATTGGTAATACTAAATCATAAACAAACAAAAAGTGAGTGATTATTATTTTAGAACACCAAATCGAGGATATGTTTATTTACTCAGGGTATGGGCATCTGTATAATCATTTAAAAACTCCCATTGAAATCTCGGGCATATTATCAAATACAGATCCCGATGTATTAGAAGACTTCTTTGATGACTTTGATTTTATAGAGTATGACCGTCTTCTTTTTGATGAATTCCGATATTTCTTCTCCATTTACAAAAACATCCGTCAACAAGAAAAGGAACAACTAATCGAGTAGTTGTTCCTTTTCGTTCTTATCCTTTATTCTTCTTTATCAGCTGCGAGCTGACCTTTTGTTTCTTTCATTTCATACGTTAATTGATCGATACTGCCGCGAATATTGTGTTTTCCTGATAAGTTTTCAAGTAATTCTTTTACATCAATACCTGAAGATGCTTTTAATGATTCTTGTAAAGTAGACATTAAGTTTGTTGCATAGCCTGTAATTTTATTCGCGCCACCTTCACTGCCATTTCCGCCTGTATCAACGACTGTAATCTTGTCGATGTTAGCTAATGGACTAGCCACTTGTTTCGCGTATTCAGGAAGCATTTTCATCACCATGTCGAGAACAGCCGCTTGACCGAACATTTCGAACGCTTCGGCGATTTTTCTCTTCGCTTCTGCTTCCGCGAGACCTTTTAAACGGATAATTTCAGCTTCAGATTCCCCTTGCGCCCTTTGTGCATCTGCTTTTGCAAGACCGTCTACACGGACTCGTTCCGCTTCTGCTTTTGCCATTGATTCAATTCGATATTTATTCGCATCTGCTTCGGCGATTTGTTTCGCTTTATTTGCAACCGCTGCCTGTTCGACTGCATAACGGTCGGCATCGGCTTTTTTCTTAACCTCTGAATCGTATTGACGTTCACGACGAAGTATTTCTTTTTCTTCCAATTCAATTTGTTTTTGACGCTCGATGATTTTGATTTGCATTTCTTGTTCGGTTACGTCTTGTTTCGCACGAGCCGTTTCTAAATCATATGCTTGGTCGGCTTTCGCTCTCGCAATATCTTGTTCACGGCGGAATTCAGCAATTTTTAACTGATTGACTTTTTCTGCTTCCGCAATTTCAGTTGCACGTTCGAGTTCTGCTTTTTGAGCATCCTTTGCAGCTTCTGCCCGCTTAATTCTTGTTTCTTTATCTGCTTCCGCCGTTGCGATATCGGCATCACGTTTCACCTGAGCAATTCTTGGTTTCCCTAAAGAATCTAAGTATCCATTTTTGTCGCGAACTTCTTTAATCGTGAACGAGACAATAATCAATCCCATTTTGGCTAAATCTTGTGATGCGACACGTTGAACTTCTTGAGAAAATTTATCACGATTTTTATAAATTTCTTCAACTGTCATCGAACCAAGAATTGAACGAAGATGACCTTCCAATACTTCTTTCGCTTCGTTCTCACGGTCTTGTTTTGTTTTTCCTAAAAATTGTTCAGCTGCTGTAGCTATTTCACCAATGGATCCGCCAATTTTGATAATTGCCGTACCATCAGCCATGACTGGCACACCTTGCTCGGTATACACTTCAGGCGTTGTTACTTCGAGTTTACTAGATAGTAAGCTTAATGGTTGTGCTTGTTGGAATACAGGAAGTACAAATGTACCTCCACCTCGAATGATTTTTATTTTGTTACCTGATTCATCTGTATGAACATTGCGTCCACCTAAATAGCTACCTGTTACGATTAATGCTTCATCAGGGCCCGCTGTTCGATATTTTGTAATGAATACACCAATTAATGCAATAATCAAAAATGCAACGATCCCAATGATAACCCATAGTCCTACGCCTTCAAGCATAGCTTCTCCCCCTAACAAAAATTATATCGTTTCTATTTTTTCGAGGTCTTCATTATATAGTCGATTATTTTCATATGGAACGACATAAAGAACCCCATCTTTTACTTCGATGATTAACACCTGTTTGCCTTCTTCAATTGCATGATTTTCGTAGCTGGCAGCGGGTTTAGAAATCATTCCGCTTTTGCTGTCAATGACTATTTCACCATATCCGTCTTGTGGAATCGAAATGATTAATTTCCCTACCCGTCCCTTTAAAGATTCTTCAGTGTAGCTAAGTGATTCTTCCGCAGAAGATAGTGGAATAAGGACAAATACATTTAATAGTGTGACGAGTATAATTGCAATAATTGCCGAAATGGCCATAATAAGAATGCTAGATAATGAGGTTACGCGCTCAAAAATATAGCCGGATGCGGAAAAAAAGGTGATAAAAGATAACACTAATGTTGGATGTAAAAAACTGAGTGCCTCCCCGATTCCGTGGAAAATATCCCCAAACAGGATATAAAGAATCGTAAGACTCCCCGCAACAATTAGGAGAACTAAATAAATCGTTTCAATTGATGTTCCGAAAATGGTCATTCGCACCAAATCCTTTACGTGTAATTGTGAAAATGATGAATGATGATCACACCTTTCAAATTTTCTTTATGATTTATTTACGGATAAAAGGTTAAGAAGGTTTCAAAAGTATTTCAAAAAGTTTACGAGTTAAGAAAGTGTATGTAGACAAAACTCTTCGATGCAGAGAATGCCCTCTGCATCGACATATACCTATTGTACCATAATTTAGACTAGGACAAATATTCTATTTCCTTCGAAATGGAGTTTATTTTATTTTTTCGAATAATTTTTACTAATAAATAAACAAATGGTGTGGCAGTAATGGAAGCAAGAAATTTAAATACGTATTGTGTAAAGACAAGCGCTGTTAATGCAGCAACAGGCATTGTGTCAAAAAAAGCGATTGAAATGAAAATCGCTGTATCTACTAATTGACTAAGCATAGTCGATGCATTGTTTCGGAGCCAAAGCTTCTTCACCCCATGTCTTTCTTTCAATTTATTAAAAACAAATACATCCAGATTCTGACTAACCGCGTAAGAAACTAGACTCGCAATAATGACCCGAAAGCTGCCGCTTAAAATTGTTCGATATTCTGTTTGATGCTCAAAAAATGGTGCAGACGGCAAATAAATCGTAATCGTAATAAAAATGATGGCGAGCATTTGTGTCATTAAACCTGCCATTACCGTTTTACGTCCCGCATCCTTTCCATACACTTCAACAATCGTATCCACAATCGGATACGTAAAAATGTAAATGATGACAGCAGCAGGCAACACTGCCCAATCACCAATGCTAAATAATTTTACCGCGACAATATTAGATAAAATTAATAAACCTACAAATATTCCATTTAAATATAACAGCATAGTCGCTTGATTCCTTCCTTATCGATTATCTACTGTTTCAGGATACATATCATGGTTCATCAGACGATATGCTGCCATATCCTCAAATTTAGTTCCCTTTTTTCCATAATTACAATACGGATCAATCGATATCCCGCCGCGTGGCGTAAATTTCCCCCAAACTTCAATATAACGCGGGTCTAGTAACTTGATAAGATCATTCATGATAATGTTTACACAATCCTCATGAAAATCCCCATGATTTCTGAAACTAAATAAATACAACTTTAAAGACTTACTTTCTACGATTTTTTTATCAGGGATGTAGCTGATATACATGGTTGCATAGTCGGGTTGGTGTGTGATTGGGCATAGTGAAGAGAACTCCGGACAATTAAATTTCACAAAATAATCACGATCCACATGCAAGTTATCCACTGATTCTAATACTTGTGGAGCATATTCGAATGAATACTGTGTTCCTTGATTCCCTAATAAGGTTAAATCACTTAACCCTTCTTCTTTTTTTCTTCCAGACATAAAAAAACCTCCTTCAAATGTTTCGTACATTTAAGAGAGGTTCATTGTTTCATAGCAACTAATTGAATAGACATAAAAAAAGCCATATCCTGTTATGGACATGGCTGTAACGTCATGAATCCATAGTTTTTTATAGAGGGTTTCAGCTATGAACCTCTCCCGTATGTACGGGTATGAATTGGTACATTTTTTAGCATATAAAAATTCGAGACATCCGTCAACATCAAAAATTATTTTGATTCCAGCGCTTGACCTAAATCTTCAATAAGGTCCTCGATGTCTTCGATTCCTACTGAAATTCTAATTAATCCATCCTCAATTCCAAGCTCTAAACGACGTTCGCGAGGAATCGACGCATGTGTCATTAAGGATGGGATCGAAATAAGACTTTCAACCGCACCAAGGCTTTCTGCTAATGTAAAATATTTTACATTTTTCAATACAGATAATGCTTTTTCTTGGCTTTCTACCGTAAAGGAAATCATTCCCCCAAACCCATCTGCTTGTGCGCGATGGATTTCATGACCAGGATGATCAGGTAAACCCGGGAAGAAGACTTTTTCCACTTTCGGATGCTCTTTAAGAAATTTCACGACATCCAACGTATTTTTTTCAATTTCCTCCATGCGAATTCCTAATGTTTTAATCCCACGAATTAATAACCAACTATCTTGCGGACCAAGAACACCGCCTGTTGAGTTTTGAATAAAATGAACATCCTCACCCAATTTTTCATCATTAACAACAACTAAACCAGCAACGACATCACTATGTCCGCCAAGATATTTCGTTGCACTATGAAGGACGATATCTGCACCTAAATCCAATGGATTTTGCCAGTAAGGAGTGCTAAAGGTATTGTCGACAATCAGTTTTAAGCCATTGTCTTTTGCAACTCCACTTACCGCTCGAATATCGGTAATCTTTAACAAAGGATTAGTCGGTGTTTCAACATATATCGCTTTCGTATTAGGTTGAACTGCATTTTTCACTGCATTTACATCACTTGTATCGACAAAAGTGACTTCAAGATTGAAACGATTTAATACCTTTGTCATCACACGGAACGTCCCACCATACACATCATCCGTTGCAATAATATGATCGCCTGATGAAAACAAATTCATCACAGCCGTAATGGCAGCCATCCCAGATCCGAAAGCAAAACCACGTGCCCCATTTTCAATATCTGCAATCAGCTTTTCTAATGATTCACGGGTTGGATTTCCGGTTCTTGAATATTCGTATTTAAAATTCCCGACTCCATCTTGTTTGTACGTACTTACTTGATAGATAGGAGTCGAAACAGCTCCTGTATATGGATCACGGCTAATGCCGCCATGAATAAACTTTGTTTTTTTCTTCATCTTTTTTCTCACCTTTCATTGAATTGATAAATCCCGCTGCTTATATACCGTTCACTGCTATCTGGAAAAATGGTCACAATATTCGTGCCAGGTTTTGCTTGCCTTGCTTCTCTTAAGCATGCTTCTAAAGCAGCCCCCGAAGAACTCCCCACTAGAAGCCCCTCTTTTCGCGCAATCTCTGCTAGGCGAAAAAACGCATCCTCATCCGAGATCGTATGAATCTCATCGAAATACTCCCGATCAATAAATGGCGGCAAAAATTCCATTCCTATCCCTTCTGTCCGATGTGATCCTGACTCGCCTCCATTTAAAATGGAACCTTCTGGCTCAACGATCACCGTTTTGATCTGTGGAAGCTTTTCTTTTAAAAAGCGGGAAGTTCCCATGAACGTGCCACCGGAACCCGCACCCGCAACGAACACATCAATCTTTCCATCAAGAGCATCGTAGATTTCCGGTCCTAAGCTTTCATAATACGTATCCGGATTCGCGAAATTTTGAAATTGCCCCGGATAATATGAATTAGGAATTTCTTTTAAAAGCTCATTAGCCTTCTCAATTGCACCTTGCATTCCCAATTCTGTAGGCGTATTTACTACCGTTGCACCAAGTGCCCGCATAAGTGTTTGCTTTTCAATGCTAAACTTTTCTGGTGTAACGAAAATCGCCTTTACCCCGAACTTAATAGCAGCCAATGCTAGGCCGACCCCCGTATTACCAGCTGTCGGTTCAATAATGGTTCCACCCTCCTGCAGCTTCCCTTCTGCTAATGCTCGTTTCACTAAATATTGACCTAAACGATCTTTAACACTGCCTCCTGGATTAAAATATTCCAGTTTCGCAAATATACGAACACCCTTTGGAAGTGAATAAGATGTAATTTCAACTAACGGTGTATTTCCAATCAATTCACTAACATGCTTTGCATATTCCATTGCCTATCCCTCTTTTTAGCTAATCGTATCTATGAATCTACTTTTTCAGCATCAATCAACCAAACAAATGGATTCAATTTCGTGAATGAAACGGAAAAGCCATTTTGATTAAAAATATCTTGTAAAACAGAGATGGTTGTATAATACTCTCGTTCCAAATCCTCCGCTAAGCGGTGGAAATTTTTTCGCTTCGCATCCCGAATCATTTCATCTTTGGCATCCAAAGTTGCAAATACGGTATCGGCAAAAACAATTCGTCCACCCTTATTTAATAACGTACTATATTTTTTAATCGCTTTCGCTTTCTCCTCATCTGTTAAGTGATGGAAAGCATACGTGCTCACAAAAGTATCGATCGGCTCCGGAATTTTTGGAAACTCTAGAAAGTCTCCATCCAAAATCTTTACGAACGGCAATTTTTTTCGAGCAATCTTTCGCATGCCTTCAGAAGGCTCCATACCATACACATTTAATCCTCTATTTAATAACTTCGCCGTTAAATTTCCAGTTCCTACACCAAACTCAACAACGGTTCCGGAAGAATGTTCAGCAACTTTCGTTAATATTTCATCATAATGGATAAACACATCTTCATATTCCGGATCATTTCCGGAAACTGTATTGTCATAAGAAAGGGACCATTCATCAAAAAGCTCATTAAATTCTCTGCCCAAACTTAATCCCCTCATTTCCTATAAATTAACTATGAATTAACTTTAGCACGGAATAGGTGAAAGTGCAATTACTTGAATAAAAAATGGGCAATATCCATCATAGTGGTCGTTTTCACTTGAACGGGACTTTTGCTTTTTCAAAAAGATTTTTCAAAAGAAAGGATTTGCATTAAAATAGAAAGTGGAGATTGTTTAATAAATACAACTTGAACATTCACATTCTAATTAGAGGTGATATCATGACATTATTGTCTGAAATTCTAAGCTATAACGAGGACTTTGTTTCTCAAAAAAAATATGAAGATTTTTCAACGACGAAATTTCCTGATAAACGATTGGTCATTTTAACTTGCATGGATACAAGACTAGTTGAACTTTTACATAAAGCGACCAATACGAAAAACGGGGATGTAAAAATCGTAAAAAATGCTGGGGCGATCGTCTCTCACCCTTTTGGAAGTATTATGAAAAGTCTATTAATTGCTGTTTATGAGCTCCAGGCTGACGAAATATTAGTTATTGGACATCATGATTGTGGAATGAGCGCAATCGAGAGTGCCTCCATGTTAGAAAAGATTAAACAAAGAGGCATTGACGAAAAAACACTGGAAACGATTAAGTATTCTGGGATTAATTTAGATGAATGGTTCCAAGGATTTGATCATGTAGAAGAAAGTGTAGAACATAGTGTTAAAATGATTAAACAACATCCTTTATTATCAAATGACATTCCCGTACACGGTCTAGTTATTGATCCGGAAACAGGAAAATTAGATCTTGTTGTTGATGGATATAAAAACTAACTCTTTCCCTGCCTTGTTCAGGGAACTTCTTTTTAACGTTGCTTATCTTTATAAGCAATTCCTTGCAAAATATATTCAAAATAATGTTTAATATTTGATTTCCGCTTTTTGATGATTTGAAACATATGCAAGAGCTCTAGTAATTGTGTACGACTGAGATGAGTGACCAAAACATTTATAATTGTTTCGGTGTTTACCTCGTGTAATTCCCCCTCTTTTGTTCTAATTTTTAGTCCTGATAATGGGGAAATATACATTTTTAGCAAACCTATTAATTGATTTAAACTAATTCGTACATTCGAGTAATCCGTATGTGTGTCAATGTTAATTGACGGTTTTTGCATTATAATCCCCCCATTCTTAGTGAAATTAATAAGAATAGAAATAAAAAAACTATTCCTAAATGAAGAAATAGTCAAATAAGACATTCAATAAGTATGACTATTCGGTGGCCCGGCGATCATCATTCCTTGGAACCTTAGACCCGTAGCTTTGCGTCCCTCACTTTCGCAAGGTTTGCCATTATCGTAAAATCAGTGTTTTAAAATTTTGCTAATATACATTTTATATCTGTCCTTATCTTTTATCAACAATTATTGCTATTTTTCGACATCTTTTCACGCATTTTTCAAAATTATTTTTCGAATATTTATAAAATTACAACCAGTAGTGGTATTATAGTCTTATATAAACAATAGGAGAGGGACTCGAATGAAAAAAACTGCACAAATTGTTTTAATTTCTATTTCAATCCTATTTTCCGTTGGCCAAGCTGTCATTAAACAAACCTTTCATTTTAGTGACATCATTGACGCTACCATTGCGACAGTTATTGCCTGGTTTGTTGGCTGGCAATATGATAAGCTTCAATACTTTGCAAAGCAAAAAAAAGAAAATGAAGATTGTTATAGAAAATTAATTGATTGGTTACCAAATCCGATTATCATTCATGACAATGAAATTATTATTTACGTAAATGAAGCGGCCATTTCAATGGTAAATGTTAGATCAAAACATCAAATTATCTCAAAATCAATATTCGACTTTATTAGTAAAGAATACATTGATCGGGCTAATGAAAGATTGCATCAAGTAAAAAAAGAAGGGCAACCGCTTCCTAACATTGAATATAAATTGACCCGATTTGATGGGCAAACGATATTTTTTGATGCAGCGTCCGTATTATTACGATATGAAGGAAAGGATGTCATTTTAACGATTGGTAAGGATGTAACAGATCAAAAAAAACAAACCGATTCTCTTCTTCAAAAATCTGAAAAGCTGGCACTTGTTGGACAAATGGCGGCCGGAATTGCACACGAAATTCGCAATCCACTAACTTCTATTAAAGGTTTCATTCAATTATTCCGATCAAATACAAAACAAAAAGAATATTATGATCTCGTACTAAATGAACTAGAAAGAATAAATGTTATTTTAGGTGAATTCCTTGTTCTATCTAAGCCTTCTGTTGTTGTATTTAAAGAAAATGACGTAAAAAAGTTAATCAACGATGTCGTTACCCTAATCAATTCACAATCAATATTAAATAATGTCCAAATAAAAGTTGAAATGGATGAACATATACCTTCAATATCCTGCGAGGAAACCCAAATGAAGCAAGTATTTATCAATATATTAAAAAATTCAATCGAAGCGATGCCGAATGGTGGGATTATTGAAATTAAAGTACAAGAAAAGAAAAAAGGGAAGCTCTCCATTTGTATTATCGACCAAGGGACTGGTATTCCTTCAGATCGCATTTCTACATTAGGAGAGCCTTTTTATACAACGAAGGAAAAAGGGACAGGACTGGGACTAATGACATGCATAAGAATCATCGAAAGCCACAACGGAACCTTTCATATTTCCAGCGAACTTAATAAAGGGACAACCGTTGAAATAACAATACCAACCATAACACAACCTTACATACCTATTATGATTCAATTAGGAGATACAAGTAAGTAGGGGTTATCTATAATAGTGACAACCCCTCTTTATAAAATGAATTTGTTTCGTGTTTAGTTTTTAACATCCTCCTCAATATCCTCCTTTTGGAAATAATCTTACTAACTTTTTATACTTTCATTCCATGCCTTGTTACTCAAAAATGTTTAATATATATAAGTTTGTACAATAAGGTAATTTAAGTTAGTATACATTTAGACATTGAGTATAACTTTAAATTTAGGTGATAAAAATGAAAAATCGAAAACAGCATGTGATGAATGTAGCCCATCAATTATTTATCCATAAAGGGTTTCAAGCAACCTCTATTCAAGATATTTTAGAAGGTAGTAATATTTCAAAAGGAACATTCTATAATTATTTTTCTTCGAAAAATGAACTGTTACTCGAGATCTTCACGGATTCATATAATGAACTTGAAAAAAAAAGAGAAAAATTACTAATTGGTCAAAATCGGTCGGATATTGAAATTTTTATTAAACAAATTGAATTACAAATGGAAACGAATAAACGTGATAAACTGATTTCTCTTTTTGAAGAAGTTACCGTTTCAAAGGACGAAGATTTAAAGCAATTCTTTAAACGTACACAATATGTCAATCTTGTTTGGATGAATGAACGGTTAATTGATATTTTCGGTGAGGACAAAAAGCCTTATTTGTTGGATTGTGCCGTTATGTTTACCGGAATTCTCCATCATAATTTTCATTATAATTATTTGGCGAAGTTTTACTCTAATGCATCTACCTTACAGGTTATCCGCTATAGTGTAGAACGGTTGAAGAAAATCGTGGAAGATGTATCGAATTCAAATGCACAATTGCTGGACCCCGAAATCATTGAACAGTGGCTTCCAGGGTTTTCAGAGAAAAAAAGAGGATATAAAGAGCGTGTCCGTCAGCAGATCAAATATTTAAAGGAACTGTTGGAAGTGATTGAGGACGACGAAATGAGAGGGAAATATAGGGATTCGTTAGACTTCGTTCAAGAAGAGTTATTTATATCAAGAAAGCCGAAAATATTTTTAATTGAAAGCATACTCTTTACGATGAAAGATTATCCTTCAAAACGATGGAAAGAACAGATTGAAGTATTAAACCAAATTGTTCAAGAGTACGTAAAAGAATTATAATACTTTGTGACAATTTTGTTTCTCATTAATTTTTCATCTTCCTTTCATTCAGATGTAGGAAAATTATTTTATGATGTATTTACCAAGGACAAGCAATGCTTAATCCTTAAACCTAGACTCTTCCCCCCTAAGAAAGTCTAGTGAACCTCCTTTTTTATATACCCGGTCTTAATTAAGACCGGGATTTTGTTTTATAAAAGCTGTTTTCGTATTAAACCGTTCCTTTCCGCTGCAGGCACTTGCTTTCCGCGGGGAGGAAGTCGAGCCTCCTCAGCGCTACCGCGCCTGCGGGGTCTCGACCTTTCCTCTACATCCCGCAGGAGTCAAGTGCCTTCCGCTCCAATCCACTCTGTGCTTTGTTTAGAAACTCAATCCTTTAAAAGGACTCGCGTAAACTTCGGATGATTTTTTCGATGTCATTTCCCATACTGGATTCGACGGCAGCTATATAGGCTCCTTCTACCAATGGAATATTTTCCGCTATTTTTATATTTTTATAGCCTGTCAGCTCAAAAGCTAGTTCTGCATTCATCATGGCACTTCCTAGATCGTATAGAAGAATGACCCCATTTTCATTATGAACTTGATTGATTGCTGCTACTATTTTTTCAATACTCGTACCTATTTCATTTTCATCTGTTCCCCCGGCTACTCCTATTGGAACATTTTTCACTACTTGTGTAAGAATATCTTGAATGCCCTCCACAATTTTTGGGCTGTGGGAGATGAGGACGATACCAACATTATTCATTTTTATCTCCTTTTGTCATGACTTCCGCGAGCGATTGAAATAGATAGTAAGAGGATACTGATCCGGGATCAATATGCCCGATAGAGCGCTCTTTTAAATAGGCCGCTCGCCCTTTTTTTGCTAGTCTTTCTTTCGTTGCTTCCATTGCATTTTTAGCTGTATTATCCGCATCATTCCAATTAATATCATCGTTTTCCTGGAAAACTCTTAAAATGGGCATCCACACATCGAGGAGCGTTTTATCGCCCTCATTTGCTTTTCCTCGTTGAATGATCCCATTTATCGCATCGTCGATGGCTCTAGTAAACTCTTCTTGATTAATTGATTCCTTTCCTTTTACGGACATCGACATTTTCAAAAATGCCGTACCAAAAATTGGGCCTGAGGCACCGCCAACTTTTGACATTAACGTCATCGCCACATCTTTGAAACAATCAGAAACTGTTTCATAGTGGCTACTGGAAAGCTTTTTTACAACTTCTTGAAACCCTCTGGACATATTAATTCCATGATCACCGTCACCAATTGCTTGATCGAGAGAAGTTAAATACGCTTTATTGGCCTGAATTTTTTCATTTACCCTTGTCATCCATTTTAACGTTTTATCAACAGTTAGATTCATCGGGACACATCCTTTATTTATTTGCGGAATGCAGGTGCCAGTGATTCAGCAGCTAATAATTGTTTAAGCTCCTCATCGAGTTTTAAAAGTGTAACTGAGCAACCAGCCATCTCTAAAGAAGTCATATATTCACCTACAAACGTTTCGTATACTTTGATCCCTTTACCGGATAATATTTGATGGACTTTGCCATTTACGATAAACAGCTCCATTTCCGGTGTTGAACCTAAACCATTGATCATTACTGCCACTTCATCCCCACTATTTAACTGCATATCGTCCAGTATTTTATTCGTCAACTCTTCTGCAATTTCGTTTGCACTTGCTATTTCCTTTTTCTCCGTTCCTGGTTCCCCGTGAATCCCCATACCTATTTCCATTTCATTTTCTTCGAGTTCGAAACTTGGCAATCCGGAGGCTGGAACAGTGCAAGGACTTAACGCCATCCCCATCGATCGAACATTATTTACCACTTTTTCGGCAATTGCTTGTACTTCCTGTAATGTCGCTCCTGATTCTGCTTTCGCACCAGCAATTTTATGAACGAATACAGTTCCGGCAATCCCCCGGCGTCCGGTTGTAAATGAGCTATCCTCTACGGCGACATCATCATTAACAATTACCTGCGCTACCTGGATTCCGTCAGCTTCCGCAAGCTCCGCTGCCATTTCAAAATTCAACATATCACCCGTGTAGTTTTTTATGACCATGAACACCCCCGCACCACCGTCGACCGCTTTAATCGCCTCATATACTTGATCAGGTGTTGGCGAGGTAAACACTTCACCAGCAATTGCAGCGTCAAGCATCCCCTTCCCAATATATCCTGCATGGGCTGGCTCATGCCCGCTGCCACCCCCACTAATAATCCCCACTTTATTAGGTATCGGTGCATTTTTCCTCGCAACAACAGTAGTTCCCTCCACCAACTTCAACTGATTTGGAAACGCCGCAATCAACCCATCCAACATATCCTGCACAACCTCATTCGCATCATTAATAATCTTCTTCATATCCATGTCTCCTTTGGTGTCAGGCACCATTTATACATTTTTTGAATATTTATTCAAATATTCCGAATAGAAAATCCGTTTATTTATTTATTTATTTATTTATTTATTAAGACGACCGCATAGCATCGTGGATTTGTGTAGAATCTTTGATGTGTGCGGTCGTCTTTTTCTAGAGATGATATAAGGTAAGATATGGCAAGGACTGTGCCGTTATTAAGCTTGTGTTGTGCATGTTTTCTTATTTGAATGCTCTTGTTGCTGCCACTGCTTTTTGCCAGCCTTCATACAACTGAGCACTTGTTTCTTCATCTAATTGGTTTGTAAATGTACGGTCAATTTTCCATTGCTTAGCAATTTCCTCTTTGTCTTTCCAGTACCCGACTGCAAGGCCTGCGAGATAGGCGGCTCCGAGAGCAGTTGTTTCACTGACAACCGGACGGTCAACAGGTACACCGAGAATATCGCTTTGAAATTGCATAAGGAAATTGTTCCTTACCGCACCCCCATCTACTCGTAATGTTTTCAAATCAATTCCTGAGTCTGAAATCATCGCATCCAAAACATCCTTTGTTTGATAGGCTAATGATTCTAAAGTGGCACGGATAAAGTGTTCCTTCGTTGTTCCGCGTGTAAGCCCAAACACTGCACCTCGGGCATCACTATCCCAATACGGTGTTCCCAATCCAACAAAAGCTGGTACCATATATACACCATCAGTTGATTCCACCTTAGTCGCATACGCTTCACTGTCAGGTGCGTTTTCGAACATTTTTAGTCCATCACGCAGCCATTGAATGGCCGATCCTGCAACAAAAATACTCCCTTCAAGTGCATATTCAACTTTTCCATCCACACCCCAGGCAAGTGTTGTTAATAATCCATTTTCCGATTTAACACCTTTTTCACCTGTGTTCATAAGCATGAAACAGCCAGTTCCGTACGTGTTCTTCGCCATTCCCGTTTCAAAACACGCTTGCCCAAATAAAGCTGCTTGCTGGTCGCCGGCAATTCCCGCAATCGGTATTTCATGTCCAAAGAAGTGGTAAGAAGCTGTTTTCCCGTAAATTTCTGAAGAAGGTCTTACTTCCGGAAGCATGCTTTTCGGGACATTAAGAATTTCTAATAATTCATCATCCCATTTTAAATCGTAAATATTGTACATCAATGTTCGCGATGCATTGGAATAGTCTGTTACATGTTTCTTTCCACCTGAAAGCTTATACACAAGCCACGTATCAATCGTTCCAAACAACAACTCACCCTTTTCAGCTCTCTCCCTTGCCCCTTCAACATGATCAAGTATCCATTTTACTTTTGTACCTGAGAAGTAGGCGTCAATAAGCAATCCGGTTTTGTCCCTAAATAAATCATTGTAGCCCTTTTCGCGAAGCTCCTTACAAATATCATCCGTTTGTCTTGATTGCCAGACAATCGCTTTATACACTGGCTTACCAGTATGTTTATCCCAAACAACCGCTGTTTCCCGCTGATTCGTAATCCCAATTCCCGCAACCTGATCAGGTTCAATATCGGATTTTCTTATCACCTCTGCAATACAAGCAAGTACAGATGTCCAAATTTCATTCGCATCATGCTCAACCCACCCCGGCTTCGGAAAAAACTGTTCAAACTCTCTCTGTGCAGTCTCAACAATTTCCCCTTCATGGTTAAAAAGAATCGCTCTTGAACTCGTTGTTCCTTGATCTAATGCTAAAATATATTGACTCATCGCTATTCCCCCTATACGGCTTCTTCAGAAGCATGTCTTTTTTTCAATTCACTATTAAGAGCAGCAATTAAAACGACAACAACGACGATACTGACAATCCAGAATGTTACTGAATAATCACCTTTAAAAATCGCTTTATAAAATAATGCCCCATATGTTCCGCCTAATAACGGACCGACAATCGGAATCCATGAATATCCCCAATCAGAGCTCCCCTTGCCGATGATCGGCAGCAATGCATGGGCAATTCTTGGACCCAGGTCACGTGCAGGATTAATCGCATAACCTGTTGTTGCCCCTAATGATAAACCAATCGCTGTAATTAATAAACCGACAATGGCAGGATTTAATCCTTCTGTAAATTCATTTGCTCCGATAAACAATAACCCCATAATAAGGACAAATGTACCAATCATTTCACTCACAAGGTTCGAAAGTGTACTGCGAATTGCAGGACCGGTTGAGAAAACGGCTAACTTATCGCTAGGATCCTTCGTTGCTCTCCAATGTGGCAAGTATTGAAAAAAGACAATTACACCACCAAGAAATCCTCCAATCACTTGGGCCGTCATATAAAGAGGAACCTTTTCCCACGGAAATTCACCGATCGATGCGAAACCAAGCGTAACGGCCGGATTGAGATGTGCTCCTGAAATGCTGCCAACTGCATAGACCCCCATCGTTACCGCTAATCCCCATCCAATCGTTATGACAATCCAACCGGCACCCTCTGCTTTTGTCTTTTTAAGGACTACTCCGCCTACCACACCACCACCAAAAATAATTAGAATCATTGTTCCAATCATTTCAGCAAGAAATTCGGACATACTCCTTCCCCCCTAAAAATTTATTTAGAAACGCTTACAAAACAAGTTAAAATGACGACAAAAAGACCCACATCAACAAAAATCATATTTATCATTTGATAAATATCATTTCGTAAACGTGGATCTCCAGTTTCTCCATCACATTTTAACTTATAGTTACAGAATAGTCTGAATTCACAACGATGTCAATCCGTTTTTTTATAAATATTTTTTACAATTCCCACAAATGGACGAAAGAAGTAGTAATCGCTTTTGCACCCTTATTCAATGCATTTTCAACATCCTGTTTTGTTCGGATCAAACCGCCAGCAATGATAGGAATCCCTGTTTTTTCATAAACCTCTTCTAAAATTTCCGGAACAACACCAGGTAATATTTCAATATAATCTGGTTTTAATGTGTTAATGATTTTAATATTATGTTCAAGTGCTTGACTGTCTAAAGCAAATAATCGTTGGATTGAAGTCACTTTATTTTTTTTGCATGAGAAATGACATTGGACCTTGTAGATATTAACCCATCAACTTTAATATCCCTTAAAAGAAATTCAATGCCAAACTCATCTGATTTTAGTCCTTGAATTAAATCTGCGTGTACCAACACCTGCTTATCCATTTTTTGCGCGTATTTAACCGCATGACGAAGAAGTGAAAGTCGAGTTTCTAAGAGAATAATATATTTTTGTTTACTGTTAAGAATTCGATCAAAATCCTTCATGTTTCTTACCGCTGGAATAACTCCTTGTAATTTGATCATACGTATTCACCTCTCTTCTACTATCTTTAAATAACTATGCGTAAACGAGAAAAATAGACGATCATTGGTAAAAGTATTTTTCTCTTGCCCTACCTGTTCTATTTTTTTCGTACAGGCATATACATTGGACTGTATGACAAAAAGAAAACGTTTTCTATTAGGGGGGGAGGATTTAGATATGTCAGGTAATAAGGCAGTTGTGTACAATGGGGTCGGAAAAGTGGCAGTAAAGGATATTGGATATCCTGATTTAGTTTTGCGGGATGGACCTGGTGTGAATCCGCTAAATGTCGGACGTAAATGTGAGCATGGCGTTATTTTAAAAGTGGTTACGACAAATATTTGTGGCAGTGACCAGCATATGGTTCGTGGACGAACTACTGCACCGGAAGGATTGGTTCTCGGACACGAAATTACTGGTGAAGTCATTGAGGTAGGACGGGATGTCGAATATATTAAAAAAGGAGATCTTGTTTCCGTCCCATTTAATATTGCTTGTGGCCGCTGCCAAATGTGTAAGGAACAAAAAACCCATGTATGTTTAAATGTAAACCCTGATCGACCTGGCTCCGCTTATGGTTATGTCGATATGGGCGGATGGGTTGGTGGTCAATCAGAATATGTTATGGTTCCCTATGCTGATTTCCAATTACTGAAGTTTCCTGATAAAGAACAAGCAATGGAAAAGATACTTGATTTAACGATGCTATCAGATATTTTCCCAACAGGATTTCATGGGGCTTATTCTGCCGGTGTCAAATCGGGCTCTACCGTATATGTTGCCGGTGCAGGACCCGTCGGTTTAGCAGCCGCACATTCTGCCCAGCTGCTTGGTGCCTCTGCGGTTATTGTTGGTGATTTAAATCCAGAACGTCTAGCTCAAGCAAGAAGCTTTGGCTGTGAAACGATTGATTTAAGCCAACATGATAATTTAGGTGAACAAATCGAACAAATTCTTGGTGAGCCTGTTGTTGATGCAGCAGTTGATTGTGTAGGCTTCGAAGCACATGGACACGGACATGGTCACACAGAAGCATCAGCTACAGTCTTAAATGCGATAATGGATGTGACACAAGTTGGCGGTCGTCTCGGTATACCTGGTCTTTACGTAACAGGTGATCCAGGTGGCGTAGATGAAGATGCGAAAATTGGTTCCCTCAAAATTCGCTTTGGATTAGGCTGGGCAAAGGCACATACATTCGTTACAGGTCAAACACCAGTTATGAAATACCATCGTGGATTAATGAAGATGATTTTACATGGAAAAGCACAAATTGCAAAAGCGGTAAATGCGACATTAATTTCAATCGATGAAGCTCCTAATGGCTATGCTGACTTTGATAAAGGGGCGGCAAAGAAATTTGTCATTGATCCACATGGGTCTGTAAGAAGATAGCTTGTAAGGCATGGCACATATCGGTGCTCATGCCTTTTTATTTTTCATTAAATAAAATTTTCCTAAGGGAATCTGATTTTTTTATGCACTTTGATAAATACTATAAATAGATTTCCCTCTACATATTTTCAGTTCCCAAGATAATCCAATTTCTTTCCTAATCATCTCTAAAAATATGTTTATTGCCAAATTTTCTATAAAAATTTTTCATTCACCAATGGACAAGAGTAAAGAAGTGGAGTAGCCTAATAGTGATGCCTAAAGAAAAGTAAAGGAGAATTGAAAATGTCAGAAACTAACAATCAACTAAATGCTGAGCTACGCCAGCAACAACTTGATGTTCTTGATCAGTTATTAAAGCCAGAAGTTCAAGAATCATTAACTGTTCTTGTTGAACAACTTCCTAAATTGGCCGAACTTGTTACTATTTTAACAAAGTCTTATGACTTCGCTAAATCCGTAGCCACTGATGAAGTATTAAAAAATGATACTGTTGGTGCGATTACAGAAATCGTTGATCCTATTAAAACAGGTGTTAAAAACATTGCACAAAAAGCAATCGAAGCTAAAGATATTGCTGATGAAAGTACTGAAGTAATCGGCTTATTCGGCCTGCTTAAATTGTTGAAAGATCCACAAGCACAAAAACTTTTCCGTTTCTTAAACGCTTTTCTTCAAGTTTCTGAACAACGTGAAAATCAAAGATAATATTTTTTATATAAGGATGGAGGATATACTATGTCAAAACATATCGTCATTTTAGGTGCTGGGTATGGTGGCCTTCTATCAGCCTTAACATTACGTAAATATGTAGATAAATCAGAAGCAAAAATTACTGTTGTTAACCAGTATCCAACACACCAAATTATCACAGAATTACATCGCCTTGCAGCAGGTAATATTTCTGAACAAGCAATTGCAATGCCTTTAGAAAAGCTTTTCAAAGGAAAAGATATCGATCTTAAAATTTCTAAAGTCACTTCTTTTTCAGTAGATAAAAAAGAAATAATACTTGCTGATAGTTCGATGCTAAAGTATGACAGACTTGTTGTTGCCCTTGGAAGTGTTACTTCTTATTTCGGTATTCCGGGACTTGAAGAAAACAGTATGGTATTAAAATCAACAAGTGATGCCAACAAAATTCATAAACATATTGAAGGTCGCCTTCAAGAATATGCTAAAACGCAAAATGAAGCAGACGCTACAATCCTTATTGGCGGCGGCGGCTTAACTGGTGTTGAACTAGTTGGTGAAATTGTTGATACAATTCCAGGCCTAGCTAAAAAATATGGCATCGATCCAAAAGAACTTAAAATCATGCTTGTTGAAGCAGGTCCAAAAATTCTACCAGTATTGCCGGATCATTTAATTGAACGTGCAACTACTAGCTTAGAAAAACGCGGCGTTAAATATGTTACAGGTCTGCCTGTAACAAATGTAGAAGGTAACACCGTTGATCTTAAAGATGGACAAAAAATTGTAACGAATACTTTCGTTTGGACAGGCGGAGTTCAAGGAAATCCACTAGTTGGCGAATCAGGTCTTGAAGTAAACCGCGGCCGTGCAACTGTGAATGAACATCTTCAATCCGTTTCCCACCCTGACGTATTTGTTGTCGGTGACAGTGCCGTATTAATGGCACCAAATGGCCGTCCATACGCACCAACTGCACAAAACGCATGGCAAATGGGCGAACTTGTTGGCTACAACGTATTCGCTTCATTAGAAGGGAAAAAACTAGAAGAATTCTCTCCAGTTGACTCTGGTACACTTGCAAGCCTAGGACGCAAAGATGCTGTTGCTATTATCGGAGGAAACCAAACTCCACTTAAAGGATTACCAGCATCAATGATGAAAGAAGCAAGCAACATCCGCTATTTATCACATATTAAAGGACTATTTAGTTTAGCTTATTAATCAAAACAAGGAAGCCATCTTTTCTATGATGACTTCCTCTTTTATTTAATAATAATTCTATTCTCTTTTCAAAAACTATTATTTCCTTTATAATATATTATGCACATTAGAAGAAAGTAATCCTATCATGGCTCCGTAGCTCAGCGGATAGAGCGTTGGTTTCCTAAACCATGCGTCGGAGGTTCGAGTCCTCTCGGGGCCATATAAATAAACCCAGTAAAGACAAGGGATTCAGCGTTTTTGAATTCCTTGTCTTTTTTATTTTTTCTATCAAATGGCACGAAATTGGCACGAATGATTTTTTGTTTGACTTGAGAAGTACTTCTAAACTAGTTATCACTAAAGATGAGTCTTCTCAAAATTGCAAAATGCAGAGAATCCCCTCAAAGCTTTTCGCTAGCTTTGCTACACGATAAAGCATATGCTGGCGGACCATCAAAATAGAACCATTTTTATAAAAAATTAAAAAAGTACCTAATTTTTTATTAGGCACTTTCCCTTACAATCACTGATTCAATTTCTTCTACTTTTCTTCCATATAGTTCAGCATGGCGTTTTGTTAAAAATGAATTATCATAAGCCTGGTATCTTTCGTAAGATGGCGGAAGCATATGAACGAGGAATGCAGGCTTTCGATCCCCACCAAAGTTTAGAATATTAATTGCATGATGTCTTGGTGTTTGCATAGCTGATTCTAAATCAAAGTTTGGTTTCAATTCAGTTTCTAAGGCTTCGAATGTCTTTTTGTTATCATTCTTGAACAAAAACCAATGGACCCCTCCACTTATTAAATCATCTGCAATTTCTTTTATTTGGCCAATATGATGACAGGCAAAGATGGATCCTAATCGTTCTTTTCTCCCTTGTACAGCAATTCGTGCCATTAGATCAGCTAATCCCTTATTATCCTTCAAGTATGTTTGAGGTTCATTAAATACGATAAAGCAGCCGTTTGATTGTGATTCATTATCCATTAACAATCGAGTCATAAATACTTTTAATGTGATCCAGTGGACCAATGTCTTAACAGCAACTTGGGATAAAACTCGGTCCGGTACACGAATAAGAATGACTTTCCCTTCCTTCATCCATTGCTCAAATGCCATTTCCTCCTTTGGTGGTTGTGCAAATATCGAATAAAGTGTGTCGTCGCCAAGGAAAGTATCTAATCGATTTAAAATAGGTGCCGCTTTGCTATCCAGTGATCGTTGACCATCAAAAGTACATACTAATTCTTCTTTTTTATTGTACTCATATTGAGATGTGTATTTGTCTAATTCATCCGCTAATCGATTATTTCTTTCTTTCCTTAATTCAACTATTCGGTTTTTCCGAAAAGTTTCATCTTCTAGTAGTTGTTGCAGCTGATAAAGGGAACCGTTGCATGCTTTCGCAAAATTTCTTAAAACCTTCTTGCTTTGCCCCATATCATCGATATCAAAGAACTGTATTAATTCATTTGCAAATCGGTCAGCTCCTTTTTTACCCAATTTCTTCATTACTTCAGTTAGATCAAGTGGCGGGAGATATTTTTCATTTGAAATATCAAGGTCTACAATCTTTTCTGGCGGCAACGAATCACGGATTCCGTTTGCCATGCCCTCTCTCCCTTCTTTATTGACTTGGTCAATAATCACAAAAGGAATATTATGTTTTAGATTCCCTTCAACCACAAAATTTTGTATTGCAGTATCTTTTCCAGCCCCCATTTGTCCTTGAAATACGTATCCCTTATAAAATTCGTTTGGATTTTTTATTGGGATAGAAATTGGTATTTGTTGACCTTTTGATTCACTATGGCCAATTAATATGCCGTTTTCTTTTGTGATCGCTTCAACTTGTAAGTTTTCCTTACAAGTTATATTATTTGAACCAATATTAATGAGAATATCCCCAATTCTCACACCTTTCTTCTTTTCCTTGTGAATAAAAATTGAAGGGATATCCGTTTCGATATGGCTCTTAGCTATCAGTGAATCTTCATATTCCCTTTGAAGATCAGATGTAGGTAGTTGAGTTATTTTACCCAACTCATAATTTGAAAATATATTGGTATCAATGTCGCTTTTACTATACATCGTCAATTTAAAGTTATTTATTTCATTCAAACTAGCTTTTACTTCCTTTTTTGAAAGCTCAATTGATTCTAGCTCATTATTTTCAGATAGTTGATCAAATGCTGTGACAATTGCTCTTTTGGTCATTTCACGTCTTACGTCATTTATTGAATGAGATGCTACTCTAATGTGGGTTTTGAAAACTGGAGCGTTTTGTTTCCTGTTTGTTGAGGTGGATAATTTGCCATCAATCAGTATTTTTCTTTTCTCTAAATCTGATTTTTGTTTATGCTTTTGCTTTTCATAATAGTTATCTCTCTTTTCTTTACTTCCCATAGAATCCACAATGTCAATAATTTCATTTACCATTGATTCTAACCATGTATATAATACATCTAAACCATTAAAGGCAGCTGCAAAAATGTTCCTTCCATCTATTCTCGTTCGCTTGGGTGTTTTCCCTTTTTGAAATTTATCAAATGCTATTTTTGATGAACTATTCCATTTCAATCGATTATAAGGTTCTGCACAAATTGATATTTTAGCCATATCATTCCCTCTTACATCATGAATACAGTTTAATAAGAAAGAAATTGGGGTTGTTTGTTTACTGTAATCAGATTCAATGGAAAAAATATTATGCTTTTTTAATTTTAAATCACAAACATTAGTACATTCCTCTGGAATGTGGGTACTTTCTATCTCAATTTCCTCTAAAGTAATTCCTGCATTTTTAGACCGATAATGATGCTCAAAATGATGTTTTACATGCTCAGCCAAATGCGAAGGACAAGCAAGGAAAAATTCAATTTTCTTTTCAAGGATTGGTTCTCCTTTCGAATTAACACCTTTTTCTACTGATCTAAAAGATATATCAAACCATATCCTCTCTTTTGTTTTGTAACGTAATTTCATCCCATCCTTCTGCAATCTCTCACTCATTTTGGTGTATAACCCATGTAACGTTCTCCAAAGTTTGTATGATTGATTATTTAATATGGTGCTATGGGGTATTATGCGATAAACAGTTACTTTTTCTTCTTCAACCTCAAAAAATTTATCCCAGGATACTAATTGAAAATGTTTTTTAAACATTAAAATATCACCACCAATGTTGTGCCAACCACTGCTACAATTCCAGTACGTCCCAACCATTTTTTGAAGTCGCCAAACATCATAAGCACTCCGCAAACTATTAATGATAAACCAGCTAATTCGGGCAGAATATCTACTAATGCATCCAGCTTTGATTCAAAGAAAAACCTTAGTCCTTCATAAATTTTGTCAGCTACTTTATCAGCTACATTTCCAATCACGATGATCCCCCCTAAATTCCCTTTAAGAATTGAATGTAAGCCCACGATTTGCGAATGATTAAATATCCCGCAGTAACTCCTATACCTCTTTCAATTGCAACTGTACGATTATTAAACATCCATGAAGCTCCTGCAAAAATAAGACCACCCCAAGCGATATAATCGGCAATCCCTAATATTTCTGATATAAGACGTCCTAATCCAGTTGAATCATTTATTTCTGCAGCGCTAACTATAATAGATTTATTTGCCACCCATATCCCTGTTAAAATAGTTGGCATTATTTTTTTGCATTTTAATTCCTTTCGTAAAATATCCCCTTTCATAAAACAATTCCACTCAAGAGTTTGGGTTTTATGCATCACTTCCACCTCTTCCAAAGTTTTTTTAATTCAACAAACATTCCATACGCCACTAACCCTGTGCCGATAATCGTACCCACAAAAATAATCAAAAGAATGAGTATCACCCCCAAGAAAATGGAGAAATTAATAATAAAAAGGAGTTTTTCGAATGCCCTATATCATAACTGGATTCGTCATAATCCAAGTCTGTAAATTTATTTTCGAGCACATGTAATTATTTTATTTTGAAACTTAACCCTCCATTTACCGATTTAATAACCGGCGCTTTTTTATGCGCCTTTTCTTTTTCCTCCAAATACCATTCACGTTTCTTTTGATATTCACGATCAACAAGTGTTTTTAAAAATGCACTGGCATTTCTCTTTTTACCGTTAGGTAGAAGTGTGACAAATTCATATAATTCCGCTTGTTCCGGATCCTCGACATTCAGGGCTAAGGTAGCCTTTTTAATCTCCATTACTTGATACCTCCTTCTTAATTGCTTGGGTTTTTGAAGTGCTGGTTAATTACTTTTGAGTTGCTTAATAAATACTTATGACCTTCTTCAAAAAAATATGTCTCTTTAACAAGATATTTTATTTGTGTGATGGCTTTTAATTTTTTTAAAGGGATTTATAAGTTTCCGTCGAAAAACTTGTATAAGAGGTGATTAGATGGAATTCGAGTGCAATCTAAGGGTTATATTTGCGAAGATCAAACAAAAGGATAAAAAATTTACCCAAAAAAAATTTGCCGAAAAAGTTGGATTAAGCCGAAGTGCATTAAATGCCATAGTTAACGAGCAAAGACCTCCATCATTCGAGAGTGCATACTTAATAAGCGAAGAATTAAAAATGGATATTAGGGATATTTGGATAAAAAAATAACCGTCCAATTGGGCGGTTCTAGTCTATTACTGTTACATTTAATATCTTATCAAATCGAATACTTTCCATACCCTCCGAAGTTACCGCTTTAATTTCTTTCTTTAATGGATCTAAAGCTTTTATGGAGCATGTTATTTTTCGTTCAAATCCTTCATTATAAATTGATAAGTCTACATATAAATTATAGTCCTTAGCATACCTTATTAATTGCTCAAATTCTGAAATTCTATCTTCATCCCAAATTGGCATTTTGATTTTCTGGTCATCTAACCACATCTCTTTTATTTGTTCTACATGCTCAGGCATAAAGAAACCCTGCCACTTTTTTAATCCGCGATCATTAATACTCATTATTAAGCCCCTCTCTTATGATGTTTTAAAGGAGCAATCGATAAAACATTACTCAGTTTAAAGGTGCGAGACTGTCTGCGTTTGTAGCAATATTCCTTAAATGATTCTTCACCTACTTTTTCAACTTTGATTATACGCTGAGTAATCTCACCTTTATTAGATAAATAAATCATTTCAAGATTTTCTCCAGTGCTAGCAGACTTCAATAATAAACCTTTCATCGATTGACCCTCCCTAAAATACGAACTATTGTTCCTATTATAACCAAACATTCGTTCTTATAAAAGGGTTTTTGATCATTTTTGTAGAAATTAAATATTGGAAATAATGGGAGGGATATTTATGAAAACAATTGATCAGTTACACATTAAAAACGATTGGACAGATATTAAAAAACGGATCACGAAGGTAGCTATGCAATTGGAGAGCGATAATCAATATACAAAGGATATGGCTGTAAAGGAATTAGTCGAAGCTATTAAAGAAATGGATAAGAATGAACCGCAAATTAAGTTTGTGGAGGATGCCCCTCTTTGAAGGGGTTTTTAAGTTTAAAAAATTATTTAAAAACTTTTTCATTTCTCTTTACATATATAAAAATACATGTTATATTATACATATAGTGAAACAAAGGGGAGAAAACGAAAAATGAAAAACGTTATGACAAGAGCTTGGGAGATTGCTAAAGCAGGGGTTAAAAAATTTGGCGGAACTGCAAAAATGTACTTTAAAGAAGCTTTAATAATTGCTTGGAAAGAAGTTAAAAACACTGCTACATCATCTGATAAAGCAAGAGCAATGTTTATGGATATTTTCTCTCAAGGTAAAAATATGGAAGTCGTAAAAGAAATTGAAAACGGCTATGAAGTAATTATTAAAGGGAAATTACATGAAATCACTTATGTAACAGAAACGGATAATCTTGCAGCTGGTAAACGTATCAATGTATATTTTCGAATCGTTAATACAACAGTTAAAGCAAACAACACATTAACTCGTTTGATTGGAGTGATCCAGTAATGCCCCGTAAATTAGATCTTACTGGACAAACATACGGGATGTTAAAGGTAATAAAAGAAATTGAAGGCATAAGAGTCAAATCAGGAAAAAAAGAAGTAAATAAACGTAGATGGCTCTGTCAATGCGACTGTGGAAACCAACTCCCTGTAATCACTGACAGTTTAAGAAACGGAAACACAAAATCTTGTGGATGTAATAAAAACGAGTGGATATCTGAAAAGAATTCTCCTGACTTAACAGGAAAGCGTTTTTCTAAACTAAAGGTACTAAGGAGAAATTTAGAAAAAACGAATAATAATCACACTTTTTGGGAATGCCAATGTGATTGTGGAAATACAACCGTTGTCGATAGTTCGAACTTGATAAGTGGAAATACGAAAAGTTGTGGGTGTTTATCACCAATAATTTCTAAAGAACAATGCATAAACGAAATGATAAGTATCTATGAAAAGCACGGAAAAGTAACTACAAAAGAACTAAATCAATTACTTACTTTTAGCTATAACACGATGAAAAAGAAATTTCCAAAAATGAAAATCAATGCGATCTGGGATGAAATAATTAAGGAATACGAAAGGAGAAAAAATATTGAACAGTGAACAAATAAAAAAGTGGGTAGATGAAAATCTGCTCACTAAGCAGGAAGCGATGGAGATTACCCAACAAAGCTTAACCTCATTTAATCAATCGATTGAGGCTGGACGTTTGGTCCCTTTTTATGATCACGGTGTAGATCGTAGCCGTGTTAGATTATATCTTAAAAGTGACGTAGAAGCATATGCTAAGCAAGTTGCAGAGCGTCGAAAAAATCTTAAAAAAAATAATTAAAACTTTACTAAAAACACTTTACATGTACTTTTATACATGGTATATTATAGATACACCGAAGGGATAACATAAAGAATAAAATCTTAGGAGGAATTAAAAATGAAAGTATTTTACGAGGAAATCTTAGTTGGAGAAGTGGTAACAAACAGAAGTTTAACAGTGGATGAAGCCCTTGAGTTGATAGGCTTTAACGAAGAAAAATTTATTGAAGAAAACGGCTTTGACGACGTCGATTATAACGATTTTAAATTAGTTTACTAAGACTCGGGAGGGTTCGCCCTCCTACCACAAATAAAGGAGGAAAATAAAATGAAGAAAACACATGTAATCTATTCAAATGAGGTTGGAGCACCGGGGAATAAAATCACAGAGGATAACGATTTATTTTTTAAGCTGGATGAAATAACAGACGCTGAAAATACTCAAAATGCAAAGTATGCACACTATTATCAAGTAACAACTAATGATTATGATTTAACCGAATTTATTTACGTAGAAACAACGAATGCATAATTTTAAGCCCCTCTCGATTGAGAAGGGCTTTTGTGTGGAATCGTGATGGTTATTAATTTTTGTTACAAACAATCAAAATATACTACTTAACACGTATTTTTTGATTTGCATAAATTAAATTTTTATCTTTAATGTTTTTGTTTAATTTTAGAATCGCACTAACGGACGTATTATATTTTGCTGCAATCTTGGATAATACCTCTCCTTTACCTACAACATGATACTTAGCTTTTGTTGTGGAAGTAGCAGACTTTTTATTATCTGCTGGGTTGATCCATGAGCCCGCTACTCCCTTTATAGGTGTTACATTGATCATACCATTAGCCTTGTTAAAGACATGATAGGTTCCAGCCGATACTGTCCCCTTTACGTTTTTTCTTGCTTTAGCATCAGCGGCATTAATATAGGCATTTAGGGTTTTTACAACAGTGTATTTTTCATCCTTTGGTTTACTTACTGGCTTTGATTCGGTCTTTTTTTTCGGCTTATTCACTGGGGTAGTTTTCTTTTTTCCAGTAAACCACTCAAGACTTTTGTCGCCATTTAACAAGTTAAAGTCAAGACCACCCTTGTACCAGTCTACTTTACAATACTGCGAATACTGCCATAAGCAACATGGGTAGTCGGGTTTTTTATCAGGTTTACCGTTGTCTTTTCCGTATCGTGGTAACCACAAGAAATCAGCTTTTACTTTATCTAAATCATATTTTTTATACAATTCGTGGGACACATAAAAGCCCGTTTTATAACCTACATCTTTTAATACGTCGATAAAAGCTTGTGATGCTTTTGCAAGGTCTTTTGTTCCACAGGATTTTACGGTATCGCCTTCTACATCCAAAGCTAAAAATAGAGCATCATTATCTGCACGATTAATAAAGTCTTTAGCTTCCACAATTGCGTCATTGACACTTACAAACATGCCATAAGCATAATGACCAAATGGGATGCCGTACTTTTTACAGTTTGCCACATGGTTTTTATACTCACGATCAATTAGGTTAGACCCATATTGGACACGAATAATTACTAGGTCTACTTCCTTTGCTGCCTTAGCCCAATCGATTTTATTTGATGGTTGGTGGTGAGAAATATCCATGATAATTCCCATTTCTATCAATCTCCTTTTATTTGGAATGAAAAAAAGAGCAACGATAAACGCTGCTCCTTACTTTGTTAATCCTTCTTTTTTCAATACTTCTTTTTGCTTTTTACCTTTTTTACTAATGTAATTATTTTTCCATGCCACCCAAATAAAATAAGCCCCCGAAATTACGGCGACTATATCATTTACATATTCATCTGAAATGGTTTGATAACCTATCAAATTTAACATTGCATTAATTACAGCTACAATTAAAATGGTAAAACGAGATACGCTTGCTTTATCCAATGTGTTCCACTCCTTTAATTTTTTCCATATTATCCACTCTTTTGTGTAAGGATTTCGCAGATTCTTCAATCCTTGTTACACGTTCCGAAAGATGCGCCATTTGCTTTTCATTCGCTTTTGAATCAATCCTTATATCATCAACTCCTTTTCTGATATATCCCAATTCCGCCTTTAATTCTGCGCTTTCTTGACTATCGGTTTTTAAGTCTTTAGTTTTATTTAGCTGGTAAGCTTGGTAACTTATCATTACACCCATTACAGCGATTAAGACCCCTAGTTCTACTGTCAAATGACCACCCCGTTTAAATAAAAATAGTTCTGCTCGGCACAGAACAAAAATAATATTCTTTTTGCATACTCTACCACCTATAACGACAGTGCATTATGATTTACGGCTTAGAACAAATTCTTTTAATGTCTTCTGTTGCAGCCGATAACAATTCGCGTGCTTCATGAATCCGAGATAAGACATAACAGTCGGACGAACCTCATCCGCGTTCACCTCCCCTCGAGCAAAGGCTCGTTTCAAATATTTAAATCTGCTTTTCATTTTCTTTACGGTCGCTTTTCTTAATTTTCGGTGCGTTGTCCATATGCGGTAGCCAACAAACTCAACACCGCAGGAAATAGGACGAATCGATGTTTTATTATTTAATTGCAGCTTCAGTTCTGATTTGAGAAAGACATCCACTTCCTCCAGCACTTCCAATAGTTCTTCTTTATTTGGATGAAGTATAATGATGTCGTCCATATAGCGAATATAATGATGCAGGCCAAGCTCATGTTTCGCATATTGGTCCATTTCGTTCAGGTAGAGGTTCGCGAATAATTGACTGGTTAGGTTTCCTATTGGCATACCCATACCTTCAATACGGTCCTCCTCGAACCCATGATCACCGAGGGGAATACCAAACTTCGTCTCTTCTGAACGGATAATTACTTCAAGCAGCCACAATAGATCATCGTCTTTAATTTTCCTCTTCAAAATATTCAGCAGCACATTGTGATCGATGCGATAAAAATACTTAGACATATCGAGTTTTAAAGCATATGCCTTCCCGTGCGACCTTTCTAGTTTCCGCATCCAGTACTGGAGACGATCGGCAGCCTTCTGTGTTCCCATGCCTTTTCTGCAGGCGTAAGAATCTTTTATAAACTGCTTATCCAGTAATGGTTCTATCACTTGGTAAATCGCCCACTGGACAACCCTATCGCGAAAAGGTAGAGCCATAATAAGCCGCTTTTTTGGTTCGTAAACATAAAATTCACGATACCGACCGACGTTGTATGTTTTATAAATTAATTCGTTTTGTATCTGAATTAGATGTTCCTCAACATTATTGCTAAACTCAAGCACTTCACCTCGAAGCCTTTTCCCTCTTCTTGCATTTAGATATGCGTTCCAGAGATTCTCATAATCTATTATTTGTTCAAATAGATTGTTGAATCGTTTCATGTTGAATAACCTTCTTTCTGTGTATAAAGAACGCTGATTGTATTACTCTTCGTTGACATAAACTACTAACTAATTCATCAGCAATTTAATATTTTTCCCGAGTGAAGGGAAATAAGTCCGTTTTCCTTCGTACTGCCAACAAGCGCGTTGCGCTTGGAGTATCGGACGAGGAGAACCGCGGAGCGGAAGCCAATGTTCGAATTCGAATTCGAACGAGAGTTGCTCAGGTTCAGATAGAAAACGCCAGCATTCGCGCCATTGTTCCATCTACCGCCGCGAATCGGAATACGCTCACAAATTATGACCTATTCCCCAAGTATGTAATTTTTAATTGTTCATTGATTTCATCCAACCACCGAGCATTTTTCCTATTTCATTTACCTTTCTCGACCAATTTTCATATTGTTTGAAAGGTAAAAACCCGAGTCCGTTTCCCAATCGAATTAAATATCTTAAATTCTCTAATTCGATGTCGATATCTTGGAGAGTCGTTTTCTTGAAATATCTTTTATTTGCCCGAATGATCAATCTCAACAGTTCATACATACAGCGTTTTGTATCAGCTGCAAGTGTATGTTTTTCTGACTTTGGATATTGACGCAATGCAATATACCCATATTCGATCATGTCATATGTCTTTTGAAGTATTTTCAAATCTTCTTTATTTGCCATTTAAATCACCTTTTTAAATGCGAGGACCAGCTACCGCTGGCCCTTACAGATTATCAGACTACAGATTTCAGATTACGAACGCGGAGCGGAAGCCAATGTTCGAATCCGAATTCGAACGAGAGTAGCCCAGGCCCAGATAGAAAACGCCAGCATGCGCGCCATTGTACCACCTACCGCCGCGAAGCGGAATACGCTCACCATCAATAGTGACGTAAGTATTGTCGCCTCCGTGGTTCGCGTCGATCGGAGCAATCGCTAAATGTTTCAATAAGTCAGGGATGGTGTAACCAGCCGCCGCTTTCAGTTCCTCGAACTTTCTGCTATAAGAACCGGATGCAGCCGTCCTCGACGAATTAAGCACTAAGCCGCCGACATCATCAAAGAACGCGCCAGTGTCAACCCAGCGAGAAATATCATCCGGAGTGTCGAAATCATTATCTTTGTGTACATAAATTTTTCCGTCAATTATTTTTAATCCTTCGTTCCATTCCCAGACGTTACCGTTTAGATCATAAATACCTGCAGTCGTTCCGTCGTGGCTCCATGAAGCAGGACCTGAACCAGTCAACACCCGTCCGGTTCTATCGCCGTCTTTGGACGATTCACGACCACGTTCGTATGGAGCGTCAATATCCTGACCGTAGTTATTGTTTCCGCGCGGCATTGTTCCGTTTTTCTTCGCCCACAAAGCAACGGCTGCCGATTCAGCATTTGTCATCAGATGCCATCCTGCGCCTTTGTTTTTACAGTAAGTTCTTGCTGTGTCAAAAGTGATTGACGTTCTTGGATCCATACCCGGTAGTGAATATGCCCGGTTGTCATGAACAATGTTCTGGAATTTTGAAATCCAGATTTCGTTTTTCACAACGCCGTTCACGATGAAAGCTGGATGCGGCGTGTTGGGAGCTCCATCGATTACATCGGATAAATTAAACCGAGGAACACAGACCATGATAGATGGAATCCCTTTGTCATCGTACATCACGGTGTTTTTTCCATTGGTAGCCGCCTCTACAGATTGTCTATATGCATCTTTTACACTTAAAATAAATGGCATTATTCCGTCACTCCTTCGTCAATACTTTCTTCTTGACCATATTCTTCTGGCAATCCCCACAAGCGCAGCTCGACTTTATTCATATCAAGCGGCAGTTCAATTTCCGACATGACTTCATTGTCGTTTTCATCATACTCTCCTGTGCCAGCTAACAATCGCTGTATAGGAGGAATAATGATTGTGGCTACATACCACGCTCCCAGACCTTCTCTCATAGTTTGCAGCTGGTTGTCCAAGCAAACATCGATGACTTTTTGAACATCACTTTGACGCTCTTCCAGATCAATAGATACTTGATTTTCAATAGTTAGCCTAGTACCCTTCATAGAATAACGCGCCTTTTTCCCTTCATTTACATTTGTGATAATCACATTAAAACCTCCTCTTTTTTAAACGTTCGGA
This sequence comes from Heyndrickxia sporothermodurans, assembly GCA_016756695.1. Classification (GTDB taxonomy): domain Bacteria; phylum Bacillota; class Bacilli; order Bacillales; family Bacillaceae_C; genus Heyndrickxia; species Heyndrickxia sporothermodurans. The sequence goes on from CP066701.1 coordinate 592,629, forward strand.
TTGATTAAGGTCCACATGAAGGAAACTGTTTTTGCGGACCCTGTCATTTTTACCTTGAATCCATTTTGAGTTTTATCATAAGCTTCTAGTCTGCCGACAGCACCCATGTCATCAGAGGATATCGGCGTTAGCGAAATATCATAGTTTGGAGCATTAATCTGCTGGTACCCATTTAAAGCAATCGTTACAAATGGTTCGGAATCTCTGAAAACTCCACCAATTGATGTAGTGGTATTATTAATAGTCGCTTGCCCTTGTAGCAAGCGTTGCTTTTTATATTTAGATATTTCTAACTGATTTATATTTCCTTGATGCATAGCAAATAGTGCAAGTAGCCCTATGTCGAAATGTGATAACTGCACGCCTTCTTCTATGTTGTTCATATTTCCCGCGCTAAAAGGCACGCCTTCTTGTATAACCTTACCATTTGAATCAAAGATTCTGTCTTGCCATAGTTTCGGTGTATAAGCCACCGCTATCCCTCCTAAACTCTTTTTAAACTGTATTTAAACGAAATGAGTAATCCGTTTATATTCGGCTTAGTTATATTATCTGGTTGATCGTCAAAGGTATCGCCATCTTGATCAAGCAACTCAAACCTAGTAATTTTCCCACTTACGTTGTCATCTAAATAAAGATAGATGGTAATTATGTCTCCGGATAGTTCTGTTTTAAATAGAGGTGTTTTATACTTTTTCCCATCCAACGTGTATTGTCCTTCTTTAATTAAATTTAAAAGCATGTTTTTTAACTTTGTATGGCCGTTTGTTGTAATCGCCATTTTATATCACCTCTCCCGCTACAAAGGTTCCACATATAGGATATGGTTGCATATTCCTTGAATAACTTTGGTACATATTAAGATCACTAGAATAAGAAGAGTTATCATTGTTACCAGATACGTAATCACCGCAAATTAAATAATCATTTAATTGGGTAGAATAGTCGCCAGATAGATTCAACGCAGATGTATACAACTGGTTATCATTACCTATTTTCTCGCCGCAAGCAACCAATTCTCCAGCATAATATTCAAATGGGTATAACCACTTATTATACTCACGTTCAATGGTCAATTTTCTTTCAAGTAGATATTCCCACTGGGTTCCTACCCCACCGATTAAAACCTTTGCTAATTCCTCAAATGGTATTCCGATAGTCTCATGACCTCGTATGGTAACAAGGAGTGTTGCTGGTGCACCGGCGAATGGACCTTCCTTTACATTGGCAGCCGTCTGAACACTGATAAGATGATCACCTAAAAAGACTTCTAATAGTTTAATAATCGTCTCTATATCACCATCAGATAAATAATTTATAATGATACGTGTTTTTATTTTAAGACGATATTCTTCATCAGAAAGTCCACCGCGGTATTCTTGCAGAATTTCTTCTCCCATCCTATCAAGGACAGCACCTTTTGCTTTGTCAATATCACGCCAGTCTTCCATTGTTTCTAGCGTTTTCTGCAAGTCATCCATTGGCTCCGAAACGATAGAAAACAATTTACCAATATTACTAGTCTTAGATTTTTTATAAACATCCGTTAGCTTGCCAAGCATGTTATCTAAAAAACTCATGAAACCACGACCTTGTCATAAGTGGTTTTTGCCACTTGATTTGCAGCCACTGTAATATTAGTTTGGGAAAAATTAATACCATCTCTACTTAACTCAACCACAACATCATTTACACCTTTGAAGTTTAAAGCAAGAGCAACAATTTTCGCATGAACAACGTTTTCTTTTTGGCCCAGTCCTGGGTATTCATAACCCGATTCATCTAAGCCGCCAATATAATTTAGAATTTGGTTTCGAACGTTTTTAATTCCATCCGATGAAAAATCGGTACCTTTCGTCAGTTGCACTTTGACGTATACCTGAATAGTAGTAGGTCGTGTAAAGCCAATATCATGAAATACACCTTTAGAATCCTTTACTTGGATGACCGTAGTACCATACACTTGAATGCCCCCGGGAGCTACATCAAATATAGTTTGTGCCACTTCCTCGTCATTACCTCCGAATACAAAAGGTGCGATGCAGTGAGGAGGTAAACCGTTTTTTTCAACACTTGCAGTGTTTTGAGACACAATCGCATCACGTACTCCTGGGGTTTCTAAAAGTTTAGCTTCAATGCTCTCAATGTTAGATGAACCAGATTTAGTTGGATATTGCTGAAATCGTTCATAAAATTCCTTGTCTGTTTCTTTTTCTCTACCTCCAGATGTTGGTTCCAAATTTGTAACAGAAAGATCTTCATCTGTGGGATTAAGTATTTCTGTAATTTCTCCAATTTCAACATTTCCAATCACACCAGCATCTTGACAATAAATTTCGGCAATCCCCAGACCTGTTTCATCCAGTATGATTTCTTCTGTTGTCTCAAACCATACATCATTTTTAGTCCCTACAATAAAGCCAGCTTCAATCAATGTGTTACGGGGGCCGGTTATTTGAACCTTACCGTAAGCATAATCTTCTTTAATACGTGTCATTCCTTTGAGTTTTGATAATCTATCAAGTGATATACCTTCTGCTGTACCGGGAAAAGAATTGTTGTAAACTCTCTCCACGACATCCCATACAATTGCCAAAAACCAAGCAAAAATTCGAAGAATAATACCTAAAGGAGTGTATGCCTTCGTGTTTGTATTTTCCCCGAACAATTCTTTTGCTTTGGCTTCCATCTCATCTAATAAATCTGAATAAGTCTTTCTGGTAAAACCGTTCTTATCCAGCATCCGCGCTCACCCCCTCCAATTCAATGGTAGTACCATCAATCTTAGTAACAGATAAATTTACCGTCAAAATTCGCTTATACTTATCCAAATTAAAAGATATTTCGCTTACCTCTTTTACTCGATCTTCCTGCATGAGTGCTTCGACAATATCGTAATGAGCCAACTCTTCATCAAACTGTTTGGTAAGTAAATTTGTCCGATCAAGACCAATATTTTCATCAAGAAAAAACTCTCCCAAACGGGTTTTCAGGATTACTTCTAAATTCTGTTTAAGCTCATCATCCCCATCCACCAATTCAATTTCACCATTCGTAAGTACTAGATCACCGTTTAACAATTTAAGACTTTTCATCCGTCAAACACCCCAATCACAACAGCGTCGTTTGAATCAAAATATTGGTGACTGTCCGGATCAATAAAGTTTGTCCCGTTAAGATTTTCGAGTGATCGTTGAGCACAAGAGTAAAAGACAAGAGATCCTGCTTTAAGATCGGATTGGCAATGTTTTAAAACTGGTACATCGTTAATTGGAGATTGCTTATAAACGGTATTGTCCTTATTAGCCATTAAAAAAAGAGGCTGAATATCAGCTCTCTTTGTTGATGAATTATATTTGAGCACTTTAGCTGGTGCAGTTGTATTGATGCTAAACAAAATATGATTCTTATATTCGTCGTTAAAAAATTTGGTTAGTTGGCTCATTAAATCACCTCGAATTCTGTGAGGAAGTCGTTTCCGTCATAATAATGCTTGCCTGATTTCGCCCGGAATTTCCCATTTGCAGTTGAACTTTTAATCTGAATAATTGAAGCAGTGGTTATCCGATGTTGAAGCAAACACCGAACGTTGTATCCGCTGTGATCATCATCTTCAAATTGTTCAGGCGGTTCTATAAGACCGGTTGATTCTTGCAGGGTGAATCGTTCATCATTTCCTGTTTCAATCGACCGTATGACCATTTTACCACGGCGCCAATACATGGAAGCTCCACAATCTTTAACCACCTGTTCAAGCTTATTTTCGATTGAGCCGGTGACTTTAAATCCCTTTTTGTATATTTTGTTTTTTGGTAAGTTACATTCGGCGAGTTTTATGCCAAGTATTTTTGTTAAGCGAGTAATAATTTGTCTGGCCGTTACACCATTTTTAAAAGTAATTTGCATGGTTTGTTTACGATACTTAGCTACTTTTATAGTTTTATATTGCGTCGTCCTTGTGTACTTGCGACCATTTTTCCCAATAGTGGTAGTCTTAATGGGGCGTTTTAACTTTACACGTTTTTTTACATAATACTTTTCGGCTGGGTCAGCTACATTTGATGTAACCTTAATTCCACTATAGTCTATACCTTCCTTGAAAGTGATGGTCGTACACTTGTCGACTCCTTCATATTTGGTCAAAACTTTTGTAACCTTCCCAGATGTTAATACACCATGATCACTTTTATATCCAGCAGATACAGTAATATTTGCACCCTTTTTTATTCTGTTAATGGTAGTTTTGGTTAAATTGTAGATTTGAACAGTGCTAATGTTTGGTTTTGCATCATCATCAAACGGAACTTCAAAATGTATTTCAAGGTCATCATTATTAAAGTTAAGCTTTCCACCACTTGCTTCAATGCTTATTTTTATTACACGGCCAAATAATAAAGGACTAGTAGTCATAATCATCACCATCGTAGTCTAAGTTGTCTTCTATTGGATCGTCAGAATCGTCGCTGATATCATCGATATAAAGAAAAACGGTAACGCCAAAATTGTCCCAAGAAACTCGTTTTTCATTTCCTGCCTCATCCATTGGAACAAGGGATGGTCCGGGTAAGCGTTCATCTACCAAATCATCAAAAAGAGGTCGATTTAACACCATTTTTTCACCAAGGACAATAACATTCCCTTCACTATCCCATAGATCAACAGTAAAAAAATCATTTGTTTGATTGTAGTTAATGCCCATAGTAAATGTATCTTCCTCAAGATCAATATCAAATACAACTGGCACCTCTTCTTTATCAAAATCTATATAATCCCGCTTAGCGATAGTATCCACCGCCTTTCATTTTTAGAAAACAAAAAAGCGCCTATTTAGGCACTCTTTCTTTTAGGAATCTGTTTATAGTAGTATGGGTAACTCCGAAATGTTCAGCTACTTTTCTTTTTGAAATCCCCGAATCTACCATTGATGCAGCTTCGTTGATCTGTTCTTGTGTCAAAATTAATTTGCGTTGTCTTCTTTTCCTCTCTAAGCTATCAATATCGAAGTCGTAATCTATTATAGGTAGATGTTTCCACGTTTGGCCTTTAATAATCCTACCTATACCTGCTCCGTCAACATTAAACATTCTGCCTAATTCACTAAACGAATACTTCTTAGTACCAAATAATGCTCTTATTTCAATAACTTGTTCTTCGGTTAATTTTGAAGAAGTTGATTTACTTCCTACCTTTATTAATCCCTTTTTTAATGCGTGATTAACATTTTCTTTTCTTGTCACCCATTCAAGATTTGAATCTCTATTATCGTGTTTTACACCGTTTTTATGATTAACTTGAGGTTTATTGTCTGGATTAGGAATAAAAGCTTCAGCAACAATACGATGGATCAAAAATTCACGTTTGTTATTCTGTTTGTCATAAAGCATCACTTCAATATAATTTGTTTTTAACCTTTTTCCTTTTAAAATAATCCCTTTAGCTTTATAAAAAGATTTATTTCTTTTGTTCCAAATCATTCTATCGAGTGAGCGAACCCTTCCGTAATTACTCACTTGATACAGCCCTTCATAAGCTTTAATATCTTTCCAAATCTCCCCCAACACAATCATCTCCTTTTGAGATAATTATACCACCTATTGGGTACGAATATAAACAAACAAAAGCTTATTTAACACGCAATTTCACATTCAAAGGTATGCGCCTATCAGGGTACTTATTCCATTTTCTGAGCGTAGAAATAGGGGTACCGTACTTTCTTGATAACCCCCAGTAAGTATCCCCTCTTTTTACTTTATGGTAAACTTTCTTCGATTTTTTCTTATTACTCTTACTTTTTTTTCCACTTTGTTTTTTAGTTGTTTTCTTTTTTACATAAGGAGACTTAGCGATCCTTATTTCTTGTAGATTAATGGAAATATCCATACCATTTGCAATTGAACTATTAAAACTAGGGTTCATACTTGTAATAATGACGTTTTTAGCAGTCGTTCTACCAACATATGTTACAATAGTTCCGGAGTTTTGCTTTTTTTCAAGGGCGTTATAGATTTTCATAGCATCTGAATGGGTCTTGGCTAATATATGACCACTTATGCTAAATGTTTTTGGCTGTCTTTTAACCCCATCAGTAATGGGTAGACCTTTTTCAACGGGGTATGAGGTGACGTCAACGGAATTGGTAAACGATTCTTCTATGTTTGAAATTTTGTAACCTGCTAGTTTCCCCATTAATACGCCACCCCCGGATCAAAGAGTCCTCGTAAATCTTTCATAGCTTCTTCTAAAGCTTTTTTTACCGCTTTTTCTACATTAGTTTCAGTTGATGATTGTCCACCTTCGACTTTTACATTAATAACTGGGCTAAATACAAAACCCCCACTTGGACTCGAATTACTAGAAGGTGTATAAGAAAATGCTTTTTCTGTTTCATTTCCGGATAAAACTTCTGTTCCTCGAGGTAAGTTCATCATGGTAGCAAAATTAGGGGATAACCCAATTTGTCCAGTAGGTAGTTTAAATAATTCACGCTTTCCTCCATCCCCTAAGACAGCAGGTCCGCCTCTATGAGAGTTTGTGCCTTTTGCGTACCAATTATGGGATCTCCACCAGTTCATCGCTCCCTCAATGCCTTTATAGCGATTTTTGATATATTGAATACCCCAATATATGTTGTTCACGGGATCAAACGGATTACCTTTAACATTAAAATCCTTTAGCTGCATTAATCCTTTAGCAGTGCCGCTGCTTGTCATGGCACCGACTGCGTTAGGATTACCGCTCGATTCTTTATTAATTATCCAAGATAGTCCATTAACCCAATTTGCACCAGATACACCTGATCTAGCCATAGCAGATACTATCCATTTTTTTACGTTTCCACTTACGGAACCACCGCCAGAGAAAAACGAAGTAAATCCTTCTAATTTCTTTTTCAAGAACTCTACTGCTTTACCTTTAATAAAAGAAAAAGCCCCTTTTCCGACTTGGCCAAAAGCACCAGCCATTTTAGGGAAAGAAACTCCCGTCTGTTCCAATACCTTAGTTAAAAGTTTAGAAGGATGGCCAATGTAATCAAATACATCTAGTGCTACACCTTTTACTTTACTTGCCACCTTTTTCGTTCCTTCCCAAGCATTAACACCAACATCTTTTAACCAACTAGCCCCCGCTTTAAACTTATCTCCTATCACATTGCCTAATCCATATGCGGGCATCCCCATACTAATTAACTCTTGAGTTTGTTTGTGCGGAATAACTTGGGTGCCTTTTGGTAGATTCATAAGAGTGTCAGTACCTGGACTCATTCCAACAAAACCGGATGGAGTTCGGAATAATTCAGGACCACCGCCATCGCCAAGTATTGCAGGACCACCCGGATGACCCTTGGTGCCTTTAGCGTATTGAGGAACATTCCATTCGTTAATTGTGAAATCTAAGCCTACTTTCCCCATTACCCAGTTCAATCCTGTGATTACACCATTTACGACTTTTCCAATCCCGCTTAGCATTGTATTGCCAAGATACTTGATGCCCTTCCAAGCTCCTTTAGCCATTGACTTGATACCTTCACCCATTTTTCCAGGCAAAGCCTTTGCTCCTGCTACAATATCACCAAAAATCGTTTGCATTTTTATCATCATTTTTAGTGCAACATCTACTGCTTTTTGCTTCAAAAAGTTAAATCCACTAGTTACTTTTCCGGTTAAATTATTAACGATTCCCCAGATATTCGTAGCTCCGCCTGTGAAGAAGTTTTTTATCCCTCCCCACATTTCTCTAACAAATCCTATAGATTTGGAACCAAGCGCCCGAATGCCGCCAAGTATTCTCCCGATAAATAGGAGATTTATTCCATTCCAAATAAATTGGATTGCGCCGAAGAATAATTGTTTAATACCTTCCCACATTTTGGAAAAATCACCAGTGAGTAACCCTGTGAAAATCTTTGTAACGCCCAGAATGACATTTATGGCTCCGACGATCACACCTTTGATATTTCCCCAGACCGACCGAACAATAACACCAATTACAGGCATCAAAACCTTAAAAACTGCACCTAAAACAGTTCCGATGTTTCGAACAGCTTCAGTAATTTGACCACCATTTTCCTGCCAAAATCCTGCTATTTGCCCCGTTATAGACTTAACAAATCCTACTATTCCACCAAGCGCTTTCCCTATATATGGTGCTATAAAATCAACCACAGACATAAAGCTTGTACCAATCGTGATGAAAAATGGAATCAATGATTTCACAGTACTTTTTAAATTACCAAAAACGGATTTAATTTTTTCTACTCCATTAGCAATATTCACCATAGTTGATTTTGGTAATATCGAATGTAGATCAACATAAGCTTTAGTATCATCACCTTTAAAAAGGTTAAAAACACCACTAATTACGTTTTTAGCATTTTTTGCTGAATTAAAAAACCCACCAAAAACACCTTTTATTTTATCCACTGTTTTGATCACGTTTTGCGCTTGTTTTTCGGGTAAAATTTGCGAAACAATATCGACACCTTTCATGTAACCATCGCCCATATCTTTCGAGAACATTCGAATTACACCATAAACTAATTTAGTGGTGTTTTTTATTGGTTCAGCCATTCCGGATAGTTGGGATGTAAATGGTTTAAAAAACTTTGTGGTTGCATTAATAACACCAGGTAACTTACTAAATTGATCACCGAACCATCTCATTCCTGCTTGAATACGCGGCTTAGCAGGCTCCATAATTTTTGCCATTGTCGATGAAATAGATGATTTTAAACTATCAACCGAACCTGTCCAGTTATCTTTTGTCTTCTCCATGATTCCAGCCATTGCCGCTGTTTTTCCAGCGATACCATCTGTTCCTTTTTGCATGCCTTTTACTAATACATCAATTGCTTTAGCCGAACTTACAGCACCGTCTGAAATACTTTTCTTCATCGCATCCGTACTAATACCCGCTTGGTTTGCTAATATTTTAATAGCAGGAACACCAGCGTCAGAAAGTCTATTAATTTGGTCCATCGATATATTTCCGGAAGTTTGCATATCACCAAACGCGCTCGCAACTTGCCTTAAACCTTCTGCACCTTTCCCTGTTCCGGCTGCCGCGTCACCAATCGCTTTTAAAGTAGGAACTACTTTCTTTGAATCCATACCAAACGCGATTAAGTTACGTGCGGTTTCCGCTAAATCTGGAAAAGCAAATGGGGTAGTTTTAGCAAAAGCTAGTACATCATCTAGAAAACGTTTCGCTTTTTTAGCATCACCCATCATGACAGTAAGAGAGGTTTGAGCATTTTCGATAGCTGACAACCTCCCAATTCCTGTCGCGGCTAACGCTCCACCACTAAGGACACCTAGAGCACTCGCATAACCCTTTACGACACCGGTAGCTTCACGAAAAGGAGTGGTGATTCCTCTTGATACACCAGATGCGATATTACTTGTCACTCGATTAACAGTAGGAGTAATTCCTCGAAAGGCTCCAGTAATACCTGATGTCGATTTCCTTGTATTACTAGACATATCAGACATGCCTCTGATAAAGGTGTTTTTGGTGCCTGTCCACATTCGACCAAACAGACCAGTACTTTTCGTCATACTGTCCATCGAATTCTTGGTTCGTTCACCTAATCTACCAATATATCCAGTTGTTTTAGAAACAGTATTCCCGCTTTTATTTAGATTTCTTGAAAAACTAAGTACTTGGCCATTAGCTGATTTAAACTTTTTCGTAACACTATCCGTTACAGTGTTTGTTTGTTTTAATTCCTTAGATAGGTTGCCAACATATTTACCTGCTGTAGTACTATTTCGGGAAAATGTCACAATCCCTTTATTGGCCACTTTAAATGTTTTATTGGTATCGGATGCTGTCTTATTTGTTTCTTTAAGCCCTTTTTCCATGCCGCTAATAGACTTCCCAGCATTTTTGGCATTATCAACAACCGCATCCATCTGCTTATTAGCTTTATCCAATATTTCTGTTTTGGCCTTAATCGATAGCTCAATATGGGTGCTTCTGACGGATCCATCAGACAATTTTATTTACCTCCCTTCATACTTTGATTTTTCTTTTCGATATAAATATCAAGAGCCGCATTGGCTTCTAAAATTTCATCTGGAGACATTAAAATAGCGACTTCGTAGCTGATAAATTTCTCTGCCACGAGTCGCCACATGTTCCATTGCTTTTGTACTTTATTTCGATAATATTGCTTAGTTTTCTTCTCCTCTAAGAAAGGAGTCTACTTCTTGCATCACCTTGTTTAGATCACTTGGTCCTTTTTCGTCCCAATAATCCCAATCTGTTTTCGGCTCAACAATTACCTCTTTCATGTAAGCTTCAAATAGCTTTGTCATACTCGGCACTTGTTGATTAGGCTTCATAGCCTCATCTGTCAGTTCATATGAGCGTTTAACCCCAGGATGCTGTAATATATATTTCACGCCACCTACTGTTACTTCTTTTTGTTTTCCGAAATTAGCCATTGGATTTCCTCCCGAATTCTTTTTATGAAAAAAGACGAGCTCATTGGCTCGCCTTCTGGTTCCGTTTCTTTTTTTCATTTTTGATTATTCTACTTTGTAATTTAAAACCTGTATTTCAAATTCACGACCACTGGTCTCATCAGAGAATTCAATATCCGCAGGTTTTTTCACCATAGCTTGTGTTCCGCCAAACTTTTCCTTTGGGGCAGAACAAGAGCCCCAGATAGGAAAGATCTTTTTTGAGTTTGCTAGTTTGTTAAAAAATGAAACAAACGGTGATGTTTGAGAGAGGGTGATAGTAATGGTCCCTAAGTTGTTATTAGAGATTGCTACATCTGTTTCACCCTTCGCACTCACTTTTACAGAAAAACCTTCTTCGTCTTTTGAAGCTTGAATCATCGTGCCTTCCGAAAAACCTGTTACAATTTTACCGTCCGCATTTACAGTTGTATTTTTAGGATCATAAACACCCATGCTTTATTACCTCCCTTTTATACTAAGATTTCGCCTGTTATATTTGCTTCATGAATAGCCCCCGCGAGTTCAAAACTAAATGATAGACCATTATAAATACGGCTTGCTCGATCTGCGGGAGATACCTCACTTCGAGAAAGTGTATTGACGTTATAAATTGCCTCTCCTTCCTCGTTCTTCGCAATCATTCCTTGTGAAAAGCCTTGTTCTAAAACTGTTGTAACCTGTCCATTCATTAGGGAAATTCCATCTGAATCAAAAGGAATTTTAGGATTATTGGCAAAGGCGGTTTGAATGCTAGTTTCAATATTCACCTTAATCCAAGACTTGCTGTGCATCACATCAATGTATTCGCCGCTTACCACAATTCCTTCGCTTGTTTGAGGGAGTCCTGCTTTTGTTACATAAGCGATTGCTCCATCTTCGTGTATGGCTTTTAATTCGGAAGAATCAATATCAATTGGTGTTAAACCTGCAAGCCTTTTAAACTTCCATGTAATAGAACCGACTTCTTGACTTCCTAATTCACCGACAAGTGCTGCATCTGCTTCTTCGCCATCATTCGGATGGTAAAAATTAACAACGTAATCATAAGCTTTTGCTTTGAATGCATTACGCGATTCTGGATCAGTCGTTTGTACTGCATACATTTTGAAGGCTTTGCCCTCAACAAAATCTGCTACTTTCAGTTGATCTGCTAATTCGGCATCAGCAGTAACAACGAAAAACCAATCTTTATCGTAGTATTTTGTAATAGCATCTTCTGCAGTAGTTACTTCCATTCCATCTGGATCATATGTTGCGATAGCTATTTCTTTTGGACGGTTTTCTTGTCCTAATACTGCTGCTGCTTTTTTATATGCATTTGTTTCTTTCGGAAAATCGGTTAAGACTTTCGTAATCTCACTATAATTTTTAATGGTACTCTCCCCAGTTTTCTTTGCGAGAATAAGTACCTTTCCAAGACCGACTAGACCCGATGGCTTAAGTAAATCAATCTTCACTGTAACGTCAGTTAAAGGCATTAAACTTCCTCCTTTTATTGTTCAATATTAATTTTTTCAATCCAATCAATGGATGTTTCAATTCTTTCTTCGAATCTTAAACGGACATCGAACCCATATTTGTAATCATAGGAATCTACTAAAAATGTGGTCCTATCCTCTATGTTGGTAACTTCTACAATGGATACATTTTGATCATGAATAAATTCTCGACCCATAAATAAAAACCAACGATGGATGTCATTGGTTTTTTGAAGTGCTTCTTCGGTTGTATTTCCGTAAACGTTAAAAGATACGGTTTGTTGGTATTGTTGCTCAAATATTTTCTTATCGTTAGCAGCGAATTCGTTCGGTCTTGCTCTGTCTTTGATAAATGGCGATGTAATATTATAAACTCCATATGGCAAGGGCGGTGTTGAAGCGAGTTGATTCGCTTTAATTACACGGATGCCAGTGTCTTTAAATAATTGTGCGATTATCTCCTTCATTTTTCGCGCCACCTTGCATGATATATAAATACATCTGCGTAATCGCTATAATCTTTAAAGCTTTGTACGGTGTATTTATCACCTTTGTATTCGATCTGTTGACCTTCTTCCAATGGCTCAACGGTATAAATCTTTTTGTCCTTTACACTAAAAGTACCAGATTCGGAATACTGTAGGTCTTCTTGAGTCAGTGGAAGTAATATCCCTTGCATTTCGACAGACTTTTCTCCGCCTGGTACCCAATCTCCACCATCCTCCCAATAGCCATTCACTTTAACAATAGAGGTAAAAGGTACCTTGAACTCATCAACGAAATCAGCAAATTCAAACGGTTTACTCATTTATTCCACCCTATGTGTAATGGATTGTACTAATCGTCCACTATCCATCAACGGATTGGATGAACCTTTTCTTTCGATAGTCATGGCACTATTAGGAGGATTTGTAATTGCTCTAAGTTTCTTTTGTATCAGATTAGCAAACTCCATACCGATTTGATCCATAAAAACATCAATATTAACTTCATTCTCAAATAAATCAGGAATAAATCCTTCTATTTTCCCGACTATCTTATCGATATTTTCATCATGACCACTTCTGATAAAGGAGCGTTCTGGTATATGGATAACAGTTGTACTTGCTTTTAAAGGGTAGCCATTGGCAGCAAACCATTTTCTCATTTTAGGTGTAACAGAAATATCGCATCCATACTCATGTACCCTTGCAATTGTAACGATTTCGTCAGCAAAATCACCGAACACACCAACTTTAAGTGAGCTCTTTTCTAATTGCTTTAATTGCTTTTTTATTGCTGGAATATTATTCGTATCCTTAATCGTTACCTTCATAAAAATCTCGCCTTTCGATACGATTTTAAGTAACAGTGGGCTTCTTTCATTGTGGCTCCTTCAAAAAAGCTTTTAGACATATCACCGAGCGATTGGCTAGAAACGTTACTATTTTCGTTCATCGATTTAACAATCAATGCTATAGCCCGCTTAACCGTTGATGGAAATCCCTCTTTGAAATCATTGTGGCAATACTCTTGCACATAGGAAATCGCATCCTCAAGATCAACTTCTAATTTTTCGTCCTGGGAAGAATCATTAATTTTTAATCGAATTTTTAATTCTTGTAAATTCATTTATTTCACCTCACTAGAGGATTTCAGTCGTTCCTTTTTCCACGTTTCAAATGCCATATTTTCAAGCTCTTTAGCATTCGGTTTCTTAATGGATTCCACAGTATAAGTGAGAAAACACCTACAATTAATATCTTCACCAGCATGACCAAGCTGACCCGGTGCAGGACCGCTGCCAAGTTTCCCTTTAAAATTCTGATCAATAGGAATAGTTATCCCATCTAACATTCGATGATTGGCACCAGTTCTGGAAGATTTCTTACCAATCCCTCTTCCTGGGCGAACACGTTCATCTTGCATGGAATTCCATTCTTTTGACATGATGACACCATTCTTTTGGGCATGTTCCGCCGAATCGTGCTTACCGGCTTCAACAGATCGATGAGATTCAGTACGAACCACTCTCACCGCTTTTGTTACATCACCTTCTAAAGCATCTTTTACTCGATTGGCCATTGTTCCATAGGTTTCACCTTTGATAAGACCTTGAGTGACTTCTTGCTTTATTTTATAAATGATATCTACACGATGCTTTTCGAGCCTTTCGGATAAAGTCAGACCTGAAATTGGATTTTCAATCATAGCATTTATAGTTTCTTTTGAAACGCTGGAATAGGACAGTTTACTTAGCGTATCGGTTTCAACAGCCCATGCAGTAATATAGTACCCATCCAGATAGGATTCGCCCAAAACGTCATAGACAACATCTTTGATATTCTTATAATGGGTATTCAACAGGTGATTAATCTGCTTTGTTAAGGCTTGTAATCGATTGTATTTCGCCATTTCTGAAAAAGTAAGGGAGCCATTTTGTTCAAACTTTTCATATACGGACGCTAAAGTTCGTCTGATATCATTTAAAAGGAGAGCATATTGTTTAAGAACCTTCCGCTCTCCTTCGTCAACTTTTTTATCGACTTCTTTTTCAATCATTTCATTTGATTTATTCAGATTGCTCATTTAGAATCAGGAGTTTCTTTTTCTGAAACCTTTACTACTCCTTTAATCTTACTCAAAATACTTTGTTCTTTCTTCGTATCCGCTACATAAAGACCATTTACGAATTTTTTGCGTTCACCATCGACATAAAAACCTAATTCAGGATATTTTTCACACTTAAACTTCATTTGTTTCCCTCCCTATTAGTCGTAAGGACTATACCCTTACGCCAAATTATAAATTCTGCCATGAGCTGCTTCTTGTTTAAACTCAAGAGTATATTCGCCAACTAGCATCCCTGTGACATAATCCCCTTTATCACCAAGATATTTATGGAAAAATTCACGTTCTTTCAATGGACGAATTTTAATTCGGTTGTCATCCACAATTAATAATTCATCCGGACGTAAGTTGTTGTTTAAGACAATATCAAACTCTCCAAAATCTGTTACAATTCGATCAACTGCGGATCCACGAGTACCATCTGCTCTTTGTACAATAATTTTATTGTCATCCAACTTGGATAATTTACGTTTTTGCTTAGCGCCAACCTGGATGGCAAAATGACCACCATCGTTAAATGCACCTTTTTCATACTGTTGCTGAGCAAGGTCATTTATCATATCGATGCTTAGCTCTCCGCTGTCCGCATTTGTTACATTGGTAGTGATAAAGTCTCGGATACCTCGCATTAAACGTTTATCTCCATCCTCATAAGAAATACCGTTAATAATTGCTTTTTCGAGTTGTAGTGCTAACTCCACTTGTTTTTTTTGTTTTTCATTTTCATAGATATCGGAAATACCAAATTGAGTCACCGATTGGGCTGTCCCTGTTACTTCGATTGTGTCGTCAAATATCTGAGTGAGATTGGACTTTTTCACACGCTTTTTATAACGTGCTTGACGAGCATCCCTACCTTCTTGACCTTCAACGAACATAACTTCAATTTTACTGCCGCTCGTAATTGGCTCAGCTGTTGTGGAAGCATGTCCACGAATAACGGTTATTTCTTTAGTTGCTCCATTTACTGAAGAAACGAGCATTAACTCATCACCATTACGTACTACTTGCTCTGGACGGAATGGTTCAACATCTGCAACTTTGATTTTTGAATCAGTTACTGCAAATTCACCAACAGCAGTTGATTCATATGAAAACATTTCATCTTCAAACCATTCGTGAGTAGTATTTGTTACAGCATCCGCAAAACCTAAGCGAGACACTAAAGGTGTTTGATGCGGATTCAATAATAATAGCTCGTCCACAATCGAAAACTTTTTTCCAATCATATCCACTGTATAAATTGTCATTTAAAAATTCCTCCTTATTTTCCCTGTGTTTCTTTTTTCATTTTTAAAGCTGCATAGGCTACACGATCTTCTTGCCTACCGGTTTCCATTGCTCGCTTTTTTGCTTCTTCTATTTGTGCATCAATACCGGTACTTAGTCCTGAAGGTTGTGGTTCACGGCCACCCGCTTTGAATTTCCCTTCCACCGCTTGTTGAACAGCTGCAGAAAAGATTTCTTCAAATGTTCCTAAGTTTTTAAGCGTCGACTCTTCGTCTTGACCAACAAAGAAATCTACCAACTTAGTAGGTAGTTGCTTTTCCGTAGCAACAGACAAAGCCTTATTACGCAATGTTTCACGTTGTTTCTCGGTTTCCAATCTTTCAAACTGTTGTTTAAGTTCACGTAATTGCTTTTGCTCTTCTGTCTCAGCTGGGTAACGTTTAGCGATCTCTTCCTCAAGCTTTTTAGGGAGAGTTTTAGTTTCATAGGTTTTAATTGCATCAGTAACCCTTGTGTCCGTTAATGATTGCAGCCATTTCTTTGCATCTTCGTTGTCATTTACAAAAGATTGCACAAGATCCAATGTAAGCTTTGGTGGTTCCGGATTCGCTGGTGGTGTTGGATTGCCTCCTCCTGCCGGTGGTTCAGCTGGTGGTGGTGTTCCCCCGCCCCCATTTCCTCCTTGTCCTCCATCTGAAAAAAATTGAATATCTAAACGTAATGGTGATTTTGGTGTAAAAAACTTAGGTGTATTTGTGATTTGATTAATAGGCATTTTTATTTCCTCCTTGCCCTCCGTAGTTGCTTAATTTAGCCCCTGAACAGAGTTCAAATGGTTTTATATTCGTTTACCTCTTTAATGCCTAGAAACGATAAAAAAGGCAATAAAAAAGCCCCTCACTCGAGTTGCTATTCTCAATCTTTTGTAGCTGGGAATGTTACGCATACTGTAAAGCCAATAGAACCATCATCATATTTCGTGTTATCGATCTGTACTGTTTCAAATTCTTCAGGATTTAATTCCCGAAGCATTTCGATGGCAACAGTTAGCATCTTTTCATTTTTCATTATTCTTCCTCTCCCTCTTCAACTTTATCCAAATCTATCATTTCGCCCTTCTCCAACTCCATCAAATCCAATTCATAATCAACATCATCGATATATGGAATTTGCGAAAGTAACGTGCGATCAGAATGAATACCTTTCATTTTTTGTGCATAATCACCGATGTATAACAAATCGATAGGGATATTTCTCTTAAACTCCCAAAAGATATGAAGATAATTTAGAGGTATGTTTTTCTTTTCCCATGCGCTGCACAATACTTTAAATTGTTGACGAAGTCCTTTGCTAAATTTCAATGCTTTCTTCCCAGCTTTGTTTTCAAGGGAAAGCATTTTCCATTTTCGACTTTCACCAGATTGAGAGCTACCACTAAACTTCTCATCTGTCATATCAACACTGGAAGAAAATTTATGGATATCTTCATTTAAGCTTTTCTTTGTGTTCTCTACAAACGTGTCATTGATATTTTTGGTGATAAAATCAATATCACCATCTGGATCTTCAACCTCAAATGCTCCCGTTTGTTTCGCTTTATCAATATCTTCTTCCTCAACAGTTACACCTTTAAATTTCATATAAGCATTTGCGAAAGTTTCAATCTCATTGGTAGCATCACTTCTATTTTTGTCGTATGCATCGATTAAGGTCTCAACCTTTTCAAAGTCACCTTTTTCTTCATCGTTGTTGGGAAAAAGGATTAGTGGTACATATTTAAATAAATGTTCCGCAGGTGGTTCGGATGGATCTAAAGTAAAAACTCCATCTACCTCGGTATAATAAGTAATATTGGTATCGTCATACCATTCGACCTTTGTAATTTTATTATTTTCACTGTCTTTCACGTGGTAATAACGAATCGCATGAGTGACAACACCTTTATTTTCT
Organism: Heyndrickxia sporothermodurans; assembly: GCA_016756695.1. Lineage (GTDB taxonomy): Bacteria > Bacillota > Bacilli > Bacillales > Bacillaceae_C > Heyndrickxia > Heyndrickxia sporothermodurans. The sequence continues at coordinate 610,363 of CP066701.1, forward strand.
ATAAATACGGATTCCCACGGAAAGATATTCATGATTCTCTCATTACCATCTGTGTCTACATACAACAGGCGGGAAGCATAACCACAAATACTCATAAGTTTTCCAAGTTCGCCGTCGAGATCATCTACAGCATTTAAAACATTGAAGTCCGATAGCTTGTCCTTAAACATTTTAAACTGTGACTCGTTATAATCGCGTTTATCGATTTGATAGCCGATAGGTTTTCCAAATAGATAGCCAACCACTTGATCGACGATATACCCGCGGTAATCATGAACAAGCTTGTTATTCGGCTTTTTAGGGTCCTTAATAACTCGACTTTGAATTGGTATTCCTTCGCCATCATACCGCTTAAATAAGCCAATCATTTTATTACGATGAGGTGCGTGCCATTCGATAACACGTTTAATAATGTCGGGAATTGACCCCTTCACTTCCAGTTGGATTGTTGATCGTTTCATTTTCTCACCTCGCTTTAATAAAGGGATGGTACGGCTTTTGCTTTCGTTTTGCCAAGCGACTGCATGCCATAACGTAATGCATCGATTAGATGATTAAAATCGTCAATTGGTTTATTTAGTAATGTTCCATCCTTAGCAGAATCCCACGTATAATTAGATAATTCTATTTGGAAATTTTGACACCTTGGATGGACGATTATTTCGTAATCCAAAAGCATTTGAACACCCGCTCTTACACTATCAGGACCTTTCACAGCTTCTTTTATCCTCCTAATTCCGGCGCGTTTTATTTCTTCAATACTTTTCGGTTCAGCAGAATCAGCAATAATTTTCGATTTACTATATCCTTTTTCCTTAATCATTCTAGCTATTTCATCATTAGTCATTCCTTTTTCATAATGTTCATCATAAACATATATTTTCTTCTCTTCTTTACTAGCAATAGCATTGATAAAAGCAGTTGGATCATTAGTAAACCCAAAATCCAGTCCATTAATAGGTTCATATATTGAAAGCTTTGAAATTTTTTCATAATCGAAATCAAGTTCTTTCCAATTATCAAAAATGATGCCCTCTGCAATTCCCCATTCTCCTAAGCCTTCAACGTTATATCTTCGGGGTCGATGTTCTTTCATCCATTCAAATAATTCTTTATCCTGGTCATCTAAAAATTCATTGCATAAATAATTTGTAGTGACCGCAAGAATATTTGATGATTTTACGTCGAAAAAACGCGGCTTTAACCAATGTTTTTCATTCCATGGATTGAAAGATAGTACTATTTGTTTAAATAAACCGCCAGTATCTCCACGAATTGACATATCTACTTTGTTAAAATCTTCTTCACTTCGTATTTGATAAGCCTCTTCAAACCAAGCCCAACACAAATAGCCCTTTTCCACTGTAATAGATGTAATGGATAAAGGATTATCTAAACCTCTAAAAAGAATCTTTTGACCAGTTGGCTTATAAGTAGCTTCTAAAGGGGAAGTCTTGAAGCGCCATAAATGCGAAACTTTTAAACGATGTGTAGCCCACTTTAAATCAGCAAAGGTAGAATCCCTATGAGTATAAAAAACTTGACGAACAACCAATAAATTTGCATCTGGATGCTTCATAAGTTTCGTTATCCATCTAAGAGCAATTGTTTTACTTTTCTTACTTGCCCGACCACCTTTTAATGCTAGATAACGACCTTTGTAGTTCCAAATATCTTTATAACCTTTCCCGACAACTTCTTTTAAATTGATTGTGATTGAATTAGTCATCTAAATCCTCCACAATCGTCACACTAGGAATATTGGTTTCTTCTCTGATTTTTGTGACTTCCGCTTTCGTTTTATCAACATTTAATTGCATTTGTTCAAGTTTCAGCCTGCGCTCATCGTCTTCATGGGCTAAATCATTAAATTGCTTAATCAATGACCTTAGTTCAGACATCGCCCTGGACTGTGCATTCAAAAAAGTAGCGTGACGATCCCAAGCGAATTGGAATTCGTATTCCTCCTCAGTAGGAACCTGCTCGAATTTATCATCGTCTTTAGGAAAAACTTCATATTTGGATTTCTTGAGTTCCTTAATCATTTCTTTTTTATCAGTGACAAACATAATTTGTTGAGCACGAATGATGGCAGCATATTGTATCTGTATCTGATCCCATATCAAGTCAGCTGGATCATCTTTATCGATCATACCCATTATCTCTAACGTTTCCTGTGGAATGTATCGACTAAAGAATCCATGCTTCACAGCAGCACTGTTCCGTTCTGTAAATTGGTTCTTTGGATTAGGGTTTCCGCTCCGTCTTGCTTGTTCTACTTGCTTTTGATTAGGTTGCATCTTTTTTGCTGGGGTTGCAACCTTTTCTTTTTGGGTTGCATCTTTTTTTGTAGGATCCCTTGACCATCCTTCACGACTTTTTCTGCTTTTCAATGTGCCTATTTTTATATCATGTTTTTCAGCAAGAGCCTTTAAGGTGATTTTAGATGTTTCATATTCTTTTCTGATTTGATCCCAATTCATCTACATGGCACCTACCTCCTATGTTTGTTTTGGGCAAAAGAAAAAGCGCCACAATGGGTGCTTAAAAATCCCTCTTTTCATCTAATAATTTTTTATATATTTTACTTTAATTCCTCAATCACGTATAGTTGAGCAAGCTATTAAAAAAGTGCTCGAAGAGCACAAGCGTAAATAATTTAAATAGAGGAGTAGCATAAACCGCGCCGACTCCTCCCTCCCATTTTAACAAGCGGATTTATGTTTTTGCAATTTCGTGTCATTTGTGCCATTTGTGCCATTTGTTTCACTAGCCAATTTATCAACGATTGAGTCACGAATTCGCTTAATATGCGAAAAGGATAATCCCATATGCATGCCAATCCAACGATAACTCTTCCCCTCAAGTAACCAATAAAGCACTTCATTTTCCCGCTCATCACTAATTAAATACATACGATCCTGAATGACTTGTACCTTTTTTTCATATTGAGCAATCTTTGAATAGCGCTTTTCCCTGCGAACAGTTTCCTTATAAACCGGATCACTAGTTACGCCTTGTGGCTTAGGAAGAGTAGCTTCAATGCCATATTGTGCAGTTAGACCTTCCCCAGCATCTTTCATGGAATCTCTTAATATTTTTATGGAGTTCATCATCCACGAGTAATCTTTTAGAATGTTTTCAATTTCTTTTCTATTCATCGCCAATTCCTCCAAGCTCCACCTTTTCCTCTACGATACGTAGGCTTATTCATACCCATTAGGTCTTTTATATCGTCTTCAGATAACCGTTCAGATTTCCTCCTAATGGTCTGCTGGCGATTATCCTTAATTAACTTTTTATGCCGATTCTCCCATTGTTTTAGTTGATCCCTTAACGTCGGATTCATCCCCTCATCCCCTTTTTTTAGCAAATAAAAAAGGATACCAATCCCTAAAGCATAAAAATGCTCTAAAGTTTGATATCCGTCCGTTCTTCGGTAAGGATTTATATTTATTTATATACCTGAATGAATTTCATAATTCTTAGCCCTTGTGTATCAAGGGGTTTAAGAGATAAAAAAAGAAGTACCTCCCCAAATCTTGTATAATGGTAGTTGACCAGTAAGCCCCCATTCAAACAACGCATATAAATGATCAGCACCCCTTAGTACAATAATCGTATCAATTAAGGAGGTGCTTTTCCTATGTCACAACAAAAACTAACAATCGTCCCCGTTTCAATACAACCAGAAAAAAATATTATAACATCCACAACTTCGAAAGATCCTTCAAATAGCTTTTGCACAATCAAAATTGAAGCTGCTGAAATTTCCTTCTTCAACGGCGTAGATGAGCACATCATCCAAACGGTCATGAGGGAGTTGAAAAATCTATGAAACATGATTATACCAGTGTAAAAAACATTTATATTATTTGCGGTAAAACAGATATGAGGAAGGGAATTGATGGATTAGCAACGCTAATTCAAGATTCTTTCGAACTTGATCCATATGGAGATTCTATTTTCCTTTTCTCTGGTTGGAGTAAAGACCGTTATAAATGTTTATATTTTGATGGCGATGGTTTCGCCATGCTTTATAAGCGACTAGATGGAGGAAAACTTCAATGGCCAAAAGATGAAAATGAAGTACGTAAACTTTCGCAACAGGAGGTTCGCTGGTTGTTAGAAGGGTTGTCCATTCAGCAACCAAAGGCCATTCAAAAATCACAAAAAGGAGTATTCTAAACAAGCTAGAAATGTTGGTTTATAGCCATTTTCAACTTCGCTTTCTACGTTAAAAATGTTATAATATAACTAACTTATGGTGAACGAAAAGTGGTGAAATAAATGGTTAATACTTCTTCCAATAACAAGAATCCATATGGGAAATTAATTCGACTTCTCGAAGAACAATTGGCTCATTCAAATCAACAAAACAAAGACTTATCGAAAAAGCTAGATCAATCAACTAAACAGATTGAAGCGCTAACTGAACAAATTCGCCATTTAACAAAACTTTTATATGGATCGAAATCCGAAAAATCGAAATACAACGTACCAGATGGGCAAGGCTCATTATTTGATGATGACCCGGCTTTTAGCGAACCTGAGCACACAGAAGAACAAAGCCAACAGACAATCTCTTATACTGTTGTACGAAAAGTTAAATCAAAAAAACGAAATGATTCCTTGCATGATGGTATTGAAGTAGAAGCTATTCACCATCATCCGAAAAATACAATCTGTGACTGTTGCCAAGGGCAAATGATTGAAATTGGTAGTACACTTGTACGTGAAGAAGCAAAATTTATTCCTGCAAAAATGATGAAAGTACAGCACATTGAACATGCGTATGAATGTAAAGACTGCAAAGTTGATTCATCACAGCCAGCACAAATCAAACGCGGGAAAGCACCACAACCAGCGATTCAGCGTAGCATCGCAAGTCCTAGCGTACTTGCCAAAGTCATCTATGATAAATTTGCACAATATTTACCTCTTTACCGTCAGGTAAAGGAATGGAATCGCTATGGACTGAATACCAATGATAAAAACCTATCGAATTGGGTTATCCGTGTAGCACATGATTGGCTGTTACCTGTATACGAACGAATGAAAGAGTTGATGATGGCAAAATCGGTTTTGCATGTCGATGAAACATACGGACAAATTATCAACCGATCCGATGGGAAATCTGGTAAAGCCAATGCGTATAATTGGGTGTTTCGAAGTGTGCCAAGCCAGGTAACAATGACTCTCTTTCAAAGCGCATTATCTCGAGCTCGATCTGTCCTTGAAAGTTTTATTGAAGGCTTTTCTGGAACGATTGTGTGTGATGGTTATTCTGCTTATGATAAGTTGGAAGGCGTTAATTTCGCAAATTGTTGGGCGCATGTTCGTCGTTATTGGCTGAAAGCTGATAGCAAAAATGGTAGAATCGGTGTGAAATATTGTGATGATTTATATCGACTAGAAAGGCAATTTAAACGTTTGTCTCCGAGTAAACGAAGAAAAAAACGTCAAAAGTACTCGAAGCCAATCGTGGAGGAATTCCTTCACTGGGTTGAAACATCACCATTTTACGGAAAAAATGCGCTAGCAAAAGCACTGAATACACATTAAACAGGGCAAATGGACTCAAATTATTCCTGAATGATGGGCGAATTGAAATGGATAATAATCCAGCCGAGAACGCCATCCGTCCCAACGTTATAGGAAGAAAAATTGGCTCTTTAGTGTAAGTGAAGCTGGTGCAAAAGCGAATGCCATCTGTTTAAGTATTGCTGAAACTGCCAAAAGTAACGGCGTTGATTTCTATGAATATATAAAGAAACTTTTTACGGATTTACCAAATCTCGGCGTCCAACAAAACCCTGAAATTTTAGATCAATACATGCCCTGGTCAAAAATGATTCAGGCAGAATGTAGCAAATAAATGAAATAGCCGTAATTCGATTAAAAAAGTCAGAATTTACGGCTATTTACGATGCGTACCGAAAGGTACACTTATTTTTTATAATTCGGGCTTACGTTGACCACAAACCATAAAAAGACTGGAGGAGTACTTCTTATGACTATTATACGACAACCTAGCCTATTTGGCATACAGGAATTATTTGACATGGAACCTACCCAAAAATATGAAGCCATTATTTCAGCGGTAGATTTGGATTCGATGTACCATCAAGTGGCGAAAAAATCACGGTTGGGTGCACCGGAAGAACTAAACTATGCAGCCATGATTATCTCCACCTTTGTAAGATACATAGAGCGCATCCCTACGATGAAGGATCTTATAAAACGTCTTCATGATGATCTAGCTTTTAAGTTAAATTGTGGCTTTTTGGTTTCTGATCATGTGCCTTCAGAATCCTCCTATTCACGTCTCATAACGAAATTGGAGGAAAGCGATATCCTTGAGAAAGAACAAGAAAAAGTGGTCCTCCAGGCTATTGCAGAAGGTTTCATCACGGATGATACAGTGGTAGTGATGCAACCCATTTTGAAGCACGAGACCAAGCTTGACCAAAAGAAGAAAAGCCAAAATCTGAACCCCAAAAACGTGGTCGGAAATCAAAAGATGAGCGTGACGGGTGGCTTAAAGAACAAGCTGAAACGGAAGCCAATTTACCTTTATATGATAGAAAAATTGTGTATTTCAATTAGATGTTCCCTAGCCGAACTACGTGCCGAAGTTCCCAAGACCCTAAATGGGGCGTGAAAAAGAACTCAGAAGGACAAAATGTTTTTTGGTTTGGCTACAAAGGTCATTTAGCCGTTGGTACATCAAGCCAATACATTCTACAGGCTCTTTTTTCATCTGGGAGTCTAAATGATGGTAAGGCTGACTATCCCTTTACTGAAAGGAATTCAGGAACGCCTTCACCTTCCATTACGTTATCAAACAATGGATGCGGGCTATGACTATGAACCCATATACGAGCAGGTACATCGAATGGGACAACAATCCGTCATCGCGTATAATAAGCGAAATGAAGGGGAAATCATTGGCTATGATAAACACTTTGCCCCAACTTGTTTCAGAGAGCATTCTTATCGTTATGATAGTTTTGATCCTAAATATGAAACATTGAAATACACAAGACCAAAGGAATGCAGCGACTGTCCCTTAGCTAATGAAGGTATTTGCCAAAAGGTTTATAAAGTGAAAATCACTTCAGACCTTCGCAGATATACCGCACCAGCACGCGGGTCACAAGCATGGAAAAACATTTTCAAACGTCGTACTGCCGTAGAACGGGTTAATGCCTATCTGAAAGAATTCTTTCAACTGAACAATGTTCGCTATCGTACTGGGAAACGTGCAAAAATTCATTTTGACATGGTAACCCTTATTTATAATGCTTCAAAGTTAGCCGCAGACCGAATTAATGTACAATTAAATCAGCAACAAGTAGCATGATTTCTGTTTTTAAAAATATATTTTAGAAATTCTGTAGGATTCTGTATTTTTAAAAAGAGCAATTATGAAATTGACTCACCTAAATTATATATAAAACTTTCCTTTTCTGCATCATTTTTCTAGCAATATCATTAGAATTTCACCAATTGAAAATTAAATAATGTTTATACCATCCGCGACCTTTAAAAAATATACTTTCTTTAAAATGTTCTTCAAAGCAAACTTTCACACCGTCTAGGTTTTTATTTAGATGTTCAACAAATAATGGGGATGAGTAAAAATGCAATTTATCTTTTTTCGTTAGGTATATCCGAATTAATTGTATACCAATAAGCACTATAACCTTCTTCAGCAGCATTAATTAATTGTGGTTTAATTGTTTCTAAAAATTCATTAGCAAACTCGATTACTTTTAAATCTTTTTTAGCTTTTAATTGTTCGGCTAAATTCATTGTTATGTCCTCCCTAAAATACTGTTTTATCTACCTTAGCTAAGTACATTTGTATATCCGTGATTTCAGACCATTCGTTAAAGAATTCTATTGCTTCCTCTTTGTTACTAAATTCATCAACAGATGTTTCCATACCCCAATCTCTTACTACAATCCACATGGAATCACTCCTTCATTTCATCTTCGGATTGCGATATTAAAATAATGATAGTAAACGTGTAATATCTTCTGGTTTATGCCCGTCCCATTCGGGAGCAAAATCATAATCTGCAACCTTAAATAAATCCCAATAATCTTTATGGTAATGGTATGTGTAATCCCCTTCATCAGTCGTAATTCCGACAATGAAATAATCATCATACATTGTTCCATCGTGATGTTTCCAAGACTTCCAAGACCTTTCCACATAAGTGTTGCAAATAACCGCAAACAGCATCATTCGATGGTGATATAGTTCGTCAAATGTATGGTGACCATCGCTAGCATCACCAGTAACTGATAACTCAACTTCATCAAAACTAAAATTGCTTGTATCACCATTACCGTTTGTTAAATCGACTTCAACTTCTTCGTTCTTAAAATCAATTTCTGTTACGGGAACAGTCCATTTGTATCTATCCACATATGCCTTAATTTTCATTAATTCACCTTCTTTTCTTATGTCGCAATTTTGGTCAAACCTTCCCTAAATAACATCCTGCCCCTCGATCCTCACACGCTCACTTCGATCAATATCTAATACCTGTCCATTTTTCCAGATGATTAAATCTTGCCCATGCTGCTTTGCGGTGACTTTTGTTAATCTGCCGTCCTTAACGATATAAACGGCGCTTTCCATTAGATCGATTTCTGCTGTCATTTTTTCGACATTTACCGTCACCAGGACCCCTCCTAGTATTTATATATTGATACACAGTTTTAGCCCCTTGTAAAATCCAATTATTTGATTTCCGTAATGTACAAAATACATAATATTTCTCCTTCCATGACCTGACACAAACAATATTTGTATCAGGTCTTTTTTTATAAACTGAACCTACCTTTTGCTACCTTATTCGTAGAAGGGAATTTCTTCAATTTCTGTTACTGTAAAATAACCTTTTGTTGGGTCTAAATCATATTTCTTTATCCAACCATCGAATACATCCTGTAATTGCCTTTCTAAATCTAAAGTTTGTTCTGTTGTAGTTTTTGTAAAAGCGTTCTCTCCTGCTTGTTCATGTTTATCGTAAAGGTCATCCGCAATAGGTTCTAAAATCATATCAGCATCTATATTTCTCATTGTTACTGGCACAATCTTGCCTATTCTAAAATGGGAACTTTCATAAAAGTGATCAGGTTCCTCATCTTTTATCACAATACGACCTTGTTCAATCGCTTCTTGTTTAGTATCGTAACTACCAAAATCCCAATAATCTTTATCTGTATTAAATGTCCATTTTTCAGCCAATTTCTTTCCCTCCTAATCAAATCAATTTTTTAATTTGCATCCCCCAACAATCAGCTATAAATTTAGCTTCTTTTAATTCAAATTCTTCAAATTCATAAGCATCTTCGCGATCATTCGTAATTTCATAATGATGACCAATATGTGAGTAAACCGATATAAAAGTGTAGCTAACATCTGGTAAACTACCTTTTATTTTTGACGGCTTTAAATTAATGGAACAAACTATATAACGTGTCATGTTCCCCTCCTAATCAACTGATCTATCATTTTGTTTATTCTATAATCCATACGCCCTCACTAGGTTTAAAATTTATACTAATTCATACGCCCAAGGTATGATATAATCTTTTTGAAAAATGAGGTGATCGTATGTTCAAAAGAAGTATTAAAGATGTTCCTATGAATGTTAAATCATTCATAACTGTTTACGCTGATGGTCGCGTTTATTTTTCCCTAAGTGTGAGAGAAAACTTTAAGCTTTACCATAATTCTATTGCTGCCATTAAATACTCGAGTCACCAAAAGAAAATCTATTTGGATCCGGATTACCCAGCTTATCCTATGAAACCGGATTACACTGGTCTCAAAATCACAAACGCTTATGCCAAAGCCAAACGTCTAAATATGAAACCGGGTAAGTATGCATTAGTTAGTTTTAATAATGTAGTTGTCTTTCAGAGATTTCCGGACGCATAATCTTCGAACTATGCACTAAGCATTTTTTCATCAAACAACTTATCGACTACTCTTTTATGTTCAAGTGGTAAATTATCAATAAGGTTTATTAACTCTTTGTATCTTGCTATTCGTTGCATACGGTCAACGCATTCTCCCTCTGTCAATGCGTGTGGGTGAAGCTTATACAAGCCATAATAATATCCGTATTTCCTATCAGCTAAATATCGTAAAAAATCGTTCAACTAAAACCCTCCTTATTTCGCATCATGGTTCTACTGTGTAACATCTAAGAAATTTGCTTTTTATAAGGAACTCCATTTCTAAATTTATATCCCATTCTCTCCAATTTCCCACGGATCCCAATGGCGCTTTTATTAATTCTTGTAGCGATGTCCTCAAGATAATACCCTTTTGCCAATAGTGTTTCAATCGTTTTCACTTCGTCTTTTGTATATTTAATATGATTGTTAAGGCGGACAGGACGAGACTTTAACCCTAAGTCTCGTATCCTTCTTTTTACAGCCGCTTCACTTCTTTTTAATCGATCTGAGATTTCTGGATATGTGTAACAGTATGCATTTAACATTCCTTTCAAAATGTTATCTTCTTCTGGAGTCCAAGCTTGGTTAGTTCCTTTTTTAATTTTTCTTTGTTTTAACAAATCGGCATTCCGTTTTTCTTCTACCCATTTTGGTTCCGGACCGAGAATTAATGGTTCTATTTTTGTAAAATCAATCATCTGTTTGTTTGCTTCCGCCCATTTCCAAAAATCAGAGTAATTTATAACCCAAACGACTTCTTTCTCCGCAAAGACTTTACGTTTTATCGGCAGATCATATCGTTCTGCCCAACTCGCTAAAGTGGAGTAAGATACGTTAATGGCTAATGATAATTGGTTAAGTGTTATACCATCATACGAAAGCGATGGAGCACCTAATCCAATTCTGTAAGCTTTTAGCTTCACAGACGTCACCGATCTGCCAAGATGAGCAGCAATCCCTTTAATGCTCATTGATCCCCACCGTTCCTCTAAATACATTAAATCTTGTTCCGACCATCGTTTTGGCATATCACCCACTCCTTTTCCAGTCGTATCGATTTCCACTTGGAATTAGTGTGTTAAATTTCTTGGTGAAAGTGTTCATTTTCTTAATATCCTGCTTGTTAATGCCCTCTTCAAATATCGTAATTACTTGAAGTACTTCATTATCCGTCCCTTTGTACTTATGCTCTACTACACGTCTTGTCATGCTGGATAAACGTCCTTTTTCAACTTTGTAAGAGCAAATCTTCTTAAACCATTCACTTCTTCCTCAAGCTCAATGAATTCGGTTTGGTACCGATCACAACGCTTTTGCAATTGATCACGTTGTCGAATTAAAGTTTGTACATTATTTTCATAAGCGACATTTTCCTTATGCAATTGCTCTTTATCTAACATGGCCGTCTCGTAAAGTGTGACCGATTGCTCTAATTGTTTTTGTAGCTTATTAATCAATTCATCTTTTCTAAGATGCTCCTGGAGAGAATCTTTCAATCTCTCATCCTTTTCCGTGACAAGTTTATGAGCATCGATCACTTCACGTCTAAGTCGGTCTAATTCCTTAAGAATCTCTTCATTTTCGCCTTGTAAATCATTTTTGGTAGTTTTACTCTCACTAGAAGTTTGGGCGCTTAAATCGGCTTTATTTGCTGTTCCGTTTCTTTTCGCTAACAACGTGTTCATTCGAAGTTCTTCAACTTCCTCGGGAGAAAGATGTTCCTTTTTCCACTGCGTCAACTCACTAATACTTTTAAACCCTAAATCCTTATATATTTTCGTATCGGGAAACCCTTGGCTTTTAAGAGCTAAATAATTTTCAGTTGTTCTTTTCACTTCCTTCTCCCCTTTCAAAATATCCTCAATTTTTTCTCCTGCCTTATACCGTTCTAACTGTTCGGGGGTGAGTTTGAATTCTGTTAGAGTAGATTTCCATCCATCGGATGATGGTATTGTTCTGACTGCTCCTGTATACCTTCTAGGCACGCTAGTTTGAACCACGTTTCTTCACCTTCCGTTTCAATTTTTTCAGCTTGTCCAATTAATACTCTTCCTCTGATTCCCAAATCTCGACTCCAATGCCAGGATTAAAAGAATAGATTTTTTTGCTATGAACCTCGTAAACTTGGTTATCATCTTTCCAAGCGATTTTATTTAAACTGTCAAATAACCCTTTTATGAGATTATCAATATCTGGTTTTGACTTATGGATTGCCCCGTTATATCGTTCCTTCTTCTTTTGACTCCAACTGTTAGGGATGGGCATGTAGAAGGTAATATCGGCTAATATCGGATTTGCAGATGGCATTTTAATATGTTGTTTCGCTAAAAGGGCAATATGTTGTTTATATGTAAAGTATCTCTTTGCCCTCTCATCAACAAATTTCTGTTTCTGAGTTGTTCGTACAGCCCCCATCGGAACGATAGGGATGAATAATTTATGCATTAGAAATTTTACTCCTTCACAAAATCATCTATCTTCAATTGTCCTTCTGGTGGTTGGTTTTCGAGATTTTTAATCTTTGTTTCGCAAACAGGTCCGATACCACGCTCGATGCTCCGTTTGCTTTTTAATGGGCGGTTACAGATTGGACAGTTCATGATCTCCCTCCTTTTTAGTGTTTATTGAGTGAATCAATTTGCGTACCTCCAAATATATCCACCGGCGGTTTTTATCCTTCCTGTGGCGCAATGGACGATGGTTGATATTCCGTTAATTTCTTTAGCTTCCGCTACACTCTCATAAACACTTAGAATTTCCATAGTGGTAGGATCAATCTTGCATACCGGCTTGCGATGACAGAGTTTGACTTTTAATCGCTCTTTTTTAATCGCTACTGTTTTTCCGTTATATTCATCCACAAATGCCCATGAATAACCGCCAGCATAATTTCTTTGCATGGCGCATACTTTACTTATTGCCCCATCATCAATTCCAAGTTCGTTTTTAACTGCAGATATACTAGGAAATTTTCTTAGTGGTTTAAACGTATTTTTCTCTAACATATACACAGCCCTTACCGTATTACCTAATACGTAACAGGAATGAAGTGCATTTTCACTTTGTGTTACAATTTCTAAATTATCTAACCAATTATTCTCCTTGTTTCCGTCTTTATGATTAACAACCATTTCTTCATCAATTTCACCAATAAATGATTGGGCTACTAATCTGTGAACGAAAACTTGTTTAAGATGACCATTTCTCATCAGGTTGATTCTTGGATAACCTCTTTCTCCCAGGAATGTTTTTAAAATCGCAGGTTTTCCATTGTCTTTAAGAGACATTACACGACCTTTGTTACTGATCATATATTCACCTTCATAACCAATAACATCACGCCATTCTTCTTTCATAATCAGTAGACCCCCGAATCTTGCCGTTGATAATTGACTTCATGTTTACCCCAATACGCTTCCTCGATTTGATCTAACGTAAATCCAAAACCATTAATTCCGATATTCAAGAACAAAATCCACGCTGTACGGAACCAGTACTGTTTCTGTGGAAATCCGAATTTTTCTTTCCACTTTTCATTTTTTTCTTCACTAGGATTTTCGAAATAAGATTTGTTAATGAAATAAGTCATTTCAAGGAATATTCCTGTTAAACCTCCGTCAAACTCTTCAACGTCTAGTTGTTCCATGTAGACATAGAGTGCATCCTGCCAACCCTTTTGATTAGCAATCGAAAGGAAGAAATGGACAGCATCTGCGAATTCCTCAAGTAGTGGGTTTACTTCTCTAGAAAATTCATTACCCAAACAAGGGATAACATGTTTTGAAGTTCTTGGTTCCCTATCATCACTCCAATGTTTAAACCAGCGCCCCTCATTTGCGAATTCCGCTAATTCCACTTGCAAGGCAAGAAACGTATTCGGAACAAGATCAACACCCTGCAATGCTTTTTTCTCAACGATATATTTATCTAATTCGGCTTGTGCCGTTAACATTTTATCTAAGTTCATGATTCTACTCCTCTCTTTCTCCTCAGAGCCATTCCCCACAAATCATGCATTCATCATGGTCAGGTTGCATAACATATTCCCCTGGTATTGTGCTCCATACTTCATTTACGACTGGATGGTGACAAATTGGTTTGAATGCTTCATAACGTTTTCGTGAAGATTCATTACGATATTTGCATTTTGGGCAATAAATATTTTCATTAGCTGAAACATATTTTCCGTAACCAAACACGAATCGTTTAAGATAATAAACATCACCTTTTTTGAAGCATTGGTCACATTGGCAGCACGTTCTTTTCAATTTTCTTGAGGCTACTTTCCTTTTCATTTCATCACCTCACGAATTTTGTATCCTATGCATGGTTAAAACATACTTAAGAGTCTGATAATCTAGTTGATAGATAGATTTATTTTGGTAGTCTGTGATGTTAGCCTTCTCTAGTTGAGTGATAATGAAATTGCGCTTCATTACTGCTTCATAGAGTAGCCCCATCAAACAGCCTCCTTCACGGCAGATAGTATTGCGAGTACTTCTGCCCGCTTTTGATCTAATACCATGTTTTCTTGGTTAATAAGTTCTTGTGGTTTAGGGCCACATACTGGACACGTTTTAATCTCAATAGAGTAATCGTTAAATGTATGTACAACGTGTCGACCATTGCATAAATTACACATTAGCTAGTCCCTCCAATCGATGATTCAGTACGTTTCTATCACCTTTAATTACTACCGTATAATCTTTACTCATTTGATAGATTCGAGTGCCTAGCGCCTCGTCTATGTCACAAAGATCATCAACCGTTTTTTCAGAAGAGATCATGATCGGAAGGTAATTAAGATAGCGATAATTTATAACTCCAAACATTTGCTCAAGCTGAAACGGTGTAGGGAAATCTCTGCCCTTGAATAGATCGTCTATGAAAAGCACGCCTACTCGTTTCATTTTCGTGATTTTTTCCTCCAGAAGGTTAAAATCATCTTTCAGATCGTTAAACCCTTCTACAAACGGGAAATACAACACACTGATTTGCTTTTTCTGTATCAAATTATTAGCCAAAGCTGTAAGCAAATGTGTTTTCCCTGAACCCGGTTGACCCAACAAGCTAATACTGTTACAACGATTGCCTTTAATTCGGTCAAAATCTTTGTAGTAATCAACCGCGCAACCGTATGCCTCATGTATTAATTCGTGTTTACCTTCTAACGAAAAACTACCAAAAGACATTTTCTTAAATTCGTCCGTAATCTCACTGAATTTCATAAGGTGATCTGATTGTCGTTTTTTAGAGCAAGTGCAATCTTTGAGTAGTTCAATCATTTTAGGTGTCCCATTCGGCCATGTTTTTTGCAAGCCATCCTCGTTAAGTTCGGGTTCTTTTACGAGTAAAAATCCTTTATCCTTGCAAGTAGGACAGTTATACTGACTTGCGTTTTCCGAGTCGCCCGACTTGTCCACCTGTGATCGATTCTCCGCTTTGTTTTGTAGGTCTGCTAGGACTTCTGCGATACTGGTGAATCTTCGCTCCACTGTCATTCTCCTTTCCATTAAGATTTTCTAAGTCTGCAACTGTTTTTATAGACTTCTTTTTCCAGTCGACTAGTTTTTTATAGACATATTTCCATGTACGACCATTTCCTCGAGCTGCATCCTTTATGGCTTCTATAATCATTTCTTCTGGTTGTTCAAAGCCAAAATTTGTAATGACGTCATCTATGTCGTCACGAAGAAATTCTGTGATATCTTCTTCTTTCAAAATTTCACTTTTTTGCAGGAGTTCTAAAATCCGATTCACAAGCGCGCCTCCTTCATCCTCTTTATTCTTTTTGTTTATGTTTAGTTTATGTTTAATTAATGCGGAACTAACTCCGGAACTAACTCCGGAACAAAGTGCGGAACTAACTCCGGAACTATCTGCGGAAAAAATTTCCGACCTTTGTTTTAGTTCGGAATTATTTTCCGTACCATAAAAAGATATTATTTTGTATACAGGAGCCTTTCCTTTCCTAGATGCGAAGTCAATCCTTCCTTTTTGTTTCAATTCATTTCTTACTTTTCGAAGGGTACGATCTGTTAATCCTGTCTTGACGCATAGCACCGATTCAGCCACCGTAAATGTTTCTATCCATCCAGCCTTATTATTTATGTGCATGAGTGCGTACCATAAATTAATTGCTGATGGTGATAGGTCATTTAGTTCGAGCCAATCATAGAACGCGTTCATTTCTTTGATGTAATTCATGAGATCTACTCTCCCCTTCTCTTTCCTCACATTCACCAGAACAAAAAGCATCCCCATCCGTACAATAAAAATTATTACCGCATCCAGAGCAAACGCTTGTTATTCCAACTGCATCCACACTCATTCCCTCCTCTCGCATATAGCAAATCCATCTTTTAAACTTTTAACGGAATAATGCGGATAATGACGCATATACTGTAGTACAAGCTAAGGTATGAATACGAGTTTTCCAGTTAGTGCTTGTACCTCTTTCTTGAATAAATTAGCATCACTATTTGAATCACTTAAATGCAGCATCCATATCTCTTGGACCTTTTTTAGATCATTTGCCTTAAGAAATTCTTTGAAGTTCTCTAGGCTCATATGGGATTTTATAAGGCGCCTTTTCATTAGTTTTGGCGTTCTACCATTTGCGATATTTTCATCTAAAATTTTCATAGAGTAGTTACATTCAACTAATATATGGGTAAGACCCTGGAACCGATATTTGATGTAATAAGTGTCAGTCGCAAATAAAATCTTTTCTCCTGTTTGATTTGCTAGGAGGAAACCGAATGGCTCCGATACGTCATGCTGAACATCAAAAGGCAAAATGGTCCACGTCCCAATTTGAAACTGTTCCTTCGCCTTCACCTGCTTAATTCGATGGTGCTGAAAATTAATTGCTCCTGCAGTTCCCTCCGACATGTAGCAATCAATTCCTGCTTTAAGTACTTCTTTTATGGCTTTACAGTGATCTCCATGCTCATGGGTCACAAGGCAACCCGCTATATTTGATGTTTGGAAATTCAATTGTCTTTGAACCTCTTTAAATCTGATTCCTGCCTCCAGTAGCAAAGGAGTGCTACCATCTGTAATGTAGTAGCAATTCCCTGCACTAGAGCTTCCAAATGCTTTGATTTCAATCATTAGAATCCCGGTCCATTTGGTCCAGTGGTTGCGTATTCCATTTGTTCTTGTTGAGATTGTAGGACATCCATCTGCTGAGAAGTATTATCCTCAATCTGTTTTGGCTCTTCCGGATCCACTTCATATTCAACATCGATAATTTCACTATTTGCATTCTGTTGAATCTCCTCATGAACTCGCGCTTCTTCCGCCGCTTCATCTGAACGATTAATATGTTGCATTACTAGGCTGCTGTCATCCGAAGAATTAAGGAATTTCTTACAGGCGCGATTGATGACTGTTTTTTTCGCCATTTCCTGTTTGAATTCATCGTGTGTACTCCCTTTTTTCTCTGAAGCCTGATCCTTCCCCCAAAACTGTGCTTTTGACCATGCCTTACGTAATTCTTCAATGGTCATTAATTCTGTGTAAATTTCGTTTTCTTTTGTAATGATGGTGCAGTACGCTCCAATTATGTTCTCTTTGTTTATGCTTCCGAATTTTTGCTTGTGTGATAAATTGATAATTTTACCGTTCTGAATTTCATAATTTACCTCATCACCCTCATAAATGGGCATTGCATTAATTTCCTTTACTCCTGCAACACGTTTAGTAACTGCCATGGTACCCATATATGAACGTTGGAAAGTGAGTTGATTTCCATAAGCTATAAAGTATCCTTGCTTCTTTGCTGGATTAAGACCTTGAACAACCATATCCAATAAGCTATTGGCGATACTTTCTTTTGTGCAAACCTCTAGTACAGGGCGATTTCCATCATTTTTACTTGTTTTAATGTTTTGAAGCATTAGATAAGCTGATTTCAGAGCATTCTCAGGTGAGTAAGCAGGAGGAAAATGAATTTCCCCGTTCTGCTGGAATTGTTGAACCTTAGCTGTTACCTGCTCGACAACTGTATTTTTCTTTGTTGTAACTTGATTTTGATTACTCATTCCTTTTCCTCCAGTACTGTAATTTTTAAAGCCTCATCCGCAAATTCGAAATTCTCCATATGCACTTTTTTGATTTTCTCCCCTTGATCATTAACAAGGGATATATAGTTACCATTAATATCTTTAACTAGGAATAATCTGTCCCAATGATGACCATCTACATCAAAACCTTTAATTCTTATGGCTTTGCCTAACAACTTCGGATTAAAAACTTTTGATTCTACGAAGGTATCCATCAAATAGCCTCCTTCATCGAATCCTGATTTTCTACACGAAGTACCTTGTCCTTTTCAGATACAACTAAGCTAATAGTCTGTGACTTTGTATCAATCAACTTAGTGACAGCTTCACGGTTATCAATAAAGATTGGAGCCAGTAATCCGTAATGCTCTGACAAAGTATTTATGATGTCTAATCCGACATTAATTCTTGCTGCATTATTTAGGCCCGAATCATACGGAACACCTTTGAAAGTGGTAACGCATGTCTCTTTTAAGCCGCCGTTGATCTGTTCCTCAAACAATTTGAATCGAGCATATTTAAACTTTGAATTGATTTTATCCTCGAGTAAATTGACCTTGGTACGGATAAATTCTTCTGTAAGGAAAAGTTCCTTTTCTAAGTTTTCATATTCAGCTGCAAGCTTTCTTTCCTGCTGGGTAAGTTCATCAATACGCTTTTGAGATTGTTCAACGATTGAAAACTTGTTTAAATCTTGCTGGTATCGATCGCGCTCTGTTTTAAGATTGAAAATTTCTAGATGAATTGCTGAAATCGATTCTTCTGCAGAAACCTTAAGCTCATTTATTTTTTTCTCAAGGTTCGATTTTTCTTGAAGTTTCGCGACATATTGAGCGTTTTCTGTAATATCAACAATGCTGCCTTCAAGTGTTCTAAGCTGTTCATTAAGTTTAGAAAGAAGGGCTTGCTTTTCTGCAATTTGTCCGTTCAATCTCTCATATTCTTTAGAAAGGTTTTCGTTATCCGAAATGTACTTTTGCTTTTGATCGTTGCCTTGTTTCCCTTTTGCATTGATATCTTCAAGCTTTTTAGCTTTTGTAAGATTAAATTGGGAAAGTGCTTTATCTCTTGCAGCTGACACTTGTTCTTCTGGAAGTTCTTGTCCACATGTTGGACACTCGCAAGCATCATTATGAGTGAATTCTTGGCTGTTAACTTCATGCCATTCTTCACGCAATTTAACCAAAATATCTTCAATCCGCTTGATATTTTCATCGTTAGACCGCTTTTGATATTTCAAGTTTTCGAGCTTGGAATTTAATATAGAAACATTCGATTGTTCTTCTTGGATCCGAGCTTTTAATCTATAAACTTCATCTTTTGATCCGGATTCGTGGTCCTGCATAATTCGAAGGAGTTCGATTTCAATTTCTTGCTTTTCCTTTTGTAGTTGAGTGATTGCACTACCATTTCGAATATTGCTGATTAAGTCCGTTTTTTCATCAATATCTTTATTAATTTGATTAATAGCACCTTCTAGAATTTGTTTGTTTAATCCGTTTAAATCGGGTAATCCGTGATTAATTTCATCGATTCGCACTGGTATTTTTTCTAGTTGCTCATTGATTTCTTTCCGCTTTGAACCAATAACTCTTCGATGATCTTCGATGCTTCGGCCATTTAAAATTGCTGGCAGTTCTACTAATGATTTATTTGATGAAATGACTTCTTCATCAGAAATATTTCCGCAAACTTGAAGCAGCGTATCCCGTTTCTGTTCTCTTTTTAATTGCTCATTGAAATAAGTAGGACTGGTAAGGAGCTTGAAAACATCTTCCTTAATAATTTCTGCTATTTTTCCTTCATACTCTTTTTTCTTACTTGGAACTCCATCGACATAGTAATCGGTTGTATGTCCTGTGAATTCGGATTGTGCAGATCCGCGTTTTTTTGTCCATTTTTCCGTGTAGACTTTTTTTAACGTCAAAGGTCTACCATCGATTAACAATTTTGCTTCAACCTCATGATCTAATCCATGAAGTTCATTGCCTTTGGAATCAAGAGTTTTGATTGCAAAATCCTTTTTGTTTTGACTATCTTTATCGAAAAGCACCCACAAAAATCCATCTTGCAAGGTAGTCTTACCAGTACCGTTATCTCCAAAAGTGCTCACATCTTCCCCATTAGCCTGTAAGGAGAAATTCTTTATCCCTTTGAAATTTTTTAAATTTAATTCCAGCAATTTAATAACTTTCACATTTATCCCTCCACTTGATGCCGACTATAAAATCAGTTATAATCGGCTTATAATATGATGTTTTTAATTGATGACACGTTAGCCGACGTGTCTTTTGTTTTGCCTGAAATCAAAATCCAATGTTTCATAAATTTCTTTCATTTCCTCATAAGCCCGAGACCCATCTAAAGTAGCTTGGTGTTTCTTCAGCCATTTGTATATTGATTCAGTAACACTTGTAGTAGGTTCGTAAATCGGCCCATCTTTCGTATCAAACAATTTGACCATTCCCTTCCAATAGATCAACTTCATGACTAAACTCCAAATCAGTGGTTCCGCAGATTGGACAAAATGTAGGTTCTTGCCCATCTTTCACTGCAAAATCATGGTTTTGCCAACAGACATAAACGTCTAATACCAACTTAATCCTCCTTTTCATATTTATTGATGGTTAATGTCCATCCTCACGACCAGGAACCGGCTTTCAACAAAGGGGGAATGGGTTGTCCAGTTCCTAGCCATGAGGACAGGCACTAAGTGCCCATCTTTCTTGCGTATACGTAAATGGAATGATATAATTTATTTATCTTTGGTTCGTTGATTCTTGCAGTAAGTTAAGTTGCCGCTTAGCTTGCTGCTTTTTCATTTTGTTTGAAAATGATCGATTTAATGATTAATTCTTGTTGAGCAAGGATTTGCTTGTTGTTTTTCATTTCTTCACAAAGTGCTTTAACCTCACTAGCTTTCATTAATTTGCTTGCCGATAACATTGATTTCATTATTTTTCCTCCTCTATTAGTACAACTTTGAGTTCCTGTTTTATTAAATTTAGAACCTTTTCAGAGAATATCTTTACATCCGAAGAAGAATTGTCACTCTCAACCGCTGATCTTAAATATCCAATTGTGCAAAAGAGTGCCATTGCTGCAGTATGATCACATTTATTAACTCCGTATTTTCGATAATCCAGTTTTATTTCCACAAACCCTCACCGCCCAATCGATTGTTACTCCTTTTGACTTTAGGGTTATGATTAAGTGTTCTAGACGCTCTTTTTTACTCACTGGATCCACCCATTTGATTTCCATACCGGAACTCTCTTATTAACTCGGTCTTTCAAGGAAATCTTATATTCTTTTGCTAGAGTAGCTTTTAAGTTACTGATCGCCGCTTCTGCATCGATGATTTCATCTATTGCTTGAGCGATCCGCTCACGTTCATCTTTTGTTGTTTCGCCGGGAGGTTTAATAAAATTGACCCCTTTCAAAACTGCAACCGCCTCTTCTATCTCATTAAATGCAAACTGTTCAATCGCTAATCTGTGTTTATCAATCGCTTTTCCATTTAGCACTGGTGACGTAAATCCTCCACTAAACTCGTAAATAAGCTCCATTGCATATGTAGGATCGTCGTATACTTGTAGTGATTGCTGCGCAATGTCTTTTTGCATCCTTCTTCTATCATTTTTCATATGGCTAACTAATTGAGGTGAAACGTTCAAATCCATTGCTAATTGAACTCCCTCGATTTCTTCCTCTTGCAGGAGGGTTTGAATAGCTCCTCCCGCATAAGCTGAATCTTTAATCATTTATCTGCTCTCCCCTTTGTATTGATTGGTATATTTTTCTATACATTGAAATCTAGTATTCTAAAATCAGATAACCTTACCGAAGTAGTTTGAATTACTTTCCAACCATCGTGTATTACGATCAATCCACTCCATTAATCGATGGGTTGGAATAAGGACTCCCGCTTCGCGAAAAACCGGGAAGTCTGGACGATTTAATAATTCAGATGCTTTTGTTTGGCTGATTCGTAAAAATTCCATAAGTTCTTTTCGGGTTAGCATAGGTGGTAACTGATTTTTGCGAACTACCTCACCCACCGCTTTTTCGATTTCTTGTCTTAGGACTTCCCGGAATTTTTCATCAGCGAAATCAAGGTTTACTTGAATCATATTTGCACCCCTTTCATGGTGTGGTGTTTTCTAAATCCTTAATGACATCTAATAGATCATTGAGAAGTTCTTGATTATCCGAGTAATCATCATTTTGTATGTTGACTGCAACAAGGTAGAGTTTGTGTTTTAGTTCGGCCCAGATGAATTTTTCAGCTAGATTCATGGTGTTGGACCTCCTTTATTAAGAAACGCGTCTCGGAATCCAGTTCTCTACATATCGGATTGCTGATTGTAACTCTTTTCGCTTAACATCTTTATAGGAAGCGACTCCGAATCGATCTTTGATTTCGCGATAAATTTCTTTGAAAAGTTTTGGTCTTTCTTTGGGATCATCACAGAGTTCATAGACTTTGGCGGCGATGCCTTTTTGTAATCGGCGCTGTTCACCGTGATCTAGGGTGATTTGCTCTTCGACCTTGTTATCGATATGAGTGATCATCTTACGAATTTCATGCTGTTCTTCCTTGATTGCTTGAGTATCTTCAACAAGATCAGCAGTTGTTCGAAGAACAGTTACTAACGCCTGGTCTTTTGATAATGGTGTTACTTTGTTTTGAATGTACTCACGCATCTTTTTAAATTCTTGGATGAAGCGAACTTTCATTTTCATTGCTTCAGGAGTTGTATAAGACATTGCAATTAGAGTGAAAGCATCTTCTGTCAAATCATACTTTGTGTACCATTGTTTATTTTGATGATGTTGATATTGGGTTTGACCAAAGTTGGATACACCCCATTCATGCTCACCAGCTTGTTTTAACTTTTCAAGTTGGCTTTCAATATCACGTAAAACATGATTGTGATTTTTATTGAAAACGTCAGCGACAGTTAAGCTATCCGTTACCGGTTTGTTATTTTGAATGAAAACTAATTGGGTCATTTAAAAACCTCCTTGTAGGATTTTCCTCACTTCCTGTCGAAATAGGTCTATGGAAGGAGGTGTATTATGAATGGCAGTCTTGTTAATTACTTATGACTTAAATAAACCTGGTCAAAATTATGAAAAATTATATGAAACAATTAAAAGTTTTGGCCCATGGGCTCACTACCTTGAATCAACTTGGTTTGTAGAAACGAATTTTACTAAAACTCAAGTAAGAGAAAAGTTAAAAACAGTATTAGATAAAAACGATCACTTCTTCATCTGCACTGTTAAGGACTATGATGGCTGGGCCGATAAAAAATTGTGGGAATGGCTTAAAAAACGTGTCTAATTATTTGGACTTTCTGATATACCAGATGGTTCTATATTTGAACTATCCCCTTTTGGATGTAATACATTAGAAATCGTTATTGAGTTAATCGTTTTTTCGAGTTCAGAGTGAAGAAGATTAACAGCTTTGGCGAGCTCTTCTTCGCTCCACCCCTCACGGCTAGCTAACTTAATAATTGAATTTGCGATTTCTAATGATTTTTGAATTTCAAATTTTTGCTCGTTCATTAGCAAACCTCCTTAGTTTTACTCATATTGTGTAACAATTGTTCAAAAAAAAGTTCGTTTACATCAACACCGAGTATTTCAGATATTTGTTTGGCTTTTTCGAGACTCGGCTTTGTTCTTCCCATTTCAATATTGGCATATCCACTTGGATATTTATAACCTAGTTTTTTTGCCATGAAAGTTTGAGATTTACCTTGTGCTAATCGAACTTCTCTAAGCTTTTGAAGAGTCACTTTATCACCTCTCTTACTCATAATGTGTAACTCTTGTCATTATAATAACTTACTCGATTAGTGTAAGTCAACCATTTTTTATTCTTTTTGTGTAATTTTTTATTTTTTGTGTGTAAGCATGTTAAAATTTATCTAATAAGTCCGAAATTAAAGGTGTATATTATGGAAAACTTAACTCCAAAAATATTAGAACGGTTACGAGAAAATAAAGGTTGGTCTAAAACTACTGTTGCAAAGAAATTAGGCATTAAAACCGTTTCTACATATGCGAATTGGGAATATGGCATTAGAACCCCTGATAAAGATATGTTGGCAAAAATTGCGGAAATATACGGTGTGTCAACAGACTACTTAATTACAGGTGAGGATTCTAATAAAGAAGATGAAGAATTCAAGGCATTTATTAATGACCCCGAACTGCGTCGTTGGTATAAAAAACTTCCCGAAAACGATGAAGAAGATCTTCGCAAGTTGAGAAAAATGTGGGAGATTATTAAAAATGAAGAAAATAAATAAAAGATAAACTAGAATAAGTGCCCCACTATAAAGTAATTTATAGATGAGAATCGGATGAATTCAAGGAAAACCTAAGTTTTTTTAAATATGGCAACCTTGAGCCAAGCTAGGGGAAAGTTGAGAGTCTGTACCCTAGAAGGTGCAACGCATAGGCAGTGAGGAACAACTACCAATAATCTGCCCACGAGCGTCCGACACCCATTTCGGGTGATGATATATGCTGAACTTTTTGGAAACAAAAAGAAGTCCGGGATAAAAAGCCCGGACGATAACAAAATTGAAAGCATTTAATCAAACTAACACAAAACCTAAGTCATTTACAGCATTAGGAACAGCCTTTGCATCCGCAAAATCAACTAATCGATTATTTGGAGGTGCTGCTTCTAGCAAAATGACTATGTTTGAACCGCAAGAAACAATCTTTGGTAAAAATAATTTCTAGTTTATCTTTATTATATGAATGAATTTCATAATTCTTAGCCCTTGTGTATCAAGGGGTTTAAGAGATAAAAAAAGAAGTACCTCCCCAAATCTTGTATAATGGTAGTTGACCAGTAAGCCCCCATTCAAACAACGCATATAAATGATCAGCACCCCTTAGTACAATAATCGTATCAATTAAGGAGGTGCTTTTCCTATGTCACAACAAAAACTAACAATCGTCCCCGTTTCAATACAACCAGAAAAAAATATTATAACATCCACAACTTCGAAAGATCCTTCAAATAGCTTTTGCACAATCAAAATTGAAGCTGCTGAAATTTCCTTCTTCAACGGCGTAGATGAGCACATCATCCAAACGGTCATGAGGGAGTTGAAAAATCTATGAAACATGATTATACCAGTGTAAAAACATTTATATTATTTGCGGTAAAACAGATATGAGGAAGGGAATTGATGGATTAGCAACGCTAATTCAAGATTCTTTCGAACTTGATCCATATGGAGATTCTATTT
Source organism: Heyndrickxia sporothermodurans (assembly GCA_016756695.1). Classification (GTDB taxonomy): domain Bacteria; phylum Bacillota; class Bacilli; order Bacillales; family Bacillaceae_C; genus Heyndrickxia; species Heyndrickxia sporothermodurans. The sequence goes on from CP066701.1 coordinate 635,702, forward strand.
TCCTTTTCTCTGGTTGGAGTAAAGACCGTTATAAATGTTTATATTTTGATGGCGATGGTTTCGCCATGCTTTATAAGCGACTAGATGGAGGAAAACTTCAATGGTAAAAGATGAAAATGAAGTACGTAAACTTTCGCAACAGGAGGTTCGCTGGTTGTTAGAAGGGTTGTCCATTCAGCAACCAAAAGTACCATTCAAAAATCACAAAAAGGAGTATTCTAAACAAGCTAGAAATGTTGGTTTATAGCCATTTTCAACTTCGCTTTCTACGTTAAAAATGTTATAATATAACTAACTTATGGTGAACGAAAAGTGGTGAAATAAATGGTTAATACTTCTTCCAATAACAAGAATCCATATGGGAAATTAATTCGACTTCTCGAAGAACAATTGGCTCATTCAAATCAACAAAACAAAGACTTATCGAAAAAGCTAGATCAATCAACTAAACAGATTGAAGCGCTAACTGAACAAATTCGCCATTTAACAAAACTTTTATATGGATCGAAATCCGAAAAATCGAAATACAACGTACCAGATGGGCAAGGCTCATTATTTGATGATGACCCGGCTTTTAGCGAACCTGAGCACACAGAAGAACAAAGCCAACAGACAATCTCTTATACTGTTGTACGAAAAGTTAAATCAAAAAAACGAAATGATTCCTTGCATGATGGTATTGAAGTAGAAGCTATTCACCATCATCCGAAAAATACAATCTGTGACTGTTGCCAAGGGCAAATGATTGAAATTGGTAGTACACTTGTACGTGAAGAAGCAAAATTTATTCCTGCAAAAATGATGAAAGTACAGCACATTGAACATGCGTATGAATGTAAAGACTGCAAAGTTGATTCATCACAGCCAGCACAAATCAAACGCGGGAAAGCACCACAACCAGCGATTCAGCGTAGCATCGCAAGTCCTAGCGTACTTGCCAAAGTCATCTATGATAAATTTGCACAATATTTACCTCTTTACCGTCAGGTAAAGGAATGGAATCGCTATGGACTGAATACCAATGATAAAAACCTATCGAATTGGGTTATCCGTGTAGCACATGATTGGCTGTTACCTGTATACGAACGAATGAAAGAGTTGATGATGGCAAAATCGGTTTTGCATGTCGATGAAACATACGGACAAATTATCAACCGATCCGATGGGAAATCTGGTAAAGCCAATGCGTATAATTGGGTGTTTCGAAGTGTGCCAAGCCAGAGTAACAATGACTCTCTTTCAAAGCGCATTATCTCGAGCTCGATCTGTCCTTGAAAGTTTTATTGAAGGCTTTTCTGGAACGATTGTGTGTGATGGTTATTCTGCTTATGATAAGTTGGAAGGCGTTAATTTCGCAAATTGTTGGGCGCATGTTCGTCGTTATTGGCTGAAAGCTGATAGCAAAAATGGTAGAATCGGTGTGAAATATTGTGATGATTTATATCGACTAGAAAGGCAATTTAAACGTTTGTCTCCGAGTAAACGAAGAAAAAACGTCAAAAGTACTCGAAGCCAATCGTGGAGGAATTCCTTCACTGGGTTGAAACATCACCATTTTACGGAAAAAATGCGTTAGCAAAAGCGACTGAATACACATTAAACAGGGCAAATGGACTCAAATTATTCCTGAATGATGGGCGAATTGAAATGGATAATAATCCAGCCGAGAACGCCATCCGTCCCAACGTTATAGGAAGAAAAAATTGGCTCTTTAGTGTAAGTGAAGCTGGTGCAAAAGCGAATGCCATCTGTTTAAGTATTGCTGAAACTGCCAAAAGTAACGGCGTTGATTTCTATGAATATATAAAGAAACTTTTTACGGATTTACCAAATCTCGGCGTCCAACAAAACCCTGAAATTTTAGATCAATACATGCCCTGGTCAAAAATGATTCAGGCAGAATGTAGCAAATAAATGAAATAGCCGTAATTCGATTAAAAAGTCAGAATTTACGGCTATTTACGATGCGTACCGAAAGGTACACTTATTTTTATAATTCGGGCTTACGTTGACCACAAACCATAAAAAGACTGGAGGAGTACTTCTTATGACTATTATACGACAACCTAGCCTATTTGGCATACAGGAATTATTTGACATGGAACCTACCCAAAAATATGAAGCCATTATTTCAGCGGTAGATTTGGATTCGATGTACCATCAAGTGGCGAAAAAATCACGGTTGGGTGCACCGGAAGAACTAAACTATCGACCATGATTATCTCCACCTTTGTAAGATACATAGAGCGCATCCCTACGATGAAGGATCTTATAAAACGTCTTCATGATGATCTAGCTTTTAAGTTAAATTGTGGCTTTTTGGTTTCTGATCATGTGCCTTCAGAATCCTCCTATTCACGTCTCATAACGAAATTGGAGGAAAGCGATATCCTTGAGAAAGAACAAGAAAAAGTGGTCCTCCAGGCTATTGCAGAAGGTTTCATCACGGATGATACAGTGGTAGTGATGCAACCCATTTTGAAGCACGAGACCAAGCGACCAAAAGAAGAAAAGCCAAAATCTGAACCCCAAAAACGTGGTCGGAAATCAAAAGATGAGCGTGACGGGTGGCTTAAAGAACAAGCTGAAACGGAAGCCAATTTACCTTTATATGATAGAAAAATTGTGTACAATTAGATGTTCCCCTAGCCGAACTACGTGCCGAAGTTCCCCAAGACCCTAAATGGGGCGTGAAAAAGAACTCAGAAGGACAAAATGTTTTTTGGTTTGGCTACAAAGGTCATTTAGCCGTTGGTACATCAAGCCAATACATTCTACAGGCTCTTTTTCATCTGGGAGTCTAAATGATGGTAAGGCGGCTATCCCTTTACTGAAAGGAATTCAGGAACGCCTTCACCTTCCATTACGTTATCAAACAATGGATGCGGGCTATGACTATGAACCCATATACGAGCAGGTACATCGAATGGGACAACAATCCGTCATCGCGTATAATAAGCGAAATGAAGGGGAAATCATTGGCTATGATAAACACTTTGCCCCAACTTGTTTCAGAGAGCATTCTTATCGTTATGATAGTTTTGATCCTAAATATGAAACATTGAAATACACAAGACCAAAGGAATGCAGCGACTGTCCCTTAGCTAATGAAGGTATTTGCCAAAAGGTTTATAAAGTGAAAATCACTTCAGACCTTCGCAGATATACCGCACCAGCACGCGGGTCACAAGCATGGAAAAACATTTTCAAACGTCGTACTGCCGTAGAACGGGTTAATGCCTATCTGAAAGAATTCTTTCAACTGAACAATGTTCGCTATCGTACTGGGAAACGTGCAAAAATTCATTTTGACATGGTAACCCTTATTTATAATGCTTCAAAGTTAGCCGCAGACCGAATTAATGTACAATTAAATCAGCAACAAGTAGCATGATTTCTGTTTTTAAAAATATATTTTAGAAATTCTGTAGGATTCTGTATTTTTAAAAAGAGCAATTATGAAATTGACTCATATACATATTAATTTTGTTTTAGCACCCTTTTTGGGTTTTCTTTTTAAACAAAAAACGAACATACATTCTTGAAGGTGATATTCTTGTATTCATTCACAATGCTCGAAGATTATGTAAAAAGGGTATATTCCTATTTATCGATTGATGATCCAATTGATATCGATATGGAACTCATTTCATACAAATTAGGTATTAAATTAAAATATTGGGACGAAGGCAGTGAGGCTTCATATTTTAAAGGAAATTTCTATATTTATTTAAACGAAAGACTTCCTATACAAGAACAATGGCAAGAATTTGGACATGAGTTATGCCATGTCTTAACCCACGAAGGTCATCAATCCTTTATGCCGAATGAATTTTTAAATTACCAAGAAATTAAAGCTGAAAATTTTGCGTTACATTTCTGCGTCCCTACTTTTATGCTATTAAACTACGAAATTGCTAATTATTATAATATAAAAGATGGAATCCTTTTTGTTTCAAAAACATTTAATGTAACAGAGGAATTTGCAAAAAAGAGACTGATTCATTTCCGCAATCAATTGAATCAAGCAAAATCGGATGAGGAACATAGAAAATATATGGAGTCGCTATATCCTAAAGCTCCACCCTATTCTAAAGAAACAAATGAAATTTTAAATAAATTAAGTATTTTAATAGAAAAGAAAGGAGTTAAACAGTAAATGCCGCAACAAAGAGTGTATCATGATTATGTAAACGAAAAATTAGTTCCTTATTGGTATGTTTTAACCTTCAAACCTTGTGAAATTGATTGGGACAAATCTGTATTTTACTTTGATGTTATAAAGCCATTTGAGTTTATAGAACGTGATGAGTTCGATGAATCAATTTTAACCTTTTCTTTAAAGATGTCAGATTTTTTAGTAAATCGAGATTATCCAAACAAACTAGGAATAAATATAAAAACGATTAAAAACAGAATTTTAAATAATGGAATTGATCCATATGTAGTTCAGCAATTTATTTTACCCTATCCGGATGTAGAAGAAATTTTATATTTGGTTCCTAATAAAAGAACAATGGAATTAGTTATTTAAATATTAAAAATAGAGGTAATAAAGGAGGAAGAAAAATGGGATTATGGGATGAAATGAAAAAGTCAATGAAAGAGGAAATGGAAAAATCTAAGGAAGCACAATTGAGTGGACGCACAAAAAGCATGAAGCTTTTATATCTAGGCGGACATCCGAAAATTAAATGTGGTAAAAATGGAAAAGAGGTAACGGTAAAACAGGCGCCAGAAGCAAATACATTATTAATCAACGGAAATGAAGTTTTAGCAACAAGGTTAGAGTGGGATGAAAAAGGAAAACGAAGTGGTGGCAAAGCAGCAGCTGGAGCTATTATTGGTGGTGTTGTTACAGCTCCTATTTTTCCAGTAGGTGCTATTGCTGGTGCCGCCATTGGAGGAAGAAAGAAAGATAATTCATTAGCAATACTAACCGTCTCGCAAAACAATGTAGAATTTACTATTTATTTTCGTTGTAGTCAAAAAGAATATCAAAAACTAGCTTCACTTCTTTAAAAATATAAAATTCATCAACAGAAAAATAATAAAATATATATGAGGTCAAAAAATGAATAAAAATAATGGTTGTCTTGGAATTATAATTGGATTATTTATCCTTGCGTTAGTTATACAAATTTTAAAACTTGTATTTCTAAATATATTAGGAATATTAGGTATTGTCGTTGCTGTAATAGGTATTTGCTTTGCGGTTACAAAGAATGATTCTAAGTTTGGACTATATTGGCCAATCGCGAGTATAGTAAGCGGACTTTTCCTCACATTTTCATGGTTTATATTTAGAGAGTATCTTATTACTTTAGCTTTCTTATCAGTATTTTTATTCTTATATTTTCTTATAACAACTTTGACTCTTGCCATAAGAAAAAGTGCTAATTGGAAGAAATTCTCCCTTCTAAGCACTAGTTTGTTAGTTTTAATGATTATATTTATATCAATCGCTCCCGACATAGATTCGAATAAATCGGAAGTTGCTTCATCAGAAAATAACTCAAACCTTTCCAGTACTGATAAGAATACTACAACAGAAAAGAAAACCATTGAAACTTCAAATGATAAAAAAGATAAAGTTAAGCAAAATGATAATAAAGTCGAAACAAAAAAATCAGAAAGTAAAAATGTTGCGGCTGTAACAACGACACCAAAAAAAGTACAAAAGAAAAAATCCACAAAGTCTTCTAATCGTGTTCCGGTTACCTTAACAAAAACAGTAGATGGTGACACAATCAAAGTTATGTATAAAGGAAAAGAAGAATCTGTTCGTTATTTACTGATTGATACACCGGAAAGTAAAAAGCCAGGTAGTTGTGTTCAGCCATACGCGGAAAGTGCTTATAACAGAAATAAGCAACTTGTGAATAGTGGGAAGCTAACTCTTGAATTTGAAAAAAGCGAAAGAGATAAATACGGCCGGCTACTTGCTTATGTTTTTGTAGATGGAAAATCAGTTCAAGAGACATTGTTAAAAGAAGGTTACGCTCGAGTAGCATATATTTATGAACCTCCTTACAAGTATTTATCCAAATATCAAAAAGCAGAAGATATTGCCAAAAACAAACATTCTAATATTTGGTCAAAATCCGGTCTAGTAACGGATAAAGGATTTAATGGTTGTGCTACGAAAGCTACAGTAGCTAAAAAATCAAACACAACACGCAAATCGATCGGAAATAGTAGTCCAAAAACAAATACTACTCCCCCACCAACTTCTGGTGGAACGGAATTTTTTGCAAATTGTACTGAATTAAGAAAGAAATATCCTAATGGTGTTCCAAGTACTCATCCAGCTTATCAGCCTAAAATGGATCGTGATAAAGATGGATATGCATGTGAAAGGTAATAGATTAGAAAACTTCTTCTAATTGATGCTCCCCCTTTCGATTAGAGGGAAACTTGGGAGCGTTGAGTGGTTGAAGTAAAATCCTTTTAAAACTAGGTTAAACTATATTACTGGAGGGAATAACATGCCTAATAATACAAAGAAAATTAGTTTTAGTGCTTATCAATTTGATCTACATTATATTAAACAAAAAACAAAAATGCGATTAGGTAAAAAAGTCTCTGAAGATGTTTATGCAATTGAGTGGTCTTTTAAATTTGTTTATGAACTTTTAAAAGAGATTTTTGACAACGAAGCCGTCGGAAGGAAAATGAATATCAACGATGAATGGTTCATGTTACTGGATGATTTGCGACAAGACGATAAATTTATCTATGGAAAGTTTAAAAGTGCTGCATATGGAACAAAAAATAACTTAGTTCATGCTGATACTCTAGAGTCGAGAGAAAATCCAAAAGATAAGCGTGAAGGTGAGGAATCGCATACTCATTTTTTAATAAGAAAAGAAGATGGATTTATGTTATTACAAACCACGGACATAAAAATGAGTCGATCCAAAGTGCAAAATTATATTGAAAAATACGGAGAAGAAAGTATTGCTTATTCTAAATACACTGATATTAATATTTGTTCTTTGGTTAATTTGGATTTACTTGATGAAATTAAAAAATTAGATAAAATAAATGCAACTGTAATCGAAATAAATGCAAAAGAAAAATCCGACGAAAATGAATTTGTTCAAGACTTGCAGGATGAAATTGAAAGTATTCAAGGAACTCATGTAACTCTAGAATTTAAAGCAAGATATTCCAGAGAAGGTTTAGGTGCAATGATTCCATTTATACAAAAATATAAAGGACAAAAAGGGGTGACTTCCATTAAAGTTCTTGGTGAACAGTCCGGCTCATCCAGATCCTTTAACGTTGATTCATATTCTGAAAGATATCGACCAACAGTAAAAATTGATGCAAATAACAGTCCAATAAGTGAGGATGTTTATGATAAAATTAAAAATATAGGAGTTAATCGTGATTTGTTAAAGAGAGGTGATTGAAATTGAGGCAAAATATAAAAGCTTTTTTTAAAGCAAACAAGTTTATATTTACCGCCTTTAAAGAATACCGAAAATTCTCCACAACCTCTGAAAAAGCATTCGATATAATTGGAACTTTTTTAATGTCTTTAATTTTAACAATTATAGCAGTTATCTTTTTTAATACATCGATACAAAATTTTATTAATAACTTTCAAAATTTAAATAATATTGTTATTACTGCAATCTCAATACTTGCTGGTTTTAATGTTGCAAGCATTTCAGTAATAGCTACTTCCCAATCAGATATTGTTAAAAGGTTGAAGAATACCCCCAGTAAAACAGATCCTAATACTGATAAATTTTCAATTATAGTAATTTTTTTTACTTGGGCTATTGTAGTGCAGCTAATGATAATTTTTATTGGGATTATTTTATACTTCGCTTCACAATTTTATGGTATCGAATCATTTGCTCAAATCGAGACACCGTTATGGATCTGGTGTATTTTCGCATTATGGCTATCAACAGTACTTCATACAATTACGATTTCAGTAAGAAATGTTAAAATGCTCTACCTTTTTATTGTAAAGAATCAATAAAATTTCTTTAGGTCCAATCAAGGAGTAATTAAATTTCAAATCTTTTTTCGCAAATCCTATAAATAGCATTTAGTTTGCCAACCATATTAAAACTCCGACTTTAAATAGTTGGAGTTTTCTTTTATAATGGAATAGAACATATGTTCTTTTTTGTTATTTTGTATTCCCTCCCCTCTTTCAAAATACAAAAATATCAGTAATGCTCATATTAGGAAGGCAAGGAGTGAAAATATAAATGCGGGAACCTAAAATATATGAAATGACTGGCGGTTATGGTTTTAGATTAGATATTGGAATAGATCCTGTGTCAGGAAAAAGAAAACAAAAGCGTTTTGGTCCTTTTCGAACAAAAACCGAAACTCGCAGAATGCTTGCACAAAAAGTGCTTGAAATTGAATCTGGAACATTTGTTAATCCTCAAAATATTAAATTAAAGGACTTTTTACTTCAATGGTTAGAGCATAAGCGCAAGCATGTTGCTGCTGGAACTTTTGCGCATTACAAACCTTATGTAATGAATCACCTCATCCCTAACTTGGGTAATATGAAAATAGATCAATTAAAGCCTTCACATATTCAGGAAATGTATGATTCTTATATTGAAGAAGAAATCCTTTCAAATCAGTCAATAGTTCATATGCACAGAATATTAAACAATGCATTTAATAAAGCTATTGAATGGGAATTAGCAATCAAGAATCCTTGCTCTGTAATTAAACCTCCTAAACCAGAGAGAATTCAAATGAAGGTATGGGACGAGATGGATGTATCTTTTTTTCTCGACTTTACCAAAGAAAAGCGATTTTTCGTTGCCTATTTAATAGCCCTAACCACTGGTATGAGAAAAGGAGAAATTTTAGGATTAAGATGGCAGGACTGTGATTTCATTAATTCTTACCTTTCTTTGAGACAGGCAGTCACAAAGAAAAAAGGTGGAGGCTATGAATTAGGTCCACTAAAAACAGAACATGCTTATCGAAATATATCATTAGATGAACATGTCATTGAACTATTAAAAAACTATAAGCACGAACAGATGAAATATAAAATGAAGAATCGCATTACATATAAAGACCAAGACCTAATAATAACCAATTCAACAGGATCTTTTATATTGCCAAGAAATTTAGATCGAGAATGGTTAAAAGACTTGGATGAATCAATGCTGAAAACGATACGATTTCATGATATGCGCCACACACATGCGACTCTACTACTAAAACAAGGTGTTCATCCTAAAGTGGTACAAGAAAGACTTGGGCATTACTCCGTAACTGTCACATTGGACATGTATTCGCACGTTTTACCAAATATTCAACAAGCAGCTGCAAAACAATTTGGAGAAACTATATTCGGTAAAAACAGTATAAAAAAGGCGGCACAAAATTGGCACGAATGAAATGGAAAACCATAAAAGAATACGAAAGTTTGTTTGCATATTATTTAACTAATTTCGGATAAATTAACACATATAAAAGCATCTGAAATGATGCAAAACTACCTAAACGGTTTCCTAAACCATGCGTCGGAGGTTCGAGTCCTCTCGGGGCCATATAAATCAAGAAAACATTGGTACACCAACATTTAGAATCCGTTTGTCTATCTCGTTAGCTTAAAGAGATGTGCGCGGTTTCAATCTCAAAATAAACATAAATCATTAGCGTCTTTTGTAAGCCCGAATTATAAAAAAATAAGCGTACCTTCTGGCACGCATCACAAATAGTCGTAAATCTTGATTTTTTTAATCGAATTTACGACTTGTTTCAGTTATTTGAGCATTTTTCCTTAATTGTTTTCGACCAGGGCATATATTGATCTAAAATTTCAGGGTTTTGTTGGATACCGAGATTGGGTAGATCCCTAAAAAGTTTCTTTATATATTCATAGAAATCAACGCCGTTACTTTTGGTAGTTTCAGCGATACTCAAACAGACGGCATTCGCTTTTGCACCGGCTTCACTTACACTAAAAAGCCAATTTTTTCTACCTATAACGTTGGGACGGATGGCGTTCTCGGCTGGATTATTATCCATTTCAATTCGCCCATCATTCAGGAATGCTTTGAGCCCATTTGCCCTGTTCAATGTGTATTCAGCTGCTTTTGCTAGCGCATTTTTTCCGTAAAATGGTGAGGTTTCAACCCAGTGAAGGAATTCCTTCACAATTGGCTTCGAATACTTTTGACGTTTTTTTCTTCGTTTGCTCGGAGACAAATGTTTAAATTGTCTTTCTAGCCGATATAAATCATCACAGTATTTCACACCGATTCTACCATTTTTGCTATCAGCTTTTAGCCAATAACGACGAACATGAGCCCAACAATTTGCGAAAATGACGCCTTCCAACTTATCATAAGCAGAATAACCATCACACACAATCGTTCCAGAAAAGCCTTTAATAAAACTCTCAAGGACAGATCGAGCTCTAGATAACGCGCTTTGAAAGAGAGTCATTATTGGCCCTTGGCTTGGCACGCTACGAAACACCCAATTATAAGCATTGGCTTGGCCAGATTTCCCATCGGATCGGTTGATAATTTGTCCGTATGTTTCATCGATATGTAAAACCGATTTAGCCATCATCAACTCTTTCATTCGTTCGTAAACAGGTAATAGCCAATCGTGTGCTGCGCGGATTACCCAATTCGAAAGGTTTTTATCATTGGTATTCAGTCCATAGCGATCCCACTCCTTTACCTGACGATAAAGAGGTAAGTATTGTGCAAATTTATCATAGATGACTTTGGCAAGTACGCTAGGACTTGCGATGCTACGCTGAATCGCTGGTTGTGGTGCTTTCCCGCGTTTGATTTGTGCTGGCTGTGATGAATCAACTTTGCAGCCTTTACATTCATACGCATGTTCAATGTGCTGTACTTTCATCATTTTGGCAGGAATAAATTCTGCTTCTTCACGTACGATTTTACTGCCAATTTCAATCATTCGCCCTTGGCAACAGTCACAGATTGTATTTTCCGGATGATAGTGGATAGCTTCTACTTCAATACCATCATGCAAGGAATCATTTCGCTTTTTCGATTTAACTTTTCGAACAACAGTATAAGAAATTGTCTGTTGGCTTTGTTCTTCTGTGTGCTCAGGTTCCTAAAAGCCGGGTCATCATCAAATAATGAACCTTGCCCGTCTGGTGCGTTATATTTCGATTTTTCGGTTTTTGATCCATATAAAAGTTTAGTTAAATGGCGTACTTGATCGGTTAACGCTTCAATCTGTTTCGATAAGTCTTTGTTTTGTTGATTCGAATGAGCCAATTGATCTTCGAGAAGCCGAATTAATTTCTCGTTTTGACTTTCATCCTTAGAAGCGTTCCCACATCATTCACCCACTTTTCGTCCACATAAGTTAGTTATATTATACCATTTTGAACGAGCTAAGTGAAGATGAAAACGGCTTTAAATCAGCGTTTTTCAATTAATTTAGAACACTCCTTTTGGTGACTTTTGAATAGCCTTTGGTTGCTGAATCGATAACCCCTCAAGTAGCCACCGAACCTCCTGCTGGGATAGTTTTCGCACCTCATTTTCGTCTTTTGACCATTGAAGTTTGCCTTTATCCAAACGTTTATAAAGCATGGCGAAGCCATCACCATCGAAATACAAACATTTATACCGATCCTTACTCCATCCTGAAAATAAGAAAATGGAATCACCATATGGGTCCAGCTCAAAAGAATCCTGAATCAGTGTGGCTAATCCATCAATGCCTTTACGCATGTCAGTTTTTCCACAAATGATGTAAATGTTTTTAACACTTGTATAGTCGTGTTTCACAGATGTCTCAACTCCCTCATAACAGTTTGAATGATGTGCTCATCCACGCCGTTGTTGAAGGAAATTTCTATGTTTGCCGTTTTGATCGTGCAAGCTTTATTGGAAGAGGCTGTTGATGACGTGGATGAATAATAATCTTTATTTTTGGAATGTAATGTAACGGGGACAATTGTTAATTTTTGTTCTGGCATATGAAAAGCACCTCCTTAAATTGATACATTCATAGTACCAGGAGGCGCTGCTTGTTTATATGCGTTGTTTGATTGGGGGCTTACCGTCTTTTTAAGTTTTCTTGTGTATAACACAAGTTTACGAAGGAGACGTTTTTTATTCTTAATCGAGTAAGTAGCAAAAGTAAAATAAGCGGAGATATTCCGGCTAAATGCAGAATGGAGCTCATTTTGGGGTATATAAGGGGAATTTTTCCGGTTATCCAAAGCAATATCCCCCTTTTTTTCATTTTTTGAGTCAATAGGCGGAATCCCTCCGTCTATTTCTTACGATTAGTCAAGTGTATTTCAGTTAATTCATTTATGTTTTTTGTTTAGATGTATTTGGGAGGGGTACCCCTCCCAAATACATCTAATTTTTCCCATGACGAAAAGACCTCACGATATTCTTTTTTTCGAAAGGTCAGTGTGCTATAGTGAATATAAACTTGGCTACGATTTCTGAGCTGGTAGTGCGGACTCATAATCGTAAAGTAAGCCTTGTGTCAATAACTGAAACGTCACTTTCAGAAACTTATTGATACACGCCACAATCGCGACCTTATGAGGCTTTCTCTGAGGTTGCGTTTTTAATTTGTAATAATAGTCTACTAAATGATTGGGTTTTCCTTTTGTCATAATCATTGTACACATCATAAAAAATAAAATCTTCCGTAGCTTCTTATTTCCTCGTTTATTAATTCGATCTCGGTATTGTGTATTGCCAGATTGATAGCGCATAATATCGATTCCAACGTAAGCGTTCAGTTGTTTTGCATTTTTAAATCGGCGAATGTCACCTAGTTCGCCAATAAGTCTGCACGCTGTTGTATCACCAATCCCCGGAAAAGAGCGTAATACGGTATATTCCTTTCTTCCTTCAGACATCACAACCATTTGTTTCACAAGCTGGTCTTTCTTCTCCATTAAATCCGCAATACGTCGGGCGTAATCGCGTACTTGATTACAACGAATATCCGTTGGCTCAATGGCAGGGTATGAATTTTTCGCAGCTTCTAATAACACGATGGCTTTTTTCTCTGCACGTTCTAGTGAAAGTCTTTTACGTGTATTGTTTTTTAAACGATTTTTAATAATTGTCTTTGAATGAGCTAATAATAGTGCTGGATGTGGATACAATTGCACAAAATTTAGAAATAGCGCTGAACTCGGTGTAATAAGTCGTTCCAACTCTGGAAATGAAATATGTAAAATGGCATGCATACGATTGCGTAAAAGAATAAGTTCTTCTTCAATCTCGTCATAATAACGAGTAGTCGGTAAGCCCGAATTATAAAAAATAAGTGTACCTTTCGGTACGCATCGTAAATAGCCGTAAATTCTGACTTTTTTAATCGAATTACGGCTATTTCATTTATTTGCTACATTCTGCCTGAATCATTTTTGACCAGGGCATGTATTGATCTAAAATTTCAGGGTTTTGTTGGACGCCGAGATTTGGTAAATCCGTAAAAAGTTTCTTTATATATTCATAGAAATCAACGCCGTTACTTTTGGCAGTTTCAGCAATACTTAAACAGATGGCATTCGCTTTTGCACCAGCTTCACTTACACTAAAGAGCCAATTTTTTCTTCCTATAACGTTGGGACGGATGGCGTTCTCGGCTGGATTATTATCCATTTCAATTCGCCCATCATTCAGGAATAATTTGAGTCCATTTGCCCTGTTTAATGTGTATTCAGCTGCTTTTGCTAACGCATTTTTTCCGTAAAATGGTGATGTTTCAACCCAGTGAAGGAATTCCTCCACGATTGGCTTCGAGTACTTTTGACGTTTTTTTCTTCGTTTACTCGGAGACAAACGTTTAAATTGCCTTTCTAGTCGATATAAATCATCACAATATTTCACACCGATTCTACCATTTTTGCTATCAGCTTTCAGCCAATAACGACGAACATGCGCCCAACAATTTGCGAAATTAACGCCTTCCAACTTATCATAAGCAGAATAACCATCACACACAATTGTTCCAGAAAAGCCTTCAATAAAACTTTCAAGGACAGATCGAGCTCGAGATAATGCGCTTTGAAAGAGAGTCATTGTTGGCCCTTGGCTTGGCACACTTCGAAACACCCAATTATACGCATTGGCTTGGCCAGATTTCCCATCGGATCGGTTGATAATTTGTCCGTATGTTTCATCGACATGCAAAACCGATTTTGCCATCATCAACTCTTTCATTCGTTCGTATACAGGTAACAGCCAATCATGTGCTACACGGATAACCCAATTCGATAGGTTTTTATCATTGGTATTCAGTCCATAGCGATTCCATTCCTTTACCTGACGGTAAAGAGGTAAATATTGTGCAAATTTATCATAGATGACTTTGGCAAGTACGCTAGGACTTGCGATGCTACGCTGAATCGCTGGTTGTGGTGCTTTCCCGCGTTTGATTTGTGCTGGCTGTGATGAATCAACTTTGCAGTCTTTACATTCATACGCATGTTCAATGTGCTGTACTTTCATCATTTTTGCAGGAATAAATTTTGCTTCTTCACGTACAAGTGTACTACCAATTTCAATCATTTGCCCTTGGCAACAGTCACAGATTGTATTTTTCGGATGATGGTGAATAGCTTCTACTTCAATACCATCATGCAAGGAATCATTTCGTTTTTTTGATTTAACTTTTCGTACAACAGTATAAGAGATTGTCTGTTGGCTTTGTTCTTCTGTGTGCTCAGGTTCGCTAAAAGCCGGGTCATCATCAAATAATGAGCCTTGCCCATCTGGTACGTTGTATTTCGATTTTTCGTATTTCGATCCATATAAAAGTTTTGTTAAATGGCGAATTTGTTCAGTTAGCGCTTCAATCTGTTTAGTTGATTGATCTAGCTTTTTCGATAAGTCTTTGTTTTGTTGATTTGAATGAGCCAATTGTTCTTCGAGAAGTCGAATTAATTTCCCATATGGATTCTTGTTATTGGAAGAAGTATTAACCATTTATTTCACCACTTTTCGTTCACCATAAGTTAGTTATATTATAACATTTTTAACGTAGAAAGCGAAGTTGAAAATGGCTATAAACCAACATTTCTAGCTTGTTTAGAATACTCCTTTTTGTGATTTTTGAATGGCCTTTGGTTGCTGAATGGACAACCCTTCTAACAACCAGCGAACCTCCTGTTGCGAAAGTTTACGTACTTCATTTTCATCTTTTGGCCATTGAAGTTTTCCTCCATCTAGTCGCTTATAAAGCATGGCGAAACCATCGCCATCAAAATATAAACATTTATAACGGTCTTTACTCCAACCAGAGAAAAGGAAAATAGAATCTCCATATGGATCAAGTTCGAAAGAATCTTGAATTAGCGTTGCTAATCCATCAATTCCCTTCCTCATATCTGTTTTACCGCAAATAATATAAATGTTTTTTACGTAAGCGTAAAATAATCCCCACCTGTCAACCAGATGGGGATCGAGTTATTATTTAGGTAAGTTTTTAAAATCTATGCAAACGATTGGAAGTGTTGTTGACCAAGGCAGTACTTTATCCAGGGCATTTTTATCTGTCAGATCAATGTTAGGTAACTTCTCAAATAAATAGCGAAGGTAATAATATGGGTTTAGGCCATTTTCCTTTGCTGTTTCCACAATGCTATAAATGATTGCGCTAGCCCTTGCACCTTTCGGTGTATTTGAAAAAAGGAAGTTTTTTCTCCCAATAACAAAGGGCTTTATTGAGCGCTCGCTTCTATTATTATCAATTTCTAATCGTCCATCCTCTAGGAATGCCACTAATTTCTTCCATTGATTGAGACAGTAGGTAATCGCCTGACCTAAAGCGCTTTTTGGTAACACTTTTTGCTTCTGTATTTTTAGCCATGACAAAAAAGCATCCAAGACTGGCTTGCTGCGTTCTAATCGTTTTTCGTATCGTTCCATAGAGGATAACTCCTTTAGGTCGCGCTCAATGCGATATAGTTGGTTACAGTATTGGAGACCTTCCATTGCTGCTACTCCTGATGTCAGACGCTTTGAAGAAGGCAATACTTTTAAAGCCTCATCAAATTTACGTCGAGCATGAGCCATGCAACCGACCAGTTTTACATTAGGTACCTTATGGTACCCGGCGTATCCATCAACCTGTAAATATCCTTTAAACCCTGACAGGAATTTCTCGGCATTTTTGCCTGACCTAGTTTCCTGATAATCGTAAAGGATGATTGAAGGTCCTTCTTTTCCAGTACGGTAGAGCCAGAGATATGATTTTGAGGTGGCTGGCCGACCGGGTTCGTGAAGTACCTGCAGGGTCGATTCGTCCGCATGTAAAATATCCTTTTCCAAAAGAAGTTGATGCATGCGATCATAAAGTGGGCTCAACCACCGGTTGGCCCCGTGAATCATCCAATTGGCAAGGGTTTGGCGTGATAACGGTACCCCCAATCTGGAAAATTGCTTTTCTTGCCGGTATAATGGCAGCCCATCCACATATTTTTGATTCATAATATGTGCCATTAAAGAAGGAGATGCTAAACTACCTGAATGAACCGGTTTAGGCATTGGTGCTGTTACAACCGGAGTTTCAATTTCTTCACGTTCACAATGGCGGCAAGAGTAAATGGACTGAACATGTTTAACAACTTTCAATTCCGCAGGAATGTATTTTAGTTCCTGGCGTACTTGCGTACTCATTTCATGCAGATTTCCACCGCAACACGAACAAACCTGCTCTTCAGGGGATAAACGATATTCAATCGTCTCCACAGGCAAGTTTTCTAACATCAGTTCACGTTGGCCGCGAACTTTGCGGCGCCGTTGATAAGTAATAGATTCCAAAGTAGGTTCCGGCAAATCTGGATTAGCTTCATTTTCTACTTCATTAAAAAGTTCCAATTGATCGGGGTTGGTTTTTTCACTGGAAAAGCCGAATCTATTTTTCTGCAGAAGGCGAAGCTGTTCTTCAGTCCATTTTAATTTGGTATCTAACGCGCTCTGCTTTTTAGCTTCGCCTCTAATTCCGCATTTTGTTTCTCCAGCATTTCCAAGCGTTGCAGGAGTTCTTCAATTGTAGGGGTTGGGGTAGTTGAATTCGCTGTCTTTTTCATAAATATATTATACGATAAAATAGGTAAATTCCTGATTTTTCATTATTTAAATTACTGTTCTTGCTGTTACAACAGGGTGTGCCTGTTTTTGTTCCAATGATAATCCATCTAATAACCACCTTAATTGGCGTGGACTTATTTTCAGAGGACCCGAATTATTATCTGATGGTACCAATGAAAATTTCTCTCTCCAGCCGGCGATAATAAAGCCAAAAACCGTTATGATCCCATTGAAGAATTTTCAACTTGTCTCGCGCCGGTTACAAAAAACAAATAAACTCGAAGAAAAAGATCTAACTCGAATTCTTCTTTTACAAGAGCGACCAATCCATCGATAGATTTCCGTAAATCTGTGACACCTTGTGCGAGGTAGACACGATCAACCGTAACTTCTTTTAGCATACTGATTTCAATGCCTTAACTACTTCCGCCAGTAGTGTTGGATTAAAGCCAGGTTTAACCACGATGGATGCTGAACCAACATTTATATGTAATGTTTCATTCTGTTGCTCAGATTCTTCTAATGTAACCGGAATCCACTTGCTGTTAGAATCTTGGGTTGAATAGAAATTATCGGCTTTATAAAGCCAATACTTTAACTGATGAATACTTATTTCATTGATTTCACACCATTTGGATTGGGTGAGGCCACTCGCTCTGAAAAGAGCGATCCTACGCTCCCATTCCTTACGCAATTCTGGATTATTTCTTTGGGACATAAAAAAACCTCCTCAAACTTTGATTTGAAGAGATTATCTCACAGGTACTATATATGTTAATAGGTGTATTCTATTTGACTCTTACTTTTTTACACTGGTATAATCATGTTTCATAGATTTTTCAACTCCCTCATGACCGTTTGGATGATGTGCTCATCTACGCCGTTGAAGAAGGAAATTTCAGCAGCTTCAATTTTGATTGTGCAAAAGCTATTTGAAGGATCTTTCGAAGTTGTGGATGTTATAATATTTTTTTCTGGTTGTATTGAAACGGGGACGATTGTTAGTTTTTGTTGTGACATAGGAAAAGCACCTCCTTAATTGATACGATTATTGTACTAAGGGGTGCTGATCATTTATATGCGTTGTTTGAATGGGGGCTTACCTAATGTTAGTATGTTTAAGCCTTTTTTTAATACTAAACACTAATTAAGAGAAGTTTTTCCGTCTATTTTTCAGTTCGAGGTGCTTAACCTGCAACAGATTAGCACGAATCCTCTTCATACTAAATGTGGGAATCAGCATCTTTTTATAGACCAGATAGTACCTAAAACGGCTCTGCAAGACTGATATGTATTTGCTATGTCAAAGTTAAAGAAATTTCGTAGAAACCATAATAAGACGTCATCAACTTAACATGGAAGTAGTTGAGTTGCAGATTATTTCAATCTACACACTCATGTAGAGTGCGACCAATTTTCATTTTTTCTGAGCCGATACACATTGGATCTCAATCCACGCACTCACATAGAGTGCGACGTCTTGCGAAAAAATCACTTTATAACCTTTTTCAATTTCAATCCACGCACTCACATAGAGTGCGACCGAAAAAATCTCCAATACCATCAGCATAACCAGGATTTCAATCCACGCACTCACATAGAGTGCGACCCGGATAAATTAAAAGTCATGCCTGTTCCATTAATTTCAATCCACGCACTCACATAGAGTGCGACGCTTAATTTGACCGCCAGATGGATCAAGCCAAGATTTCAATCCACGCACTCACATAGAGTGCGACCCGGATAAATTAAAAGTCATGCCTGTTCCATTAATTTCAATCCACGCACTCACATAGAGTGCGACGTTTGCAAACCATTGGCTGTCTGTGTAAGGGTAATTTCAATCCACGCACTCACATAGAGTGCGACATTTTCTTCTCTTCTTTACTAGCAATAGCATTGATATTTCAATCCACGCACTCACATAGAGTGCGACATAAGGACAAGCACGTGGTTCCAACCGAAGAAAATTTCAATCCACGCACTCACATAGAGTGCGACTTAAATGCAGTGGATGATCTCGATGGCGAACTAGATTTCAATCCACGCACTCACATAGAGTGCGACTATGTACCACTAATCCTTTTTCCTAATAATGATATTTCAATCCACGCACTCACATAGAGTGCGACATTTTCTTCTCTTCTTTACTAGCAATAGCATTGATATTTCAATCCACGCACTCACATAGAGTGCGACTCCCCCACCGCCATCTCCTCCTTGTCCTCCATCTATTTCAATCCACGCACTCACATAGAGTGCGACATTAACGGATGATACTCGTACTCTTACAATCACGATTTCAATCCACGCACTCACATAGAGTGCGACGTATTCGCCTGTTCTTTAAAGCCTGCAGAACGAATTTCAATCCACGCACTCACATAGAGTGCGACATGTAGCTGATTTTGAGGTTCATAAACTGGATGATTTCAATCCACGCACTCACATAGAGTGCGACACTCAATCCATCATCGACTTGACAACGAATTGTGATTTCAATCCACGCACTCACATAGAGTGCGACCCGTAAACAGTTATAAAGGATTTTACGTTTAAAGATTTCAATCCACGCACTCACATAGAGTGCGACAAAGTCGAGACAGACATCACTGTTGATGCGATTATTTCAATCCACGCACTCACATAGAGTGCGACCCCAGCTGAGACAGAAGAGCAAAAGCAATTACGTATTTCAATCCACGCACTCACATAGAGTGCGACAGCGATTTTTGGTCAAAGTTACATAAAAAAAGTCTATTTCGATCCAAAAAACACTATTTTCTTTATTAAAATAAAGAACACATATAATTAATCCTAAAATTTAGGAGATGTAGCTTAAAAAATCTGGTGCGAATGAAGTGGGAATTTTATGTGCACTATACATCCGCACTAAAAGATTAATGGCGCTTCTAAATCAATTGATTTCTTTATACCAATATGTTCAACCTTATTCTTATAATTGTTACCCAGTTGATAGAATCTGAGGCTATCCTGATTTTCATCAATGATATTAGTCAGTTCTATTTTCAAAGTAGCAAATTGAGCAGCATCAACAACACATTCAAACACCGAGTTTTGAACTCGTTGACCGTAATTTTGGCACAACTTAGAAACTTTTCTTAATCTTTTTTGACCAGCATTATGAACCGTGCTTACATCATACGTAATTAATACTAACAATTAATGCACCTACTTCCATAGAAAAGGAGGATATTCATCTAGGTCTCCGCGGAGATAACGAGCTAGTAATAATGCTTGGGCATGGGGTACTAAACCCCAAGAAATTTTTTCACCTAAATATGGGTGAGTAATCTTTTCATGTTTCTTATTTTGCCAAGCAGTTAAGAATTTTTTTCTAGCCTCATCGGTCATGATGACTGCTCCATTTTCTTTTTTTAGGAAATCTTCATTGTTAACTATTTTTTTGTTAATTAACGATAAAACAAACCGATCTGCATAGACACCTCTCAGTTCTTCCATAACATCCAGGGCTAAGGATACTCTTCCCGGACGATCACGATGCAAAAATCCAACATAGGCATCCAATCCGACACCCTCTAATGCTGATGCCATATCATTAGCTAATAACGTATAAGCAAATGAAAGCATAGCATTCACGTTATCTAAGGGTGGTCGCCGAGAACGAGAATGAAAATAAAATGCATCTTTTTGCTGAAGAATCATTTGATTAAACAATTTGTTATAACTAATAGCTGCTTGACCTTCTAACCCCCTTAATCTTTCTAAATCCTCACATTCTCTTACATTAATAATAATAGAAGATAGAAATTGTGATACTTCTTTGAATTGTGTTACATCGACACGCATTGGATAATCTCTAGTCATTCGTTCAATTATCCATTTATTATTATAAATCTTTCCAACAATAAAATTACGGGCAATTTTTGCGGACATTAATTCATTATCTGAAACACGATATTGTTTTTTTCTAAGAACGACATTTCCTCTGCTTTCTCCTATAACTCTAGCAAGAAATCGTCCGTTCATCGTGAAAAATACTAGGGAGATATTCCTTTCAGCACAATAGCCCATTAATGCCGGACTTGCTCCGGTATAGCCAAAAGATATGACCGCTTCTAAATTATGTAACGGTAGCCTCCCCAACTTCTCATCATCTTTCAATAAGATAATATTATCTCCGTCTAAAGCAAGATACACATCCGGTTGATTTATAAATAGCGTATTCAAAAGTTTTTTCATTCACGAATCTTCCCTTCAATATAGCTTTTAACCGAGCGTTTGTTCATCAGTTTCGGTAAACAAATTTGTTGAAGGGAACAATTTTTGCAAAACGATCCCGTCTCTACTTTTGGAGTGTGTCTACGCTTATAATAATCTTGCATTTGTGTGACTATTATTCTTACCTTATTTTTATCATTTTGTGTTATAGGTACTTCAACTCTGTGTTTTATTTCATTATAAAATACATAACCCATGTTGATCTCACAAAGGAGCATTTCTTCTAAACACATCGCTTGTGCTGTTAATTGTAAAATATCCGAGTCATTCATTTTAGGTTTTCCCCGTTTATACTCAACGGGATATGCTTTATATTTTCCATCCAAACCGTTTATTTCAACACCATTATCATCTTTAATAAACTCTACCACATCACAAATACCAGTAATTTCAAGGTCATTGGATTTGACCGGCATTGCGCGTACTATCAGTTTATTTCCACGTTTCTCTCTCATAAATGGCTGATCCGCTTTTCGATGTAAATATTGCCCCTCAACAGTTCGAACATTTTCTTCCCATTGTTGTTCTATATGAATGAGAGCCCATTGCCGTTTACAAAACTGAAAATGCTGAATCCCCGACAACATAAGGTAGTCATCTTCATCATTATAGCCCTTCGATGACATCAACTTTTAAACCTTCTAGTTCATTTAATGTGATTGTATAATCATCAATTGATTTGGGTTCTTCCACATTGTGCTTGATGTCCAATAAACGATGAACCTTTGCTGAAGAGTATTGTCCCAATTTCGAATTATGTTCCCACCAATAAACTTTGTGTACTTCCATGCTGCCTTCTGGTCTAGCGGATGACGTATCATTTTCAAATAATGTTACAAGAGCTTGTTTAATTTTTTCTGCATCCTCATTAGTAAATCCTGTTTTTTCCGCTAATTGTGTGTTAATGCTGCCGTAAAAAACATATACACCGAAATCCACGCGATGCTTCATACCCATTGTGTCAGAGCCTTTGTCTTTCCCTGGTTCAGAGTTAACGCTTTTTGTGATTTGCATGCTGGTAATATCGATAGGGTCTACACTTGTTGCTGTATGAATGGATACAGGCCCCCTAACACCAACAGAGACACCTTTTCCTCCAGAACTTTTAAATGCAAAAACTTGTCCAAAGCTGCGAACATCGATCCATTCATTACAGGCAATCATAGCAAACTTATCACTTGAACTATCCTTTGATTTGAATACCTTTTCTAACTCAGGATTTGCCTCTGCCCTCTCTCTTAAACTACTAAATTGATCCACTTTTCTATCATTAGATTGTACAAAGATAGATTCACCCATATCTTGAAGCCGATTTCGAATCTTTCTTTTAATTGCTACATCCGAAATTTCACCGTGTCCATCATAATTTTGTCGCGGACGGTTCCCGTTTAGTGGATCTCCATTCGGATTCGCTTTAGTTACAGATAAAACAACCGCAAAATCAATTTTGTGATCTAAAATACTCATGCTCATTTCCCCCTTTTAATTAGTAACCCCTTCATTTGACACCTTTTTGTCTTTTTTCTGGTATAACTCATGTCGTTGACTATAAAATCCTAATAAATACTTACCTGATAATGATCGATTATTAAAGTCTTCAATTTTAATTCTTGAAGCCACTTCATCTATTAAACTGGATAAATAATTTGCTTTTGTTCCAAGTCTAGCTTGATAAGGCTGCAAACTATCTTGAATTGTTTTCCAAGTTCTAGCTGGATGTTTTGAAAACGAATTCATATACCTAATTGCATTACTTGCTCGTGTTTCTTCTCTTCCTAATGCTTGTCTCTCCAAAACATCTGCGATCGCCAATAATCGACCAAATAAATAATCTCGATCATTATTTTTCGTATCCAATGTCACCCTATATCCCTCCCTTTTATTAATTAAGGAACATGCTACACTCAATGTTTTTTCCCATTCCCACCTTTCCATCGATACAGGATTAGATGCGCGTAGCAAAGCGCTTCTAACGATATCAAGTGGAATATTTCTATCATCAATTACGCAAGGTAACATTCTCTCCATCAAACCTTTAACAATCTTGTCACTAGCTTTTGGACCATATGCTGCAAAAGCAATATCCTTTGAAGAAGGAGCACCTAAAAATTCCACATATTCATTATTGTTATTTTTACGATATCGATGCATCCAAACACAAGTTGAATGCCATTTTATAAGTCTATTTAAGTAAAGTTCTTTATCCATATTACGATAGTAGAGAACAGCCAGCCTTCCTGTTGTTGCTGAATCTACTATTAAAATATTTACATTTGCCTTTGAAGAGAGTTTATTTCGATATCCATCCAGCGCTTTCGCAAATTCATTTGCAAACTCTTGATTAGTAAACGATCTTTTCTCAACTTTCGTATCAACTGAAGAACTAGATGGGAAAGTGTCATATGCATCTGCTGTTGGATCTGGAATTCTCTGTCCATTATTTTCCCAAACAAGAAAAATACGTTGATCAACAATTTTCCCTTGACGATTAATTAACCATTTTAATGCGTTATGGGCTTTTTGAGATGCTTCATAGCTGATACTTGCAACCTCATTACTTTTGTTAAAACGTCCTCTATAGGTGAATCCACTTGTATCATTGGCCGAGATTAATTTGGCTTTATCCGCTGCGTTTCTTATTTTATTTGCGTGCCTTTCCGTGCTTGGCAAGCTTTTTCCGGTAACAAAGCATAAATCATTATCACTTAATAAGTCATTATAAAATTGAATAAATGATTTATACATATCCTGGTCCTTCCACACATGAGTTAAAATTTCATTTGAAGAATGAACATTAAAACGTATAAAAGCGCTTTCTTGTCCGCCAGCGACAACTGAAAAAATCGATGGTTTGTCTCCTATAAATGATTCATATTTTTTGTCCCACTTTTCTATTAACTTTCCTTCTTCATCCAACCATAAAATCTTTTCTTCAACTAAATCTTTAATTAATTGTCTCTTACTTAAATACGTATAAATGCTTTTTACTTTTTGAATTGCATAAGGAGAATTCGCCCAATCTTTTAGCTGCTGAATATAATATGTAAATGGTTCTTCTTTCTTTATTTTTCCGCCATAGGCGACGAAGTCACCTGCCACATAACTTAGCTTATCGTGCAATGGATATGGCGCTATTTTTGAACCTGCTCTGCTGGCTGATTCCTCAGTACACGGAATGAGCGTACTAGCATCATCCTTATCGATCACTCTAGCTGAGTGAAATTCACCATCTTTTGTAACTAATATTTCTATATGTGCATTCTGTGTTGTATGTGAGATAGGCAACAGTGTAAATTCTTGAGCATTATGCTTCCTTTCAATTTCTCCAACCCGATCCAAATTGGCTTCATACGTTTCATAAAGGTTTAATAGCCAGCTCATTGATTCCCCCCCTCTTCTAGCTGATTGTATAGTCGATCAACTGATTCAACATTGTCTTTATTAAACGTTTTTGGTTCCATTTCTGCTATTTTTCTTATTTGTTTACACTGATCAGGACGTGGAAACTGAATAATTCCATCTTTCATTACTGGATTCCATAAACGAACTTCCATTTCATTTCTACCAGTTTCATCAGGATAGTTAATGCCGTGGACCATCGTGCCGAGATGCAGTTCTCCATAATTATCATAGTAACTTTTTCCTTCTCCAAAGACGCATGGTTCCACGTAGCCTTGACATTCTCTTGCACCTAAGTAAATATCTCGTCTTCCTCCAGCTTTGAGTGAACGTAAAAGAATGTTATGGTGCTTATTTTCGTTTCTATCAAAAGCTAGATCCGGTCGATGTGGGTTAAATATAAAATGCGCTCTTACTTGGTAACATGGATCCTTTAAATATGTGTAATTGGCAAGTGTGTTTCCACCCCCATACTCAATGGGACGAATACCCTTTGACTCCATTCGAATCGCATTCATAATTCGAACTTCGTCTACTACCATAAGGAGAGTAGGCTTCCAATATATGGATTCAACTATTCCTTTAAGCGCTTGATAGCTTGGGACTTGGTATGATAGTTTTTCTCCACCCATTTTTGTTAACGGATCTGTAAACAATGCGTACTTTCCGTAAACGACAAATTCTATTGAGTTTCTCACAGAGTCACCTCCAAAAATTTGATTTTTACCACTACTCAATCTTCTATTAAAAACCTATCTTATTTACGATAGGTTTTTAAAACATATTAACCTCAAATCCACTTTCATTTTGAAGATCCAATCCAAATTCACGATTATAAGCCCCTTCTTTTAAAGCTAAAATTTTCCCATCTAAATAGGACACAATTCCACCATTTTGATCTAATTCTTTTAATTCATGTGAATAAAGATTAATAGTATACTGCTGAGCTTTTCGCAATTCTCTTGATAAATCGGCAATGGATTGATTGCTATTTAATTGTGCAATTATTTCCTCACCCTCTTTATAAGGGACAATAACTGAAGTCGTATGATCATCGATGACACAAAAATTTTCCGCTGCTGTATAGTAGCTGTTTGCTAAAAACAATGGGAGTTTTTCACCTTTGTTGGACATATATGCTTGATGATAGGTATTCCGATTCTTTGATTCAGTCAAAAGCTCAGTCATATTCTTTTTAATTCTTGGAATAAAGTAATTTAAGTCCGATTTAAATTGTGTAAAGTATTCTTTAAAAAATCTCTCCATTGCTTGTCTTGATAAGATATTGCCACCATGTTTTTGTTTATCCTTCTGGATATCAATAAGTATTCTTTTCGAAACCTGTTTGCCAACTTTTATTTCTTTTAAGTGATCAAGATTTTCTTCTTCATGATCAATGACATAAACAAACTGCATTTCTTTTTCACCATGACGATTGCATCTCCCTGCTGCTTGTGCTACCGAATCTAATCCTGCCAATGACCGAATAACACATTCAAAACTGACATCTACACCAGCTTCAATAAGTTGAGTACTAATACAAATAACTTTATCTCCCGCACTCAACCTCATTCTTACCTCATCTAATATCTCATTTCTATGTGCCGCACACATAGATGTACTTAAATGGTAGACTGGAATTTGATTTTCTTTTTCCTTTAATAGATTATATAAATTTTTTACAACAGATTTCGTATTAAGAATGACTAGTAAACTTTGAACCTCATTCATCTTTTCATCAATGAAGTGACAAAGCTTTTCGTTGTTAAAGGATTCCTTGTTGGCCATATCCACAATTTCTACTCGCTTAAATGCTTCTATAACATGATCGAGGTTGTTAATTATTTCGCCTTCTGTGTTAATTTCTAGTTTATGTTCAACAAAATCTAACGCTGGTTGTGTGGCAGTACAGAGTATAATACTTGAATAACAATAGGTCTTTAAAAAGTTTAGTGCTTGATTAAATAATGATACACATGAAATGGGAACCTTTTGTACTTCATCAAAGATAATAACTGATTCACTTAAATTATGAAGCCTTCGTATATTTCTGCTTCCTTTTGCATAGAACACATTTAAAAACTGTACCATCGTTGTAAAAATAATAGGTGAATCCCAATTATCTCTAGCCAGCTTTAATTTTTGCTGCACATTTACGATTCCATCCTGATTCTCATCATCGTCATTTGTATCTTCGATAATATTGGAGTGATGCTCCAAAATATTGACATGATCTTGTAGGATATTACGAACCTCTTCTGCGTTTTGTTCAATAATCGTTGTGTAGGGAACAACGTAAATAATTCTTTTTTTGTTATACAATTTGGCATGTTTTAATGCGTATCGTAAACTAGCTAACGTTTTTCCTCCACCAGTTGGTATTGATAATGTATAAATTCCAGACTGCTTTTCAGCAAAGGTTTCACATTGTTCCGACATTTGAGCTCTTAATTGGTTAATCTGATTTTGTGCACTTTGTTGGTTTTTAAAAGAATCAATTTTCGATTTCAGTTTTTGATAATACCTACTAAAAAGATTTTCAGTTCTGTTAAATGCCTCATCTATTTTATTTTCTTCAAATAATCGTGTATTTGTACGATCAGCATCAATTAAAGAACTGAAAGTAAACTTGGTTAAAAACATGACCTTTTCTTCAAATTGCTGAATACTATTTTTAGCTAAAAATCTTTCTAGTTCAGCAACTGCATGATCAACATAATCATAGAATTCCTTCTCGTTCATTACCTTTTCAAAAAATTGTTGTTTACTTAAAGCAAATTCATCTAATTCTTTCTCTCTGACTCTATTTAAATATTTTGATTCTAATTCCGGATCTAGAAAATCTTGAAGATATGAATGGTGAGATATAATTGCATTACCTACAATCTCCGCTAGTAATTGCTTAAAGGGAGAAATATTTGCCTGAGTATGGAAATATTCATACAGCAATTTTCCTCCTGCAGTGGAGTGGTCGATTTTACCTCTTTTTGGTGGGGAATCTGGATTGTTAACAGCTTCTATTATGTATTCTTTAAAACCGTTCGTATATTTACCTAGATCGTGAAGCATCCCTGCAAGACCTGTAACATGTTTTATATTAATCTTTTCACCATAAGATTCTGCTAATTTCTTTACTTCTAATAAATGCTCTTCAACGGTTTGAATCTGTTTATCTTTTTCACGGATGTGCGCAATAAAACTCATTTTCCCCCTCCTTATCTTAGTAATTAAAACCTATTTAACAAGATTATATTTCCAAAAAATCATACTATATTATCATTTTCTGACTTTTCCAAATCAATGTCAATACCAATCTTTATTCTATTTTGATCGTGGAAAAGGATTCGGCTATGAAGCCATGAAACTTGCATTAGACTTTGCCTTTTACGAACTAAATTTGAACCGTGTTCAGCTAACAGTCTTTGATTACAATCAATCAGCCATCTCCTTATATAAAAAGCTAGGTTTCCAACAAGAGGGAAGTTATCGTGAGTTCATTCACCGATATGGAAAAAGGCATGATATGCTCCTATTTGGTCTATTAAAAAGAGAATGGGAAAGTAGAACAGAAAAACTTGAATAATTAGTGAAAAAAGATGAAATTTCAATCACGCGTCCGCATACCTTTTATAATAAAGGGGATGAAGATGATGTTTGAATGGATAACGACGATTGGCGTTCTTGTGACAGTTGTTGGATTTGGGTGTTGGCTGTTTATTTATTCTTTTAAACTAGCAGTCGACCCGGAAGATGCGTACAGGATTGATCCCATACCAAAAGAAAATGAGGAATGGCACCAATAGGATGTTGGTGTCTTTTTTTTGATCAACAATTCTTGTGAAACACATGACTTATGGTAAAATTTTATTATTAAAATATAGGAGTTTTTACATAGTGAGGAATACAAACTACCTTCGCGCGTTGAACTATCTCTCACAATTTAATACTCGTACGATGAATCGAACAAATGGCTTACACCATCAAATCATGCAGGAATTACTGGATTTATTTTCAATTCGTCCACATGACTTCAAGCTTGTTCAGATTACTGGGTCTTGCGGTAAGGGAAGTACCGCTCACTTTATTTCCTCCATTCTGTCAAAGCATTCGTATAATCATGGATTATTTACAGGTCCACATCTTAACCATTATGAAGAAAGATTTATTTGCAATGGTGAAATGATTGAACAAGATGAATTTTCGGCAATTGTTTTGGAAGTAGAAAAGAAACTAAGCGGTTATCATTATGAGCAAGAAGTTGGACATATGCATGTTATGATCGTCATCGCTCTGCTATTTTTTCAAAGAAAAGGAATTGATCTAATTATCTTTGAAAATGGTGTCGGTGGAAAAGCGGATCCGTCTAATATTTTTGACCCGATCATCGCGGTACTAACCGAAATTACACTGGACCACTCCCATTTGCTCGGATCGACGATTGAAGAAATTATTATTGATAAATCATGTATTATTAAGGATTCTACAAAATATGTTATCTGTGGCATGAATAATGTACAAGCACGGAATTACTTATTAAAAATTGAAGCACATGACCCGGCAGCATTCCTCTTTTTTAATCGTGATTACGTAAATTTAATTAAACAAGCGGATGAAACAGGAAGTACCTTTCATTTCAAAAGTGAATTTTATTAGAGAATATTGATTTATCACTTATAGGAACGCATCAAGTACAAAATGCGAGCAATGCTTTAGCCGTAATTGAAGCCTTCATCCGGCTCGGCTATGAATTTAACGAATACATGATTCATAGTGCACTTAAATCTGTTCACATCCCTTGTCGAATGGAGATTCTTGAAAAAAACGGTGTGAAGTTTCTATTCGATGGCGCCCATAACATATTGGAAATGAAAACTTTAAAGAAAAATATCGATTTACTTGGTTTACCGATTTCAACCGTTATTTTATCAATTTCATCTAATAAAGATATAGCAAGAATGCTTCAAGCGATTGAAATTACCGATGCGACATACATCATTACACCGCATCCATTTCTTGAACGGAATATTAGTCGAAGAGAAATAGAAGAAGCATTCCAGACATTTGAAACTAACAACTATATGTATAATCCGAATCTAGAAGACACAATCAAATCTATTTATGAAAATACAAAAGGGAATACATTTATATTAGTAACCGGATCACTATACTTAGTTGGGTATGTAAAAAGTATCCTCTTTCCGGATTAAAAAACTTTTGTGGACAGGGAATCCGTTATTTTTATAAAATGACGAGAATCTAAGGGCTATGCGGGCATAGCGGGCCCCATGGTTAGGGTGATAAATCTGTTATGGTACCGGTAAGTGGCGAAGCGGGCCCTTAGCTTGAGTGATTGACCTGTTATGGTACCGGAAAGAAGCAAAGCGGGCCCTTTGCTTGAGTGACTGACCTGTTATGGTACCGGTAAATGGCGAAGCGGGCCCTTAGCTTGAGTGACTGACCTGTTATGGTACCGGTAAGTGGCGAAGCGGGCCCTTTGCTTGAGTGACTGACCTGTTATGGTACCGGTAAGTGGCAAAGTGGGCCCTTTGCTTGAGTGACTGACCTGTTATGGTACCGGAAAGCAAATAAAGGAACTGGTGTCCTCCAAGATCATAAAAGACCAAATCGCAATACCGATTTGGTCTTGATTTATTGTGTTAGGCTCCTTCTTTAAAAAACAACCCGATTCCGTCCATTCTCTTTCGCTTTATACAAATGCCCACCAGCGATTTTGACAGCTTGTTCAAGTTTTGAATCCGGAAATAATGGAGCAATTCCGATAGATATTGTAATTTTACTTAACGGATCACCTGATTCCGTATAAAACTGCTGGGCTTCAACATATTTTCTTAGCTCATCAAGTGAAGATGCAGCATCTTCAATGGTCGGAGCTAATTTGTATGCGATAAACTCCTCTCCGCCATATCTTGCAATAATCGATCCTTTTCTATGAAACTTTAATAACGTTTGGGCAAAATCAATTAAAACTTGGTCTCCTGCTTGGTGGCCAAATGTATCGTTAATTCGTTTGAAATGGTCAATATCAAGCATCGCAATGAAAGCTTTGTTATTTTCCGTTTGTTTAGTTTTCATAATCTCTTCATTGAATCGTTTCATATTATAGAGCTTCGTTAACGGATCATGATCGGCAAAAAATTTAAAACGAGATAACAACTGATTATGCTGAAATGATAGTTTGGTGAATGAAAACAGAATTAGCATGCTGATTTGAAATGTAATATAGCGTAACAAATAAAACTCAGCATCTAAATGAACATAAAAAAGAAAAGGCAGATCACAAGCCGCCCATATAATCGTAGAATACAATAATCCTTTACCATAGTTTATTTTTTTCCAATTTACACAATATCTAATAATTAAACTGATTACTGCCGGAACAGTAATGCCAAAGATTACTCCAGGCAAAGCGCCGAGTCCCCCTAAAGATAATCTTCCAATCGCAGAAATAATGACCACCGGGATAACATATAAAGGTCCATGAAGGATTCCAATAAAGGAGATAGGTATCGCTCTTAAATCAAAGCGAAAACGATTCTCTATTAGTATCGGGAAATAAAATAATGCGATGACGGTTAATGAGACAATGATAACATGTAATATCGCTGTCCTTTTTTTCTTTTGTCCATAAGTAAGGTAAAGATGTTGGACACAACGATGCATAAATAAGATAATTGCCATATTGGCTAACATTGTTTTTATCAAAAACGGTAACCTTCTTCCGCTATTTCCACTATTAACCAATATAGCAATTCTGATAAAAAAATAAAAAAATTTTCAACTACCGATATCCCATTTCAGAAGAAATATCTTTAGCACTTTTCTTTGTCTTTTCCTTAATCATTTCAAGATGTGCACCTTCAAAACGATAGGATGGTCCACTTACAGCTAATGCGGCAATCACCTTTCGATGATAGTCATAAATAGGAAAGGAGATTCCTGTCGTTCCTTCATCTTGCTCTCCATAACTAATGGCAAATTCATTTCTTTTAATTTCTTCTATTTCATTTATAATCTGGTTTTTATTTAAAGGACGAATAGCTGCTGCATCTAATATTTCTTTTCTTTTTTTATCAGGCAAGAAGGCTAGTAGTAATTTTGGTCCTGACCCTAAGTAGAGTGGGGATCTTTTTCCTATCCTAGTGTATAGTCTTACCGCATGGGTGCTCTCTACTTTCTCAATGTATACAGCCTCATCATGATTGACAATGACGAGATGGACGACCTCATTAATTTCATTTGCTAGTTTTTTCATATAGGGAAGCGCCACTTTTCTAAGCTCTAACTGCTCTGACACTAATTGACCTAGTTCCATCAACTTTAGGCCAAGTTTATAACGCTTGTCATACTCCGAATCCATCGTTTTAGTCAAAAAACCGCAATATTCTAATGATGTTAGCAGTCGGTAAACGGTTGGTTTTGGCAATTGCACGCGCTCTGTAACTTCTTTTAAGCTAAGTTCTGGTTCTTCTTCAGTAAATAAATCCAACAATCCTAACGCTTTAATAACACTTTGATTCACTTTGCTCCGACTCCTCAAGGTATGAAAATACTCCCTCTAGTACGTAGAGGGAGATAGATTTCCATTTTTAGATTACACCGTTACATTTAAGCGGGATCCTTCACTTTTATCAATAATATTTACATCCCGTTTCGCCATTTCCTTTATATATTCCTTACCAGGAACGATTTTTTCAGGCGCAAAGACACCTTTTTCAGTAATTAATCCACTGCCAATCATTTGTGCAACAACCGAAATCGTATTAGCGGTTGCACGTGCCATTGCTGTTACTTGATTTTCACGATCCTTATAAGTAATTAGTTCATATTCATATTTTTTCTTTTCTCCATCTTTTATCCCCTCAACAATGACGCGGAGAAGGACGGCATCATCTTTGTCACCTAGCTCAACGATCGGATCTAATGCTTTTAAAAGAACATCACGGGGTTTGATTTTCTGTCCATTCACTTCAACTTCGTAGTCATTTCTTGTTAAATTCAAGTCAACAAGTAATTGAAATTTCTCGGCATGCCCACGATAACGAATTGTCTTATATTCAAGTGTCTCTACATCCGGGTAAGATAATGACAGTGTTGATGTTCCTCCGGCAGTATGAAAGGCTTCAAGCGGACCAAATCTCTCGAAATGGATCGTTTCAATTTCCGATAAAGATGGAACCTCTTGCTTTATACCGTTTCTGATAACTAACGATGGATCGGTATAATGGTCAAATACACCTTCCATTGAAAAAACATGGTTATATTCTAATGGAGGCTCCGGTACAACCGGTATCCCACCTACATATATTTTAATTGATTTAACCTCATCTAACTGGCTGGCACCGTAACCTGAAAGAATATTGATCATTCCTGGTGCGACCCCTAAATCCGGTATTAAGGTAACGCCTGCATTTTTTGCCTCTTCATTCATGGCAAGTACATGATCTGTTGCATGACCAATATGTCCGCCTAAATCGACACAGTTAACCCCTGCATCGATGGCAGCCCTTGCGACCCTTTCGTTAAAAGTATAAAAAAGGGCATTAATTATAACATCATAATCCCGAATAAAATTTGTTAATTGATCTTGATTCGTCGCATCTAAATAAGCTGTTGATAGTTTCGTAGAGTTCAGTTGCTGACAAACGGCTTCCGCTCTGTTTACATCAACATCTGCTAATGTAACTTTCTCAACCCCTGCACTATTCACTAAATCTCTAGTTGCTTCTTTCCCCATAAGTCCTGCTCCAAGAACCGCAATTTTCATATACATTCCTCCCTAGTATGTTCATATCGATTATCAATAGCCAAAATTATTCCACATCTATTTGTGCACGTTGCAACTTACCACTGTAATCCACATACACGCTCTTCCACTCAGTAAATACATCAAGTGCTTGAACACCGGAATCTCGATGACCATTACCCGTACCTTTCGTTCCACCAAATGGTAAGTGTATTTCAGCACCCGTTGTGCCCGCATTCACATAGACAATTCCTGTATCAAGATCACGCTGTGCGGCAAACACGCGATTTACATCTCTTGTAAAAATGGAGCTTGATAATCCATATGTAACTCCATTATTAACCTCGATTGCTTCCTCAAAGCTTTTTACAGGGATAATCGAAACGACAGGTCCGAAAATTTCCTCCTGAGCAATTCTCATATCAGAACGGACATCCGTAAACAATGTTGGCTCATAATAATAGCCGTTTGTGTGCTCCTCATGTTTGACTATAGAGCCGCCTGCTAATAGCTTTGCACCTTCATCCTTACCAATTCCTACATACTTATGAATTTTTTGCAGTGCATTTCCATTAATAACAGGGCCAACTTTGACACTCTCATCTAACCCATTACCAAGAGTTAGTTTTTCCATTGCTACTAAAAGTCGTTCTTCTAATTGCTCTTTCACACTTTCGTGAACGATGACCCTGCTGCATGCTGTACATCTTTGTCCGCTCGTTCCGAAAGCACTCCACAAGATGCCTTCAACAGCAAGTGTTAAGTCCGCATCATCCATCACGATGACCGCATTTTTTCCGCCCATTTCAAGTGATACACGCTTTAAAAGTCTTCCACATGTTTCAGCAATTGTGCGACCGACTTCATTCGAACCTGTAAACGAAATGACATCTATATCGGGATGCTCAACCATCGCATTTCCTACTTGAGAACCTGAACCACAAACGAGATTAATCACTCCTTTAGGCAGACCCGCCTCTTCAAATATTTTGACTAATTCTCTTGCCATTAATGGCGTTTCCGTTGCCGGTTTCCACACCACCGCATTTCCACCAACAATTGCGGGAAATGACTTCCATGTTGCAATCGCAATTGGGAAATTCCATGGAGTAATAATTCCAACGATACCAACCGGTACACGAATACTCATAGCGAATTTATCCTTTAATTCTGAAGGTGTCGTATTTCCGAATAATCGTCTTCCTTCACCAGCCATATAAAACGCCATGTCAATTCCCTCTTGCACTTCCCCGCGTGCTTCTTCGATCACTTTCCCCATTTCTTGGGTTAAAATGCGGGCTAACTCCTCTTTTCTTTCCTTCATAATCAAGCCTACCCGATATAAAAGCTCTGCACGTTGCGGTGCTGGAACTAATGCCCACTTCTTTTGTGCCTTTTTCGCAGCTTCTACTGCACGATCTACATCTTCTTTCGACGATAGAAGAATGTCACCGATTGCTTCACCGGTTGCCGGATTAATGATAGCCGCATACTTTTCTTTTACTGGAACCGTCCATTCACCGTTAATATAATTTACTACCTTTTCTCCACTAATAACTGCATTAGACATTATAGAATCTCTCCTTTATGAGTTGTTTCGAATTTGCTCGATCGTTTTAGACGTTGAAATTTGTTCTCGCTCCATTTCAATTTCAATGACCGTAGGGATTTTGCTCGTCATCGCTTCTTTTAATGCCAGTTCAAACTCATTTCTTGTATCCACTTTTACTCCATTTGCATTCAAGGAATGAGCAAGCCCAATAAAATCAATCTGTCCTAAATCCGTTCCACTAATTTTATTCGGATAGTGCATTTCTTGATGCATACGAATCGTCCCATACATTTGATTATTAAACACGAGACTAATGACTGGAATTTGGTAACGTGACGCTGTTTCCAACTCTTGAACGGTCATCATCATTCCGCCATCACCGGATAAAGAAACAACGGTTCGATCGGGTTTTGCCAATTTCACACCAATCGCAGCAGGCAGTCCATACCCCATCGCTCCTGATGTTGGACCTACATACGTTTTTTCCCTCTGAAATTGAAAATAAGAATGGAGCCAGCCGGCAAAATTCCCTGCGTCATTGGTGATAATTGCGTTATTTGGAAGATGTTTTTGCAGTAATTCGATCACATCAAAATTCGTTAGCTTACTATTGTGATGATTAATTGTTAACTTGGATGACTTTTCATAAGTGTGACGACGTTTATTTACCCACTGTTGCCAATTTGGTTGGACAGTTACATTCATGCAAGCAAGTAAAGTTTCTCTTGCATCTGCAACAATCCCAATTTCAGGTGGATAGACATTTCCAAGCATATCTGCATCGATGTCAATATGAATTAATGTTTGATCTTTGGAAAGTAATGTGTAGTCTTGTGTTGTCACTTCAGAAAGTCTTGTTCCTATTGCGATAATAACATCGGCTTCCTTCGTTGTTTCGAGAACTCCTTTTGCAGTTCCTAACCCTAGATGACCGACATATAAGGGATGATTATTTGGAAACACATCATGTCTTCGAAATGCTGCTATAACAGGTAAATGGAATTTTTCAGCAAAATCGATCAACGCCTGTTCCCCATTTGAATGGATCACCCCTCCACCAGCAATAATAAGTGGATTTTTAGCCCTTTCTAAAATTTCTTCAACTTCCTTAACCTCTTCTCCAGACGGAGATGGCCTTGGAATTTTCACTTTTGGACCAAATGACATTTCACTTTCAACTTTCAACATATCTTCGGGCAATGAAATAACCACCGGTCCGGGGCGACCTGTTTGTGCGATGCGGAAAGCACGCTGGACAAGTTCAGGCACCCGTTCGGCATCTTTGATCTCAACCGTCCATTTTGCAATATGACCGAAAAACTGGTCTAAATCCACTTCCTGAAACCCTTCACGGCCGCGAAATTTACTATGAACTTGACCAAGAAAAACGACCATTGGTGTAGAATCTTGATAGGCAGTATGGACCCCGATTGCTAAATTTGCACCGCCAACACCGCGAGTAGCCATGACAACACCTGGTTTCCGTGTTGCTTTTGCATACCCTTCCGCCATAAAGGAGGCGCCACCTTCATGCCGGGCAGAAACCAAGTCAATGGTCGGCTCATCATAAATCGCATCCAATACCGGCAAATAGCTCTCACCAGGTACACAAAAAACCTTCGATACCTCTTCAATTTTCATGCACTCAATAATCGCCTTTGCCCCAGTCATGACTCGTTTCTTCTGTTCTTTTTCAATGGTTTGGGACATGTTTTTTCACCTCTAAATTTAGAGATTTTATTCTTTTTACCGCTTCATCTAGGCGTTCAGTTGGGACAGATAAAGAAATGCGAAAATATCCTTCACCGGATGGGCCAAAGGCATTTCCCGGTGTAATGATGACGCCCGCTTCTTCCAATACTTTTTCAGCAAATTGTTGCGAGGTGAATCCATTTGGAACAGGTGCCCAAATGAAAAACGAGCCTTTTGGTTTTTCTACATGAATACCGATATCCTTTAAGGCATCCAACATTTTTTCTAAGCGTTCGTTATACACAGCATTATTCTGTTCAACAGTTTTGTAATCACTGTTTAGCGCTTCTGCAGCTGCTTTTTGAATGGGTAAAAATTGACTTGTGTCACAATTGCTTTTTACCTTTGATAAGGCACGAATAATTTCTCGATTCCCGACGACATAGCCAATTCTCCAGCCTGTCATATTAAAGCTTTTTGATAGGGATCCGAATTCAACGGCAAAATCTTTTGCACCGTCAATTTGTAAAATACTTGGGGCTTTAAATGAATCAAACGTTACTAATCCGTATGCAGAGTCATGGATGATACCTATTTGGTGTTGTTTTGCGAAGGCAACTGCTTCTTCGAATACATCTAAATCAACAGTTGCAGCTGTAGGATTTCCTGGATAGTTTAAGAACATGAGCTTCGCCTTTTCACAGATGGATGGTGAAAGCTGAGAAAAAATCGGACGATATTGATTCTTTGGATCAAGCGGCAAATCAATACATTCTCCTCCTGCTAAGTACGTAGCAGTTCGATAAACAGGATAACCGGGATCTGGAATCAGAACGGCATCTCCATTGTCAATCATCGCTGGAATGACATGGGCAATCCCTTCCTTCGAACCGATTAAAGTAAGAACTTCGGTATTAGGATCTAATTCCACATCATATTGTTTTTTATAAAAGGCAGCAACTGCCTCTCGGAATTCTTGGCTTCCGGAATAACCGGAGTATTTAAAGTTCTGTGGATCCTGTAATTCCTTAATTAACCGCTCAACAATAAAATTCGGTGTCGGTAAATCAGGTGCGCCAATGCCTAAATCAATGACGTCTACCCCTTTTTCTTGCAACCGTTTCTTTTTTTCGTCAATGACGGAAAATAAATAAGGCGGCAAACCTTGAACCCGTTTGGAAACTAAAGAAGACATCCGATTCCCCTCTTTCCATATTCAATTCCCTGCATTTCATTATATGAAATACAGTTTCATATATTACAAATTTCATTATATGATAGCGTTTTCATTAATTCAATAGTTAATTCTAAATTGTCTAAACA
The DNA here is from genome assembly GCA_016756695.1 of Heyndrickxia sporothermodurans. GTDB lineage: Bacteria > Bacillota > Bacilli > Bacillales > Bacillaceae_C > Heyndrickxia > Heyndrickxia sporothermodurans. Next base: position 673,767 of record CP066701.1, read on the forward strand.
TTTTCTTTTGTTTTCTGATAACAAAGCATGCGAAAAAGGAAACCAAAAATTTCAGTGGTTCCCTTTTGAATCGCTATGTGATTGAATTGGTGATTCCGATCCCTTATCGGAGCTTTTCCTCAATTTATGAGACCGCTTTTCCTCTTTCCGGTACCTTAACATATCCTTCTCTCATTCCATGGGACCGCCTCTATTCTTTCCGATACTTTAACAGATCTTTCCCTCATTCCATGGGACCGCTTCTCTTTTTTCCGGTACCTTAACAAATCCTTTTCTCATTCCATGGGACCGCTTTAAGGAAAATGGATGCTATTGAGTTCAAAAACTATCTTTCCGTTCTCTCAACTAACCTAAATTTCTGCCACGGTCTAATTTTATTTAAAAGGAAAGTTTCTTCTTTAACTATATATCCAATCGTATTCGTCTTTCCCTCATTCTCCATTTCTTGTAAGGCGATATGTAATTCACCTTTATATCTCTCGTAGTGATCATTATCAATAGTTACACTTCCACGCTTAATTGATTGTGTATCGTGAGCAGGGATAGATTCCTGTTTATATTGTACGCGGCTTTCTGTTGAGCGAATCACATAGGCAGAAACATCCCCGCGGTTCACATGTATTTTTTCTAAGGCAATTTTCTTTTCTAGTTCTGAAACGTTAGGTACAAAATCCACACTTAGCTCCAATAAATAGCGATTTAATTCGGATAGTTGTTTTAATTCCTCATTCGAAGCAAAGGAATTTCCAATAATTAAATCGTCAATTAATCCTGTATTATATAAATCTTTCGCTTGAACGGTAATTGGCAGATAGCGATGCTCCTCCAATGTCGGAAGTCCTTCTTGCACTGGCCAAGGACCATATTTTGCATGACTTGAAGATATCATTGCAGCTGTACGAATCCCATGTTCTTTATACTGCTTTGAGCATTTGATAAAATGTTCCCGTGATAATCCTGTATATTTGCGAGGATAAAAGTTATGACAGCCAATTAAAGTATGCTTATTCGGTGAATACGATAAAATTTGCTCTAAGTAGTTTGTACCTTGGCTCATATTCAACTCAATTTTCAAGCCATATTCATTTAACGACATGATGCTTTCCTCTAAACCTGAAAATCCAAGGTCGAGTCGTAAACCGGACAAACCGAGCTCTTTAAAATAGCCTAAATCTCGAAATGACAAGTTAAGGTCTTGAAAAACACTCGGACTGACATCGGCAATAATCTCAAACCCTAATTCATTAGCCTTCGCTAATAAAACCTTTAATGTATGTAAATCTTTTTCTTCACTCGCAGACATTAGACACGTAAACATTCGAGTAAATCCATAAGAACTTGCTTTTTCAAGATAATCGATTTGTTCTTTTACAGTGCCATATTGCGGATAAACAGATATACCAAGTTGTCTCAACACTTTTCCCTCCTTTTAAAATAAATAGGGGGAGATGGTCAATATGTCCATCTCAACCTATCAAATTATTTATTCATTGATTCGTATAACTCAACAAACTCTTTTGCAAGGTCTTTAAATGTAATCGCATTCATTAAGTGGTCTTGTGCGTGAACAAGGAATAGGGTGACTTCGGCCTTATTTCCACATGCTTCATTTTGGATTAATGATGTTTGAACGTGATGGGCATGTAATAATTCAGCTTCCGATTTCTCAATAAGTTCATTTGCTGCTGCAATATCTTTTCCCTTTGCAGCTTGAATAGCTTCGACTGCGTCACTTTTTGCATTTCCACTATGTGTAATGATTTTCATGACAATTTCTTCTACGTTCATTATATGTTCTCCTTTGCTGACTATTTCGCTCGTTGAATCGGATCGGCATGTAATTGTTCGTTTTCTTTTTTCAGAAATGCACGCTCAGCCATTTTAATAAATGGAATGTAAATAATGATTGAAATGACCAAATTAATTGCTGCCAAAACTCCGCCTTTCCATGAAGCTGTCGCAACTACTCCACCAATAATAGGCGGTGTCGTCCATGGAAGCAAGACAACAGTTTTAGGGACAATGCCTGTAGCAATCGCCAAATAACTTAGAATGGTTAAGACTAATGGAGTTAAAATAAATGGAATAAACAAAATTGGATTTAATACAATTGGCAATCCAAATACAACTGGTTCATTAATATTGAATAATCCCGGAGCTACGGATAACTTCGACAAATCTTTATATTGCTTATGTTTACGTCCGGAAATTAAGATGGCAATTAACAGTCCAATCGTTGCTCCCGACCCTCCTAAATAAACAAACCCGTCAAAAAATGATTTCGTAACAATGTTCGGTATTTCCGCACCTGCTTTTAATGCAGCAATATTTTCATTAATAGCCGGTAAATAAACCGCTTGCATTAATGGTTCTAAAATATTTGAGCCGTGGAGACCAAAGAACCATAAGAAATGGTTCACAATCGCAATGACAATGGCGGACCATAATGTATTGGCTAATTTTGCAATCGGTGCTTGTAATAAATCATATAATGCTTGATGTAAGTCAGGAATCCCTAATTTAACTGTAATAACTTTAATAAGACCGAAAATCGTCAACGTAATCATTGCTGGTAAAAGAGCAGCAAATGATTTTGAAACAGCTGGTGGCACCCCATCAGGCATCTTAATATTCAATTTAGAATTTCCTAGTAATCTAGTAAATATTTCAGTTGACACTAACGCGACAAAAATTGCAACGAAAAGACCTGTAGCACTTGCCCATGAAAGCGGAAATCCACCATCTTTCGTAGTTGCCATGATTGAGAGCAATGCTGCAATCGAAACAACCCCTGATGAAAGTCCATCTTTATCATAAGATTTTGCCAAGCTGTAGGCAATCGTAAACGCAACAAGCAGTGATACAATCGCAAATGTTCCTTGCCATAATACTCCGCCAAACATCGTCCAATTTTCACCGAAAACAGATTTCATAAAGCTTTGATAAGCATCTATTGGCAATGCGTTAATCAATGTTGCAAATGATCCAAGAATCATTAATGGCATAATCGTCACAAAGCCATCACGAATCGCAACTAAGTGCCTTTGCGCTCCTATCCGACCTGCAAAAGGAACAAAATTTTTTTCTAATACCCCTATTATTTTATTCATTATAATTTCCCCCTTTTTTCCTATCCGTCAAGCGATTGCAACGCTTTACCTAAAACGGCTTCCCCATTCATCGTTCCATAATCCATACTATCGATAACTTGCACCGGGATTCCTTTACCAGCAAGCTGCTTCTCTAGTTTCCCCTTTAAAAATCGTACTTGTGGACCTAATAGTAAAATATCAATCTCTTCAAAATGGTTTCGAGCCTCAGCTTCTGCTACTGCAAAAATTTTAATTTCTTCTCCCCTTTGTTCCGCCGCCTTTTCCATCTTTGTTACTAATAAACTTGTAGACATTCCCGCTGAACAAACTAACATAATTTTTTTCATTTCTTTTCTCCCCTTATCAACTACAATTAATTGTTATTCAGACTATAGAGAGCGCTTTCACCTCCTATAATCTATATATGCAAGAAACGTGCCAACATAGAAAAGCGAAAGCGCCTTGCTCATCGACGTAAAAACTGGAGGGACTTTGACTGAGATAAAGGAAACACGATGAGCCTGAAAGGCGAATCGATGTTGACTTATCGTAGGGAAAAGTCCTGAAGTTTTCTAGTCGATAGGCGCTGGAGCTAGACACGTATTCCTCCCCTAAACAAAAACACAAGTATGTAATTCAATTTACACACTTGCGTTTTCTAATTACACTCATTATTTACGATTCTCCATAAACATTTGACACAAGTAAGCGATTTCAGATTTAGATAAAATAAAATGATATTCCTTTTCAAGACTAGCCATGGTTTCCTTTATCACACTCATTTCACGAGCATACTTTTTTCGAAATTGTTCAAACTCGTGAAACTTTCGTACTGGCTGATTCAATTTCATATTTTCAATTAGAAAGATAAGATGGATAATAATTCCCTTATCTACCCCATCTTCAAGAATAACATTTAATTTTCGTTCAATCTCATGCATAAGATGTCGGATTCTTTGAATTAATTGCTTGATCGATGGAATCGTTTTAATATGTCCTTCAAGGGATTGTGCCATTTTCAAAAAGGGTTCATCATCCTTTATTAACCCTTCAATCTCCACAAAAGAGTTTGTTTGAAAAATATCAATCGCTGAATAAAATGGAATATCATCATATTGAAAGTGAACGGTACCAACAATGGCTAAAATATCGTATTGTTCAGTGATTTGTGCGATTTTTTCCGTAAATGCCTGACGGTTTAAAAATTGTAAAGACAACAGCTCGATATCCCTATTTCCAATAAGGCTCTTTAGCTTCGCTTTTAATTTAAGGGCGACCCCTTCCCCTGTAAAGCAGGCTGTAATAATCGCTTTCTTTAATGATTTTCCACGGGATTTAATTGTGCTAGACTGATAGTCGAACAACTGCAAACAACTTTGGTAAATATCATCTAAACTTCTCCCTAATGATGCTTTGCGAACAGCCTCCATTACGACCGGTGTGCTCGTCATTGAAATCGTCCTCGTTCTCACACCTGTTTCTTCAAAAATTAAATTTCCAAACGAAGAAAGTGACCCCATATCAACAAGAAATAGAATACCTTTTGAATGGTTCATATTTTTCACGGCATTTTTAACACGTTCATACATTTCGCCGACTTCCATTGATAACGGCATATCAAGAGCCTTTCCTTGCTGCACTCCTAGTAGTTCTTGAACAGTTTGCAGCATGCTTGTAGCAGTCGACTTCCCATGCATCATTACAATAATGCCTACGAGTTGCTCTTGATGGTACATATTTTCTTCAACATCTGATACCAAAAACATCGTAATATAGCCAATTTCATCAAGTGGGATTTCTACATTCAATTCTTGTTCAATCATTTGCGCAATTTCAATCGAAATCTTAAATTCCATCGAATATTTTTTGCGGATTTCATTTAAATTCGGATGGTAAATCGCTGAATTTTGCCGAATCCTGTCAATCGTCCCTTGTAAATGAAGGGCAAAAGCAAATTTCATTTTTTTGCTAAATGTTCGTTTCAATTCTTGTTCCGCAAATTGATAGATCCTTTCTGTCACTCCCCAAATATATTCATTTACTACTTCGTTTACATTACTGACGGGAAGTTGGTCTAAGTATTGATTGAAATATTGATTAATATCTACTAGAATTTCCTTTTGTATTTCTGCTTCACTTCTTCCATCTTGATGCAAATTGTGAAGCTTACGTTCTATAACATCATATAAACTAAAACTATCTTCTCTCTCTACGGTTTCCTCCATATTCTTCCGCTCATGAAACTTGAATATCTCTTGATCACTGCCAATTAGCTTGTTCATTTTTTCCCGAAATTCTTTCGTATCAAGCAGCCCTTTTTGAACGTGGACTGGCAAATCCATTTGTGTAATATGTAGGTATTGTATTTGAAGAGATTTATAGTTAAGGAATGCTTTCGCACATGCTAGTTTCAAATCACGTTGAAGCTGACCAATATTCGCACTCGTATGATAAAGCAATAATGCACTAAGTGCTCTTCGATCAACATACACGGTCTCATTCAGTCGTTTCGATTCTTGTATAAGAAAATATTCGATTAGCTCGTATCTTTCCTCCATCCTTCTATCCTTTAGTGGAGGAAGAGTAATTGTCATCGGAATTCTTCTAGTAAATGTTTCAAGTAAAAATGACTCCGGAATCTCCGTCGTTGCACCGATAATTTGAACAGAAGCTTTTCTTAACGATTCGGTCTCCCCTAATCTGCGAAACTCACCTTTATCAATAAATGTGAACAGCATTTCTTGACCTTCATGTGGAAGACGGTGAATTTCGTCCAGAAATAAAATTCCGTGATCACATTTTTCAAGCAATCCAGGACGATCAATATCCGCTCCTGTAAATGCACCTTTTTTTATTCCAAAAATATGCCCATATAAAAGCTGCGGATTTTGCGAATAATCCGCACAGTTAAATGTAATAAACGGAGCATTTTCCCGGATAACCTTTGAGTCCTTTGCGTATTCATACATACACTCGGCGAATAGTGATTTTCCTGTTCCCGTCTTCCCTAAAATGAGTGTATGCAATCCTCTAGGCGGGTATAAGATAGCCGCCTGTGCCTGTTGAACTGCCACTTTCAAACTTCCATCCGCCCCAATTAAACGTCGAAAGGGATAGTTGTGAAGAATCGAAGGGATTCGATACTTAATTGGTTTTCCGTTACCTTTTTCAATCTTCTTTTCTTTATATAGTTCATTTAAATACCTGCTGACATTTGTTCGATCTAATTGAAATTTTTCAGCAACTTCTTGAGCGGAATAACTTTCTTTTGTTGTTTGCAAAAAATGAAAAATTTCTTCTTTACGGCCCATTTCCTCACCCCTTTAGCCGCTCTAATGATATTATCTTTATTTTAACTTGTATATGAAGGCGTTTCCATCTATAAATATGAACGTCTTTAAGAAAACTCGCCACGTCACTCGGATGGCGAGTTATTAGAATTATTTAATTACTAGATAAACAGTTTTCGATGCTAGTATGAATGCTTTACCGGCTTTCTGAATAATAATGTTACTCCAATTTTTTTACATATCGTTACATAATGCATAAGCATAATGAGTAAGGCACCCGTATTCATGCCAAGAATAATTCCTGTCATATTAAATTGCTGATTCGAACCGAGGATATACATCATCACGAACATTATAACTGTTGACCATAGAAAATGGAGGAGCGTGTCCTTTATCAGACCGATACCAATCAAAATCGCTTGCATCGGAATCGCAAAAAAGTGAAACAAAAAATATGGCCTTAGTAATTGTAAATAAAGTGGTGCAATATCTGAATCAAAAAACATATGGGTAAGTGGCTCGGCAAAAATATGAAAAATAATAATTGCAGGTATTCCATAAATACTCGTCATTAGAATGACTTGCTGTAAAAGTTTGCGAAGTTTTTCGAAGTCTTTTTTTGCATACGCTTCAGATACTGTAGGGATGAGAACAGTTGATAACGAGTGAGCAATAAATGCCGGGAAGAAACCGATACTAAATGCCACACCAGTTAATAACCCAAAATGCTCAATTGCCATCGTCCCCGAAAATCCCGCTTTCATTAATGCAGCCTTAATTAAAAAGGGTTGGATTGCATGTGTAATGGAGTGAGAAATCCGCATTCCTGTTGTTGGCAAGGAGACAGACATCAAACTTTTTCTAACCGATTTACCCGTTAAACGTGCATTGTTTTTATTTTTAAAAAACTTAAATTGGAGAAAAAACGTGTGGATCAAATAAAGAAAAACGATCAACTCACTGCCAACCAATGTGCATAATGCAATGAAAATGGCCTTATCTAATTCAAATTGAAATAATTTATAGATAATCACGAGTAGGCCCAATTGAACGATTCTACGTAAAAAGTTGGCAGTTGCAATTTTCCCCATATGCTGTACTCCCATAAAATATCCCCTGGCAACAGATGAAAAGGATACTAGCGGGATGATTACGATGACTAACGCCCGAATATAGGGATGATAATGATTAAATACAGGGAGAATGGGCAATACCAAAATAGTGGCTAATACTAATACAATGGTAAAAAGCACGGTAAAGCGGATGGCGTGCTGAAGCATACTAAAATGATATTTCTCTTCCTTTTCAGCAATGAATTTTGAAATTGATACGGGTAATTCCATACTTGCCAACACAACGATAAAGAAAATAACTGGCAAAATGGACATATACAATCCCATTCCAACTTCACCAAGTTCATTTGCTAACACCATATTTATTAAAAATTCAACACATTCACCAATAAAAGCAACAACAACTAACAGAAACGTTCCTTTAAAAAACGTACTCATACGGTCTCTCCTATCCAAAAAAGCTCAGTCTAATAACAAGACATCTACTAAAGGATATGAGACAAGTCTAGATAATATTTTAAAAATTTTAATGGATACAAAAAAGAGCAGGGTTCTGATCCCCTACTCTTACGATAAAGCTGTCTATCTTTTTTTCTTTAACCCCATTGCTTGAACCATCGCATCATAAATATGCGTATTTTCATAAAAACCATTAAACAACTCTGCACCTTTTCCCATTGCAGTAAGTGGTACGTCAGCTGCTGTATGGCCGGAGGTTGTCCAATCGATAACAAACTGATCTTTGGAATTTGCTACTTTGAACGGACCATCTTCTTTTGATATTCCATCACCGGATTCATCTGAAGCGTTCACTTCTTCGATTGTCAAGCCACCACACTCATGATCAGCAACTACAAGCACTAATGTATCTGGATGTTTTTTCGCAAACCGTTTGGCAATTTCCACAGACTTATCTAATTGCTTCCCTGCCTTTAACATTAATTTCGCATTATTTTCATGGGCCATTTCATCAATCCCTTCCTCCTCTACCATTAGGAAGAAACCTTTTTTATTTTTAGACAATGTATCAATAGCCTTTTTTGTCATTGTCGGTAATGAAACAACTGGATCGTAAATATCCCCTTCACCTTCTGGTCTTTGCTCGAACATTTCTTCATTAGCAAAGAGACCTAGCAGCTTATTTCCTTTTGCCTTTTTCAGCTCTTTCTCATTCGTTATATATTTGTACCCTAGTTTTTTTGCTTTATTGACTAGATTTCCTTGTGTACCTTTACTTTGTTCAGTTGGATCCTTCGCTAGCTTGTCTGGATATGTACCCGGATTTCCTGCGGGATACCAATAGTCCTCGCCACCGCCTAATAAAACATCCACTTTACTTTTTTCTAAGTATTGTTTGGCAATGTCACTTTGAGCAGAACGATTGGTAACATGTGCACCGAAAGCTGCAGGAGTGGCATCAGTAATTTGGCTTGTTGTTACAAGCCCTGTAGATTTTCCCGATTCTTTCGCTAATTCTAGGATTGTTTTCACAGATTTTTTGTTTTTGTCTACACCTATAGCACCGTTATACGTTTTAACACCGGATGCCATAGCTGTGGCAGCTGCGGCTGAATCAGTTACAGTCGTTGTAGAACTTGTATGGACTAGCCCTGCATATGGCATCTTATTCATAGCGAGATCCCCTTTATTTCCGACAGATGCTAGACGGATGGCATCTCGATGGGCTAATCCCATCCCATCACCTACAAAAAGAATGACGTTTTTTGCGGTTTTCTTAGGTGCCTCTTTTGCATTTGCAAAAGAACTCATACTAAGGGTAGTGGCAACTGTTAATGCAAGGGCCGTTTTTAACACTGTGCTTTTTTTCATTTTTAACACTCCTCGAATATGAATTAGCTTACATGTTCATCATAGCGAGGAATCTTTAAGGGAATATGAATCCTATGTAAACAATTGATTAATAGGTATACAGTTTTAAGTTTTTGCAAGGTCGCGAAAAAAGCAACCTTGCCAATCTATTTTGATTACGAACTTACCATCGTTCCCCCATTAACATGGATGACTTGACCTGTTACATAACTCGAATCCTCTGATGCTAAATAGACGTAGGCAGGTGCAAGTTCGTATGGCTGTCCCGCCCTTTTCATTGGTACATCGAGACCGAACTTAGACACTTGTTTCGCTGAAAAGCTTGATGGAATTAGTGGCGTCCAAATAGGACCAGGTGCAACTGCATTGACCCTTATTCCTTTTTTAGCAAGATTTTGTGATAATGCTCTTGTGAAGCTAACAATGGCGCCTTTTGTTGCGGAATAATCAATTAATGTTTTGTTACCTTCATAGGCGACTACAGAGGCTGTATTAATAATTGTGCTTTTTTGTTTTAAATATGGAAGAGCCGCTTTTGTTAGATAGAAAAAGCTATAAATATTCGTTTTAAAGGTTCGATCCAACTGTTCGGTTGTGATGTCTAATAGACTTTTTTGCGGGAATTGAACCCCATGGTTATTAACTAATATGTCCAATTTACCAAATGTTTTAATCGTTTGTTCGACTACATGTTTACAGTGATTTTCATCTGTTAAATCACCGACAATTAGAAGGCATCTTCTTCCTAACTTTTCGATCTTCCTTTTCGTACGGTTAGCATCTTCATCTTCATAATGATAGTAATATGGAATAACAATATCTGCTCCCTCTTTTGCAAAAGCAATAGCAGCTGCTGAACCGATGCCACTATCTCCCCCCGTAATAATGGCCACTTTATTTTTTAGTTTTCCTCCTGCTTTATATTTTTTATTATCCACGATCGGTTTCGGATTCATTAATCCTTCGATTCCTGGCTGCTTCGATTGATGTTGTGGCGGAAATGATGTTTTCTGCTTTTTGCTTCGTATATAGAACGGTTCATACGGAAACCGCGAATACGGATTCATCCTTTTCACCTCTTTTTATAGGCATTTACCCGATTATTGTATTCTTCATAAGTGAAAAGGTGAGTCTTCGAATGTGATAAAGGGTGTTTATGTTAACTTAATTTATTTTTAGGTTGACATATAATGTTTAATTCTATTATTCTAAGTTATATGAAAGGGGGATGTGTATGAAATTTCGGGCAATTGATATTTGTTATGTAGGATTGTTTGTCGCTTTTATGATGGTTGGAGCGAATATTACGTCGTTGGTACCTTTTATGGTGATAGGTGGGGTTCCGATTACTTTGCAGACCTTTTTTGCAATTTTATCAGGGGCAATGTTAGGCAGTCGTTTAGGATCAATCTCAATGATCGTATATGCGGTTGTTGGATTGGTTGGGGCACCTGTATTTGCACAGTTTAGTAGCGGCTTTAGAGTGCTTATCAGTCCTACATTCGGTTTTATTCTTTCATTTATTATTTTAAGTTATGTTGTTGGAAAAATAGTAGAAAAAAATCAGCAATTATTTACTTATTTTATCGCTTCAATGATTGGTTTAGTAATAAACTATCTTTTCGGAACAAATTGGATGTATTTCGCGTATAAATTATGGGCGGCTGCCCCGGACGGATTTACATATAAAATGGCATGGTTGTGGATGGCTCCACCATTGCCAAAGGATGTCTTTCTTTCTTTATTTGCCGGGTGGATGGCCCATCGTCTCCATAAAACAATTAAAATCAGCAGCTTTCATACAAAAGCAAACATTGAATCATAGAAAAAAGGGAAACGCTGAGTTTCCCCTTTTTTCCATTTTATAAAGTAATAACAATCGGTTTATCCTTTGTTACAATGACCGTATGTTCCACTTGTGCAACTAGGCTTCCATCAGGTGTTTTATATGTCCAGCCATCGTCCATTTCTACTACTTCTTCTGCTCCAGTTGAGATGAAAGGTTCAAAGGCAATCACCATTCCATCCTTTAATAGGTCATTATCCCAAGGTTCATAGTAGTTCATTATATAATCAGGTTTTTCATGGAGAGCCCTTCCTACTCCATGTCCCGTTAAATTCATGATTACTGAAAAACCATTTCTTTTTGCCTCATTCATAACCGCTTTTCCAATTTGATTTTGCTTCGTCCCTGCTTTAATTTTCTCCAAGCCCTTATCAAAGGCTTTTTGGGCACACTCACATAATGCATCTAATTCGGGGGTTGATTGTCCAACAACAAATGAGATTCCTGTATCTGCATAATAGCCATTCCATGAACCAGATACATCAATATTAACAAGGTCCCCCTCTGCAATGACGCGATCACTCGGAATACCATGTGCCACTTCATCATTTACACTAATACATGTATATCCGGGAAAATTATACTCCCCTTTTGGTCCCGAAATCGCGTCATTTTCTGCAAATAGTTGGCCTGCCCGTTCATCTAATTCCTTTGTTGTCACACCCGGTTTCGTGAGGTTTTTTAATTCATCACGAATTAAAGCAACAATTTTCCCGATTTTCTTCAAGCCCTCTACATCTTTTTCGTTTTTTACTATCATTTTATCTTTCCTTTCAAAATTGACATAGTCCTTTTATATTATATAAAAATTGCTCTTCTAATCCAAAAATACTTTCCTATCCTCCTAACAAACCCTATAATAATCCAAAAAATGGCTGAAAACTCATGAAAAAGGTCTAATTTTGTAATATTGTTGTAACATTTGTTTAAACCAACTGTAAAAAAATTTTCGACAAGTTTCTGTTATATTTAAATTACTAGAAAACTTTGAATATGAGGTGGCCCTTTTAATGAAACGTATCGCATCCCTATTAGCAGCAATGATTATCGGAATTACACTTTTTCTACCAGTTCAATCTAGTGCAGCCTATTCTGCAAAAAATGTAATAAAAGAAGCGAAAAAACATATAGGAACACCATATAAATGGGGCGGCGTTACACCAAAAGGGTTCGACTGTTCAGGATTTGTCTACTATTCTTTTAAAAAGAACGGGAAGAAACTACCACATTCATCTTCGGCTATGTACAAAAAGGGATCAAAAGTTAAGAAGTCTAAATTAAAACCCGGTGATTTAATATTTTTCAAAACAAATGGGCGCAGCATTTCCCATGTAGCGATTTATATCGGTAAGAACAAAGTCATCCATTCGGTGTCAAAAGGAGTTAAAATTGACAACCTTAAATCATATTATTGGAAAACAAGATATGTTGGAGCAAAGAGATTAAAATAAAAATTTGTAATAAAGAGGCTGGGACAAAACCCACCTCTGAGATGAAAAAGCCGGTGAATTTTTACGACGAGTAAAATTTCACCGGCTTTGATTATTTTTTGAATAAAAATAAGGATCACTTCTGATAAAATAAAGTTACCACACCAAATAAAATCAGAAAGAAGGATCCTTATGTTTAAAAATTATACCATGAATCAATTAGTTTTGCCTTTAGATTTAGAAGTAAAGTTACAAAAAAATGATATTGCCTTCCATGTTCATCATTTAGTTGAAAGTATCCCTCATGAAGCGTTCGAATCATTTCAGAGAAATGATGGCTGTCCTGCCTACCATCCACGCATGATGCTTAAAATTATCTTATGTGCCTACACGCAATCTGTTTTTTCAGGGCGAAAAATTGAAGCCCTATTAAAAGACAGTATCCGTATGATGTGGCTAGCTCAAGGGCATGAACCAAGCTACCGAACAATCAACCGATTCCGTGTTCAACCAGAAGTGAAAAATTTAATTCGCCAATGTTTCGTCCAATTCCGTTGCCAATTAATTGAAGAAAAACTGATCGATCAAGAAGCAATTTTTATCGATGGTACAAAGATTGAAGCGAATGCAAATAAATTTACGTTTGTCTGGAAGAAATCGATTGAGAAGTATCATCAAAGTTTAATTGAAAAGTCAAACCAGCTATATGATGAGCTTCTTGAGAATGAAATCATACCTGAAATCGAACGTGAAAGCGATGAACAGTTATCATTGGAAGAGCTCGCTCAATTGGTTCAAAAAGTGGATGATGTCGTAAACGAGTATGATAAACAAATTGAAGCATCATCGGATGTTCCAGAACGAAAAGCTTTAAGAAATGAACGCAAATATCCGAAAAAAGTGCGTAAACAGTTGATTGATTTTATCGTACGAAAACAGAAATACCAACGAGACCTTGAAATCTTTGGTACACGTAATAGCTATTCTAAAACAGATCCAGATGCGACATTTATGCGAATGAAAGATGATTATATGAAAAATGGACAATTGAAGGCTGGTTATAATACACAAATCGCAACGGAAGGTCAATATGCGCTTGCCTATGGATTATTCTCAAACCCAACAGACACACGTACGTTAATTCCCTTTCTAGATGAGATTGAGCAGGATTATTTCGAGTTACCGGAACACATCGTCACAGATGCAAGTTATGGTAGTGAAGAAAATTATAATGATATCCTTTTGAACAGAAAACGTGAAGCACTTATTCCTTATACGCTGTATATGAAGGAAAAAAAGAAAACCTACAAACAAAACCTATTCAATCCAGACAACTGGCCGTACGATGAAGAAACAGATACCTATACATGTCCAAACCAGAAACATCTTACATTTCACGATTATTCTGTCCGTACTGATCGTACAGGATTCCAACGGAAGTTTAAAATCTACGAGTGCGAAGACTGTTCGGACTGCCCATTCCGTTCCTCCTGTACCAAAGCAAAAGAAGGCAACAATCGAAAACGAATGGTGAATGAAACATGGGAACAACAAAAAGAATATGTAAGAACGAAGCTTTCAGAAGAGAGAACGGGTGCGATCTATCGAAAACGCAAAATCGATGTGGAACCAGTTTTTGGATTCTTGAAGGCTAATTTGCGTTTCACACGATTTTCCGTACGAGGAAAATCGAAGGTAGAAAATGAAATGGGCTTTGCATTAATGGCAGTGAATTTAAGAAAATACACTGCCCAACAACTAAGGTAATAGAAGAATTTACAGGTAAAAATAGAGAAAGGTGAATTTGAGCACACTCAAATTCACCTTTTTCACTATTTGAAGCTAGTTATGTCCCAGCCTCTTTATTTTTTTCTTCTCTTTATAAAGACGTCTGTCTACCATGTAAAGTTTCAATTTCACTCGATTATTTGGGCTAACTTTTCGTATATCTCCTCCCTCATACTTTCGAGACTCCTTTGTTTAGCAGTTAATTCCTGAAGATGATCCAACTTTGTCGTTGACTTTATTTGTGTTGTGATCCCTTCAAGCTGTAATTCGATTGTTTCTATTTTTCCTTCTAGCTCTTCCACTGAAACGTTCTCTTCCTTTTTCTTTGATGCTTTTTCAGCTTTTACTGGAAGCACTCTTTTTTGTCGCAATCCACTCATTTTCTCCTTCGCCCAGCTATAATCACCATTAAACAAATGAACAGCTCCATCTTCTATCCAATATATTTTTTTAAATAAACGATTAATGAAATAACGGTCATGGGTTACGGCTAAAATCGTTCCGTTAAATTCGTCGAGGGCTTCCTCCAGTACTTCTCTCGAATCAATATCTAAATGGTTCGTCGGCTCATCAAGAATAAGGAAGTTGATATCTTGATACATAAGCTGTGCCAATCGTAATCTCATCCTTTCACCGCCACTTAATTGATTTACCTTTCGAAAAACGGAATGACCGTAAAACAGAAATTTAGCTAAAATATGCCTTGCCTCACCTTCTGTTACACTTATCTCATTTCGAAACGTATCAATAACAGAAGTATCAGTTGTTTGATTAAAGGCTTGCTGTGATAAGTAGCCAATTTTTAAATTACTGCCAAGAGCAACCTCTCCCGTATCGGGTGAAATTTGTCCGAGCATTATTTTCAATAAAGTTGATTTTCCTGTTCCGTTTTCACCTATAATGGCAACTCGATCAAGGTATTGGATATGCATATTTACGTGTTGAAATAGGGGTTTATCGGAAAAAGATTTTGAAACTTCAACTAGTTTTACAACATCTTTCCCACTTCGATGGACCGCTTCAAAATCAACATTTATTTTTTTTCTTTCGAGAATGGGACGATTGATTTTTTCCATCCGCTCTAATGCTCGTTCCATATTGCGGGCTCGTTTATGCAATCCTTCATTTGGCGGATTTGCTCGATTGGCCCACTCCCTTAACCGTTTGATTGCCTCCATCATTTTTTTAATTTTTTTCTGTTGTTCTTGATAAGCATGGAATTCCTGTAATAACCGTTCTTCTTTTTCTTTGACAAATCCCGAGAAATTCGTTTTGTAAAGGTGAACTTCCCCATCTTCTAAGTCAACAATTCTATTTACAATTTCATCTAAAAAATATCGATCATGGGATATGACAACGACGGTGCCTGGATAGTCTTTTAAATAGTCTCCCAGCCACTCAATTGCTTGTAAATCCAGATGGTTCGTCGGCTCATCAAGCAGAAGTAAATTAGGATTTTTCAATAATATTTTTCCAAGTCCCACTTTTGTCTTTTCTCCTCCACTTAAATCGGAAAACTTTTGCGGGAGTAATGATGTGATTTGTAATCCATTTGCAACTCGCTCCAAGTTCACCTCCATTTCGTAGCCGCCTTCTCGAATAAATTGGTCTTGGAGATCCCCATATTTCTGTATGTCAGCGTCCCTGCTTTCTTGCGCCATTTTTTCTTCAAGGCTTTTCATTTTCATTTCTATTTCTACTAATGATTGAAAACTTGTTTTTAATACTTCTTTAACTGTTTGGTCATGTTGACTCTCGGGTATTTGTGATAAGTAGCCAATTTCATATCCTTTTTTCCAATGAATTTGCCCTTCATCTGCTGTTTCGATGGCTGATAAAAGTTTCATCAATGTTGTTTTTCCACAGCCATTGCGGCCGACTAATCCGACTCGATCTTTTTCCTTGATTTCGAAACTTATATCTTCAAAAATGACATTTCCGCCATAGGATTTACTAATTTTGTTTACACTGCAAATAATCATTTGTCATCATCCTTTTTGTTAGTTGTTTTTGTGGATAAACCGTGACCGTTCCTTTCCGCTCCAATCCGCTCTGCGTTATCAAAATTATTTAAAGCAAAACCACAAATTCTCAGAAAAGAGCATTTCGTAAAAAAAGCCACAGGAAAGAGATCCCGTGGCTAATAAGTTATAAATTAATTTGGTTAAAAAAAATAGAGAGAGCAAGAGCCCTCTCCTAAACCGAACCGAATTTAAGTTATAGTGGGTATAGAGATTTCTCACCGTTTTTTCCATATAAAGTTGCTAAAAATGGGCAGACTGATCCCGTTAGCAGCTTGAACATGAAAAATCGCACGGCAAATATACATATAATCCAATAATTGCCCGCGAACAAAAACGGTGTTACTCATCTCTTCCCCACCTCCTTAATCAATAGTTACCCTTATTTTAAAATTTTTCAAAATTATTTGCAAGTCCTTTTCATATTAAAAATAATCCCAAAAATGCTTCACTAGACGAAACAATATTCGAAATGGCCAGAAAAACAGCTCAGGTATCCAAAACAAAAGATCCAAAATGAAATCCCAAAAGGTATATCGTTCATTCTTTTGTTTCTTAATCGATTTCCTGCTCTGTTTTTTCATTTGATAAATCCTCCCCTTGCACCCTTTTTAACCTTTTAATAAATTCCAACAACTTTTCTACGTAACCGTTCTTTCCCTCTTTTTAAATGGGTTTTTACCGTTGATAAAGGCAACGCTGTTTTCGTCGAAATATCTTTCATACTATAATCATGGAAATAATATAACATTAAAGATTGCTGATATTTATTTGGAAGTTCGTCAATTTTTTTCATTAGCTCTTCCTGTAAACTTTTTTCCATTACCGTTTTTTCAGTTTCATCCTGCATGACGATTTGTTCAATAGACTCTTGTTTCCCCTCTATTAACCGTTGTTGCACTTTTTGTTTTTTCCATTCATCTTTACATTTATTTGATGCGATTTTGAATAACCAGTTTTTAAATGAAGATCGATACTCGAAGGAATCATAGCTGATAAAAGCGGATAATAATGTTTCCTGATAGATATCCTCTGCTACCTCCCATTTTTTCATCATCGAATATATATAATTAAGTAATGCTTTACCGTGTGTTTTTATGAATGATTCTATATCTGCAGTTTTCTGTTGTTCTTTCGTCATCATTATTTCCATTTTACAATACTCTCCCTAAATATTTTCTAATCTTTTCCTCATTATAAAGATCCTTTTTTAAAATAGAAGAAACAGTTTCTTAATTTTTACTTAAGATTGTCTTTAAAAAGATTTAAAAACGAGTGTTCAACTAAAAATGAACGAATATTAACAATAATGTCACTATCTTTTTAGTAATTATGTTACTCTTTTTTTAATGGCATTTAAAAATGAAATACTACGTAAAATCATACATCTTAACCGACAAAATAAACTCCGTCTTAAGTCTTAAAGCCAATTACAACTGTGGTTCGTATGTCAATTGTTCAAGATTAGATAAGATACAAACAAAGGGGAAAAAAATGAACTTTATTCAAAATAAAACACACGCTTCCCTTCCTAAATTATTATTTCCTTTGGGAGGACAATCCTGTGAATCAACGTAAAATCTATTTACTGCTTACCGATACGGGTACAATGTTTACCCGAATGATTAAACTTTTTACTCAGGAGCCTTTAAATCACGCTTCATTAGCTTTAGATGATCAACTCTTTGAGGTATATAGCTTTGGCAGGAAAAAAATACGGAATCCTTTCATCGGGGGTTTTGTAAAAGAAAATATCCGATCAGAACTATTTAAACAAGCCAATTGCGCAATATACTGTTGTACCGTAACAGATGAACAATATAAAAAAATGCGCAGAAAAATACGGAAAATGGAAATGAATAAACAAAAGTATAAATACAATCTTATCGGTCTAATCGGCGTTCTATTTAAAATAGAAATCGAACGGAAAAATGCTTATTTTTGCTCCCAATTTGTTGCATCTGTTTTAACAGAGACAGGTGTTGTTATAATGAACAAGCCAATAGCTTTTGTAAAACCAAATGACTTAAAAGAATTTCCAACATTTGAATTAGTATATGAAGGAAAACTAGATTTCTATTGTTTTCCTGAAGAGATCACTCAACCGCTAATGATGAAATCGATATAGCAATTAAATGGTGTTCCGTACTTTTTGTACCTTACACCATTTTTTTCTATCATTTTCAAAAAAATAATTCTTTCAATTTCATTGGTTAGTTCGATATAATTTTTATATGTGTGAAAAGAAAATATCTGAAAAAAGGTGTATATAGATGAGTATTTTATCAGTGAAAAACCTTAGTCATGGTTTCGGTGACCGTGCAATTTTTAATGATGTATCCTTCCGACTGTTAAAAGGAGAACATATTGGACTAATCGGTGCCAATGGAGAAGGTAAATCAACATTTATGAATATTATTACCGGCCAACTGCAACCCGATGAAGGGAAAGTAGAATGGGCAAAGAAAGTGCGTATCGGCTATCTTGATCAGCATGCTGTGCTAAGAAAAGGAATGAGCATGCGTGACGCATTAAAAGGTGCCTTTCAATATTTATTTGATCTTGAAGCTGAAATGAATGGTCTTTATGAAAAAATGGGTGAGGCAACTCCCGAAGAGCTTGAAAAAATGCTCGAAGATGTCGGTACCATTCAAGATATTTTGACCAATAATGATTTTTACATCATTGATGCGAAAGTAGAAGAAATTGCTCGTGGACTTGGTCTTGATGATGTTGGTCTAGATCGTGATGTCCAAGATCTAAGTGGCGGGCAACGAACAAAAGTATTGCTTGCAAAACTACTATTAGAAAAACCGGATATTTTACTACTGGACGAGCCGACTAACTATTTAGATGAGCAGCATATCGAATGGTTAAAACGTTATTTACAAGACTATGAAAATGCGTTTATCCTAATTTCTCATGATATTCCATTTTTAAATAGTGTCATCAATTTGATCTATCATATGGAGAATCAAGAATTAAATCGCTATGTTGGCGACTATAATGATTTCCTGAAAGTATATGAAATGAAAAAGCAGCAACTAGAATCTGCCTATAAAAAACAACAGCAAGAAATCTCTGAATTAAAGGATTTTGTTGCACGAAACAAAGCAAGAGTTTCGACACGTAATATGGCAATGTCACGTCAGAAAAAGCTAGATAAGATGGATGTTATCGAACTAGCACAGGAGCGGCCAAAACCGGAGTTCCGTTTTAAAGAGGGACGTACGTCTGGAAAGGTTATTTTTGAAACGAGCGATTTAGTGATCGGATATGATGAGCCCCTTTCCAAGCCATTAAACTTGCGTATGGAACGCGGCCAGAAGATTGCGTTGGTCGGCGCAAATGGTATCGGAAAAACGACGTTATTAAAAAGTATTTTAGGTGAAATTAATCCTTTATCGGGTTCAGTTCAACGCGGTGATTATTTGCTTACGGGGTATTTTGAACAAGAGGTCAAGCAATCCAATTATAATACATGTATTGAAGAAGTATGGCAGGAATTCCCTTCATTTACACAATACGAAGTGCGTGCCGCCCTTGCAAAATGCGGTTTGACGACGAAACATATCGAAAGCAAAGTTGAAGTACTTAGTGGCGGAGAAAAAGCGAAAGTACGCTTATGTAAACTAATTAATAATGAAACAAATATATTGGTCCTTGATGAGCCTACCAACCATCTTGACGTTGATGCAAAAGACGAGCTAAAACGCGCCCTGCAAGCCTATAAAGGCAGCGTCCTCATCATCTGCCACGAACCGGAATTTTACGAAGATGTAGCAACAGAAGTTTGGAATTGCGAAAACTGGACGACAAAGGTGTTTTGATCTTTAACAACTAAAAAGTTTCAACACAACAAGAGGGACTTGGTGTAATGAGGTTGTCATTGCCTTTTTACTCCTTTCCCCTTTTCAATCCAATACCGCTTCAAGACTTTGACAACCCCTATACGTGGCTTTCTTTTTTTGCAAGAAATCCCCCTAAAAAATAGCTGATTAATATAAACACAATTTGGCTATATTCCCACGGATACAAGCCACAACTAGAAGAACAACCTCATTAATTGCTTCATGAAAAGACATAAGAATAATTCAATAAATAAAAATCTACTGGAACGACTAGAAATCCAAGGAAAAGGGCTTGATGAACGATTCGAAAATCTTACAAGAAACATTAAGAGAGACCTTATAAGTAAAAAGCAGCTTGCTGCTCCTTACACTTCCTTTGGTCCGGTACTGTTAACATACACCATATAAGGGCTTTCACGCATTTGAAAAAAAGTCACCTTAAAAAGAAGATATCATTAAAAACGCAAATACGAGTGTTATAAACCTACATTCCATAAAATCTTCTAAAAATTAATCCACTAACAAATAATCAATTGCAGTCAAAAAACAAAAAAGATTCAAAATTAATCAAATAAAAATTATTTTTCACAAAATTGGAAGGACAAATTGCGTTTTTGTCGAATATATGTACTTTGAAAAAATAAATTCAAAAGGGGTATTGTAAAAAGTTCTATGAAAACTAAATAGTTGTTTAGGTTACTTTCCATTTATTAGGTGGGGAGCTCCCGCAATCGCTCTTGACAAACAAGCCAATGGTTTGATCCAAGGTTAACAAGGGCGACGGGGACAAAAAGAAGGCATACCAAATAAGCCCTTGGTATTTTCATTTTAAACCATTGGCAAGTTCGGTTTGTCAAGAGTTCGCTCCGCCGATTGCTAAATTTGTCCAAGGGCTCTGCTAAACAAAAAGTTAGGCGGATCTTTGTTCGACTATCCATCGTTGAGCTAACTCGATGAGCTTTGTCCAACGCGCAGGCATGGTAGGAAGTCCTGATAACTTTGGATTCACAACGGGTACCTTGCCCTCTAGGGATGCATGTGGTCGTAGAAAGTTAAAATACGCCGCAAACAAGGTGACAAAAGAAACAGATCCATGATCCGATCCAAATCCTTGTGTAGAGCGATAATTTCCTTTAAATGTGCGATTCAGTCTTTCGATAATCTGTTTTAACGGTCTGTATTCGGTTGAGATGGGATCTTCATTTGTCAGCCCGATTACTTGCTTCACATCGAAAGAAATATCATTCTGAGCGAAGAAATGCTGGGCTAGAAGATAGATTGGATTTCCATCTACTACGAATGTAAGGTTTTCAGGGATCTCTTCCATCTTCAGTAGGACGTCGTTTATCGCTTGAATGGCGGATGCTGTATCACGATTAGGCGACACTCGGTACGAAAGGACGATCTTTTTCACCGCGTCAAAGAAGAAAAAGAGATAATGCCATTTTCCATTGACCCGGATATAGGTTTCGTCACCACAGAATTGATCTGAAAGCTCATAAGGATAGTGATCCACGTAAGGTTTAAGTAAAAGAGCCACACTATTTTCGTAGTTCAATATCGTCTGATGAGAAATAGCTACACCGTGAACATCCTGCATAAGGGCAGCGGTCCTTCTTGCGGAAAGACCGTAATTCACATGGTAGGTCAATATCAAACCTAACGTATGCGGAGAAGCATAGATTCTAGACAGATCAACAACTGGCAACTCCGGTGAATTCTTGGATAATGGTTGAAAATCAATGTGGAATTGGCGAAAAATATACCTTAACTTAAACGACTGGGGATCCTTTTTAAACTGTTTCTTTTCTTTGGAAGACATACCGTTTAATTTCTTTTGATAATACGGACAGTCGTCGTTTTTACACTTAAACACATCGAAATCTTTTCGCTCCTTGATCTTATCGAGTGTTTTAGAACAATGAGGACATTTCAAAATGGCCTCTTTCGAAAAACGATTCTTATCGCTGAAAAGGCAAGAACATACCTTGCATTGATACTGTCCCTTATCACCATTATTGGCATAAAGATAATCAGATGGTGCACCACACTTAGGACATTTCATTCCTTTAGGTACCGACACTTTTGCGTTCTTGTGTCTTCGAACGGGTTTAAGAGATTTCCCATGCTTCTCTTGGTACTCCGTTAGGAGATTTCGATAATTCAGCTTTTCTGGGATTTCGATAATGGGAAGATCATCAACTTGTAGTTTTCGATAAGGTTTGTTAACAGGCTGCTGATCTTTCGGTTTATCAAACATACTCTTCCCAATAAGTAGGGTGAGTAATGTTCGAATTATTTGTTCTTGGAATTTTATAAAAGTTAGTAAATAGGTTATAATTTGAGGGTACAACTTGTCACTTCCTTTTCTAAGGTTGTTGGGTGTGTGGTAACCTCAATTATCCTTAGATTTAGGGGGGTGGCAATTTTTTTGCTCAAAAATCCCTCTATTAAGGTAGTTTATAGCCTATTTTATATAAAAGTTTTGACAATACGTCAAAAGGGGTTGGGGGTTTAGTATGAAAAAAAGGACTTTGTATCTTATTGCATTTTTGGGAATGTTTTTATTAATTCCATTTACCGCAAACGCAGCTGAAAATAATGATGATGTACAGGAAGAGGTACTAGTAAGTAAATTAACTCAAAATGAAATTGATTATTTACGTAATAATGTGGGTCTAACTGAAAGTGAAATAGAAGATTTTCCTATTGAAGTTTTACTACAACTAATTGACAATAAAGCTAAAAAGGAAGCATCAGGATTTAATATTGAAGATCACTATGAATTATCTTCATCTCCTGGTGCTATAGCTACTTTTGGAACTATTAAAAAATCAACATTAAAATTAGGAGCAACAGCATTTAAAGTTAGTAGCGATAAATCAGGTGCTTATAAATACTATTTTTATGGAAATTTTGAATGGCTAAAACCACCTGTTTGGGGACTTGTTGATAAAATGACAATTGGTTTTCCTTCAGCAAATAGGTTTTACCTACCTACTTCTAAAGGTAAGGTGACACAGCATGCACATAAATATAATTATTCCTATAATCGAGGAACAACTTGGGTAGGTAAAGCAATAAAAACTACTCCTACTAATTTTGAAAATAATTCTGGTGTTGCAGGTTCATTTGATTTAGTTCCTGGAGAGATACTCCATAAAGGATATATTGGTCAATATGTATATTTAAATAAAAAAAATGCAGGGGATTCAATGAATATCAAATTTGAATATGGACATAAAAAAGTAGTCGGAACCATATCAATTGGAGTCTATCCAACCGGATTAGGGATTTCTCCCGCAACAAATCTAGATACTCAAGCTTATGCATTAACTCTTAATTATTAATTGTTTTTTGAGGAGGATTTTTAAATGAAGCAAGTTATTATTAATACAATATTAATATTTATTGTATCTATTCTTTTGGTTTGGGGATTATCTTTTGCTTCATCTCTAGACACAACTATAATTATAATATTTTTACTGATATCTCTACTCCATACATCATTAATAATAGCTTTGCTTATTAAAAAAAAATGATCTCAATTGTCAAAACAATTAATTTTGTTTTGATTACGAAGAATATCGAAGGGCACAAAAACAATTTATTTTTGTGCCCTTTTTTATAGTTTAGCCTTGCCTACGTGCTCGAATACTTCATTAGGGAAGAAAAAAGAAATAATTAGACAGTTACTGCCTAATTTTTCACTTTCTTTCATCAACTATTTTACCCGCATATAAATATTTTTGTTTCACAGGTACATGAAGTTCACGACAATATTGTTTTAATGTTCTTTCTTCCCTCGGTGTTACGATGGATATGACGGTACCCGAATTAGCTCCAAGTCGTCCCGTTCTTCCCGAACGATGCGTATATTGTGAAACATTTTCCGGTAAATCGAAATGAATCACAAACGGAAGATTGGCAATATCTAGGCCTCTTGCAGCTACCTCTGTCGTTAATAATAAGGAATCCTTCCCGCTTTGCAATTGAGAAATCGCTTTTGCTCTTGCTTCTTTTTTCAAGTCACTATGTAACTCACCAACAGCATGTCCTTTATACTTCATTTTCTCTGCAAGAACCGAAAGTTTACCTATATCATTTAAAAAGACAAGGGCCTGCATCGATTCGATTCGGCTCAATTTACTCAATACCTCGATTTTTTCCCTATCTTCACAAACAATATAGATATGTTCAACTTTACCTTCATTTTCGGACCTAGTAACCTGAATAATTTCTGCTTGTTTCATCAGCTTTTGCGCGGTAAGAATGGTGTGTTCCTGAAGCGTTGCTGAGAATAAAAGAAGTTGGCGATCACTTAAAGATGATTTAATAATTCCTTTAATTGTTGGCATATACTCGTGAGTTAGTAGTTGATCTCCCTCATCAAGCACTATCGTCTTTACCTCGTGCATTTTCACCTTTTTTTGCTTAATTAATTCAAAAGCCCTTCCTGGTGTTCCAACAATAATTTGTGGTCGTTTTTTTAACTTTTCCAATTGACGTTTTACATTCGCTCCGCCAATAAAAGAAGCTGCCTGAATAGCACTGCCTTTCGACCATGTTTGGATTTCCTGAAGGATTTGCATCACCAATTCCCTTGAAGGGGCTATGATCACTTGTTGGATGTTTTTATTTTCTTCATTGATTCTTTGAAGGAGAGGGAGGACATATGCTAACGTTTTTCCTGTTCCTGTCGGTGAACCGGCAATAATATCTTTTCCTTGCACTATAAGTTCCGCTGTCTTTTCTTGAATTGAAGTCGGTTGTTCAAATCCGGCTGCTTCCCACGCCTCTTGAAGATGGGGTTTTAATGTTGATAAAAACGGCCAATTACTTGTCATATTTTTCTCCTTAAACGTATTATTTCTATTTTTACACTTTATCATACACTACCCACTATTTACATGACAAATAAGCAAGTTGACCATCTTCAGAAAAACCAATGAGATATTGATCTCATTGGTTTTTCTTTTCTATGGCAGGTGAACCGTTTTTAAATGCCCAAATTTCCAAATAACTGCTTGGCCATTAGCGAGTATTAACTCAATCATATTATTGGATACATTTTTCAATAAACCTATTTTCTCGGGATTATCGCCTAAATCTAGTACTACTAATTGACCTTCATATTTTTTCAATTGTTCTTCAAATGATCTTGCGAGTGGAATACTTGCTGGTACAATAGGAAGCTCTTTATTTCCTAATGTGTATGGAGTTAATTGGTGTGAATAAGGGGTAAACCATTTTAAGTGCTGCATTGAAATAAATATCGTTTTATACACTGGTGAATAAAAGACAAGATAATCGTTTAACACACTTGTTATATATCCGTGAATTGAACGATTCCCAGTTACAAATAGCTCAATGAATTGACCTTTCGCATGATTTAGCGTCTTTCGATAGGATATTGGTTCTGTTTCATTAAATAGTAGAAAAGTTTCAGGAGGTTCGGATTCAATTTCTTTCAAGGCTCTCTCTTTCATTTGATGGACATGTAATAGCGGTATATATAAATACCGTGTTCCATCGAAAATAACAATTATATCTAATCCTACATCAATAAGAACTCCCGACAACATTGTTTTTCCAGAAATCTCTAACTCAATTTCACTATTGATAAAACTTTTCATTCCATTCATCCCAAATCCTCCTTTCAAAAACGTATTGGGGGCATTACAAAATCAATGCTCCCCCATTTTGTATTTAATATGATTTATTGATAGAGTTATCTTGTTTTCCATGTATAATCAATAGTCTTAACTACCTTTTCTCTGCTCCATCTCGTTTCGTTTCTCCTACTCGTTCTTCTCTCTCCGGTTGAACGTCTATTTCTACTAGATGTTCTTGACCATTCTGTTCTCCTATCTGATGAACTCGATGTAATTACTTGATCACTAGAGGTTAATACATTTTCCTCACTACTCGACTCCTCTTGTTTGTTATCATTCTTGTTTTCATTGTTTTCTTGTTTTAAAGCTCCTTTTGGTCCGACACTGATACTCCTCACGTGAAATGGATGAATACGAAATACTTCTTGATTATTTATTAGTGTATAATATCCGTCTGTATTTTCGACAAGAATTCCTTCTAACGCTTCTGGGCCATTTCGATTGATCGAAACCCAGCTATGTGTCATATGCATGAATAACTGATTAAAACTTGTTTTCCTTAGGAACTCTGGTTGAACTGCCGTGTTTTCGATATTCTCTTTATTATCCATATTTTTTTGAGCGTTTTTGACACTTTTTATATGATGGATATTATAATAAACAATTCCATCATCATTTGTTTGTAAAACTAAATAATCATTAATGACCTCTAGTAACAATCCATTTTTTGCATCAGGACCACCTTGGTTAATTTGAATCGTATTATTTCTAAAATGATTCATTAAACTTACAAAGTTTTCAGCATGTAAATAATCTACTTCCTCTTCCTGATTAGCATTCATATTGATTGAATTTGCCTTTGAATCCTCTGTAATGCTTTTAATATGAGAGCTTTGATCATATTATTAACCGGGGTTGTGTCTAGGGGGGACATTGAGGATATTATAAGTAAAATAGGTGGTGCTTCGATAACCATTATCGCGACAATTGTTATGGCTGTTATTTTAGAAAGCTTCGGTTTTTTTCACTGGGCTGCCGCAAGACTTGCTGGTTTAGCAAAAGGTTCCGGCTATCGCTTATACTGGTATATTCAATTGCTATGCTTCCTAATGACACTGTTATTTAATAATGATGGAAGTATTCTGATTACAACACCCATTCTAATCCTTCTACTAAAAAATCTTAGACTAAAACCTCACCAACAGATCCCTTATCTTTTAAGCGGAGCCTTAATAGCAACTGCTTCGAGTGCACCAATTGGCGTAAGTAATATCGTAAATTTAATTGCTTTAAAAATTGTCCATATGACCTTGTATATGCATACGGCAATGATGTTTGTTCCTGCTACATTAGGATTAATATTCATGTCATGGCTGATGTATGTTTTATTAAAGAAGTCGTTACCCCGAAAATTGCCAGAGGCTAAATACGATATTGAAAATTTGTTTTTCACCTCCAATTTCCATCCACTAAAAGGAAGTATTGATGTAAATACGAGTAAGAAGCGTACAAAATTTATGTTAAAAATTTTATTATTTGTTTTTATTATGAGATGTCTACTCTTCGTCGCATCATTTCTTTCCATTCCTATCGAAATTGTAGCAGTATTCGGATCAAGTATTTTACTTCTTTGGAGGTGGTATTACCTTCGGACAAATCCTGTTGATATTTTGAAGAAAACTCCGTGGCACATTCTAATTTTTGCCTTTTCGATGTATGTAATTATTTACGGTCTCCATAATGCGGGACTTACAGAATTGCTTGTCAATGTTTGTGAACCAATCGTAAATCAAGGATTATTTTATGCTAGTTTTATCATGGGGGGACTCGTATCCATTTTATCAAACTTGTTTAATAATCATCCTGCCTTAATGATCGGAACTATTACCTTGTCTGAAATGGGACTTGATCCTATCACACTTAAAACGATTTATTTAGCAAATATTATAGGTAGTGATATCGGATCTTTATTACTACCTATAGGAACATTAGCCTCCCTCATTTGGATTCACATTTTACGACAAAATAAAATAAAAATAAAATGGCGTGACTATTTAAATGTTTCATTAATTGTTATCCCATTGTCCACGATTGTCACGTTATTTCTATTATTCTATTGGGTTCAAATGATATTTGGTTAAAAACACCAAATGCTTTTAAAAAATCGATGATACGTTTTACCTCCATTTGTGGTGACAAATGGAGGTTTTTTTATCATCATTGGTCTTTTAAACAGGTACCATTTTATCCCCACTATTCTCTTTTTTATCAATTTCTTTTACAATAATAATGTTAAGCCGTTATTAATAGGAGAGATTCTCATGACTATTGAGTTAAAAGAAGTTCGATTAGAAGAGAAAAGTATTTTAGAAAATATGCTTCATTTTTATCTTGATGATCTTTCTCAATATACAAATCAGCTAAAAGCAAATCAGCTCGGAATTTTTGAATATGATAGTATAGACCTTTTTTTCACAAAATCTAATTTAATACCATATTTTATCAAGTATGAAGGATTAATAGTAGGATTTCTTTTATTCGTAAAAACAGTTAAAAATGAACACATAGATTATTGTGTAAATGATATATTTATTTTTACGCAATATCGAGAAAGAGGCTTTGCTGGACAAGCAGTCAAAAAATTATTTGCTCCTTATCCAGGAACATATTATGTTGTTCAACTCGAAAAAAATCAAAAAGCGATTCAGTTTTGGAAATCACTTTTTAACGAGTTGCAATTAGAATATACGGAAGAAACTGTTATTGATAGTGGGGAAAGATGCTCTGCGCAAACATTCACCATTTGCCAATAACATTATTATTTCATTTGTGGGAAAAGGATTGTTACTACCCTCACCTATCCCACGGTCATAAAGTAAAAAAAGCTGAATCAAAATTCAGCTTAATCTACTCCTCAATTTCTAGCAATTCTGAATCCACCTGATCTAATAGAAAATTCGATCGATCCTTTCCAAAGAAAGACAAACGATGTAATGGCCGTGTCATGGAAACATATAAAAGTTTAATATCAATTTCATTTTCAAGGAACGAGGCACCAAGCGAGCAAACTAACACTGCATCAAATTCGAGCCCCTTTGACAAATGCGAACTAACAATGACGACTTCATCCTTATGAATCTCCTCATTTTCTTTTAAAAATTGGATTGGAAGTTCGGAATGCTTTTTCAATAACTGAGTTAATTTTTTGCATTCTTCATTTGTTTTTCCAATTAATGCGATTGTTTTTATCCCTTCCTTGTACAATTGGTTAATCTCATTCTCAATCGATTTTACAGTTTCTTTTTCAGAGGAAGTTTTATGAAAAGTTGGTTTTTTTCCATGTCTAACAACTGGTTCAACAGTTGGCAAATCGATAGGAAGGAGACGCAAAATTTGATTGGCAGCATTCATAATCTCGACTGTCGTACGATAACTTTTTTGCAGCGTTTTATAACTTGCTCTTGGAAAAATTTCATTCTGAACGATGTTCCAATCCTTAATTCCCCGGTATGAGTGGATTCCTTGTGCCAGATCGCCAACGATCGTAAACATATCTGTTTCCAAGACAGTTTTTAATGCATACAGTTGAAAATAACTATAGTCCTGTGCTTCGTCGACAACGATATTTTTCACTCGCAAATGCTTTTCAATTCCAAATAGCTTCCCTTGTAAATAGAGCAAGGAAGCCAAATCCTCGATTTCATACGTCTTCTTTTCATTCAATCTGTTCTGATACTCAATGAAAAAATCGATTTCTGATGGTTTAAGTACATCATGAGCATATTTCATAAATACTTCTTTATTAGTCACAAGCTGCTTGTAATAATAAAATAAATCATGTTTTGGGAGTTTTTTTATGTAAGTAGTAACGGCCGTTCGCACTTCTTTCTTTATATCATTTAGTGCTTCAGCTTTCTTATCTAAAGCTTTTGAAACATAGCGACGCCGCTTTTCCGGTTCAGCCTTACTGTACAACGCTTTTTCTAGCTTATTATCATAAAAGTTTGTCACTTTCTCAACCATTCGTTTTTTTTCTGTACGAACATGATTCTGCAATACCCGTTTAATCTTGTCGATGCGATGATAATAAGGTAAATATCTGTATTCATATTCGATGAGTTGTCTTAATTTCTTACCACTATATAAGCGAAACTTCGATACGAAAAAATCTTCGGTTGGAAGCAATGTTTTTAATACATCATTTAAGTAACGATCAACGATGTCTCTAAATAGTAATGAACCTTTAAAATCCGAGACCCATTTTACTAATTCTGGATGTTTTATATCCTGGTTTATAAAATGGACGAGCTTTTCATCCGGGGGTGTTAATTTTATTTTTTTGCCAATGCACAACATGACATAATCAACAAATGTCGTTTGTAGAATATTTTCAACACCAAGTTCCGGGAGAACTTCAGAGATGTAATCAATAAATAAGCGGTTTGGAGCTAAAATCATTAATTGATCGGGCGTAAAGTTATCAGCAAAGGTATAAATGAAGTAGGAGATACGGTGTAGCGCAATCGTTGTCTTACCACTTCCGGCAGCTCCTTGAACAATAATCGGTTTGTTCAAATCAGCCCGGATAATATTATTTTGTTCCTCTTGGATTGTTGAAACAATTTCAGTTAAACGATTACTCGCACTCTCAGATAAGGACATTTGGAGTAATTCATCATTTGTTGTTAAATCAATATCTCGGATTTCTTCTAGTTCACCTTCATCAATAATAAATTGACGCTTTAATGATAAATATCCGTAATAGATATCGCCTTCCGATTCATAGGAAACATCACCTAAACGCCCATCATAATATAGATTCGCAATTGGTGACCGCCAGTCCACAATAATCGGTTGCTGTGTTTCTTTATCAAAAAGTGATACTTTTCCCAAATACAACACTTCTTCTTTATCAACTTTTTCCTGTAAAATGTAAATGTCAACCCAAAAGTTGACCATGTCGCTCATGTAAAAGTTGACCACCCTTTTGTTACTTCGAATATGTTTCTTTGAGACGATAACTCTCTCCGTTCATTGGGATAATGTGGGCCTTGTGAGTCACTCGATCTAACAAGGCGGCGGTCATCTGTTCATCGTGAAAAACTTCTACCCATCGGCTAAACTCCCGATTGCTAGTGATAATCATGCTTCCTCTTTCATAACGAGTAGAAAAAAATTGAAACAGTAATTCGGCTGCTCTCTGGTGGTAGGGGATATAGCCAAGTTCATCAATAATCGTGACATCTGCAGCCAACCATTGTTTCTCCAACTGGAGGAGCCTTTTTTCGTCTTGGGCTTCCATCAGTTCATTCGATAGGCGGGCGGTACTGTATAATATTTGACAGTATAGCCTTGATTAATCGCCTCTTCCCTAACGCAATTGATAAATGCGACTTTCCTGTACCTGAGTTCCCAATAAAAATGACATTCCTTTTCTGCTGAATGTACTCCCCTTGAAAGATGTCCAGAATGCGTCTTTTTGGTACGTGGGGAGCCTCCTCAAATTGAAAAGAGAGGAGGTCCTTATGTACAGGGAATTGCGCCTTTTTTCTGGCTAACTCTTTCTTTTTGATTTCTCGCTCAGCTATTTCAATCGATAATAATTGAAAGAGAAATTCTTCATAGGTAATTTGTTGCTCATTTGCTTCGCGCAAATAAGCGTCAACTTGTTCACGTATAGTCGGCAAGCGCAAATGACCTTTTAGATATTCATCCATTTGATAACGGTGTGTATTCAGTGAATATACCTCCCTTTCTGTAATAGTTGGTCATACGGGCTAAATGTAGGAGCCTTGACGGTGACGGACTGCTCCATTTCATATTTTATTGGGGCTGGCTTTGTTGCTTCCGGCTGAGTCATGAGGTAAAGATAATGCCTTACACTATCAGCTGTATATAGCTGCTCTTTTACACAACTTGCCACTGCCCTTTCTACTGTTTCCATCGTAAACTCCCGATGGAGTTTTAATAGTTTAATAAACTCTTTTCCATGCCCATACTTTGAAAGACTTCTCTTATAAAATTCTTGATAACTTGGTGGAAGATTAGCTCTTCGAACTGGGCGCGCATGCTGGATGGACCTTGGTTTTCTCTCCAGTTCATCCAAGTAATGATCCACTTCAAAAATTTCTTGAAGCTTTTCGTATGAACGCTCATGTTTGGCTACACAGTTTCCGTCAATGTTTATTTCAATGTGATTTACATAAGCATTTATTTGTGCATCTTTCCGACCGGCATACCTAGTAGGTACCGAATAGGCGTTTGTTTCAAAATTAACAAGCGAAAGACTGTTGACAGAGGCTCTTACCTTCCTTGCGCAAGGATGAGTACCAATAATCGGCAGAAGCTGTTGCTTCTCTTGTAAAAATCGTTCACCCACCTGTTCTTTCGTTTTTGGAACATAGGTTTCTTCATAGGCATCACATTGTTCTAAAAGATAGTGATTAAGTACCTGTAAGTCACTTACCTGTGGAACGGGAACTAAAAATTGAGCTCGTGCTGTTTGAACTAGTTTCTCTACTTGTCCTTTTTCATTTCCTTTTGCGGGTGCACAAAATTGGGCATCAAAAAGATAGTATGATCGAAACTGGATAAAGTACTCTCCTGTTCTTCACGCTTGGTCCCTTCTAACACCTTCTTTACCGCTGTTTTCATATTGTCATAGACAATCGTTTTCGGGACACCACCGAAATAATCAAAGGCATCTGCGTGACCTTGAAATAACGCCTCCTGCCGTTGATGCTGAAACACTTTTACAAAAATCTTACGGCTATACAAAAGTCTCATACAAAAAAGCATTACCTTCGTTTCAATCCCATTTAAAAGCACAATGATTTCCCCCCAATCAAATTGGGCAAATTCACCGGGATCGAATTCCAACGGTATAGAGGAATTAGGAGTTTCTTTGAGCTGCTTATATTGGCGTACAAAACGGCGTACAGTGGATTCTCCACCTTTAAAGCCATATTCTTTCACCAAGCGTCTGTGGATTTGAGCAGCACTGTGACGCTGTTTTAGGGGGGCTGTTTCATCGTCCGTTAACCATCGGATAATAATTGGTTTAACGGGGTCGATGACCGGATTGGTAACCGGCTTTGATCGTTGATAGGTTGGAATTTCATTCTGTTGTAAAGCTTTTCGAATGGTTTGTCTTGATAATGTAAGATCTTTCGCTAATTGTCGTATAGAACGACCTTCTTTAAAGTGCAATTTTCTGATAAGCTCTATATTAGCCATCTTTAACATCCTTTTTTTCCTCCCGAATCATGAAGTTCTCGACAAACTCTATGATAAGGGATTGGGTGTTAAGGGTGGTCAACTTTTTGGTTAGCGAATTGCGCTAAAGTGGTCAACTTTTATTTTAGCGTTTACATGTAAAAAATTGATTCTTGCAAAATAGGGCTTCTTTTCAAACTTTTTTAGGCGTTTTAATTCATCTCCAGTTCTCTGAAGAAGATTCGCATTCGTTAGCATGCTCATATAGCTAAAGCTGCTGTCTTTAATATCCATTCCCTCTAACGACTGCTTCAGATTTTCTCTAAATGTTTCTTCATTCGATTCAGATGCTTTAATAACAACATTCATATACTTTTTCGTGAACTCAAGTCTCTCAACCTCTTCTTGAAAATCAGGATGCTCGTTATTTGTCATTACTTAACCTCCTTTTTATCGACAGGCAGGAAAAAGCCATGAATACACAACGAATTCATGACTTACTAAATTTATGTTTTTCTAAAGACGTAATTGTGATTATATAATATTCGAAATAGAATGTCTAATTATTTCGTCTATTTTCGTAAACTGTGATTCTTTTGGAAGAAAGGCATCCTAAAAATTATTTTCTTTTTTTATGTATACTTTTTCTTTTTGTGACGAAAATATAGGGTGTAGTTTTAATTTTATTTAAGGATATTTTTTCTATTCGCAAAAAATTCAATTTTAAACGAGAGTAGTGAATATCCGTACTCTGGAGGTATATAAATGGTAACAGGTAAAGTTAAGTGGTTCAATGCAGAAAAAGGCTTCGGGTTTATCGAAGTAGAAGGACAAGACGACGTCTTCGTACACTTTTCTGCCATTCAAGGTGAAGGCTTTAAAACTCTTGAAGAAGGTCAAACCGTCACTTTCGAAATCGAGGAAGGCGCTCGCGGACCACAAGCAACAAATGTTCAAAAAGCATAATAAAAGGACTCCGGCCTGGAGTCCTTTTTAAGTTTGGTTTGTCTTTCTTGTGGGCTAATGGTTATTGATCACTGTTTTATGGTTATGAAGGGCTTGTTTCGTGGATTCGTGCACTTCGCTGGGGATCACTTTTTCTCATCTTCACGCATCTCTCAGTTTCGGGCATTTTGCTACGGCTACCTTCTTCTTATCTTCCCGTATCTCTCGGTTTCGAGCATTTCGCTGGGGATCTCTTCTTCTTATCTTCCCGCATCTCTCGGTTTCGAGCATTTCGCTGGGGATCCCTTCTTCTCATCTTCCCGCATCTCTCAGTTCCGGGCACTTCGCTACGGCTACCTTCTTCTCATCTTCCCGCATCTCTCGGTTTCGGGCATTTCGCTGGGGATCCCTTCTTCTTATCTTCCCGCATCTCTCGGTTTCGAGCATTTCGCTACGGCTACCTTCTTCTCATCTTCCCGCATCTCTCAGTTTCGGGCACTTCGCTACGGCTACCTTCTTCTCATCTTCCCGCATCTCTCGGTTTCGAGCATTTCGCTGGGGATCTCTTCTTCTCATCTTCCCGCATCTCTTAGTTCCGGGCACTACGCTAAGTTTATTACAGATTTAAATTCTCGCTTCTTGCGGGTTTCTACTATAATGTACGACAACTCTTAATTGAACGATTTGTTGCACACTATATAGTGGGTATTTTTACCATCAATAATCTGTTCATAATTATTGGAAAGTATTTTTTGAAGAGTTTTTTTGGGTATAATCTTACACCATTCTTGTATTGTACTTCTAGTAATCTTTTTCTCAGGGAAAAGGATCATATATTCATCGATACTTCGCAAAACAGCTGATGTCACAGATTCCTTGTAACCACATTGAGAGCAAACTAAAGATATTTTTCTAAAGGAGTTTATAAAAGAACGGCACTTCATACAAACAACCCCTTTTTTAAGACTATCAAAAGTGTATTTTGGTATTCGCTTATACGGAGACTTAGTAAGGTGAGAAGATAATAATTGTTCAATAAGTTGTGTATGATTTTTTGCTATCTTGGATGTTTTCTTAGAAAGATTATTCATAAACCGAGGAAGTTGGGTTGGGAAAATTATCTGTTGGTTTCGGGGAGCATGGTATAAATGAAACTCAGGGTTAATGAAAATTAAATACGATTCAATTGAATATTTGAAACCAAGGTTTTTAATAAATCGACGTAATAAGGATTCGGCTCGCATCAGCTGCAAGAATGGGTTATTTATTTCCAATCCCTTTACTGAATACCAAGTATCATTTTCAATATAATAATCTCCCTCATAATTTTTCACTTCGAAAAGATGAATGGTCTCAGAAAGGAGGGACAAACTATCAATTTGATAATAAGTATTATTCCAATCAAAACGTAAATCATTAAGGATGTTCCAATCATTTGATAGTGTTATTAGCCATTCATCAAACTTTTGTTCACCTTCAAATCCTTTTGCCAGATTTGATAAATCATTCTTTTCTTTGACAGATAAATTCATTCGTTCATTTAAACTCTCCAAAACTTTCAATTCATCCGGTTTGCTTCGATGTTTTATAAAACTCATCACATCACCTAGCTTTCTTTTTATTTCATTTTACAAAATTCCGCCTATATTTACAATGTTCAACAAATAAAATATTTTCCCTATTTTTTAGCTAAAATATCAATTGAAAACAACTTGTAATAGAATTTGTACACCACTGAAACATAACTGTTACATTTCCATGTTAAGGTTTATTTAACATAAAAAAATAAAAGGGGAATACTATTTTGAAAAAATTTATTCTATCAATTAGTACAGTACTCTGTTTAAGTATCGGAATTTCAAGTGGCGCATTTGCAAGCTCAAATACATATACTGTTAAAAGCGGAGATTCATTATGGAAGATATCGCAAAAATATAAAGTATCCGTTAGTAATCTAAAAAAATGGAACCATCTTAAATCAGATAATATCTTTCCAAAGCAAAAACTAGTAATCTCGCAAACAAAAAAAGCTGCGGCAAAAAAGAAAACAACTCAAAAAGTAAAAGCAAAAAAAGTAATTACAGTTTCAGCTACAGCATATACAGGAAGTTGTAAAGGATGCAGCGGGATCACTGCAACAGGAATCAATCTTAAAAAGAATCCTAAAATGAAAGTTATCTCTGTAGATCCGAAAGTTATCCCACTAGGCTCAAAAGTTTACGTAGAAGGTTACGGAAACGCAATTGCAGGGGATACAGGCGGTGCAATGAAAGGCAAAAAAATTGATGTGTTCATCCCATCAAAGAAAAAGGCCCTTCAATGGGGAAGAAAAAATGTAAAAGTTACAATCCTAAAATAAATGATTTAAAAACCAAGTGTGATCCACTTGGTTTTTTGTTTACTTGTTAACATGCAATTGAATTTGAAGAGAGAAAGTGCTTTATTTTATTTAAGGTAGTACGGAGGCATTAAACAAGAAAGGCAATGATATTTTTAGTATAATTGAAATTGTCAAAGTTTTTAATGCAAAGGAGGAAATTATGTCGCAACGCAAACTTGTTATAACCCAAAATCTTGATCAAGGTTTATATGGAAAAGTGAAAGAAACCGTTCCCGATTGGAATATTATAGCTGGGAAAGAATCTTCTGTTTGGAAAGATCATTTAATTGATGCTGAAATCATTGTAGGTTGGAAGAAAGAAGTAAAACCGTATGGAATCGATCGAGATTCAAAGCTGAAATGGTTGCAAAGCTGGAGTGCAGGGGTAGACAGTTTTCCGTTGGAAGAGTTAAACGCCAAAAACATTTTCTTAACAACTGCTAGCGGTGTCCATGCTTATCCAATTTCTGAAACAATATTCGCTTTAATGCTTGGGCTTACCCGAAAAATTCATACATATGTGAGAAATCAGCAATCAAAGACATGGCATCATGCCCACTTAAGCCTTGAAATGCACGGAAAAACAGTTGGAATTATTGGCGCTGGTGCGATAGGTAAGGAAACAGCAAAAATCGCAAAAGCGTTTGGTATGAAAGTGATTGGAATTCGCCATTCGGACATTTCAGAGGAATCCTTTGATGAGATGTATACAACAGACCATCTCAATTCAATTCTGCCGCAATGCGATTACGTCGTTGTTACAACACCACTAACAGATGGAACGTATCACCTATTCGGTAAAAAACAATTTCAGTTAATGAAAGAGTCAGCATTTTTTATCAATATTGGCCGGGGTGAGATTGTCGTGGAAGAGGACCTCGTTCACGCTCTTGAGACTGATTCCATCGCTGGTGCAGGTCTAGATGTATTTGAAAAAGAGCCCCTATCCGAACAAAGCCCTTTATGGAACTTAGAAAATGTAATCATTACTCCACATACTGCTGGTTCAACTGAACATTACGATGCTAGAGTGATTGAAGATATCTTTATTCCTAATTTGAAGCATTACCTACAAGAAGGGGTACCAAAAATTAATCTTGTAGACTTTAAAAAAGGATATTAAACGAAAATGACCTACTCAGTCCTCATGAGTAGGTCATTCATTTTGCCTATGTGCAGTTCAAGAAAGAAAACAGCAAGAATTCAATGTGTATGTGCTCGTTTGTTCAGTTCCTCACACTAAAACGCCGACAAAGAACTCTTGATATAAAGCTTCAACTGCCTTTCGTTCGTTTACTTCTTTGACCCCAAACATCATACTAACTTCAGATGATCCTTGGTTGATCATTTCAATATTAATGCCGGCATGTGCTAATGCTTTCGAGGCTCTTGCTGTCGTTCCTACGTTTTGCCGCATTCCTTCACCGACAATCATAATGAGAGCAAGACCGTGCTCCACTTTTACCTCATCTGCATGAAGCTCCTCTTTGATATAATTTATTATCTGCTTTTCAATCTCTGAATTCAATTGATTTTCACGTAATATAATCGATATATCATCTATACCGGACGGGGAATGCTCATAAGATAAACCGAAGCTTTCCAAAATTTGCAGAAGCTTTCGGCCAAACCCGACTTCGCGATTCATTAAATATTTACTAACATAGATGCTACAAAATCCTGTATCACTAGCAATTCCCACAACTGGACCGTTTCGCTGTTCTCGTTCATTCACAATCCTTGTTCCAGGCGCAAAAGGATTATTCGTATTTTTTACGTGGACGGGAATACCTGCACGATACGCGGGAATAAGTGCTTCCTCGTGAAAGACGGAAAAGCCGGCATAAGAAAGTTCTCGCATTTCCCGGTATGTAACTTCCCGAATTTCCTTAGGTTGGTTTATAATTGATGGATTGACGGAATAAACAGCATCGACATCTGTGAAGTTTTCATACACGGATGCGCCTACCCCATTTGCTAAAATCGAACCCGTAATATCTGAACCACTTCGCGAAAAGGTTAAAATCTCCCCTTGTTCGTTATATCCAAAAAAACCAGGAAAAATTAAAATGCCTGAATGACTTGATAGATCAGCTAATCGATGATAACTTTCCGGTAATACTTGAGCATTTCCCGGCTCATTGCTGACAAGTAATCCTGCATCTTTCGGATTGATATAGTGGGCTTCAATTCCACGAAGTTGAAAATAGTTAGCGATTAATTTTGCGTTTGTATCTTCCCCGCTTGCTTTTAAAGCTTCTAAAAACATAACAGAATCGCTTTTATCTTTCTGTAAAACTTGAAGAAAAGAGTTTCTGATCTCCGCAGTAAACGATTCATGAAGTCCTAATTCATTCGCAATGAGTATGTATCGTTGAATAACTTCGTTTAGAATTTCTGTTTCCGAATCATGTTCTAATATTTTTTTTCCGCAAGCAATTAATAAATCTGTTATTTTCTCATCTGATGGATGCCTTTTTCCCGGAGCAGAAACAACGACAATTTTCCTTTCCGGATCAGACAAAACAATATCAACTACCTTTTTAACCTGTTCACCTGTAGATAACGAGGAACCGCCAAACTTTACAACTTTCATACACACATCTCCCGTTGTAGAAAATTTTCAGATAAAATTTAGTTTTTATTATCTCTCTTTATCAAGAAATAATCAAGACATTTTCTACAAGTGGTGAACAATTGTCTTTTCTAGGTAAACTATTATAAAAAAAAACGCTAGTAATCTAGCGTTTTATACAACTGGATAGCTTTCTTTACTTGCATCAATGATCCACTCATATTGACGTAATTTAACTTCAAATAGTGATAGGGGATCGCGGAATTTTTCAGGGCTTGCTTTCATTCTATTTAATGTTTTCACATTATTTTGGCGTGTAGCTTCGGTTTTCTTAACAGTTTCTTCAAGCTCAAGTAAAGGATTTTTAAAGAACATGGCAATATCTCTTTCGATGGAAGTTTCAAATAGTTCAAATTGCATAAGAAACTTGTTTGTAATCGTATTTACTACTTCCTGATAATCCTCGTTTTCGATAAACTTTTTATATTTATTATAAAGAATTGTTTTGTTTTGCTGCAGTGCCCCAAATAATTTTCCGGCACTTTTTAATATAACTTGGGACGGTGTATGCCTTAGTAAAATATTTACCTTATCGATTCGGATACCGTTTTTCATTCTTTCCGCATCCCGTCTCCAATCATCAAGTACTTTCTCATCCGCAAATAGCTTTAATCTTTCCTCACCATATAATGAGTTAAAGCCCTCACGCATTTCATCTAGGAACGTCTTACACTGATAAAATTCTTCACCTGCATAGGAAATCCATTGTTGAATCGAAGAATAAAAGTTTGGTAGGACCTGCTTTTCTACATGTAATTGAATCCGATTATTCATCTCTTCATTCAATTCAATATGGATTTTTCTAAAGTCACTATTTTCTTTAATTAATTCGGAACTCCCCTTCAATAATGCAGGGATAGAATGCTTTAGCTCTTCTTTGATCTCATTTTTTATTGTTTGATAGGATTGTGTGATGTTTTCTACTTTTTCTTTTTCCATATCTTGTAGTTGATGAATCGCTCCACCTAATTTAGTAGCCATTTCTTCTTCCCATTTAATCGATTCATCCAAATCATTTTCCATTTTTTTACGTTGTTCTAAAATGTTTGACATTAATGCCCGTATAAAAGATAACATATTCGCTGTACGTACTTCTTCCACATTGATTGATTGGGTGATCGATTTTATAAAGGTCGTTAAATCTGCCGTATCTGTAGATGTTAAGACTAGGGCATACGGGAATTTTGAACGGATTTCTTCTACAAGAATAGTTATTTCTTGTTCACTGTATATCTTTTCCACATCATTTATTACAAAATGTAATGGGGTATACGGCATTTGCTCGCTTAAATTAAATAAGTAGTCCCCATCATATTCACTCGGATTAATCACTGCCAGAATAGCATCCGGTAAATAAATATGTTTCTTACCATTGCCCGGCATATATGACAATGTCACAGCACAATTGTTTAAAAGATCAGATGGCAACTTAAAATCAATGATTGTTTCATCATGCATCGAAATTTTATGAAATTCCTCTAAATTGTCAATTTTACTTACGCCAGTATTTGTGATTTCGGAGATGTCAATTGTATCTGCATCATCATACATAATGAATGAAGCAGATGGTGTTCCGAGACCATGGCCTCCAAGTGCTGTATTGATAAAATCAGCTTTTCCATTTTCCGTATTACCGGCAACTAACACATGATGAACGCGAAGATCGAGAAGTTTGCGGACCATCCAATGTAATGAATAACTAATTTGCACCTCTTGCGTTTCCGCCCATTTTAGTATAGTTTCAAATAAATGTACACTTTCCTCTAGAACATCCGTCTCATTTTTTGCATGTACAATAATATTTTCAGCTTCTTGAATGATCGACTGATTGATGCTTGATGGAAAGATTTCTCCCCACGATAGCACAGCCGCTGAAGCAGCTAACGCATGTGTAGAATCAGCGATTTTTAGCCAATTTTCAAGATGCTCTGGAATCATTAATGACAATTCTTTTAATAGAAGCTGCCCATTTAATAGCTCCGAATATGTTTCTGCAAATAAAGCAGATAATTCATGCCAATTTCCGTTTCGGCGATCCTCAATATTTATGAGGATATGATTAATCTCTTTTATCCAAGTTAGATAAACATCCCTTGTTTCATTTCGATAACTTTTCCATAGAGAGGAAACAAATGTTTCAAACAATCTTTGGTTTACTATATACAACGAAACTAATACTTTACTAAAATAGTTGGGTGCAAATCGGTTCGTTTTTCCTTCTTCACTATAAGCAATTAACACTTCAAACCATTTTGGCGAATCTGTTCGTATTGCTTCGTTCACAGCTAGTTCTATTGCATTAGCCCAATCCTCCTGATCTTCAAAATATTCGCGTGCTATGTCTGTTAGGTCTTTGTAGTCAGGATTATAGGCGACAGCTTCCTTAATTGTTTCAACCGCTTTTTCCATGTTTCCTTGCACAGTATAAATTGAGAAAAGCTTAATCGATATTTCCGTCGTTAATATAGGGGAGTCAGAAACGATTGAACGGTATATTTCTTCGGCAGTGGGGTATAAGCCCAATTCGAAATAAGCGTCTGCCATATTTTTTTTCGCCCATGGCTCTAATTCATTTTCGATATTTTCCCATTTAAAAATAGCAGATTCGAAGTCTTTGTTATGAAAATATACTTCTCCTTGTGCGAAACGAATATATGATAGTTCCGCCAGCTCATTCTGCTGTTCTGCTAAGTATGCTTCACCAAGAACCCGAATAGGATGTTCGAATTCATCCTCTTTCATAAATGTATTTTTATAATAAAGCTTATCAATTAATAACTCTTCAAAAGTCATGTTATATCCTCCGATAATACATATTTACATAACCAATTAATGCGACAGAATATGTAATTATGCTTCCCTTTTGTTACAGTATTAAAACTTTTCCTTTAAGCAGTAAAACCTCTATTTTAATAGTTTAACAAATGTATATTTGCAATAAATTTCATTTTACTTTCATTTTTGATACAGACACAAGGGACATAAGTAACACTTTTAATATAGCTGAATATTTGTACTACATAGTTTTATAAAGTTTTGACTGAGATATCGGAAATACGGGTGATGCAAGGAGAATCGATGTTGACTTATCGTAGGGAAAAGTGCTGAAGT
Organism: Heyndrickxia sporothermodurans; assembly: GCA_016756695.1. Classification (GTDB taxonomy): domain Bacteria; phylum Bacillota; class Bacilli; order Bacillales; family Bacillaceae_C; genus Heyndrickxia; species Heyndrickxia sporothermodurans. The sequence goes on from CP066701.1 coordinate 715,889, forward strand.
TTTCTAGTCTATAGGCGCTGGAGCTGGACATTGCAGGATACTTTGTATGACTGATGAAATAAAAAGTTTTTCTTTTAAAAAGCCCCTTTTTTAAAAGGGGCTTGGAATCTTACTTTATTTAACTCTAGGAAAGCCAAAACCTGACGCGTAATCATCGCCAACTGCAGCACCTATGCCTCCTTTTATGTCATATGCTTTTGCACGTTTTTGTAACTCTGCACGTAATTGCGTATTACTAAGGCTTTTGTTAGCTGACCAAATTTTAGCTGCTAATCCAGATATATGAGGTGTTGCCATGGATGTTCCACTAATTGTATTGTATCCTCCGTTAATCCATGTTGATTCGATACTTGCTCCTGGGGCTGAGACTTCAATATCTCTTTCTTGAATAATATAATCACCGGCTGTTGCAGGGTTTCCTCGTGAAGAAAAGTCGGCTACTCGATATGTTCCGTTTGATTGAACATTTTCAAGAGCAGCTACAGCGACTGCATTCACTAATGCACCTGGGTAACCTATTGTATTGCTTCCAGGACCACTATTACCAGCTGCCGCAATGACTAATACACCTTTCCCGTATGCATAATCAACTGCACTGGCTATTAGACTATCTTTTCCATTCGACCCTAACGACATTGAAATAATAACCTTTGCCCCAGTTCGAGTTTTCTCATCTGCTGCATGTCTGATGGCTGCTGCTATATCATCCGAATACCCGGACCCGTTTGTTCCGAGCACCTTATATGCCCAGAGCTCTGCTTCTGGGGCAACTCCGAATACACCTAATTTATCTGAACCACCATTTGCCAAGACAGTACCTGCCACATGTGTACCATGACCATTCCGATCCGTACACGTACCATTGACATACGTACTGCTTTGGGTAAAGTCCTTACATTGCTCAACATTTTGTGATAAATCAATATGTGTTTTTTCAACACCCGTATCAAGGACTGCTACTTTTATTCCATCCCCACCGGATGGGGATGTAAGATTATTATCATTATAAATAGCCTTTATTCCCCATGGAACTTGCTTACTTGGAACAGCGGTCGCTTTAATTGGTGCCTTAGATTGAATTTCTACCTTTTCTACTTTTTCAACAGTAATATTTTTGTTTTTCTTAAGGGCTTCATATTGCTTGGCATTTACAGTAGTTGTAAACCCTTCCTTACCAAAATTGCGATGGACATCGTAATTATTTTGCAGTTTAACTTTCTCTGAACTAGCTCCTTGAATTAAGACACGATAAGAATCTTGAACCCCATTCTCTTTAACATCTGTTGTTTTCGCAGATGCTCCGCCTGAAAACATAGATAGGCCCATCGCTAAACTCAGTATTGCCGATCCTAACATTCTCCTTTTCTTCATTCTACTACTCCTCTCATAATTTAATTGTTTACCATGCTAATCAGGATGTAAAATCAGTTTAATAGATTCAGAAAATTTAAACAATAGTCTTAAATAATCATAATTAATTCGTAAATCGAAGCGAAAATCTCTCTTTTCCACCTATACCTACAGACTTTTGGAATTATCATTTCAATAAATTAATCTTCCTTATTTGTAATGTAATAAAAATGAAAAACTAAAGATTACTAACGCACTAGGAAAAACATCTTATTAAATAACCAAACAAGTTGATAGTTTGTTTAACAATGGATGAGGATCATTAAAAATAAGAAACTATTGATTAATAGGAACGAATTAGTGGTAAATCATCTTAAAGGAGCTTTTTAGAAGTAATGGTTTTCATAAAAAACTTAAGGAGATGAAAAAATGGAGTCAAATAGCAGAACATATTATATCGATATAACCAATGGTGAAATTTTAGACACTCCGATTGAAACGAATCAACAATTTGAAATTACTGCTAACCAGAGAGAACTTACGCAGCTTAAAGAACTTTTCAAAAAGTTATACGCTGCTGATTTAGAAACGTATGCACGAGCCCATATTCCGTTTCTTGAATACCATCATGATTCTGAAAATCATAAATATGATCAAATTCTTACTGAAGTTTATCAAATGATCTATCAATTAGGGAATGAGGAAGCTCGTCAATATATTATTAAAAATGGAATATTGAATGATGATGATCCACATCTTGACCAATCAAAGGGATTAGAGAACTTTAAGTAAAGGGGATTAATTCCTTCCCCTTTACTTCATGTTACATCATATCTATCTTCTACTTTCGTTTATTTGTTATAAAGTATTAATCCTCATCCTTAATATCCGGGTCTTCTGGAATCGGTTCTGAATTCCAATCTTCTACTAACTTTTTGTACTTTTCCATTTGTTCTAAATGCGTTTTAAATTGGTCCTTATAAATTAAGTATTGCTCCCCATCATGAACAAAGCGAATTTTACCTTGCAAAATGAGTTTTTCGATTGCAGCTTCTGACATGGATAAGTAATCTGCAGTTTCCTTTATAGTTAAGTACATTTTGATTAAACTCCTTCAACATTTTTAAATTGATTAAAGAACATATTATAATACACCCCTCGTTTTCCAATTAATTCATCATGACTTCCTTTTTCAACAATTTCACCGTGGTCGATGACCATAATCGTATCAGCTTCACGAACTGTATTCAATCGATGGGCGATGATAAAACTTGTTCTTCCATTCATTACTTTTAATAATGCATCTTGAATGTGAAGTTCAGTTCTCGTATCGATACTGCTTGTTGCTTCGTCCAAAATGAGGAGTGCGGGTCTTGCTAACATCACACGGGCAATAGCTAGTAATTGTCTTTGTCCTTGACTTAAATTTCCTCCGTTTTCAGAAAGCATTGTTTCATATTGATTCGGCAGTTTTTTAATAAAGAGATCAGCATTCGCCATTCTCGCCGCTGCTATCACTTCTTCATCTGTTGCGTCTGGTTTTCCATATTTAATGTTTTCCTTAATCGTACCCGAGAATAAATACGTATCCTGTAATACGATTCCAAAACATTTTCGCAAACTATCTCTTGTATATTCCCTTATGTCTTTCCCATCAAGATAAATATGCCCTTCTGTTACATCATAAAAGCGTGTTAACAGGTTGACAATCGTCGTTTTCCCCGCTCCTGTTGGACCGACAAACGCCGTACTGCTGCCAATCTCTGCTTCGAACCTAACATTTTTTAAAATTGGAACATCGGGACGGTACCCAAACGATACATTTTCAAAATGGACATTCCCTTTCGGATTGGTTAGTGTGATTGCTTCTGCTTGGTCTTCGATTTCCTCTTTTTCGTCTAAAATCTCGAATACACGCTCTGCACCTGCTACACCAGATTGAAGAACATTAAATATATTCGCTAAGTCGTTCAATGGTCTTCCAAATTGTCGAGAGTAAGTGAGAAAACTAGCAATGACACCAATGGTGATTAAGCTTTTCACAGCAAGAAGTCCACCAACAATCGCAACAATAGCAAAACCTAAGTTACTAATTACATTCATAAGCGGCATTAAAAATCCCGACCATATTTGAGCTTTTAACCCGACTTGTTTTAATTTCGTGTTTACTTCTTCAAATTCTTCAATTGCTTTATCCTCATGGTTAAATGCTTTCACTACTTGAATCCCGGAGATCGTTTCTTCAATATGACCATTCAATTTTCCAAGTTGAATTTGTTGGTTTTTAAACAAAATTCGTGTTTTCTTAGCAATTGTCTTGGTAAGCAAGAAAACAAGAGGGACAGTAATTAAAGTTGCTAAAGTAAGAATAGGACTTAGAATGAGCATCATTATTAATGAACCAAGAAGCACGATTCCACCAGACATTAGCTGTGTCGTTGATTGCGAAATCGTATTACTTACATTATCAATGTCATTTGAAAGCCGGCTCATCAGTTCGCCATGTGTACGCGTATCGAAAAAAGATACAGGAAGCTTTTGCAGCTTTTTAAATAATGAACTTCGAAGACGTTTGACGATCCGTTGAGAAACACCGGCCATTAACCAACTTTGTAAAAAAGTTAAAAATGCATCGGTAATATAGGCAAATAAAAGAACAAGAACCAATACTTCGAGCAAATTAAAATCCACTTTTCCGCCAATCGTCATGGCATCAATCGATTTTCCGATAAGATACGGTGCAGACAAAGTAATGACCGAATCGATTAGTATGAATAAGAAAATGATGGATAAAATTTTTCGCTCGTTTCCAAAGTAATGCCAAAGTCTTTTTAGTGTGCCTTTAAAATTTTTCGGTTTTACAACAGGTCCGCCTCTTCCGCCATGACCTCTCATGCCACCTCCTGGTCGAGGAATAAATGGGATTGCTGTACAGTATTTTCTTTTCTCGCGGACATCCTATTCCACCTCTTTCCCAATTTGTGACTTGTATATCTCTTGATACACCTTACAATCATTTAGTAGCTGTTCATGTGTTCCAATGCCCGCCATTTCTCCATCTTCTAAAACGATAATTTTATCGGCGTCCATAATTGAAGTAATTCTTTGGGCGATGATCAAACAAGTTAACCCGCTCGCATACTTTTTCAGGGACTCCTTTAATTTCGATTCTGTCACCATATCAAGTGCGCTTGTACTATCATCAAGAATAAGAATTTCCGGTTGCTTCACTAACGCACGAGCGATAGACAGCCGTTGCTTTTGCCCGCCTGAAAAATTAACCCCGCCTTGTCCTAATTTTGTTTCATACTTTTCCGGAGATTCCATCACAAAGTCATGTGCTTGGGCCATTTTCGCGGCTCGTTCGATTTCCTCCATCGTGGCATCTTCTTTTCCCCATCGAATATTTTCAGTAACCGATCCCGTAAATAACGTTGTCTTTTGAGGTACAATGGCAATTTTTTCTCTTAATATCTTTGGATTTACTTGTTTAATATCCTCACCATTTACTTTAATTGTTCCTAATGTTGCATCGTAAAAACGTGGAATTAAACCGATTAAACTTGATTTACCGGATCCTGTCGACCCAATAATCCCGATCGTTTCTCCAGGTAAGCATGAAAAGGTAAGATTTTTTAAAATCGGCTCCCCCTCCACCCCATCATAGGAAAAGGTCACATTTTCGAAGTCAATTCGACCTTTTGAATGAAAGACTTGTCCCTCTTTACTCCAAGCCATATCATTTTTTTCATCAAATACTTCGCCAATTCTTGCCGCTGACGCTTTTGCTCGAACAAACATATTAAAGACCATCGAAATCATCATCAATGAAAAGAGAATCTGTGTCATATAATTCGTAAACGCGATAACCGTCCCGGCTTGTAAACTGCCATTATCGACTCGGATTCCACCAATCCACAATACGGCAACAATACCAAGATTCACAACAAGCATAATAAGTGGACTAAAGATGGCCATCATACGAATCGCAGATGTTGATTTTTCTTGGAATTCATCATTCGCTTTACTAAATTTATTCACTTCAAAGTCAAACCGGTTAAATGCTTTGACGACCCGTACACCCGACAAATACTCTCTCATTATGCCATTCACCTTATCCAGAGCTTTTTGAACTTTAATGAAAAAGGGAAAGCTTATTTTCATATTTAAAATAATGATCAGAGCGACCATCGGTACAATGACCGCTAGAACGACTGATAGATGAATATTTAAGTGGGTCGCCATAATGAGACCCCCAATACATAAGAGGGGTGCCTTTACGAAGATTCGCATCAGTCCATTCACGAATACTTGGACTTGTGTCACATCGTTTGTTAAGCGGGTAACGAGTGATGCGCGATCAAATTTATCGATACTTTTAAATGAAAGAGTTTGGATTTTCCGAAAAAGATCCGAACGTAATTCTGAACCAAAATTTTGTGATACAATACCCGAAATAACATTACGTGTTGATGCAGCTAATGCCCCCAATGCCGTAACCAATAACATGATTCCACCATATTTAAACACATAATCTAAATCTTTATTAGCTACACCGTTATCGATAATCTTTGACATAATTGTCGGCTGCAGAAGGTCACTTACTGCTTCAATTGTAAGAAAGAGTACAGCTACACTAAAGGGCAACCAGTACTTTTTTATGTATTTACTCAAAAATTTCATCTATGTTCATCCTTGTATCCGATTTTTATATATTAAAAGATACCCCTTTCCTATTAATTAGTCACTAGTTTTCAATGAGAAAGAACTGCTCAAATTAGGCAGTTCATCCTATTCTGCTCTATTAAATGATAGATGCGCAGTTTATTGAAATCTTTTATTCCCCGCTTGTCGTTTTGCGTTTTCATTTAAAGGGATTCTTGGATTTTACCTAAAGCCTATTTCACCTTGTAATTTTTACCTTCCCCTTTCACGTATTCATACTTTTATTTTATAATAGTTAGAAATGAAATGGTTGTAAATCAAACATTTGAAGGGTGGTGTTCTTATGGCAATGACGGTTTGTTTGCCAGAATCCGCAGCGTCTCATGCAAAGCCTAGTATTAGAAAGGCGATCCTTTGCATGAGGTGGACGTAATATTTATTGATTCGCCTATCTACACTTTCTAATATTTTTGGCTTTGCACCTTACTTTTAATTAATCAAAAAAGATAAGGGGCGGACCAAAATGAAATATGTAAAAGCAAATACTGTTTTACCTGAAAGCTTGCTAGCAGAAATTCAAAAGTATGTTCAAGGTGAAACGATTTATATACCGAAGCCGGCTGCATCCTACCGAAAATGGGGAACGCAATCTGGTGGAAGAAAATTCATTGATGAAAGAAATAGTGAGATTAAAACCGCCTTTAAAAACGGCAGATCCATCCATCAATTAGCAGATGACTATTTTCTTTCCGTTGAAACGATCAAAAAAATTGTTTATTCAAGAAAAGCGGAAGCGCCTTGCTCATCGACGTAAAAACTGGAGGGACTTTGACTGAGATAAAGGAAACACGGTGAGCCTGCAAGGCGAATCGATGTTGACTTATCGTAGGGAAAAGTCCTGAAGTTTTCTAGTCGATAGGCGCTGAAGCTAGACAAATAGAAAAGCGCACTGATTTAAGTCAGTGCTTTTTTATGTAGAGTTTGTTTATTAAACATTTAATACCTATCAAAAGCAAGCTTTTTCCTTTAAAGTGAATTATGTGGTTTTGAATTTCACCTATAGGAGGGAAAAAAGTGGAACCCTTTATTCGAAATGATCAATTTAATTTTATTAAAGATCAAGCCCTAGTTCTGGCGAATAGTCACTCGGCTGTTAATGATAAAGCTGTCCTAAATGCAATAAAATCTTTATCCGAGGAAAAAGTAATGAATTTGTTTTCAAACATAAATGAAGAACAAAAACAGTTACTTGCTCCCATTTCCGCGATTAAGGACAAAACAAATGTCGAAGACTTTTTATCTCAATTAAAACCCTTCGTTATTCCCTTTAAAAAAGTTACAGAACAATCATTAAAAAAATTGTTTCCTAAAGTAAAAAAATTAAAGGCGCCTTTTTTAGAGAGCGTGGATTTTCGAGAAATTTCGTATTTGGGATGGATTGATAAAGGATCGAATAAAAAGTTTATCGTAGCCGAAAAGAATGATAAGTTAATTGGTTTACAAGGATCGTATACAATTTTAAACAAAAAAAATGTCTGCGCGCTATGCGGCCGGCACGAAGAAGTAGGATTATTCTTATCAGAAACAAAGGGTGCAGTGAGAGATACCTTTTTTAAACGGGGTAACTATATTTGCCAAGACAGCAAAAAATGCAACCAAAACTTACTATCGCTAGATAAATTGAATGAATTTATTGAGCGTATCGGGAAATAAATAGGACCTCGTTCACAATTTCTTGAACGAGGTCTTGTTCTTGTTTATGAATCCTTTGATTCGGGAAGTTCACATTTCATTTGCTTTACCCAAGTGCTCGTTTCCTCTCCTTGCGGGAAGTTCACTTCGTATTTGCTTGGCCCAAGTGCTCTTATCCTCCGTTCACATAACCATTCGCTTGGCTCATTTGCTCGCTTTGGCGACCAAGTTGAACTTTTTGCTCCGGTCTTGGGATTCATTCTGGCGCTTTGACGACCAAGTTAGACTTTTTGCTTCGGTCTTGGGCTTCATTCCGGGGCTTTGACGACCAATTTGGACTTTTTGCGATTAAGTCCATATAATTGTGTAAAAAGAAAGGTCATCATCATGATCCGTGTTACAATGTTTTCGACCAAGAAAACCATAAACGGAGGACATGATGATGACCCAAATCAATATTACTATAAACTTAGAAGATCTCAAAGACAAAGTAGAAAAAAGTTCGCTTGAATCACCTGTGAAGGCTTCATTAGCTCTTATTTTGAATTCCTTAATGGAAAAGGAAAGAGATGAATACATCAATGCTCTTTCCCACGAAAGGACTGATGAGCGTAAAGGTTATCGTAACGGTTATTATGAGCGTGAATTGATCACTGGAGTTGGTTCACTTAAGTTAAAAGTTCCTCGTTCTAGAGACGGCGAATTTTCTACAACGATTTTCGAAAAATACAAACGATGCGATCAAGCTTTAATTCTTTCTATGGTTGAAATGGTTGTGAATGGTGTTTCAACGCGAAAAGTTACTAAAATTGTAGAGGAATTATGTGGCACGAGTGTTTCAAAATCGCTTGTTTCCAATCTAATCAAATCCTTAGATCCTATTATTAATGATTGGAAAAATCGCCCTCTCAACACATATTATTATCCATACATTTATGTAGATGCCATGTATATTAAAGTTCGTGAGAACAGAAAAGTGGTTTCTAAAAGCGTTCATATTGCTGTTGGTGTGAACGAAACTGGTCATAGAGAAATTATTGGCTTAAAAATTAATCACACTGAGTCTACTGAAAGCTGGACTTCATTTTTTGACTATTTAAAGTCTAGAGGTCTTCAATCACCTAAAATGGTTATTTCTGATGCCCATGGTGGCTTGGTTACTTCCATAAAAGAATCCTTTTTAGGAACTGCGTGGCAAAGATGTTGTGTCCATTTTTTAAAAAACATCGTGGATACTTTACCTAAAAAGGGAACATCTGAAGCTCGACAAGAACTAAAAGATCTATTTCGAAATTCAGATTTAGAAGTCGTAAGAGAATTAAAAACACGGTTTACAAATAAATACGAGGGCACAAAAGGTTTTTCCAAAGCCATTGATATTTTAGACGATGGATTTGAAGATGCTATACAATTTCTTTCTCACCCTGTTGGGTATCATAAACATTTGCGTACCACAAACATGCTGGAGCGTGTAAACCAGGAAGTTCGCAGAAGGGAAAAAGTCATTCGAATTTTTACGAACGAACAATCAGCTATTAGGATTATTGGTTCGGTATTAATGGATATTGAAGAAGACTGGAATAAAAATAAAACCCCTTACCTTAAAAATTAAATGGAAAACCAACTCTAACTCTGAAAGTGGTATGGCCTAATTTTGAATTGACATTGAGCCTCCGGCGGGCATGATATAAAGCCAGGAAGCCAGAAGTTTAACAACTCCTGGCTTGCCCTCCAGGCTATCACACCCGCCCCTCAATGTAAATTCAAAATAATTGTAGCTTTTTATATGAAAATAGTTTTATATCAAGAAAACATTGTTAACACTTTTACACAATAATATGGACTTGACTCTTTTTGGTTATGTAAATTATTTTGTGTAAATGATTTTGTTACCATATTTTTGACTATACTAAAATATATGTTCTTACCTGCTAGGGGGATAGGGCAATGCTGGGGAGCAACCCGAGCACCTAGTAGGGTTCTGCACAAAAGGAGATGGGGTTTCCCCATCTTTTTCTCCTTTTGGGAGAACAATAGCGATAAACCCTTAGGGCAGAGCCCTAACACGTCCCAATACAAATTGAAACGATTATTTTCCAAGCCGACCATTAAACATAATATCGAACTGTTGTCTACATTCTAACCATCCTGGAACGGGAATAGTCCATTTTTCTGTTACTCCTACTGTAGCGAGATAGACAATCTTTCTTAAAGCATTATCGCTAGGATAAGCATTCTTTGTTTTAGTCACCTTTCTAAGCTGTCTATGAAAGGCCTCAATCGTATTTGTTGTATATATTAACTTTCTAATTTCTACTGGGTAAGAGAAATAAGCAGTTAGCTCAAGCCAATTGTTTTCCCATGATTTGATAATTGATGGATATTTCGTTTCCCACTTATTTTTAAACTCTTCGAAAGCCACTTCAGCCTGTTCGAGCGTATAAGCTTTGTATACTTTCTTTAAATCATCCATTACCACTTTACGATTTTTAGTTGGGACATACTTCATATTATTTCGTAATTGGTGGATAACACATGACTGAATAGTAGTATCTGGAAATGTTGCATTAATAGCTTCGGAGAAGCCAGAAAGCCCGTCTTTACAAGCGATTAGGATGTCTTCGACACCACGGCTTTTGAGCTCTGACAAACATTTAGCCAAAAACTAGCACTCTCATTTTCACCTATCCAAATACCAAGGATGTCTTTGACTCCATCAGTATTAATACCTAAAACTGTATATGCAGCTTTACTAACAATTCTATTTTCATGTTTCACTTTAAAGTGAATCGCATCCAAAAACACAATTGGATAAACAGGGTCTAGTAGACGAGACTGCCATTCATAAACAAGAGGTAATATCTTATCCGTAACTTTACTTACCAAACTTGGAGAAACATTCACACCGTAAATATCCTTCATGTGACTTTCAATATCTCTAGTCGACATTCCTTTTGAATACAGGGCTATAATCTGGTCTTCCAGCCCATTGATGGATGTTTCGTATTTTTAATGATTTGAGGTTCAAAATCTCCTTTACGATCTCTTGGTATGCTTAATTCGGTCTCACCAAACTTACTTTTAATCGTCTTTTTACTATACCCATTTCGGCTATTTCCCGAGTTATTGCCCCTTGAATCGTGTTTTGAGTAACCTAGATGATTCTCGATTTCTGCTTCAAATACCTGTTGAAGAGTCTCCTTAAAAAGATCCTTAATCATGGCATGTATATCGTCAACAGTTTCACATTGACCAGCCAATTCCCTGATTGTCATGTCCTTAAAATTTTGCATTAATGATCATCTCCTAGTTATAATTATTAGAAAATTATGACCATTTACACAAAATTTTATACATTCTCACCAAGTTGGACTGGTTGCTCCGATCTTGGGATTCATTCCGGCGCTTTGGCGACCAAGTTAGACTTTTTGCTTTGGTCTTGGGCTTCATTCCGGCGCTTTGGCGACCAAGTTAGATTTTTTGCTTTGGTCTTGGGCTTCATTCCGGCGCTTTGGCGACCAAGTTAGATTTTTTGCTTTGGTCTTGGGCTTCATTCCCTTGATTTCGAGAAGCTTTGGCTGTATTCTCATTTTCCCAAGTGCATGATTTCTACTCAAATGGTATACAGTCATTAAAGCTCATTATAAATCCACCTTATAATCGTTTCATAATATAAGTTTTCATGCGGGACAAAATCTTCCTTACAAGCCATTCGGTCAATCTCAACCTTGTTTCCATCTTGATCTATTTCAAATCCTTTTATACTGACATATTCCTTATCCCCTATCCAAAATTCATAAAAGGCATCCAATTCAATTTTTACCATGCCAGAAACTTCTTCTTTCTGTAATACAAAATCATCCAGTGCATGGTTGCTTTTATACAAAAATACATGGGCAATTTCTCTATCAATCAGCTCTTCTCGCGTTACACAATAATCAAATATCCCTAATGAAATAAGATCATTAAATCTAACATCAATTCCGATTTCTTCTTTAATTTCCCTAATACCATCCTGTACAGTTTCCGTTACTAGTAAATGGCCAGCAGAAGTAATATCAAGAAGATTTGGATAGTCCTTTTTCTGATCACTTCTAATTTGAAGAAGAATATAATCCTTTTCCTCTTCTTTGCTAACAAACCAGCATTGAAAGGTTTCGTGCCAGAATCCCTTTTTATGAACCTCTTCACGGGAAGCCACGCCGATCGGATTTCTCTTTTCATCAAAAATTTTCAGTAATTCCGACTCCATTAAATTCTACCTCTTTCAGTGTGATTGGGATTTCCGATAGATTCAAATCAAACTGAACAGCTTTGATCATTTCAAACACTCCTTCGCATTATGGAAGAACGGATCCGTTCCTTGTCCCATCTGAAGCTATTTTACTATTTTTCTCGCAGGTGATTCTTTTTTAAGTCTAAAATTATATTTGTTCACATTTACATATTTTGGATCTAAGTAACTGGATTTTACATCACTTTTCGAGACCTTTTTGAATTTAGAAAACGACGTGTATTCTCCGTCTTTCCATACCCAAATACCAGATTTCCCCTTTTCCTTATGAAATACATTTTTAATCAGTTTATTTTTTTCAATGGTTGTAAAATAGTTGGCGATAAATAAGCGAGATGGTCCGGCGGTCAAAATATTTTTTTCTATCACATTGTTTTTTAAATCATGCTGTAATAAAAGCTGACCTCCATCCAGCCCCTTCGTATCATTCCGATAAATGATATTTTGAGAGATCTTCGAATTTATCGTACCTCCCCTTTTTTCATCGTAGCCGCCAATCGAAATCCCGGTGTAATGGTTGTTATAAATAATATTGTTCTTAATGTTAATACGGTCTGCATATTTTTTGGCGTGTTCAGAGGTTGCTTCGATACCGATATCGTTTTTATAAATGATATTTCCTTCTATCGTTATATTTTTCCCACCGTCGACATAAATTCCGCCAGCAGAATAATCTTTTCCATAAGCGGGATTGCCGTAAGAGGAGATTTTATATACTTTATTGTTTTTTACGATCCCATTACGTACATAGTCAGCTTTTTTATTAGCAGAGGTGCCTTCATAGCCAATTAGATCAATACCGATATTATCATTTCGTCGAACAAGGTTATTCTCTACTTTAAAGCCATTAATATTTCCATTAAGCACAAGAGATTCACTCGAACCGAGTTTTAATTCTTCCACAGTATTTTTCGAAATCGTTATGTCCTTCATTGGGCCGGTACCATATATTGCAATTCCATGAGCATTTCCATCTTCTGCGCGAGTCTCAATCCACTGTACATGATTATTTTCTAATTTAATATGGCTGCTTGATCCTGTTACATAAATCCCCATTACTGTTTCATCTGTTAATTTAGTTGTCAAATCCTGTATCGTGATTCCACTAATAGTTAGATAGTTTTTATTCTTAATATCGACAAGTGATGTATCGCCTTCAACATTCTTTATTTTTTTCCCGCTAAGAACAACCTTTTCATTATTATAGGGTTTAAAAATTATTGGTTTTGACTTTGTGCCGCTATGCTTAACAATAAGCTTTTCATAATAGGTTCCTTTACGGATATAAACGGTCGTTCCAGCCATCGCTTCAGAAGCTGCCTTTTTTAATGTACGAAACGGCTTTGATTTTGTACCATTATTTTGATCATTTCCATTTAAAGCCACATATATGTTCTTATCCTGTTTTGCATTCGTATTATTGAAAGCACAACCAATCAAGATAGCAACTGCAAACAGAAGGAGAAAAGCTAATTTTTTCATTTCATCGTTCCTTGTTAAAAATTTTGTGAATTTCATATTTAATAGTATCGGTATCTTGCTAGATTATAAAGAAATTTGCAATGAATAAGATAAGTAAATATTTGATTGCTTTCTTTAGAATTATTAGTTCTGCAAAAGATAGATTAAGAATCCAACATATTTAGGCTGTTATCGTTGAGGAATTTTCATAGGAAATATTCATTATTATCTTGTAGCTATATTGAATACGGAATTAAGGATCAGGTTGAGACCGCTGAAAAAACGCACCCCAAAAAATAGGTATCAATGTTAAAAGAAAAAAAAAATCACCTCAATTTGGGATAATAGAATTACTAAAACTATTTACCAAATGAGGTTCTTACTTAATTGCACGTTTTCGGTTTTTGAAGTGGTCAAACTAGGGATGGAATAATTCATAGCTAGATATAATTTAACTGTAAGCCCCCATTCAAACAACGCATATAAATGATCAGCACCCCTTAGTACAATAATCGTATCAATTAAGGAGGTGCTTTTCCTATGTCACAACAAAAACTAACAATCGTCCCCGTTTCAATACAACCAGAAAAAAATATTATAACATCCACAACTTCGAAAGATCCTTCAAATAGCTTTTGCACAATCAAAATTGAAGCTGCTGAAATTTCCTTCTTCAACGGCGTAGATGAGCACATCATCCAAACGGTCATGAGGGAGTTGAAAAATCTATGAAACATGATTATACCAGTGTAAAAAACATTTATATTATTTGCGGTAAAACAGATATGAGGAAGGGAATTGATGGATTAGCAACGCTAATTCAAGATTCTTTCGAACTTGATCCATATGGAGATTCTATTTTCCTTTTCTCTGGTTGGAGTAAAGACCGTTATAAATGTTTATATTTTGATGGCGATGGTTTCGCCATGCTTTATAAGCGACTAGATGGAGGAAAACTTCAATGGCCAAAAGATGAAAATGAAGTACGTAAACTTTCGCAACAGGAGGTTCGCTGGTTGTTAGAAGGGTTGTCCATTCAGCAACCAAAGGCCATTCAAAAATCACAAAAAGGAGTATTCTAAACAAGCTAGAAATGTTGGTTTATAGCCATTTTCAACTTCGCTTTCTACGTTAAAAATGTTATAATATAACTAACTTATGGTGAACGAAAAGTGGTGAAATAAATGGTTAATACTTCTTCCAATAACAAGAATCCATATGGGAAATTAATTCGACTTCTCGAAGAACAATTGGCTCATTCAAATCAACAAAACAAAGACTTATCGAAAAAGCTAGATCAATCAACTAAACAGATTGAAGCGCTAACTGAACAAATTCGCCATTTAACAAAACTTTTATATGGATCGAAATCCGAAAAATCGAAATACAACGTACCAGATGGGCAAGGCTCATTATTTGATGATGACCCGGCTTTTAGCGAACCTGAGCACACAGAAGAACAAAGCCAACAGACAATCTCTTATACTGTTGTACGAAAAGTTAAATCAAAAAAACGAAATGATTCCTTGCATGATGGTATTGAAGTAGAAGCTATTCACCATCATCCGAAAAATACAATCTGTGACTGTTGCCAAGGGCAAATGATTGAAATTGGTAGTACACTTGTACGTGAAGAAGCAAAATTTATTCCTGCAAAAATGATGAAAGTACAGCACATTGAACATGCGTATGAATGTAAAGACTGCAAAGTTGATTCATCACAGCCAGCACAAATCAAACGCGGGAAAGCACCACAACCAGCGATTCAGCGTAGCATCGCAAGTCCTAGCGTACTTGCCAAAGTCATCTATGATAAATTTGCACAATATTTACCTCTTTACCGTCAGGTAAAGGAATGGAATCGCTATGGACTGAATACCAATGATAAAAACCTATCGAATTGGGTTATCCGTGTAGCACATGATTGGCTGTTACCTGTATACGAACGAATGAAAGAGTTGATGATGGCAAAATCGGTTTTGCATGTCGATGAAACATACGGACAAATTATCAACCGATCCGATGGGAAATCTGGCCAAGCCAATGCGTATAATTGGGTGTTTCGAAGTGTGCCAAGCCAAGGGCCAACAATGACTCTCTTTCAAAGCGCATTATCTCGAGCTCGATCTGTCCTTGAAAGTTTTATTGAAGGCTTTTCTGGAACGATTGTGTGTGATGGTTATTCTGCTTATGATAAGTTGGAAGGCGTTAATTTCGCAAATTGTTGGGCGCATGTTCGTCGTTATTGGCTGAAAGCTGATAGCAAAAATGGTAGAATCGGTGTGAAATATTGTGATGATTTATATCGACTAGAAAGGCAATTTAAACGTTTGTCTCCGAGTAAACGAAGAAAAAAACGTCAAAAGTACTCGAAGCCAATCGTGGAGGAATTCCTTCACTGGGTTGAAACATCACCATTTTACGGAAAAAATGCGTTAGCAAAAGCAGCTGAATACACATTAAACAGGGCAAATGGACTCAAATTATTCCTGAATGATGGGCGAATTGAAATGGATAATAATCCAGCCGAGAACGCCATCCGTCCCAACGTTATAGGAAGAAAAAATTGGCTCTTTAGTGTAAGTGAAGCTGGTGCAAAAGCGAATGCCATCTGTTTAAGTATTGCTGAAACTGCCAAAAGTAACGGCGTTGATTTCTATGAATATATAAAGAAACTTTTTACGGATTTACCAAATCTCGGCGTCCAACAAAACCCTGAAATTTTAGATCAATACATGCCCTGGTCAAAAATGATTCAGGCAGAATGTAGCAAATAAATGAAATAGCCGTAATTCGATTAAAAAAGTCAGAATTTACGGCTATTTACGATGCGTACCGAAAGGTACACTTATTTTTTATAATTCGGGCTTACGTTTAACTTAAGCACAGATACTTTTTTAATTTACTTAACATTAATGTTAGTTAGAATATATCGGGTTCTCCATACTCTTTTTAGCATTAATTACTCGCTCTTCAATTTCTTTTAAAGCACCCTTATAATTTTCTTCCCCTGCTATTTTTTTTATTGTTTTTTTATTTTCCTTTGAAATTACGAAATTATCAACTACAATTATTTTTCCATCATTAAGAATATTGCCATTGTCATCTATCGAAATACTCACATTATAATCAGCATCTTCCTTAAAGCTAGGGTTGAGTTTCTTTGGAACAAAGGATGAAGCTTTACCATCATCTTGCTTAATGTAAACAATGTAGTACTTATTTTTATGGACAGTATCCGAATTTAAAATTGTGTTTTTTTCTCGTTGTGAACTCTCTTCTTTTAATGATGTATTTGTTATTTCATTTGTACCTTCTTTATTGCTTAAAAAGAAAGAAGAAATGTAAATTCCAAAAGAAAAAAAGAGTATTACAATTGTCAGGCTAATCATTACCTTTTTGGTTTGAGTCAATTTTTATTACCCCCTTTTTTAACATCACTTTTCAATTAGAATCTGTTTGGTAATATTATATTCTTTAATACTAATAAAACTGCTAATTAATAATACATCAAAACATGCAAGCCCTAGGGTTACTTTAGTAAGTAATAAAGTCCCACTAGTAATAAAAAAGCAAACCATAAAGGAGATATTCCAAAATACTAATATTACAAGGTAAACTAGGTTATGTTTTTCAAAAAAGTTATAACCAAAAATCCATTGTAAAGCCAGTGATTGTTTGTTTATTTCTAGATAATACACCGAAGAAAAGAATAGTAAAACAGTTGCTAAGATTAAGTATAGGATACAGTATATTGTTGTTAATTCGAGTACCTCTCTATCATTTGCTATCTTTAATTCTACCATTGAATAAGCAACTGAAATAGGTTGCCATATTTCATTTAAAGAGTATTTTTCCAAGGCATCCTGTGTTAACTTGAAAGGATTTTTATCCCCACTATTTTTAGTATAGTATCCATATCCCATAGAAAGGGTGTTTGCTAATATATTGGGATCAAACTCTTCATTAACAATAACAGCAATTGGATCATTGATCTCATAATTATTATTTTGTCCCATATTGGTAGAAAAAGTAAAGTAAGATTGTTTATTCATAACATACAAAATATTCGCTTTAGGCGGCTGAATATCTTTCCTATTATATATATCCATATAATCTTTTTCTATAGTGCTTTTGATATTATTTTCATGTTTTTTAAACTTTATTGGCACAATAACCGTTATTTCGTTTTTTCTAGTCTCCGGAACCTTTACTCTTTTGTTGTTAATATCAATAATTGGATTAACGGATAAATAATTTTTATTAATTTCTATTTTTCTCCCTTCCATACCCCAAGGGTTTGGGTCTAAGGGTAAGTCAATGGAACTATTCATATAGTAAGGGGATGGAGAAATAAAGATAGCTCCCTGAGACTCAAGATCCTTATATAATTGTTTAAATTGAGTTTGCTTTTTTTCATTATGTAGAAAGTTAAACAAACTTGGATTAGGAGTCGCTACTACTCCTAAATAGGAATAATCTTTCAATAATGACCATTTTTCTTGTTTAGTCATAGTACTCTTTAAACCAAGAAAAGCACTGATCCCCTCTTGTAAACCTAGAATAAGAAAAATAGCTATAATAAAGCGAACAACAATATTTAAATAAAACAACAATTTGATAGGCTTTCTATTTTTGATCATTTGAGAAATATTTATACTTTTAGTTGCCAACCATGTAACAATAAAAATAAATGTGACTATTAAAAGTACTGGAATAATATTTTTCATCCAAAAGTATAAAAAGGGAAAAAATTGTTGGAACTGATTATAAAAATATAAATATACTATTAATGCTATGAATCCAGTAGCAAAAGAATTAAGAAAAATATTAATATATTTTCTTAATAAATAACCTCCAATTTGCCAAAAGTTATACCCAAACAAATGTCTTACTGCTATTTCTTTATAGGCATTAATTACATCGTATAACAATGCAAGCATTATTAAAAAACATAATATTAACAATGCTTTATACATCATATCTTGGTAGGGGTATTTAGTAATCAAACTTTGAGACTGCTCTTTTGAAGTTTTAACAGTAAATCCATATTCTAATGCTATCTTTTTAAACCTTTCTGCATTTTCTATACCGTTCAAAGTATAAGTTCCTTTAATATCTCTTGTTTTTGAAGCAGAAATCATTGGACGAATTTCAATTGGGTCAAAACTATGAAAAATTTCAAGCTGGCCGACTTGGTTATTATCATAAGTTTCTATTGTTGAAAGAAAATCATTAGGATCACTATATCTATTCAAAAATTCCCCCGACTTTAGTTTAATATTTTTGAAGTAGTTGGTATTTTCACGAAAAGCTACATAATACACCCTTTTATCTTTATTGTTTTTATACGTTTCATAAGACGTTCGTTGTAAGTCCACATTTGCATTTACTGCCATATCTTCTAATAAACGAAAATTTTCAACCTTGCTTTTTTGAGGATTTCCTCCTTCAACAACGATGTTCAATTTATCACCTGAATTATCATTATTAAAAGATTGAAATTGTATATATTCAAATTGTTTTATTGATAAAAAACTTACAACTATAATAGTTGTTGTAAAGAGAAGGAAAATTAATTTTTTCATAACTATCCCCTTATAAATGTACTGTTCTTGAAAAGAATTTGGTTAAATCTTTATCGTGAGTGACCATAATAATTGTTTTTCCTTGTTTTTGTAATTTCTGAAACAATGCCACAATAATATCTCGATTTTCAATATCCAGTGATCCAGTAGGTTCGTCTGCTAAAATCAATGAGGGGTCTTTTAGTAGTAATCTAGCAATCGCAATACGTTGTTGTTCTCCACCACTCAAGGTATGTATTTTTTCCTTACCATAATCTTCTAGACCTACCTCTTTTAAAACTAAAGATATAGCTTCACTTTTTTGTGTTTTTTTCATCTTTTTATGTTTAAGTGCAATTTCTAAATTTTCATTTACTGATGCATTATCGATTAAAGCATAGTTTTGAAAAATAAAGCCTAATTGATCTCTTAATAAAAGTCTTTTATATTTTTTTTTATGAATATCTTTATCCATTATTTTTATAATACCTGAATCAGCTTCTTCTAAAGTACCAATTATATTTAAAAGGGTTGTTTTTCCTTGTCCGCTTTTCCCAACTACTCCAACGAATTCTCCTGATTTTACTTCTAGGTTAAAATTTTTAAAAATAGTTTTTCTATCAAATGTTTTATTCATATTAATTATTTCAATCATATATTATCTCCTTTGTTAAAGTAAAAAGGGATTTATATATTTCATAAATCCCCTTTTTTTACTTAGTTGAATGAATTTCATAATTCTTAGCCCTTGTGTATCAAGGGGTTTAAGAGATAAAAAAAGAAGTACCTCCCCAAATCTTGTATAATGGTAGTTGACCAGTAAGCCCCCATTCAAACAACGCATATAAATGATCAGCACCCCTTAGTACAATAATCGTATCAATTAAGGAGGTGCTTTTCCTATGTCACAACAAAAACTAACAATCGTCCCCGTTTCAATACAACCAGAAAAAAATATTATAACATCCACAACTTCGAAAGATCCTTCAAATAGCTTTTGCACAATCAAAATTGAAGCTGCTGAAATTTCCTTCTTCAACGGCGTAGATGAGCACATCATCCAAACGGTCATGAGGGAGTTGAAAAATCTATGAAACATGATTATACCAGTGTAAAAAACATTTATATTATTTGCGGTAAAACAGATATGAGGAAGGGAATTGATGGATTAGCAACGCTAATTCAAGATTCTTTCGAACTTGATCCATATGGAGATTCTATTTTCCTTTTCTCTGGTTGGAGTAAAGACCGTTATAAATGTTTATATTTTGATGGCGATGGTTTCGCCATGCTTTATAAGCGACTAGATGGAGGAAAACTTCAATGGCCAAAAGATGAAAATGAAGTACGTAAACTTTCGCAACAGGAGGTTCGCTGGTTGTTAGAAGGGTTGTCCATTCAGCAACCAAAGGCCATTCAAAAATCACAAAAAGGAGTATTCTAAACAAGCTAGAAATGTTGGTTTATAGCCATTTTCAACTTCGCTTTCTACGTTAAAAATGTTATAATATAACTAACTTATGGTGAACGAAAAGTGGTGAAATAAATGGTTAATACTTCTTCCAATAACAAGAATCCATATGGGAAATTAATTCGACTTCTCGAAGAACAATTGGCTCATTCAAATCAACAAAACAAAGACTTATCGAAAAAGCTAGATCAATCAACTAAACAGATTGAAGCGCTAACTGAACAAATTCGCCATTTAACAAAACTTTTATATGGATCGAAATCCGAAAAATCGAAATACAACGTACCAGATGGGCAAGGCTCATTATTTGATGATGACCCGGCTTTTAGCGAACCTGAGCACACAGAAGAACAAAGCCAACAGACAATCTCTTATACTGTTGTACGAAAAGTTAAATCAAAAAAACGAAATGATTCCTTGCATGATGGTATTGAAGTAGAAGCTATTCACCATCATCCGAAAAATACAATCTGTGACTGTTGCCAAGGGCAAATGATTGAAATTGGTAGTACACTTGTACGTGAAGAAGCAAAATTTATTCCTGCAAAAATGATGAAAGTACAGCACATTGAACATGCGTATGAATGTAAAGACTGCAAAGTTGATTCATCACAGCCAGCACAAATCAAACGCGGGAAAGCACCACAACCAGCGATTCAGCGTAGCATCGCAAGTCCTAGCGTACTTGCCAAAGTCATCTATGATAAATTTGCACAATATTTACCTCTTTACCGTCAGGTAAAGGAATGGAATCGCTATGGACTGAATACCAATGATAAAAACCTATCGAATTGGGTTATCCGTGTAGCACATGATTGGCTGTTACCTGTATACGAACGAATGAAAGAGTTGATGATGGCAAAATCGGTTTTGCATGTCGATGAAACATACGGACAAATTATCAACCGATCCGATGGGAAATCTGGTAAAGCCAATGCGTATAATTGGGTGTTTCGAAGTGTGTGCCAAGCCAAAGGTAACAATGACTCTCTTTCAAAGCGCATTATCTCGAGCTCGATCTGTCCTTGAAAGTTTTATTGAAGGCTTTTCTGGAACGATTGTGTGTGATGGTTATTCTGCTTATGATAAGTTGGAAGGCGTTAATTTCGCAAATTGTTGGGCGCATGTTCGTCGTTATTGGCTGAAAGCTGATAGCAAAAATGGTAGAATCGGTGTGAAATATTGTGATGATTTATATCGACTAGAAAGGCAATTTAAACGTTTGTCTCCGAGTAAACGAAGAAAAAAACGTCAAAAGTACTCGAAGCCAATCGTGGAGGAATTCCTTCACTGGGTTGAAACATCACCATTTTACGGAAAAAATGCGTTAGCAAAAGCGACTGAATACACATTAAACAGGGCAAATGGACTCAAATTATTCCTGAATGATGGGCGAATTGAAATGGATAATAATCCAGCCGAGAACGCCATCCGTCCCAACGTTATAGGAAGAAAAAATTGGCTCTTTAGTGTAAGTGAAGCTGGTGCAAAAGCGAATGCCATCTGTTTAAGTATTGCTGAAACTGCCAAAAGTAACGGCGTTGATTTCTATGAATATATAAAGAAACTTTTACGGATTTACCAAATCTCGGCGTCCAACAAAACCCTGAAATTTTAGATCAATACATGCCCTGGTCAAAAATGATTCAGGCAGAATGTAGCAAATAAATGAAATAGCCGTAATTCGATTAAAAAAGTCAGAATTTACGGCTATTTACGATGCGTACCGAAAGGTACACTTATTTTTTATAATTCGGGCTTACGTTGACCACAAACCATAAAAAGACTGGAGGAGTACTTCTTATGACTATTATACGACAACCTAGCCTATTTGGCATACAGGAATTATTTGACATGGAACCTACCCAAAAATATGAAGCCATTATTTCAGCGGTAGATTTGGATTCGATGTACCATCAAGTGGCGAAAAAATCACGGTTGGGTGCACCGGAAGAACTAAACTATGCAGCCATGATTATCTCCACCTTTGTAAGATACATAGAGCGCATCCCTACGATGAAGGATCTTATAAAACGTCTTCATGATGATCTAGCTTTTAAGTTAAATTGTGGCTTTTTGGTTTCTGATCATGTGCCTTCAGAATCCTCCTATTCACGTCTCATAACGAAATTGGAGGAAAGCGATATCCTTGAGAAAGAACAAGAAAAAGTGGTCCTCCAGGCTATTGCAGAAGGTTTCATCACGGATGATACAGTGGCCATTGATGCAACCCATTTTGAAGCACGAGACCAAGCGCAGCCAAAAGAAGAAAAGCCAAAATCTGAACCCCAAAAACGTGGTCGGAAATCAAAAGATGAGCGTGACGGGTGGCTTAAAGAACAAGCTGAAACGGAAGCCAATTTACCTTTATATGATAGAAAAATTGTGGCCCAATTAGATGTTCCCCTAGCCGAACTACGTGCCGAAGTTCCCCAAGACCCTAAATGGGGCGTGAAAAAGAACTCAGAAGGACAAAATGTTTTTTGGTTTGGCTACAAAGGTCATTTAGCCGTTGGTACATCAAGCCAATACATTCTACAGGCTCTTTTTTCATCTGGGAGTCTAAATGATGGTAAGGCAGCTATCCCTTTACTGAAAGGAATTCAGGAACGCCTTCACCTTCCATTACGTTATCAAACAATGGATGCGGGCTATGACTATGAACCCATATACGAGCAGGTACATCGAATGGGACAACAATCCGTCATCGCGTATAATAAGCGAAATGAAGGGGAAATCATTGGCTATGATAAACACTTTGCCCCAACTTGTTTCAGAGAGCATTCTTATCGTTATGATAGTTTTGATCCTAAATATGAAACATTGAAATACACAAGACCAAAGGAATGCAGCGACTGTCCCTTAGCTAATGAAGGTATTTGCCAAAAGGTTTATAAAGTGAAAATCACTTCAGACCTTCGCAGATATACCGCACCAGCACGCGGGTCACAAGCATGGAAAAACATTTTCAAACGTCGTACTGCCGTAGAACGGGTTAATGCCTATCTGAAAGAATTCTTTCAACTGAACAATGTTCGCTATCGTACTGGGAAACGTGCAAAAATTCATTTTGACATGGTAACCCTTATTTATAATGCTTCAAAGTTAGCCGCAGACCGAATTAATGTACAATTAAATCAGCAACAAGTAGCATGATTTCTGTTTTTAAAAATATATTTTAGAAATTCTGTAGGATTCTGTATTTTTAAAAAGAGCAATTATGAAATTGACTCTAGTTACAATATAATATACTTATTATAAGTGACAGCATACGGTCCGTTATAATCTAAATTCAATTGAGACCAATATCCTGGTTGTGCAATTGGACCAGTGTAAGTAACACCATTTTTTGTAATTGTACCATAATGTTTGAAACCGGAATGATAGTAATGGTTATACCACTGCTTGGTTGTTTTGCTATATCCATAATTCCATGTTTCCGCAGCCTTTGATGCTATTGGTACTATTGCTCCTAAAACTAACAATGCTAATAGTGAAAAAGTGATTACTTTTCTTTTCATATTCTCCCCTCCCCCTAAATTGACGTATTGTCAAAACATCTATAGTAAAAAGTTAATAATTCCTTGATTTAAAGAGCTTCACAAGCAAAAAACTTGCCACCCCCTGAAACCTAAGGATAATTGAGGTTACCACACACACAATACCTTAGAACAGGAAGTGACAAGTTGTATCCTCAATTATTAACCTATTTACTCGAATTTATCAAGTATCAAGAACATATTATTCGTTATTTATTGACTCTTCTTGTAGGTGAAAATATGTTTGA
Source organism: Heyndrickxia sporothermodurans (assembly GCA_016756695.1). Classification (GTDB taxonomy): domain Bacteria; phylum Bacillota; class Bacilli; order Bacillales; family Bacillaceae_C; genus Heyndrickxia; species Heyndrickxia sporothermodurans. The sequence continues at coordinate 740,176 of CP066701.1, forward strand.
GAAACCAACGGAAGAGCCCGTTAATATGCCTTATCGAAAGCTTCAGGTAGATGATCTTCCGATTATTGAAACGATTGAACAGCTTGACTATAAAATTCTTTTACAAGAGTTCTATGAGCAGCACGGGAAACCTCTCAAACCGGTTCAAAGGCGTGCTAATTCAAAAGTATCAGTACCTAAATCATTGAACTGTCCACAGTGTGGTGCTCCTTCGGACTTTCTTTATGCCAACAATGGAGATAAAGGTCAGTTTCAATGTAAGGTATGTTCTTGTCTATTCAGTGATAAGAATCGTTTTTCCAAAGAGGCTATTTTAAAATGCCCTCACTGTGCCAGAACTCTTGAGAAGATCAAGGAACGGAAAGATTTCTCCGTTTTCAAGTGTAAAAATAATGACTGTTCCTATTATCAAAAGAAGCTGCAAGCGATGTCTCCCAAAGAGAAGAAACGATTTGAAAAAGATCCTCAAGCATTTAAAGTAAGATATATTTTTCGTCAGTTTCATATAGACTTTTTACCTTTGTCTAAACAATCACCTGAACTTCCAAGGGTTGATTTGTCCAAGATCTATGCTTCACCACATACATTGGGTTTGATTTTGACCTATCACATAAACTATGGACTTTCGGCCCGTAGGACAGCAGCCATTATGCAAGATATCCACGGTGTAGCGATTTCTCATCAAACGATATTGAATTACGAAAACAGTGTGGCACTTTTGCTTAAGTCTTATGTGGATCATTATCCGTACGAGCTTTCCGATCAATTCTCCGGAGATGAAACTTACATCAAAGTGAACGGAAAATGGCACTACTTATTTTTCTTTTTTGATGCGGTAAAAAAGATTATTCTTTCCTATCCTGTGTCTCCTAATCGGGATACAGCATCAGCCATTCGAGCCATTGATAAAGTGTTAGTGAAGATGAAAGAGATCCCGGAGAATCTTACCTTCGTAGTCGATGGAAATCCAATTTACCTTCTGGCTCAACACTTTTTCGCCCAGCATGGAATTCGCTTTGATGTGAAACAAGTCATCGGATTGACGAATGAGGACCCGGTTTCGGCTGAATATATACTATCTGAAACAAATCATCGAGAGACTGAACCGAACTTTCAAGGGCAATTATCGCTCTACGCATGGCTTTGGATCCGAACAAGGATCTGTTTCTTATGTCACCCTGTTTGTGGCTTATTTTAACTTTCTACGTCCTCATGCATCCCTAGAAGGTAAAGTGCCTGTTGTTAATCCAGAGATATCAGGGTTGCCAACAATGCCAGCTCGATGGACAAAGCTTATTGGACTAGCCCAACAGTGGATTTTTGAACAAAGGTCTGCCTAACTTTTTGTTTAGCAGAGCCCTTAAGCTTTTGAGCTATTCAGCAATCGGCGGAGCGAACTCTTGACAAACCGAACTTGCCAATGGTTTAAAATTGTAAAAACCAAGGGCTTATTTGGCATGCCTTCTTTTTGTCCCCTTCGCCCTTGTTATCCTGAATTCAAACCATTGGCGTGTTTGTCAAGAGCGATTGCGGGGCCGTTCCACCAATAACTGTAAAGAGAACTGAGTGTCTATTGAGTTTTCATAGAACTTTTGACACTACCCCGAAAGCCGTATTGTCAAAACTTTTATATAAAATAGGCTATAAACTACCTTAATAGAGGGATTTTTGAGCAAAAAAATTGCCACCCCCCTAAATCTAAGGATAATTGAGGTTACCACACACCCAACAACCTTAGAAAAGGAAGTGACAAGTTGTACCCTCAAATTATAACCTATTTACTAACTTTTATAAAATTCCAAGAACAAATAATTCGAACATTACTCACCCTACTTATTGGGAAGAGTATGTTTGATAAACCGAAAGATCAGCAGCCTGTTAACAAACCTTATCGAAAACTACAAGTTGATGATCTTCCCATTATCGAAATCCCAGAAAAGCTGAATTATCGAAATCTCTAACGGAGTACCAAGAGAAGCATGGGAAATCTCTTAAACCCGTTCGAAGACACAAGAACGCAAAAGTGTCGGTACCTAAAGGAATGAAATGTCCTAAGTGTGGTGCACCATCTGATTATCTTTATGCCAATAATGGTGATAAGGGACAGTATCAATGCAAGGTATGTTCTTGCCTTTTCAGCGATAAGAATCGTTTTTCGAAAGAGGCCATTTTGAAATGTCCTCATTGTTCTAAAACACTCGATAAGATCAAGGAGCGAAAAGATTTCGATGTGTTTAAGTGTAAAAACGACGACTGTCCGTATTATCAAAAGAAATTAAACGGTATGTCTTCCAAAGAAAAGAAACAGTTTAAAAAGGATCCCCAGTCGTTTAAGTTAAGGTATATTTTTCGCCAATTCCACATTGATTTTCAACCATTATCCAAGAATTCACCGGAGTTGCCAGTTGTTGATCTGTCTAGAATCTATGCTTCTCCGCATACGTTAGGTTTGATATTGACCTACCATGTGAATTACGGTCTTTCCGCAAGAAGGACCGCTGCCCTTATGCAGGATGTTCACGGTGTAGCTATTTCGAAATAGTGTGGCTCTTTTACTTAAACCTTACGTGGATCACTATCCTTATGAGCTTTCAGATCAATTCTGTGGTGACGAAACCTATATCCGGGTCAATGGAAAATGGCATTATCTCTTTTTCTTCTTTGACGCGGTGAAAAAGATCGTCCTTTCGTACCGAGTGTCGCCTAATCGTGATACAGCATCCGCCATTCAAGCGATAAACGACGTCCTACTGAAGATGGAAGAGATCCCTGAAAACCTTACATTCGTAGTAGATGGAAATCCAATCTATCTTCTAGCCCAGCATTTCTTCGCTCAGAATGATATTTCTTTCGATGTGAAGCAAGTAATCGGGCTGACAAATGAAGATCCCATCTCAACCGAATACAGACCGTTAAAACAGATTATCGAAAGACTGAATCGCACATTTAAAGGAAATTATCGCTCTACACAAGGATTTGGATCGGATCATGGATCTGTTTCTTTTGTCACCTTGTTTGCGGCGTATTTTAACTTTCTACGACCACATGCATCCCTAGAGGGCAAGGTACCCGTTGTGAATCCAAAGTTATCAGGACTTCCTACCATGCCTGCGCGTTGGACAAAGCTCATCGAGTTAGCTCAACGATGGATAGTCGAACAAAGATCCGCCTAACTTTTTGTTTAGCAGAGCCCTTGGACCATTTAGCAATCGGCGGAGCGAACTCTTGACAAACCGAACTTGCCAATGGTTTAAAATGAAAATACCAAGGGCTTATTTGGTATGCCTTCTTTTTGTCCCCTTCGCCCTTGTTAACCTTGGATCAAACCATTGGCGTGTTTGTCAAGAGCGATTGCGGGAGCTCCCCACCTAATAAATGGAAAGTAACCTAAACAACTATTTAGTTTTCATAGAACTTTTTACAATACCTAAATTGAATTTTTATCGTAGAATATTTTTTATTTCTTCTACTTGTAATTCAGTATAACAATTGTTAAATCTAGTTTGTATTGGGAAATTAACATTAGTTTCCATCATTTTATTTAGCTTTTATTTTCCAATTTTCCTAAAGATGTTTTTTAAGACAACCCTTCGTCTCATTTAAACGCCTAACTCCTATTTTTAAAAAACCGATTTTTGGTTCATCATTCAAAATCCGATCAATATGCATCCTTTCATTGCCGATCATAAAGTTTTAATAAACAATTCATCATTTAAAAATCCGGTGTCAGTCTTTCGTCCTAGTACAATTACTGTTTCCTTCCTAAACAGATTGGATCGTCTGATCCGATCGCTAAATGATATAAGTATTTTCAAAAATAACGTATTGAAAATTAAAAGTTGACTTAAAATTGGAAAGACATAGGGTAAAGTTTCGACCCACCTAAAAAGCTTGCTCTTTTTTCTTCTGTTTCTTCTAATTTCAGAATCATATGATTCTATATTTAAGACCTTTTCTTTAACTCTTCCTAATCCCTATCTTCCAAACAATCAAATTAACAATAAACGTTATAACTATATTAAGATAGATTCCAATACTACTAGACAAACTGAAAAAATGAATCCCAGCGAAAACTGCTATAGGGATGAGAAGTAAGAAAGCTTTCCACCCTTCGCTCTGTCCGACTGTTTCAAATGCTTCCGAAAATGGAATAGCTTTTTTCAAAACGATGAAGCAAATCATTGTATATAAAAATGAATCAATTAACACAACTACTAAATCAGGTATAATTCTCCCACCATAAATGACAACAAAGATGATACTTAATAATAAATAGATGGGAATGTATAGTTTAACTAAAAAAGCTTTTAATGTCCCTTTAAATAATGTGGTGTAATCCTTGATTGGCAATGTTTTATATATCCAGGAACCTTTGTATTTCCCTGAATATCGCAGCATCATGACAATGGTAGGAATAATAATCATACTGAAATAAATCGTTAAATATGAATGACCAGATGCTACTTGCTGATAGCCTCCATCTCTGCTTACACTAAATATAAAAATAAATGGAATAACAAACGAAAATCCTAATGACGGATATACTTTTAATTTAAAATCGCGTTCTTGTTTCATCATTAAACTGGCAAATCGAAAGAAAGCACGCTCTTCTTTACTTCTACAAATATAACTTAATAAAGTATCCTTCCATTTCCTACGCTTTTTAATATTAATATTGCTATGACTGGAAAGCTTTTGCAGATTTCTTTCAAAAGTTGGGACTAAACGAAGATAGACGAAAAATGCAACAATTGGTACGATTAATGCCAAGCTCGAAAAGAGTAGATAAAAAGAAGACCCCTGCCCATTAATTAGCCATTCAAATGGAGCAGCATACCACATCGGTATAATAAAAACATGCCACCACTGTGGATGAAGAACAAAGTTGAAATCAAATATTTCAAAAGATCGAATGAGAACTTGATAACCAACCATTAATGCCAATGATAAACCGATTTGAACATAATTAATCATATCCTTCAGTTTCTCACCATCGAAAAACCGTAAAATAAGAATATATAGTAAAGCCGTGATAACAACAATCAATAAGTTAATTAAGATTAATTCAATAATACCAATCAGAAAAAATACAATTCCATGTCTAAATAGACCAACGAACATTGGAATCGTTGCGATCGATGCTGTTAGAAAAAACAAATAAATACTAATGTGTACAAATTTAGCAACACTGATGGTTTTTCGGCTAATAGGCTTTGTTTGCAGAATATTTTTATCCCGAACATCGAGTAAAACAGAAGAGAAATCTGAGATCATTGATGACATGACCATAAACATCGTAATCCCAAAGAAAATACTCATTTGGAACATATAATGATTTCCTAATGCAATAAATGGAATGGTGAAAAGGCCCACCAGGACATAGATCCAAAGCGATTTAATAAACCCATTTACTTCCTTCGTATTTTTTGGTTTTTTTCTATTCGCAGACTGACTGAAAATTGTGGGAACCCGTCTTTGGTCCATCGTGAGTTTTACTTGTAAAATCTTTCTCATGATTGGATAGTCGACTCCCATTTTCTCAAATACATTTTTAAATCGATCGAGAACTTTTAATGTACGAAAATCTTCCATCACTACACCTCTTGAACGATGGTTACGAATCTTTCACCAATTTCTTTATGTTCATTAAATCCGGTTAATTGGTTGAAGATCTCCTCCAACGTTCCTTCTTTGTTTTGATTTTGCAGATCGGCAAAGCTTCCGTCAGCAACGATCTTCCCGCCGTTTAACAAGATGATTCGACTGCTGATTTTTTCAACGACATCCATGATATGTGAAGAATAGAAAATCGTTTTTCCTTGTGCCGCCAGTTGAGACAAAATTTCTTTAAAAATCATGACGCTATTGGCATCTAGGCCATTAATCGGCTCATCCAAAAACAAAATTTCCGGATTATGTAATAAGCTGGAGATAATCAATAGCTTCTGTCGCATCCCTTTGGAGTAGGATGAAATTCTTGAATGATACACTTCTCCAACACCAAACAATTCCATTAATCTTTTAGCCTTGTAATCTACCAAGTCAAAGTCCATTCCATATAGTTCACCAATAAATGTTAAATATTCATGTGCCGTTAAATTATCATATACTTCGGCAATTTCAGGGACATAGCCGATTTTTCGCTTGTAGTCAATGTTTCCATCTGCAATATCTCTTCCGAAAAGCTTAACTTCACCAGTGTAGCCATCTTCAATCCCAAGAATGATTTTCACAGTTGTGCTTTTCCCGGCACCATTTGGACCAATGTATCCAATGATTTCTCCTCTAGTAACATGAAGATCAATTCCTTGGAGAACATCATTCGTACCATAGCTCTTTCGTAAATCACTAATTGTTAAAATTTCTTCTATCATTCCGTTCACCCCCACAACATATTATTTTTAATATTAACATAATTTTACAAACAATAAAAACCCATCGTTTAGATGGGTTTTCAAAAAGGTTTGGCTATTCTGGACTATTGATTTCCGCTACAGGTACTCGCTTTCCGCTCCAATCAACATGGTGTCAATATCAACACTGGATTTTAAAACGGCCTAAAAAAACTGTGTGCATATCCAATTATTTTTTTAATTGTAATTTCGAAAATACTCCCGCATGGTCTGATGGCCAAAGCCCCGAATATGAACGGCTACTAGGCTTATCTCCAACGGTTTCTGCTTGGATTGATTCCCAACCATTTTTAAATAAAATAAAATCAATGCGGCTCGTTAAATTTGAAGCATTATTTAATAAGTCTGGATCCTGACAACACGTATTTCCTATTCCGTTACCGCTTTCTTCCCATGCATCTTGAAATCCAACTTCAATAAAGCTCCTGTAAGTAGGTGTATCATTGTTATGTGCATTTGAATTCAAATCCCCTGTTACGATTAAAGGAAGTTTTGTTTTAGCTGGTCCTTCTAAAATTTCATTTGCTTGGTATATCTGTATATCGGAATTCGTATCTAAATGTGTATTTATCATCCTAATACTTTGTCCCTCTAACTGTATGTCAATCGAGGACCATCCTCGTAATATTTCAATTTGTTGGCCAGCTATTTGAACAATAAGATTTGTTTTGAAATGTTTAGCCATTCTTTTATTTATCTTTATTCGATAACCTTTACGAACTAAAATGACATCCCTATCTAATAAACGTACAAGATTACCATTGTTATCTGGAATCTCGACGGATGTATTTTTGTTTTGAATAGCTACTTCATAATCTAAACCGCTTTTTTTCAATTCAATCAATAATAATTGAACAAAATCATAAGTGACTTTACGATAATTGGGAATAATTAATTGCCATCGAACCGCTTCTTGCAGATCAATAAGATCAGGTTTCTTTCTGGCAATCTCACGGGCGATTGCTTTTACACGAATAGGTAGGTTCGTTGCAAGAAATTGACGATACACCTTTGACACAAGATTGGGAATTTGATCTCGTGTTGAAGTAAATAACGGCGGTAATTCTACACCCATATATAGATTCCATGTGAGAATCGAAAGATGAAAACCATCCCATATTTTCATCTTTTCACCTCCAATCATTAACACACTCCATATAGTAAATGAAAGGTGTCGATGAATGGATACGAATTTTTTCTTAAATGAACAATTCGGGATGAAACTAACGTAGATTACCTCAAGATATGTTGCAATTTTTTCGGAGTAATATGTGCAACAGCCCTTTTACTTATAATAAGATGTTTTCTTCCTTATTTTCTATAATGTTTACCTTATCAGTTTTAACTGTCGATAGAATAATGATTGTACTAATAATACAAAATGAACCTATCCAATCGACAACACCGAAAGCAACATGCAGCCAAACAATCGATAGAACAGCCGCTGCCAATGGCTCAATACAAGCTAGAAGGCTCGTCTCGGATGCGCTGATATACTTTAAACTTTCTAAATAACTATAAAAAGCAATTAGTGTTCCAAACAAGACAATAAACGCTACTGCAAAAAATGCGTTAAATGACCAATGTCCTTCAAACTTCCAAGGTGGATGGATAAAACTAAAACATACTCCGCCAATCAGCATTCCCCATCCTACAACGATTGTTGATCCCCAATTAGCCAGCAATTGATGGGGCTGTAATGTATAAAATGCTAAGGCAATAGCTGAAGCTAATCCCCAAAACAATGCCAATCCAGAAATTGATAAGCTTTGAATATTGCCATGTGTAACAAGAAGAATCGTACCTAACAAGGCTAAAATTACCGCTGCCATCTCCTTAAAAGTTGGCAGCCTTTTCGATTTCATTGCTAGGTAACAAGAAATTAAAACCGGTGCTAAATATTGCAAAACAGTAGCTGTTGCAGCATTCGATTCTTTAATCGCCGCAAAATATGTATACTGGACCGCTAGCATCCCAAGAATACTAAACAATAATATGCGAAAAATATCATACTTGTTCTTCCATATTCCCCAAATACTTTTTGATTCCTTTTTTGCTGCTATTCCTAATAGAATTACACCGGATAATAATAAACGGATTACGACTAACCATTCCGGACTAAACCCTTGCTTTTGAAAAAGAAACTGTGCTACAGTCCCTGAAATCCCCCATAATGAAGCACCAGTTAGGACTAGTACGATTCCTTTCGTTCTAGTATAAGATTTACCTTCTATGTTCATGTTTTCTCCTCTAATCTCTTTTATTCGTGGTGATAAACGGTAAAACACTTTTTTACATTATCATAATTTTCTATCATTATATCAAAAATTCAAATATTTCTTAGTTATTTTTGTTCTTCACTATCTCCCCAGGAGAGAAGAATTAAACGCAATTACCCCCATTTATGTAAATGGAGTTATTCGCGTTTTTGTATTCGCAATTTTTTTGGAGCAATGGAAATATTCTTTTATCGATGCATTACATTAAAGTAACTACATTTCATTGACATTCTGTTAATTAACATTTGTATTATTAAATATTGCTCTGATCGAATCAACTTTATTAGTAAAACTTCCAGTCTGGTGGTTGAACAATGCAGATGTCCCTAAAACATATACATTAGCTCCTCTTTTTAGCAGATGTGGAATTGTTTCTTTGTTAATGTTTCCATCTACCTCAATTAGTGGCCGGTTCTTGATTTTGTTCAGAATTTTATTTAATTCATCCATCTTTTTTAACACATGGTAATTAAACGGTTGTCCAGCGAATCCTGGGTTAACGGTCATCATCAAAATCATTGATACATCTTCTAAATAAGGTGTGATCATTTCAATCGGACTTTGTGGGCTTAGGGCTAATGATGGTTTAATTCCATACTCCTTCAGTTTAGCTAAATCCCTATGAATATCCTCACTTGCTTCGACATGAAAGGAGAGATATTCTGGTTGAATTGGAGCAAACATATCAATGTATTTACTAGGATTGATGGTCGCTAAATGAATATCAAGAGGGATTCTCGTTTTTTGTTTGATTTCTTCCAGAACATATGGACCCATGGCTAGATTATTCACAAACACTCCGTCCATCACATCACAATGTAACATATCGACATTTGCCTGTTCTAATTCTTCAAGTTGGCTTTTTAACTGTAGTTGATTGGCACACATAATAGAGGCTGCAACTAGTTTCATTTGATCACCCTCTTGTCCCTTCATTTAATAATTCCCCATCTTCATTAAACTTTTCTAGACTAGAAGCGGTTAAAGGTTTATTAAGCATATTTTTTAATTGCATGATTACTTTTAATCCTTCAAAGGTAGCGGGAATTTTTATTCCAATTTTTGTTTGATCATATGTACGAATTTCCTGGCAGTCATTATACATTTCCTCGTATGTTTCTCCGACCGTTTGAACAAACACAGTTCCATCAGTTTTATCAAGAATTTCTTTAATTATCCATTTCCTTGGCTTTCCTTCTGTTAAAAGAATCGAAGGGTTTGTTGTCACACCTTTCATTATTCCAAGAGAAAAAGCTTCCGTAATTTCATTAATATTTGCAGTATCAAGATACATATGGAGACCTCCTATATCAATGATGAATAAACCCGCAAGCCAAATATAACTTGCGGGTATACTACTTTTATATGAAACAATTAGTTTGTTACTTTATGACTGAATCATCACTTTAATTTCTTCTCCAGACATAGCTGCTTCAAAGCCTTGTCGCCACTCATCTAGTGAAACGGTTTTGGTAACCATTTTATCAGTTGCAATTTTATTTTCTTCTAAAAGCTTTAATGCAATTTTCCAAGAGCTTGGTTTTTGGGAACGGGAACCGATATACGTAATCTCTCGTTGAATAATAGATTCTTGATCTATCGGATTCGTTTTATTTGCAAATAGACCGACTTGGACAAACGTTCCTTTTTTCTTCACTAATGGAAGTCCTTGATTTAAAGCAGGTACTGCACCGGAGCATTCAAACACTTTATCTACACCATACCCGTTTGTATGCTGTAACACAACTTCCTCTAAATTTTCTTGAAGGGAATCAACAATAACATCAGCACCTAAGGATTTTGCTAATTCTAAGCGCTGTGCATCTTTTGTAATCCCAGACATAATCGCAAATGCCCCTTGGGCTTTAACCACTTGAAGAAGTAACAAACCGATTGGTCCAGGTCCAAAAATTAGTACTTTGTCGTCTTTCGTAACAGTGGTTTTTTCTAATGCAGCATGGACACAGCATGCTAATGGCTCCGTTAAAGCCGCAGATAACAAGCTGATTTTATCAGATAAAACATGTACACTTTCTTCACGAGAAACGACGTATTCAGACATACTTCCATTAACCTGTGTACCAATCCCTTTTCGGTTTGAGCAAAGATTATAATCTTTTGATAAACAATATTCGCATTCCCCACAAGTTGTAAAGGTTGTTTCACTTGTTACCCTGTCACCAACTTTTATATGTTTGACATCTTTACCAATTTCAACAACTACGCCGGAAAATTCGTGTCCGAGTGTAACCGGTGTTGTTGGATTTTTATATTCCCCTTTAAATGTATGAATATCTGAGCCACAAATCCCTGTATATGCTACTTTTATTTTCACTTTATCATCATATGCTTGTGGTTCATCTATATGTTCTAAGGACATTTGGTCATATCCTTGATCCAGTTTCATTACTGATTTCATTTTATTCTAACTCCTCATTAGGGATAATCATTACTTTGTTGTATTCTTCTTCACGATTAATCATCATGTTAAATGCTTTTTGGGTATCTTCTAATTTATAGCGATGAGAAACTAATTCTTTTAATTTGATTTTTCCTTGTTGAACAAACTCGATCGTATTCATCCATTCTTTTCCTGGGAATGGTGCAGAATAGGAATTCCAAAATCCTTTTAACGTTAATTCTCTTCTAAAAATATTTTCGAAAGCTTTTTCAGAAAGGGTGACATCAGAATAAGCAATTCCCAGGTAACCTACTTTCCCTTGTTTGCGAGTAATTAGTAAGCATTGTTCTTGGGTTATTTTTGACCCCGCACATTCAAAAGCGATATCTACTCCTAATCCATTTGTATATTCATAAATTTTTTTGATCAAATCTTCTTTTAATGGATTGATAGACTTTTCACAGCCCAAATCCATTGCATCCTGCAGTTTTTTATCGGATATATCGATTGCAATGATTTCTTTCACTCCTGCTACACGAAGCCATTGAATGGCAAGAATCCCGATTGTTCCCACACCAAATACGGCGACTACATCTCCAAGCTGAGGATGAATATTTAAAACCCCATGTAAAGAAACTGCTGAAGGTTCAATCATCGCTGCATCTTCAAAGCTCATTTCACCAATTGGTAATACATTTTTTGCTGGAATGTTCACAAATTCAGCAAAAGCACCAAATGACTTTGATCCAATCATCCCATGATTTTCACATAAAGAAAATTGACCTCGCAGACAATATTCACATTCATTACAAGGAATAAAAGGAATCGCTGCAACACGATCTCCAATCTCCACATTCGTGACATCTTTTCCTTTTTCAACAACATAACCTGCGAATTCATGACCCATAATGGCAGGAAGCGGATATTTCCATTTGCTGACCATTTTATGTGTATCTGATCCGCATATTCCGGCAGCCATGACTTTCACCTTCACCTCATTTGGCTGACATTCACTAATTTCAATATCTTGATAAATAATTTCATTTTCTGAGTGCAAAACTGCAGCTTTCATGATGTGCCTCCTTTTTAGAGATTACTAGTTTAATAGATCCCTGATCTATCTTGTAAAAGAGAAGATATCGGCGTGAAGGTCGATTTCCTTATAGTCTTAAACTCATTAGAATATTGCGTGCCAAGCTTGTGAAAATTTCAAAATTAACCAGTTAAACAAGTTACCACCTAAATCTAAGCTTGTAATCTTCGTTGCACCTTCTGGCATTTTAAATTGAGCACCTTCCATCATTGCTGTGTGTACTCCGGCGAAATTAGTAGCCATGTAAAGTGCTAATGCTACCATGACGGTACCTGCTATCAGTGAATGAATGATATTTCCTCTGCGTGATCCAACAACGAAAGCGATATAGAAAGGAATTGTTGCTAGATCACCAAATGGCAAGGTTTTATTACCTGGTAAAATTACGGCTAAGAATAATGTAATAGGAACGAGAATTAATGCTGTTGACATAACTGCCGGATGTCCTACTGAAAGTGCTGCATCCAGACCGATATATAATTTACGATCACCGTAACGTTTTTGTAAAAATGTACGTGCTGCTTCTGAAATTGGAATTAGACCCTCCATTAGGATTTTTACCATGCGTGGCATTAGTAGCATAACTGCCGCCATCGAAATTCCAATTTTTAATATACCGCCAATGTCATAACCTGCTAGAAGACCAATAATAATCCCCAAAATCAATCCCATCATCATTGGTTCTCCAAAAATACCAAAACGTTTTTGAATACTTTCTGGATTTGCATTTAATTTTTTGATACCAGGGATTTTCGATACTAACCAACCAATTAAAATTCCGATTGGAGCAAAAGCTGCAGTAGAACCTGTTGGCATGGAAATACCTTCAAGCCCATAGAACTTTTGGACCATTGGAGCTGTTTTGTCAGCAACAAATAAGACAGCGATTTCATAAATAACTGCGCAAAGGATAGCAAACCACCAGCTTCCTGTGATGATATAGCCTGTTGCACCAGCTGCAATAAAGTGCCAATAGTTCCAAATATCAATATCAAGTGTTTTTGTCACTTTCAATAGAATTAAAATAATATTTACAATTAAACAAACTGGGATAAGGATCGCCGCAACTGGTGAAGCCCAAGAAAGTGCAGCCGCAGATGGCCAACCTGTATCGATAATCGTTAAATTCAAGCCGAATCTTTCAACCATTTTTTGTGCTGCTGGACCTAAGTTATCGGTTAATACACCAATAACTAAATTAATCCCAACAAACCCGATACCAATGGTAATTCCTGATTTAAACGCTTTACTAAACCCTACTCTAAAAATTAATCCTAAAATTAAAATGGCAATTGGTAAGATGACAGTAGGTCCTAAATTTAAAACGTACTGTACACCGGATAATAGTTTGTCCATGCTTAACCCCCATCTCGTAAACTACAAAATTCATTTTTGCTAACAGTGTTTCACTTTAAATGGTCGAGAATTTTTTGATCTAACGCTTCCATTCCGATTCCCGTGATATAGGCTGTTGCTGTAAGTGCTGGAATATTGTAAGTTGTTGGTAGAATCGTAGTAGATACGATTAAATCCGCGCCTTCTTTACGAGAAGCAACTTCTGCGATTTTACATTGTACAACCTCAGCATTCACCCCGTTATTTTTTAATAAGTTTTCTACTCTTTCACAGACCACTGTTGATGTTGCGATTCCTGCCCCACAAGCGACTAATATTGTATATTTTTTCATGACATTCACTCCAATTGTTATTTTTTAATTTGTTCTTAAATGAAAGTAAATCAATTAAATTACTTGGTTTTTAAAGTAAATCATTTCGCTGAAGAATATTGATTATTATTTTAAATGATCAATAATTTTTTGATCTAATGCTTCCATACCTATTCCTGTTATATAAGCTGTTGCCGTTAATGCAGGAATATTATACGTAGTTGGTAAGATTGTTGTTGATACGATTAAATCAGCCCCATCTTGGCGTGAAGCTACCTCTGCAATTTTACATTGTACAACCTCGGCATTAATACCATTATCTTTTAATAAATTTTCTACTCTTTCACAAACCACTGTTGATGTTGCGATTCCTGCTCCACAAGCGACAAGTACTGTTTTTTTCATTATTATTTCCTCCTAATTGTTTTCTTCCATTTGGTTAAATACCGTATAAATATCTTCAATATTGTTTGCTAATAACATTTGCTCGATTTTGCTACCGTCTTGAATGATCTGCATGATTTGTTGTAAAACTGTTAATTGACTATGCGGTTCATTCAAGCCTAGCATTAATACTACGTTAACGTCTGATTCTTTGGTTTTGTCATCCATAAGCTGAAACGACACAGGTTTTTTTAATGTTGCCACAGCAATAAATTGTTCCTTAACGAATTCAGGATCTGTATGGGGAATGGCCACATTATAATTATTCATACATAATCCCGTCGGGAAGACGGATTCTCTTTCAATTACTTTTGTTAGAAATTGATCTGTAACATACCCCTGTTTCAATGCTTCTTTTGCCAGTATTTCAAATAATTGTTCCCTGTTCTCACACTCTAAATTGACTTTTATTAAATCATCTTTTAAGAATTGCCCTAAAGTCATCTTCGTTTCCCCTCCTTGATGTTGCATGCTTATTTTGAATAGGTTTGAATGAGTTCATATAGTTGATCTAGGGCATCCATTTGTATCATTTTTTTGATATCTGCAGATGTACTAGCTAGCTTCATCAATTGCATTAATGCTTGAAAATGCTGATTTTTATCAACTGCTGCAATAACAACTACAAGATGAATTTTTTGATTGCCTCCTACATCTAATCCATTATTTATTTTTAATAAACTCATCCCTATTGAACGAACACCATCTTCCGGACTTGCATGTGGGATCGCTATATTCATTCTAAGCAAAATATATGGAGACATCGTCGGATATTGCTCAAGCATGGTATCCACATATTGCTTTGTAATAACCCCTTTATTCAAAAGTGGCTCCGAAGCGATTTTTATCGCGTCATGCCAACTATCCACATGGTCTCGTATAACCATCGTTTCTGGTGTAATTAAATCAGACAAATAACATCCTTGCTTTTGTTTAGTTGGATCAGATTCTTGAATCGAAAAATAATCCTGTAATGCATTAATTAATCCCTGTTTTTCTTCAATTTTTGCATACTTTCCAATAATATCCACAATTTGATTCACATTAATAACGGATGAATTTAATCCAAAAATCGTTTTCATTACACGTTGGCGAAGCTGAACTTTTTCAAAATCAGTAATAAATCGTTCAACAATAAAAAGCTGTTTGTCTGTTTGCAAAGGTACTGGAGAAAAGACAATATCAATTTCTCTATTGAAATTTTCAAATTCACGAACAGATAGTGCATTATAGAAATAAATTTCAGGAAACAATCCTCTTAATGTATTTTCCATCAACTTTGATATAGATACTCCATTTGGACAAACAACGACAGCCTTTTTCTTTATTTGAATTGTTTCACCACTATTGATTAAATGTCCACCGAGGAAGATTGTAATAAACATAACTTCACTTTCAGGAATACTACATCCTATATATTCTTCCAGCGGTTTAATTGAATCTTTGACAATATAATGGATTGCATCAAATTCTTCACTAAATTTCTCAATCATCGAATAATTGGTCGTTAAATGATATTTAATTCGATAATATGCCGGTTTCATGTGCAAAACTAATCTTTCCAGTAATGCATCTTTATCTTTTAAAACGATAACTGCTTTTTTCTCAAAAAGATCTAAACTATCTCTCAATGCTTGGATGAATTGTGGCAATTCATTTTTTGTTAAAAATTGTGACGATAATACATTTGATGTTAGCAACTGCAACGTTAGAAATAAACGTTCAGCCTTTGGAATATCTTTCCCATCCTGAATGAGGATTTCAGCCGCTTCAAATTCCTTTGTATCAGATAACTCTTCATAATCAATATGGTAAGGATTAGATACGAGCTTACCTCTATTTATTCTTTTTGAAATAATAGCAATAACATAAGGGAGAAGTTTCATTCTTTCATCACTAAATTTCAAATGAAGTCTCGTTTCAACCTCTTCCATTTGTGCTTTCAGCCTTTGAATCTCTTTCCCTTGTATTTCAATTATTTGTTCAATATAGGATTCACCATTATAAATACTAAATACGGATTGTAAAACATCTACTAAAAGTTTTCTTTTGTTCCATTCAGTTCCCGAAAGATCATAGCCTTTTACTCTCGAATAAACAATTGTTAAATCATATTTAGCGACTATATTTTGAGCCGATTTCAGATCCCGCAGTATGGTGTTTTTGCTCACTTCCATTACGGAGGTAAAATGTATTAATGATAATTCCTCATTACTGCTTAAAATCATTAATAGAATTAGAACTGCTCTTTCTTTTTCCGAAGGAATATATTTTTGTTTAGATGGTTCAATCGTTTCAGTAAACAATTCGATTAATACCGGATTCACAATAAACTTCCCACTATTTGTTCGTTTAATGGCCGGAAAATTTTTTTCCAGTAACCAGTCATTGATTTTCTTAAAGCTATAACTAATTTGCCTTCGAGATAATTGATACTTTTCCTCAAGTCTTGCATTTGATATTTCGGGGTTACCAATAACCTCTTTTAATAAAGAATTACTCCTTTCATCTAAATACATAATTGATTCCCCCTAACATATTTTTAGTTTATCAGAAATTATCAAACTATTGGTTGCGCTTTCATAACCATTTGTTGCAGGGAAAATGTGCAACGTGATGATGTATTATTATTTTTTCATAAATTTAAATAACTTAAGAGGAGGCAATTGAGCATGCAATAACCTGTGCAGTACATATCGTTGCACAGGCCCTGTCGAAACATTTCATATTGTTTTATCTTGATAATTATTTCGGATGAAACCGATACTTTCCAAGATCAATCCGATCATTCAAGCCGAATTCAATTCCTTCATTTTCAAGAGAAAATTTTTGTATTTGAAAATATTCATCATCCGTAAAGCCAATTTGGCCTTTCGCATTTACCACACGATGCCATGGTAGTCGGTGCTTTTTACTCATTGAGTGAAGGATGCGGACGACTTGTCTCGCTGCCCTCGGACTTCCCGCTAATGTCGCAATTTGTCCGTAAGTCATGACTTTACCTTCGGGGATATGTTGAATAATTGAAATGACTTGTGAAGTAAATGGAGTCATATGCATCTTTTCCTTTTTCTACTAGTTTTGTAGGAATGATTGACGTTATTTTAATATATATTATACTATAATAGCTTGATTATTTTCGAAAGACGTGGTTCGAAACCATCCCACGATAAAAAACTAAGGAGAGAATTGAATATGAAAGTAAAAACACTTGTTGTAAATGCGATTATTGCCGCATTGTATTTAGCAATATCCTTTGTTATCCAACCGATTGGATTTAAAGCGATTCAATTCCGTATTCCGGAAATGTTTAACCATTTAATCGTTTTTAATAAAAAGTACTTTTTCGGTATTGTATTAGGGGTCATTCTTGCAAACTTCTTTTTGTCACCGATGCCGAATTATGATCTAATATTTGGCGTTGGGCAATCAATTATTTCTTTATTGATTACAATAGGAGTATCTTATTTTATTAAAAATATATGGGGACGTATGATTGTAAATACAATTGTGTTTACCTTTACAATGTTTATCATTGCATATGAGCTGCAACTTGCCTTCGGAGTTCCTTTTCTTTACGGATGGCTTACGACAGCAGTCGGTGAGTTTGTCATCATGGCTATCGGTGCACCCATCTTTTATATCTTAAATAAACGCGTCCATTTTGAAAATCAAGTATAAATAAGAGCGATCGCTGTAGTGGCGAATCGCTCTTTTTAATATGGTGTTACATACTTTGAGATGTGGATGTAGCTGTTACTGTTTCGGTTTCCGATTCTTTCTTTTTCATAAAAAGAAATGTGTAAATAATTAATAACAGAACTAAACACACAATTGAAAATCCATAAATGAAATGGAATCCCTTATTCGCAGCAAGGATACCAAGTCCTGTTGAACCAATGGCCATCCCGAGATCCATAGAGGAAAAATACATTGCGTTCGCCGTTCCTTGTTTTTCTTTAGTAACAAGACTAACCGCTATCGCTTGTAAGGTTGGTGTCACCATTCCATAAGCCACTCCATAGAAAAATCCTGCAAATAGTAAAGTACTTGCACTATGGGTGATAGATAATAGAAACAATCCAATGATTCCACAAATTGCTGCCGGATAGATAATTACTTTATGTCCGAGCCTATCATACAATCTTCCAGAAACCGGTCTTGCCGCTAACATGACAATTGCTACGACTAAAAAGAAGAGAGAAACGGACCCACCGAGATGCTCCTCCTTACCTAGTTCTCTTAGAAAGCTAATGACACCTCCAAGCGTGATTGAGAAAAGTGCACATAAAATACTTGGAACAAACGCCTTTTTATCAAAAATTGATTCCCTTAAAGAAAGCTTATGCTTCGGTTCTACCTTCGTTAAAGCTAGTTCTTCTTTTGAAGGTTTAATAAAAAAGCTGAAGATAAAAGTAAGGACTGCCAATACGACTGAAATAATTAATAAAAAATTAAATGATAGCGTAGCTAACAAGGCAAGTGCTACCATAGGAGCCATACTCGTTCCAATACTTGTCGCTAATCCGTAATAACCGATTCCTTCACCTAATCTCTTTTTTGGAATGATATTTGTAGCTAAAGTCGCTAAAATCGTTGTCATTATTCCAAACCCAATTCCATGAAACACCCGTAATAAAAGTAATAATGGTACGGACTGTTGATTGTAAGCAATCGCGAGTGTAATGGCTACGAAAGCGAGTGAATAAATACTCATTTTTTTCACATTGACACGATGAATAAGAAATCCGATAAACGGACGCGTAATAATTGCCGCTACCATAAAAACTGTCGTCATCAGCCCACCTTGAGCGGGGTTATTTTTGATATCGGTAATAAAAGCTGGAAACCCAGCTGTAAGCAATTGCAAACATAAAAAAAATAAAAAAGCCATTAAGACAATGGCTACATACTGACCTGTCCACAATTTATTCGATTCCTTCATACATTTATTCCCTCTTTCTAGTTGTTTACGTCATCAAGTAGTGAATCTGCATTGTCTTCAAGCTGTTTCAATACTTTCAAATAAATAAGGAGTGACTCTTCATCAATTCCATTGATAATTTTTGTAAAAATCTCTTCTAAATACGGAGCAACTTCTTCAACTAACTTCTTTCCTTTTTCCGTGATTGCGATTAAAAAGGAACGTCGATCAGATGGATTCACTTTTCGTTTAATAACCTCACTTTTTTCAAGTAAATCGAGAATTTTCGTCAATGTTGCCTGATCTTTATCCGCTCTGATTGATAATTCCTTTTGTGAAATATGATCATGCTCACTTAGCGTTCTTAGAACACTCCATTGTTCAGAAGTAATATTATAAGATTTTAAGTAAAAATTAATCGTACGACTCATTTTTTTACTAGTCCGCACAGAAGCAAACCCGATTGATCTATCTTTTGAAATGGCCACCTTAAACGTTCTCCTTTCAAATATATTTTTAATTATATACTAAAAATTAATTTGTGTAAATATAGTTTGTGTACGAATTATTTTCGGTAACATAGACCGTTACTTTCCGCTACAGGAACCTGCTTTCCGCGGGGAGGAAGTCGAGCCTCCTCGGCTTGCGCCTGTGGGGTCTCGACCTTTCCTCTACATCCCGCAGGAGTCAGGTTCCTTCCGCTCCAATCCACTCTGCGTTTCCATATTTGTAAAATACAACGACCTATTATATTTCTTTTCGCAATTTTTCCCACTTAAAGTTCCGTTAAGAAAGTCTGATTGGAGCGGAAATCACCTCCATACTGATCAATAGCAACAAAGGTTGTGAAAACAGCCATTAAAAAAAGAACGACAATGAAGATGGTGATTTCATTGTCATCCTTTGATAAACATTTCCGTTCTTTGTAATTCTGCACTTACGAATTTCCGTTTTTGAATATAAATAAGTCTCGCTGCTAATCCAATTCCTGCTGCCAGTAATCCGGATGTTAAGCCAATCCAATATCCTGGTGCACCAAGTGTGGTGAAATGTGCTAATAAATAGCCAACAGGTAAACAGATGAGCCAGTAAGCAATAAGGGTCGTAATAAATGCGATGTTAACATCTTTGTATCCCCGCAGTGCCGCTTGTGCAGTCGCTTGAATCGCATCGGAAATTTGGAAAAATAATGCGTAAATTAAAAAATGCGCAGTTAAGTTAATGACCGCTAGTTCATTTGAATAGAAGCCTGCTACCTTGTATCTAAATAAAACTACGAGTAAACCTGTAAAAAGAGCAATGATGACAGATAAACTAATCCCTAACCAACTATAGGCCCTCGCGTCTTTATAACGTTTTGCCCCCACTTCAAAGCCGACCAAAACAGTTAAAGCTAAAGAAATACTTACAGGAACCATATAGAGAAACGAAACGATATTAAGAGCTGATTGGTAGGCAGCAATCGTTGTCACACTGAACTTACTAATTAATATCGTCACAACGGCAAACATACTCGTTTCAAAAAAGGTTGATAATCCCATCGGGACACCAATTTTTAAGATTTCCTTGCATTTTTCAACTGAAAACTTTTTAAAATTGGAAAATACTCGATATGCCGAAAATGGTTCTTGTCGTTTAATGATGTACGCTGTTATCCCTGCTATAATCCAATACGTAATGGAGGTTGCATAACCTGCACCTGCTCCCCCAAGTTCTGGGAGACCCCAATGTCCATAAATAAACAAATAATTTAATAAGAAATTAAACGGTAACGATGAAATCATAATCACCATAATGACACGTGTTTTTCCGAGTCCGTAGATAAATGATCTTAAAACATTAAAAATAAATAGTGGAAGAATGCCATAACTTAATCCAACTAAATAGTCATGTGCTGTATTTTGCACACGAACCGGCAGATTCATTCGATTTAATAATGGATCTAATAGAAAAAAGCCAAGTACAATTACTAATAATGCGATCATTAACGATAGATAGACGCCATTGACTACAATAGATGATACTTCTTTATTTTTCTTTTCTCCAAAGCGCTGGGCGACAATTGGCGATACGGCTAGTAGAATTCCGCTTAATCCTGTAAATACCGGATTCCATATAGAAGATCCAATTGCCACTCCCGCCAAATCGGAAGAATGATACTTACCCGACAAAATCGTGTTAAAAAACACCATCGAAAACATTCCTAATTGAGTGATTAAAATAGGAATGAGTAAAATAAATATTTGTTTTATTTTTTCCTTCATTGTATACGTTTGATTCATTTTTCCGGTACTCCTACACGTAAATAATATTAATCGACTGGTTCCAGAAGTCCCATTTCTATACATGTTGAAAGGGATAATTTCTTGTTGCTAGATGGAAATTGAATGTCGATGCTCTCCTGTCCGATATGCGTAATTTCACCATGACCAAACACACGATGTTTGATCATTTTTCCTTCCACCAGTTGTGAACGATCCTTTATTCCATTTGGATTAGAAGGAACTTTTGACTTATTAGCGACAGCATTTAATTGTGCCTTTTCCTTGACGGGAGCAATAATTTGGCGGATATTGCTTAAAAATGGGGATTCCTTTACAGGGCTGCCATTTTTCTTTTCGTATGAAAGGAGTTCTAGATGCTGCTTTGCCCGAGTCATTCCAACATAGAAAAGACGAACAGCTTCTTCCATTAGCTCATGATTCCCTTCATCATAGCTTTTTGTTTCTGCCTTTGAAGGGATCATTCCATCCACTAAGTCAATCATGTACACGCGTTTAAACTCCAGCCCCTTCGAACTGTGGAAAGTAGAAAGTGTCACGACGTTTTCATTTTTTTGTCGCTTTGAATTTTTCATCAATGTTTCTAAATATTTTAAACGATGTGCAAACTCTTCCATCGTCTCTAATGTATCCGCAATTTCTTCTAATGTATTGAGAATTCCCACGAGATATTCCAGATTAAAGCCAAGTCGTTCGCTCATTTTCTCGAGAGCCTTCTCGTATCCTAGCTCATAGCGAATATATCGGATAGCAGAAAGAGGAGCAATTCCCTTCATATCACGGAAAATTTCCTTGCATTTTTTCAGTTGTTTTACTTGATATTCCTTTAACTGGACGAACTGAAGAAGATTGTCAAAAACTGAATCGTTATTACGTACAGCTTTTAATTCGGCCATTTGCTGTTTCGTAATATACCCATTAAATTTCATATGGATTTTATCTAAAATATCTACACGTTTATCATTAAAAGTCATTCTCATGAAATTCAATATGTCTTCAACAACCCAATGGGAAAAAAATCGATTGTCCGAGTCTTTTATATAAAAAGGGATGCCAGCTCGATCAAATAGATTAATAAGCGGAATTGATGACGAGTTGTTTCGGTATAACACAGCAACATCTCGATAGTTTGCAACTGTAGAAATTTCTTTCACTAAATACGACGTTTGATTTTTATCATTAAAATGACGTTTCACGATAATTGGTTTAGCAGCTGGGTTATCTGTAAACATATTTTTATCATAGCGATGCTTATTTCGCTTGATGAATTGGTTGGCAGCATTAACGATATCCTTTGATGAACGATAATTTTGCTCCATCTTAAGAATCGTTGCTTCCGGATATACTTTTTTGAAATCCATTAAATATTGTGGTTCCGCCGCACGCCATGTGTAGATCGATTGGTCATCATCGGCTACAACACATAGATTTTTATGCTTCTGTACGAGTTTTTCAATGATTGCATGTTGAACCATCGATGTATCTTGACTTTCGTCGGTAAGAAAATAGTCATATCTTTGTTGATACTTTAGAAGAAGTTCTCCCTCTTCTTCTAATACTCTGTTAGCTATCGTTAACATGTCATCATAATCTACTAATAATTGATTCGAACTTGTTCGTTTAACTTTTTCATATTCTCGTAAAATTTGTTCTGCCTGGGGAACAGTACATTCAACGGTTGACCATTTTTTCTGTGGAAGAAGTTTATTTTTTATATAGCTGAGTCAATTTCATAATTGCTCTTTTTAAAAATACAGAATCCTACAGAATTTCTAAAATATATTTTTAAAAACAGAAATCATGCTACTTGTTGCTGATTTAATTGTACATTAATTCGGTCTGCGGCTAACTTTGAAGCATTATAAATAAGGGTTACCATGTCAAAATGAATTTTTGCACGTTTCCCAGTACGATAGCGAACATTGTTCAGTTGAAAGAATTCTTTCAGATAGGCATTAACCCGTTCTACGGCAGTACGACGTTTGAAAATGTTTTTCCATGCTTGTGACCCGCGTGCTGGTGCGGTATATCTGCGAAGGTCTGAAGTGATTTTCACTTTATAAACCTTTTGGCAAATACCTTCATTAGCTAAGGGACAGTCGCTGCATTCCTTTGGTCTTGTGTATTTCAATGTTTCATATTTAGGATCAAAACTATCATAACGATAAGAATGCTCTCTGAAACAAGTTGGGGCAAAGTGTTTATCATAGCCAATGATTTCCCCTTCATTTCGCTTATTATACGCGATGACGGATTGTTGTCCCATTCGATGTACCTGCTCGTATATGGGTTCATAGTCATAGCCCGCATCCATTGTTTGATAACGTAATGGAAGGTGAAGGCGTTCCTGAATTCCTTTCAGTAAAGGGATAGCTGCCTTACCATCATTTAGACTCCCAGATGAAAAAAGAGCCTGTAGAATGTATTGGCTTGATGTACCAACGGCTAAATGACCTTTGTAGCCAAACCAAAAAACATTTTGTCCTTCTGAGTTCTTTTTCACGCCCCATTTAGGGTCTTGGGGAACTTCGGCACGTAGTTCGGCTAGGGGAACATCTAATTGGGCCACAATTTTTCTATCATATAAAGGTAAATTGGCTTCCGTTTCAGCTTGTTCTTTAAGCCACCCGTCACGCTCATCTTTTGATTTCCGACCACGTTTTTGGGGTTCAGATTTTGGCTTTTCTTCTTTTGGCTGCGCTTGGTCTCGTGCTTCAAAATGGGTTGCATCAATGGCCACTGTATCATCCGTGATGAAACCTTCTGCAATAGCCTGGAGGACCACTTTTTCTTGTTCTTTCTCAAGGATATCGCTTTCCTCCAATTTCGTTATGAGACGTGAATAGGAGGATTCTGAAGGCACATGATCAGAAACCAAAAAGCCACAATTTAACTTAAAAGCTAGATCATCATGAAGACGTTTTATAAGATCCTTCATCGTAGGGATGCGCTCTATGTATCTTACAAAGGTGGAGATAATCATGGCTGCATAGTTTAGTTCTTCCGGTGCACCCAACCGTGATTTTTTCGCCACTTGATGGTACATCGAATCCAAATCTACCGCTGAAATAATGGCTTCATATTTTTGGGTAGGTTCCATGTCAAATAATTCCTGTATGCCAAATAGGCTAGGTTGTCGTATAATAGTCATAAGAAGTACTCCTCCAGTCTTTTTATGGTTTGTGGTCAACGTAAGCCCGAATTATAAAAAATAAGTGTACCTTTCGGTACGCATCGTAAATAGCCGTAAATTCTGACTTTTTTAATCGAATTACGGCTATTTCATTTATTTGCTACATTCTGCCTGAATCATTTTTGACCAGGGCATGTATTGATCTAAAATTTCAGGGTTTTGTTGGACGCCGAGATTTGGGTAAATCCGTAAAAAGTTTCTTTATATATTCATAGAAATCAACGCCGTTACTTTTGGCAGTTTCAGCAATACTTAAACAGATGGCATTCGCTTTTGCACCAGCTTCACTTACACTAAAGAGCCAATTTTTTCTTCCTATAACGTTGGGACGGATGGCGTTCTCGGCTGGATTATTATCCATTTCAATTCGCCCATCATTCAGGAATAATTTGAGTCCATTTGCCCTGTTTAATGTGTATTCAGCTGCTTTTGCTAACGCATTTTTTCCGTAAAATGGTGATGTTTCAACCCAGTGAAGGAATTCCTCCACGATTGGCTTCGAGTACTTTTGACGTTTTTTTCTTCGTTTACTCGGAGACAAACGTTTAAATTGCCTTTCTAGTCGATATAAATCATCACAATATTTCACACCGATTCTACCATTTTTGCTATCAGCTTTCAGCCAATAACGACGAACATGCGCCCAACAATTTGCGAAATTAACGCCTTCCAACTTATCATAAGCAGAATAACCATCACACACAATCGTTCCAGAAAAGCCTTCAATAAAACTTTCAAGGACAGATCGAGCTCGAGATAATGCGCTTTGAAAGAGAGTCATTGTTGGCCCTTGGCTTGGCACACTTCGAAACACCCAATTATACGCATTGGCTTGGCCAGATTTCCCATCGGATCGGTTGATAATTTGTCCGTATGTTTCATCGACATGCAAAACCGATTTTGCCATCATCAACTCTTTCATTCGTTCGTATACAGGTAACAGCCAATCATGTGCTACACGGATAACCCAATTCGATAGGTTTTTATCATTGGTATTCAGTCCATAGCGATTCCATTCCTTTACCTGACGGTAAAGAGGTAAATATTGTGCAAATTTATCATAGATGACTTTGGCAAGTACGCTAGGACTTGCGATGCTACGCTGAATCGCTGGTTGTGGTGCTTTCCCGCGTTTGATTTGTGCTGGCTGTGATGAATCAACTTTGCAGTCTTTACATTCATACGCATGTTCAATGTGCTGTACTTTCATCATTTTTGCAGGAATAAATTTTGCTTCTTCACGTACAAGTGTACTACCAATTTCAATCATTTGCCCTTGGCAACAGTCACAGATTGTATTTTTCGGATGATGGTGAATAGCTTCTACTTCAATACCATCATGCAAGGAATCATTTCGTTTTTTTGATTTAACTTTTCGTACAACAGTATAAGAGATTGTCTGTTGGCTTTGTTCTTCTGTGTGCTCAGGTTCGCTAAAAGCCGGGTCATCATCAAATAATGAGCCTTGCCCATCTGGTACGTTGTATTTCGATTTTTCGGATTTCGATCCATATAAAAGTTTTGTTAAATGGCGAATTTGTTCAGTTAGCGCTTCAATCTGTTTAGTTGATTGATCTAGCTTTTTCGATAAGTCTTTGTTTTGTTGATTTGAATGAGCCAATTGTTCTTCGAGAAGTCGAATTAATTTCCCATATGGATTCTTGTTATTGGAAGAAGTATTAACCATTTATTTCACCACTTTTCGTTCACCATAAGTTAGTTATATTATAACATTTTTAACGTAGAAAGCGAAGTTGAAAATGGCTATAAACCAACATTTCTAGCTTGTTTAGAATACTCCTTTTTGTGATTTTTGAATGGCCTTTGGTTGCTGAATGGACAACCCTTCTAACAACCAGCGAACCTCCTGTTGCGAAAGTTTACGTACTTCATTTTCATCTTTTGGCCATTGAAGTTTTCCTCCATCTAGTCGCTTATAAAGCATGGCGAAACCATCGCCATCAAAATATAAACATTTATAACGGTCTTTACTCCAACCAGAGAAAAGGAAAATAGAATCTCCATATGGATCAAGTTCGAAAGAATCTTGAATTAGCGTTGCTAATCCATCAATTCCCTTCCTCATATCTGTTTTACCGCAAATAATATAAATGTTTTTTACACTGGTATAATCATGTTTCATAGATTTTTCAACTCCCTCATGACCGTTTGGATGATGTGCTCATCTACGCCGTTGAAGAAGGAAATTTCAGCAGCTTCAATTTTGATTGTGCAAAAGCTATTTGAAGGATCTTTCGAAGTTGTGGATGTTATAATATTTTTTTCTGGTTGTATTGAAACGGGGACGATTGTTAGTTTTTGTTGTGACATAGGAAAAGCACCTCCTTAATTGATACGATTATTGTACTAAGGGGTGCTGATCATTTATATGCGTTGTTTGAATGGGGGCTTACTGGTCAACTACCATTATACAAGATTTGGGGAGGTACTTCTTTTTTTATCTCTTAAACCCCTTGATACACAAGGGCTAAGAATTATGAAATTCATTCAGCTAATATAGGTTGTTAACTCCTCTAGTTGATCCTCTGTTATCACTTCGCCCACCATTTGTTTAAATAGTTCTCGAAGGATCATTTTTTTATTTAAAGGGCGATTGTTTTGATTTACTGTTGTTCCGCCCTCGATTAATTGATAAGCAATCTTTTGATGAGTGAAATGTTCGCGTACTATTTCAAAGGCTAAACTATGAATCGTTGAAAAATTAACTGGAGGAAGAGATGGAAAGAAACGTTTGAATCTCTCTTCCATATCGATGGCGGATGCTTTACTAAACGTTACCGCTTTAATCCTTGCCGGATTCACACCTTTTTCTTCTATTATATAGCCAATTCTCATGATGATGGTTGTCGTTTTTCCTGAGCCGGGGGTTGCTAAAAGTAGGAGTGGACCCTCAGTCTGAAGAACAGCTTTCTTTTGAACATCGTTCAGTGAAACACCTAATTGCTGCTGTTTAGACTCAAAAAATTTTTCTCCTAAAGACATTTGCTAAAACCTCACTAAAACTATCAAAATATATATTGTTCTAATATTACCATACAAGCTGAAGCACAAAAAGCTGCTAGCAATGCTAGCAGCCGATTTTTTAATAGAGCAAATATTTCTTTCTCGTTTTCTCAAACTTCTTTAAATCGTTTTTCCAGTTACTTTCAATCTCCTTGAGGGAAGTTCCGTCGTTTATCGCTTTTCGAACCCATCCATTGCCGATTAATTGGTCAAATGCAGATATTCCGCTGCTATTTTCCGGACGGAAGGCAAAATCGTTTGGATAAAGATCATGAATTGTTTTAACGATCGCTACTCCCGTTTTTACAGATTGATAGCTTTTTCGATCAGTTACATGGATTTGAATGCCACCGGAAAGTTGACCATTAAATTTCGAGCTCGTTGGGGTGAAGTAAGCACTTCTAAACATGACCCCTGGAAGTTTAAGATTATTTAAGCTTTGCGCTAGTTCTTCTCCATCGATAAACGGTGCACCTATCAATTCAAACGGTTTTGTTGTTCCTCTTCCTTCCGAGACATTTGTTCCTTCAATAAGTGCCGCACCCGGATATACAAGTGCAGTATCTAAAGTTGGCATATTCGGTGATGGAAGCACCCATTGAAGTGGTGTCTCATCATAGTACATATTCCGTTTCCAGCCTTTCATCTTCACAACAGTTAGATCGGCACCTATCTTAAATTCTTTGTTGAAATACTTGGCCAGTTCTCCAACCGTCATCCCGTGCTGTAAGGCAATTGGGTACAACCCAACGAATGAGGAGTATTTCGGATCTAGCACTGTCCCTTCTACTTTTGTACCGCCTAGTGGATTTGGACGATCCAATACAATAAATGGTATATTGTTTTCTTTCGCTGCTTCCATTGCATAGGCCATTGTGTAAATATACGTATAAAATCTAGCACCTACATCTTGGATATCGAATACAAGAACATCTACACCTTTTAGCATTTCAGGAGTTGGTTTTTTCGTTTCCCCATACAGACTATAAACAGGAAGGCCGGTTTTTTCATCGATATAAAATGGAACATAGGACCCTGCTTGTTCACTTCCTCTTACACCGTGTTCTGGACCAAATAAGGCAACCAAATTGATTTGTTTATTATTGTAAAATTTATCGACGATACTCGTTAAGGACTGATCAACACCGGTCGGATTGGTTATGAGTCCGACTTTTTTCCCCTTTAATAAGTTAAGTTGATCTTTTAACAATACTTCTACTCCTAGTTGAAACTTGTCTTTATGCTTTTTCGCAGGCTCGATTGGTTTCGCTAAAGCTGCAGATAAGCATGAAACAGATAGAATCACTGCTATAATCGCGACTAACCACTTTTTCATCCTGATTCTCCTTTCTTAAGTGAGAAGGAGCTGGTTTCCCCAACTCCTCTTTCTACATTCTCCTTAACCTAGCGATTTCTTAATTCCCAATCAGTACTATTAAAATGAAGCTTTACTTTTTTACCTTTTGACTTAATCTGCGGATCTGCGATATACCATCCTCTTCCGTTTACTGAAGCATCCGTCTCATATTGAAAGCGAATAAATTTTGTACCTGCAGGAATCGAATAGGTTGCTTTTTTCCATTTGACACTCGATCCTGTATATTCCGTTCCAAGTGACGTCCAACTCTTACCGTCGTTAGAAATTTCCATCTTACCATAATCGGCATCCTTCTCAATTCTATACCATGTTTCGAACGTAAGTGTTGCAGGTTTTTTAATGTCTACTTCTGCTTGTAATATTGATTTTTTGTTATCTCCATAACCAGCGAACCACGCTTGTTTCTTTCCTTTCATCTCAACAGGAATCGCGTCTCCGGCTTGTCTAGCTACAAGTCTTCTCGTTTGGTTCGTTGAAACTGTATTGCGGGATGGATGAACTCGATTCGTTAAAAGAATAACAACTGTTTGGTTTTTTGGACTAATCACTAATGAAGTTCCTGTATATCCTGTATGGCCCATCGTATTTTCATCTGCAAACCCATCCATATACCATCCTTGATTCAATTCATAGCCAAGACCATGATCGTCCCCCGGAAATGCTTGATTCATATTTTTCTCCATTAACTTCACCGTTGAAGCTTTTAAAATTCGAGAATGACCGTATTTCCCTTCATTTAAAAATGTCTGTCCTAGGATAGCTAGATCATTGGCGGTTGAAAAGACGCCCGCATGTCCTGCTACACCATCGAGGGACCAGGAATTTTCATCATGTACTTGCCCCCATACGAGACCTCTATTCGTCCAAGGTTGATATTCAGTTGCAGCAATTCTTGATTTCAAAGATGCAGGTGGATTGTACATCGTATCCTTCATGCCAAGCGGTTTCGTAATATGTTCTTTTACATACTCATCTTGCCTTTGCCCTGACAGCCTTTCCACAAGAACACCTAAAGTAATCATATTCAAATCACTATACGTGTAAGTTGTTCCCGGAGCATTCGTGAGCTTATGCTTTAACACAATCTCTAACCTATCCGCTCTTGATGTGCCCATTTTATAAACGAGAATTCCTGGTTCAAATCCAGAAGTATGGGTCATTAGTTGACGTATCGTGACTGTTTCCTTGCCGTTTTCCGCAAATTCCGGAATGTACTTAGCTACAGGATCATCTAGTTTGAATTTTCCTTTTTCATATAACTGCATCGCTGCAATCGAAGTGAAAATTTTACTAATGGAAGCTATATCAAAAATCGTATCTTTTTTCATTTGGATGGGTTGATTGGTTTCAGTAAACTGATCATCCGTATAACGATAGGCATATCCATATGCTTGATGTTTTACCGTCACTCCTTTTCTTGCAACATAGGTGACAGCACCGGGCATGACTTTTTGATTGATTGCATCATTAATAATTGAATCCATTTCTTTTAATGGGGCTTCAGACATTCCGGCTTGCTTAGGCTTTCCCGATAGTAAGACGGGTAAAGATGGTCCAGGATGATCCCATGTATATTTTGTTTGCATCACATCATCTCGCTTGCTTGCTTCTATTGTTGATATCCCCTGCATTGAAAACAATAAAGTTGTACTCAACAAGGCCACTGAACATGTTTTAATGATTTTCTTGTTCAATTGGATCTCCCCCTATTAATAATGTAGTCCCGTACCAAATGAATATAGACCGGGAATTGTAACCGGAAGCTTTCCACTTGGTGAAATTTCTCCTACTAACGCCTTTGCCAGTGCTCTTGTTGAGATATCACGATTTCCATAGGTTAAAATATTCGCATCTACCTCGGGAAATGACATAATATCGTATGGATTTCTCATCGATGCAATTACAACAGGTTTACCTGTTTGTTTTAGTGTTTTAACCATTGTTTGCTGGGCAGTATTTGTATTCGCATTATACGTGGCAACCACGATGACCTCAGTGTTTTTTGCTTTATCCACTGCCGTTTGAATTTCCGCTGCAGTTGGTGAAGTATTTGTGCCATAGGCGATAGCGTCCAAACCTTTATCGGTTAGTAGTGTGCCTAGTCTTTCAGAATTTGCCGTCGTTGGGCCGGTAATTAACACTTTTTGATTGCGCTTAAGAGGTAGAGTGTGATGATCATTTTTAATTAATGTAATGCTTTTTTCAGTGATTTCATCTGCCATCTTTAGATTTTCTGGTGTTCCTATTTTTTTAAGCATTTTTTCCTTTGTGAGTGGCTGTTTGATAATCCCACGCTTATATTTCGCTAGCAGAATTCGAGTTACTGATTGATCAAGGCGCTTTTTACTAATTTTCTTTGTTTTTACTGCTTTTAATATAGATTTATAGGCAATTTCAACATCTGGTGGATTAAGTAAAATATCTGCCCCTGCTTCGAACGCTGCTACTGGCACTTGATCAGCAGGCAAGACATTTGCTCCTGACATATCTAAACTGTCGGTAATTATTAATCCATCATACTTAAGCTGATTTCGAAGAACCCCGGTCATAATCGGTTTGGACAATGTCGCCGGTAAGCCGGAAGAATCTAAAGCCGGAACGACGATATGCGCCGTCATGATCGCATCAACACCGGATTTAATCGCTGTCCTAAATGGGTTTAAATCAACTTCGTAAAGCGTCTTTAAATCATGATTCACAATTGGTAGCCCATAATGGGAATCGACATTGGTATCTCCATGACCTGGAAAATGCTTTCCTGTTGCAATGACATTTTGCTTTTGTAATCCTTCAATCTGTGCAGTTCCTAAGGTTCCTACTAAATTGGGGTTTTCAGAGTAAGAACGTACGCCAATGACTGGATTTTCCGGATTCACATTAACATCTAAGTCAGGAGCGAAATCCATATTTATTCCTAAACTTTTTAACTCTGTTCCGATAATTTCCGCCGATTTTTTTGCATAAGTCACAGATTTAGTTGCACCTAGCGCCATGTTTCCAGGCAATACAGTTGCTGGTTCGGTGACACGTGCGACGATTCCACCTTCTTGGTCGGTTGATATGAATAAAGGAATCTTTGATTTTTGTTTCAAAGCAATCTTTTGTAGTCCATTAGATAATGCTTGGACTTGTTTCGGATTAATAGGGGTGCCAATATTGTCGTTCCAATTAAAATAGATGACTCCACCGATATGGAATTTCTCGATAATTTCTTTATAATTTGCCCCTCCGCGTTTGGAGTTTAAATTTGTTTCCGTATAGTCTGGGTCGGTAGGTGTTTTTCCATATGCATGAATGATAAAAAGCTGTCCGACTTTTTCTTCGACAGACATGCTTTTCAGCTTTTTCTTCACCCACTTTTTAGCTATCTTCTCCTGGTTCCCCTTCGATTTTCCCTTTGCCTGAGCAGTTGGTGCATTTGGCAACATTAATGAAAGCAGAAACACGAATGTCAGCATGAACACCCAAATTTTTTTAGGCATTTGTTTTCCTCCCCTAAGTTCAAATTTTTGTAAGGGCTTACTTGTATTAAAGTCTATCAATACTGATGAATTTGTCTATATAACTTTTGCCCTTTTTTATTTAGAAGATTCCCTATATTCATATCTGGATGCCTAAGTCTTTTTACATATTTTCGAAAGCGGCATTCAATACACAATCATGCCCAAAATGCTTGCGAAAAAGACAATGTAAATAGACATAGACCAGTTTTATAATCGATTTCTTTAAAACTAATTAATATGTGTTTTACTTACTTTCACATGATTTTTTGCCTAAGGTTAAAATAGTCTGAAAGTTACTATTATTCTATCTATTTTTTCTATAAACTTGACATAATCTAGTAGAGGAGGAGATTGAATGAATAAGAAAAAATTCGTTATTCCTATGATTTTGTCTGCGGCAATTATAGGAGGATCGTTTTCCGGAGGTGCTGCTTATGCAATTCAGCCCGATGATTCAGGATATCCAAAGATTCAAAAGATGGATGCCAAGAAAAGTTTAAAAAGGGATACCAACCATTCTATCTTTGCTAAGAAGCTAGGAGTAAAGAAGAAAAAAGATGTTGCAGCAATTAATTATGTTGAAAAAAACAAGAATCTCTTAAAAATGAAGGAACCTGCGAAACACTTAAAGGTCAAAAAAATGGAGATTGATAAATTTGGTATGACCCATGTACGTTTGCAACAAACAAAAAATGGAATCCCGGTAGAGGGTGCTGAAGTCATTGTCCATTATGACAAAGAAGGGACCGTACAAACTGTCAACGGCCAATATAGTAATGATATCGCAGAGGTAGATTTAAATACAAAAGCAAAAATTACTGCAGATCAGGCCATTGAAAAAGCGAAGGAGATCGTCTCTGCACCAAAAGACTTAGACTATGAACCTACTCAAGAGTTGGTAGTTTATCCTTTTAATGGTGAAAACTATGTTGCTTATAAAGTAAATGTGAATTTTCTTGGGGAACATCCTGGAAATTGGGATGTATTTATCGATGCAAAAACAGGCGACGTTGTAGATATGTATAACGAATTAATGCACGTCGATGGCGACGATTATAAACCGATGAAGGGTGTAGGCACAGGGGTATTAGGAGAAAAACGCGAACTTCATATTTCCAAAAAGAAAGATCCGAAATTAGGAAATGGAATGATGTTTTTTCTAAATGATATTAATCATGACCATTTAGGAGGAATTACTACCTACGATTTTGAAAACGAGTTCGATTCAAGAACTAATCCGTTGCCGGGTAAACTATTTGCAAAGAAAAACAATTCTTGGAATGATGATTATGATCGTGCAGCAGTCGATGCTCATTATAATTCTGAAAAAGTTTATCATTATTATTTAGATAAACATGGCCGTAATTCCTTGGATGATAAGGGCATGGAAATAAAGTCAACCGTTCACTACGGAGATGGCTATAATAATGCCTTCTGGAATGGACGACAAATGACTTATGGTGACGGGGACGGACAGTTCATGATTTCCCTTTCAGCTGGGCTTGATGTAGCTGCTCATGAAATGACGCATGGAGTAACTACCCACACAGCTGGATTAAAATACCGAAATGAATCTGGTGCACTCAATGAAGCATTCTCTGATATTTTTGGTGCATTAGTGAATGAAGACAGCTGGGAAATTGGCGAAGATATTATGGCGCCTGAAGCAAAAGCCTCCGGAAGAACAGCCCTAAGAAGTATGAGCAATCCAAACAAGTTTCCGGTGAACGCAGCCTACACTCCTTACGGAAATGGAAGTGGTGTATATCCAAAACATATGGATGAATTCTACCATCTTCCAATTAATCTAGATAACGGCGGGGTCCATGTCAATTCCTCCATCATTAATCATGCTGCCTACTTAACAGGAGAACAAATTGGAAAAGACAAACTTGGACAAATCTATTACCGAGCACTTACCGTTTATCTAACTCCCGATTCAAACTTCAGCGATGCCAGGCAAGCACTTATCCAATCTGCCATTGACATATACGGCGAAAACAGCACCGAAGCCCAAGCAACCGAGTACGGCCTAAACCAAGTCGGCATCCTCCAATAAATACCATATCGGTGTCAGGCACCATTTATACATTTTTTTGAATATTTATTTCATTTTTTGTATAAATGGTGTCAGGCACTTTATTTTTTGGCACTTTATTTTTTTTGACGTTTTGTGTTTAGTGATTGGATGAGGAGGAGGAGGATGAAGAAGCTTAGTGTGATGATTTCGATGGGATCCATGACGCTGAAAGGGATGATGACGTTGTTTATTGCCTTTTGAAGTTTGTATCCCATGAGCATATCTATTCCTACGGCAAAAGATAGTAATACTACTAGTAGACCAAAACTGATGCTTAGTAATTTCATTTGTTCTTATCCTTTCATAACAATAACTTCTATTATCTTTTCCGATTTTTAGAAAATAATTGATACTTGCATAATTTACCTTTAGATTGGGGAAATTTTGAAGTATACATAACCTTACGAAAATGAGGAGACATCATGCCCAATTGGTTGAAAATTTTCAAAAAGAACAAAAAACAAAATGTAAAAAAAGGGAAGGATATTAGCGGGCAAGCTACCGTCTCCATATCTGAAGATGAGATTGGAACCGATTTAGATGAAAATATAAAAAAGATTATTAAAGCGACAGGTAATAGTTCCGATATTGTGATTCGCAAAATGCATTTAAGTGAATCAATCCGTTTTGCGGTTCTTTATACTGACGGACTTGTTGACGATAAAACGATTAATGATTTTATCCTAGAAGGTCTAATTCATGAAAAGGAAATTCCCTATCCTGTTTCCGCTGAACATGCCCTTCACTTTATAAAGAATGAAATAATTGCCATTGGAGGAATTACCTCCATTTATAGATGGGATGATTTATTCCAATCGTTATTCTCGGGTGCAACAATCATCCTGATGGATAAAGCGAATGAGGCATTAAGTGTGAGTACTATAGGTGGGGAAAAGAGACAAATTTCTGAGCCAAGTACGGAAACGACAATACGAGGTCCACGAGAAGGATTCACCGAAACCCTTCGAACTAATACCGCCTTAATTCGCAAAAGAATCAAAAATCCAAATCTATGGCTTGAAACGATAAAAATTGGAAAAGAAACACAAACAGATGTTGCGATTATGTATATTAACGGCATTGCTAATGATGACATCATTAAGGAAGTTAGAAAAAGATTAAAGCGGATTGATATCGATAGCATATTGGAATCAGGGTACATTGAACAGCTTATAGAAGACCAAACATTTACATCTTTTCCGACACTCTATCATACAGAAAGACCTGATGTTGTTGCTGCAAATATTTTAGAAGGCAGAATTGCCATTTTAGTTGATGGAACGCCATTTATCCTTACCGCCCCAGCTTTATTTGCAGAGTTTTTTCAAGCAGCCGATGATTATTATACTCGATTTGATATATCAACAGGTATCCGTTTATTAAGGGTGTTAGCTTTTTTCATCTCTCTTACCGCACCATCGATTTATATCGCGGCTACCACCTTTCATCAAGAAATGATCCCTACTCTCCTTCTCATTACAATCGCTGCCCAAAGGGAAACGGTCCCATTTCCCGCCTTTGTAGAGGCAGTCATTATGGAAGTGATCTTTGAAATCTTACGTGAAGCAGGGGTAAGACTTCCAAAGGCAGTTGGACAAACGGTTTCGATTGTAGGTGCCCTAGTCATCGGTGAAGCTGCGGTGCAAGCTGGAATTGTTTCACCCGCAATGGTGATTATCGTCTCCATTACCGCTATTGCTAGCTTTTCAACGCCATCCTTTTCTATGGCGATTGCCGCTCGCTTAATTCGATTTTTATTCATGATACTTGCTGCAACATTTGGCTTCTATGGATTAATTATAGGAGCATTCCTGTTAGAAGGATTTTCGGGGACTTGAACAAAAAGAGCCCTCTTGGTATGATGCGGGGTGTCAAATCGTCGATGAATTGACCCCTAATTTGTTAACCAAGGAGGACTCCATAATGGATTTTAAACAAAATCAGAAAATTAATCAAGTCACCGAAAAAACACTCGTTGTAGGGATCGATATCGCAAAGCGGACACATTACGCTTGCTTTGTAGACGATCGTGGCCGGGTGCTCCAAAAGTCTTTCTCAGTTTATCAATCTAATAACGGCTTTGAGTATTTATATCAACGTATTTTGACTGAAATGAAAGAAAGCGAAAAGACAGAAGTCATTGTCGGGATTGAACCTACTGGCCATTACTGGCTAAATTTAGCCTATTTCCTTGAAGAACGAGGCATTTCCTTAGTCATGACGAATCCGATGCATGTCAAACGGTCAAAAGAGTTGGATGACAATCTGCCAACCAAACATGACCGTAAAGATGCACTGGTAATCGCTCGTCTTGTAAAGGATGGACGCTTTAGTTATCCGCGAATCCTCAAAGGGATGGAAGCTGAACTTCGTGCTGGTTCTACATTCCGTAGTAAATTGACTGAGGAGCTAGGAGCCGTCAAAAACATGATAATTCGCTGGTTAGATCGCTATTTTCCAGAGTTCGTTCAAGTATTTCCGTCATTCGGAAAAATGGCTATGGCCGCACTTGAATGCACTCCATTTCCAAGTGATCTTCACCAGAAACACCCGGATGAAGTGTTATCCCTTTATCGAAAGGTCGAGGGACTAAAATCCCCCCAAAGACCAAAAGCAGTGCGCCTTATCGAAGTCGCAACTAGCTCTATCGGAGTAACGGAAGGATGTGAGATGGACCGTATTGAAATAGCCACACTTGTCCGCCGTTACCACCAGCTAGAAAAAGATATTGAGGGTATTACGGAGCGCTTAGTTGAGCTTGTAAAAATGTCAGTAGAATACGAATGGCTGTCAACGGTACCAGGGCTTGGAGATACGACAATCGTTGACCTATTAGCTGAAATCGGAAGTTTTTCACACTACGAAGATCCACGCCAACTAATCAAACTCGCGGGATTAACGTTACGTGAAAATTCCTCTGGTATGCACAAAGGGCAAAACGAATCTCTAAACGGGGTAGAAGAAAGCTACGCGCTCTCCTGTTCCGAGTCATGATGCCGATGATCCGCCACAATGAAGCTTTTAGAAAGCTACATGAGTATTACACGAACCGTCAGGTTAATCCTTTACGCAAGAAACAATCCATCGTGGTTCTATGCGGTAAACTGTTAAAAGTATTACATGGAATTAGCACTAAGCACAAAGCGTTTGACGCACAGCGAATGATGAGGGATATTCCAAGTCTCTTAGAGGCGACTTAAATCCCTACAGCCCCTTAACTAGACCTAGACAACAGGATGACACGGAGAAGCTGGCATTATTTTCACCATTCGACCTAGAGTCCCTATAGGAGCTTCGCTAGCCTCTGCCTTA
Organism: Heyndrickxia sporothermodurans; assembly: GCA_016756695.1. Lineage (GTDB taxonomy): Bacteria > Bacillota > Bacilli > Bacillales > Bacillaceae_C > Heyndrickxia > Heyndrickxia sporothermodurans. The sequence goes on from CP066701.1 coordinate 778,169, forward strand.
TGACTAGACCGAACGAAGGAATGTAGGCACATAGATGCCCAGAGACATGGGAGGGTACGTCATCATAAGCTACGCAGAGATCCATTGTGCATCGTATAATTCCCTATCACTACTTTCCATAATTATCCAGTAGTGACCGCGTAGCGTACCTATTTATTGGAATAGTTTCACATATTATGAAAATAAAGTTAGGGTCCGTGTCGAAAAATATTTTTTTGACACCCTACCAACGGGTCAAACCGTTGATGTATCAACATTTATAGAGGGAGGGTTAGTCATGCTTATTCATTTATGCAGTTTACGTTCCTTTGGCGTTCCGTACATGTCTCCATTAGCACCGTTTATAAAAAACAATGTGGATGATACAATCACCCGAATGCCAATATGGGCGTTTAAAGAAAGACCTAGATTGATTAGCCAAAAGAATATTATTCGTTCCGGTAAAAATCAAAAACCACAGCCACCAAAGCAACATTCTGATAAAAGTAAGAGTCAAATAGAATACACCTATTAACATATATAGTACCTGTGAGATAATCTCTTCAAATCAAAGTTTGAGGAGGTTTTTTTATGTCCCAAAGAAATAATCCAGAATTGCGTAAGGAATGGGAGCGTAGGATCGCTCTTTTCAAAGCGAGTGGCCTCACCCAATCCAAATGGTGTGAAATCAATGAAATAAGTATTCATCAGTTAAAGTATTGGCTTTATAAAGCCGATAATTTCTATTCAACCCAAGATTCTAACAGCAAGTGGATTCCGGTTACATTAGAAGAATCTGAGCAACAGAATGAAACATTACATATAAATGTTGGTTCAGCATCCATCGTGGTTAAACCTGGCTTTAATCCAACACTACTGGCGGAAGTAGTTAAGGCATTGAAATCAGTATGCTAAAAGAAGTTACGGTTGATCGTGTCTACCTCGCACAAGGTGTCACAGATTTACGGAAATCTATCGATGGATTGGCTGCTCTTGTAAAAGAAGAATTCGAGTTAGATCTTTTTTCTTCGAGTTTATTTGTTTTTTGTAACCGGCGCGCGAGACAAGTTGAAAATTCTTCAATGGGATCATAACGGTTTTTGGCTTTATTATCGCCGGCTGGAGAGAGGAAATTTTCATTGGCCATCAGATAATAATTCGGGTCCTCTGAAAATAAGTCCACGCCAATTAAGGTGGTTATTAGATGGATTATCATTGGAACAAAAACAGGCACACCCTGTTGTAACAGCAAGAACAGTAATTTAAATAATGAAAAATCAGGGAATTTACCTATTTTATCGTATAATATATTTATGAAAAAGACAGCGAATTCAACTACCCCAACCCCTACAATTGAAGAACTCCTGCAACGCTTGGAAATGCTGGAGAAACAAAATGCGGAATTAGAGGCGAAGCTAAAAAAGCAGAGCGCGTTAGAGGCCAAATTAAAATGGACTGAAGAACAGCTTCGCCTTCTGCAGAAAAATAGATTCGGCTTTTCCAGTGAAAAAACCAACCCCGATCAATTGGAACTTTTTAATGAAGTAGAAAATGAAGCTAATCCAGATTTGCCGGAACCTACTTTGGAATCTATTACTTATCAACGGCGCCGCAAAGTTCGCGGTACTAACGTGAACTGATGTTAGAAAACTTGCCTGTGGAGACGATTGAATATCGTTTATCCCCTGAAGAGCAGGTTTGTTCGTGTTGCGGTGGAAATCTGCATGAAATGAGTACGCAAGTACGCCAGGAACTAAAATACATTCCTGCGGAATTGAAAGTTGTTAAACATGTTCAGTCCATTTACTCTTGCCGCCATTGTGAACGTGAAGAAATTGAAACTCCGGTTGTAACAGCACCAATGCCTAAACCGGTTCATTCAGGTAGTTTAGCATCTCCTTCTTTAATGGCACATATTATGAATCAAAAATATGTGGATGGGTACGCCATTATACCGGCAAGAAAAGCAATTTTCCAGATTGGGGTACCGTTATCACGCCAAACCCTTGCCAATTGGATGATTCACGTACAACCGGTGGTTGAGCCCACTTTATGATCGCATGCATCAACTTCTTTTGGAAAAGGATATTTTACATGCGGACGAATCGACCCTGCAGGTACTTCACGAACCCGGTCAGTACCAGCCACCTCAAAATCATATCTCTGGCTCTACCGTACTGGAAAAGAAGGACCTTCAATCATCCTTTACGATTATCAGGAAACTAGGTCAGGCAAAAATGCCGAGAAATTCCTGTCAGGGTTTAAAGGATATTTACAGGTTGATGGATACGCCGGGTACCATAAGGTACCTAATGTAAAACTGGTCGGTTGCATGGCTCATGCTCGACGTAAATTTGATGAGGCTTTAAAAGTATTGCCTTCTTCAAAGCGTCTGACATCAGGAGTAGCGACAATGGAAGGTCTCCAATACTGTAACCAACTATATCGCATTGAGCGCGACCTAAAGGAGTTATCCTCTATGGAACGATACGAAAACGATTAGAACGCGACAAGCCAGTCTTGGATGCTTTTTGTCATGGCTAAAAATACAGAAGCAAAAAGTGTTACCAAAAAGCGCTTTAGGTCAGGCGATTACCTACTGTCTCAATCAATGGAAGAAATTAGTGGCATTCCTAGAGGATGGACGATTAGAAATTGATAATAATAGAAGCGAGCGCTCAATAAAGCCCTTTGTTATTGGGAGAAAAAACTTCCTTTTTTCAAATACACCGAAAGGTGCAAGGGCTAGCGCAATCATTTATAGCATTGTGGAAACAGCAAAGGAAAATGGCCTAAACCCATATTATTACCTTCGCTATTTATTTGAGAAGTTACCTAACATTGATCTGACAGATAAAAATGCCCTGGATAAAGTACTGCCTTGGTCAACAACACTTCCAATCGTTTGCATAGATTTTAAAAACTTACCTAAATAATAACTCGATCCCCATCTGGTTGACAGGTGGGGATTATTTTACGCTTACTGATAAAAACGGTGAAGGAAAATGAAAAGAAATTGTCTACTCCTCACCATACTTATTACTTCCATTACATTTCTTACTGGTTGTTGGGATAAAAGTGAGCTTACAGATTTAGCAATAGTGCACGCAGTTGGTGTAGACAAAACAGATAATGGAGAATATCTGCTTACCTTTCAAATTATTAATCCTGGTAACTTTGCCAGTGAACAAGAAGGTGGAAGCAGCGGTATACCTGTTACAGTATACAGTACCACCGGAAATAATTTAGAAGAGGCGACAAGGATTGCATCAAAAGAAATATCACGTAAGGTCTATTATGCGCATGCTAATTTAGTCATCATCGGGGAAGAATTGGCTCGAGGAGACATTACAAAAATATTCGACATTGTCGAGAGAAATCCTCAATTTCGAACAACTGCTTCAATCGTAGTTGCCGAAAATAGTAGAGCAATCGATATGCTGAAAATTCTAACTCCAATCGACAAACTTCCGGCAAATAAAATTACTAAAGCATTGAAATTTACTGAAAAGGCGCTAGGTGAAAGTATCGATGTAAGTGTAGATGATGTCATCAAACGGTTAACTAACCCCGGAAAGGAACCGATCATGAGCACATTTATCATAAAAGGGGATCTCGAACAAGGGCAAGGCCAATCCAATACGGAAACAACCGAAGCAGCAGCACGGCTATCAGCTGGAGGGTTGGCAATTTTCAAAGAAGGAAAATTAGAAAAAGTCATCTATGGTCAGACAGCTCGTAGCATTGTTTGGATATTAAACAAGTTAGACCAAACAGTAATTGGGATAAATTGGGATGAGCAAAAACTTCCCATATCCTTTGCTGTCAATTCAAGAAAGTCGAAAATTCATCTAAAAATAAAAAACAATAAACCGATTTATACAATTCATATTAAAGCAGAAGGCGATATTAGAGAAGCTACAGTGCCTATAGACTTAACAGATCCAAAAATACTGCAGCAATTGGAAAAAAATATAGCAAAAAAAATAAAAAAAGAAATGTTACATGCCGTAAAAATTATTCAAAAAGAGAAAACTGATATTTTTGGATTTGGGGAGATATTTTATCGTAAATCACCGGATTTGTGGAAAAAGGTCGATCAAGATTGGAATGAAATCGTCTTTCCAGAGCTTACTGTTAATGTAAAAGTCGACGTATTTATTAGAAGAACCGGATTAAGGAATAATCCATATTTTTCGGATTTAAAGTAGCATAATGGGAATGGGTGATTTTCATGGAAAAAGTAAAAATAACACCGATACAATTATTTGTTTTATACGTTTTATTTGAACATGGAAGTGCACTTGTTATTTCCTTAGGAACAGATGCGAAGCAGGATGCATGGCTTTCAATTCTAATCGGTATGCTTGGGGGATTATTTTTGTATTACATCTACTATCGACTATATCAATTTTACCCAGGCAAACCACTTACATCCTATGCCCAAGAAATCATTGGTTCCTTTTTTGGTAAGCTCGTTGCTTTTCTTTATATATTATATTTCCTCTATCTTTCGTCAAGGGTACTTCGAGATTTTGGTGAATTATTATTAACCTTTGCCTATCCGAATTCACCACTTTTTATAATAAATACGATCATGATTTTAGCGATTATGTACGCTGTCCATAAAGGGATTGAAGTGCTAGCGAGAACAGGGGAATTACTTTTTGCTTTTCTCTATTTTTTAGCCATTACCGGTTTTTTACTTGTCATCATTTCCGGCTTAATCGATCTTAACCAGTTGAAACCCATCCTTGAAGAGGGGATAGTAAGAATACTTGACGTTGCATTTAAACAAACCGTTTACGTCCCATTTGGTGAAATGATTGCCTTTACTATGATTCTTCCCTATTTAAATACACCATCTAAAGCAAAGATTGTTGGTTTTTCAGCAATCATTTTAAGTGGGATAAATCTAGCCCTAACAATGGCGGTTAATATAGCAGTTAATGGGATAAATCTCGTTTCTCGTTCCCCTTTCCCACTTTTAACAACCATTCAACGAATTGAAGTAGCAAGCTTCTTAGAGCGTCTTGATGTTTTTTTCATGCTTGCTGCCATTATCGGGGGATTTTTCAAAATAAGTGTCTTCTTCTATGTCGGTCTGATTGGAACGGCAGACTTATTTAAGTTGAAAAATCATAAAAAGCTCGTCTTTCCAATCGGGCTCATCATCCTAATTTTGTCAATGTCGATCGCTAGCAGTTTTGCTGAACATATGAAAGAAGGATTAGTTATTGTACCTATCTATTTACATATACCATTCCAGGTCATCATTCCGATAATGCTACTCATGGTAGCCTTTCTTAAACATTTCATTCAAAATAAAAAGAAACATAATGTATCCGGGTAACAGAAAAAAGAGCTCGATATGAATGAGCTCTTTTTCCTATTCTATTATTTTTTTGTATCATAACTGGCAATTGCTTTTGCAATTTTATCTTGAATTTCTGTAATGCCGGAAGATACATAATTATTATTTAAAATAGAAAAGATGATTCGTTCGCCACTTTTCGTTGTTACATATCCGGATAATGTGCTCACAGTGGTCAAGGAACCGGTTTTTGCAATGACATTTCCTTTTGTCGGAGGTTCTTTCATCCGATTTCTTAACGTGCCACCGACAAATCGGTCATCATCTCCAGCAACAGGCAAGGAAGCTAGGTAAGATGGATACCAGCTTTTTGATTGTATCGCAAATAAAAGTTGGGATATTTCATTTGCTGGAATCATCGCAACATGTGACATCCCTGATGCATCCCTAAGCATCAATGTTTGTGTATTCACACCCAGTGAGGCAGCGGTATCTCTAATCACTTTCAATCCTTTATCCCAGCTTCCTTCCCCATAAATAACCTGACCCATTTCCTTTGCTAACATTTCTGCATGTCCATTATTGCTTAGTTTCATGAAAGGAATGAGTACATCCTTTAATGGCATTGATTTTTTTTCGGCTAGTAGTTGACCATTTTTAGGTGTTTTGCCAAGCTTCATATCATTTTTCCCGATGAATTGAATTCCCTTTTCTTTTAAAGAGTGTTTAAACAGTGACAATGCATATTCTGAAGGTTCCCAAACAGCCATCCATTCCTTAGCTGCACTTGCACCAACAGGAATTGTTCCATCAATTACAATTGTATTTTTTCCATGTTCCCGTTGAATCGTAATATTTTTCTTGCCATCCTTTTCAACAGTTACCGCTTTGTTAATAATTTTTACATAGTCGGTTTCCGGTGTCGCAGTCCATTTAGCAGGTTTTCCAACTTTTGAAGAAGGGGTGACTTCTACTATAACAGTACCAGTATCATAGTCTGTATTTGGTGATACAGTAAGTGCGGAAACCTGCGATCCATAATATTCCGTTTCGTCTGTCCATGTCAAATCTTGTGATAAGCGGACATTATCATACCATGTGTCGTCACCGATTAAATCTCCATGAATTTTTCCAATTCCTTGCTTTTTCAACTGATCGGCTAATCGGTCTAAATCTTCTTTCAGAAGTGTCGGATCTCCTTTTCCTTTTAAGTAGAGATTCCCTTGAAGGACCTTGCCTTTAACATTCCCATCCGTCAATACCTCTGTTGTAAATCGATAATTTCCCCCAAGTGTTTCTAAAGCTGCAGCGGCTGTTAATAACTTCATGTTGGAAGCGGGTCGCAATCGTACATCTCCGAAATGCTCATATAAAATTTCCCCGCTATCTGCTGAGCGAAGACTTACACCGGTTACTGAACCATCTAATTTCTTATCATTTAAAATTACGTTTATTTGGTGACCTAATTCAGCATACTCGTCCGATGCATTTACATAGGTTGTTGTTTCCTTATTTACATAAGGAATAATTGCTACCATAAATACTGCTAAGACAAGTAACCATTGTTTTATAAATCTTTTCCCCATCCAGTTTCCCCCTTTATTATCTCTTTTTCTAGCTATTAAAATAGTATGAAAGCGATAAAATTTTTACCTCTATTTTTAGATTTATCCTCTAAAATGGTTCTTTTGGATTGCCTATATACAGGCCTATTTACATAGTAGAATTTAATAGGAACATCTAGTATTGACCTGTATGCTGAAATATAATCACATTGTCCATGGACGATTATTTTTTAACCAAGTACACTCTTTCTGGTCTCCCTACCGTCCCATATGCTAAATCAGCTTCAATTTTTTCCCCCGACACAAGATGTTCCAGATAGCGCCTAGCTGTTGTTCTGCTCACACCCATTTCTTGGGCAACAAACTCTGCCGTTACTCCAACCGAAGCTGTTTTGAGAACTTCTAACACCTTTATTAAGGTTAGTGGATCAATTCCTTTCGGCAGCTGAGATTTATCCTTCGGAAGACGATTTTTTTCCTTTTGCAAAAGCTGATCGATCTGTTCCTGTGTAATATGTGGATAATCCATACCTAATGTCTCTAGCTTGCATTGAAAATCTCGATATTGAATTAATGCCTGTTTAAATCTTTCAAATACAACAGGCTTAATAATATAATCAAAGACACCTATGCTAATAGCTTCTTGCACTTTATCAATTTCCTTCGCTGCCGTAATCATAATCACGCCCATCTGTTTACGCTGTTGTTTGGCTTCTTTCAATAATGCGAGACCATCCATATCCGGGAAGTGAACATCTAATAACAGAAGGTCAGGTTGCAAAATATCAATATAGCTTTTCGCTTCTAAATAACTCGCGGCAATCCCCACTGTTTGGAATCCCTCTATTTGTTCAATGAATCGCTTTTGTATTTCAGCGACCCTTAAGTCATCCTCAATAATAAGTACCTCGATCGTTCTATTGCCAATCAAACTAAATCCCCCCATTTTTTGGTATAGCTACCGTGAATACCGTGCCCTCTCCTTCATTCGTTGAAAAGGTTATCGTTCCCCCAAGAGCATGGATCTCTTTTTGAACGAGACACAAGCCAATCCCCGCATTCGTATTCTTATTCTTTGTCGTATATCCTTCCTGGAAAATTCTTTTCGCTTCGTCCTTCGCGATTCCATTTCCATTATCTTCAACCTCTATAATTAGCTCTTTTCCGAGATCGGTTAAAAAGAGCGCTACTTTTTTCTCTTCTTTTCCATTTTCCCTAACCGCATCAAATGCATTATTGATCAGGTTGCCAATAATCGTTACCAATGAATCCCGACTTATTTCCGCGGGGACATCGATGAAGCTACTATCGCGATCAATTGAGAAATCTATTTTCAGCTCACTCGCCAAACTGACTTTGCCAAGAATGAAACCAGCTAATATTGGGTCAGGAATCTCTTTCATGAGAAAGTGAATAATTCCTTGTGCGACATCCACCTCTTTGGAAATAAAATCAATTGCTTCCTTGTATGATCCTAGTTGAATGAGACCAAGTAACGTATAAAGTCTGTTCGAATATTCATGCGTCTGGGCCCGTAACCCTTCCGCATAAGCTTTTACATGTGAAAGTTCCTGAAGCAGGTAAGACAGATCATTTTTGTTCCTAAGGCTGGCCACTGCCCCAATCACTACTCCTCGTTTATCAAAAATTGGAATTCGATTAGCTAAATAGACTTCTCCTAGAATCATAAATTCTCGATCATATTCAGCTTGTCCGGTCTTTACGACATCTAGTAGCCGTGTATTTTCGAGAACGTCATCAATCCGTTTCCCTCTAAGAAGAATATCATTCGGTACGTGAAGAATTTTGTGAGCCGTTTCATTTACAACCGTTATTAGACCTTTCGTATCTACGGCAATAATCCCTTCATGAATGGATTCCAAAATAGCATGCTTCTCCTGATACATCCAAGCAATTTCCTCCGGCTCAAGTCCAAAGATCGCCTTTTTGATATGTAAAGATATTAGGAGAGAAATCAGTAAACCGCCTAGCAAAATCCCTATTGTCGTCATGAAAATCCTTTTTTGAACTTTAGAAACTTCCTCAGCAATATCGGTTTGAAGATAACCGACAGAAACGACGCCAATCACTTTTCCTTGATAGAAGATAGGCGCCTTCCCCCTCAAGGACGGACCTAGTGTTCCGGTTGATTCTGATATGGCTGATTTTCCTTTAAAAGCCGCTTCATTGTCACCGCCCACCATCCTATGTCCAATTCGGTTTGGATTTGGATGGGAATAACGAATTTCATTTCGATTGCCAATTACGATGAATTCTGCGCCCACCTGTTTTCGAATCTTCTCCGCAATAGGTTGGATAATACTAGCCGGATCTTTCGTATAAAAGGCTTCTTGAATATTTGGCATATTAGAAATGGATTGTGCTACAGCTAAAGCATTTTTTCCCTTTTCATGCTTTAAATTGGACTCCATTATATTTTTATAAGTAAATTCAAAAATTCCCCCCATTAACATAATGAGAAAACTTAATCCAAGCATTAATTTCGTATGTAATCGCATCCAATCACCTCTGCTGTAAAAGCAATGTAACTTAACAAATCGAAATGAACTTTGTTTGAATTGTTACATTTTATAAAATTCTTAATAATTATACTATTTTTACAAAAAAAACTCCTCAAAAAAGGAGTTTTTCATCTATTACACTTATTGATTCTTACCCTTCTACATTAATAACCACTTTCTTGCCTCTTGCTTTTAACAATACTGGGATGGTTAACCAAAGGACTGTCACAATTAAAAACGCAAGGGAGATTGGGCGAGTGAAGAATACCCCATAATCACCATTTGAAATAGTTAAGGCTCTTCGCAAATTGTTCTCAATCATCGGTCCTAATATAAGCCCTAATACTAGGGGAGCGATAGGATAATCATTCTTGTTAAGGAAATAGCCAAAAACCCCACACCCTAGTAATAATAGTAAATCATTGGTTGAAACCTGTACGGCATAAACCCCAAAAATGGAAATAGCAATAATCATCGGGATTAAAAACTGTTTAGGTGTTTGAATAATTTTAGCAAATACTTTAACAAGTGGTAGATTTAGAATGAGCAGCATAAAGTTTCCTATAAACATACTTGCAATCAATCCCCACGCTACTTGTGGATGATCATCAAACAATAATGGGCCCGGCTGGACATTATACATCATTAATGCTCCCATTAATATGGCCGTAGTGCCCGATCCTGGTATTCCTAATGTTAATAAAGGAATCATCGCACCACCTGAAGCTGCATTATTAGCGGTTTCAGGAGCCGCTACTCCAGCAATCGTTCCGGTCCCGAATTTCTCAGGATTTTTTGAAATTCTTTTTTCCAATAGATAAGAAAAAAAGGAAGCTAATGTCGCACCTGCACCTGGCAAGATCCCAACGAAGAAGCCTAATATTGAGCCACGAGCGATTGGCCCCGCCGATTCCTTCATTTCTTCTTTTGTTGGAAGCATATTATTAATTTTCGCAATATTTCCATCCTCTTCTTCTTTTTCCAAGATGGTCTTGAAAACTTCACCGAGGGCAAACAAACCAACTGCAATTGTCAAGAATTCAATTCCTTGGTAAAGCCAAGGTATATCAAATGTAAAACGGGCAATCCCGGATACGTTATCTATCCCAATGGTTCCAAGTAGTAATCCGCAAACCGTCATGATTAACGCTTTAGTTACTGATTTTCCCGCTAGTCCACTTACAGCAGCAAGTCCTAACAGCATAAGCGAAAAATATTCAGCAGGTCCAAATTTAAGAGCTATATTGGATAATGGCTGGGCTAATGCTATCAAGGCAATGATTGTGACAACACCACCTACAAATGATCCAATCGCCGCTATAGACAAGGCGCTTCCCGCTCTTCCCTTCTTTGCCATTTGATAGCCATCCAATGTTGTCACTACCGAAGAAGATTCACCAGGGGTATTTATTAGGATCGATGTCGTTGAACCTCCATACATCGCACCATAATACACACCTGCAAGGAGGATGATCGCACTTGTTGCAGCAGTCTCCGGAGGAAGCCCGCCAGTAATCGATGCGGTAACCGGGATTAATAATGCAACACCACTCATAGGACCAATTCCCGGAAGCACTCCTACAGCTGTGCCAATTAATACACCTACAAACGCAAATAAAATATTATACCAAGTCAATGCCGTTTCAAATCCGTGCAATAAATATTCAAATGTGCTCATCTTACAGCTCCTCCTTTCCTACGAAAACCAAATCGGCCACCCAGGAAGTGTTCCTTTTAAAAGACCTACGAAAAGATAATAGACAGCCCCGGAAAATCCTGCCGAAATAATAATAGAGGTAATCCATTTCTTTCGTTCCATCGTCTGAAAACAAATAAAAAGAAATAAGAATGTTGTAATAACATATCCAATCGTTTCTAACGTTAATATGTAAATAAGGGTTGCCGCGAAAATAATCAAAAATGGCTTATATTGCAGCACTTCTTTCTTCCCTTGTCCTTGTGTACGTAATGATTCATAAAATAAACGAATACTCAATAAGGAAAGTATAATACCGAGAATAAATGGAAATATATCTGGCCCCACTTTACTGCCATACGAAGAACTAGCAAGATGTTTACTACCAATCATAAATAAGACGCCTACAGCTAGAAAGACAACAGCGGCAATACGATCAAATTTAATGCTCATTTACAATCCCCCTCCTATAAGAATAAAACTAAAGCTATTCAACGTGACCAATTCAGTTTGGAACTGATCACGATGAAAAGTCAGCCTCTCCTACTTACTTTTGCATACCTAATGCTTCTAATAGTTGTTGCACTTGTGTTTCTTGTTCATCTAAAAATTTCTTGAATTCTTCGCTATTTTTATATTCCATTTCCCAGCCTTGCGTTTCGACTTCTTTTTTCCATTCAGGCGTTTCAACTAACTTGCCAATCGTTTTCTCCCAGTATGATTTCGCTTCGTCGGACATTTTCTCCGGACCAAACACACCGCGCCAAATCGTGAATTCTGCGTCAACTCCTTGTTCTTTTGCTGTTGGAATATCTTTGAATTCTCCTTCTAATCGTTCAGAAGCAGTAATAGCTAATACACGAACTTTACCTGCCTTTAAAAATTCCTGCACACTTGAGGCATCTGTTCCGATAACATCAGCATTTCCACCGAGCAGAGCAGTGATTGCTTCCCCGCCCCCATCATAAGAAACATATTTGACTTTCGTCGGATCGACACCGTATTTGAAAGCTGGAAGAATGGCAACTAAGTGATCCATTGATCCTAGTGCTGATCCACCGGCGAAAGTAAGTTTGCTAGGATTTTTCTTCACTTCTTCTAGAACGGATTTCAAATCTTTAAATTTTGAATCCGCTTTTACAACAATCGCTCCATAATCTTTCGTCAATTGTGCTAATGGCGTTGTATTTTTATAACCATAAGGACTATTTCCTTCTTTTTTCAGGTTATTAATAATGATTGGAGGAGAATTCACAAATAACATATCGTTATTACTTTTCTGTTGGGTTGCGTATTCTGCCATGAAGACAGCTCCCCCGCCACCAGGCTTATTCTCGACTGTCATCGGAACTTCGACAAGCTTCGTCTCGCTTAATACCTTTGTGAATGAACGTGCAGTTAAATCCCATCCACCACCTGCACCGGAAGGAGCCACAACCGAAATCGCTTTCTTCGGATAGCCTGTACTTTCCTTCTTCTTATCAGTGCCTGAAGCACCATCGCTACTGCAGGCACCTAAACTTAAGGCTAAAGCTCCTGCACAAAGAAGTGTTGAAATTTTTTTCATTTTTAACATATAAATCCCCCTTGTAAACGTTTTCTAAATTTTATAATAACTTGGGCATTTTGTTTGATTAATCATTTAAAAAGCATTAAAAACATAAGTCCTATTTTGTTCATAAAATACACGAAAAGTTGCCACCAAATCTGTATTCAAAAAACTTTCTCTTTTATAGATTTGACTAAGTAGGTTGAACTTGTCAGCGAAACGAACCTAGTAAACAATTTTATTGTTAATATGTTTCTCCCAACAGCTCTATGAAGCACTTCCTTTACAATAAAAAAAAGAAGAGTTTAGAAGCTCTTCTTTTTGAACGAGTGTATTTAAAGTGTCTATTTAAGCAGATATACGCGACTGCGCCCGCGTCATTTTTCGGACTTCCCACTGTTTTAACCCCCTAAACAGTGTAGGAAGAATTATACAAACAACGAGTACACGAAGCACTTGGACGACGACTACAAAAGTGGAATCTGCATCAAGTACAGCTGATGTCGTAGCCATTTCTGCAATCCCACCAGGGGCAAATGCGAGCATCGAAGTAATGAAAGAAATACCTGTGATGATGGATACAAAATAGGCACAAACGAGCATCGAAACGATCAATCCAATGGTCGTTAAAAGTGAAACCCACATTGTTTTTCCAATACCCGTGAGCATCTCTTTATAGAAACGTGATCCAATGCTTGAAGCGATAAAAATTTGCGATAAAATAATGGCACTATGAGGCCACCAGGCGATCATATCGTGACCGGCAAAGGTGGAACCTAAAGTTTGCAAACAACCAACCCCCAGCATTCCGCCGACTAACCATGGGGCCGGAAACTTCAAGTGTTTACCAATATAATAGCCACCCCATACCCCAAATGCTAGGATCAAAGTCCATAAGAGATAACTCCATTCAAATCCAGAGACACCCCCGGAAGAAACAACATCACTATTGGCTATAACATGGTTGGCAGGATGATGCGACCATGTCGAAGCGAAGAGCGGTATTGTCAGCACGACAAGAAAAACACGCATCGTTTGAATGATCGTTACCACGATGGTATTGGCCCCTACCTCTTCTGCAATACTAGGCATAGCACTTAACCCTCCTGGTGAAGTTCCGAAAAAGCTTGTAATCATATCTGTTTGACTAAATTTCCAAAGAACCAATCCGGATATAAGGGCAAAAATAATGGATAGAAATAGCATAACCAAAATAACTAACCAATGATCCTTAAACGTATGAACGACAGATAAATTAATTTTTTGTCCCAATTCAATTGCTAATATACATTGACCTATTCTTAGCCAGTATGGCGGGAGTCCTTTTTGTTCACGGGGAATCTTTAAAAATGCTGGTCTTTTAAATGAAAGAAAGGCTGCAATCAGTAAAGTTCCAATCATCCACCCAATCGAAAGACCTGCCAAAGAAAGAACAAGTCCACCGATACTGCTGATGATCATAAAACAAATGCTTTGAAATAATGATTTCCTTTTCAACCGATGTCCTTCTTTCTTTTGATATCTGTACTCTTGATGTGAAATAATAATTGATTCGCTATATAAATAACTATATTATAGATTAAGAAATAAATAAAATATTGATTTCTAATGATGAACCATCAAAAAAGTTGATGGCTAGATAAGGAGATTTCTATGGATGATCGAGATTGGCTCATTTTACAAACCCTTTACCATGAGAAGAATATAACGAAAGCTGCAAAGGAGCTATATATTTCCCAACCCGCATTAACAAATCGATTGCAGCAAATTGAGAAAGAATTTGGGGTTCAAATTGTCAATAGAGGCAGACGTGGTGTGCAATTTACACCACAGGGAGAATATTTAGCAAAAAGCGCACATGAAATTCTCTTAAGCATTCGTAAAATTAAAGAGAATGTTCGTAATATGGAAAACTATGTAACGGGAACCTTAAGGATTGGGGTCACAAATTTCTTTGCCTATCATAAACTTCCTGAACTATTAAAGCTTTTTAAAGATCAGTATCCCAACATCGAATTCAAAATCTCGACAGGTTTCAGCGGAGATATCGCCAATTTAGTGAGTAATGATGATATCCACATAGGCTTTGTAAGAGGAGATTATGGGTGGAAGGAGAAAAAACATTTATTATTTGAAGAAAAAATTTGTATTGTCTCGAAAGAAAAAATCGACATTGAACGTCTTCCACAATTACCAAGAATCGATTATCGGACAGATCATTTATTAAAAACATTAGTGGATCATTGGTGGGGAGAAAATTATTCTAAGCCGCCATTGATAAGCATTGAGGTTGATAAAGCGGAAACATGCAAAGAAATGGTGATCAATGGGTTGGGCTATGCCATTTTACCAAGTATGATTTTAGACGATATTGACGGCCTTTATAAATCGGAAATCCGAACTAAAAATAATGAAGCCATTTTACGAAAAACATGGATGTTTTACCATGAAGAATCATTAAAGTTAAGTATGGTGAAGGCTTTTGTTACCTTCATAGAGAATATCGATTTTTACAGCATAAATAAACGTAAGTAGGGATTTCTTAATTGATATGAACATTTGAAACTTTTATACGTGGAAACAATAGTTTCATTCAACTTCATACTAGGAGGGATGCTGCCTGAAGTCCATAAAAGTATCTTTGCAGATGAAAATACTTGGGCTTGTATTGTTGCTAGGATTCCTTCTGATTTTCCTCCTAACCGGAATTTTCAGTTATATGGAAAGCAAGCAAATTCAAGAGAATAAAGGAAGGATGGCACTTGAAATATCGAAGACGGTCTCATTTATGCCTACGATAATAAATGCTTTTCAAACGGCCGATCCTTCCAAAACGATTCAGCCGTTAGCGGAGAAGATTCGAAAAGAAACCGGGGCTGAGTTCATTGTAATAGGAAATAAAGATGGTACACGGTATTCACATCCTAATAAAGCTGAGGTCGGGAAAAAAATGAAGGGCGGAGACAATGAAAGGGCCCTCATCAATGGGGAGTATTATATTTCCAAGGCGAAAGGTTCTCTCGGGCCGTCACTTAGAGGGAAATCCCCTATATTCAACAAACGAGGTGAGATTATTGGTCTCGTTTCTGTAGGATTTCTAATCGAGGATATTCAACAGCAAATAATGAATCATCTCATTAAATTACTTATTGCTTCTTTTTTCGCGCTTATCCTCTCGATTATCGGAAGCATTCTCCTGGCTCGTAATATTCGTAAGGACACAATGGGTTTAGAGCCATATGAAATTGCTGGACTGTATAAAGAAAAGAATGCTGTTTTGCATGCGGTGAAAGAAGGTATTTTAGCCATTGATCAAGACGGCTTTATTACGATGATGAACCAGCCCGCGAAGAAACTTCTTCATATTCAAGGGTCTGTCAGGCATAGGAAAGTGGATGGACTCTTTCCATCTAATTATCTTTATGAGGTATTGAAAACGGGAATTCCCCAAATTGATAAGGAAATGATTTGGAAAGATCAAACCGTCATCGTGAACTGCACGCCACTCTTCGATCAAGATAAGATTACAGGAGTAGTTGCTTCTTTTCGTGACAAAACAGAAATTGAACAGATGGTCAACACGATATCGGAAGTAAAAAGATACTCAGAAGATCTCCGAGCTCAAACACATGAATTCACGAATAAATTATATGTGTTATCCGGATTGCTCCAATTAGGTGAATATGATCAGGCCGTTAACATGATCCAAAGTGAAACAACGGATTTACAACTGCAAAATTCTGTTGTCTTTAACCAAATAAGAGATACAAAAGTACAAGCTATCCTAATAGGGAAATTAGGAAAAGCGTCTGAAAAGAAGCTTAAGTTTACAATCGTTCCGGAAAGTTATTTAGAAATGCTACCACCTCATATGACACTTTCCGATGGTCTTTCAGCTGAAGAAGTTGGAAATGAAATCGGTGCCTCCCGGTCGACAGCTCGCAGATATTTAGAATATCTTTCATCTGTACATGAAGCAAAGGCGGGAGTTGTTTACGGTATTGTGGGAAGACCCGAACGAAAATACTATCCAATTTAATACGAGGAAGATCCATAAGTTGCTTTCGCACAATTGGATCTTCCTCTTTTTATTTAACACGCAATCCAAATTTCAAAGTACCTGGATGGGACTTTCGTGAGCAAAATGAGCAAAATGCATTTAAATCTTTTTAATAACATTATTATGCAAACGGTTACAATACTGAAAATTTCACCTATACTCAATATACAAATAAGAGAGGTGAAAATCATGTTAGCAATATTAGGATTTTTAATGATTATTATATTTATGGTTTTAATTATGACCAAACGACTTTCTGCCATGATTGCCCTTATGGTCGTTCCCGTTATTTTCGCTCTTATTGGCGGATTTGGAAGCAAAATGGGTCCCATGGCTCTAGAAGGTATAAAAAGTGTAGCTCCGACAGGAATTATGATTTTGTTTGCGATTCTCTTTTTCGGCATCATGATCGATGCAGGAGTATTCGATCCGATCATTTCAACCATCTTGAAAGTGGTCAAAGGGGATCCGGTAAAAATAGCAGTAGGTACAGCTATACTTGCGCTAATAATTTCCCTTGATGGTGATGGAACAACAACATACATGATTACGATTTCAGCGATGCTCCCATTATATAAACGCATCGGTATGAGACCACTCGTACTAGCCGGTATTGCGGTATCCGCTTCCGGGGTCATGAATCTCCTTCCATGGGGTGGACCGACTGCACGAGCAATGACTGCCTTACATCTTGAAATGTCAGATATCTTTACACCTGTTATCCCTTCTATGATTGGCGGCATATTATTTGTATTATTCATGTCTTACTGCCTTGGAAGAAAAGAACGTAAACGAATAGGCGTTTTAACTATTGATTACAGCACAATGGCTCAAATGGCCGTTACTGCAGAAGATGCTGGCTTAAAACGTCCTAAGCTTATCATTGTGAATTACTTACTAACGATCTTACTTTTAGTAGCTCTCATCATAGAATTATTACCGACGACCGTATTATTTATGATTGGATTTGCGATTGCGATTACGATCAACTATCCGAAATTAAGTGATCAAAAAGAACGAATTGCACACTATGCTGATAATGCGTTATCCGTTGTATCAATGGTATTTGCAGCTGGAATCTTCACAGGTATTCTATCTGGTACGAAAATGGTGGATGCGATGGCAAACACGATGATTACTCATATTCCTGATGCCTTCGGCTCACACTTTGCATTGATTACAGCAATTATTAGTGCACCATTTACATTTTTCATGTCAAACGATGCATTTTATTACGGAGTACTACCTCTACTAGCGAAAGCGGCTGGCGGTTACGGAATAGATCCTGCAATGATTGGACGGGCATCACTTTTAGGATTACCAGTTCATTTATTAAGCCCATTAGTTCCTTCAACCTACCTATTAGTTGGAATGGTCGGAGCAGATTTTGGAGACTTACAGCGTTCATTCCTAAAATGGGCTTGTGGGTCAACAGTCGTCATGATTTTAGTAGCTTTATTATTATCAATCATACCATTATAAGAAAAGCTCGGAGGTTATCCTTCGAGCTTTTTGCTGTCCAGCGCACCCTTCCACTACAATCAGCTTTCTTAACGGAACTCAAGTTGAAAAAAATGAGAAAAGAAATTCAATAATCGTTGTATTTAACTAATTTGAAAACGCAAACAAAATATAATAAAACTTCCAGAAGGCATAAAAAAATATTCGAAAAAACTATTCGAAAACAGCGTTCAGATAAAACCCATAATATAAAGTTCCCTGTGTCAGATATTGAAAAAATGATATTACAATCTTTATGTAAACAAACAAAAAGGATATTACTCATGCAGCAGGGGAAGGATCCTATACAACAAACCAAATTGAATACTTTACTGCTTGTCTACGGGCATAGAAACCAGCACATTTTAAGCTGGGATTGGTCATATAGGGATACCAAACAATATATGCATACAAATATACTATAAAGCATCTATAAGCTTGAAATAGGTAGTCCTTATGCTTTAAGCGTACAAAAAAGGTATTCTGTGATAGGAAACTTGTTAATTTGATCATAATGTCAGTAATCAAGTGGTTGGAAGGGGAGGGTACTATTGAAAAAATCCTATAGTGCTTTAGATGTTTTACATAATAAAATAAATGGTAATAATCAAAAAAGCATTTTTCATAGTTTTTTTCATCCAAAAGGTATTTAACTCTGAAGCTGCCTTATTACCACTATCTTCGAGGTCAGATATTTATTGAAGATATAAAGGATAATTACACAAGTGAAATTCCTTTCACATTTGATATAGCTCATTTTGTTTTAATGCTTTATATGGACTTTCTTCAGCAAATTAAAAAAGGTGTAGGAAATGAAGAAGTGGCAGCTTTTTTAGTACATGGAATGAAATCATTTTTTCCAGAAAAGGATTTTAAGAAAATAGTGTTTAAGCAGGTAAATAACACTCTATTCCAATTTCAAGAAGTCGAGGTAGAAGGGGAGGAAGATGATAATGAAAAATATGCTTATATCTATATGCGAGTAAAAGAAAAGCTTATTTTACGAGGGGAGGTTCTTTTATATGATTTATCTCCATATTTAGGAGAATTAAGTATTACTGTAGAACATGTTTATGGCATTCTAGATATGTAGGGGATGGCAATTAATTTGTGCTGGCCCCCCGGGGGGCCAGCACAAATTAAAAAAACCACTTGTCAACATTCTTAAATACTACTACACTTCCTGTTGGGACAAAGTCATGCAGGAGGTATTTAAGGAGATGTTGGCAGTGGCCGAAATCAATTATATCAGACAACAGGTTAACAATAAAGGCTGCGGTTATTCGGATGTAGCAAAAAGAACAGGTAGAGATCCTAGAACAGTTAAGAAATATGCGGATATGGAGGATTTCAACGAACAGCCAAAAAAGAAACAGACGAGAGTATCACCGGTTTTAGGACCAGTGAAGCCAGTAATAGATGAATGGATCAAGGAGGACTTGAAAAAGAAAAAGAAGTTTCGTAGAACAGCTAAGAGAATGTGGGAGCTCCTTAAGGAACAGTTCAATTTTAAGGGGTCTGACCGAACAGTTCGCGATTATGTTTCCAAGAGAAAAGAAGAATTATTAAACCAGGCAGATCAAGCAGCCTTACCACTTGAGGCCATCTCTGGAACAGCACAAGTCGATTTTGGAGAGGCCCCGTTTATTTATGGTGGGGAAGAAATAGTTTTGCCCTACTTAGTAATGTCATTTCCTTTTAGCAATGCTTTTTATTTTCAAGTCTTCCCTTCACAAAACAAGGAGTGTTTCCTAGAGGGGTTAAAAAGAGTGTTTCATCATATGGGTGGAGTGCCAAAGGCGATTCGCTTTGACAACCTCTCACCTGCCGTCAAAAAGATATTGCCAAATGGAGAACGGCATTTAACAGAGGAATTTCAAAACTTCGTTTTACATTATGGGTTTGAATGTGAATTCTGTAATCCCGCCAGCGGTAATGAAAAAGGACATGTAGAGGCAATGGTCAAGTATGTCAGGAATAACTTTCTCCTTCCTGGGCTCCATGTCATTGAATTGGATGAGTTAAATAAGGAACTGTGGGGGAAGGCAGAAAAAGACCGCTTGAGGAAGCATTACCAAAAGGATTGGTATATCAGAACTATTCGAGGAGGATAATGCCTTTCTACTATTGCCAGCAAAAGAATACGAGTGTGTAAGATATGAAACACTGAAAGTACTGATAAATATGGCTATGTTAAGGTGGACCTCAATCTGTATTCCACTTCCCCAAGATTTGCATTAAACAGAGTTCTCGTAAAAATCTCATACAACACTGTTGAGATTTTGGATGATGAGCGTCAGCTTGTCGTTAGGCATTCACGGCTCTATGGACAGTACCGTAAGTCGATGAAGTGGCGACCATATCTAAATTTAATGGTACCAAACGTATACGGCACTTAAATATACTAGTTTCTACGACCAACTACCGGAGGAATGGAAAAACTATTTTCAGTCCTGTACTGTCGTAGAAAAGTCGGAAGCACTGAAACTATTATCGCTGATTTTGAAGGAACATGATTTCAGTCTTATAACAAAAGCGCTTGTCATCTCCTCTGAACACGGGCATCCCTCCGTGGATGCCATTAAACAAGTATTCTATCAGCTTATCAATGGTAGTGGAATCCGAAGTGAAATTAAACCAAAAATAACGCTTCCCACCCTGCCTGAAGCAACGAGAGGACTCGAACGTTATGATCAACTCCATAAAGGGGTGATGCATAATGCACGAGGAAATTCAGTATACGCAAAACGATTAAAGCTTAGCTGGATTAAAGAGCATTATCGTGAAGTTGAAGCTACTTCCCATGAGGAGTTTTTATTAAAGCTATTTGAAGCAGAAATCCAGCGGCGAGAAGAACGCCGGACCAACCTCCTTTTAAACCAAGCGACTCTTCCAAAAGTACAGGGTAAACCTTTTGACTGGAGTGAGGTTCAAATTCCGGCAGGAATGACCAGGAAAGTCTGTTAAACGGAGAATTTATTGAACAGCAGGAGAATACCATCTTTTACGGTGGTGTAGGTGCCGGCAAAACCTATCTGGCAACATTGATTGGCTTAAATGCCATACAAAAGTTTGGCAAGTCAGTAAAGTTCTATACAGTCGCTGGGTTGGTAAATCGGCTCCTTGAAGCAAACGAAAAAGGAACACTTTCTAAGGTCTTCAAGCAGATTGAAAAGCTGGACTGTCTGATCCTTGATGAGCTAGGCTACATACCGCTGCATAAACAAGGTGGAGAATTACTGTTCCAAGTTATATCTATGTGTTACGAGGCAAAGAGCATCATCATTACAACTAATCTACAGTTCGGTCAATGGAATCACGTCTTCGGAGATCCCATTTTGACGGAAGCAGTCATTGACCGACTGATTCATCATTCTCACTTGGTCGTATTCAATGGTGATAGTCATCGATATAAAGAATCTTTACTAAAAGCTTAAAATGAATGTTGGCAAAGTGGTTACATTTTTAATTGCCGTTTAATGCATTTTTTACTTGCCAAATACAGAACATTTAATCTATATTATTTTTTTGGATTTTATAAAGAACATTCAAGCCAATGGTAATACTGTAACAATGCAAGAGAATGTTGTAAGTAAACTAAAACATTAATAGTAAATTAAGACGAAGTTTAGAAATCGAAGAGAAAGATCCCGTAGAAATTTTTATAGATGGAGACATGATGATATTAAACAAATATTTGCCTTTTAATGAATGGTAATTACTAGAGAAGTAAAAAAATGAAAATAAAATATTTGCAGGAAAAATTATTTTATGTCCGGAAGGGGCAAAAGAACTTTTAGAGGAGTTGAAAAAGACAATTTATATCCAACTAAAAGACCCCTTTCACTTTGTAGAAAGGGGTCTTTTAGTTATCCACTAAGTTATTTTTATTTTTTTTGTCAGTATCCAAGCCAAAAAAAGGTAAATAGGATAAATTAAAATAGCAAAACCCATATTAAAAATCCAAGGTATAGTTCCAATGAAGACTTCAGATGAAGCACCAGCAAACCATTTTATTAAAAAATATAAACTTAATATACTAGAAATTAAAATAAGACAAAACCCTAATTTATGACTCTTAAATATTTTTATAACTAAGTATCCAATAATAAGAGAACCTACAGCAATCACACCTAATAAAATGTAATATAAATCTACAATTTTTTGAATATCCAAGTTATCCCTCCGTTATATAAAAGAGTTTATTATTTCTTTTTTATTGCTGGATATCTTTTATTAACACAATGTCCTGAATGCTACCAGAAACTTTTACAGAATTTTTTTCTTTATTCTGATTTATATTGTAAGAAGCTAAATAGGTTTGTTTGTCATTTTTAACATATGTATAAAATAAAATATTTTTCTCTGTATCTAAAATGGGATTCGATATTCCTTTTTTGATTTTAACAATTTTGATGTCCCTATCTAAATTTTTTGAGTGTTTAACTAATAATGTATTATTTTCTTTGTAATGTAAAGTGTAAAAATACTCATTATCCATAAACATTTTTACTATCCCAGTTTCTTTTATTTTTATTCTTTTTTCTTTCCATGTACCATTTGTATATCTAATAACAAAACTATTACTATTATTTGTATCAACTAAAGATATATGAATGAATTTCATAATTCTTAGCCCTTGTGTATCAAGGGGTTTAAGAGATAAAAAAAGAAGTACCTCCCCAAATCTTGTATAATGGTAGTTGACCAGTAAGCCCCCATTCAAACAACGCATATAAATGATCAGCACCCCTTAGTACAATAATCGTATCAATTAAGGAGGTGCTTTTCCTATGTCACAACAAAAACTAACAATCGTCCCCGTTTCAATACAACCAGAAAAAAATATTATAACATCCACAACTTCGAAAGATCCTTCAAATAGCTTTTGCACAATCAAAATTGAAGCTGCTGAAATTTCCTTCTTCAACGGCGTAGATGAGCACATCATCCAAACGGTCATGAGGGAGTTGAAAAATCTATGAAACATGATTATACCAGTGTAAAAAACATTTATATTATTTGCGGTAAAACAGATATGAGGAAGGGAATTGATGGATTAGCAACGCTAATTCAAGATTCTTTCGAACTTGATCCATATGGAGATTCTATTTTCCTTTTCTCTGGTTGGAGTAAAGACCGTTATAAATGTTTATATTTTGATGGCGATGGTTTCGCCATGCTTTATAAGCGACTAGATGGAGGAAAACTTCAATGGCCAAAAGATGAAAATGAAGTACGTAAACTTTCGCAACAGGAGGTTCGCTGGTTGTTAGAAGGGTTGTCCATTCAGCAACCAAAGGCCATTCAAAAATCACAAAAAGGAGTATTCTAAACAAGCTAGAAATGTTGGTTTATAGCCATTTTCAACTTCGCTTTCTACGTTAAAAATGTTATAATATAACTAACTTATGGTGAACGAAAAGTGGTGAAATAAATGGTTAATACTTCTTCCAATAACAAGAATCCATATGGGAAATTAATTCGACTTCTCGAAGAACAATTGGCTCATTCAAATCAACAAAACAAAGACTTATCGAAAAAGCTAGATCAATCAACTAAACAGATTGAAGCGCTAACTGAACAAATTCGCCATTTAACAAAACTTTTATATGGATCGAAATCCGAAAAATCGAAATACAACGTACCAGATGGGCAAGGCTCATTATTTGATGATGACCCGGCTTTTAGCGAACCTGAGCACACAGAAGAACAAAGCCAACAGACAATCTCTTATACTGTTGTACGAAAAGTTAAATCAAAAAAACGAAATGATTCCTTGCATGATGGTATTGAAGTAGAAGCTATTCACCATCATCCGAAAAATACAATCTGTGACTGTTGCCAAGGGCAAATGATTGAAATTGGTAGTACACTTGTACGTGAAGAAGCAAAATTTATTCCTGCAAAAATGATGAAAGTACAGCACATTGAACATGCGTATGAATGTAAAGACTGCAAAGTTGATTCATCACAGCCAGCACAAATCAAACGCGGGAAAGCACCACAACCAGCGATTCAGCGTAGCATCGCAAGTCCTAGCGTACTTGCCAAAGTCATCTATGATAAATTTGCACAATATTTACCTCTTTACCGTCAGGTAAAGGAATGGAATCGCTATGGACTGAATACCAATGATAAAAACCTATCGAATTGGGTTATCCGTGTAGCACATGATTGGCTGTTACCTGTATACGAACGAATGAAAGAGTTGATGATGGCAAAATCGGTTTTGCATGTCGATGAAACATACGGACAAATTATCAACCGATCCGATGGGAAATCTGGTAAAGCCAATGCGTATAATTGGGTGTTTCGAAGTGTGTGCCAAGCCAAAGTAAACAATGACTCTCTTTCAAAGCGCATTATCTCGAGCTCGATCTGTCCTTGAAAGTTTTATTGAAGGCTTTTCTGGAACGATTGTGTGTGATGGTTATTCTGCTTATGATAAGTTGGAAGGCGTTAATTTCGCAAATTGTTGGGCGCATGTTCGTCGTTATTGGCTGAAAGCTGATAGCAAAAATGGTAGAATCGGTGTGAAATATTGTGATGATTTATATCGACTAGAAAGGCAATTTAAACGTTTGTCTCCGAGTAAACGAAGAAAAAAACGTCAAAAGTACTCGAAGCCAATCGTGGAGGAATTCCTTCACTGGGTTGAAACATCACCATTTTACGGAAAAAATGCGTTAGCAAAAGCGACTGAATACACATTAAACAGGGCAAATGGACTCAAATTATTCCTGAATGATGGGCGAATTGAAATGGATAATAATCCAGCCGAGAACGCCATCCGTCCCAACGTTATAGGAAGAAAAAATTGGCTCTTTAGTGTAAGTGAAGCTGGTGCAAAAGCGAATGCCATCTGTTTAAGTATTGCTGAAACTGCCAAAAGTAACGGCGTTGATTTCTATGAATATATAAAGAAACTTTTTACGGATTTACCAAATCTCGGCGTCCAACAAAACCCTGAAATTTTAGATCAATACATGCCCTGGTCAAAAATGATTCAGGCAGAATGTAGCAAATAAATGAAATAGCCGTAATTCGATTAAAAAAGTCAGAATTTACGGCTATTTACGATGCGTACCGAAAGGTACACTTATTTTTTATAATTCGGGCTTACGTTGACCACAAACCATAAAAAGACTGGAGGAGTACTTCTTATGACTATTATACGACAACCTAGCCTATTTGGCATACAGGAATTATTTGACATGGAACCTACCCAAAAATATGAAGCCATTATTTCAGCGGTAGATTTGGATTCGATGTACCATCAAGTGGCGAAAAAATCACGGTTGGGTGCACCGGAAGAACTAAACTATGCAGCCATGATTATCTCCACCTTTGTAAGATACATAGAGCGCATCCCTACGATGAAGGATCTTATAAAACGTCTTCATGATGATCTAGCTTTTAAGTTAAATTGTGGCTTTTTGGTTTCTGATCATGTGCCTTCAGAATCCTCCTATTCACGTCTCATAACGAAATTGGAGGAAAGCGATATCCTTGAGAAAGAACAAGAAAAAGTGGTCCTCCAGGCTATTGCAGAAGGTTTCATCACGGATGATACAGTGGCCATTGATGCAACCCATTTTGAAGCACGAGACCAAGCGCAGCCAAAAGAAGAAAAGCCAAAATCTGAACCCCAAAAACGTGGTCGGAAATCAAAAGATGAGCGTGACGGGTGGCTTAAAGAACAAGCTGAAACGGAAGCCAATTTACCTTTATATGATAGAAAAATTGTGGCCCAATTAGATGTTCCCCTAGCCGAACTACGTGCCGAAGTTCCCCAAGACCCTAAATGGGGCGTGAAAAAGAACTCAGAAGGACAAAATGTTTTTTGGTTTGGCTACAAAGGTCATTTAGCCGTTGGTACATCAAGCCAATACATTCTACAGGCTCTTTTTTCATCTGGGAGTCTAAATGATGGTAAGGCAGCTATCCCTTTACTGAAAGGAATTCAGGAACGCCTTCACCTTCCATTACGTTATCAAACAATGGATGCGGGCTATGACTATGAACCCATATACGAGCAGGTACATCGAATGGGACAACAATCCGTCATCGCGTATAATAAGCGAAATGAAGGGGAAATCATTGGCTATGATAAACACTTTGCCCCAACTTGTTTCAGAGAGCATTCTTATCGTTATGATAGTTTTGATCCTAAATATGAAACATTGAAATACACAAGACCAAAGGAATGCAGCGACTGTCCCTTAGCTAATGAAGGTATTTGCCAAAAGGTTTATAAAGTGAAAATCACTTCAGACCTTCGCAGATATACCGCACCAGCACGCGGGTCACAAGCATGGAAAAACATTTTCAAACGTCGTACTGCCGTAGAACGGGTTAATGCCTATCTGAAAGAATTCTTTCAACTGAACAATGTTCGCTATCGTACTGGGAAACGTGCAAAAATTCATTTTGACATGGTAACCCTTATTTATAATGCTTCAAAGTTAGCCGCAGACCGAATTAATGTACAATTAAATCAGCAACAAGTAGCATGATTTCTGTTTTTAAAAATATATTTTAGAAATTCTGTAGGATTCTGTATTTTTAAAAAGAGCAATTATGAAATTGACTCATATATATATAATTTTTCTTTTTAAGTATTTCGGTTGCTATATAAGCCCCATGAATATTAATTTTTTTATCAACAGTTCCTCTTTTTAAGTCAATGATCATTAAAGAATAACTTGAAGATTCATCATTCGTTTTCATATCTTTTATATATACAAATAAATTATCATCATATTTACGTATTAAAAAAGGCACACCTTCAAATCTTTTTGTCCAGATTTTTTTGTTTTCTCTAACAAATTGATAAGTATAAAAATTAATATCTCCTTTTTCGTCATAATTGTAAAGTGTTATCTCCCCATCATTATATGGAATAATTGATAATGGAGAGGGATACCTAGATTCTTCAATATCAACTTTATTAGATGATATATGAATCAGTTCTGAATTATAACTCCCTGGAATTAAAATTTTCTTTTCTTTTAACGGTATTATCTGCTCAAGACCATTTGCATTGATTTTGGTAGTAGACATTTTTTTTAGATTATAGTTGTAGTATTCCAATTTACTAGTTTTCTCTAATAAATTACTTTGTGAGTCAATTTCATAATTGCTCTTTTTAAAAATACAGAATCCTACAGAATTTCTAAAATATATTTTTAAAAACAGAAATCATGCTACTTGTTGCTGATTTAATTGTACATTAATTCGGTCTGCGGCTAACTTTGAAGCATTATAAATAAGGGTTACCATGTCAAAATGAATTTTTGCACGTTTCCCAGTACGATAGCGAACATTGTTCAGTTGAAAGAATTCTTTCAGATAGGCATTAACCCGTTCTACGGCAGTACGACGTTTGAAAATGTTTTTCCATGCTTGTGACCCGCGTGCTGGTGCGGTATATCTGCGAAGGTCTGAAGTGATTTTCACTTTATAAACCTTTTGGCAAATACCTTCATTAGCTAAGGGACAGTCGCTGCATTCCTTTGGTCTTGTGTATTTCAATGTTTCATATTTAGGATCAAAACTATCATAACGATAAGAATGCTCTCTGAAACAAGTTGGGGCAAAGTGTTTATCATAGCCAATGATTTCCCCTTCATTTCGCTTATTATACGCGATGACGGATTGTTGTCCCATTCGATGTACCTGCTCGTATATGGGTTCATAGTCATAGCCCGCATCCATTGTTTGATAACGTAATGGAAGGTGAAGGCGTTCCTGAATTCCTTTCAGTAAAGGGATAGCTGCCTTACCATCATTTAGACTCCCAGATGAAAAAAGAGCCTGTAGAATGTATTGGCTTGATGTACCAACGGCTAAATGACCTTTGTAGCCAAACCAAAAAACATTTTGTCCTTCTGAGTTCTTTTTCACGCCCCATTTAGGGTCTTGGGGAACTTCGGCACGTAGTTCGGCTAGGGGAACATCTAATTGGGCCACAATTTTTCTATCATATAAAGGTAAATTGGCTTCCGTTTCAGCTTGTTCTTTAAGCCACCCGTCACGCTCATCTTTTGATTTCCGACCACGTTTTTGGGGTTCAGATTTTGGCTTTTCTTCTTTTGGCTGCGCTTGGTCTCGTGCTTCAAAATGGGTTGCATCAATGGCCACTGTATCATCCGTGATGAAACCTTCTGCAATAGCCTGGAGGACCACTTTTTCTTGTTCTTTCTCAAGGATATCGCTTTCCTCCAATTTCGTTATGAGACGTGAATAGGAGGATTCTGAAGGCACATGATCAGAAACCAAAAAGCCACAATTTAACTTAAAAGCTAGATCATCATGAAGACGTTTTATAAGATCCTTCATCGTAGGGATGCGCTCTATGTATCTTACAAAGGTGGAGATAATCATGGTCGATAGTTTAGTTCTTCCGGTGCACCCAACCGTGATTTTTTCGCCACTTGATGGTACATCGAATCCAAATCTACCGCTGAAATAATGGCTTCATATTTTTGGGTAGGTTCCATGTCAAATAATTCCTGTATGCCAAATAGGCTAGGTTGTCGTATAATAGTCATAAGAAGTACTCCTCCAGTCTTTTTATGGTTTGTGGTCAACGTAAGCCCGAATTATAAAAATAAGTGTACCTTTCGGTACGCATCGTAAATAGCCGTAAATTCTGACTTTTTAATCGAATTACGGCTATTTCATTTTTATTTGCTACATTCTGCCTGAATCATTTTTGACCAGGGCATGTATTGATCTAAAATTTCAGGGTTTTGTTGGACGCCGAGATTTGGTAAATCCGTAAAAAGTTTCTTTATATATTCATAGAAATCAACGCCGTTACTTTTGGCAGTTTCAGCAATACTTAAACAGATGGCATTCGCTTTTGCACCAGCTTCACTTACACTAAAGAGCCAATTTTTTCTTCCTATAACGTTGGGACGGATGGCGTTCTCGGCTGGATTATTATCCATTTCAATTCGCCCATCATTCAGGAATAATTTGAGTCCATTTGCCCTGTTTAATGTGTATTCAGCTGCTTTTGCTAACGCATTTTTTCCGTAAAATGGTGATGTTTCAACCCAGTGAAGGAATTCCTCCACGATTGGCTTCGAGTACTTTTGACGTTTTTTTCTTCGTTTACTCGGAGACAAACGTTTAAATTGCCTTTCTAGTCGATATAAATCATCACAATATTTCACACCGATTCTACCATTTTTGCTATCAGCTTTCAGCCAATAACGACGAACATGCGCCCAACAATTTGCGAAATTAACGCCTTCCAACTTATCATAAGCAGAATAACCATCACACACAATCGTTCCAGAAAAGCCTTCAATAAAACTTTCAAGGACAGATCGAGCTCGAGATAATGCGCTTTGAAAGAGAGTCATTGTTGGCCCTTGGCTTGGCACACTTCGAAACACCCAATTATACGCATTGGCTTGGCCAGATTTCCCATCGGATCGGTTGATAATTTGTCCGTATGTTTCATCGACATGCAAAACCGATTTTGCCATCATCAACTCTTTCATTCGTTCGTATACAGGTAACAGCCAATCATGTGCTACACGGATAACCCAATTCGATAGGTTTTTATCATTGGTATTCAGTCCATAGCGATTCCATTCCTTTACCTGACGGTAAAGAGGTAAATATTGTGCAAATTTATCATAGATGACTTTGGCAAGTACGCTAGGACTTGCGATGCTACGCTGAATCGCTGGTTGTGGTGCTTTCCCGCGTTTGATTTGTGCTGGCTGTGATGAATCAACTTTGCAGTCTTTACATTCATACGCATGTTCAATGTGCTGTACTTTCATCATTTTTGCAGGAATAAATTTTGCTTCTTCACGTACAAGTGTACTACCAATTTCAATCATTTGCCCTTGGCAACAGTCACAGATTGTATTTTTCGGATGATGGTGAATAGCTTCTACTTCAATACCATCATGCAAGGAATCATTTCGTTTTTTTGATTTAACTTTTCGTACAACAGTATAAGAGATTGTCTGTTGGCTTTGTTCTTCTGTGTGCTCAGGTTCGCTAAAAGCCGGGTCATCATCAAATAATGAGCCTTGCCCATCTGGTACGTTGTATTTCGATTTTTCGGATTTCGATCCATATAAAAGTTTTGTTAAATGGCGAATTTGTTCAGTTAGCGCTTCAATCTGTTTAGTTGATTGATCTAGCTTTTTCGATAAGTCTTTGTTTTGTTGATTTGAATGAGCCAATTGTTCTTCGAGAAGTCGAATTAATTTCCCATATGGATTCTTGTTATTGGAAGAAGTATTAACCATTTATTTCACCACTTTTCGTTCACCATAAGTTAGTTATATTATAACATTTTTAACGTAGAAAGCGAAGTTGAAAATGGCTATAAACCAACATTTCTAGCTTGTTTAGAATACTCCTTTTTGTGATTTTTGAATGGCCTTTGGTTGCTGAATGGACAACCCTTCTAACAACCAGCGAACCTCCTGTTGCGAAAGTTTACGTACTTCATTTTCATCTTTTGGCCATTGAAGTTTTCCTCCATCTAGTCGCTTATAAAGCATGGCGAAACCATCGCCATCAAAATATAAACATTTATAACGGTCTTTACTCCAACCAGAGAAAAGGAAAATAGAATCTCCATATGGATCAAGTTCGAAAGAATCTTGAATTAGCGTTGCTAATCCATCAATTCCCTTCCTCATATCTGTTTTACCGCAAATAATATAAATGTTTTTTACACTGGTATAATCATGTTTCATAGATTTTTCAACTCCCTCATGACCGTTTGGATGATGTGCTCATCTACGCCGTTGAAGAAGGAAATTTCAGCAGCTTCAATTTTGATTGTGCAAAAGCTATTTGAAGGATCTTTCGAAGTTGTGGATGTTATAATATTTTTTTCTGGTTGTATTGAAACGGGGACGATTGTTAGTTTTTGTTGTGACATAGGAAAAGCACCTCCTTAATTGATACGATTATTGTACTAAGGGGTGCTGATCATTTATATGCGTTGTTTGAATGGGGGCTTACTGGTCAACTACCATTATACAAGATTTGGGGAGGTACTTCTTTTTTTATCTCTTAAACCCCTTGATACACAAGGGCTAAGAATTATGAAATTCATTCTTGTAATAAAACTATTTCATTTTCAGTTGATGATGGTCGCACTTTTGAATTGGTCTTTTCTTTTTGTGAGCAACCAAATAAAAATAATATACTGGCTAGAATAATTAAATATTTCCTTTTCATTTAAACCCCCACCTATAAATAAAAAATGCTGTCCTATGAATAATATAAAACGTTCTAGGACAGTCACCTTTTTAAAGAATTATTTTTAATTTAAAAGACTACTTTTCTTTAAGTCACCCGGCCAAACAAATTTTCCTCTATTATAATCTAAATCATAACCCATAAGTTGCCAGGCTCTCCATACTAATTGTGAACAGTAGAACTTATCGGTAGTAGTTTTATTACCAAATGCAAAGTTATAAGGTTTGTTTAGAAATGACTTTGCTAATCCCACAGCAGATTTTTTTTCAGAAGCTGTAGCACCTATAACATCATGTCTTGTAGCATCGGGATATCTTTGTCTAAAATTATTTGTCCAATATCTTACCCCATTTTTACTAGCAACCTTTTGGTTGCCAAAAGATTCAATAGTACTGTATTGATCAACAACTATTGCTGCATGTCCACCCACCCAAGAACTACCGGATGAACTACTGCCACTCATTGTTATTAATACAGAACCTGTTATTCCCATTGAACCATCTGGTTTGGGTTCTGCAAAAGGAGTTACTTCTTCACTTTGTCCAGATTGCTCCGTATTTTTGTTCAAACTTTTTCCTTCTTTTTCAAGATTAATCAATTCCTCATAATCCTTTTTCCCTTGCTCATATTCTGCATAATCTGATGATGTCCATCCTTCGAACTCATTTTTCGAGTTTTCCTCTGCATTGGCGTTTGTAACGTGTGAAGCCAAAATTAAACCTGAGGAAACGACCAAAGATAATACAAATTTCTTCAAAATCTCCACCCCTATCAGAATTTTTAGATTGTTACAAAATGGTAATAACACTATTTTCGGAAAAAATATACATAAAAAATATTTTTTTCTACTATAGTAATCGCGTGTAAGTTTTTTCTTTTTTTGCAAAAAAGCACATATGAATTGGCCTAAAAAGTTGATTATATAATAGAGAAAACCCATGCATATAAAAAAGATTGATCAAAATGCTTGGGTTTGACTTTGAGTAGATTTAGTTTTTATAAAAAACTTCCACATTAAATCAGAATGAAATATCTCCGGATAATTTATAAACTTCGGAACCATATTTCAAATTTACAATTACTCTTAGTGGGTATTTTATACTATATGTAAATGTAGTATAAGAACACTATAACTTTCCAAAAAATTGCTTCAATTAAAAAATAGATCTTATATACTTATGTAGAAATAACAATTTTCAAGGAGGGGTGCTATGAATATTACACTAGGAAAAGATGAAAGAGTAACCAGTTCTGAGCAGTTTACTACTAATCTAGTTCTTTCATGGTTAAAAGCAGATTTTTCTTTAACAAATAAGAGAGTGGTAGGTTTTCAACCAAACACATTATTTGGTTTGTTTCCACTCGGGAGAAATGAAGTTTCATTTCTCTAAAAAATATTAAAATTGGGTTTAAGTACTCCATCCTATCCCCTCCATTCAAGTGGATTAGAGCGAAAGGAACCTGACTCCTGCGGAATATAGAGGAAAGGTCGAGACCCCACAGGCGGAAGCCGAGGAGGCTCGACTTCTCACCGCGAAAAAGCAGGTTCCTGTAGCGGAAAAGAACGGTCCTTGTTCCTCCCGAAAACAACAAAGAGGAAATATACTTTTTTCCTCACAACCTTTACGGAAAGAGCCTTAATAAAACACCGAAACTGTTTGTGCCGGCAGTTGCAAACTTTTGGATTCAATCGTAATGGTAATTTCCCTTTCACCGCTTTCTTGTGTCGTTGAGAAATTCAATAAACCATTACCTTGTGCTTTTTTACTTAGGCCAAGATCTTCTGTCGTTTTGCATATTTGTGCGTATAGTTCCGCTTCAGTTAGTACACGACCAAATTCTTTTTCAGCAATATTTTTTACTAAAGCAGCCGCACCACTTACATTGGGAGTTGCCATAGAGGTACCCGAAAGTTTAGCGAATTTCCCACCCGGATAAGTGGAGAAAATTTCAACCCCAGGTGCAACTAAATCAATTAGATCATTCGTATTTGAAAAATCCGCTAAATTCTTTTCTAAATCAACCGCACCAACCTGCACGACTTCAGGGTATGCTCCTGGATATTCCATTTCATCCGTATCATCTCTGCCGTCACCACTATTTCCCGCTGCACAAACGACTAGAATATTATTTTGAACCGCTTTTTGAATCAATCGATGCTCTTCTTCCTCTTCTGGTCCGCCTAGTGACATGGATATAACAGAAACCTTCTCTTTATTCGGACCTTCCCAATTAATTGCATAGTCAATCGCCTCATTAATCCACTTGATATCTCCTTGTCCATTTCCATCCAATGCTTTTAAGACTAAAACCTTTGCCCTTGGTGCAACTCCTACAACTCCATAATTATTTATTGCTGCTAGAATTGTCCCACATACATGTGTTCCATGACCATGATCGTCTTGATAATCACCCGTGTTCGTGAAATCTTTTCCATCAATAATTTGATCTTTTAAATCTGGATGTGTTTTGTCAATACCCGTATCAATGACAGCAATCACAATGCCTTCTCCATAATTTCCTTTTTCCCAAGCTTCCTCCGCATGGATTAATCCAATACCTGCCGGAATATTTTCCTCTACTGAATCCACAATCTCTATCACCTTATAAGGAATTAACTTTTTTTCCATCGTCTTTTCCCCTTCCATTGATAGATTGAAAACCTTTCTTTAATAGTAATAGATTTATTTAAAAAAACAAGATATTTTACTGAATTTTCTAAAACTAGTCCAAACGTACGGAATCCATATTCCTAGTTTTAATAAAACAAAAAAAAGGCCTACACCTCTTTCCGTATTCGCGGGAAAGTAAGAGTTAAGACCGTTCCTACTCCTTTCGTACTATTAACTTGAATATTGCCGTCCATTTCATCGATAATTTGCCTTGAAACCATTAGTCCTAATCCCGTTCCCTTTTCTTTTGTAGAGTAAAAAGGAAGCCCGAAATTCTCCATCGACTCTTTGCTCATCCCTTCTCCATTATCAGATATTGATATGTACACATGCTTGTAATCAGCGGTAACTTCTATATCTATTACTCCATTCCCACTCGAGGCTTCAATTCCATTTTTAATAAGATTAATAAGCAGTTGTTGAACCCTGCTACTATTTCCAGCTAAATAGATTGGCAACTTTTGGGCAAAATTTAATTGAACATTATTAAGCGTTGCAAATGTTGATAAAGAGCGTACAGCCTTATTTATCTCACGTATGATATCTAGCTTACTGACTTCATTTGATTGGCTTTTGCCTAATGCCAAATAATCCGCAATGATTGAATTTGCTCGGTCCACTTCCTCAATACATATTTTTATATATTCTTTTTCGGATCTGGATAAACGATTCGATGCTTGTAAAATTTGCATAAATCCTCTAATACTCGTCATCGGATTCCGAATTTCATGGGCAACACTTGCCGCAAGCTGACCGATCACATTAAATTTCTCCGCGTTTTGAAACTCTTTTTGTAAAGCCGTTTTTTCAATTTGTGATTCAATTAAATAAATCACAATCCAGGTAACAATTACATTTTCTAACAAATATGATATATAAATTGATAGATTTGTTGATGTTATACTAACTGTCATCATCATACTTCCTATAATCGGAAGTAATAGGGAAGCAATCAATAAAAACGTGGATGAAAAGATCAGTTTCTTTTTTAATGTCCATGAAAAAAATTGCTTTTGTATTCGTATTATAAATATACTGCCTACGATAATTACGCTTATGGCAGGAAACATCCCAATACCACCCATACAAATACGGACAATAATGTAAAACGATGAAACGATAAAGCCTACGATATTTCCTCCGTACATAAAGGATAGATACCATGGGATAAACCTTAAATCAAGATGTTTCCCCTCTCCCAGTTGTATAGCAAAAGTCAGTGAAAGAGAGATGCTTAATATACATATAAGTCCAAAGATAATTTTTCGTTTCAAATCATTGATTTTACCATTTGCAAAAACTAAAAATAATACGAAAGGAAATAACACCATTAATACTTGAAGTGAGATTCTTTCAAACTGAAATTCCATCAAACTTGAACCCCTTTTGAAAACTATGATGTCTCTACTGTAAGATTCGATATAAATCGGGAAAATCCTTTATTAAAAAATAGACTATGTTAAAACTTGTTATTGACTTTTTTATTTAATAGCTTGGAACGAAAAACAACCGGGAATTTAACAAATTCATTAAAAAGGAAGGATTTGTCGAAAACTTTTTTCCAGAAAAATAAAAATATGTCCCACTGCATATTGAATGATACAGTTATCCCGGTTATTATTTTTATAATTACAAATATTTTAACTTTTTAACTAAAGGAGGGGAGAAGTTAATTATTGCATTATTTTTTTAAAGGAAGGGGAAGACATAACCGTGAATAAGAAATTACTTTCTATTTTGATTTGGACAGCTATTTCGGTTTTTGGA
Source organism: Heyndrickxia sporothermodurans (assembly GCA_016756695.1). Taxonomy (GTDB): domain Bacteria; phylum Bacillota; class Bacilli; order Bacillales; family Bacillaceae_C; genus Heyndrickxia; species Heyndrickxia sporothermodurans. The sequence goes on from CP066701.1 coordinate 814,044, forward strand.
GCGATTGCATTTGCTTTACTTGGTCTTGCAAACGGTGAAACGATTTCGGCTGCTTGGTTAATTGTTGCGGCTGTTTGTACCTATGCAGTAGCTTACCGCTTTTATAGTAAATTTATTGCGTATAAAATTTTTAAATTAAATGATAAGCGTGCAACACCTGCGGAAGTAAATGATGATGGAAAAGATTACGTGCCTACAAATAAATGGGTATTATTTGGTCATCATTTTGCCGCGATTGCAGGTGCCGGACCACTTGTAGGGCCGATATTAGCCGCACAAATGGGTTATTTACCCGGAGCACTTTGGATTATCATCGGTGTCGTCCTGGCCGGAGCTGTTCAAGATGCAGTTATCTTAATGGGATCTATGAGAAGAAATGGAAAATCGCTTGGACAGATGGCGAAAGAGGAAGTAGGGCCATTTGGTGGGATTATTGCATCCATCGGAATTCTTGCAATTATGATTATTTTATTAGCCGTACTTGCCCTAGTCGTTGTGAAAGCGCTCGCCGGTTCTCCGTGGGGAGTATTTACCATTGCTGCAACCATTCCAATTGCCGTTCTCATGGGCATTTACATGAGGTACATACGCCCAGGAAAAGTATTAGAAGGTTCTATTATTGGCTTTATATTATTGATGCTTGCGCTTTGGGGCGGGCAATTTATCGCCGCAGATCCGGAATTAGCAAAGATGTTTACATTCACTGGTGGTCAGCTTGCCATTATGATTGGTATCTATGGATTCGTCGCTTCCATTCTACCTGTTTGGCTATTATTGGCACCTCGGGACTACTTAAGCTCCTTTCTAAAAATTGGTGTCATTTTCTTATTGGCTGCAGGAATCTTAATTGTCCTTCCTGAACTACACATGCCAAAGATTAGTAAATTTATTGATGGATCAGGACCTGTGTTCGCAGGAAATCTCTTTCCGTTTTTATTTATTACGATTGCTTGTGGTTCCGTATCTGGTTTCCACGCTCTTGTTTCTTCGGGTACAACACCGAAAATGCTTGAAAAGGAGACCCATTCCCGTTTTATCGGCTACGGTGGTATGTTAATGGAATCCGGTGTTGCCATTATGGCATTAATTGCAGCATGCTCTTTACATCCCGGTCTTTACTTCGCAATGAATGCACCAGCAGCAGTTATTGGCGGTGATGCAGCTAGTGCGGCAACTGTCATTTCGGAGTGGGGTTTCCAAGTTACAGCAAATGATATTACAAATGCCGCCAAAGACATTGGTGAATCCTCCATTTTGTCAAGGACTGGTGGGGCACCAACATTGGCTGTCGGTATGGCAGAGATTTTTACCAGCTTTTTAGCAGGAGCAAAGGCTTTCTGGTATCATTTTGCGATTCTTTTTGAAGCATTGTTCATTCTTACGACAATTGATGCGGGAACACGTATCGGAAGATTTATGTTACAGGATTTAGTCGGAAATTATTATAAACCGTTTGCAAAAACGAATAATCTCTTCGCGAATATCGTTGCATCAGCTATTATTACAATTGGGTGGGCCTACATCACCTATCAAGGAGCGATTGATCCATTTGGCGGTATTAACTCCTTATGGGCATTATTTGGAATATCGAATCAGATGTTAGCCGCGATTGCACTTGCCGTTGCTACAACGATTATTATTAAAATGGGAAAAGCACGTTATGCGTGGGTGACCATTATTCCATATGTCTTCCTAACAGTAACGACATTAACCGCAGCATTTATGAAACTATTTTCAAAAGTACCGGCAATCGGCTTTTTCGCCCATGCCAAAATTTATCAAGACGGGATTGACAGTGGGAAAGTACTCGCACCTGCTACCGATATGGATGTCATGAAGCAAATTGTCTTCAATGATCGATTGGATGCAGTATTGACAATGATTTTTATCGCTATTGTGTTATTAATGGTTATAGCATCCTTTAGAGTTTGGTATAACATTTTGGTCAAGAAGAAAAAAGCGGTATTACATGAATCACCTTACGTACCATCAAAATATCCGAACATACCAATTGGAAGGTGATGAAATGAAGAAATTGTATCAGACGATGACAAAGATCCCCTGTCATATCAAAACGATTTTCGGCTTACCAAATTACCAAAATTATGTAGCGCATCGGAAGAGAAAGCATCCAAATGAGCCGATCATGTCTGAAAAGGAGTACTATATGTATGCCTTAAAGGAAAGATATGAAAGCGGAAAAGTTAATCGGTGCTGTTAAGAAAGAAGCAGATGTCGTAAAGGCATCTGCTTCTTTCAATTAATTCATTAATTTAATATAGTATGTTAATTGAACATGCTAAAAAGATGACACATCCCGTTTTCTTTTTTTGCTGGAAGAGACTAATGAGGAGCGATAGTAACCTGGCGCAATTTCCCCAGTTTTAATATTCGTTTTAGAAAATACGGCATCCAAATCATATAATTCAAATTCATTCGATAGTTGAATCATAATTTCAGCGCAAGCTTGTGCATCGCTTAAGGCATGATGATGATCGAGGATATCAATGCCGTAATGATCACAAACTGATTTAAGTGAATAGCTTGACTTGCCTCCAATTAATCTCCTTGATAGCTGATAGCTACAAAGCAATTTACTCGGAACAGGCAGCAAATTATAACGATTAAGACTATCTCTTAAAACATATCCGTCAAAGGCTAAATTATGAGCGACAATCACCTGATTTTCTATTCGATGTTGAATGGATTGATAGAATGTATGAAATGTCGGAGCGCCTTCAACATCAGAAGGTTGAATGCCATTAACCGATATATTCATTCGATCAAAAGGCTCTTCCGGATCAATTAATGAATAAATAGAATCGACTATTTTATTCTCTTCCACAAATACCATTCCTACTGAACAAACACTATATCGATTGCGATTCGCAGTTTCAAAATCGATTGCGATGAAATTATTCATATGTAAAACTCCTTTCCGACATTCACGAAGTATATTTACTTTCTATTGTATTATATGTACGTTTAAGGATTCCAGCTTGACCATCGTTGTAAATAAAGGAATTTCTTCGAGGATTAAAAAAACCATAATACTGATATGATTCATTTTAAAAATTTTGGGTAAATAAAGAATAAAAATGGAAATTTTCACTCTCCATTTTTACTAATATAGAAAGCTGGTGTATCTTATGTTATTTTCTAACATTTTATTAGCTTACAATGACACCGAATTATCTAATAAGGCTTTAGAGACCGCAAAGGAATTGGTAAAAGCAAATCCGGAAGCTAAAATTGATATTTTATATGCTGTTCAGCTTGCAATCCCTACCTATACATCAGGGATAGTTATTCAAGAAACACAGGATAAAATGAATGAGTATGCGAAAGAAACTTTAGAAAAAGCGTTAAGTCAATTGTCCGAGCTTCCTAACCCTATTCATACATTTGTCGTTGACAAACAACCCATACCGGCCATTCTAGATCATACAGAATCACACGGAAATGATTTAATTATTATGGGAAACCGAGGGTTAAGTGGAATAAAGGAATTTTTTGATAGTGTTAGTCATGTGATCGTTCAGAAGTCTCCTATACCTGTATTACTTATAAAATAAAGATATACCAATTTAGATACAAAAAGGAGCTTGGAATCCCAAGCCCCTTTTACTATTTTGCTTTTTTCAATTGTTTGCTGCGAAGTTGTCCGCATGCTGCATCAATATCTGTTCCATGCTCTTGACGAACAACACAATTGATGCCGTTCTTTTTTAATGTGTCATAGAATTCCAAAATGGATTCTTTTTCGCTTCTTTTATATTGAATATGTTCACTCACCGGGTTGTACGGAATTAAGTTCACATAGGCTAAATGACGTTTATTTTGAAGAAGCTTAGCAAGCTGTAATGCCTCTTCTTTATGATCATTTACATCATTTAATAGAATATATTCAAAAGTGATTCTGCGATTTGTTTTCTCCAAATAATAATCAATCGCTGGCATTAATTTTTCTAATGGATAGGCACGATTAATTTTCATTATTTGCGTACGTAATTCATTATTCGGTGCATGTAAAGAAATTGCTAAGTTTACTTGTAAGTCAAGGTCAGCAAATTCATAGATTTTCGGAGCTAGTCCACTTGTTGAAACCGTAATATGTCTTGCACCAATGGCTAGCCCTTTCGGTGAATTGATATTTTTCAAAAATGTAACTAAATTTGTAAAGTTATCGAACGGTTCACCAATTCCCATAACAACGACATGGCTGACCCTTTCGTCTTTTCCAACTTCATCTAAATGGAGCTGAACATTCATAATTTGTTCGACGATTTCACCGCTTGTTAAATCACGATTTTTTCGCAAAATCCCACTAGCGCAGAATGAACATCCGATATTACAGCCTACTTGGGTTGTTACACATACTGAAAGACCATACTTTTGTCTCATCAATACCGTTTCGATTAAGTTACCATCAGGTAATTTGAATAGAAATTTAACAGTCCCGTCCTTTGATTCTTGTTTAATCTCTAGTTGTAATGTATGCATTTCAAACTGTTCTTCTAAAAGTTGAATACATTGTTTATTAATATTGCTCATTTCAGAAAAGCTTTTGACACGCTTTTTATATAACCATTCCCACACTTGTTGAGCGCGGAATTTTTTCTGACCATTTTCTAAAAACCATTCCGTCAATTGTTCTATTGTTAATCCATAGATGGATTGTTTATTCATTCGTTACCCTCTTTTCAAAGATACTTTACACATAACCTCTATTTTACATGAAATACGAACGATTTTCTATCACTAACTCTCAATTCCTTATTGTACCAAGATATTGATAGTCTCATACCTGCCTTCTCTTTTTCCAACTAGAAAAGGCCAGTAAAACGATATTGTTTTCTGGCTTTATTCATTAAAATTTTTATGCCATTCCTTTAAAGTATCCAAAACAAATCGTTGAAAGCTTTCCGCCTCTTCTATCATCGGTGTATGGGCTGATTGTTCAAACCAGATCCATTTTTTAACGGGTGCTTGAAGTTTGTAATAAAAATCCTCCGCAAGTTCAACTGGACATGTATAATCGTAACGCCCATTACAAAATGCAATTGGGATCTGAATCGATAAATCATCTTGATATAAATCAATTGCTTCCGCTTCTTCCTTTAATGAAGATTTGGAGAACCATTGCCCCTTTAACCATTTGATGACATCAAATAAGTGATACTCAGGGCGCTTAAATAATGGCAGGAGGAATAATTTCATAAAGCTACCCTTATGAATCACTCCACCACCCAATTTTTGTAACAAATGATTATGGATATGTTCTGAACTCACTTTGTCCCAAGGCGGGGCTCCAATCCTTATTAATTGGGTATATGCTTTTTCATTGCCAACTTCTTTTGCTTTTTGGAGAGTTTGTTCGTATGATGAATGTTCAAGTTGTTTCCAATTGACGATTTGCGAAACAGAAATATATCCATGAAATAGCTCTGGGTGACGCTTAATCGCCAAATAGGAAAGAACGGTCCCCCATGAATGACCTAATATATAAACTTTATCTTGTTGAAATCGTGCGCACAATTTTCTTACTAATTCAATAAGATCATTTAACATCCGCTCAAGTGTCATCGCTTCTTCCGTAATTTTTTTTGAATAAGAAAGACCGGCGCCACGTTGATCCCAATTGACAACAAGAAAATCTTTTTCATATTCTGAAGTATATTGACTAATAAAACCAATTTGTGCTGCACCTGGGCCTCCATGTACCCAAAGTAGGATTGGTTTCCTACGATCTTGACCACGAATGAGAACCCATTGTTCTACTCAGCCAATTGTCATCGCTTCAAGAGAAGCAATACTATTAGGTCCATTCTGAATCGCAGAGGTTTTGCGAATAAACATGAATTCATCTCCTGATGATTTAAAAAGGTTCAATAATAAAATTATTGCAGTATTATTGTATTTTGACCAGAAATTAGCTTGAACAAAAAGAATATTATTCCCACTGATATGGTGTTTGTTGATAGACGTAATAATTCAGCCAGTTGGAAAATAATAAATGGGCATGAGCCCTCCATCTATGTTTTGGCCTTTTATTTGGATCGTCATTCGGAAAATAATGCATTGGCATATACGCTTTTCCGCCTTTTTTTGTATCTCTTTCATATTCCTCTGCAAGTGTTCCAACCTCATATTCTAAATGGCCGGTAATCATAATTTGTTTTTCATCTTTAGATATCATTAAAAGTGGACCAGCTTCATCCGATTCTGCAAGTAAGATAACATCTTCGCATTCGTTAATTTGACTTTTTACATTTCCTGTATAACGAGAATGTGGAGCAAGGAATTCCTCATCGAACCCACGTACAAGTTTCACATTTGGGTCCAGAACCGAATGTTTAAATACACCTGTACATTTCTGCCCAATCTCAAATTTATCTATTCCAAAGTGATAATAAAGAGCGGCCTGTGCCCCCCAGCAAATATGAAGTGTAGAGGTCACATTCGTTTTTGACCATTCCATAATCTCCATTAATTCCTGCCAATAGTCCACTTCTTCAAATTCGAAATGCTCGACAGGTGCCCCAGTTATGATCATTCCGTCAAAGCGCCTATTTTTCACATTTGTAAAAGTTGTATAAAACTGCTCCAGATGCGATTTACTTACATTTTTTGACTCGTGTGTAGCCGTATGAAGAAACATAATATTGATTTGCAGTGGAGAGTTTCCAAGAAGTCGGAGCAACTCAGCCTCTGTCCTTTCCTTTTCAGGCATCAAGTTTAATATAAGAATATTTAACGGACGAATATCCTGACTATTCGCTCGCTCATCATCCATCACAAAAATATTTTCTTTCTCTAAAATTTCACGCGCAGGCAATAATTTCGGTATTTTAATTGGCAATCCTATCGCCTCCCCTATCTGAATTTTTTCATAATTCCATTATAGGGGTGCTCCTTATGTTTGTCATCCATTAGGATTTCTCTTTATTTTATCTATAACCTTTTCGTATGTTGAAGTTTTATCAAAGCATGTTATAATAAAAAAGTAACACCTTATAGTGTCAAATTCATTTACGGAGGTTATTATTATGGAAGATAAGAAAAACGGGACATTGCCCGATATTCGATACACAATTATCTTAAATGCGCCCATTGAAAAAGTTTGGAAGGCAGTTGCTACTTCAGAAGGTATAGCGGGATGGTGGATGCCAAATACATTTGAACCCGTACTCGGGAAAGAATTCGTCCTACATGCCGGACCGTATGGTGATTCCCCATGCAAAGTAACAGAATTAGATCCTCCAAATCGTGTAGGGTTTGACTGGGGTAAAGATTGGCATTTGGCATTTGAATTAAAAGAAGTAGATGGAAAAACGGAATTTACCCTTATTCATTCGGGATGGGATGCAGATAAGGTGACAGAGTTCAATCAACCACACACAGTTATTCGAGGAATAATGGATAAGGGCTGGGCAGGCCTTAAAGGAAAGCTTGCAGAATATTTAGAAGTGTAAATGCAATATTCAGAGTCAAAGCATGATGTTTTTCAGGCGATAGCTGACCCAACGCGCCGTCGTTTATTACAATTATTATCAGAAAAAGAAATGTCGATAGCCTCCATTACAAAGTGCTTTTCAATCAGTCGAACCGCTATCAACAAGCACCTTAAAGTACTTTCTGATGCTGGACTTGTCACAAGCAAAAGAATTGGAAGAGAAACGCGATACAGATTAAAACCTGAACCTTTAACCGAACTTAAACAATGGCTTTCCATCTTCGATAAATATTGGACAAGTAAGTTATTGGATTTAAAGGAATATATAGAAAGTAACGATGAAAAATTGTGATTAAAAGGTGTCAGGCACCGCATGTGAACTTTTCTTACATGCGGTGCCTGACACCTATTTTAAAGCGATATTTTAATTTCTGCGTTCATTCCCGGTAAAACTTTATCTGAGGCTTGGTTGATAGAGATTTTGACAGGGACTTTTTGTGTTACTTTTGTGTAGTTTCCGGTTGAGTTTGAAGGAAGTACTGAAAATACTGAGTTTGTTGCGTATCCTATTTCCTCAACGGTTCCATCAAATGTCGTATCATCGTCGCCATCAACAGTAATATCTACACTATCGCCAACCTCAATGTCTTTCAGATCGGTTTCTTCTATGTTTGCAATAATATACATATGATCGAGGTCAGCTTCTTTTGCTAATTCCTGACCTGCTTGGACCATTTGATTTTTTCTAGCTTCGTTTTTTATAATTTTACCATCCATTTTCGCATCAACAGGGATTTCGCGTTTTCCATCAGATACCTTACCAACTACATCTTTATTAGAAACATTTTTTCCATCTTTAACATCCCAATTTGTAAGAATACCAGATGTAGGTGCAACAACTCCCATCATATCAGCTGAAACGACCGCATCATCCGTTTTGACATAATTTTTATTTTGAATGTAAAAATATCCGCCTAACGCAATTAGTAGAACAACAACAATAACTCCAATAATATTAGCAATTATAATACGTTTACTCATTGAACTTTTCTCCTCCATTTTTAATTTCCGTACTTTTACACAGTTGTTTCTTTCACAGAGGTAACTTGGACTTTCGGTTCTTTTTTCACGAGACCTATTCCTTTTCCCGTCACCATTTTTCCTATTGATGCAACAAGCATGATACAAGCGAAAACAAGCATAATCGTAAATAGATGATGATATGCTCCAAGTATGGCTGCTTTCTTTGTATTGGCTATTAGTTCATACGACGCCATACTTTGTGCCTTACTTAAAGGAAGACCGGATTCCATTAAACGATGGGTTAATTGAGCAATTTCCGATTTTGCCTCCGGACCGTTTTCCCCAAGATATTCTTGAATATTTCCATATTGAAGTTCATTTTGCGTCGATAGAAACCAACCAACCATCGGAGTTATAATCGCCCCAATGAAGTTCCGAGTCGAATGCAAGGTTAACGAACGCAATGATGCATGATGCAAATTACCAGCAAAGGCCGTTCCTAACGCCCCACCGACAAGTACCATACTTACACCTGCACCTAAAAGCGCAATTTGAAAATATAAGGTTGGCAATGTAACCTCGGGACCCATGACTCTCCATTGTAAAGTTACATAAATAACCGCAAGTGAGCCGATAATCCCCATTTTTCCTGCTCCCAGCATCCCATAAAATAAAGTCTTCAGAATAGCGGTTACGACAATTCCGATAAAAAACCAAATATAAAAGTGCAAGAGATAATGAAACGGAAGATCTTTATTATGACGCAAAAAGCCATTTATACCAGCTATTGCAAGTATCAGTAAGACATGGGAAGCAATCGCCATAACTGTTCCGGAAATTGGTTTAGCTGCTTTTAATGTCCGAAACGGAATTAATGGACTTTCAGCTTTCATATCAATTGAAAGAAACAAGATTAATAAAAGAAATGCAACAACAAAAAAAGGCCAAACATATAAAGATGAAAAACCTTTATCCATTAAGTTACACAATGGAAATGAAAGTACAACTAAGATGAGCGTATATAGAAAGATTCCAGTTTTATCAACCGGTGCTTGATCCAGTTCATGCTCTTCGGTCTTAGGCAATCCAAAGAAACCGACTATAAAGCATAGTACGGCAGAGACAATATTTAATATATATAACCAGCGCCATGCATCAACACTTAAAGAAAATGAACCAAAGAATGCTCCTAATGCTGTAGCCCCAAACAATCCTGTAATAACCATAAACAAAAAGGTATTTCGGATTTTATTTGGAAACGATTTTAAACTAACAGGCAACATCGTTAAAAACAAAACGCCTGCACTTAAACCTTGAATCGTCCGTCCAAGAATTAAAAAGAACAAATCCTGTGAAATCGCATTAATAATCGACCCACATAGAAAAATTATTATTAGATATAAATAATTTTTTCGAAGTCCCAATTTTCTTGTGAACAAAGGTCCAAGTGGAACACCTAATGCGAATCCTAGATTAGATAAGGTTGAAGGCAAAAGGAGATCCTTCGAGCTTAAATGTAGCCCGTTTTAAACGATTTCTTGGTTCATCGTATATGAGAGATTGATAAAATATTGCGGACCAATCGCAAAAATCGTTAAAAATGAGATAATGATATAATTAGGAATCTTTATCGTCCTATTTGTAATGCCTTTTTGATTCATTCTGACTCCCCTTTCACTTTGTAATTGTTTACTACAATCAAATAAAAAGAATTTCCACAAAAAATGGAAATCCGATCTTCATTTTATATATTGTATTATGCAATATGTATTATACAACTTTTAATAAAAATAGCAATAGTGTATTTTTGTCATTGTTTCATTATCCTTGCCCAATTAAAAAATAGATGATCCTAAAGATTAATATAGGATCATCTATTCCACTTTTTAAAATCATTATTCAACCGTGACAGATTCTCTTCTAAACTTTTCAATTCTTCTGCTGACCAATCACAGAGCATTTCCGTATAAGCCGAATAACGCGCCATTTGGACCTTTCGAAGAATTTCATGCCCTTCATCTGTCAGTTCAACAAGGCTGATTCTGCCATTCTGGGCATCTGGAAAACGTCTTATGTATTTTTTTGCTTCTAATGCGGAGACTTGTCTACTGGCGGTAGACAGGTTTAGTAATAAATTTTCCGCAAGTGAATTAATTGCTAATGGACTTGATTTTTCAAGTTCACTTAGTAAAAGATACTCTGAGCGATCCAAACTTCCTAGTTTAGGACTATGGGCTGTCGTTAGACGAACAAGTAGGGCAATTTCGTATTCAATTAATTGGAGTACATGATCAGTCAACATTCTTCCCCCTCTTACTTTCATCCCGAATTGTTATTTATTAAGTATATCATAGGAAACTTGGTGCTTTCCTCTGTAATTAGGCGATATTCCCCTATTTTCTACAAAATAATAGAAAAACAAAAATTAATCAAACGTTTGATTAAAAAGCGCAAAACCTGCTACTTTATCACCTTTTCGCAACTATTCCTATGAAAAAATTGTAGAAAACAAAAAAGACACTATTTATCTAATTGTTTTCCAAATTCAACCCAAATTCCATTATCCCGTTTTTCCATCCGGATTCCTCTCCACCCTTGTGATAATAGTTTTTGTTGACTAGCCGTGTCATTCATATTCAGTGTAACTTTTTTTGTCCAAGCTTTGTTTTCATCTACCAACTTTTTCACAAAAACATACCGTAATCGTCCGCCGTACTTTTCTTTCAGGGAAGCGATTTCCATGCCTTGAGAAAATTTATCTTTTAAACTAGGTATATTAAATGGGGCTACTGTACAACAAATATAAGAGTATTTTCCATTTAATTTAGATAACTCATTCATTATAATTTTTGCTAAAATCTGTTGAAGATGGTTTCCTCTATATTGTGGATGAACGATCGAAATTTCTTGGTAGACTACACTCGATAGTTCTTCTTCCGCTAATCTGATATCGTAACCTAAATGTTCAGAATCAATCACAGGAATTAAAAGTGCACGAAACGCAATAAGCTGCTCGTTCACAAAAGCTCCAACCATTAACCCTTTTCCGTCTAAAATATATTCAAATTCTTGCAGTGTTAGCGGTTGTAAACTCTCTTTATCTTCTAGCGAAGCAACAACCAGATTTTGTAATAGTAGTATTTGTTCGATATCGGAACTTGCTAATCGTGATACCTTATATGGTATCACGCCATGTTTCAACTTACCTTCATAGATGATTTTCACAACTTATCCCTCACATATTTTAAAATTACACATATTGCTTATCATACATGAAATTGAATGTTTAAAAAATAAATGCCCCAACATGTGGGGCACCTATTCATAAGACCTTTTTTTCGTTTATCTTTTTTGTTTGATTACTCCATTTAAAGATCTTATCCAAAAATTGATTTCGTCATGAGAGGCCCTAAAACAGCCAATATGAGAACATAAAGTGCCGTGAACGGTTTTAAAATTGGTAGTAATCCGCCAGCAAGTCCCAGATTAGCAACGATGATGGAAAACTCACCTCTGGAAACAATGGTTAGACCAATATTTGCAGATGCCTTATGGGATAACCCAGCTTTTCTGCCTGAAATCATTCCAGCGATAAAATTTCCAATAATCGTAAGGGCAACTGCCCCTAATGCAAGCCAAATGGCCCCACCTAAGGAAAACGGATCGATTGTTAAGCCAAAGCTAAAGAAGAAAATCGCACCAAAGAAATCTCTAAAAGGAATAACCAAATGTTCAATACGCTTTCGATGCTCTGTTTCTGAAAAGACAAGGCCTAAAAGCAATGCACCGATTGCCTCAGCAACGTGAATCGTTTCCGAAAAACCGGCAATAAAAAATAATGAAGCAAAAACGACAAGAATGAAAATTTCATTTGAACGGATATTAAGGAGCTTATTGATAATAGGCGCTCCCTTGCGAGCAATGATTAAAAATATAATCATGTACCCAAGGCAAATAAGAACAGATCCAATCGTGCCCAAAATGGAAGTAGAACCTCCTAATAAAAGTCCGGACATGATGGATAAAAAAACGGCGAGGAAAATATCATCGAACAAAATAATCCCTAAAATAAGCTCTGTTTCGGAATTAGCTGTTCGTTTTAAATCAACGAGTACTTTGGCCACAATGGCAGTTGAAGAGACGCTTAACAATCCAGCGATAATAAGGGACTCATAAAACGGAAATCCAACGATAAATCCATAAAGCAGACCCAACACAAAATTCATCGTTACATAGATTGATCCTCCGATAACAATGGATCGTCCTGATTTGATTAACTTTCCAACAGAAAACTCAATACCTAGATAGAAGAGGAGAAAGAGGACACCAATCCGACCTAAAAACTCAATGAACTCGGAACTCTCAATAAATTTTAGATTAATCACGCCAATCGTCGGGGCATGTGGACCGACAAGCATTCCCATAATGATTAAAAATGGAATGATTGAAAACTTCATTTTCCCTGCTACGATCGCCGCAAGCGCAATCAATACCAATGCTGTACCAACTTCTAATACTAAATGATTCATCAAGTATCACCACGCCCATTGGACAGCAGCTCACTGATTAGAGTTTTCAGTTCTTTTCTTTCCCCTGAAAGGACAAGTGTATCCCCTTCATCAATAAGAGATTCAGGGCCCGGATTCAATATTTTTTTCATATTTTTCTTTAAAATGGCTATAACCGTTACGTTATATTTGTTTCTAATTTCAAGTTCCCCGATATTTTTACGAATAGCTGGTGAGTTAGGCTCAACTTTAAACCATTCAATCACCAATCCATCAAAGGCCATTTCGATTGTTTCAAGTGTTTGAGGCTTGTAAATCATTCCTCCTAAAATAGCTGCAAGATTTCTAGCTTCGGAATCGTTTAATGTTGTGCTCGAAATACTTTCTTCATGATTCGAATCTTCATAGTAATACATTTCTCTTCGTCCATCATCATGAACAATAATCACAATTTTTTCTTTATTATTTGTAATAATCTCAAATTTCCTTCCGATTCCCGGTAACTCACTCTCCCTAATATTCATTGTATTTCCTCCCTCATATGTTTTGTAACAGATTTAGGAGCATTTGAAGCTCAAAGGTTTACATCTATTTCTGTTTGTATGATTTCGTCCTTTGTAATTCCAAGATATTTACGGGTTTCAGATGGTGTCGCGTGATGGAAATGCTTCTGAAGCAGTGAAATGGCAACGCCTCTCTTATATGCGTGGTATCCGAATGTTTTCCGCATGGAATTGGTTCCAATTTTCCCCTCAATCCCAACTGCAACTGCAGCATCATGAATAATTCGGTAAGCCTGTTGGCGTGTAATCGGTTTTTTTGTTTTAGTGGATTGGAATAAATAGGATTCTTTAGATAAATCGTTCGTGTGAATATAGTGCAGTAGAGCACTTTTTACTTTGTGGTTAAGATACACATTCCTATCAGGCAGGCTGTAAAAATTTCTTATTTTATCTTCCGTTTCAAAAACATCTTCTACCTTTAGTTCCAAAATTTCAGTGATCTTTAACCCCGTATTTATTCCAAAAACAAAGAGGACGTAATCCCGTTCTGAATGCTTTTTTAAATATCTCTTCATGGAATTAATTTGCTTAATATCCTTAAGAGCTTCAACGTATTCCATTTGCTTATTCTCCTTAATCAATGTTACTTAATCATATAATAACATATGGTTATGTAATATTACGAATGTGTTTTTGACAAAATTCAAAACAATACTGCTTCTATGAATGCCCCTTTATTATTCGGTCACAATCGGATAGTATTAAATATACAATAATCATTATGTCCAAAACTAAGGAGCGAGTAAATTGAATATCCGTGAATGTGAACTCCCGGGCATCGGACAGAAAATTGAAATTCAAACAGATGGAAATGAAAAAATCGTCGTCATTATGCATGAAGACGGTCAAAGAGAAATTTATCAATTCGACTCCATGAATGCGGAGGAAAGCTCAGGCCGTGTTACATTAACTGATGAAGAATCTAGACAAATTGCTGCAATATTAGGAGGAATTATTTATAAACCGAAGGCAATTGAAAACTTGGAGCATGCTTTTGACGAGTTAGTATTTGAATGGTGTAAAGTTGATGCAAACGCACGCATTATCAACCGCGCAATTGGCGAAATAAAATTTAGAGATGAGTTTGGCGTTACAATCATTGCAATTATAAGGAAAAACCATGAAAGGATATTAAATCCGGGGGCAAATGAAACCTTTCACAAAGGAGATACAGTTGTTTTGTCGGGGGAACGCGCAAAAATTCAAGCGGTTATTGCTAAGTTGTTTAATTAGACTGAATTATTTCGGTTGAACACATATGATGATGCTTATATAGGGTACAAGAATAGGAATTTAGAAAGAGAGGCCTAAGCCTCTCCTTTTGTTTATACATTTTTGACCATGTAATCAAATTCATGCCCATTAATCATGATGTTTTTTTCCTTCATGTAACCAAGCTTTTCGTATAGCCGTTTTGCTCCAGGATTATCTTCTGCAACATTTAAGCTGACTCTCGTAAACCCTTTATCCTTTGCCACCTGTTCCACACTTTGAATAAGGAATGTGCCGATTCCTCTTCCTTGAAAATCAGTAACAACGCTGACCGTATCAATATAATAATCACCTTTGTCAGCTTCATTATCGAATGGCTCTACATGACTCTTCCCTATTCTTTTCAGTCTTTCAAGAATCGGCTTGTCCAACTCTACGGCATCGTCACCAGAATAGGCGATGAGAATACCTGCTACTTTCCCATCAATTTCTGCGACAATACTATTTTGATAGCTCAATCGATTATTTTCTTGACGAAATAGTTCTGATAGTACCTCTCTGATTTTCTCTGTTTCCTTTTCCCCTGTTAATGCTTCCGCAATATCATGTATCGCTAAATGGATATAATCTGCTGCTTCCTTTGCATCACTTTTCATAGCTAATCTGCATTCCATGTTGTTGTCACTCCTCTATTTTCTCGACCAATCTGCCCCAGCATCCATATGGACAAAAGGGATCGTAGTATCAATTTCTCCTGTTATCCTTTCAATAGTGATGTCCTCACCACTCAACCATCTATGCCAATCAAACTCATATGGCTCAACATCTCCACCAAGTGCAAACCATGCTTTCATTTCACGAGGTAAGTATGCCGAAGTATGAATCGTTCCCGCCCAGCTCCCATATAAATCGGAAAAAACACCTTTATCGGTATTATTCAATAAACGAAAAGCTTCCTGTGCTCCTGAAATTGCTTCTTGGTTTGCTTGTAAAATTTGTAACCTCCGCTTTGAATCAACGAGATGATGGCGATTTTCATCTTGCATTAATTCAAAATGATTCGTGCAAGCATTTGCTTGACGAACCTTCACACCCCGTGGAGTAGTTTCCACTATTTTTGTCGTACTACTTTTATCGTATACAACATATGTAAAGGAATGGCGATGTGGAATTTCTTTCAGCATTTCAACGGCTTCTTCCACATTTGCACATGATTCTAATACTAATCTTCCTATCATACAGCAAATAAACCCATCTCCTGGATTTTTGCGATTCATAAAGTTATAGCCCATCGAAAGTCCCTTTTCGTTCATCCCATCCATTCGTCCAGTGATTCGCTGACTCGGACCTATAATCGCATAACCTTGATCGGTCGGCTGAAAAAACGTATAGCGACCTTCATATGTCTTTGGATGATAATCATAATTACGAATTAAATAATGATCACCCGTTAAAATGGAACAGCCGGATCGAACATAATCTAAGCGATAGCCGCCGAATTCCATCAACACTCGTTCTATCGGCCATTCTAGTGCATCTTGCAAACCAAGCAATTCATCCCATATACCCGGAGCAAAGCGAGTAATTGCTTGTTTTACTTCCTCTACTTCCACAGTAAAGCGCGGTTTTCTTACTTGCCATTGCTTTTCGCGATTTTGAATAATGAGCGAATCCTTTAACTTTTTCCCTTGCATATAGCCAAAATCATAATGTGTGCCGCGAAATTGAATAATCTCACTATAAATTTGCCTCATGTTGATCCCTCTTAAAATTAATATGACTTCATATATTTAGGATACGGGATAATCTGGTGAAAATAAAGGATACAATCTTTTAAAGGACATATTTAGATAACGGAACTCGTGTCTGTCGCCGAATATAACAAAAGACCAAATCAATAAATGATTTGGTCCAAAGGAAATCTATTACTGCTCTTTATATTTTTTAAATTCTTTCTCAGAGCAATATACAAAATGCCCCGGTGTCACTTCACGCATTTTAATTTCTTCGCCTTGTTCATATTGATGGACAGCTGGGTCATATGTTTGGCGTACACGTGTCCGTTCATAATCCGGATCTGGCAATGGAATAGCTGAAAGCAATGATTGCGTATAAGGATGTAAGGGATTATTGTATAAATCTTCTGCTGGAGCTAACTCCACTAGCTTACCAAAATACATAACCCCGATACGGTCACTTATATATTTAACCATTGATAAATCATGGGCGATAAATAAATAAGTTAACCCTTTTTCCTTTTGCAGCTTCTTCATTAAATTAACTACTTGTGCTTGAATGGATACATCCAATGCCGAAATAGGTTCATCCGCAATGATAAATTCAGGATTAACAGCAAGAGCTCGGGCAATTCCGATCCTCTGTCTTTGCCCACCGGAAAATTCATGTGGATAGCGATTGGCATGCTCGCGATTTAAACCAACCGTTTCAAGAAGATGTGCAACCATGTCCATTCTTTCTTTTGGAGATTTGGCTAATCCATGGATGTCAATACCTTCTGCAATGATATCCGCAACTTTTGTACGTGGATTAAGTGACGCATATGGATCCTGAAAAATCATTTGCATTTTTTGATGGAATTTTTTCAATTGTCCTTTTGACTTCTTCGCATGAACATTTTCTCCTTTAAAAAGGACTTCTCCACCTGTTGCATCATAAAGTCGAATAATCGTACGTCCAGTTGTTGACTTCCCACAACCAGATTCACCTACAAGGCCAAGCGTTTCTCCTTTATAAATATCGAAGGAAATATCGTCAACAGCACGCACTTCATTCGACGATCCCATATTAAAATACTGCTTTAAATTTTTTATTTCTAATAATTTTTCTGCCATTTTTTATTTCGCCTCCTTATTAGGAGCTGACTTTTTATTAGCGTTAAATTTCTTCATGCGCATTTGAACTGCTGCCGGTGGTTCCACTTTTGGTGCATCCGGGTGGAGCAGCCATGTTGCAGCATAATGCGTATCAGATATTTTAAACATTGGCGGTTCTTTTTCATAATCTATTTTCAACGCATAAGGGTTACGAACAGCGAATGCATCACCCTTTGGCGGATTTAGCAAGTCCGGTGGTGTTCCTGGAATGACAAATAATTCTTCATCGTTCGCATCAAGACTTGGCATAGAACTGATTAATCCCCAAGTGTATGGATGTTTAGGATTATAAAAAATTTCATCGACGGTTCCTACTTCAACAATTTTTCCACCATACATAACAGCCACACGATCGGCAACATTTGCAACAACACCCAAATCATGGGTAATAAAAATAATAGAAGTATCTACTTTCTTTTGCAGTTCTTTCATCAAGTCTAAAATTTGACCTTGAATGGTTACGTCTAATGCTGTTGTTGGTTCATCAGCGATTAATACTTTTGGATTACATGCTAGTGCAATCGCAATAACTACACGTTGTCTCATCCCGCCTGAAAATTGGTGAGGGTATTGTTTCATACGAGATTCTGGTTTCGGAATTCCCACTAGTTTTAATAAATTGATTGCGCGTTTTCTCGCTTCGTCTTTTCCTAAATGTTGATGTTTCAACAGTGGTTCCATAATTTGCTTTCCGATGGTCATCGTTGGGTTAAGTGAAGTCATCGGATCTTGGAAGATCATCGAAATATCTTTTCCGCGAACTTTTTGCATCTCTTTTTCTGAAGCTTTTGCAATATCCTTTCCATTAAAAAGGATTTGACCTGACTTGATTTCGGAGTTACCGGGTGGCAACAATCGCATAATGGATTTTGTTGTGACCGATTTACCGGAACCTGATTCCCCAACAATCGCTAATGTTTCACCTTCATACAGATCAAAGCTAACTCCTCGAATCGCTTTAACTTCACCAGCGAACGTATGAAATGAAATATTAAGATCTTTTACTTCAAGCATTTTTTTCATGTTTCTCACCTCGCTCTTTAATCTCTCATTTTCGGATCAAATGCATCACGTAGTCCATCTCCGATTAAGTTACTTGCAACTAAAATAATACAAATGACAATACACGGAATAATCATTAAGTGAGGTAAGAACTGGAATGTTTTATACCCATCCTCAATCAATGTTCCTAAAGATGCTTTAGGTGCTTGTAAACCGATCCCAATGAAGCTTAAGAATGCTTCAAAAAATATCGCACTCGGAATTGTAAACATCGTATTGATGATAATAACCCCTGATAAATTTGGTAATAAATGTTTAAATAAGATTCTGCTATTTGATGCACCAAGTGTTTTCGATGCCATGACATATTCTTGGCTTTTTAGTTTTAATACTTGTCCACGGACGACCCGTGCCATCCCTATCCATCCTGTAATAACCATCGCTACCGTTATTGATAAAATTCCTGGTTCCATAATTAACAGCATGAGAATTACAACAATTAAATTTGGAATACCAGAAAGCACCTCTAAAATACGTTGCATCACGTTATCTACTTGTCCACCTTTAAACCCTGAAACAAGTCCGTATGTTACTCCGATTATCATATCGATAAGCGCAGCTAGGAAGGCAATATATAATGAAACCCTTGTTCCAAGCCACACCCGTGAAAATAAATCCCGTCCAAGACCATCTGTTCCAAACCAATAATATTCTTTGATATGTTGTTCTTTATATATATTGGTTTCAACGCCGCCAATTTTTTGACTGCCATCAAATATTCCAATTTTCTCTAAGCCAGGTATTCTAGGAGGCAGGTTGGCATGAGATGTGTTTTGTTCAGTTGGACTAAAGTGTGATAGGTGTGGTCCAATAATAGCCATAATAATGATTAACACTAAAAGGACTAAACTAATAATCGCACCTTTATTCTTCCGTACACGGAGCCAGGCATCCTTTGCGAATGAAAGCTGAGGTTTAGCAATTACTTCACTTTCATGTGGATTCACTGGAGCGGGCTCAAACATTTCTTTAGGTATTTTTTCTAACATTTCAGCCATTATTTTTTCCCTCCCGCTACACGAATTCTCGGATCAATGATTCCGTAAAGAATATCAACAATCAAAATAATTACTGTTAATAAGAATGCAAAGAAAATGGTTGTTCCCATAATGATTGGAAAGTCATTCGTTTGAATTGATTTAACAAACTGCTCGCCGATTCCAGGTATCGCAAAAATTTGTTCAACAACCATGGAACCTGTCATTAAACCAACCGCCATCGGTCCTAACACCGTAATTAACGGAATCAGTGCATTTCGGACAGCATGTTTAAAAGAAATTTCCATTTTTGAATTTCCTTTTGCTTTTGCTAATGTTATATAATCCGAACTTAATACTTCAATTAACTCTGTCCTCATGAATCGGGCAGCTGTTGCGATTGGGAAAATAGCCAATGCGATAGTAGGCATTATAGATGAGGCAAAACTATCCCATGAGGCAACTGGGAGCCATTCTAACTTAACTCCTATGATATATTGTAGTAGTGCAGCAAATACGAATGATGGGATCGATTTTCCTAACACTGCGAGGAATGTACTACCATAATCAATCCATGTATTTTGAAACATCGCTGCTAAAACACCTAGTAATATTCCGAAAATCGTTCCGATAAACATCGCTTGAAAGCCTAGCTGTAAGGATGGTCCCATTCGATTGATGAGCAGTTTCGTAACCGGCTGATTATCAAATTGGAATGATACCCCTAAATCACCTTTCACAATGTTTACCATATATCTTCCATACTGAACTGGAATTGGGTCATTTAATCCATACTTTTCTTGAAGGATGATCTTTTGTTCGTCAGATAGCTTTTCTTCTGCTCGAAACGGTGTACCCGGCAAAAATTTCATCAAAAAGAAAGTAAATGATGAAATAATAAATAAAGTAAGAATTAAATAAACAATTCTTTTTGAAATATACTTTGCCATCAAGCATACCTCCTAATCCAAATAATTTAAAATCTTCTAAATATGGTGATATATAAAGGGGAAAAGAGAGTAATCCTTTTATTGTAAAAAGATACTCTCTTTTTTGGAAGACCTTCAATATATCCTATTGTCTATCTTCTTATTTTTCGATTGTTACATTTTTCAACGTATAATCTGGTCCAAATAAGTGTTCTTCAAAACCTTTCACATAAGGCTTAACTAATTTCAAGTGACCTCTTTGATAAATTGGAGCAATTGCTGCATCCTCTTGAACTAAAATCTTTTCAGCTTGTAGCAATGTTTCCCAACGCTTTTCAAGGTCATTTCCATATTTCACTTTTGCATCATTGATTAATTGATCATATTTTTTATTTGAGTAACCTGTTTTGTTGTTTCCACCATCAGTTACAAATAGATCAAGATATGTCATTGCATCTAAATAGTCTGCTCCCCATCCAGCCATTTGAATTTCATAATCTTGCTTGTCTTGTTTTTGGATACGGATTTTAAATGGAACATTCGTTAATTTTAGTGTTAATCCTGGTAAATTCTTTTGTAATTGATCTTGGAAGTACTCACTTGTCTTCTTCGCATTTTCTGTATCATCACTTAAAAGTTCAAGTGTTAAAGATTTAACACCTAACTCTTTTAAGCCTTTTTCCCAATATTCTTTTGCTTTTGCTGTGTCAGTAGTTAGTAAATCACCACTTGCATCACGGAAGTCTTTACCATCAGTAGGACTCTTTGCCACACCTTTAGGTACTAATCCGTTGCTTGGGAATGATCCATTTGAAAGAATAGTATCTGTGTATGCTTTTTTATCAAATGCCATAGCTAGTCCTTTACGAATATTCTCATTCGCTAAAGGTGTTTTCTTGCCGTTACGCACTTGGTTGAATTTCAAATACCAAGAACTTGATTCTACCATTTTTAATGCATCTTTATTGTTTTGATATTGTTTTGCATATTCTGCACTTAATGCTGCTGTAATATCAGTTTTACCTGTGTTATATAGGTTAATCGCTGTATTTGGTGTTTTTGCTACTTGTACATGTACTTCTTTAAGTTTTACATTTGCTTTATCATAATAATTTTCATTTTTCACATATTTCCAAGTTAAGCCTGTTCCGTCCCAATCTTTTAATTCGAAAGGACCATTTGAAAGCATGTTGTCACTGTTTGTTCCGAATTTATCGCCTTTTTCTGTAACGAATTTTTCATTTAACGGAGCAAAAGTAGCAAACGCTAGTAATGAATCAAGATATGGAACTGCATTTTCTAGAGTAACTTTTAATGTATTGTCATCAACAGCTTCTACACCTAGTTGATCAGGTTTTGCTTTTCCGCCCATAATTTCAGTTGCATTTTTAACTACACCTGCAAACATGTAAGCATATTGAGCACCTGTTTTAGGATCTACTGCTCTTCTCCAAGAGAAAACAAAGTCTTTAGCTGTTACAGGGTCACCATTAGACCATTTAGCATCTTTGCGAATTTTAAATGTATAAACTTTACCGTCTTCACTAATAGTAGGTTTTCCTTCTGCAAGTGCAGGTACTGGAACATCTTTGTCATTTAATGTATAAAGACCTTCTAATGTTTGTCCGAATACACTGAAACTTGCTGCGTCAGTTGCTAATGTTGGATCCCCTGTTGGGATTTCCGCAGTCTCAATCATATTGAGAACTTGGTCATTTTTTGACCCGCTATCGCCATTGCTTGAGCTTTTCTTATCGCTTCCCGCACCACATGCCGAAAGTACTAATGCAAGTGATAGGGCGATGGCAGTAAATAGATAAAATTTTGACTTTTTCATTTACTTGTCCCCTTTTTCTTTTATTGAAAAGATTCTAAAAAGCTTTTCTATTAATATTATATAATATTATTCTGATTTGTACATTATTTTAAAAAACATTTTTAACTTTTTTATGACATATTTATAGGCAAAATTACATTTATCTTCTATTTTTTACACTTTTCAATCGAAATATCGTTATAAATGTCGAAATATTGTTTTATATCAAAATAGTTTTAATTTTATTTCACAAAAGTTTTGTTTTAATTTTTATATTTTTTACTATATAATTTTCATTATCTTTATCTCCTCTTTTCCATTTCTTTTATTGAAAGGAATGATTCGATTGGTTAAAAAATATGTTATATGGGTGATTGTTTCACAAATAGTTGTCTTTCTGTTTTCTTTGGTCTTTTATCACTCCATTCATTTATTGGCATATATTAATGTTTCCTTTGTTGTCGGTGCTCTTCTTATATTAATAGCTTTAACAGGCTACATTATAAATAAAGGATTTTTTGATATTGTATTTGCTAGTTTTCAGCAAATGTTTAGTAAAATGAACGATGAAGAACGGAGACCATTGTCAAAATTAATTCCATTAAGGTACCATTTACCATTTACCGTGGGATTGGTTACGATTGTTTTAATGATCATTGCACTGTTCGTATATTATGGATAACAAAAAGGCGATTGGCGCACCAATCGCTTTTTTTGTTTACTTCTTAGTATAAATGCAAATCGCATCCCTCAAAAATTCGGTCATTCCTGGTTGCTTTTCATAGTATGATTTAAATCGTTCATCATCGACATACATTTGTGCAAGTCCTGCGTGGGCTTCTTTGCTGTATTCTTTCCAAGTAAGGGTCAACCATTGTTTATGCAAGTCTGCTGTTTTTTGTGCAAGCTCACTTGATGGATCACCCGTAGCGAAAGCTTCTACTAACGTTTCTATTACTTGTTTCTCTAGTTTTGTGAATCTTTCATATTGATCTTGAGTCATATTCATGAACTTTGCATTGGATTGGTCAATTGTTTCATTTCCGTACTTCTTTCGAATTTCATCACCGTATTTTTCTTCATTTTCCTCAATCATTTTTTTCTTAAAGCCCTCAAATTTCTCTTGATCCGTCATTTTTCTTCTCCCTTCCTTATAGCTAATCGTTTTATTTACATTTTCAATTAATAAATCTAGCTGTTTTCTTTTTTCGAGGAGTTTCTCACGATGATCCTTTAGTGCCTTTGTACTATCAAAGCCAGGAGTGTTCATGATCATTTTTATGTTTTCTAAACTAACACCTAATTCCCTGTAAAATAGAATTTGCTGCAGTCTGTCAACCTCAGTTTGCCCATAGATTCGATACCCTGATGAATTCATCCTTGCCGGCTTAAGAATGTCGATTTCATCATAATATCGAAGGGTTCTTGTACTAACTCCTGCTAATTTCGCTAGCTTTTGCACCGTATATTCCAACTTGATCACCTCCTCTTAATGTAAAGGTACACCTTTACGCAACGTTAATGTCAAATACGTTTTATTAGATTTTATAAGTAATACCCATTTTTTTTGACATGGTTTGTCCTATTATTCATATATTCAATTAAAGGAGGGATTACCATTCATACAAAAATCATTCGGTATTTAGTCGGATATGTTTTTATTACATCTGGAGTAATGAAAATAGTTAGTGAAGATTTGGGGAATTATTTTACTAGCTTAGGATTGCCTTACCCAATTTTACTAATGAATGCAGTAGCGATAATAGAACTTATTTGTGGAATCCTTATTTTAGCAAATAAATGGGTTAAACAAGCATCTATTCCGTTAATGGCCATTATGATTGCGGCAATCCTTTTAACAAAAGTGCCGATATTGCATACAGGATTGATTGCCTTTGCGTTCAATGCCAGGTTGGACATTATTATGCTGGGTCTATTAGCGATTCTTTACAAACAAGATATGAAAAGAGGCTGGGACAAAACCCACCTCTGAGATGAAAAAGCCGGTGAATTTTTACGACGAGTAAAATTTCACCGGCTTTGATTATTTTTTGAATAAAAATAAGGACCACTTCTGATAAAATTAAGTTACCATACCAAATAAAATCAGAAAGAAGGATCCTTATGTTTAAAAATTATACCATGAATCAATTAGTTTTGCCTTTAGATTTAGAAGTAAAGTTACAAAAAAATGATATTGCCTTCCATGTTCATCATTTAGTTGAAAGTATCCCTCATGAAGCGTTCGAATCATTTCAGAGAAATGATGGCTGTCCTGCCTACCATCCACGCATGATGCTTAAAATTATCTTATGTGCCTACACGCAATCTGTTTTTTCAGGGCGAAAAATTGAAGCCCTATTAAAAGACAGTATCCGTATGATGTGGCTAGCTCAAGGGCATGAACCAAGCTACCGAACAATCAACCGATTCCGTGTTCAACCAGAAGTGAAAAATTTAATTCGCCAATGTTTCGTCCAATTCCGTTGCCAATTAATTGAAGAAAAACTGATCGATCAAGAAGCAATTTTTATCGATGGTACAAAGATTGAAGCGAATGCAAATAAATTTACGTTTGTCTGGAAGAAATCGATTGAGAAGTATCATCAAAGTTTAATTGAAAAGTCAAACCAGCTATATGATGAGCTTCTTGAGAATGAAATCATACCTGAAATCGAACGTGAAAGCGATGAACAGTTATCATTGGAAGAGCTCGCTCAATTGGTTCAAAAAGTGGATGATGTCGTAAACGAGTATGATAAACAAATTGAAGCATCATCGGATGTTCCAGAACGAAAAGCTTTAAGAAATGAACGCAAATATCCGAAAAAAGTGCGTAAACAGTTGATTGATTTTATCGTACGAAAACAGAAATACCAACGAGACCTTGAAATCTTTGGTACACGTAATAGCTATTCTAAAACAGATCCAGATGCGACATTTATGCGAATGAAAGATGATTATATGAAAAATGGACAATTGAAGGCTGGTTATAATACACAAATCGCAACGGAAGGTCAATATGCGCTTGCCTATGGATTATTCTCAAACCCAACAGACACACGTACGTTAATTCCCTTTCTAGATGAGATTGAGCAGGATTATTTCGAGTTACCGGAACACATCGTCACAGATGCAAGTTATGGTAGTGAAGAAAATTATAATGATATCCTTTTGAACAGAAAACGTGAAGCACTTATTCCTTATACGCTGTATATGAAGGAAAAAAAGAAAACCTACAAACAAAACCTATTCAATCCAGACAACTGGCCGTACGATGAAGAAACAGATACCTATACATGTCCAAACCAGAAACATCTTACATTTCACGATTATTCTGTCCGTACTGATCGTACAGGATTCCAACGGAAGTTTAAAATCTACGAGTGCAAAGACTGTTCGGACTGCCCATTCCGTTCCTCCTGTACCAAAGCAAAAGAAGGCAACAATCGAAAACGAATGGTGAATGAAACATGGGAACAACAAAAAGAATATGTAAGAACGAAGCTTTCAGAAGAGAGAACGGGTGCGATCTATCGAAAACGCAAAATCGATGTGGAACCAGTTTTTGGATTCTTGAAGGCTAATTTGCGTTTCACACGATTTTCCGTACGAGGAAAATCGAAGGTAGAAAATGAAATGGGCTTTGCATTAATGGCAGTGAATTTAAGAAAATACACTGCCCAACAACTAAGGTAATAGAAGAATTACACGTAAAAAAAAGAAAAAGGTGAATTTGAGTACACTCAAATTCACCTTTTTCACTATTTGAAGCTAGTTATGTCCCAGCCTCGTAGTACAAATATAGTATTATTCGCTCAAATCTACATTATGATAAACTTGTTGAACATCTTCCAAATCCTCTAATACATCAATCATTTTTTCAAATTGTGCTTTTGCATCTTCTGGAAGTGTTATTTCGTTTTGGGCAAGCATAGTTAATTCAGCAACTGTAAATTCCGTGATTCCGGCACTTTTCAATGCTTCTTGTACGGCATGGAATTGATCAGGTTCAGCATAAACGATAACAGAATCTTCTTCTTCAATAATGTCACGGACATCGATATCCGCTTCCATTAAAATTTCGAGTACTTCGTCCGCAGACTTTCCTTCAAGTCCGATCACAGCTGTTGCATCAAACATATATGCGACAGAACCACTTACTCCCATATTACCGCCATTTTTACCGAACGCTGCACGTACTTCTGATGCTGTACGGTTCACATTATTCGTTAATGCATCAACGATAACCATTGAGCCATTGGGTCCAAAACCTTCGTAACGAAGCTCATCATAGTTTTCATCCGAACCGCCTTTTGCTTTTTCAATTGCACGGTCGATAATATGTTTTGGTACATTATATGTTTTCGCACGTTCAAGTACGAATTTTAATGCTTGGTTAGATTCAGGGTCTGGTTCACCTTGCTTCGCAGCTACATATATTTCACGACCGAATTTCGCATAGATTCGACTTGTATTTGCGTCTTTTGATGCCTTTTTTTCTTTAATATTATTCCACTTTCGTCCCATTATGAACACTCTCTTTCCACTTTAACTCTACTCAAAAATAGTAATACGAAATAAGCTATTTCATCAAGTTTTTTTCAAAATAGTTACAAGGGAACTTTTCCCATTACTCATCGCTATATTCTTCGTTTACTATTATACATTAAATGTAATAAAAGTATCGAGTAGTTAGCAAAAAAAGTAAGATCAAATGAATGGTGATGAAAAGAAGTGCAAAATCCATTTTAGATTTTGCACTTCTAGTAAACTATTAACCTTTTCTCATTCGATTAACTTCGTCAGCAACAAATTGTACGGATGTTCCAACAATTACCTGAATACTATGTGGACCAACAATATTAATCCCTGGTACTCCAGTTGCCTTAATCTTATTTTGGTCAACAGCGTTCATATCTTTTACTTCAACTCTTAAACGAGTTGTACAATTATCTACAGAAGTAACGTTCGCATCTCCGCCAAGACCTTCATAAATCTTAGCAGCCATCACAGTAAATTTATTATTTTTATCCGTTGCTGTACTTACGCCTTCATTGTCATCTACTATTTCTTCGCCTCTACCTGGGGTTGCCAAATTAAATTTCACAATAATAAAGCGGAATAAGAAGTAGTAAATAACTGCAAATACGAGACCTTGAACAATTAACATATATGGTTGATTTGCAATTGGAATTCTTAAACTTAATACAAAGTCGACTAAACCTGCACTAAATCCGAACCCGGCTGTCCAATGGAATAGGGCGGCAATCATAAGTGATAGACCCGTTAAAATTGCATGGACAAAATACAAAGCTGGTGCAGCAAACATGAAAGCAAACTCAAGTGGTTCTGTAACACCAGTGAAAAATGCTGCGAATCCAGCGGCCATCATCAGGGCTGCTACCTGTTTCTTTTGCTTTGTTTTTGCTGTGTGGTACATTGCAAGGGCTGCTGCTGGTAAACCAAACATCATTACTGGGAAGAATCCTGCTTGATACATTCCAGTAACACCTTTCGTACCTTTGTTTGCCCAGAACTTGCCGATATCATCGATTCCTGCTACATCAAACCAGAAAACAGAGTTTAACGCATGGTGTAAGCCTGTTGGGATTAATAATCTGTTGAAGAATCCGTAAAGGCCCGCACCTGCAGCGCCTAATTTACTTATCGCTTCCCCGAATGAAACTAAACCTGTGAATACTACTGGCCAAACGAAAAACAAAATTACTGATACAACTAGCATAGAAACCGCTGTCATAATTGGAACTAAACGTTTTCCACTAAAGAAAGCCAATGCATCTGGTAATTGAACTTTACTAAATCGATTATACATATTTGCGGCAACAAGACCTGAAATAATACCAATGAACGCATTTCCTATTTTGGCAAAGGCAGGACTAACAGCTTTTGCATCAATGCTCTTTAACATTGCCACTGTGTCAGTTGATAATAATGTAGTTACTACTAAATAAGCGACTAACCCACTTAAAGCGGCAGATCCATCTTTTTCTTTCGCCATCCCTAATGCGAGTCCAACCGCGAATAGAATTGGGATATTATCTATTATAGAACCCCCAGCTTTGATTAAAAATGCTGCTGCCGCATTGCCAGATCCCCAACCTGTAGGGTCAATCCAATAACCAATCCCCATCAAAATAGCTGCTGCTGGTAATACAGCAACTGGTAACATCAATGATTTACCCATTCTTTGTAGATATTTCATCATGGTAACAATTCCCCCCTAATAAAAACTTTCTCTAAATTGTTTAACACATTTCACACAGTAATCCTCTCATCCGAACAAGTACATTTTAAAATAACTATTTAAAAGGAATTTTCCTATAAAATAAAATGATAAGAGAAAATACAAAAGATGGCACTTTCTATAAAAGAAGAATTCTATCAAATGATTATTATTAAAATGGTTCGTGATGTGAGTACTACTAATTACATTTCCCCTTTGCCTCACCTCCTTAAAGTTTTTAAGATTTATTAACCCCATTGTTTTCTTAGTCTTTCAATATGGAGTGTAATATACCCTAGTTCATGTTCGGGCAAAGTAATGCGATATGAATTCAATATATTTTTTGCTATTTCTGTGGCACATTGATAGGACAGAGGAAATTTCTTTTTAATCATTTCAATCATTTCATTATCCATCGTATGTAGTTCATTTTGATTCATTCGCGTTAATGCAAATCGTAAATGTGTGATTAAGCGATGATAAGAGATATCGTCTTCATGAATATGGATGTTCAAAAACTCCGTTATTGTTTGAACAATATCTCTAATAATCGTAGTTTGAATAACGGTTTGACGCATATCGCCGCCCTGATCTTTCATTGTGTGAATATGGAGGGCGATATACGCAGCTTCATCAATTGGGAGTTCGATATTACATTTTTCTTTAATATATTTGATTGCCCAAAGACCGATTTCATACTCTTGTTTATAAAGTATTTTTATTTCATGTAATAACTTGTTTTTTAAATGAATGCCTTCCTGTTCTCTTTCTATCGCGAATGAAAGATGGTCGGTTAAGGCTATATGAATATGTTCATTTAACTTTGAACCAATATACTCTTCTGCATAAGTAATGATTTTTTCAGAGATGATAAAATGCTCTTCTGGGATTCGATTCAAAAGCTGTTGAAGTTTTTCATTTTCCTTCATGACAAATAGTTTTTCAATTTTTTGTTGATTGACAACATCATTTTTCTTTTTCCCATATGCAATTCCTGTGCCAATTGCTATTTTCTCTTCCTGCCCATCCCTTACTACAACAGCATTATTATTTAGAATCTTTGATATCTTCATCGAGCCATCTCCTTGTTTTCACTATACGAAACAGTGTATTACTTATCGGAAGATGTTATCACTATCGTTTTTCCCTGTAAACCTTCCTTTTCTTCTGTAACAGTATACTGTTTCTTACCTTCCATACTATTAGTAATTACTATCGGGGTTATCGTGCTTTTGGCATTTTTCTTAATATATTCCCAATCCACTTCAATTAGTAGTTGCCCGGCAGAAACTTTGTCTCCTTCACTAATTGCCACGTTGAATCCTTCTCCCTTTAAGGCAACCGTTTCTAATCCTACGTGGATAAGTATTTCTGAACCATCATCTGCACGTAATCCAACGGCATGCTTCGTTGGGGCAACTTGGATGACTGTTCCGTTAACTGGTGCATGGATATTTCCATTCGATGGGATAATAGCGACTCCTTCTCCCATCATCTTTTGACTAAAAACTGGATCTGGTACTTCCTCAATTGGAACAATTTGTCCATTAACAGGTGCATATATGTTCAATTCTTCTATTTCTTTTTTGAAAAAATTAAATTTCATTGTAAGGACTCCTTTTTTCCTATGTTACAAATATTCATGGTTTAGCAAACAGTGATCAAATAAAACTATAAAAAGGCATGGCAGCACAATAAAAGGGTTAACCCTTTTACATACCACCATGCCTGATCGTATCAGTAACATGTGATCAATATCTTATTATTAGGTATATAGTAACATTCTCTCTACAAAAAGACAAGTAAGCGGTAACATTTTTTAAAACTTTTTATCCACGATAAGAATTTCGATGTCGTAGCTTGTAAATGAGTGCAGCGACTAAATTAGATGGCAGGTTCAAAAGATTGCCTTGAAGATTAAAATTTAGTTGTTCTTCCTCGAAGCTCATTTTTTCATACATTTCATTATGGTGCATATTTGCTTTCTTTTTTTGCTCCTTTATGGAAGAAATATTATTATACTCGATTGGGATCATTACGAGGAAATACAAAATTAAAACCGACCATATTATAATAAACGCGATATCCATACTACCACTCCTTTGTAGAAAATGATTGTTTCTACAATGTACTACGGATCGGGAAAGAAAATGTTTCATTCATTTAAATACATTTCTTTTATTTATTTGATCTCATGGATTCACTAATATTCCTTTTTAGTTCCTCAACATTTGTATTACTGTATATACTTGTTCCATGACCGCCTGTTGTTTTAGCCAACCATTCCTTCACTTCATTATAAGACATGCCTGACTGCGCATTTTTTCTTTTCACGTCATCAATGCTTGTTCCAGCTACTGTAAATCCGCTATTATTACTTTGGTTTTCGCTCATAATATCCCTCCTAATACTATTTTCCATCATCAATATATTTTTATACTGTTGTCTTAGATATGCTCATAAAGTTTGTTGTTTATGAAAAAACAATGTCCGTTGCAGGAGCTTGCTTTTTCGCGGTGAGAAGTCGAGCCTCCTCGGCGCTACTGCGCCTGTGGGGTCACGACCTTTCCTCTATGTCCCGCAGGAGTCAAGCTCCTTCCGCTCCAATCCACTCAGCATTTTTAATATTATTTTGTGTTTAAA
Source organism: Heyndrickxia sporothermodurans (assembly GCA_016756695.1). Classification (GTDB taxonomy): domain Bacteria; phylum Bacillota; class Bacilli; order Bacillales; family Bacillaceae_C; genus Heyndrickxia; species Heyndrickxia sporothermodurans. Next base: position 845,374 of record CP066701.1, read on the forward strand.
GAAAAACAACAATTTATCAGAAAAGAAGCTAAAGTACACAAAAAACTAGCTAAAATATGTAGCTAGTTTTTTTAATAAAGAATATTTTTTTTGAATGGGCCTAAATGGACTCGAACCATCGACCTCACGCTTATCAGGCGTGCGCTCTAACCAGCTGAGCTATAGGCCCTTTATGTAAATTTGGAGCGGGTGATGAGAATCGAACTCACGACAACAGCTTGGAAGGCTGTAGTTTTACCACTAAACTACACCCGCAAATATAAAATAATTTTCTATGGGGCGGCTGATGGGAATCGAACCCACGAATGTCGGAACCACAATCCGATGCGTTAACCACTTCGCCACAGCCGCCATAATAATTGACAGGGGTAGTAGGAATCGAACCCACATCAAAGGTTTTGGAGACCTTCGTTTTACCATTAAACTATACCCCTAACTGGTGGAGGGGGACGGATTCGAACCGCCGAACCCTAAGGAGCGGATTTACAGTCCGCCGCGTTTAGCCACTTCGCTACCCCTCCGATAAAGATAGTTATTAAGGGATAAATTATATTTATTTAATGGCGGTCCGGACGGGACTCGAACCCGCGACCTCCTGCGTGACAGGCAGGCATTCTAACCAGCTGAACTACCGGACCAATTTATAAGTTTTACTTTTATGGCGGAGGAAGAGGGATTCGAACCCCCGCGCGGTGTAACCCGCCTGTCGGTTTTCAAGACCGATCCCTTCAGCCAGACTTGGGTATTCCTCCACTTTATGGACCCTGTAGGACTCGAACCTACGACCGGACGGTTATGAGCCGTCTGCTCTAACCAGCTGAGCTAAGGGTCCATCATTATTTATAATTATATAGCGGCGGAGGGGATCGAACCCCCGACCTTACGGGTATGAACCGTACGCTCTAGCCAGCTGAGCTACACCGCCATGATAAGAAAAGCACAAGCGCCTTGATTAGGCGCTGGAGCTGGACAGAAATGAAATGTCATGCTTTCATTTTCCTTTTAAAAAATGGAGCCTAGCGGGATCGAACCGCTGACCTCCTGCGTGCAAAGCAGGCGCTCTCCCAGCTGAGCTAAGGCCCCATCATACTATTTGTATATTTTGAATGGTCGGGAAGACAGGATTCGAACCTGCGACCCCATGGTCCCAAACCATGTGCTCTACCAAGCTGAGCTACTTCCCGTTTTAGATGTTAGAGATTGGATGTTCGATGTTAGAGTATCTCTAGTGTTGCTTTGAAGATAAACTTACATTCCAACTTCTCACTTCTAGTAATGGCGCGCCCGAGAGGAGTCGAACCCCTAACCTTTTGATCCGTAGTCAAACGCTCTATCCAATTGAGCTACGGGCGCATCTTATGAAAGTTATTTTTCTTCGCAAAAAACTTTGGTGCCGAGGACCGGAATCGAACCGGTACGGTAGTCACCTACCGCAGGATTTTAAGTCCTGTGCGTCTGCCAGTTCCGCCACCCCGGCAAGGGTTATCTGGAGCGGAAGACGGGATTCGAACCCGCGACCCCCACCTTGGCAAGGTGGTGTTCTACCACTGAACTACTTCCGCAACTTTGATGAGCCATGAAGGACTCGAACCTTCGACCCTCTGATTAAAAGTCAGATGCTCTACCGACTGAGCTAATGGCTCAAATTTTTAATGAAAATATTATTAAGTTTTCTTTATCGCTCATACAGCCAGTAATCCAAATAATAAGTGGTGCCGGCCAGAGGACTTGAACCCCCAACCTACTGATTACGATTCAGTTGCTCTACCAATTGAGCTAGGCCGGCGGATTAAGATATACTTCCAATATTTAATCTGCAAAATTACACTTTTAAATTATGAAAACTCAAAATAACTCCTACAAATAAATGGTGGAGGATGACGGGATCGAACCGCCGACCCCCTGCTTGTAAGGCAGGTGCTCTCCCAGCTGAGCTAATCCTCCATATGGTGACCCGTACGGGATTCGAACCCGTGTTACCGCCGTGAAAGGGCGGTGTCTTAACCGCTTGACCAACGGGCCAAAACTTGTAAATTTCAGCAAAATAATAGCCCCAAATAGGGGCATAGCCTGGCAACGTCCTACTCTTGCAGGGGGAGAGCCCCCAACTACCATCGGCGCTGAGAA
>CP066701.1:850000-1012500 GCA_016756695.1 Heyndrickxia sporothermodurans
CTCTAACTACTTGTAGGCACACGGTTTCAGGTTCTCTTTCACTCCCCTCCCGGGGTGCTTTTCACCTTTCCCTCACGGTACTGGTTCACTATCGGTCACTAGGGAGTATTTAGCCTTGGGAGATGGTCCTCCCTGCTTCCGACGGGATTTCACGTGTCCCGCCGTACTCAGGATCCACTCTGGAGGGAACGAAGTTTCAACTACAGGGTTGTTACCTTCTTTGACGGGCCTTTCCAGACCTCTTCATTTACTTCGTTCCTTTGTAACTCCGTATAGAGTGTCCTACAACCCCAAGAGGCAAGCCTCTTGGTTTGGGCTTCTTCCGTTTCGCTCGCCGCTACTCAGGAAATCGCGTTTGCTTTCTCTTCCTCCGGGTACTTAGATGTTTCAGTTCCCCGGGTCTGCCTTCCTTACTCTATGTATTCAAGTAAGGATACTACCCCATTACGGGCAGTGGGTTCCCCCATTCGGAAATCTCCGGATCAAAGCTTGCTTACAGCTCCCCGAAGCATATCGGTGTTAGTCCCGTCCTTCATCGGTTCCTAGTGCCAAGGCATTCACCGTGCGCCCTTACTAACTTAACCTAAAATAAGGTTTTTTTAAAACTACTTAAATGGATTGTAATCCATAAAGTGGCGATTCTCGGTTATTACTTGGTTATTTCTCATATTATCTAGTTTTCAAGGAACAAGGCTACTGATTTCAATCACATCATGATTAATCATCGTAGCATTTGCTTCGTGCTGCCTTGCTCCGAGGTGAACCTAATCTTCCTCGAATAAGCATTGCCGCAGGAGCAATTCTATTTAGGTATTATTAGAATCACTGTATAAACAGTCTCTAATTCCCTATATTTTCTGAAAGGAATTAACCTCTCAAAACTGAACAAAACGAGAACGTCTTTTTTTGTAACCACGATAGTGGTCTTCCATATTCCTTAGAAAGGAGGTGATCCAGCCGCACCTTCCGATACGGCTACCTTGTTACGACTTCACCCCAATCATCTGTCCCACCTTCGGCGGCTGGCTCCAAAAGGTTACCTCACCGACTTCGGGTGTTACAAACTCTCGTGGTGTGACGGGCGGTGTGTACAAGGCCCGGGAACGTATTCACCGCGGCATGCTGATCCGCGATTACTAGCGATTCCGGCTTCATGTAGGCGAGTTGCAGCCTACAATCCGAACTGAGAATGGTTTTATGGGATTGGCGTAACCTCGCGGTCTAGCAACCCTTTGTACCATCCATTGTAGCACGTGTGTAGCCCAGGTCATAAGGGGCATGATGATTTGACGTCATCCCCACCTTCCTCCGGTTTGTCACCGGCAGTCACCTTAGAGTGCCCAACTGAATGCTGGCAACTAAGGTCAAGGGTTGCGCTCGTTGCGGGACTTAACCCAACATCTCACGACACGAGCTGACGACAACCATGCACCACCTGTCACTCTTGTCCCCGAAGGGAAATCCCTATCTCTAGGGAGGTCAAGAGGATGTCAAGACCTGGTAAGGTTCTTCGCGTTGCTTCGAATTAAACCACATGCTCCACCGCTTGTGCGGGCCCCCGTCAATTCCTTTGAGTTTCAGCCTTGCGGCCGTACTCCCCAGGCGGAGTGCTTAATGCGTTAGCTGCAGCACTAAAGGGCGGAAACCCTCTAACACTTAGCACTCATCGTTTACGGCGTGGACTACCAGGGTATCTAATCCTGTTCGCTCCCCACGCTTTCGCGCCTCAGCGTCAGTTACAGACCAAAGAGCCGCCTTCGCCACTGGTGTTCCTCCACATCTCTACGCATTTCACCGCTACACGTGGAATTCCGCTCTTCTCTTCTGCACTCAAGTCTCCCAGTTTCCAATGACCCTCCACGGTTGAGCCGTGGGCTTTCACATCAGACTTAAGAAACCGCCTGCGCGCGCTTTACGCCCAATAATTCCGGACAACGCTTGCCACCTACGTATTACCGCGGCTGCTGGCACGTAGTTAGCCGTGGCTTTCTGGTTAGGTACCGTCAAGGTACCGCCCTATTCGAACGATACTTGTTCTTCCCTAACAACAGAGTTTTACGATCCGAAAACCTTCATCACTCACGCGGCGTTGCTCCGTCAGACTTTCGTCCATTGCGGAAGATTCCCTACTGCTGCCTCCCGTAGGAGTCTGGGCCGTGTCTCAGTCCCAGTGTGGCCGATCACCCTCTCAAGTCGGCTACGCATCGTCGCCTTGGTGAGCCGTTACCTCACCAACTAGCTAATGCGCCGCGGGTCCATCTGTAAGTGGTAGCTTAAAGCCACCTTTCAATTCTCCTTCATGCGAAGAAAAAAGTTATCCGGTATTAGCCCCGGTTTCCCGGAGTTATCCCAGTCTTACAGGCAGGTTACCCACGTGTTACTCACCCGTCCGCCGCTAATCTGAGAAGGAGCAAGCTCCTATCAGATTCGCTCAACTTGCATGTATTAGGCACGCCGCCAGCGTTCGTCCTGAGCCAGGATCAAACTCTCCAAAAAGATGTTTGAAATAGCTCTAGTTTAAAATAAATTAATTGACGTTTCGTTTTGTTCAGTTTTCAAAGATCAATTTCTTCGCTTTTGTAAGCGACTTTTATATATTATCACATCTTCTTTTAATCGTCAAATACTTTTTTGGAATAATTTTTTCAAATCTTTTTCGTATCAGCGACATTTATAAATTCTATCAGACTAATAATATAATGTCAACATTGTAATCGAGTTTTTTAAAAAAAATCTTTCAATCTGCTGTATTTTATTTAGCAGAGTTATTATATTACTATTTTATTTTATATAAGTCAATAATCTAAAATGATTGTTTTTCTTTCATTGTAAAACCTATAAAAAAAAGACTATGAAGGAACGTATCGGGTTCTCTTGAAGGGGACAATATAAGTAAATCGCATGCGATTTAGCATTAAATTAACCTTGTACATTAGCTGTTGTGCAATGCTATTTTTCTACGATATTAATTACTGATTTTATGTTCATTTTTTATTATATTGGAGGCTCTATTATTTTTCATTGTTGATTTTCGTGTAGGTATGAGAATTCATAAGCGGAGAATTTCCGTCTATTGTATATAAGGGTGGGTTAAGAAGAAGATATAGGCGGAGATATTCCGGTTAACTGCTCTAAATGCGACAAAATCCAAAGATTTGAATAAGATAAGCGGAAAAACTCCCCTTATCTTTAGGAAAATATGAGTATTTTCAAATTTAAACGGAATTTTTCCGTTTATTTTTCAAACACGGTAAATTCAACATTCAGTTATAATAGGGTCATATCAAAAGATATTCAACTTGTAAATAAATTCAGCTTTTCCGAATAGTTGATGTTTAATCAACACACGGTAAAAAGTTGATTAATAACGTTAAAAAAACTGCAATTTTTAAATAAAAGCGCAGTTTTTTCTTTGTCAAATTAGTGTGATTTCATATGTTATTTTTTTGTCCCCCAGAAGAGAACCCGTTATTTATTTAAAATTAATAATTAATCATCTTTCTACTATTATTTCTTTTTCAAACTAATCGTCCAGGCTGCATCTCCTATTTGTTCAAAATTAGTGACTGCATGACCTTCCTCTGCAGCCCAACGCGGGAGACTTTCTGTAGCCTGAGTGCAGTCAAATTTAATAACTAGTTCATCCCCTGATTCTATTTCTTCGATAGCTGATTTTGCTTCTACCAATGGAAAAGGACATACTTGCCCCATTACTTCTAAAACTTTTTGCATTTCATTTCCTCCTAAGCCATGTTTATTTTTGTTTGAACAGTAGGTGATTTCTTCCTTACTTTCGGACGAACAAAGATGAAGTATGATGCTGTCCATGTACCCAAAATTATGAACAACAGGGAAACCCAGCCTTGCCACGTCATCATCGCTGTCATCACCAATCCATTACCAATAGAACATCCACCAGCCAAACTCGCTCCAAAGCCCATTAGGTTTCCACCTATGAAACTAGTGATTCCAGTTTTTGCATCCGGCATTCTGAATCGAAATTCGTTGCTACCTTTTGCGGCAATAAATGAACCTAGGAAAATTCCTAAGACCAGAAAAATACCCCAGTTAACAAACAAGCGATCTCCCGTTACCAAATATTGAAGAATATTTGCTGATGGAGTTGTAATACCTAAACCGGACATTCTTCCAGTAGCTTCACTAAGAGGCCATGCTAAAATGGCAATTAGCCCTACTAAAATAGCTGAAAAAAATGGGTGCCACCGTTTTTCAAATAACAAATGTGCTAGTCCTGTACGTTTAGGTTTCATGGTCGGAATTGCAATTTTCGGCTTTTTTTGTTGTTTTATAACAATTCCTACGACAATCGCTACAAATAGTAAAATATAGATCCATACGGATAAACCGGTTGTTTCTGCAATCGAATTAGATGGTAATTGTACAGACTGAATCGATTGATTAACTGGAACGAGTAATCCGGATTTCATAACAGCACTCATGAACATATACCCAAAAAGGGCAATCCAGCTTCCTAGGAGTCCTTCACCAGCACGATACCATGTACCGGTTGCACAGCCTCCAGCTAGAACGATTCCAATTCCAAATACAAAAGAACCTAAAATGACTGCTAACCATGGAAAACTTCCTGCTGAAAACTCAATCACACCAAATTGGATAAGTGAAAATACCCCTACACTTTGAATAGCAATTGCAATGAGTAGTGCATAAAACATTCGATTATCTTTAGCGATGTACATATCACGAAATCCACCAGTAAGACAAAATCGACCTCTTTGCATAACAAAGCCTAGTAATGCTCCACAAAGCAACCCAGTAACAATCATTTGAAACATTTTGTTTTCCCCCTTTCAATTCCAAGTAAACTTATATGTATTATATAATATGAGTATTAAATAATTGCGTCAAGTGATAAAATTCCTATTGCAAATCTTGCTACATTTAATGTAAGAACGATAATTCCACAAAAAAGCCATCTCAAAAAGTAAGCCAAACATACATTTTGAGACAGCGTTTATCATTTTTCATTGGTTTGTTCTTTTTCATCCAAAACACATTGTATTGTTGATAACTTCTTCACGAAACAGCCCCAGTTTCCCCATTGAATTTTTTCCGTATACTAAGCTGTGGATGTGCTTTATGAAGGACGGAGGGTCTTGCAAGTATGAGTACAATTCCAATGAGGAGTGCTGCCGATAGCAATAATATCCATTGAGCAGGAAAGACATCATACAAAAATCCATAAAGAATCATCCCTAGCGGCATTAGAGCCAATGACATCGTTTCAAGGATGGAGAAAATTCTCCCTTTGTAATCATCATCAATTTGCTTTTGTAACATTATTTGCATTGGTGTATTGAAGAAAATAACCATCGCACCGAGAGCAAACATTAGTAGCGTATAAAAGGAAAATACTTCGAAACAAGCTTACATGAATCCAATGACTCGACTTGATCTTGATTATCATGAAGCCATTTTATATTTCGCTATTGGTGATTCAAAAACGGCGATACATGTTATGGAAAAGGCAATTGATTTTTCAAAAGAAAACCGTCTATATTATCGAATAGATGATTTATATAGACTTGCTGCAGCGGAAGCACTTATGTCACATAATAAAGAGAAAAGGGAGTATTATATAAAAAAGTGGAAACAGTACGGTGAATTTGCTGATGATAGGCACTCCATTTTAGCCCATGAATTATTTCAAATTATGGCACTCATCGCTGAAGATCATAATTATCAGCATGCTTTGCAATTGATCAATCAATACAACTTAGATTCAAAGGATATAGGAAGTTTCAGATTTTGGTTTTATCTTGAAAAAGGTAAAGCCTTATATGGACTTGGACTTTTTAAAGAAGCACTCCTTTATCTTAAAAAAGTAGAAATACCCGAGAACTTTCATCACCCATTTGATTTATCACTATTTTATGTAACGGATTCGTACAAAGCTCTTTGTTATGTTGAATTACAAAAAATAGATTTAGCACTAGAATCGGCAAAAATAGCTGTGGAAAAGATTTCGCCACTTCCACATACGCCGTATAAAGAGATGATCTATAATACGTACGACAAAATAAAATGTAAGGCAAATAAGGCAAAAGAAGCGGAAGATTAGTAAGATAACTTCCTCCTTCATTTGTCTCTTTTCTATAAAACTATCATTTGTTTGTTTAACTCTACATGTCCCGGGTATACATATCAATGTAAGCATTATTAAAAAAACTTCTATTAAGGAGAGGATTTTAATGGCTGACAACAAATCTAAAACTATGAGTACAGAAGAAGCAGGACGTAAAGGCGGAGAAGCTACCGCTAGAAATCACGACAAAGAGTTTTATGAAGAAATTGGTCAAAAAGGTGGAGAAGCTACCGCAAAAAACCATGACAAAGAATTCTATCAGGAAATTGGTCAAAAAGGCGGAGAGGCTACCGCCAAAAACCATGATAAAGAATTCTATCAGGAAATTGGTCAAAAAGGTGGAGAAGCTACCGCGAAAAACCACGATAAAGACTTCTATCAAGATATTGGACAAAAAGGTGGAGAAGCTACTGCTGAAAACCATGACAAAGAATTCTATCAAAGGATTGGCGAAAAAGGCGGAGAAGCTACTTCTAAAAATCATGACAAAGAATTCTATCAAGAGATTGGTGAAAAAGGCGGAGAAGCTCGCTCACGTCAAAACAATGACTAGTTAAAATATAGAAAACCAGGTCCAATTACGATTGGATCTGGTTTTTTTATATTTTATAGAATCTATTATTTCTTTTTATTTTTCTTAGTTAATCTACCTAATAAAAATGCACCAGCCGCGACACCGATGACTGTGTTCGTTTTCTTATTAAAGACTTGTTTTACAACTAGATTTAAATTTTGTGGCCTTTCAGCAAGACGCCTCATGAAGTAGCCATACCAGTCACTTCCGAAAGGTACATACGTGCAGAAGTTATATCCTTCGCTTGCCAACTGTAATTGCATTTCTCTTCTGAATCCATACAGCATTTGAAACTCGAATTTATCATTAGGAATATTGTTTGCTTTTACAAATTTCTTTACATGATTAATGATATTATGGTCATGAGTAGCAATCGATGTAAACTTTCCATTTAATAAATGCCACTCAATTAATTTAATGAAATTTTCATCGATCTCTTTCTTCTCTTGATAAGCAAATTCCTTCGGCTCTTTATAAGCACCTTTTACAATACGTAAGCGGAAATTTTTATACTTTTGAATATCCTCTTCCGCTCTATAAAAATATGCTTGGATGACCGTTCCTACATTATCATAATTTCTTGATAACTCATCTAAAAGATCGAATGAAGGTTGCAGATGACTATTATCTTCCATATCAATATTGACATGAATGTTATATTTGCTCGCTCTATCAACAATTTCCTCTAAGTTATTTAAACAGAATGTATAATCAATATCTAAACCTAATTGTGTTGGTTTTAAAGAAATATGTGCATCCACATCATTTTCATGGATCGCGTCTATCACTTTAAGAATTTGTTCCTTCGCTTCTGTCGCCTCTTCTTTTTCATAGACGAACTCTCCTAAATTATCAACCGTACAGGAGATCCCGTGGGAGTTAAGCTCTTTAATACTCTTGATGGTCTCTTCTATATTCGTTCCGGCTACAACATTTTGCGCTCCCAGCTTTAACCCATATTTCTTAGCTGCACTATTTAATAATTGGTTCTGGGATAAGCCCATAAAAAGATCTTTCAACATGGCGATTTCTCCTTACAATTAGTTTTTTATATTTTTTAGTATTTTAGCAGTTTACTAAATAGCGATAATCTTTATAAAAGTACTTCTATAATATTATAGCACATCTTTGTGAATCCGTTATCATTCTAAAAATTGCGAAATTATTTATTAGAAATAAATACTAATTCTACTTTTGATAACGAAATGAACCAGTGTGTTAAAATAAAGTAAATTTAACTTATAAAAGAGGTGTCACTAAATGCAAAAGCTGCAATTTGAATCAGCCTGGGATAAAACACTATCTGATAATGATCGTGAACGAATTAAAAATGTTTTTTTCAAAACAAATTACTCCAATGATAATAGCATTCAATTTACACCTCTGTGGCAAGCAATAAATCATAAGGGAGAATTATTAGTGACCACACTAATTCATAATTTCAGTGAACATCCTGTTACTTTCAAAAATAAAAAACTGCTTTATTATGAAAACAATAAAATGATTGCTGATCATACCTTCTCCATTCCAAACTTATTAGTGGAAAAGAAAACAAGCATGCCGTGGACGTTTATTTTTCCTGCTGATAGTTTTCATCAAAAGGCGGATTTAATGAATGGCTATATTGAAATGGAATAAGGTATCAAAAAAGCGATTCTACAATTGAATCGCTTTTTTGTAGCAATTTTTATTACTTCCTCATCAACTGAATACCAAACAACATAAGAAAAGAAATCCCAATCATACATGCTACCCATAGCCAGGCCATTTCCATGTTCCCTGAGTCAATCGCTATGTATATTGCAGTTGGGGTAGTTTGCGTCTTTCCCGGAATATTTCCGGCGAACATTAAAGTTGCTCCAAATTCACCTAAGGCCCGCGCAAAGCTCATAATTGCACCTGAAATAATAACTTTCAATGATAAAGGTAACGAAATAAATAGGAAGATGTTGAATTCGCCCGCCCCATCCACACGGGCCGCATTTTCAATATCCTTATCGACCGATTCAAAACCTGTTTTACATGATTGATACATTAATGGGAAAGCAACAACGATCGCAGCAAGAACAGCTGCCCACCACGTAAACATGATTGGTTGTTGAAAGATCGATTCAATTAGCTGACCAATCAGACTATTTCGCCCAAAGAAAATAATTAGCAAAAAGCCAACTACAGTTGGAGGTAAGACGAGTGGTAAAAGAAAAATCGTTTCAATGATCGCCTTCCCTTTAAACCATCGATTTGCCATAAACTTTCCAAAAATTATTCCAAAAATAAATACGACAATACATGAGAAAATTGCAATTTCGATTGATAGTATGACTGGTGACCAAAAATTAGTAGCCATTTTTTTATTTTAACCCCTTAAATCCATACTTTTCTAAAACCTTTATCCCTGATTCACTTTGTAAATAATCATAAAAAAGTTGAGTTTCTTTTGGATGTGAGGTGTTTTTAACGATTCCAATGGGATAAATAATCGGTGCATGTGAATTTTCCGTAGCGGTTGCTACAATTTCTACTTTATTCGAACTCAAGGCATCCGTTTTGTAGACAATTCCTGCATCAACATTTCCCGTTTCTACATATGTAAGTACTTGGCGAACATCTTTAGCATATACAGCTTTGCCTTTAACATCCTCCCACAAATGTAAATGTTCTAACGTTTCCTTCGCATACTGCCCAGCCGGAACTGATTCTGGGGTGCCAATGGCAATCTTTTCAACTTTCGGTATATCTTCAAACGAGTGGATGTCTGTTTTGGAATTTTTAGAAACAACAAGGACGAGTTCATTTCTTACGAGATCAGTACCTTTTTCTTTATCGATGAACCTCTTTTGAATTAATTTCATAAATTTGTCTTCAGCTGCCGAGAAAAATAGATCAGCAGGCGCACCTTGCAGTATTTGCTGTTGCAATGCCCCAGAGGAGCCAAAATTAAAATTCACCTTTATTTGAGGGTGTTCTTTAACAAAATCATTTCGGATTTCATTTAATGCATCTTGTAAACTCGCTGCTGCAGATACTATCAATTCTACTTGCTTATCAGACTCTTTATTTTCTTTTGAATTGGAACACCCGGAAACTACAACCAATACTAAGATAGCTACCGTCGCTAAGTTAAAAAGCTTTTTCAAATACCCCACCCTCCTTTATAAAAATTTATTCTTATTAATTATAAATATTTATACTTATCAGAACAACAGACCGATTTTTCTTGCCTCAAAAAATAAGGACCTATTTCAAAATGAAATAGGTCCTTATTTGGTAGGTCACTAAAAAGCCCTTTAGTTCCCTGCTAATTTTGTTTCGAGCTTTTCGTTCGATCCTGTTCCAACCAAAGGATCTTCAGCTTGTTTAGCACGTTTAATAAAGAATGAAAGAACGAGTGCAACAGCAGCTATAAATACTGTTACTAAGAAGGAAAAATTAATTCCTTCCAACATAGCTTTCATTTCAATTTGTTGCTTCATTGCAGCCATTGCTGCTTCTGTAGGCTGACCTGTTAAATGTTTCATTGCATCTGCAGCTAATTCTTTTGCTGTTGATTCTGTACGGTTAGACATAATTGTTACTAACAATGCTGTACCGATGGCACCTGAAACTTGCTGCAACGTACTATTCATAGCAGTACCATGTGGGTAGAATCGTGCAGGTAATTGGTTTAGTCCATTTGTGGAAACAGGCATCATAACCATTGACATCCCAAACATACGCAAAGAGTAAAGAATAATTAAATGTGTATACGTAGTATCAAAACTTAATTTGCTGAAAAAATAAGTGGTTACTATTGTAATCGTTAGTCCGATGATGGCTAGTATTCTTCCGCCAATTTTATCAAATAGTTTACCAGTAATAGGTGACATCAGAGCCATCAATATTGCCCCTGGTAATAACAGGAGTCCTGCATCTAGTGGAGATATTCCACGAAGCGTTTGAACATAAATAGGTAAAAGCATCATGGCAGAAAACATCGCCATCGTAATAACCATTGAAATGACCGATGATAAAGCATACATTGGATATTTATAGATTCTGAAATTTAACATCGGTTTTTCTTGATATAATTGACGGATAATAAACCAAGCTAATGAAAGAACACCGACGATCAATGTTCCATATACTTGTGGGCTATCCCACCCTTTACTACCTGCTGAACTAAATCCGTAAAGAATCCCACCAAATCCTAGACTTGATAATAAAACCGATAACATATCAAGTCGGATGTTCACTTTATCTTTTTTATCTTTAAGCAAGAATAATCCAAGCAAGAAGACGACAATAGCAATTGGTGTAATAAAATGGAAGAGCATTCTCCAGTCAAATTGTTCAACTAGCCATCCTGATAAAGTCGGACCAATTGCTGGTGCTCCCATCATAATTAAACCGAAAAAGCCCATTGCTGCTCCCCTTTTTTCTACTGGGAAGCTCACAAGCATTACATTCATTAAAAGTGGCATCATAATTGCCGAACCTGAAGCTTGAATCATTCGGCCTGCCAATAATAAACCAAATACATGGGCAAAACCAGCGAGAATTGTCCCTACTGTAAATAAGCCCATTGCTATTAAGAATAAGCGACGAACAGAGTATTTTTGAATCAAAAATGCAGTGGTAGGAATCAACACTCCATTTACTAACATAAACCCAGTAGCCAGCCATTGCACTGTTGAAGGTCCCACTTCCAAATCCTTCATAATTGACGGTAGTGCAATATTTAATAACGTATTGTTTAAAAACGCAATAAACGCTCCAACCATTAGGACAGCAATAATCCCATACGGTGGGCGTTTCGTTGTTTTTATCGATTGTTCCATTGTTTTCCCCCTCATAGACAAACGGTCTACTTTTCTGAACCAGTGTTTCACGTAAACAATATCATAAACCATGAATTTGATTAATGCAATCAAAAATTTTGTAGATTTGAATGAACAAAAGAAAATAAGATACTAAACGTTTATGCAGGTGGTATAGTTATACCCAACCAAAAAGCGAACAGTTTTGCCACTGTTCGCTTCTCATCTTAACTATAGACCCGATCCCTGGAAAGGAACCTTCCCATCTCCTCACTACTGATCGGTTTACTGAATAAATATCCCTGTAATTCATCACAGCCCATCTGTACTAATATATCTCTTTCATTCACCGTTTCAATTCCTTCTGCTACTACATTTAACTGGAGTCCATGGGCAATATCAAGAATGGATCGAACAAGTAAAGATTTTTTCTCATTTTGATCGATGTCCATTATGAATTGCCTATCAATTTTTATTTCATCAATTGGTAACTGAAGTAATTGATACAAAGATGAATAACCCTTTCCGAAATCATCGATTGAGATATGGATGCCTAATTCTTTTAACTGACGGATTATCTCTGCAACATGTGAAAGGTTATCGATAAACACACTCTCGGTTATTTCCAGTTTTAAATACTCCGGAGCTAAACCTGAGACATCCAACGCATATTTAATAAGTGAAATTAAATAATCCTGTTGGAAGTGTTTGGCTGAAATATTTACTGAAACAGGTACAGTGGCCAACCCACTGTCTTGCCAAGCCTTATTTTGTTTACAGGCATTGATCAACACCCATTCATCAATTTGTAAAATTAAACCGATATCCTCGGCAATTGGGATAAACGTACTGGGTGAAACATTTCCTAGTTTCGAATCCTGCCATCGAATTAATACTTCCATACTAGTAACCTTTTCATTACAGAACTTAGGTTGATAATAGAGTTCCAATCCGCCTTTATCAATAACTGCTCTTAACGCATTTTCGATCGTGAGACTATCTTCAAATTTATTTTTCATCGATTTATCAAAGAATTGAGCGGTATTCCCGCCGTTCTCCTTTGAACTATACATCGCAATGTCCGCACATTTAACAAGGGTATCCAAATCCTCCCCATCTTCAGGGTACATACTAATACCGATACTTGCTGAAATATAGAGTAATTGTTGTTGGACGTGAAATGGTGCAACAAATTCTTGTGCCATTTGTTCTAATGTGTGATTGACCTCCTCACGATGATTCACATTCTGAACGATCACAAATTCATCTCCGCCTAATCGGAATACCTCTCGATAATCGTCATGGAGCGTGCGCAACTTATTGGCAACTAATTGAAGCAGTGTATCGCCGGCAACATGTCCTAACGTATCATTTATCTGTTTAAATTGATTAATATCGATAAAAATAATTGCAATATGTTTTGACGTATTCCTTTGAATAAGCGACTTTACAAAATCTTGAAAATATAGTCGATTAGGCAATCCGGTTAATACATCATAAAAAGCTAATCGGTGTAGTTCATCCTCTGAATGTGTTAATTTCTCGGTTTGTTTTTTCAACTTTTCATTCATGTCAGTACTTTCCCGAAATAATTCTATAATCTTATCTGCCATCTTTACTAAGTTCTCTGTAAGCAGTCTCATTTCCGACACATAACTTTGTGGCCAATCAATCTTCTCAAATTGAATCAGCTTCTGGGGTAATCCGGTCGTTGCAGTTGTTAGCTGCTTAACATTTTTCATAAATAAGTTACTAACAATGTGGACAAGTATGGCTATACATAGTGCGAAGATTAGTGAAAACTTTAATTGATCCAAAAATATTGTATAAATTTTATTTTGAAATTGGGAAATAGGGTATTGAATTACAAGTTTTAAAGGAAGCGGTTCAAGCTTCTCTGTAAAAAGATAGTTACCCTTATTCCACTTACCTATAGGATAATCCTCATTGTCATTCGGTAAAACCTCGTAAAAATCATTATTGATCTGATGAACTGAATGGTTTTTCCTCCAGTTATAAACAGTATGAGCCAATATGCGCTCAGAACTAGAAGCATAAACCAGATTTGCATAGTCAGTAATAATAATGTCATATTCTGAAGATTGATAGGATCTAACCAATACGTTTAGTTGGTTTAACAATTTTTCATTTTGCAAAGAAATTTCCTTATTACCATTTTTATTTAAGAAAGAAATTTCTTCGACGATCAAATTCATATTTTTTTCCGCTTGTTGCATGATTTCTTTCTTAACATATCTTTCCGTTGACCAAACATTTATCATCACACTTAAGAAAAAAGGGATGATAATTGAGATTAATGTCACATGGAATAGAAACTGATGAATAGATACGCTATTTTTGTTCACACTATTATTCTTAAATAATTTATAAAAAGGAACATAGGCCAAAAGCATGTCCGCCAGCAATACATTAAGAAATCCATTAATAATATTTTTTCCTATTTGAAAATAAAGAGCTTGCCCTTTTACAAATGGATGATTGATCAAATATAATGCAATCAACCCAATCGTTAACCAAAATAATGCATCAACAAAAAACATTTTTGCCTTTCTGCCTTTATAAAAAAAACACCCTACAAAAATGATTTCCGTGAGTAAAAGAAGATGAAAAGCGATATTAGAAAAATGGTGAGGAATAACGAAAAATGCTAAAACGGCCGTTAATACAGCCTGTGGAAGTCCATATAGACGAAGGATTAAAAATAAAAAAATACTCGTAAAGGAAAAGATAAATCCATACTCCATCGTCAATTCATAACTTGAAGTAAAAAGAACCATCCCGAATAAAATTATATAAAGTAAAGATTCTTTATCCCATCGCAAAGGAAAATTTCTTACGTTGAACATACTAATCTCCTAATCTTCCAAGAATTCAACTTTAAATAAAGATTACTAGTTTTATCCTATAATCCAATATATTTCATCATACCATATGCAAGAATGATTGAATATAATGAATCATAGGATAAGAATTTTCATCTATACCTCCATAAATATGAAAAGTGAATCCTTATTAAAGATCTCCTAGTGGTTTTGATCCCCATCAAAATCTATCAATGGTGTTCTCTTGCCCATTTTTAATAAATAATAACTTGCAGCGACTAGTGATAGGAAAACAACACCGACTATTAAGGATATCCGCGTACTAGAATTAAACCACATACCGACTAAAACCATTAGTAAGAAAGCAATTGTAATATAATTACTGTAAGGAGCAAAAGGCATTTTGAAAGGATGACTGCCCATTTCAGCAGCTCTAATCTTACGAAATCGGAGTTCACTAATTAATAGAACAAACCAGGGTATCATTCCAGGTAGAACACTTGAACTATAAACATATAGAAACAATTGCTTTGGTGCAAGATAATTTAAAACAATCCCAATAGCCAATCCTATAAGAACTGCGATCGTACAATAAAAAGGAATTCCATTTTTGGATACTTTCGCAAAAATTTTAGGTGCCTGTCCGTCCAATGCCAGAGTAAAAAGCATTCGGCCTGCACTGAAAATCCCGCTATTACATCCAGACATTGCAGCAGTAATCACAACGAAGTTAATGATTCCGGCAGCTGCTGTTATACCCACTTTTGCAAAAGTTGAAACAAACGGACTACCTACCGCATTAAGTTGATCCCAAGGATAGACTGTTACGATAATAAAAATGGCACCAATGTAAAAAATTAATATACGCCAAATAATTGTTTTAATCGCCTTCGTTAACGTTTTGGTCGGATTTTTAGCCTCACCTGCAGTGATACCAATTAATTCAACCCCTTGATAGGAGGCAACGACAAGGGAAAGGGCAAAGAAGAAACCTTTTAATCCGCCTGTAAAGAATCCCCCATTTTTCCAAAGATTCGATAAGCCAATTGCATGACCGCCATTTCCTAATCCAAAAAAGATAAGTCCAAGTCCTGCAATAATCATCAGTACAATTGTTACAATTTTTATTAGCGCAAACCAAAATTCAAATTCCCCAAACGATTTTACAGAAATAAGATTAGCTGCTCCGAGGATGATCAATGCAATCAAACCAGGTATCCAAGCAGGCAAATTAGGAAACCAATACTTCATATACATACCTACAGCAATAATCTCTGACATACCGACAATAACCCATTGGAACCAATAGCTCCATGCAGTCAAATACCCCGCTAGTGGATGAATATAATTACGTGCAAAGGTTGCAAACGAACCCGTACTAGGTTCTAAATATAGCATTTCACCCATAGAGCGCATAATAAAAAAGATAAACAGACCTGCAATTGCATACGCTAGCATGATAGACGGACCTGTCCATTTAATCGTACTAGCTGACCCCATAAATAACCCTACTCCGATGGTACCACCTAAAGCAATCATCTGAATATGACGTGACTCGAGTCCTCTATTTAATTCTTTGTTTGGCATAAAAATCTCCTCCAGACGCTCGGACCAACGGAAAACATGTACTACACACCTATTTTCATTAGCCATTTTTATATTTTTTTAACAAGACTATATAAGAAATTATCCTTTAAAAATTTCTCCCTTCAGCAGATCAATTGTTTCTTGAATACCTCTCACCCCAAGATTTCCATTTTTCCTTTGTCTAATCGCTACCGATTCATTTTCAATTTCCATATCACCAATAACGAGCATATAAGGAACCTTTTGTTTTTCTGCCTCTCTAATTTTTAATCCCATTTTTTCGTCCCTATCATCGATCTCGACTCGAAAACCAGCCGATTCCATTCGAGATTTTACATTCTCTGCATAATCTATATGGGATTCTGCAATAGGGATGATTTTTGCTTGAACGGGTGATAACCAGAGGGGAAAATCGCCTGCGTAATGTTCAATTAAAATCGCCATAAATCGTTCGACTGAACCAAATATTGCTCGGTGGATCATCACTGGTCGGTGAAATTGGCCTTCTTTCCCTACATAAGAGCAATTAAACTTTTCTGGCATTAGAAAATCTAATTGAACTGTTCCACACTGCCAGCTTCTTCCTAAGGAATCTAAAATGTGAAAATCAATTTTGGGACCATAAAATGCTCCATCGCCGTGGTTAACTTGATATGCAATGGCTTTCTTTTTTAATACTGATTCTAATGCAGCTTCGGCATCGTCCCAAATTGCTTTGGAGCCCATAAACTCTTCTGGGCGTGTAGATAGTTCTACCTTGTATTCAAACCCAAAATGTGTGTAGAACTCTGCAATTAACTCTAGTACTTTTGCAATTTCAGCTTCAATTTGGTCTTCCCTAACAAATAAATGTGCATCATCCTGAGTAAATGATCGGACCCGCAGCAATCCATTTAAGGAGCCTGAAAGCTCGTGGCGATGGACTAATCCAAGCTCCGCGTAGCGAACAGGGAGTTCCCGATAACTTCTTCGCTTATTATTAAAGATTAAGATGGCGCCAGGACAATTCATCGGTTTAATTGCATAATTTTGCTGATCAACATTGGAAAAATACATATTTTCGTGATAATGATCCCAATGACCCGATTGTTCCCAAAGTTCCTGCTTCATCATAATCGGTGTCTTAATTTCCTGATAGCCGGCTTTAACATGCTTTTCTCTCCAATAATTTTCCAACTCATTTCGAATCACCATTCCTTTCGGTAAGAAAAACGGCATCCCTGGTGCTTCTTCCATTGAAGCAAATAGCTCTAACTCTTGACCTAATTTTCGATGATTTCTTTTTTCTACTTCCATTTCATTTAACATGTTTGATTCCTCCTTGTTTATTTTATTTATAAAAAAACGCACCCATCCCAAAAAAGGGACGAGTGCGGTCGTGGTGCCACCCTATTTCCACAATGCACAAACTTCGTACATTATGCTCAGGAAAGATAACGGTTTTTGCCGATTATAGTTAATTTGTTTTCTACATTTCCCTATAATTGCTCGAAGGTGGTAAACTACTCTCTTTTCTTCAGGGCTCTCAGCCATTGACCCTGTTCTCTGGTTAAGAAAAACGAAAATAATTCATGTCCTTTTCATCGCAATTAATATTAAATTTACAAATAAAAAACGCACTCATCCCATAGAAGGGACGAGTGCGGTCGTGGTGCCACCCTAATTTCACAATGTACAAACTTTGTACATTATGCTCAGAAAAGATAACGGTTTTACCGATTATAGTTAATCTGTTTTCAACATTTCCCTATAATGCTCATAGGTGGTAAACTATTCCCTTCTCTTCAGGGCTCTCAGCCATTGACCCTGTTCTCTAATAAGATGAACGAGAATAATTCATGTCCTAATCGTCGCTTTCAATTTATATTGAAATGAATTTTAACATCTATATTTGAAGAATGCAAGGATTTTTTTATTTAGGAAATTTATTCGTCTCAATCCTGTACAAATCCTTACGACGATCGCGTAATTGTCTTACGGAACCACTATTTCGTGAACGTCTAAGTTTCTCAAGATCCACATCACCGACAACAACCGTATCCACATTAGGATCACATTCTCCAACGATCCCATCTCTCGCAAATCCAAAATCAGACGGAGAAAAAATAGCTGATTGTGCATATTGGATATCCATATTCTCAACATGCGTTAAGTTGCCCACGGTACCAGCAATACAAGTATAAACCTGATTTTCTATCGCCCTTGCCTGTGCACAGTAGCGTACACGCAGATATCCTTGACGATCCTCTGTACAAAATGGCACGAAAATAATATTTGCTCCTTTATCAACGGCAATACGAGCAAGTTCCGGGAACTCAACATCGTAACAGATTTGAATCGCAATTTTTCCACAATCGGTGTCAAACACATTGATTTCATTGCCCTCGGCTATCCCCCACCACTTTCGTTCATTTGGTGTGGCATGAATTTTTGACTGATTTTCAATCGTTCCATCACGGCGAAATAAATAAGCAACATTGTAGATGTCTCCATCTCTTTCTACGAAATGTGAACCACCTATAATATTCACGTTATATCTAACCGCCAGCTCCGTAAACAATTCAATATACTGGTCGGTATAGGTTGCCAAACGTCGTACTGCTTGGTCTGGACATTTTTCCTCTAAAAATGACATTAATTGAGTAGTAAATAATTCGGGAAAAACAGCAAAATCCGAACCAAAATCAGCTGCTACATCTACATAATATTCAACTTGCCTTGTAAAATCCTGAAAGGAATCAATTTTTTTCATCATATACTGGATGGAACAAATTCTTATTGGAAAAGATGCACGATACACTCTTCGTGTCTTCGGTAGATAGTCAATATTATTCCATTCCATCAAAGTTGCAAAGGCAGCAGATGCCTTGTCATCCGGAAGATATCTAGTATTGATCCGTTTAATTTTAAATCCTTCAAGAAGCTGAAACGACAGGACCGGATCATAGATACTATGTTTTTCAACCTCTGTCACATACTCTCGAGGCGTCATCTCGTCCTTATATTTATAATAATTCGGAATCCGCCCGCCAATGATGATGCTTTGGAGATTTAATTTTCGTGCGAGCTCCTTCCTCGCTTCATACAAACGATGCCCAAATTTCATCCTACGATATTCCGGGTCAACCATCACTTCAATCCCATAAAGATTAAATCCATCCGGATCATGATTCGTAATATATCCATTATCAGTAATGGTATTCCAAGTATGCTGATCTTCGTATTCATCAAAATTAACGATTAGACTGGAACAAGTACCGACAATTTTGTCCTCGTATTCCACACAAAATTGCCCTTCCGGAAACGTATGAATATGACTTTCTAATTGTTCCCGCTTCCATGGTTCCATCCCGGGAAAGCAACGTTTCCACAGCTCCATAATGTCATCAATATCTTCCATTTTTATATTCCTAACGATAATTTTCTTTTCATATTTCGACATATCTGTTTCTGTCACGTTCTCACATCCCTAACACAATCTTTTATCATTTATTTCTACGGTTATCATACCCTCTTATATAATTTTTTAACTTCAATCCGAATTTTTTTAAGTATCTTGAATAAAGGACCCGGTTCCCACCACGTTTATTCCACCCCGTTCAGGGTATTTGAAAATTAGAAGTTCAAGTTTCTTAACTAGTATAGGAGGCTAACAATGGAAAACAAGAAAACAAATCAATTAAAAAAATACGCGATTAATAATGAAAAGCATGCTGGTTTAACGACTAACCAAGGATTAAAAATGGCTGAAGATGAGTTTTCATTAAAAAGTGGTTTAAGAGGCCCTACCTTGATGGAAGACTTTCATTTCAGGGAAAAAATGACCCATTTCGACCATGAACGAATTCCTGAACGTGTGGTTCATGCACGAGGAGTTGGTGCGCATGGAATCTTCCAACTATATGAATCTCTAGGTAAATATACGAGGGCAGATTTTTTAACAGACCCTTCAAAAATCACCCCCGTATTTGTTCGATTTTCTACAGTTCAAGGGTCTAGAGGATCGAGCGATACCGTTCGAGATGTGCGCGGCTTTGCAACAAAGTTTTACACGGATGAGGGAAATTTCGATTTAGTTGGAAATAATATGCCGGTTTTCTTTATCCAAGATGCGATCAAATTCCCTGATTTTGTCCATGCTGTTAAACCGGAACCGCACAACGAAATCCCCCAAGGGGCCAGTGCTCATGATACTTTTTGGGACTTTATCGGTCAAAATCATGAATCAGCACATATGATCATGTGGCATATGAGTGATCGGGCCATCCCGCGAAGCTTACGTATGATGGAAGGCTTTGGTGTACATACCTTCCGCCTTGTCAATGCTGAAGGAAAAGCACATTTTGTAAAATTCCATTGGAAGCCGACATTAGGTGTACATTCTCTAGTGTGGGATGAAGCGCAAAAGATTGCTGGAAAAAATCCGGATTTTCATCGCCAAGATTTATATGAAGCAATTGAAAAAGGTGATTTTCCGGAATGGGAGCTTGGATTGCAGATCATACGCGAAGAGGACGAACACGCATTTGATTTTGATATTTTAGATCCTACGAAAATTTGGCCAGAAGAAGAAGTTCCGGTGAAGATTGTTGGTAAAATGACATTAAATCGAAATGTTGATAACTTTTTTGCGGAAACCGAACAAGTAGCCTTTCACCCTGGTCATGTTGTTCCCGGTATTGATTTTTCTAATGATCCTTTACTTCAAGGGCGTTTGTTTTCCTATACCGATACACAGCTATCAAGACTAGGTGGTCCTAACTTCCACCAAATCCCTATTAATCAACCAGTATGTCCTTTTCATAATAACCAGCGAGATGGAATGCATCAAATGACGATCCATCATGGACAAACAAGCTATCATCGAAATGGCTTAAATGCAAATCAACCTCAGCCTGTTCCTGTTGAAAAGGGTGGTTACGAGCATTATCAGGAAAAAGTGGAAGGAAATAAAATTAGAGGTCGCAGTGAAAGCTTTCTGGATTTCTACTCGCAAGCTAAATTATTTTACAATAGTCTTGCCCCTTATGAACAACAGCATGTAAAAGATGCATTTAGTTTTGAACTAGGTAAATGTAAATCAGATATGGTGAAATATAACGCAATTGATCTTTTAAATCATATTGATCGACAATTGGCGAAAGAAGTCGCCGAAAATATAGGTTCCCTACTACCTGAAAAAAACCGCGAAGTAAACAGTTCAAAAAAGTCCCCTGCGCTTAGTATGGCAAATACCGTTCGTAAGCCCGATACAAAGTCAGTTGCCGTTCTATTAAATGGGAAACCTAATGAAGCGCAGCTTTCTGATTGGATTAAAACGTTTGTACAGCATAAAATAAATTATAGTATCGTTGATAAAAAAGTTTATCCGTTAAACGGCATGCTGAAAGTGACGGATACGTATGATACTGCCGACCCTTGTCTTTTTGATGCAATTTTACTAATGAGCAGCGGACCAATTATTGATGCCCCTGTCTTAGATTTTATTGAAACCACATATAAACATTATAAGCCTTTAGGTTTGGCTCTTGATGATCATCAAGCTTTAGAGAAAAGCCGTGTTAATACAAATGCAATTGGCGTGTACGATCTATCTAAGTCTAGTATTCAATTATTTATTGAAGGTATTGCCCAAGGCCGATTTTGGGATAGAAATTAATTTCACTGGACAGTGGACAATGTCTACTGTCCTTTACAATTTGTAGCCCCCCAATGAACTTTTTCATTATGATATGATAATGGTAAAAAGATTGGGGTGGGTGAATATGGTGATAGAGGATGTTCTAGAGATTATTGTCCGCTCTACAGAAATCGATGTAAATGGACATGTGAATAATGCAAAGTATTTGGAGTACCTTGAATGGGGTCGTGAAAATTGGTATGAAAATGCCGGACTTCCTTATGAACGATTTCTTGATATGGGGATTCAAACAGTAACAGTCAACATTAATATTAATTATCGTAAAGAATGCAGACAAAATGACCGGCTTTCGATACGAACACGCCCCGAAAAAGTTGGTCGAAGCAGCTATGTCTTGCTCCAAGAAATTTATAATCAACATGGTCAAAAGTGTGCGGATGCGCTTGTAACAAGTGTAACCATGAATGCCACAACACGTAAAAGCTGTGAGGTGCCTGATGAATTACGCACACTATTTGATAGATAATTAGAATTTGATATTAATTGCTTCCGAGGTCACAGGTTCCGTTAAAAGTAAAAAACAGCGATTTCTTTGAATGTTTTTGCTAATAACGGAATCAGTGTCCGATTAGTCCTTTCATTAAGGGCATTCGCTAAAAATAACAGATCCATTGTCCTCTCAAACTCCCCTTTTTTCGACTAATTTCTTCTAATTCACCTTTTAATCAAACGTTTGATTAAAAAGCCATAAACCTGTCTTTCCACTGACTTTGTGCATCAATTACCATAAAAAATTTGTCTAAGTAAAGGAAATGAAATGAGTAATGTCGAATAAAATGATGTAATAGGAAGGGGTTAAATGAATGCTAAGTACGAAAGAATTAGATAATATAAAAAAACTTCAGCAAGTATGTGAACAAGAAGAGGAGATCCGCTTAAAATTAAATTGGGATATGTTAATGACACGGAATGAGAAGGAGAAAACGGATTTTCTTTATTATGAAGATGGCGAACTAATTGGTTTCATAGGTATATATGGATTCGGCAATAAAATAGAAGTATGTGGAATGGTACATCCAAAACATCGGCGAAAAAAAATATTTTCACAGCTTTTTTCAGAAGCCATGAATGAAATTAAAAAACAAAACGTTAGTCAAATTCTTTTGAACACACCTACCCGCTCCTTCTCAGGAAAAGAATGGGTAAAAACACTCCCCTGCCAATTTTCTTTTTCTGAATATCAAATGAAATGGGCAGAAACTAATTTAGGTGAACAGGAACATATTATCATTCGAGCTTCCACACCTGACGACATTGAAACGGAAATTCAGTTAGATGTTCAATGTTTTCGTTTTTCTGAAGAGGAAGCGAAAGTTTATAATCAAAGAATAAAAAAGGAAAATATCCAAGATTTCTTTATTATTGAAGCAAATCAACAAAAAGTAGGTAAAATACGTATTCAGCATATAAAAAAAGAAGCATGGATTTATGGATTTGCAATATTTCCACAATATCAAGGACAAGGAATTGGAAGAAAAGCTTTAAATAAAATCCTCAGACAAGAGCACCAAAATGGATTTGATATTTTTCTAGAGGTCGATTCAAAAAATGCCAATGCCTTAAAACTTTATGAGTCATGTGGCTTCAAAGCATATGACTCACAGGACTATTATGAATACAAATAAAGGAACAGTGGACCCGGATGGCCCGCTGTTCTTGTCATTAATGTGCAGTATACCCGCCATCAACAAGTAAGGTTGTCCCATTTACAAAACTAGAGTCATCACTTGCTAAAAATAAGACTGCTTTAGCAACTTCCTCCGGTTTTCCTAGTCTTCCTTGTGGATGAAGGGAAACTAAAAATTCTTTCTGCTCCGGATTCACCTCTGAAAGTAAAGGAGTATCAATATATCCAGGACAAACTGCATTTATACGAATTCCATCTTTTGCATAAGCAGTACATAAGTTTTGAGTAAGTAACTTCACGCCGCCTTTTGCAGAAGAATAGGCAGTTGGATTTGGTAACGAAACAAAGCTATGAATGGATCCTGCATTAACAATAACACCGCCGGTACCTTGTTTAAGAAACTGTTCAATAGAATATTTATCAGAAAGGAACACACCTGATAGGTTAATATCAATGGTTCTTTTCCATCTTTCATAAGATAATTCATGGGCTGGTGCATCATCAGCTATGCCGGCATTTGCATACATAATATCAAGTTTACCGTACTTGTTTACTGTTTCATTGATCATCTGTTTAATTTGATCTTCATTAGTTACATCTGTTTTAACAAAGAGAGTATCATGTCCCTTTGCATTTAATTCTTCTGAAATACTTTTTCCGCGATCAGAAAAATCGGCAATTACTACTTTTGCACCTTCTTCCGCGAATAAACGGACAGTTGCTTCACCAATCCCACTTGCTCCACCAGTTACAATAGCTACTTTATCTTTTAATCTCATGTTAAATCTCTCCTTCTGTTAAATTGACCCGATATTATCTTGATGTTGCTCCACCGTCTATAACGAATTCCGCACCTGTTGAATACGCTGATTCGTCAGAAGCTAAGAATAATACAGTATTAGCAACATCTTTCACTGAGCCAAGATGTCCTAATGGAAATAAACTTTTTCCTAACTCTTCTTTTGAACTTCCTGAAACTTCAGATGCATAATCAGCCATTCCTGTATCAATATACCCTGGATGTATTGAATTAACCCTTACGCCATATGGAGCATATTCCATTGCTGCATCTTTTGTCATAATACGAACAGCACCTTTGCTCGCTCCATATAGAACATGTCCAGGTGCACCAGTTAGCCCTGCGATAGAGGAAGCATTGATAACAGATACTTTATTTTGTTTCGCCATTAACGGCATAATATGCTTCATTCCTAAAAATACACCAGTCACATTAATAGACATGAGACGATTCCAGTCTGCTAATTCAATTTCTGCTAATGGTTTAATAATATAAATTCCCGCATTATTAAAAAGTATATCTACTTTCCCAAATGTTTTTATTGTTTCATTAGCAACTCTTTTCCAATCATCTTCATTGCTCACATCATGTTGGATAAAAAGAGCTTCCCCGCCATTTGCTTGTATATCCTTAACTGCTTGACTTCCAGATTCTTTATTAATATCCGTTATAACAATTTTTGCCCCTTCTTTAGCAAATAACAATGCGGTTTCTTTTCCGATACCTGTTCCACGCCAGTTATAATAGCTACTTTATTTTCAAGTCTCATGTTCATCACAATCCTTTCATTATTCATGCTTTCGAACTAACGACACTTTCCTATAATTTGTTATTTGTGATAAAAAGATTCATTAACTTGTCACAATTCCATCTTACTCCTTTCATTTTGAAATACTAT
This sequence comes from Heyndrickxia sporothermodurans, assembly GCA_016756695.1. Taxonomy (GTDB): domain Bacteria; phylum Bacillota; class Bacilli; order Bacillales; family Bacillaceae_C; genus Heyndrickxia; species Heyndrickxia sporothermodurans. The sequence continues at coordinate 874,950 of CP066701.1, forward strand.
CCTATAAAATGCTGTATAAGTATGAAAGAATCTTCCCTCCGTTTATAGGTGTGTTACTTTTATAGGAGGATTTTTTGTAAGGGAGAACTATTTTCTATGGCACAATCTCTTCATTCATTTGACGAAATTACTTTTAAGCAATTCGTTTTATTTATAAAATCTCACCACCAACAATTAGAAGAAAATCTTTGCATTTACTTAAATCAGGACGACACCCTTTCACACGAGGAACAAAAAATAGTAGGCTCATTATTGGACTCGTTTTTACTATTTTTTGTTACCTTTAACATCGAGGAATCTGAAGATGAGTTCGAAACCCATGTAGTCGTTTGGCTCAAATCACAATTATCGCTCTTATCTATAAAAAGTTTTAATCTTTTTCGGTTAATTTTTGAAAAAGCTTTAATTACGTTAATGATTCAAATTAAGTACAATCGAAGCACCTCTATTCTCATGTGTTTGTTATCCATTTATTCACAACTTATCTATCATTTTAATGAATGGGTAAACGAAGACATGACAGTTGTACATTCGAAATCTTTTCATGACAATACTAAACTCCAATCCTTGGATCGTTTAAATAAACTCCTTATACGCTCCTCCAGGGTTCATGAATTTGCGCATATTTTAAAAAAATGTGAGGAGTTTTTTTCGTATAAACGATGTGTATTCTATGCCTACATTCCTTGGTCCAATCAAGTTTATGGAGTAATCGGTGCGGAACTTCCGAAGGTTCAAAGCATGAAGGGCCAACTAAGTTCAAGAGAAACGACAATTTTTAATGCACAAAAAGCTATCTTTTTAAAGGATCCTAAAGGATATGTAAAGGATGAACATATCGAATTATTTAATCTTTCATCGGTTATTTTTGTACCAATTGTAAATAAACAGCAGGTTTTTGGATGGTTAACGTTTGATCAGTTAGGTGAGGGGTTCGATTGTTCGAAGGAAGAATTAGACTTTCTGGAGGAAGTAGGAAATCGGCTCGGTTTATATTTATCCAGAAGTGGCGAAAGCACATCGGGATCCTCTAATCTCCATCTAACAGAAAGAGAAAGCGAGATCCTCGATTTACTGGCTGAAGGGTATGACAATAAAAAAATGGGAGAAATTTTGTATTTAAGCGAGCATACAGTAAGAGATTATATTAGTAGTTTAATGACAAAATTAAAAGCTAAAAATCGGACACAAGTTGTTGCTTATGCCTTTCGATACCGGATATTAAAATAATTACAATTAATGGGGGCAAATTTGTTCTCCCCCTTTAAACGTATTGTAAAAATAATGTGTATTTTATTGTTGCATCAGTTTTCTTATCGAATTCACGTGAGCGAAAACCAAATGTAATTGTTACCTTCACTTCATATGGTGAAATAATTTGACTGCTTGTATCAATTGTTGTTCGAAAAAACATCCCTTCTTGGTCAGAAAAGCCATAATCAATCCCTCTTAAAGCACAATTGGCCTGATATACTCTATATGGATAGGTCCGATATGTACGAGATATGGTTCTTCCTTTTTCTAACGCTTTAGGAAAACGAACTTCATCCTCGATAATTTTCAGCATATATATCACCTCATTTGATATATATGCGTTTTTTGCAGGCAGTAGTCTTTGTTCCGGAATATATGCAGAATTGGAGTATTAACATGAAAATTGGTTTATTAAGACATTATAAAGTGTTGAAAGATTTTCCGAAGGAGAAACGACTATATTCTGCAGAAGAGGTAAAACAGTGGTTTGCAGAGTATGATGTTGCAGAAATTGAATACAGAAAGGATCCTCCCAAAACGACTGAATGGAAAGCCTGTTATTCAAGTCCGATGTCACGAGCAATTAAAACAGCTCGGCATCTTTATGATCGCGACATTATTGAGTTAGAGGAGCTTCGGGAAATTGCAGCTCCCGTTTTTAGTACGAGATTGAAGTTGCCTTTTACCGTGTGGGCATTCTTCATTCGTTTTTCCAATTTATTTAATAAGCAAACAAGAGCAGAAATAAAGCAAACAAAAAAGAAAATTAATTACGTGCTAGATGAAATTTTGAAGAGTAATAAGGAAGATGTACTCATTGTAAGTCATGCCGCATTAATGTTTTACATAAGAAAAGAACTTTTAAAAAGAGGCTTTACAGGGCCAAAATTCACTATTGCTAAAAATGGGGAATTGTATGAATTTAAATTGTAATTATTGCGTGGCCTTGCGGATCAGGATCCAGTTTTCCCCTTTATCTTGTGCTATATTGCGATGATTTCGTTTGCTAATCCTTGAGATGCGGGTAGGAAATGATGATAAATCGATGCCCACCTGCTCGAATCCGCTGCTTGCGGGCAGATGAGAGGGCGGTCTCTCTCCTTATCTTCTCGTATCCGATTATTGCGGGTAGATGAGAGGGCGGCTCCTCTCCTTATCTTCCCGTATCTGCTTCTTGCGGGTAGTTGAGAGGGCGATTCTCCTCCTTATCTTCCCGTATCCGATGCTTGCGGGCAGATGAGAGGGCGGCTCCTCTCCTTATCTTCCCGCTTCCGATGCTTGCGGGTAGTTGAGAGGGCGATTCTTCTCCTTATCTTCCCGTATCCGATGCTTGCGGGTAGATGAGAGGGCAGCTCCTCTCCTTATCTTCCCGCTTCTGATGCTTGCGGGTAGTTGAGGGCGCGGCTCCTCTCCTTATCTTCCCGCTTCTGATGCTTGCGGGTAGTTGAGGGCGCGGCTCCTCTCCTTATCTTCCCGCTTCCGATGCTTGCGGGTAGTTGAGAGGGCGATTCTTCTCCTTATCTTCCCGTATCCGATGCTTGCGGGTAGTTGAGAGGGCGGCTCCTCTCCTTATCTTCCCGCTTCCGATGCTTACGGGTAGTTGAAGGCGTGATCTCTCTCCTTATCTTCCCGCTTCCGATGCTTGCGGGTAGTTGAGAGGGCGATTCTTCTCCTTATCTTCCCGTATCCGATGCTTGCGGGTAGTTGAGAGGGCGGCTCCTCTCCTTATCTTCCCGCTTCCGATGCTTGCGGGTAGTTGAGGGCGTGATCTCTCTCCTTACCTTCTCGAATTCACTACAGAGAATTCATTTAAAATAACCGCATTTTTTCTGACACATGCTTCCCATCACCAATTACATATCCCATCGATTTATAACCAACTAATCGTTTATCATACATTTTCTTTAAAATAGAAACCCTTACGTCCACATAATCCTTTATTGAATGTTTATATAGTAAATACATTTTAGAAAGATAAACAAGATTTTCAGTTTTCTATCACGTACTTTAGACACAAAAGTCAGGTTATTTCTGACTAAGCTCACTTTTTCTATATATTTCTCTACCAAATGTATCAATATGATTTTTCAAATTTTCATTATTTATTTCTTCATATTGCACGATGTCAAAGAAATAAGGTAGTGGAAATTCTTCGTTTAAAAGATCGTCCAACTGATAAAGCGTTTTACTAGTCACATTTTTACCTGATATCGCAATATCGACATCTGACCCTTTTTTATAGTTCCCTAGAGCCCTACTCCCAAAAATGATCGCTTTATCAATTTCTTTTAAATTTTCCATTGCTCTTTGTATATACTCAAAATCTCGATCCAATAATCCAAACATCGAATCATTCCTTTGAAAGTTTATCATATAATGATTTAAAAATTGGAACATAAATTTTATACAGTTTTCACAATTGAAACATCCTAACTTCTTTTAACCAATTTTACTTGTTGTCCCAGCAAAAATCCACCGATATAACGTCCATATCCATGCTCATTAGGATAAAAGACATTCCTTTTTGTTTTACATCCGATTGGGTGTCGGCAGCCCCAGTACGGTCAATGCATCGCCAATTGTTTCTTTGAATTTTAACGTAAGCCAAAGTCTAAACGCCTTTTTGTCATTATCGGCTTTAATAATTGGGCAGGCTGCATAGAAGTTATTGAACAAAGTTGCTAACTCATGTGCGTACGTACATATTCTGTGCGGTGATAATTCTTTAACAGCCGTATAAAGAGTATCCTGCCAAGTGGCGATATGTCTGAGTAGTGCGTATTCAGCCTTATCCATCTGATTTATTTTGTCCGGAACCAATTGCTCCGAATATAAGTCAACTTCGGCTTTACTTAAAATGCTAACTGCACGAGCATGGGAATACATTAAATACACACCCGTATTTCCTGTCACTTCTGTCGCCTGTTGGATATCAAAAACGACCTCGGTTAATAAACTAAAACGAAGAAGGTAGTAACGGATCGATGCTACCGCAATTGTTCTACTCGACAAACCACTTTTATCTGAACGTTTATTTTCAATAATCCCTTCCATAAGATCAACTAAATCAGATATTTTTATTCCTATTCCTTGTCTTCCAGACATGGCATACGATGCTTTTCCATCTGTTGTATCTAAACCAAGTTCCTTCGCAGCCGCTGGGCTTAATGAAACGACACCGTAACTGACATGTCGAAGTTTCTCAGCCTGTTTTGTATATCCCAATATTTCAAGTGCTTGTTTCACCATTGCTTGCGGGTATTCTTGTCTGTGGTCAATAACATTGATGACGAAGTCCGCTTGACCAAATGACGCATCCGTTCCATTCATACTCGTTGTCCATAAACCTTCTGTAAAACGTTTATACATAAAGTCCTTTTCCAGCAATCCAAATTTCCATAGATGATAAGCAATGTCTTTTGCTGTATAAGTTAAAATGCCATTGGATCGAACTAAAACTTTATCCATACTATGTTCGGATTCGGTATCTTCTGCGACAGTTGTAGGCTGTTTCAACACCCAGCACCCCTTCAACTTACCGGAAGTTTCTTGGTGAAAATGTTCTGTTTGTTTAAGTAAGTTAAACGCCGCAGTCCAAAATCCTTCCCTTACAATATTGCTTTCCCATACTAACAAATCATAATGAATGTCAAACTCATTCATTTCTTCGATATGTTCGCGAACAATTCGATCTACAACAAGCAACCCGACCCAAGACAAATTTTCATTCCCCTCTTCAAGTGAATGTAAAACATTTGTCCTTTGTTCAAGTAATGAAGGATTTTTTTCATACTGCTTATTTACCGTGGAGTATATATCCCAACAGAAATCACCAAAACGAGAGTGCTCCTTTTTATATGGAATATTTAAAATACCAACAACTGTGTCTGCAAGCTGATTCCCTAAATCATCGATATAATTATGCACTTCGACCTTATATCCCGCTCTTTTTAAAAGTCGTACAAGAGAATCACCAATACACGAATTTCTTAAGTGGCCAATATGAGCCGATTTGTTCGGATTGATAGATGTATGTTCAATGACTACTTTTTCTCCGTTGTTCAAAGGAAAAGTGAAATCCCTCTGAGACCACTGATTCCAATCGATATACATATTGATAAATCCCGGTGGTGCGACTTCAATTTTGTTAACCAAATTCTTCAAGTACCCATCTTGCTCCAGTTTGTTTTTCAACATTCCCGCAATTTGAATTGGTGCTTTTCTCAAAACTTTTGCAAGCTGCATGGCAATATTCGTTGAATAATCGCCATGTTCCAAATGTGATGGCTGTTCAACAGAAATTTTCAAATCCTCATTGTAGTTGAGACCTATTTCTTGAAAAAGACTTATCACAGACTTTTCGATGTTGTTTATAATCAATTGGCTTATCATAAAAAAACCTCCTTTAAATAAAAAAAAGCCTTCATCTCCTTAAAAAGAGACGAAAGCTTTGCATTCGCGGTACCACTCTTGTTGTTAAACTTACCGTTTAACCACTCAATAAGATAACGGTCTTAGCCGTGACTTCCTACTAATACATTCAAAAGTCATTCTCATGGGTCCGTTTCACTGTTAACTCGGTACCGGCTTTCACCAACCCGGCTCGCTTTGACTCTCAACAACAATTACTCTCCCAGTCCTAGAAACTGTAGTATTTTTAAACATTATATCCAAATAAACAAAAAAGTCAATCTTTATTAAGTACCACAGAAAGTTCGGTAAGGTGTAGTTAACTTTGGCAGTTTGGCGTATTCAACTTGTTCATCAGAGTGTTCATAAGGATTTGAAAGTACATTCAACAGCCTATCCATCACACAAAAGTCTTCGTTTTCAACCGCGGCTTCTAGTGCTTCTTCCACCCGATGATTCCGTGGAATCACTGCAGGATTGCTATGTCTCATCAATTGATTTGACTCCGCTTTTGTTTCTGTTTGCCTTTCAAGTCTTGATTGCCAGCGCTCATACCACTGAACAAACTCCGGTGCTCCAAATACGTTACTATTCTCACGCTTATCAAATGTTAAAGCAATAAAAGTATTCGTATAATCCGCTTGATGTTTTTTCATCAGATCAAGGAGATCCGTAACAAGGGAATCATCTTGTTCCTCTTCGTTAAAAATTCCTAGTTTCGCTCTCATTCCTTCCATCCAATAGGAGTGGTACAGTTCTCCAAATTTTGAAATCTCAGCTTGGGCACGCTTAACTGCCTCTTCCTGATTATCATGTAAAAGCAGCAATAAAGATTCAGCAAAACGAGAAAGATTCCAGGCTGCCATATACGGCTGATTGCCGTAAGCATAGCGTCCTTGAATATCAATCGAACTAAATACCGTTTCAGGATCGTATGTATCCATGAATGCACATGGACCATAATCGATCGTTTCACCACTAATCGTCATGTTGTCAGTATTCATTACGCCATGAATAAAACCAACAAGTTGCCATTGAGCAATCAGTTTAGCTTGACGATTAATTACTTCTTGAAGGAATAAAAGATATTGTTTTTCATTTCCCTCTAGTTCTGGATAATGCCGTTTTATTGCATAATCAGCTAAAATTCGAAGTTCTTCCACTTTACCCAAATTCGCGACATATTGAAAAGTGCCGACACGAATATGACTGGCAGCTACTCGGGTTAAAATTGCACCTGTTAGTTCCGTTTCTCGGATAATTGACTCACCCGTTGTTACTACGGCTAGACTACGAGTGGTAGGAATTCCAAGAGCATGCATGGCTTCACTAATAATGTATTCCCGCAACATAGGTCCTAGTGCCGCACGACCATCTCCACCTCTTGAATATGGCGTTCTGCCTGCACCTTTTAGCTGGACATCCACCCTTTCACCTTGGGGAGTAATCTGCTCACCAAGTAGTACCGCCCTTCCGTCCCCTAACATCGTAAAATGCCCAAATTGATGACCCGCATATGCCTGAGCAATTGGGGATGCACCCTCAGGAATCTGGTTTCCCGCAAGCATTGCTACCCCATCATCACTTTGCAACTCCTTAACGTTCAAACCCAAGGATTTTACGATCTGATCATTGAGAATGATCAACTTAGGCGCCTGTACAGGTGTTGGGTTGGTGGGAGAAAAAAATAACTTTGGCAGACGAGCATAACTATTGTCAAAATTCCACCCACATTCCTTATTTGTTGTCATCGTTTCCCCATCCTTATTTGTATTTTCGTTCATCTTAATATCAACACAATACTTATACCACCATACTACACAAAAATATTGATAAAAGACATTATGTTTAATTTCTACTCTCAGCGTTATATTATGCTAATGTGTGGCAATATTAATGTTTTTTCAATATTCGACTAGTTTCAACCCATTCTTTTATTAATCAAACGTTTGATTAAATAACGGATTGATTGCTTCACTACTGACTTTTGAATGAAAGCTTGGAAAAAAACATGTCGAAAAAGAAAGAGGATTTTTCATAAATAAATCAAACAAGTAATGTTCTAATCTTTTTTATAAGCCTTTTTGGTAAGCTTGTTTTTTTGAAATAAACAATGAACCGTTTCTAATACACTTATATTAGCCTTGACAGAAAATTCCCACAATCTCTCTTGCCACCTACAACTTTTTTGTATATCATTATGAATAATCAGATATTTTAGGGTAGAGAACGAGAGAACCCTATGAACATTAAACTGTACTATTTTGATAGTAGTACAGCTTTTTGATCATAGGTTTTTTTGCTTTTCTCAAAACGATAGAAATATAACCTACCAATTATTATCTGAGATAAAAAAGTCAATGAGGAGGAGAAAATTGAATATGAAAAAGTCCTGTAAGTGGATGATTTATGCTTTAGCTATTGTTCTAGTCATTGGGAATGTATTTGTTTTCCATTCGTCTGAGTCAAATGCTAGCGAAAATGTAACCCCACCAAAGCTATTGATTACTGAGGTTGTACCTGATACAGATAACTATGCAGGGTTGGATGCATTTGAGTTTGTAGAAATCTATAATAACAGTAACGAAGAAATTGATCTTAAAGGTTATCGAGTTCAGTCAGGAAACTGGAATGTAACAATCGATCATTCGATTAAAGTAGCACCATGGGAGTCTATTGTATTTTGGACTAGACGCACCGAAATACAGCCTCTAACTATTGAAGCTTTTAACCGGAACTACTTTGCATCGTACCAAAGTAAATACTTAGAAGAAAATAGCTTACAAATATTAAATGATATTGGTGGGTTAGTTAATAGTAAAACACAAACCGTAACTGTTAGTGATCCCGATGGAAAAGAAATTGTTCGAGCAACATATTCAGGTGATGACGTTTATACCAATAAATCAATTACATTTTCCTATCCGCAAGATGGTTCTATTGCAATGACTAAAATCTCAGGTAATCAAAATCCAACTCCGGGCTGGCTGATTACTAAACAAGCACCACCAAGACCAATAACCGATAAAGTAGCACCATTTATTCCGGCAAATATAAAATCTGTTATAGGAAATGGAACAATCTCGTTGACTTGGGATCCGAATACAGAATCCGATATTTACCGATACAATATCTATAAGAACGGAAATTTAGAGTTTTCGGTGTCACCGGATAAGCATGAATTTACACTTTACTCCCTTACCGGAAATCAAAATTATACGTTACAAATGACTGCCGAAGACCTCTCAGGCAATGAATCTGTAAAATCAGTACCTATCCTAGCAACTCCAAAACACCAATTGATTACACAAGTAGACAGATCCTCAAACGATAGAGATCCAAAATATGGCGAGCTATGGAGGATTAGTCAAGATGGACCGATTATTCCAGGACTTGTTCAAGACCTCGTTCCACAAGGATTGGGCTACTATAAGAAGAAAAATTGGTTACTTACCATCAACTATTTAAGTGATGGAAGACCAGGAACGTTATGTGTCATTGATGCCACAACAGAAAAGTTAATTAAATCTGTTGTTTTATATAACCAAAATGGAACACCTTACACAGGTCATGCCGGGGGAGTTGCTGTAAGTAAGGAAAACGTATGGATAGCATCAGAAAATTTTTTATTCACATTAAATATTAATGACATCGTATCTGCCCGCGATAATGACGAAATTAGATTTACCAATCAAATCCCCGTTCCGGTAGAAGCCGCGTATGATGTATATGACGATGACAACGGCATCCTTTGGGTAGGAGAATTCTATGAACCGAACAGCTATCCTACTGATCCATCACATCATCAAGTTAATCGTGGAGGCGAAATGCAATATGCCTGGATGGTAGGATATAAGCTTAAGAGTAATACAGATATGATTGCAGAGGATCAATGGATAAAAGGATCCAATCAATCTGCAACTCCTGATTATGTGTTATCGACAATCGGAAAGGTTCAGGGAGCCGTGGTTGAAAAGAAAGGCATTTCGTTAGTGACATCATATGGTAGAGCAAATGATAGTGTTTTATATCGATATGAATCTCCTCTTAAAGAGGAACCTCATAAGTTTGTTACTATTGGCGGAAAGGAAATACCACTTTGGTTCCTTGATGGCGAAACGGCAAAGCCAAGGAAAAGTATTACCGCGATTCCGATGAAAGAAGGAGCTGTATTAGTTAAAAAGCAGCTATATGTTAGCTTTGAATCGGGAGCAAATAAGTATCGCTATACTGGCACATATCCAAGAGATCGTATGTTAAAAATAGATATGAAAACATTAATGAAAGATGATAAAGAGATTATTAAAGAAGAAGGAAATGATTAAGTAATCTACTGAAGGACGCATAACTAAAAAAGTTTCATACTCACTCAAATTCAATTGCAAAAAACGTTGACAGAATAATTCTAATAATATATAAATAAATTGAATGAATTTCATAATTCTTAGCCCTTGTGTATCAAGGGGTTTAAGAGATAAAAAAAGAAGTACCTCCCCAAATCTTGTATAATGGTAGTTGACCAGTAAGCCCCCATTCAAACAACGCATATAAATGATCAGCACCCCTTAGTACAATAATCGTATCAATTAAGGAGGTGCTTTTCCTATGTCACAACAAAAACTAACAATCGTCCCCGTTTCAATACAACCAGAAAAAAATATTATAACATCCACAACTTCGAAAGATCCTTCAAATAGCTTTTGCACAATCAAAATTGAAGCTGCTGAAATTTCCTTCTTCAACGGCGTAGATGAGCACATCATCCAAACGGTCATGAGGGAGTTGAAAAATCTATGAAACATGATTATACCAGTGTAAAAAACATTTATATTATTTGCGGTAAAACAGATATGAGGAAGGGAATTGATGGATTAGCAACGCTAATTCAAGATTCTTTCGAACTTGATCCATATGGAGATTCTATTTTCCTTTTCTCTGGTTGGAGTAAAGACCGTTATAAATGTTTATATTTTGATGGCGATGGTTTCGCCATGCTTTATAAGCGACTAGATGGAGGAAAACTTCAATGGCCAAAAGATGAAAATGAAGTACGTAAACTTTCGCAACAGGAGGTTCGCTGGTTGTTAGAAGGGTTGTCCATTCAGCAACCAAAGGCCATTCAAAAATCACAAAAAGGAGTATTCTAAACAAGCTAGAAATGTTGGTTTATAGCCATTTTCAACTTCGCTTTCTACGTTAAAAATGTTATAATATAACTAACTTATGGTGAACGAAAAGTGGTGAAATAAATGGTTAATACTTCTTCCAATAACAAGAATCCATATGGGAAATTAATTCGACTTCTCGAAGAACAATTGGCTCATTCAAATCAACAAAACAAAGACTTATCGAAAAAGCTAGATCAATCAACTAAACAGATTGAAGCGCTAACTGAACAAATTCGCCATTTAACAAAACTTTTATATGGATCGAAATCCGAAAAATCGAAATACAACGTACCAGATGGGCAAGGCTCATTATTTGATGATGACCCGGCTTTTAGCGAACCTGAGCACACAGAAGAACAAAGCCAACAGACAATCTCTTATACTGTTGTACGAAAAGTTAAATCAAAAAAACGAAATGATTCCTTGCATGATGGTATTGAAGTAGAAGCTATTCACCATCATCCGAAAAATACAATCTGTGACTGTTGCCAAGGGCAAATGATTGAAATTGGTAGTACACTTGTACGTGAAGAAGCAAAATTTATTCCTGCAAAAATGATGAAAGTACAGCACATTGAACATGCGTATGAATGTAAAGACTGCAAAGTTGATTCATCACAGCCAGCACAAATCAAACGCGGGAAAGCACCACAACCAGCGATTCAGCGTAGCATCGCAAGTCCTAGCGTACTTGCCAAAGTCATCTATGATAAATTTGCACAATATTTACCTCTTTACCGTCAGGTAAAGGAATGGAATCGCTATGGACTGAATACCAATGATAAAAACCTATCGAATTGGGTTATCCGTGTAGCACATGATTGGCTGTTACCTGTATACGAACGAATGAAAGAGTTGATGATGGCAAAATCGGTTTTGCATGTCGATGAAACATACGGACAAATTATCAACCGATCCGATGGGAAATCTGGCCAAGCCAATGCGTATAATTGGGTGTTTCGAAGTGTGCCAAGCCAAGGGCCAACAATGACTCTCTTTCAAAGCGCATTATCTCGAGCTCGATCTGTCCTTGAAAGTTTTATTGAAGGCTTTTCTGGAACGATTGTGTGTGATGGTTATTCTGCTTATGATAAGTTGGAAGGCGTTAATTTCGCAAATTGTTGGGCGCATGTTCGTCGTTATTGGCTGAAAGCTGATAGCAAAAATGGTAGAATCGGTGTGAAATATTGTGATGATTTATATCGACTAGAAAGGCAATTTAAACGTTTGTCTCCGAGTAAACGAAGAAAAAAACGTCAAAAGTACTCGAAGCCAATCGTGGAGGAATTCCTTCACTGGGTTGAAACATCACCATTTTACGGAAAAAATGCGTTAGCAAAAGCAGCTGAATACACATTAAACAGGGCAAATGGACTCAAATTATTCCTGAATGATGGGCGAATTGAAATGGATAATAATCCAGCCGAGAACGCCATCCGTCCCAACGTTATAGGAAGAAAAAATTGGCTCTTTAGTGTAAGTGAAGCTGGTGCAAAAGCGAATGCCATCTGTTTAAGTATTGCTGAAACTGCCAAAAGTAACGGCGTTGATTTCTATGAATATATAAAGAAACTTTTTACGGATTTACCAAATCTCGGCGTCCAACAAAACCCTGAAATTTTAGATCAATACATGCCCTGGTCAAAAATGATTCAGGCAGAATGTAGCAAATAAATGAAATAGCCGTAATTCGATTAAAAAGTCAGAATTTACGGCTATTTACGATGCGTACCGAAAGGTACACTTATTTTTATAATTCGGGCTTACGTTGACCACAAACCATAAAAAGACTGGAGGAGTACTTCTTATGACTATTATACGACAACCTAGCCTATTTGGCATACAGGAATTATTTGACATGGAACCTACCCAAAAATATGAAGCCATTATTTCAGCGGTAGATTTGGATTCGATGTACCATCAAGTGGCGAAAAAATCACGGTTGGGTGCACCGGAAGAACTAAACTATGCAAACCATGATTATCTCCACCTTTGTAAGATACATAGAGCGCATCCCTACGATGAAGGATCTTATAAAACGTCTTCATGATGATCTAGCTTTTAAGTTAAATTGTGGCTTTTTGGTTTCTGATCATGTGCCTTCAGAATCCTCCTATTCACGTCTCATAACGAAATTGGAGGAAAGCGATATCCTTGAGAAAGAACAAGAAAAAGTGGTCCTCCAGGCTATTGCAGAAGGTTTCATCACGGATGATACAGTGGTAGTGATGCAACCCATTTTGAAGCACGAGACCAAGCATGACCAAAAAAAGAAGAAAAGCCAAAATCTGAACCCCAAAAACGTGGTCGGAAATCAAAAGATGAGCGTGACGGGTGGCTTAAAGAACAAGCTGAAACGGAAGCCAATTTACCTTTATATGATAGAAAAATTGTGTAATTACAATTAGATGTTCCCTAGCCGAACTACGTGCCGAAGTTCCCCAAGACCCTAAATGGGGCGTGAAAAAGAACTCAGAAGGACAAAATGTTTTTGGTTTGGCTACAAAGGTCATTTAGCCGTTGGTACATCAAGCCAATACATTCTACAGGCTCTTTTTTCATCTGGGAGTCTAAATGATGGTAAGGCGACTATCCCTTTACTGAAAGGAATTCAGGAACGCCTTCACCTTCCATTACGTTATCAAACAATGGATGCGGGCTATGACTATGAACCCATATACGAGCAGGTACATCGAATGGGACAACAATCCGTCATCGCGTATAATAAGCGAAATGAAGGGGAAATCATTGGCTATGATAAACACTTTGCCCCAACTTGTTTCAGAGAGCATTCTTATCGTTATGATAGTTTTGATCCTAAATATGAAACATTGAAATACACAAGACCAAAGGAATGCAGCGACTGTCCCTTAGCTAATGAAGGTATTTGCCAAAAGGTTTATAAAGTGAAAATCACTTCAGACCTTCGCAGATATACCGCACCAGCACGCGGGTCACAAGCATGGAAAAACATTTTCAAACGTCGTACTGCCGTAGAACGGGTTAATGCCTATCTGAAAGAATTCTTTCAACTGAACAATGTTCGCTATCGTACTGGGAAACGTGCAAAAATTCATTTTGACATGGTAACCCTTATTTATAATGCTTCAAAGTTAGCCGCAGACCGAATTAATGTACAATTAAATCAGCAACAAGTAGCATGATTTCTGTTTTTAAAAATATATTTTAGAAATTCTGTAGGATTCTGTATTTTTAAAAAGAGCAATTATGAAATTGACTCAATATATAAATAAATTATCAAAACTATTTAACTATGTAATTGTATGGCTGGAGATGAAGAGATGCCATAGTCATTAAAAACACGATTGATGTTTTTTTTGGCTATGGCTTTTGTTGTTTTCATGACTTCGATTACACAGTACTAAGGGGAAGGGGAGTTTTTGATGAGTTTTGAGCATTTAGATTCGCCGAAGTTAAAGCGTTTCCAAAGAAAGATTACGCTTTTATCAGCGGCAGGTACTTTTCTTGATGGCTTCGATTTAACCGTTATCGCTGTTGCTATGCCCTTGATTTTAAGTCAATGGGATATCGGGCCGGGATTACAAGGTTTAATTACATCTTCAGCTGTTATCGGTTCCTTTATTGGAGCGTTATGGCTCGGTAATTTGACCGATAAGTTTGGTCGAAAAGCCATGTATGTTGTTGATTTATTGGCGTTTGTTATCTTCGCAGCTTTAACAGCCTTTGCACAGGCACCATGGCAGCTTATTTTATTCCGTTTCTTATTAGGGATTGGAATTGGTGCTGATTATCCTATTTCAGCTACTCTTGTTTCCGAATTTAGTTCAACGAAAAGTCGCGGAAAGCACAGTACCTCGTTAGGAGCAATGTGGTTTGTAGGAGCTGTTGTGGCTTATATTTGCGGCATTTTACTGGAACCTCTTGGTCCTAGTGCTTGGAGATACATGTTATTACTTGGCGCTGTTTTTGCACTTATTGTTTTCTATTTTAGGGTAACTCTTCCTGAATCCCCAAGATGGCTAGCTTCAAGAGGCCGTGAGAAGGAAGCAGAAGAAATTATGTTGAAAATTACAGGTCAAAAAGTGATCATAAAGCCAAATACAGACAAGAAGCAAAAATTAGGTGATGTCTTTTCTAAAACATTGTTTCGCCGTACATTCTTTGTATGTGGATTTTGGTTTTGCTATGCGGTAGCCTATTACGGTATTTCTATGTATACACCTACTATTCTCAAACCATTTACACACGGCTCTCAAATGATGGCATATATCGGTTCCGGTACTGTTAGTTTACTCGGACTTCTAGGAGCCATTATCGGAATGAATATCGTAGAAAAAATCGGAAGAAGACCATTGATTATTACTTCTTTTACAGGACTTTCAATTGCGTTAATTATTTTAGCTCTTAACCCAAGTCCAACAATGGCATTCCTAGTTATCCTTTTTAGCCTTGCTGTTCTATTCGCCAATATGGGTGGCGGTATTCTAAACTTTGTTTACCCAACAGAATTATTCCCTACCAGTATACGTGCCAGTGCCTCAGGATTAGCGACTGCGGTAAGTCGAATTGGTTCGATTTTAGGAATATTAGTTTTCCCACATCTTGTCACAGCCTGGGGAAATAGCAAAGCATTATGGTTATTTGCTGTTGCCGGTTTAGCAGGATTAATCATTTCAGTATTGTTAGCTCCTGAAACAAAAGGAAAAAATTTAGAAGAACTAAATGATGAAGTATCATCAGCACTTAATAGTAAATCGAGTGTAGGAGGTAATCATGGAAAAATGGCTTAGTCTATGGTCAATTGGACAAAATGGTACACCAAGTGATTTTACAGCAATAAAACAAGCAGGCTTTGACGGAGTTGAGATATGGGCTGAACAACATCGCTCAAAGGAATATTTAGATTATGCCAAACAAGTCGGATTTAAAATTGGAATGCATCTGCCCTTCCATGATTTAAATTTAGCTACTCCGGATCCGGTTGTGTATGAAAGAACCTTCCATGTATTAACCGAATGGATGGAGACCCTATCTAAATATGGAGGACGACATGCTACATTCCATGGTGGATATGCATGGTCCTCAGAAGAAAGAGACGAAACATTAATTAGAATTCGAGAACGCTTATTATCGCTAAATGAAAAAGCAAAGCAATATGGAATTGAATTATTATTGGAGAATCTTATCCCGGATAAATTAAATTATTGCCACCATATCGCATCCAATGTAGAAGAGTGGCTCGATTTAATTCATGAAGCTAATATTAAAGCTTGCCTTGATATTGGACATTTAGCTGTAATGGGGGACAATTTAGAAACAACAATTGCTAAATTGGGCAGCGCTTTAGGTGCCGTTCACTTATCAGATAATGACAGAAAGTCAGATCTTCATTTGCTTCCTGGTGAAGGAGAAAATTTATCAAAAGACTTAAACAATTATTTAGAAGCCTATCAATATTCAGGACCGATTGTGTATGAAATTAACCCTTATAAATATTCTTTGCAAGATATAATTGAACACATAACAAAAGTTAATGTTTAAGTTTCCGAATTTCTATAATTAAATGCGCAGAGTGGATTGGAGCGGAAGGCACTTGACTCCTGCGGGATAAGCTGGACAGATGAGACCCTGCAGGGAGCGAAGCGACGAGGAGGCTCATCGCCAGCCCCGCGGAAAGCATGTGCCTGTAGCGGAAAGGAACGGTTCATTTTCAATAACTACAAACTTTACAAAAACAGCCTTAAGTTTAGATATTAGTAATGTTTTATTATTTTGAAAATATACTAACTATATAACAATAGAATAACCGTAGGAAAGAGAATGAAGAGAAAATCCTCAAGCTTGTATGACCTAGTTTAAGCTAGGTCTCCTAAGCTCGAGGATTTTCTTTTTTTACATCATTGATAGGAGGCATAAGAATGATGAATAAAGGGTTTATTTTTGATTTAGATGGCACTGTTTATTTAGATAATCATTTAATCGAAGGAGCAGCAGAGACTATCCAGCATTTGGTGGATAATGGACATAAAGTAGTTTTTTTCACTAATAAATCCATTGCAACTCGTCTAGATTATGTAAAAAAATTAAATCTACTTGGGATTAATGCAACAATAGATAACATTGTTAATTCAAATTACATTACCGCTAACTATTTAAAACAGCATATGATCCTTTCAGATGCTGCATATGTAATTGGAGAAGAAGCATTAATAAACGAATTAAAGAATGAGGGCATTCGCTTAACAGAAAATTCGGATGAAGCAACCTATATTGTGCTTGGGTGGGACCGTCAATTTAACTATAAAAAATTAAATACAGCTTATCAAGCATGGGTGAAAAATAAGGCGGTTATACTTGCAACGAATCCTGATCGCACTTGTCCTGTTGCTGGCGGACAATTGCCTGATTGCGCTTCAATGATTGGCGCTTTAGAAGGAGCAACCGGAGAGACTATCGATAGAATCATGGGAAAACCGTCCAAATTAGCAGCGGAAATTGTGGTAAATGATATTTTACAATTGCCTCCCGAACAATGCTATATGATTGGAGACCGGTTAGAAACCGATATTCGAATGGGCAATGAGAACGGATTACACACGATTTTGGTCTTAACTGGAATTACAACGATCGATATGGTAAAAACATCAAATGATCGGCCAACCTATATTCTTGAAAGTATTAAGGAAATTGCCAATTTACATGAGATAATAACAGCTTAATCGTATATCAATCATACTGAATAAAGAAAAAGGAGTGAGAAAGATGCAGGTAATAATGGAAAATTTCGATATTGAAATGATAGTGAAGCTCTTAATTTCAGCCATTTTAGGCTTGGCAATTGGTCTTGAAAGGGAGTTGAAGAGAAAACCGTTAGGATTAAAAACAAGCTTAGTCATCTCTATTGTCAGTTGCCTATTAACTATCGTCTCCATTCAAGCAGCCTACTTATTCCCTGCATCGGACGTAGTAAAAATTCAAATGGATCCCCTTCGACTAGCAGCTCAAATTGTTTCTGGAATTGGCTTCTTAGGTGCAGGTGTCATTTTAAGAAAAGAAGACGATACAATTTCTGGGTTAACCACTGCAGCAATGGTTTGGGGGGCGGCTGGAATTGGTATTGCTACAGGTGCAGGTTTTTACATTGAGGCTATTGCTGGTGTCGTTTTACTAATCGTTAGTGTTGAATTAATCCCTGTCCTAATCAAGCTAATCGGTTTTCAAAAACTTCACTCAAAGGAGATTTCATTAAAGCTCATTTTAAAAGATAGAAATGATATTCGTGGTGTCATCCAAGCCTTACAAGATCAAGAAATGACTATTGATTATATTCACATCAAGGAATTGGATGATCAATGTTATTTATTAGATTTAAAAGTACAAGTGAGCTACCGGAATAGTACATCCGATATTTACGAAGGTGTCTCAAAAATTGACACTATTTATCGAACAGAAATCAGCGGCTAGAATAATCCCGCCTCTTTATTTTGGCAAGAGGCGGGATTTTTTGTTTATCTAAACATTTCGCTATGTTGTTATATTATTAAAAGTTTTTTCTATTTATCTATATCAATCTAGTATCTTAGACTAAATTACCTAGGTTTTCATTTTATATATCTAAATTCCAAAGTGCAGGGTCTCCTGAAGAAATGGCAAGTGCTCCCGCTTCCAGCCCCTGCAAGATTTCCTCCTTAGAGCTAATTAATCCTCCTGCGATAATCGGCAAATTCACTTGGGTCGTAAGACGGTCAATGATGCTCGGCATAAGACCTGGCAACACTTCAATAGCATCTGGATTACATGTTTGGCACATATCAATCCCTTTTTTAATTGCACCTTTATCAATTAGAAAGATGCGTTGAATCGTCATTAACCCTTCCTCTTTAGCATATTTAATCAATGAATTTTTAGTGGTAATAATACCTGTAGGATTCCAGCTTTTTGCTATATATTTTATGGCACTCTTCGTATTTGAAAGACCTTCAATAAAATCAATATGAATAAATATTTCTTTATTTGCCTTTTTTAATCTGTCTAGGTGCTCTGTCATATTTAATAGATTGCCTGTTAA
Organism: Heyndrickxia sporothermodurans; assembly: GCA_016756695.1. Classification (GTDB taxonomy): domain Bacteria; phylum Bacillota; class Bacilli; order Bacillales; family Bacillaceae_C; genus Heyndrickxia; species Heyndrickxia sporothermodurans. The sequence goes on from CP066701.1 coordinate 893,832, forward strand.
AAGGAAGACGATATTTGAACTGCTTGTGATAGCCTTATCAATATCCTTTTCATTTTTGATTGATGCGATGACTTGTGACTGTACTAGATCGACTATATTCATATTTGCATCTCCTCATTTAGTATCGTTTCTATTTTCATTTCTACAAAGAAAACGATATTTCCTCCCTCGACATCATTGTTGTGGGTTGACTGCTTTTTCTAATTCATGCTCCAATTCCGATTTCATTTTTTCCGTTTCATTGGTGGTCCATTCCATCCAGTCCTTCATTTCCTCTATTACTTTATCCTTCCACTTTCGGACCCAGTTAATATCGAAATAAACGCTCCCGGTTCTCCTGATAAAAAAGTCGACGGGTTTAATAACCATCTCATGTTCCATGCTATACATAAGCTGGGCATATACGAAAGCGGATAATAGCTGATCAGTTTGTTCACTATAGGCCTTTGCGTAGTTAAATAACAGATCTACATTGGATCCATACTTCTTTGCAAGCTGCTTGCCTTCATCAATTGTTAATCCAAATTGAATAGCTTCCGTGGACTTTTTTTCAATAAAATCCTTATAATTTTTAATTTCTCCACCCGAAATAGGATAGTGGATTGTCTGACAAGGTTTTAACGTGATCCCTTCAGATTGAGCAAGCTGAGTAGAAATGAGATTAACCACATTTTCCGCCATCTTTCGGTACCCTGTTAGTTTTCCCCCCGCAATCGTAATAAGTCCGCTTTCAGATTCCCATATTTCATCCTTTCTAGAAATTTCAGAAGGGTCTTTCCCTTTCTCAAAAATTAGCGGCCGAACGCCAGCCCAGCTTGACTCCACATCCTCTTCTACTATCATGACGTCCGGAAACATATTATGGATGGCATCGATAAGATACTTACGATCATCCGCAGTCATCCTTGGATGCTGAGGATCTTGATCATAAAATGTATCTGTAGTTCCTACATATGTTTTACCATCCCTTGGAATTGCGAACACCATTCGTTTGTCCGGTGTATCAAAATACACGGATTGTTTTAATGGAAATATTTTTTGGTCAATAACAATGTGAACTCCTTTGGTTAAACGGAGTTGTTTATTATTTTTAGAGAAATCATTTCCACGAACATGGTCTACCCAAGGACCAGCTGCATTAACGATCTTTTTGGCATAAATTTGATAGGTATCACTTGTAAAGATGTCCCTCACAGTAATCCCATTTACTTTTTTATTAGAATCATATAGAAATCCTTCTGCCTTTGTATAGTTAACGATATCTGCCCCTGCTTCTACCGCTGCTTTTACCACCTCGATTGTTAAGCGCGCGTCATCTGTCCTATATTCAACATAGTATCCTCCCCCCTTTAATCCCTCTTTCTTAATTAAAGGTTCTTTCTGAAGCGTCTCAGCAACACCAAGCATCCTCCGTCGTTCATTTCTTTTCACTCTTGCTAAAAAGTCGTATATTCTGAGTCCAATAGAAGTAGAAAATTTTCCGAAGGTTCCTCCCTTATGAATTGGAAGCAGCATCCATTCTGGTGTAGTTACATGCTGTCCATTTTGATAGACAATCGCCCTTTCTTTTCCTACTTCAGATACAACATTTATTTCGAATTGTTTTAAATACCGAAGACCCCCATGCACCAATTTCGTCGACCTGCTGGACGTACCCCCGGCAAAATCCTGCATTTCTACAAGCGCCACCTTTAACCCACGTGTAACAGCATCCAAAGCAATCCCCGCACCGGTAATCCCTCCTCCAATAATCAATAGATCATATCGATTATTTGGCATAGACTTTAATGTGTCTCTTCTTGTTCTCTTCGAAAATTCAATACTCATGTTGTACATCTCCTTCTCTAATTCAATTTGTTTTTCAATAATTGAAGACAAAACAAAAAGAGACCACTACAAATAATTTGGAGCAACTCCAAACCTTTGTATGGTCTCTCTTAATCTCTAACCATAGTATGAATTTTATATATATTCTAACATATGACATAGTGTACAGCTAGCTTTTTATCCTAAAATCTCATCGCCTTCGTTAAAAAATCACAGCAATCCTTTAAATTCATAATTCAAATTACTACAATCAACAAACAACGTAGAGTATAATAACGAGTAGCTATCATGGTTAAACTAACTAGAACAACAACTATTGGAGGTAATAAAAATGGTCTTGCCTAATTTTGAGGATAATTTACAGAAATATGCAAAACTTTTAGTTGCAAAAGGAATCAATGTTCAACCGGGTGATTGGGTAAAAGTTACAATTACTGTTGATCAAGCGCCTTTAGCACGATACATAACAAAAGAAGCTTACCAATTAGGTGCTGAAAAAGTCATTATCAAATGGTCTGATGATGAAATTAGCAAACTACATTACTTACATCAACCTAAAGAGGTTCTCACGAATATTCCTGAATACGAAATTCAAGAATCCGATGACCATGTACTAAATCACCGGGTTAGTCGTTTGTCAATTGTTTCAAGTGATCCAGGTTTACTTAATGAAGTTGATCCCTCTAAGGTTGCGGCTTATCAAAATGCAGCCGGTAAAGCATTCAAAGCCCAACGCATCGCGACTCAAAATGATGACTTGAAATGGACAGTTGCCGCTGCTGCAGGAGCAGGTTGGGCAGCACATGTATTTCCTGATCTTTCAACTTCCGAAGAACAAGTAGATGCGTTATGGGATCAAATCTTCAAAACTTGCCGTGTCTATGAGGATGACCCAATTGCTGCTTGGGATGAGCATAAAAAAACATTAAATGAAAAAGCGTCTATATTAAATGAAATCCAATTTGATGCGCTGCATTATACAGCACCTGGTACAGATTTAACTTTAGGTTTACCAAAGAACCATATTTGGGCAAGTGCTGAAAGTATTAATCCAAAAGGGGAAGAATTTATCGCCAACATGCCTACAGAAGAAGTTTTCACTGCACCTGATACCCATCGCATGGAAGGTGTGGTCCGCAGCACAAAGCCATTAAGCTATGCAGGTACGCTAATAGAAGGCATTGAGGTTCACTTTAAAGATGGAAAAATTGTGGACATTTCCGCCGAAAAAGGTGATGAAGCGATAAAAAAATTGGTATTTGACAATGAAGGTGGTACAGGCTTGGGTGAAGTTGCCTTAGTTCCAGACCCATCCCCAATTTCTCAGTCAAATATTACTTTCTTTAATACACTTTTTGATGAAAATGCATCGAACCATCTCGCGATAGGTTCCGCGTATCCTACAACCATCCAAGGTGGTACGAAAATGAGCCAGGAAGAATTATTAAAGCATGGCATGAACACGTCCATCGTTCATGTTGATTTCATGATTGGTTCTGACAAAATGGATATTGATGGCATCAAACAAGATGGCACCGTTGTTCCGATCTTTAGAAATGGAGACTGGGCGATTTAGTAATAAAAGATGGCAACCCTCCTTGTACAGAGGGTTGCCGTTTTACTAATCACGTTTCATTATTTTAACATTGTCGCTTTTAAAAATTCCTTCGTACGTGCTTCCTTTGGACTGTTAAAGAATTTCATTGGATTGTTTCTTTCAATGATTCTACCTTCATCCATGAAAATAATCGAATCGGCGACCTCACTGGCGAAGCCCATTTCATGGGTCACTACTACCATCGTCATTCCTTCATCAGCCAATTCTTTCATTGTTTCCAGTACTTCACCAACAAGCTCGGGGTCGAGGGCAGATGTCGGTTCATCAAATAGCATAATATTAGGTTTCATCGCAAGTGCCCTTGCAATGGCTACACGCTGTTTTTGCCCACCGGAGAGTTTACTTGGATAAACATCCGCTTTATCCTCAAGGCCAACTTTTTTGAGCAACTTTTCCGCCTCTTCAACCGCCTCACTTTTAGAAATTTTTTTCACTTTGGTCGGTGCTTCAATAATGTTTTGCAGAACCGTTTTATGCGGAAAAAGATTGAAGTGCTGAAACACCATCCCCACCTTTTGGCGTACATTATTAATATTATGGGTTTTCGGTGTAATCTCTTCACCTTTGATGAAGATTTTACCATTATCCTTTTTTTCTAAAAAATTCAAACAGCGTAACAACGTGCTTTTACCCGAACCTGATGAACCGACTAGGCACATAACTTCACTTTCATAGATTGAAACATTAATATCCTTTAAAACATGCAAACTTCCAAAAGATTTATTCAAATTTTCGATTCTAATTATTTCTCGTTCTCTCATAAACCTTTCCCTCCTATCATTCACTTACTGCCAATCTTTTTTCGACCAAGCTCACAACAATTGTTAACAAGGCAACAAGCACTAAATAATAAACGGCAACGATTAACAAATAAGTCATTTCATCAAAATTATTCGATCCTAAAGTCGTCGCAACATTGAACAATTCATTCATCGATATGAAGGCAGCTAGTGAAGAATCTTTCAATCCGATAATAAACTGGTTTCCAAGTGGAGGCAGAGCTCTCTTGAAAGCTTGTGGAAGAATGATTCTACGCATGGCTAATCCTCTTGTCATACCGAGGGATCGTCCGGCTTCCATTTGCCCTTTATCAATCGACTGAATCGTCCCGCGGAAAATTTCTGCAATATACGCACCGTTATGAAAGGCAAGTGCGAGTGCTGCTGCCCAAAAGTCGGGAATAAGAAAAATTCCACTAAAACCGAAATACAAAATAAAAATCTGAACAATGAGCGGGGTACCTCGAACAAGGAATACATATATATCTGAAAGATAGCCGAAAACTTTTACTCTTGAAATTTTTAACAAGGCAAAAAATAATCCAAATACAATTCCAATTAGGATGGAAACGACCGTTAACTTCAAGGTCCATAACATGGCCTCAAGGAAAAGACCTTTACTGTTAATTAATGTCTCGATAAAATGTGAAATACTTGGCAAAATAAGATCACCCTTTCTCTATTATTCTGGTTTTCTCGTTATATCTTGACCGAAATACTTTTTACTAATTCGGGCAAGTGTCCCATTGTCACGCAGTTTTTGAAGTGCTTCATTCACTCGTTTAAGCAGTTGGGGATTATCTTTCGGAACGACAATAGCCTGTTCACTTCTTTCTATTAATTGTTTCCCTATTATGTCAAAGCCCTCTTTTTTTGCACTTTTTCCCGTGACAAAGTCGGTAATCACTGCATCATGTCTACCTATACTTAAAGCCTTTAATGCCGTAATATCACTGTCGTACATTTTAATATTGTTTGTGTACTTTTTTGCTGTGTCAGCATACGTAGAACCCTTTGCTACAGCAACTTCTTTTCCTTTTAAATCATCCACGGTTTCAATTTTGCTATCAGGCCTAGTAAATATTTGGGGTCCCGAGTAATAGTATGGAGTGGAAAAAGCAACTTGCTTGGCACGTTCGGAGTTAATGGTGTGGCTAGCAACGGCAACATCTGCTCTGCCCGTCTTAATACCCTCAATAAGTCCTTTGAATTTCATTCTTTTCTGAACTGGTTCGAGACCTAATTCCTTTCCAATAGCATTGCCTACCTCGATATCGAAACCAGTCATCGATAAGTCATCATTTTTCACATAACTAAAGGGTTTGAATTCTCCCGAGGCAGCAAAGATAAACTTCTGTTTATCAATCAGCTCGGTTCCATCCGATAGCTGTTCCTTCTGGGCACATGCTGTCAATACAGCTATTAAAAACATGCCTGTGATCATATGTATCAATCGTTTCCTCATGCCTGATGATTCTCCTCTCTTTTCAAGCCATACTATGTATTACCCCGCAAGCATTAGTTTCAACCATAAAAAAAGACACATTCCGTGCTATTTAGGCATTCTATATAATTAAAAAATACAAATATACCAAGATTTAGGTTCCTTTTTATATGAAGAAAAATGTTATCATTAAAATAGGAAACTCCTCCAAATATCTAAAAACTATGAAACAATTAAACGATTTCTTCGTCTAAAATAAAGACTATATTTTGATTTAGAAAGGGTATAACATTGAAAAAGAAAAAGAGAAAAGGAAGATTTTTATTTATTATTCCACTCGTGTTATTATTGCTTTTTTATATACAATCGAGTCAATTTCATAATTGCTCTTTTTAAAAATACAGAATCCTACAGAATTTCTAAAATATATTTTTAAAAACAGAAATCATGCTACTTGTTGCTGATTTAATTGTACATTAATTCGGTCTGCGGCTAACTTTGAAGCATTATAAATAAGGGTTACCATGTCAAAATGAATTTTTGCACGTTTCCCAGTACGATAGCGAACATTGTTCAGTTGAAAGAATTCTTTCAGATAGGCATTAACCCGTTCTACGGCAGTACGACGTTTGAAAATGTTTTTCCATGCTTGTGACCCGCGTGCTGGTGCGGTATATCTGCGAAGGTCTGAAGTGATTTTCACTTTATAAACCTTTTGGCAAATACCTTCATTAGCTAAGGGACAGTCGCTGCATTCCTTTGGTCTTGTGTATTTCAATGTTTCATATTTAGGATCAAAACTATCATAACGATAAGAATGCTCTCTGAAACAAGTTGGGGCAAAGTGTTTATCATAGCCAATGATTTCCCCTTCATTTCGCTTATTATACGCGATGACGGATTGTTGTCCCATTCGATGTACCTGCTCGTATATGGGTTCATAGTCATAGCCCGCATCCATTGTTTGATAACGTAATGGAAGGTGAAGGCGTTCCTGAATTCCTTTCAGTAAAGGGATAGCCTTACCATCATTTAGACTCCCAGATGAAAAAAGAGCCTGTAGAATGTATTGGCTTGATGTACCAACGGCTAAATGACCTTTGTAGCCAAACCAAAAAACATTTTGTCCTTCTGAGTTCTTTTTCACGCCCCATTTAGGGTCTTGGGGAACTTCGGCACGTAGTTCGGCTAGGGAACATCTAATTGAAACCACAATTTTTCTATCATATAAAGGTAAATTGGCTTCCGTTTCAGCTTGTTCTTTAAGCCACCCGTCACGCTCATCTTTTGATTTCCGACCACGTTTTTGGGGTTCAGATTTTGGCTTTTCTTCTTTTGGTCGCGCTTGGTCTCGTGCTTCAAAATGGGTTGCATCACTACCACTGTATCATCCGTGATGAAACCTTCTGCAATAGCCTGGAGGACCACTTTTTCTTGTTCTTTCTCAAGGATATCGCTTTCCTCCAATTTCGTTATGAGACGTGAATAGGAGGATTCTGAAGGCACATGATCAGAAACCAAAAAGCCACAATTTAACTTAAAAGCTAGATCATCATGAAGACGTTTTATAAGATCCTTCATCGTAGGGATGCGCTCTATGTATCTTACAAAGGTGGAGATAATCATGGCTGCATAGTTTAGTTCTTCCGGTGCACCCAACCGTGATTTTTTCGCCACTTGATGGTACATCGAATCCAAATCTACCGCTGAAATAATGGCTTCATATTTTTGGGTAGGTTCCATGTCAAATAATTCCTGTATGCCAAATAGGCTAGGTTGTCGTATAATAGTCATAAGAAGTACTCCTCCAGTCTTTTTATGGTTTGTGGTCAACGTAAGCCCGAATTATAAAAAATAAGTGTACCTTTCGGTACGCATCGTAAATAGCCGTAAATTCTGACTTTTTTAATCGAATTACGGCTATTTCATTTATTTGCTACATTCTGCCTGAATCATTTTTGACCAGGGCATGTATTGATCTAAAATTTCAGGGTTTTGTTGGACGCCGAGATTTGGTAAATCCGTAAAAAGTTTCTTTATATATTCATAGAAATCAACGCCGTTACTTTTGGCAGTTTCAGCAATACTTAAACAGATGGCATTCGCTTTTGCACCAGCTTCACTTACACTAAAGAGCCAATTTTTTCTTCCTATAACGTTGGGACGGATGGCGTTCTCGGCTGGATTATTATCCATTTCAATTCGCCCATCATTCAGGAATAATTTGAGTCCATTTGCCCTGTTTAATGTGTATTCAGCTGCTTTTGCTAACGCATTTTTTCCGTAAAATGGTGATGTTTCAACCCAGTGAAGGAATTCCTCCACGATTGGCTTCGAGTACTTTTGACGTTTTTTTCTTCGTTTACTCGGAGACAAACGTTTAAATTGCCTTTCTAGTCGATATAAATCATCACAATATTTCACACCGATTCTACCATTTTTGCTATCAGCTTTCAGCCAATAACGACGAACATGCGCCCAACAATTTGCGAAATTAACGCCTTCCAACTTATCATAAGCAGAATAACCATCACACACAATCGTTCCAGAAAAGCCTTCAATAAAACTTTCAAGGACAGATCGAGCTCGAGATAATGCGCTTTGAAAGAGAGTCATTGTTGGCCCTTGGCTTGGCACACTTCGAAACACCCAATTATACGCATTGGCTTGGCCAGATTTCCCATCGGATCGGTTGATAATTTGTCCGTATGTTTCATCGACATGCAAAACCGATTTTGCCATCATCAACTCTTTCATTCGTTCGTATACAGGTAACAGCCAATCATGTGCTACACGGATAACCCAATTCGATAGGTTTTTATCATTGGTATTCAGTCCATAGCGATTCCATTCCTTTACCTGACGGTAAAGAGGTAAATATTGTGCAAATTTATCATAGATGACTTTGGCAAGTACGCTAGGACTTGCGATGCTACGCTGAATCGCTGGTTGTGGTGCTTTCCCGCGTTTGATTTGTGCTGGCTGTGATGAATCAACTTTGCAGTCTTTACATTCATACGCATGTTCAATGTGCTGTACTTTCATCATTTTTGCAGGAATAAATTTTGCTTCTTCACGTACAAGTGTACTACCAATTTCAATCATTTGCCCTTGGCAACAGTCACAGATTGTATTTTTCGGATGATGGTGAATAGCTTCTACTTCAATACCATCATGCAAGGAATCATTTCGTTTTTTTGATTTAACTTTTCGTACAACAGTATAAGAGATTGTCTGTTGGCTTTGTTCTTCTGTGTGCTCAGGTTCGCTAAAAGCCGGGTCATCATCAAATAATGAGCCTTGCCCATCTGGTACGTTGTATTTCGATTTTTCGGATTTCGATCCATATAAAAGTTTTGTTAAATGGCGAATTTGTTCAGTTAGCGCTTCAATCTGTTTAGTTGATTGATCTAGCTTTTTCGATAAGTCTTTGTTTTGTTGATTTGAATGAGCCAATTGTTCTTCGAGAAGTCGAATTAATTTCCCATATGGATTCTTGTTATTGGAAGAAGTATTAACCATTTATTTCACCACTTTTCGTTCACCATAAGTTAGTTATATTATAACATTTTTAACGTAGAAAGCGAAGTTGAAAATGGCTATAAACCAACATTTCTAGCTTGTTTAGAATACTCCTTTTTGTGATTTTTGAATGGTACTTTTGGTTGCTGAATGGACAACCCTTCTAACAACCAGCGAACCTCCTGTTGCGAAAGTTTACGTACTTCATTTTCATCTTTTTTACCATTGAAGTTTTCCTCCATCTAGTCGCTTATAAAGCATGGCGAAACCATCGCCATCAAAATATAAACATTTATAACGGTCTTTACTCCAACCAGAGAAAAGGAAAATAGAATCTCCATATGGATCAAGTTCGAAAGAATCTTGAATTAGCGTTGCTAATCCATCAATTCCCTTCCTCATATCTGTTTTACCGCAAATAATATAAATGTTTTTACACTGGTATAATCATGTTTCATAGATTTTTCAACTCCCTCATGACCGTTTGGATGATGTGCTCATCTACGCCGTTGAAGAAGGAAATTTCAGCAGCTTCAATTTTGATTGTGCAAAAGCTATTTGAAGGATCTTTCGAAGTTGTGGATGTTATAATATTTTTTTCTGGTTGTATTGAAACGGGGACGATTGTTAGTTTTTGTTGTGACATAGGAAAAGCACCTCCTTAATTGATACGATTATTGTACTAAGGGGTGCTGATCATTTATATGCGTTGTTTGAATGGGGGCTTACTGGTCAACTACCATTATACAAGATTTGGGGAGGTACTTCTTTTTTTATCTCTTAAACCCCTTGATACACAAGGGCTAAGAATTATGAAATTCATTCAATCAACTAAAAATCCAAGTAATCATTTGACTAATAACTTAAATAAAAAAAATACTCCCACTTTCCCCACGGAGCTCAATCCGATAGTTAAAGAACGAACTAAGCAATTAATCCAAAAAGCAGCGAAAAAGGGAATCACAGTCGTGATTACGGATGACTTTCGTAGCGCAGCCGATCAAGATCGACTTTATCAAAAGGGGCGGACAGCTGGCGGAGCGATTGTAACGAATGCCAAAGGTGGTGAGTCTTATCATAATTATGGGCTTGCAGTTGATTTTGCACTAAAGAACCGTTCTGGAGACATTATTTGGGATATGCAATACGATGGAAATAAAAATGGAAAACAAGATTGGTACGAAGTGGTGGATATAGCAAAAGCCTTAGGCTTCTCATGGGGTGGCGATTGGGTGAAATTTAAAGATTACCCACACCTTCAAATGAATTTTGGCTTAAGCATTTCTGATTTACAAGCTGGTGCAAGGCCGAATACTTCCTCCTTGACTGCTGATACGAATGAAACGAAATAATATTAGTAATACGCAAAAAGGCAGTCCCTCAGGGAACTACCTTTTTTTGTTTGGTTGCTCTATATCAATGTTTCATATACTCGTTTTTAGGATAACTTACAAAAAAGCTTATTTTTCTCTTAGTTCGTATATCTAAATTCATACTTTCAGCCCGATAAGGAAAACTATAACTATAACTATAACATCAATAACTGGAGCGAAAATGTATGAGAAAAGTGTTTCAAATTTACAAAAATGATTGGGTAAATGTGTTTAAAACACCGATTGCACTGTTTTTGATCATTGCTTTAATGATTCTCCCATCATTATATGCCTGGTTTAATCTTAAAGCTTCGTGGGACCCATATGGAAATACATCACATATTCCTATCGCTGTAACAAACGCTGATGAAGGGGCTGTTTTACGAGGTAAAAATATTGATGTGGGCAAGGAAATTGTCAACACATTGAAAAAAATAATGCACTTGGTTGGACATTTGTCAGTGAGGAAAAAGCCGCGCATGGATTGGAACACGGGGATTATTATGCAACCATTTATATTCCAAAAGATTTTTCAAAACGGATCACCACTCTCTTAGATGATCAACCAATAAAACCGGAGATCACATACAGTGTTAATGAAAAAATCAATGCCATTGCCCCAAAGATTACATCGAAAGGGGCCTCAACAATAACGGAAAATGTCAGTTCTAACTTTGTTAAAACAGTTAGTAAGGCCGTTCTTACCGAGTTTAATAAAATAGGCATTGAATTACAAAGGGAATTACCGACTATTTTAAAAATGGAAAATCTTTTATTTGAATTAGAAAAGCATTTACCAGATATTCAGGACATGGGAAATAAAGCTTTGGCGTTTGAAAAGAAATTACCGGAAATTCGAAAACAAGGACAAAAAATTATCACTTTAGAAAAAATGCTCCCCGAAATCAATCAATCATCAAAAGAAATATTAAAATTAGAAGATAAGTTACCGGAACTTAAAAACATCGGAAATGGAGTCTTAGCTTTACAAAAAAAACTACCAGACATCCAAAAAGCAGCAAATAAGGTAACTGAGATCGACCAACATTTTGACACTATACAAAAAGGGATTCAAACAGCATTGGATGACACGGCAAAGGCTCAGAAAATCATTCAAACAGCCCAAGAGTCAATGCCTAAAGTGGAACAGGTAGTAGGAAATGGAAAAGAGATGGCTGCCGCGGCAGATGACTTTTTAACTAAAAATGAAGATGCTTTTGCCTCGATGATCCCGATTGTGAAGCAAAATTTATTACTTTTAAAACAAACAGCTGATACTGTCAGCGGGTTAACGAACAGCTTAAAAGATAATAGCATGAATCCGGAATCAGCACTACAAATGTCACAAGCTTTAGATGAACAATTGACAAACGGGATCAACGAAATCGATCGAACCATTGGAATGTTTACTCGCATCAATGAGAATATGCCAAACAAACCACTTACGGGAGTTATTCAGAAACTTGGGGATACAAAGGCAAAATTTGAACAGCAGCTTTCACTTGTCAGAAAAATTGAAGTTCCTTTAAAAGAAGGAAAGCAACCGAATTCCCAATTGATTTCCCAATTAAACCAAACATCTCAACAAGCAAGTGAATTATTAAATAATATTCTTGATCGTTACGATTCGGAAATTGCGCCAAATATGACTGAAGGGTATAAAAAACTTATACAAGTAGCGAAAGATTCAGTCTCGGTTTTAAATACAGCCAAAGAAAAGCTACCTGATATTAAGCAAATTTTACAGGATTCAGCGAAAGCTGCGAACTTTGGCCACGATCGTTTAAAACAATTGCAGCAAGATCTTCCTAATATTGAAAAAAAGGTACATGAAACAGTACAAAAAATCCAAACAGTCATGCCAAAAGTCGTTCAAGGAGTAAATGCCGCGGCAAACTTTTTTCACAATGACTTTCCAAAATTAGAACCAAAAATTCATAAGGCAGCGGATTTTGTACGAAATGATCTACCAGGAGTTGAAAATGATATTAGACAGGTAGCGGAGCTCATTCGCACAAAGCTTCCCGAAGTAGAAGATGCAACACATAAAATTGCTAATTTAGTTCGAAATGACTTGCCCAACCTTGAAAAGGCAGTTAAAAATGCAGCAAATAAAGTACGGAAGTTTAATAATGAGGAAAATTTAGGAGACATCATTGAACTGTTAAAAAATGATATCAATAAAGAAAGTGATTTTCTAGCAAACCCTGTTCTATTAAAGGAACATAAAGTATTTCCTATTCCAAACTACGGATCAGCGAATTCACCTTTCTACACGACATTAAGTCTTTGGGTAGGTGCACTGCTCTTGATTTCCTTATTAAGGGTGGATGTGGAGAATAGAGAATCTTTTTATTCCCCTTATCATGAATATTTTGGGAGATTTCTTACTTTCGCTACAATAGGTTTGTTTCAAGCGTTAATTGTTACTTTAGGGGATTTGTTCCTCCTGAAAGCATATGTAGCAGATAAAGTCCCATTTATTCTTTCCGGTATTTTTATTAGCTTTGTATTCATGTCCATTGTTTACACACTCGTTTCTATTTTCGGGAATGTAGGTAAAGGATTGGCGATTATTCTGCTCGTACTTCAAATTTCAGGATCGGGAGGGACGTTTCCCATTCAAGTAACCCCACCTTTTTTTCGAGCAATCAATCCATTTTTGCCATTTACCTATGCCATTAATTTAATGCGAGAAACGGTCGGCGGAATGGTACATGATCTAGTTATCCATAATATTCTGTTTCTCTTGCTATTTTTAATTATCGGGTTTGCCTTAGGTATACTCTTGAAAAAACCATTAGCGAAGCATACTGAAAAAATAGCTGAATTAGCGAAGAAAAGTAAGCTTATACATTAGAATAAAAGGGACGAAATTTAGCTTGAAACTAGATATCGTCCCAAATCCCTAACAGGTACGCTATAATAAAAGAAAAAGGAGTTGGTAAAATGGCAATTAGGAGAGAAGATATTCATAAATTAATTGAAGAAGTACCCGACGAAAAACTTTCAGATCTTGTAAAGGTCATTAAACTTTTGACCATTTCTGAAGAAGAACCAACTAAAGATGAAAATAAGTTAATTAAAGAAGCTCTAAAAGAATATGAAAATGGTGAAACTAGTTCGTATACAATAGATGAATTGCGTAAGGAATATTTAGAAGATGAGTAAATATATACTTGAATTGTCTAAAGGCTCTAAAAAGTTCCTTGATAAGAGTGACAAAATTACAAGAGAACGAATAATTAATGTCATACATGCTCTTACTGAAAATCCCTACTCCTATGCAGGAACTATAAAACTTACTGGGTATGAGAATATTTACAGAGTTAGAGTAGGAAAGTACAGGATAATATATCAAATACTAAATGAAAAGCTTATAATTTTTATTCAAGATATCGATAGCAGAGGGGATATATATAAAAAGTTATAATAATCTATGCATAGAATATTCTTTATGAATATTAACCAATTTCCTACCAATTAACTATAATCCCACATAATAAAAACATTCAGCACAAAAAAACCTTACCACGTATTCAACATGGCAAGGTTTCTTCCAAATCACTGTATAAATTCTTTCATAACTTCTGATGGTGTTAGAGTGGGACCTGATCCCTTATTTCACCTCAGCAGGTTTCATTTGTGTGCTTTCCTGTGAATTTAACTTACTGACAGCCGTGTTGCTTGTATCGACACGTTTAACAAATAGGGCTAATACTAAAGCGACAATATTTATAGCAAGAGCTACATAGAATGAATATTGAATACCGGCTAATAAAGCTTTTTGCGTTAATAAAGCTTCTGTTGCTTTTGTTAAAGTTGTTGGGTCGACGCTTGTCATTAAGTCTTCTGCTTTTGTTTTTGTCACGGAATTCATAATGGTTACAAGAACGGCTGTACCAATCGAACCGGACACTTGCTGTGCGGTATTGTTAATCGCCGTACCGTGTGGATTTAAGCGATTTGGCAGTTGATTTAAACCGTTTGTCATTATTGGCATCATTACCATTGACATACCAAACATACGAAGCGTGTAAACTAAAATAATATAAGAGTAACTAGAATCGATTTGTAAGTTTGCTAACATGTATGTTGAAACTGCTGTAACTATAAGGCCTACCACAGCAAGAATTCGCGGACCGAATTTATCGAATAGTTTCCCTGTTATTGGTGACATAATCCCCATTATAATTGCACCAGGAAGCATCATTAAACCGGAATCAAGTGGTGATATACCTCTTACACTTTGTACATATGCCGGTGTTAAAATCATACCGGAGAACATAGCTACCGCGTTTACGATTGCAATTATGGATGCAAGTGTAAACATTGGGTACTTATATGCACGTAAATCTAAAAGCGGTTCCTTCAGTTTTAATTGACGGATAATGAAAGCGACTAAGGCAATAGCACCCACAATTAAAGTAGTTAAGACTAATGAATCAGTCCATCCATCTGAACTTGCGGAACTAAAACCATATAATAATCCACCAAAACCGAGAGTAGATAATATAATGGAGAAGAAATCAACAGTAGCCTTTTTGTTTTGATCCATTACATTTTTCATTTTCCAAATTGCTAACAGTAAACTGATGATCGCTAAAGGCAAAATCATTTTGAATAGTAATCGCCAGTCATAATACTCTACAATATAACCTGATAATGTTGGCCCAATAGCCGGCGCTGTAATCATAACTAATCCGAAAACTCCCATTGCTGTCCCACGTTTTTCACGAGGGAAGCTAACTAACATAATATTCATTAACAAAGGTCCCATTACCGAAGAACCAGCTGCTTGGATCATTCGCCCAGCAAGCAATACACTAAAGTTTGGTGCAAAGGCTGCCGTTGCAGTACCTAGTGTAAAAATCGCCATAGCTGTAATAAATAAATTACGATTTGAAAAGCGTGTGATCAAGAAAGCTGATGCTGGAATTAAGACACCGCTGACTAGCATATAACCTGTAGCAAGCCACTGAACGGTTGAATAATGTTTAATTTTTAAGTCCACCATAATAGACGGCAATGCAACATTTAATAGCGAGTTATTTAAAAAAGAAACAAATGCTCCTATAAATAAAATCGCCAGCATTAAATACGGTGGTTTCTTTTGTTGTATAATTGAATCCATATTTTTGTATCTCCTTATTCTGTAAAATTAACTTAATGGACTATTTTCTAGTATCACCTAGGCATTTTGATTGCCCATATATTTGAAATTAGGTCGTTTACAAATCCGAACGTTTATCCCTTTTTTTTGAAGTTTTTCCACAATGTTTTTTAAATTTATCTTCTTCTTTTTCCTTGCTTCAAAGGTCATTAGTCCTCTTCCTTATATAAGCCTCTTTTTAGAAGTTCTATTTGATCGATATAATTTTTTAATGTTTCTTCGTCCGATAATTCCTTACCAAACATATGAACAAGATTATGAAAGGTTACTGCTGAAGCAATTTTCATTATTTGATGCAGATCCTTTTCGTCCTTTATGTTCAAATTTTTAGTATTAATCAAATGAATGATATCGAAATACTGTTTTTTCTGACTCTCCTCGTAAAGATTATTCACTAATGTGTTTTCAAGCTTATAATTCATATTTAAAAAAGCATTTTTAAAAAAGCTTTTATGCTCAGGATTTTTGTGAATTCTAATCATAAATTGAAAGGATTCGATAAATGTTTCAAAAATATCACCATCCTTCTCCTTTAAAATGGATATGAATCGTTCCGCATTTTTTTTCGATAGTTGATTTAACAAGTAAAAATATAAATCCTCTTTATCCTCAAAATACTGATAAAAGCTTCCTCTCGGAATTCCGGCATTTTTAATAATATTTGCGATCGATGCGTCATGTAATGGGACTCTGGAAAACTCCTCTTTAGCAGATTTAATTAAAATTTCCTGCTTATCCTTAGATAAGTGAAAAAACGTTTGTTTTGGCATTGTTACTCTCTCACCTCGATTTGTGACAACGTGTCATATGCTATTGCATTTCATTATTATATATGACAGATTGTCATAAGTCAACAAAGAAATGACAGTCTGTCATATGGATTTTTTTCACCTTTCTGCATCAATAAAATATAAAATCCATCGAATAAAATCTTTCAGAGGATCAAGCTATACAATTTCAAAAAGCCTATGAACATAACCTTAATCATAATGTATCATCCAAATCAAAGAAGATTGCTTTAATCATTCATTTTCACCCTTTTCTATTTTCTTAGCATTGGTCGGATCATTAAAAGTTTTATTCACTACTTTTTCTGCAGTAGCTCTATCTTTAAATGCTGATGAAGCAGTTATCTTGGAATTCCTGCATATCTTGCTAGTTTGTCAGAGTTTGTGAACCAATGAATAACACTAATCTCTGCAATTAAAGCGGATGAAGTAACCGTATCAATTCCTGGCATGGTTTCAAGCTGCATCCCTAACGTTTTAATGGTGTTACAGGTACTAAATAATTTGATTAAACTTCATAAAGGGCTTACAATCCTTATCTCCGCTTCGAAAATAATAAGCAGTTCATTCGGCACTAGGCAGCGCCCACAAAAATTAAACCTTGAAAGACATTTTGCCAATCAAGGTTTATTAATAACTTCTCAATATAATCAATTATAATCAATATTTTCTATATATAATTCATCCTCCATCTCCAGCTAATTTCCCCATCGGGATAAACCGCAGGTATATATATACCCTTTTTCCTATTTTCATTATCAATAATATACCAATTGCTATCATCTAACCATTCTTCGCTATAATTAGTTTCTTCAAAATCATTTTCCTCATCAACAATCGCCGAAAAAAAATCGTTGAATTTGTCTATATTTTTTGAAGGGATAATTTTAGCATTAATCCACATTCCTTCAACATTAATATTGACTATATCTCCTAAAAATTCGTTTAAATAGTATAGTTTCAAAATTCTCACTCCTTAGGCAAAACCTTAATATATTGGCTAGGAACTTCCCCTTTAATCAAATATTCATTGTCCCTTTTAGTCCAGTTAATCGCTCTATTCTTCCAAAAATCAGAAGAAACAGTATCTCTCTCAATTAACTTTTGAATTTGCTTTGGAGAGAGTATAACAACGTCTTTTACCTTTCCAGACTGTATATCTTTCCGTAAGGCTGATATATCTAGTTCAATTGCATTTTCTCCATAATTTCCAATCACATTTTTATTATTTGTAAAACTAGTATAAGGACTATTAGATTTAGCTCCTTTTCTGTAACCTCCAAGTATATGCTCTGTAACAGTCACTTGTCGCCCTTTATATAAACCTTCCTTACTCGCTGGAACTAAATCACCTGAACTCGATATATGAGGTTTACCAGTTCCATTTGGTCTAGTTGGAGAGTGAAGTAAACTATCACCTCTATATAAATTACTTCTTTTGTTAGTAACAGTAGCATTATCTATACCCTTAGTACCATCCCCAAACGCTTTCCTCGCCACTAGCTGAATCTGATCCTCCAGACGATTCATCACATTATAAGGAATGGGTCCTGCTGTCACAGTTCCCAAAGACGGACTCAGTCCCTCAACTTTTGTTGTTATCCCGCCAAATCCGCCAACTTTCGTACCTAGATTGCCAATTTTGCTGATCCCTTTATCGCCTAAAACTCCAATTCCTAAAGTCGTAAAAAGATAAGTAAAATATTCACTCCTACTTTCCGCATCTCCGTTGATGACATCCCGTACAAAACCGTCTTTTACAGCTTTCACCATATATTTGCCTGTATCAACAGCTCTTCCGAATACAGCTTTTGAATCAAGGTAAAGGTCGGTTCCGATTAAGCCTGCTTTCCTTAGAAGGTCGGGGCTTGAGGTGGGACCTAGATATTTTTCGGCCAATTTGTAAAGGCCTTTCCAGCCTTCAATGGTATCTCCTACTGCTTTGCCTGAACCTACATATATTCCTTTCAAGATGTTATCAATGGTTGGTTCGATAATTCCTACCGTGGCGCCGTCTTCCACTTCCTTGGGAATATCGGTGACTACCTCATAATAAACAGTTGAGTCTTTCCCGATTTTTTGATATTCCATGACGATAAGCCCGTCTGGATAGACCAGGTATTTAATACTTTTATAGTTTCCGTAGGCTTCCCTATGAATCGTTTGGATAGGGGTCTTGTTTCCTTTTTGTACGAATTCTCCCAGTAAACGCCGATATGCCTCTTCCCTCATTAATTTCTGAGGTGTAAAGTTGGTGATGATTTGCTTGTTTCCCTTAAGATTCGAATCCATTTGTTCGATAAATCGGGACATCGTTTGAATGTCTTTACGAACGGAATCCAGTGATCGTGTTGCTTGTTTGTCAAAGGAATGCAGCTGATGAAGAGTCGTCTTCACCTTTTCTTTTGCTCGCTTGATTTGATTCATTGTTTCGTCATCTTGTAATTTCGGTAAGTGGACAAAAATAGAATAGAAGAGGTTTATTTTATTCTACAAATAATTAGTGCTCACTAAGCACTAGATAGTCCCTAAAAAGAAACCTTGAAAGGCATATAGCCAATCAAGGTTTTTCAAATCTATACTTCTAGCTTAACTAAGTCTAATAAAAAATCACCAAAGTCATTAGCAATTATTTCATATGTTTGACTCTCTAAGTCAACTCCAGGTACAAAAGATACTACTTTTGGTTCTCCATTATCATCAAGTTGATTATAGTCTAAACAAAATATTTCGTCACTCCCAGTATCATATATAACTAGCAGATTATTAGGTAGATTAATTTCTCTTCGTTCTGTTAAAGTGTACCATATAGCGTCTGGAACTGATGAATTTTCAAAATCAGCATTAATAATTCCGTATATTTCTTGTGCTCCGAAATTACCTGCTCCAAATGTCTTTAAATAATCAAGATATAAACCAGTAAACTTTAACCCTAATTTTTCTTCAGCCAAACTAATTAATTCATCTGTATGACCACCCACAAAGTCTGCAATCTCTTCTTCACTCAAAATAATTTCCTTTGCTTTTTGATAATTTTCTACACTCATTTCCATTCCCCTTTAACATTAAAAGTCATTGGCTCTATTTTTCCAGTAATCAGTTCGCCATTTATTAAACTCAGACCTATTTATACCTGAAGGTACAGTATTAGGATTGATGTGAATTACAGAACTGTTATCTTTATGAAACGTCTGTGTAACCTCTGCTATCGAACTTTCATTTCTTTGTGTCATGTGATGAAGGTTTATAGACTTTCCATCTGGACCAAGTGGGGCTAATCCCTTCTGCATCCTTTCAAGGTTAGTTCTACCTCGTGCGTCTTTCATATTTGGATTTATAATATCATCTCTTTGGTAAACTTTCACGTTTTTAAATTGGGTGGTTTTATTCCAGTATTGATAACCATTTCCAATACCCTTATTACCATCCCCAAACGCTTTCCTCGCCACTAGCTGAATCTGACCCTCCAAACGATTCATAACATTATAAGGAATGGATCCTGCTGTCACAGTTCCCAAAGACGGACTCAGTCCCTCAACCTTGGCCGTAATCTCACCAAATTTACCAACTTTCGTACCTAGATTGCCAATTTTGCTGATCCCTTTATCGCCTAAAACTCCAATTCCTAAGGTCGTAAAAAGATAGGTAAAATATTTACTCCTACTTTCCGCATCTCCATTGATGACATCCCTAACAAAACCGTCTTTTACAGCTTTCACCATATATTTGCCTGTATCAACAGCTCTTCCGAATACAGCTTTTGAATCAAGGTAAAGTTCGGTTCCAATTAATCCAGATTTCAGTAGTAAGTCAGGACTTGGGGTTGGGCCTAAGTACTTTTCAGCCAATTTATAAAGGCCTTTCCAGCCTTCAATGGTATCTCCTACTGCTTTGCCTGAACCTACATATATTCCTTTCAAGATGTTATCAATGGTTGGTTCGATAATTCCTACCGTGGCGCCGTCTTCCACTTCCTTGGGAATATCGGTGACTACCTCATAATAAACAGTTGAGTCTTTCCCGATTTTTTGATATTCCATGACGATAAGTCCGTCTGGATATACTTGGTATTTGATACTTTTGTAGTTTCCGTGGGCTTCCCTATGAATCGTTTGAATGGGAGTCATGTTTCCTTTTTGTACGAATTCACCTAGTAGACTCCGATAGGACTCGTCCCTCATTAATTTCTGAGGTGTAAAGTTGGTGATGATTTCCTTGTTTCCCTTAAGATTCGAATCCATTTGTTCGATAAATCGGGACATCGTTTGAATGTCTTTACGAACGGAATCCAGTGATCGTGTTGCTTGTTTGTCAAAAGAATGCAGCTGATGAAGAGTCGTCTTCACCTTTTCTTTTGCCTGTTTAATTTGATGCATTGTTTCGTCATCTTGTAATTTTGGTAAGTGGACAATATCACTGACTTTCTGCATGATGCGATTGCCTTCGTCCGTTAGTGAACTTGTTACACTTTCAACCTTTTTTAGGCCATATTCTAAGTTGTAATCAAGAAAAACTTCGTTTATCAACCCATTTTCATCTGGTTCTAGCCCATGCAGGGAATGTTTCATATTTTCTATCATCGTATCATAATTTGCGAGAAAGGATTGAAAAAAGAGTAGAAATGTTTGATGAATTTCTTGATAGTAGGAGCGAATTGCCTCGCCGCTTTTCCCTTTTAACGAATCTTCCAGTGTAATGATTCCGTCAATGGCATGCTGTAATTGTTCAATTTGCTCATTCAATGCTTCCAGTCGTTCTTGAATTTGATCCATACCAGCACGGAAACCGTGAACATCAAGTACTTTCATTTTTCACCAGCTTTCTATTTCATCGCCTGAAATTGTCCAGATACTCTTCTTTCTTACTTTTAATCGCTTACTTCGCGGCTATTTCACTTTTTAGTAAAAAAGATTGATAGATATATAGAAGTTTTTGCACATTAAGTCGCGAAATAATTATGGTTATATTATCCAACTAAGGATAAATAGAGTCAATTTGAATTTTTGTTGTGAAATAGAGGGTCTTTACTCCTATTTAAATAATTTTTTATCATTGAGGGGTGAAAAACTGAAGATTTGCGGTTCTTATTGCGCTGATACTTTCCATTAAATTACACATTGTGGATATTAGGAATGGATTTTTTGTAGATTAGAATTTTTTAATCAAGAAATTCAAATAATTTTCACAAAAAATAACCAAGGGAAAATTATCGATAAGAAATCCCCTTTGTTACGAAATTCCTTCTAACCTCTTCTAGATTAAAATTGTTCTTCATACTTATAAAATAATTGTTGAATAAGGGAGGCTTGGTGAATATCTCTTATAAACCGTATCGGCCGTACTATAGCCAGGTTAATCCTTACCTGCCAAACTATACACATTTACCTTCGCATAGGGGGAAAAGAGCAGAAAGCTCAAGGAATTCAATTTATGATCCATATAACAAGTTCAGAAAGCCGGTAAGGAGTAGCCGTTCAAAATGGCGACAACGCTACTCCGACCAAAAAATGTTTCCTTACAATTATTTTGAACATCCTTCCCTTCGTAATGGGAATAACGTCATTTCTCAGTTTCAAATACCCGAGATAGGCATGCAACCCGAATCAGCAATACAAATGATACTTGATGAAATGATGTTGGATGGCAAACCTACTCTTAATCTTGCAACATTCGTTACTACTAGAATGGAACCTACCGCAGATCGTCTCTATGCAGAAACATACAACAAAAATCTCATTGATAAGTGCGAATATCCACAGACAATGGCGATAGAGAATCGTTGTGTTAGAATATTAGCCGAGCTCTGGCATTCTCCTGATCCGCTTCATTCAATTGGTGTTTCAACATCAGGTTCATCAGAAGCATGCATGCTTGGAGGGCTTGCATTGAAACGGCGGTGGCAAAAAGCACGAAAGAAGCAAGGCATGTCCATTCATCGGCCAAATATCGTCTTTAGTTCGGCAGTTCAAATTGTATGGAAAAAATTTGCGAACTATTGGGATGTAGAACCGCGCTATGTAAACATTACACCAGATCACCTTACTATGGATCCTGAAGGGGTACTTGCTGCGGTAGATGAAAACACAATCGGTGTGGTGCCTACTTTTGGTGTGACCTATACTGGCCTGTATGAACCAGTCGAGAAAATCGCAAAGGCTTTAGACGAACTTCAGTCAAAAACGGGTCTCGATATACCAATACATGTTGATGCTGCATCGGGTGGTTTCGTAGCACCCTTCCTTCAGCCAGAATTAGTTTGGGATTTTCAGCTGCCTAGGGTAAAATCCATCAATGTTTCCGGACATAAATACGGGTTAGTATACCCGGGTATTGGATGGGTCATTTGGCGTGAAACTGAAGATCTCCCCGAAGATCTCATCTTTCATGTATCCTATTTAGGTGGGAACTTCCCAACATTCGCCCTGAGCTTTTCTCGCCCAAGCGCCCAAGTACTGCTTCAATATTATAATTTCCTCCGTCTAGGAAGAGCCGGGTACTATGAGGTACAAAAAGCCTCTCAAACAATAGCACATTTTCTTAGCAGCAAGCTTCAAGCAATAGGACCATTTGAAATTTTGACAGATGGCTCAGATATTCCGGTAGTAACTTGGCGACTGAAAGAAGGATCCACCTCCAATTGGTCTCTTTACAATTTATCTCACCAATTACTTGCATTTGGCTGGCATGTTCCAGCATATCCTTTACCTGCAAACATGGAAAATGTAACAATTATGCGTGTTGTCGTTCGAAATGAATTTTCCATTAATATGGCTCAATTATTCTTGAATAACCTTAAACAGGCCGTATCTTATCTAAATTCTTTGGATCACCCAACGCCACATGAAACATACTGCGACATTAATTTTCGCCATTGATCTATATTAGAAAAGCCCAGTTTCGACACTGGGCTTGGATGATTATTCCTTTTTATGCTTCACAGAAATCTTCACAACATCATCGATATATTTCATTGTATTATATCCATGAATAACCAATCTTTTGGGAATCACTTTTTCTTTAGGATTGTCGGTTTGTAATGTCATATTATAAACAGTTTCGAAATAACGCGGCTGCTCGATTTCTTCATATGCGAAAGGGTTTAAATTCATATCGTATTCTTTACCGTTTTTATCAACGAGCACTCCTTGAGTCTCACTTTCCATTGAACTCGGTTCATTTTTACCATCACCAAAAAATTCAAAGTCGAGCGTCTCGTATGCACGATTCTTAATTTCAGAATTGCTTATTACAACCTTGGTAGGTTTTCCAACCTTCACCTTGTCAATGGAGATTTTACTTCCCGCATATTCAAAGGTTTGAGGATATTTTTTAGAAGCATCCAGTTCAATAGTTTTTTCGTCTTTAAACGTTAATCGAGCAGAAGCGAATTGAACGTTTACCTTTTTTGGTTTTTCTCCAAAAAGAGGGTTAAAGTTCGACTGATAAATGATCCAATCCCCGACATATTCAGCGGAATAACCGTTATACAAATCAGCTTTCACTTTTTTATCATTTACTACTATATTGTCAAAATTAGGACCCTCGACTTGCTTATCCGTCCGTTCATTATTAATAGCAAAGTCCAGAACCGTTGTTGTTGGAGCTACGGTTAACTTATCAAAACGAACTGGAATCCCCTCAATCTCCGTTTCTCCATTCAAGGCATATTCAAAAGATGGCTTTTTTGTTAAAGGAATCTCGAAGTTCCACTTCCCGGATTCTGCTTCTTCCATGCCCTCGTAACCCCATACGCTATTCCTATTAGAGGAATCACGAACTAACTTCTGAAGCTGTGTAATTGAAAGTTTTATAACCCCTTTATCTTTTAAAAGTGGCTGCAGACTAATCTTTCCGTGATACACGTTCTTTTCTTTCTTGTTTAAATCCGATTTTAGATCAGGAGGATAGAACCTTAAATCTGCTTCGCTATTCATTTCAATTTCGTTATCGACAGAAACCCCTTCCCCATTATCTATAAGATATTGATTATCTCCCTTTGTGTCTTCTATTTCATAAAAAACTAGTGTCTGAATATCATCAGCAATCGCACTCTTAATTTTAATTTTTATCCCATTGTTTTCAGCTTCCAAGTTCAGCCTTTCACCCAAGCCTTTTTGCAGAAATGGGCGCAATTCTGGATCTTCTTCTGTCCATGTATAGTAAAGATTAGTAAATGAGCCAGTAAATATCCCTATACCTATTAACAATGCGAAAAGGCTTGCAATAGCAATCCCTATTTTTTTGCGTTTCTTGTTTTTCAATTTTCTGTTCTTTTCCTTTTCCGCGAACCTTGCTCTGACATTTTCCATGAAATCAGAAGGTACATGGAATTCTTCAAACATCCTTTTGGTTGAGTTTAACAAAGTTACCATGACTTCTTGAAAGGACGCCAAATCCTCCCGACAGTGTTGACACTGATGCATATGTACCTCGAAATCTATCTTTTTAGAACGATCAAGATTTTTTTCTAAGTAATCAACGTAATTCCTATGGTATTCATTACAGCCATTAAATGCTTGCTCATAGCCCATTCCTTTTCTAAGCGACTGGATTCCAAAGAACAAATGATCTTTCAACTTTTCTACTGAAACTTGGAGAAGATGTGCCACTTCCTCCTGCGAAAGTCCTTTTATATAAGTGAGGGTCAACGCTTCTTTCTCATATTTATTCAACTGATCAAGGACATTAAAAAATTGCTGGTGTGTTTCATTTTCCTCTATAGCTTGTGGACTTTTTTCATTAGAAAGCTCCCGGCAGGTTTGTATAAAAATAGATGTAGCCTTCGTTTCAAATGATGTTTCTTGTTTTAATCGTGGCAACTCTTTGTGGACATTTATAATGGTCCGGTAAAAAAGCTCCCCCATTTGCTTTTGATTCCTAAGATAGGACCGCCCCAAAGTATAGAACGACTGTTTATGCAGATCGAACCAATCGATGATGGATTCCATGCCCTTTTCTCTTTTTGTAGTAATGAAAGTGGGCTCTATTTTTGCTGGAATCATCAACGCATTCCCCCCTCGAATATTCTCATTAAACCTAATGAAAGTTGTATTTTAATACTACTCTATCATTCTTTCTTTTAAAAAGGTTATCATTATTCTGATTTTTATTCTTAGATGTTTTCCGTATAAAATCTCCCCTCTAAAAAACAATATTATCCCTTTCTTTTTTATTGTACATGATTTCTTTTAAAGCGTAATTGCAAGAAAGGTACAAAAAAGCTATCACATTTAATCAAGTGATAGCTTTTTTGTTTTTATTTTTGAAAGTTGTTGATCAACTTATATTGTTCCAAGTACAGCGATACTCTAAAACTCAGCCCCGGTTTGATAAGGATCTTCTTGCGGTGTATTGTTTGTATTACCGTTATCGTTGTTGTTATTTGTATCGCTGTTATCAGCTGTACCGGATAATTGCTTAAATGTTGTTAGAGATTGGAGAGGATTACATAAGTCATCAAATAATGCTTGGTTATCCACAGAACTAGCACCTGCATATTGATCAGCACCCGATACGTAACCCGCAGCAGCGGTTGTTGCCCAACCAGTTCCATATTTTTCGGCTGCATCTTTATTGGCCTTCCAATGGGAACCACTATTACAGGCCTCCACAGCAATCCACACAGCATTGTCTAAAAATACACCAGATTCGGCAGTATTGTTACATCAGTCGTTATCGCGCTATAAAGCTTATGCAAAAATTTTATGGGTAACAGCCGCCAGAATTTCATTACCAGTCTCTAAATCTTTTCATTGTAAACACTGTTTATCCCGTTGAGTAGCGATGAAATTCAATACATGATGTTTGGCCGGAGCAGCATGAATGGCTCCTTTAACGGAGGCAGTTAGGGCCCCACTTGCATTAGCAAATGCAAGGATTCGCTGATGGTTTTCGCTAACTTTTTCACAAAGATTCTCAATCGTTATGTCTAGTGATTGTAATTCTGATAGGAATCCCCCGATAAAAGCATCACCCGCGCCGGTTGTATCAGCTACTGTCACTTTAAATCCCTTGTCTTCATAGTGATTTCCGTTTTTCAAATAAATGACAGCTCCCTTACTTCCTTTTGTATAAATCACTACTTTTACATTTCCTGTAAAAAGAGATTGGATTGCTTCATTTTCTGTTTCAATCCCAGTTATAAAAGTCAATTCTTCATCAGAAACCTTTACTATATCGGCTAACGGCAAAAATTCATGAATAGTTCGGCGGCAGCTCTCTTCATCTGGCCATAAAGGAAACCGGACATTTGGATCAAAGCTCACAATTCCGCCTATTATCCTAAAATCTTCAATAACCTTTTTATGTGTTAGTTTTATCGGACTTTCAATTAAATCAACTGAACAAAAGTGGAGAAGGTCCCCCGGCTGAAACCATTCTGACTTTACCTCTTCTGGTGAAAGCAATAAATCTGCGGCATTTTTCCGATAAAAATTAAAACTTCTTTCCCCATTTTGATCCACAGAAACAAACGCTAACCCGGTCTCGCCTTCATGGCTTCGTAAACAGTATGAAGTGTCTACTCCATTTTCCTTAAGTATGTCCATTATATAATCGCCAAAATGGTCATTGGCTATTTTAGTTAACATGACAGAGTTGCCACCATATTTCGCTACAGCTATCGCAACATTCATGGGTGCCCCGCCGGCAACTCGCTCAAAGCTGGTGACTTCTTTCAATGTTTTATTTTTCTGAGCTGGAATAAAATCGATTAATGTTTCACCAATACAAAAAACTTTTTTCAATGTTTTCACCCCAAAACAAGGAACAAGCGCATAACGCTTGTTCCTTTGTATTTTATCTCCATATATCCTTTAGTTTCCAATAGGTAAAATCAATTACATGGGCATCGCCATTTTCAGTAAATAGTTCGATACCTAATCTTTCCTCTTTGGGATAAATGCGGCTAGTCAACGTTGCCTGACCATCATTAACAAATACCTCTATAGAGGATCGATCAATAAACACTCGTAAGGATAGTACCTGATTCGATTCGACCTTTGTTCGTCTAACCCCATCTTCACCCTTACCGGACTTAGTGCAATCGAGCGTTAACTTTTGATTTTCTATTTGATACAGTAATGTAGTCTCTTCTTGGTTAATTCCACGAATTTTCAAGCCAACAGATTCAGCAGCGGTTTTCGTCAAGTCAAATTCTAGCTTTAATTCAATTAGATCCTCTTTTGTTTCAACTAAATGAGTTCCAGAGATAGATTTATCGGTACATACACTATTCTTTAATTCACGTAAAAAAATTAACTCCTCAACAGGATTCATTAAGATTTCGTTATTTTCTCCTAATGTTAATTCCCTTGGCAGTGTTAATGCACCACACCAGCCATCTTCCTTCGTTGGCATATTTGATTCCCACATATCCATCCAGCCAATCGCGATTCGGCGGCCTTTATCATCTAGGAGTGTTTGGACAGCATAGAAATCATGCCCATGATCTAATTCAGTGAAGGAACCATGTATGAACTTATTTGTTTCGTAATCATACTCACCGATTAAGTAACCTGTTTGAAATAGATTATTATATAAATCTCCTTTTGCTTCCATACCTTGTGGCGAGAACATTAAGACATATTTTCCGTCGAGTTCAAAAAAATCCGGACATTCCCACATATACCCAAGGGTTTCATCACTTTCAGCCAAGACACCAAGATACTCCCATTGTCTTAAATCCTTTGATTTATACAGAATCACTTTACCGGTATTTCCTTTTCGAGTGCCTAGAACCATATACCAGTACTCCCCATGTCTCCACACTTTTGGATCCCGGAAATGTCCGGATCCTTCCTTTGGGTGCTTTGAAATCACCGGATTGGCGGCTTCTTTTGTAAAATGAATTCCATCTACACTTGTCGCAATGCATTGTGATTGATCAACTATATCTTTTTCACGATCAACAAAGATATTCCCTGTATAAATTAAGGTTAATACCCCATTATCATCTACTGCACTTCCTGAAAAGCAACCATCTTTTTCATAGTCTTCTGTCGGTGTAAGGGCAATCGGCAGGTGTTCCCAGTGGACCAAATCCTTACTCTTCACGTGTCCCCAGTGCATAGGTCCCCAATTTTCATCAAATGGGTGATGTTGATAGAACACGTGGTACTCCCCTTTGTACTGAATTAAACCATTCGGATCGTTAATCCAGTTTGCAGGAGCCATGATATGGTATCCTAATCGATACCGATGATTCATTTTCACCTTTGCCTTCTGAAGGGCTTCTTCTGCTTGTTGAATTTTAGATTGTGTTAACACTTACAAAACCTCCTACACGACTTCTTCTAACATACCTACAGGTTGATTAGTTCTTTTGTTTTTTTTAGAGTTTAATAGAGTAAAAATTGAAATAATGGTAAAGGTTAGGACAACCACACCCAGTGTGAGATAGGTCTGACGAAAACCAATACTATCATATAATCGGCCAGCAATTGGTGAAAGAATCGATTCACCAACCTGTTTAGCAAATTGGAATCCTACTAAATACAATACAGAAGATAAACGTGTATCAAAATTAGCGGCTAAATATTTAAAAATAGCAATTAGCATAATTGGTAATTCAACCGCATGGATTAATTTCATAGATGAAATTCCAATTGGTCCAACAACAAGTCCTGAACCGATAATTCTTATGGCCATTAAAAATCCCGCCAAAATTAAACTGTTCTTCGCACCTAGTTTATTAACGATAAATGGTGCAAGGAACATCATGCCTGCTTCTAAAAATACTTGGAATGAATTTAAATATCCAAAGACTTGATTTCCCATTGCCTCATTCGGGAATAACGATGAATAGTATACAGGGAATTGTTGATCATAAACACCGTAAATACAGGTAACCCCAATAACATACAGCATGAAGAACCAAAAATCTTTTAAAAGAAAGAGCTGTCCGGCATCCTTCAATGTAATGGACTCGGCTCTCTCTATTTCCTGATTTGTGATCTCTACCTTTACAGAAATGATAATACCTACTAGTATAACCGCCGAAATAGAGGCAACCCAAAAGTTAATATTCGGATTGACATTAAACAGTTGTCCTGCAAAGAAGGTAGCAGCCGCCCAACCAAGTGAACCCCACATTCTTGATTTCCCGTATTCAAAACCATATTTACGACCGATTTTTTCAACATATGATTCGATTGCACCAATCCCCGCGAGAAAGGCGATTCCTAAGTAAAGTCCTCCAACAATTGCACCTAATAGAACATTATATTGTAACAGCGGTCCATAAACATAAATATAAAATGGCCCGACAAGTACTAGTAAAATACTGATAAAGAACAAGATATTTTTCTTTAAACCTATTTTGTCAGAGATATAACCATAAAGCGGCTGCATACATAATGCAAAGATTGCGTTCGCAGAAAAGATGATACCTGTCTCTGTCCCGCTTAATTTCATCTCTTGCCCTAACCAAATGGAAAACAAAGAGTAACTATATGACCAAGTAAAAAAGAAAAAGAAAAAATAAGCACTTAACTTCCAATAGAGAGTTTTTGATTCCTTCATGTTCATTCTCCTCGTATAGTAGGGTCTAAATTATTTTTAAAAAAATAGTTTAGGTGAAAGCACTTTCAAGGAGATTATATGTCAACCGCTTTCATATGTCAACCCGTTGACATATAAAAAAAATAAAAAACACTGCAATAAGCAATGTCTTTACGCTGATGTCCCTTTTGATAATTTAACAGGGAGCCGTGTTTCTAGTGGAAAATCAGTAAATTCTCTTTCTATTTCTTTTAGTAAGATATCGATCGCTGTTTTGGCGATTAATTCAATAGGCTGCTTAATAGTTGTTAATTGAGGCAATAAAATTTGAGCTGTTTCCGTTCCGTCATAACCCACAACCTTCACATCGCCTGGTACATTTTTTCCTCGGCTTGTGGCTTCATTTATAAATGATGCGGCAAATATATCGTTTGTTGCAAAAACGCCGTCGACCTCCGGACACTCATGAAACAATCTGCTAATGACATCCTGCTGGCTTTTCTTATCAAATACTTCAGGAATTTCATAAATAATGGGGACCCTTCCGCACTCCTCCATCAAATCTACATACGCTTTTCTTCTTAATCTTGCTGGTGTTTCTAATTCCCCCACTCCATCTATCAGAGCAATACACTTACAACCATCTTCAATTAGTAGATCGGTCGCCATTTTCCCACCCTCATAATTATCAGAGCTTACAACAGGAATCGTTTCTGAGAGATAACGGTCAATAGCAACAACTGCTAAACCCTGCTTGTGGTAATCTAAAATACCTCGATTATGTGTGCCAACGATAATTCCATCCACTTGATTTCTCAATAACATCTCTAAATATTTTTCTTCCTTATCAATCTGGTTTAAACTGTTACAAAGTAACACTTTATATCCCAAAGATGCACAAATGTTCTCTAAATGGAAAGTAAGTTCACCAAAAAAAGGATTGGATGTTGTTGGCAAAATTAAGCCAATTAAGTTTGAACGTTTATTGAATAATGTACGTGCAACATCGTTAGGAAAATAGTTGAGTTCATTCATCGCTTTTTGCACTTTATCTCTTGTTTCATTACTTATGTAACCGCGATTATTTAAAACACGTGATACTGTAGTTGGTGAAACCCCAGCTAATTTTGCCACGTCTTCAATTTTAGGCTTCATTATAAGTCCCCCTGCAATCTCTACAAAAATCAACCAATTATATTATATCATAAAAGAATATTCGCCCACCCTATTACCAACATACCCAATGATAACCAATCCAATATATTACATTATAAAATCCGGAACGTACTTTCCAATAGTTTTATATTTATTGATTTTTCGTGCGAAATATCTAAAATAAGGATTCCAACGTAAGGCAGTAGAATAATAGGTAAAAAAACGATAAAATCCAAACGTTTAACTCCTGCACCTGATCGTAATACGGAAAGATGTGTAAGGTTTTCGATTATGATAAAATATGGGTAAGTATAAGTTGAAAGGAATGTTTTAATGGCCATTCCGAACGAAAAAGAGAAATATTCATATGCCGATTATCTAACATGGAATGAAGGTGAAAGGCTTGAGTTAATTGATGGAAAAATTTTTAATATGTCTCCTATCCCTTCACGCAGGCATCAACAGGTTCTCAGGGAATTATCTACAGCTTTTTCAGTTTTCCTGCGAGAAAAAGATTGTGAAGTTTTTTTCGCGCCATTCGACGTACGGCTTTTGGCAGATAACAAACGAGACGATGATATAAATAATGTTGTTCAACCCGATTTATCAATTGTGTGCGATAAAGAAAAGCTTGATGATAAGGGGTGTAAAGGGGCTCCGGATATGATTATCGAAATCCTTTCACCTTCATCTGTTAAGTTAGATCGTTGGAAGAAATATCAACTTTACGAAAAAGCAGGTGTACACGAATACTGGATTGTTGACCCGGTTAACAATTCTGTAGAAATACATCTTTTAATCGATGCTCAATACAAGTTTCAGGGAGTCTTTACAAAAGATGATACAATTTCAGTTAATCTTTTTCCCGATTTTAAATTAGACCTAAATCGAATATTTGCATAGATAACTTTAATTTGACTCTCCTAATATTTAAGAGCCACTCCTTATGGAAAGGCTCTTTTCTTACGTTGCATATATTATCTTACTTACAAGCAATGTGGGCAACTGATGAATTAGTGAAAATCATATCAACGAATCTGTTTTGAGACCGAAAAATTTAATGTACAAGGAGAAAATTTATCACCATTGTGGGTGCATTTATGGTTTTCAGCTCTTTTCC
Source organism: Heyndrickxia sporothermodurans (assembly GCA_016756695.1). Taxonomy (GTDB): domain Bacteria; phylum Bacillota; class Bacilli; order Bacillales; family Bacillaceae_C; genus Heyndrickxia; species Heyndrickxia sporothermodurans. The sequence goes on from CP066701.1 coordinate 926,131, forward strand.
ATGATTGTCATAAATACTTATCGTGTTATCGGTATTATCAACGGTATAAAATTTTTGTTGAATATAAGACAATTTTTCTACTGGATGTTTCGTCTCAAAGCTGTTCAGTGTTTTACCTGTTTTACTGTCAACGATCACTACTTTAGATCCTTCGGCCAATTTATCCGAAAAATTCGTTACCGCAAGCTCATCATTATTAATGTTTAGTATGGAAGTATGCATATTAAGGAACAAATTATTAGAAATTAAATGGATAATAATTTCTACCAATCTATGCAAGCTATATATGGGCAAAAAAATAGGTCGGAAATGTAGTAAAAACTTCATCTCCACCCTATCATCTGTTTTAAGAAGGTGATGGTGCAGGTCACACTAAGGTTACTATCAATAATAATTTGGTTTTAACGAATTATTTACTCTAAATGATTAAAGAGGGTTTGGTTTCCAAGCGTTTTCACATATTGGGTAATTTTAAATTTATTTTTGATTTGCCCTATCTTCAGTAAAATAAATTATTTCTAATATTGAGGGCTCTACCATTCTTATTTCCTTTATTACGGTTTTTAGAAGGCTATTTCTGGATAAATCACCTTCTAGTAAAAAACCTTTCGATTCCCAACGGTTTTCATCCCATACTTCAAGTGTATCATCTAAACACTCGTCCCATTCATAAACCCCTTTCTTAGTTGAACGCAATCGGATAGGACAGCTCCTTTTCCGTGCAGATTGCTCGTGATAAGTTACCCATAGTTTCCAATTATAGTTTTTATCAAAAGTTAATAAAAAGAATACCGTTTTTGTCTGGTCCTTGGTAGTATGAATAATTGATTCGTGAATCCACGGGGCAAAGAGTATTCCAGAAATTGCAGCATCATTATATTTGTTCATTGCAATTGAAAACCATTGGTATTCTTCATTTTGTAACTCTTCCCAATGTTTTTCAGGTTCTATTAATTCAATTTCCTTATGGCGAATATCCCAACCATTTATAAGCCCGTAGGATGGCGTTGGGTCAACTAACATCCAACGGTCCCCGTCAAAAAAAGCTGCACATATATGGTCCTGTTCGTCATTATAAACATCTCGTTTAACTCGAACATATTTTGTTGGAATATCCAAATGAAGCATACAAGAAACGAATAAATTTGAAAAATCCCCACAGGTCCCTTCCCTTAATGAAAGTGTGTCAACATCTGTTCGTACTAATGGAAAATGGGGCTGCTTTAGACGGCTATAATTAATATTCGATACCAGCCAATTGAATATCCAATATACTTTTTGCTGATTATCATATTGGCTAGGAATTTGTCTAATTAAATCTACAATAATATCAGCTTTGGGATGGCAATAGGTTCGTTGTTTAAATATTTGTTCAATTTGAGTGCCTTCCCACTTATCTTGATTCCTTGCCTGATTAACCTTTGAAGCTGATTTTTTGACATCAGAAACTTTACCATTGATTAATTGTTCAATTTCATTCACATAACTTACCATTTAAGTCCTCCGTTTTTTTAGAACGTCGGTAGTTTATAGGGGTATGATACGTCCGTTCAAATCTTTTTAACCCCAGTTAGTTGTTTTAGATTTAGCATAATTAACCGCCCCCTTTATATTTATACTTTTATTGGTCATTTTGTTGTTCTGAGTTGTTAAATGATAACTTCATATTTAAGGATACATAGTTATTCTAAAATTCTAACATTTAATCAACTTTTGCCACAAAATTATACCAATATGTGTGTTGAATTGTATATCGAAGGCATACAAAAAAAGTAGTCCAATTTGAAGTACTAATTTTCATTTTGTACTCCAAAACTGAACTACTTGCAATTAAAGGATATTACAGCCTGATATTAAAATCTTACCCAACGCTAGGGTGTCTTCAAATAGCGCTGAACCCCCATATAGTCCGTATAGTGATTATCCATTTGAAGTTTCATACTCTTCTACGCACTCCTATATATGACCGCTCGATTACCTTTATTTCTTCGTTATTGGTGTGAAAGATATATAATTCGCGGTTTTGATTTTCAGAATGCAGTTTTTTATACACTTTCCATGCTGCATTGCCGTTTTCAAAGTCATCAATTACTGACATCTCTTCGATGATTCTTTCTTTTCCTCTTGTTTTTGATTTTAAAGCTTCTACTAAGACACACCGTTCCGGAAAATGTTGACGTACTTCAGACCATTTCATTCACATGCGCCTCCATTCATAAGTGATATTATTTCATTATTTTTTTATTCTAACACTAGATTTGCTCCAGATAACATACATGCCTCTGTAAGAACACTTTTTAAACCATTTTAGCCTCTTCCATTGCCCTTCTCCGCTTCTTCCCTCGCATATGCTAGGATAGACTCTTTTTAAATAGTTAGAAGGAAGATTGTAGGCGTTGAATACCACCCACTCAACTTTATATTTTTTAATTTAAATCGTCTCTTTTCCTTATTTAATTTAGTGTAATATCTAGATCACTCTTCCTAACAAAACTATTAATTCCATATTATCATAAAACATTGTCACCTTTTTATTGATGCTTAGCACGGCCCGAATTTTTTTGCTTCCCAATTTGTTCTACACGATGTAGTCCCTAATTTTAATTTCATAGGCAAAGACAGCTCAAAATTAAAAGAGCCATATAGGCTTGGCTCTTTTAATTTACATTAGTATTAATTTTGCAACGCACTCAACATGTGTAGAGTGTATGTGGCAACACATGAGGTGCTGATGAAGTTTACGGAATTAACAAATAAAACAACCAATTAATAATTGTTAAAAGGTGGTTTGATACCATATAAAATCTGGGCAGCTTCACCCGTTCCGCCATGATGACAAGCACGAATCAATACATTTTTGGTATTTACATTAACTGTATAAACGATAACCACATTACGTATCAGCTTAAGGCAATAGCCATTGTATCGGTAATTTTCATAATCAGCAACCTTATCTGCTTGGGCGAATGGCTCTTTACTTAATAAATTTTGCGACAAACGGTATACTGAATCATGATCAATTTTGTTGAATCCAAATAATGTTCGAAGAGCAGTTTTACTCCATTCAACTGAAAACTGATTATCTTGACTCATCGATGACCTCATTTTTAAACTTCAGGTATTCACCATAATTTGAAATATAATCAGTCTCGGGTTCTTTTTCCGATTCCTCTAACTGCCTCATTACATCAGGATTAAAAAAGATCAATTCTCCTAGCAAATTCTTTTGCTTTTGAGACAATTCATTATGAAGTTTAAATTCTTCGATCAATGAAAAAATCAAGACATCAACAGAGATTTCTGAACCCTTTTTATTATTATGAAAAATCTTATCGATCACACCTTCAACAGCCTCTCTAGAAACTTTTTGCATTTGAATCACCTTCCTTTAAAATTGAATGTAGCAGTTGCATCCATAACGATGCGGAATCATATTAAACTTATTATATCAAATATTTTTACAAAAGTTATTTGCCAATTGAAAGGTATTTGTATATTGATTCATACTTTCTATTTTCATACTTTCAGATTAAATTCGGTGACTAGTACAACCCAATTAAAATAAGCTCATCTGTTGTGAAACGTTTTTACTCCATCGCCTTTAATACCGGAACCCTAACGTCAATATAGTCATAGAAGTTTACTCATTATTGATTTGTATGAGTTGCGATTCAAATTCTTCATACGATATATTTCCTAACGATAAATCCATAATTATCATATACATTTTTTCTGATTTAGAATGTTTTCTAGTATGAATAAGATTGATTAACTCATTTTCATTAATTAGTGGATTCAATACATGCTGCTTATTAGAAAAGGCTTCATAATATCGTAAACCAAATTTTCTTTGAGAAATTGCATCAATATGAATACCATCAGGATTAGATGTTAAACCTTCTGCCGTGACAAAGTAACAATTTTCCTGTTCAAAAGCGAATTTTTGCAACTCTTGATTAACAAGGTTATATTCTGTACAGTTTTTTCCAAATCCCTCTTTGCCTAAAAAATCTCCTAAACCACCGATAATGAGAGGAATATTTGGAGCATTCAATTCCTTTCTAAGAGCGTCAATAATTGAAAGGAATTTTTTGTAATAGACTTTATAATTACCATTTATTGTAAATGTCAACCCAAAAGTTGACCATGTCGCTCATGTAAAAGTTGACCACCCTTTTGTTACTTCGAATATGTTTCTTTGAGACGATAACTCTCTCCGTTCATTGGGATAATGTGGGCCTTGTGAGTCACTCGATCTAACAAGGCGGCGGTCATCTGTTCATCGTGAAAAACTTCTACCCATCGGCTAAACTCCCGATTGCTAGTGATAATCATGCTTCCTCTTTCATAACGAGTAGAAAAAAATTGAAACAGTAATTCGGCTGCTCTCTGGTGGTAGGGGATATAGCCAAGTTCATCAATAATCGTGACATCTGCAGCCAACCATTGTTTCTCCAACTGGAGGAGCCTTTTTTCGTCTTGGGCTTCCATCAGTTCATTCGATAGGCGGGCGGCCGTATAATATTTGACAGTATAGCCTTGATTAATCGCCTCTTCCCCTAACGCAATTGATAAATGCGACTTTCCTGTACCTGAGTTCCCAATAAAAATGACATTCCTTTTCTGCTGAATGTACTCCCCTTGAAAGATGTCCAGAATGCGTCTTTTTGGTACGTGGGGAGCCTCCTCAAATTGAAAAGAGAGGAGGTCCTTATGTACAGGGAATTGCGCCTTTTTTCTGGCTAACTCTTTCTTTTTGATTTCTCGCTCAGCTATTTCAATCGATAATAATTGAAAGAGAAATTCTTCATAGGTAATTTGTTGCTCATTTGCTTCGCGCAAATAAGCGTCAACTTGTTCACGTATAGTCGGCAAGCGCAGCCTTTTTAGATATTCATCCATTTGATAACGGTGTGTATTCAGTGAATATACCTCCCTTTCTGTAATAGTTGGTCATACGGGCTAAATGTAGGAGCCTTGACGGTGACGGACTGCTCCATTTCATATTTTATTGGGGCTGGCTTTGTTGCTTCCGGCTGAGTCATGAGGTAAAGATAATGCCTTACACTATCAGCTGTATATAGCTGCTCTTTTACACAACTTGCCACTGCCCTTTCTACTGTTTCCATCGTAAACTCCCGATGGAGTTTTAATAGTTTAATAAACTCTTTTCCATGCCCATACTTTGAAAGACTTCTCTTATAAAATTCTTGATAACTTGGTGGAAGATTAGCTCTTCGAACTGGGCGCGCATGCTGGATGGCCCTTGGTTTTCTCTCCAGTTCATCCAAGTAATGATCCACTTCAAAAATTTCTTGAAGCTTTTCGTATGAACGCTCATGTTTGGCTACACAGTTTCCGTCAATGTTTATTTCAATGTGATTTACATAAGCATTTATTTGTGCATCTTTCCGACCGGCATACCTAGTAGGTACCGAATAGGCGTTTGTTTCAAAATTAACAAGCGAAAGACTGTTGACAGAGGCTCTTACCTTCCTTGCGCAAGGATGAGTACCAATAATCGGCAGAAGCTGTTGCTTCTCTTGTAAAAATCGTTCACCCACCTGTTCTTTCGTTTTTGGAACATAGGTTTCTTCATAGGCATCACATTGTTCTAAAAGATAGTGATTAAGTACCTGTAAGTCACTTACCTGTGGAACGGGAACTAAAAATTGAGCTCGTGCTGTTTGAACTAGTTTCTCTACTTGTCCTTTTTCATTTCCTTTTGCGGGTGCACAAAATTGGGCATCAAAAAGATAGTATGATCGAAACTGGATAAAGGCCTCCTGTTCTTCACGCTTGGTCCCTTCTAACACCTTCTTTACCGCTGTTTTCATATTGTCATAGACAATCGTTTTCGGGACACCACCGAAATAATCAAAGGCATCTGCGTGACCTTGAAATAACGCCTCCTGCCGTTGATGCTGAAACACTTTTACAAAAATCTTACGGCTATACAAAAGTCTCATACAAAAAAGCATTACCTTCGTTTCAATCCCATTTAAAAGCACAATGATTTCCCCCCAATCAAATTGGGCAAATTCACCGGGATCGAATTCCAACGGTATAGAGGAATTAGGAGTTTCTTTGAGCTGCTTATATTGGCGTACAAAACGGCGTACAGTGGATTCTCCACCTTTAAAGCCATATTCTTTCACCAAGCGTCTGTGGATTTGAGCAGCACTGTGACGCTGTTTTAGGGGGGCTGTTTCATCGTCCGTTAACCATCGGATAATAATTGGTTTAACGGGGTCGATGACCGGATTGGTAACCGGCTTTGATCGTTGATAGGTTGGAATTTCATTCTGTTGTAAAGCTTTTCGAATGGTTTGTCTTGATAATGTAAGATCTTTCGCTAATTGTCGTATAGAACGACCTTCTTTAAAGTGCAATTTTCTGATAAGCTCTATATTAGCCATCTTTAACATCCTTTTTTTCCTCCCGAATCATGAAGTTCTCGACAAACTCTATGATAAGGGATTGGGTGTTAAGGGTGGTCAACTTTTTGGTTAGCGAATTGCGCTAAAGTGGTCAACTTTTATTTTAGCGTTTACATTTATACTGTCACTCTCTCCTTGATGCCATAGAATTCCTGTTAATTCACTATTCTGCATAGCAAATTTCGCTTCAGTTATTGCATGCCTAAAAAGGGCTTGATCTACAGCCCATTCATCCAGCGTACTTCCACCTTCCGCACATGGTATTAATCCAATCGTATCTTCTTGATTTTGACGACACCATGCATCTGCAAATGAACCGGCCAGACCTATTCCTGAAACAGGACGGTCATAATTGATTGGCTCCGTCATCATTTGCCATCTACCATTACGCAACATTTGGATTCTTTCATTATAAATCGGGGGTACTTCATGGATAAACCCTCTTCCCGCCATATTCGACTGTCCTAACATTAAAAACGATTTAATCATATTTTCATCCTTTCTTTTTTTATTTAATATATTGTTTCCAGATCCAGAAAAATATGAAGTAGTTGCTTATTTAACTCAGGGTTTCATAGGATTGGACACAAATAATATTGTAATTTTATTGTTTTTCTATATAACTATGCCAGAAAAAAGCCCGGATTCGAATTGGATCAAACCCGGGGCGATATGAATCAGAACCGAAAATCGAAAGTGTTTATTTTTGGGTTACATCTTTAGAACAAGTTGCGCGACACATTCTACGTGTGGTGAGTTGATAGTGCAAACATGTGCTAATAAAAAATGTGGTGTAGCACTTGCCTAATATAGTGAAACATTTAATTTTCCGATAGATAGATGATCTCATAAACATATTTAATTTAAGTGCATTATAAAGGAGTATATCATCTGATTCCTTTCCTATAACAAAAGCATTAAAAAAACTATTGTAGTAATTCACTTTTTCGGGAAAATGACTATATGCCGTTTTAGACTTTGCTTTCTATTTTCAAAGCAAGATAAAAAAGTAATCACCCCTAGCTATTACTTGTGACCGGCTGATGGGGTGATTACTTTCATCCATAATATTAAGCTGGCCGCTCTTCATCGGCAATTGCTCGGCTATAGATATTACCAGTACCTATACCCTTATCAATATTATATATTAAGCTGATTTTTTTATAAAGCACTCCAATTTTTAATACTTAAATCCGAACAAAGCTCCAGATCCATCTTCATTTTGTTCAAGTTTACATACAATATCTTCTTTATTCAATTTATCTGAAGAGACATCTGAATCTATTAAGCTAATAATATATTGTACATCATTATCAGCACAATAATCTTCAATGAATTCAAGATAGGACTCTTTTCGATTCTCATGCAATGCTTCAAAGGGTCCATCATGGTATAGAAATTTAAAGAAACTTTTATTGGAATAATAGCTTAATATAGCTAAATCAAAACACATACATAGCATTTTTCGATATGAGAATCCTTCATCTTCATGTGTTAAAGTTCCATTATCTGTGATGATACCAGCATTAAACTCGACATTCGATGTTGTATTAGTTGAAATGTCAATTATTCCATTCTTACTAGTTATTTTTTCAAAATAAGTCTTAAATAGATACCTTATGTCATTTAAAACTTTGTTTCCACTTTCAATTTTGTTATCAATTGTTTCATTAATTATTTCAAGTTCCTTTTTCTTTTCATTTAACTCTTTAATATCTGTTCTGGTCTGTAAAATTATTTCTTTTTGTGTCTCAAGGCTTTGGATACTCTTTTCTTTTTCAATTAAATTAGATCGCAAATGTTTGTATTTATTTATTACATCATTATCTTGCAATACATTTAAGATATTTGAACGTTGTTTACCTACTTCTTTTAACTTATCATCAACTATCTTAAGCTCTATTTTCTTTTCAGAGAGAAGCTTTGAAAGATGCACCCTTCTATCTTCAAGTAAAGACTTATTAAAATTTATTAACTCTTCGTAGGATTTTTCTAATTGATCACTAAAATATATTTCGACTTCGGTAAACAATTCTTTAATATAGTCAAAATCAAGAAACTCTTTAGTAGCTAAGGAGTTTTCAATAAGTTCAATATCAGACCTAAGATTATAAGCTTTATTTTGTAAAGAAATTGATTTGTTTTCAATCTCTTTAATTAATTCTTTACTAATCTGTTTTTCATTTAAATAAAAGTTAAATGAGTCAAGGTCTTGTTCCAACATATCTTTTTCTCTAGTTAAAATATCTATTTGTCCATTAATTCTATCAATATCTGAGGCACTATAATAGTCCTCCATATTTTTTATTTTTGTTTTCAAATTTTCAATTTCATTATTTAGTTCGTATCTTTTTAATAGTACGTCACTCTCAAATCCTAATAATTCATACACAAAGGGTTTCCATACTTGGTCGGTAGAACTTGAGAATTTTTTCAATTGGAATACATCACTATAATCGTTTTGAGTCCTAATAAAATAACCCACTAGTTTTCTATAATCATAATTTCTTAGTATATCAAAGTTTAATTTCTCATTTAAAATGGCTGTTGCCGGAGTTACATTTTCACTCGTAGTATTTAGAACTAAGTTTGTGTAATCCCATTCATCACATTCTAATAGTTCTGATGAATATTCAAGTATTTTCATATCTCTATAGCCCCTAAATGAACTTGGACAGTAAGAGTAATAAATATTATACTACTTAATGTACCAAGGAGGCTGACAATATGAAACGAACAAAACACTCAAAAGATTTCAAATTACAAGTCGTAAAAGAAGCCACTGAGACAGGCAATAATTCGTTAGTAGCACGTCGATACGAACTGAATCCGAACATGGTAAGTCGTTGGATTCGTGAATATAAAGATGGCAAATACGGTGAAGTAGATGTTACTGTGCTGCCAGATATTGATTCTAAAGAGTTATCCGAGGAAAATGAAAAGCTAAAAATAATATTAGGTGAAAAAGACCTTGAAATCGCCATTCTACGAGATCTTATAAAAAAGAAAAACCCTCACTTGCTGAAAAACTTGAAGTAGCCGATCGTTGGATTCAAAAAGGCTACCCGATCAAAAAGTGCTGAAAATCATTGGTATTTCTCGATCCACATACTATTATCAAAAGAACTATCGTGTGGAAGAGAAGAAAGTAAGTGAGGGAGTACCAGCACCCGGTTATTCCATCAAAGAGGACGGTACCAAAAGGTATCTGATGAACAAATCAAAGAATACCTACTTGAAGAAATTGCAGGCGATGGCTTCAACTATGGCTATCGTAAATTAACAAAATTACTTCGTCGAAAATACCATCTTATCATTAACAAGAAAAAAAGTTTACCGGTTGTGCAAAGAACTTGATATTTTACGCCCGCAACGGCAAAAGAAAGTCTCATACCCTAGAAAACTAGCACGAAATCGGACGATTAAAAGTTCGAACAAATTATGGGAAATTGACATTAAATATGGCTACATCGAAGGTGAAGACCGATTCTTCTTTGTATTGTCCATCATCGATGTGTATGATCGTAGTATTGTCGAATACTATATGGGATTAATTTGCACAGCAAAAGACCTAAAACAAACTCTTTTGCGGGCATTATTCAAGCGCCAGCAGATAAATGAAAGGGAAAACCTGTGATTCGCACAGACAATAAGTACAGTTTATCTCCCATACCTTTGAAGAATTTTGTAAAAAAAATACACTAGAACATGAAAGAATTCCACCAAAAACGCCAAATATGAATGCTCACATTGAGTCTTTTCATAGAATTTTTGAAGATGATTGTTTATCAAGATGGCAATTTGAAACGTATGCACAAGCCTATGAATCAGTCGCAGAGTTTATGGTGTTTTATAACGAAAGACGCATGCATTCTAGTATTTTAGACTTATCGCCAAATGAGTTTTATGAACAGCAACAATGTGAAAACGTGAAAATCAAAGGGGTACGGGTTTAATCGCCCCTTCCATTTTTTCTTCCTTTTGTCCCAAAAATTATTTCAGCCATTTCTGGAATGGAATCAAGGGCGACGATAGTCGGGCGAAGCCTTTACCCTTGAAGGAATGGAAGCAATGGCTATGATCTCAAAAGGACAAAAGGAAACGAAAAAGAATGTAATTTTAAGATAAAGTGAGATTAAGAGAAATACTGTCCAAAATTCGGGGGTTAATCCGATATCTACTCTTGTTATGTTGTTAAAGGATCTTCTAATTGTTAAATATTCACCATTATTTAACTCTATTTCTAAATAAAATGTATGATCTTTAAAAACCTTTTTCTTGTTATAAAAATAGCTGCCCTTTTTTACTTCCTTAAGTAGCATGAAATCTATCAAATGGACAAGTGCACTTTTTCCAAGATTATGAGGATCGTTTACATTTTTATTTTGAACATAACCAAAAATGATATTTAATTTTGCAGCTTGTGTAGATCCAAATTCTAATTCATTTAGAAGGGTACGACTATATTTACGAAGATAAGAATAACGAGTTTGAAGTAAATCAAGATAGTCATAATCCATTGGACGTGCTAAAAGTTTAGCTTCTTCCACAGACTCAACAATTTTTCCCCAGGGCATGATTGTTTCTATTGCTTTAAAAGGATCTAAACCTTCATTCCTTGCCTTAATTAAGGCTACGCCAATATCTGTAAAAAGGACAATTTTTTCATTTAATGATTTTCCATTTTCTTTTTGGATCTCTTCCTGTTGCTTTCGTCCTTTAGATTGTAAAATCATCATTTGACGATCATGAATTTCAATTGCTTGATCAATTAAATCTTGACTAAGAGTAAGAAGATAAGCAACAATAATCGCATATCTTTTATTTTCGTTTGTAAATTTGTTAAAAGCATTTGAATCGTATCTGGATCCTACACGTGCAAGCTGTAACAAACGGTTGGGATGGATTTTATCTGTATTAACCTTTAGTCCAATTTCCCTAATATATTTTAACCTGTCAATAACCTTTAAAAAGGCATCCGGTGATGATTGACCTGGTATTTCTCTAAGCCATGCAAGAGGGGTTCTCTTATTTTTAAAGGACGGTGTAATTAGTTCATTTAGTTTTTGCTTTTGCCAATCCGATAAAAAGCTGGTTAAAGTGTTAAATACCTTTTCTTCAGCACGTTTTCTTGTTTCCCATACAAGCCTTTCCATCGTTGTAATACCGGGAAGAATAATTTTTTGTTTACGCAATTCATCTTTAAGAGTTGTAAGAAGATACATGATATTTCCACTTTTTAAGGCAGTTTGTAAAAGTACTCTTGCTGCTTTACGATATTCGGATAAAGAAAAGCTTTTGTATCCATATACCTGTTTGATTTCTTCTAAATGTTCATATTTTGTTGGTATCCTTTGTGCATACAAATCAAAAGCATTTGGATCGACATTAATTTGTCTGGCAATGTAGTGTAAAACATTCTTTGGAATTGGTTCAACATCCGTTAGGGACCAACCTGGATAACGGAGTACACATAATTGAACAGCAAATCCCAATCGATTGTGGTCTCTTCTATGACGTTTAATAATCTCATGGTCGAATTGCGAAAGTGTATAATATGCACCTAATTCATGATCACTAATGTCTAAAGGAATTTTAACGAATTCTTCTCGTTGATCATGTGTAAGTAACTCTCGACCTCTCGTGGCCATACGAATCCCATCCCTTATTTTTTTGTATTTTTACATATCGATATAGTGTGGCTCTAGAAACTGAAAGCATTTCACAGATATCTGGTATAGAATAGTCCGGATTTTCCATTAATGATTTTGCTAGCAATACTTTTTTATTGTCCATAGATCTTGGCCGACCTCCGAGTCGTCCTCTTGAACGAGCTGCAGATAATCCAGCTTGTGTTCTTTCGCGTATAATTTCACGCTCAAATTCGGCGAGCGCACCAAAAACATGGAAAATAAGTTTCCCACCACTTGTTGAAGTATCTTAGGATTTTTGCAAACTGCTCAGCCATTCTTCTGCTTATCCCTATCCATTATTATATAACTTGGCCAATTGCTTACAGTTAGATTATGGAGTTTTTCACTTAAACTAAACGGGCAACATTCCTGTAATAACAGAAAAACTAAAAAGTTTGTGAAGAGATTTACTTAAAGTAAAGAGGGCATTCCTTTAATTAGGGATGCTCTTTTTTTAGTATTCCTTTTCTATATTATTCTTATATTTTTTCATTCAAGCAAAGTTTTGGTAGATTTCTTTTTCGCTTCCCTACAAGAAATGGACTAGTCCTCTCAAAAGTCTCCCTCTACCAGAAATCGAGGTTAGCTTAATACCGGGGAGTGTTGGAACGGCTTACAAGACTGTTTGCCACACTGACTGGGGGATACTGGAGTTATGTAAGTTGTGCGCAGTAGCATTCGGTCGGACGGGCATCATTAGGCAGAAACATTCCGAGCCTCTTTACTTGCGAACCAGCCCGTCCATGGGGGCGCGGCATCCGGTAGAAGCATATGCCCTAGTACAGGATGTTCAGGGACTTTCCCAAGGCTGTTACCATGTATGCGTGGGTGAACATAGTTTGGATTATATTTCCAATGATCATATTGATTCGGAATCCTTATATGAATGGATTCCTACGTTGACAGAGAAGAGCACTAAGCCACCGCGTGTCATTCTGCTCCTTACAGCCGTGTTTGAGCGAAGTATGTACCGATACCGCGAACCCCACATATTCCGCACCGTTCATATCGATGTTGGACATCTATGCGCTTCCGTGGAGTTGATTGCCCGTAGCTATGGCATGATTGTGGAGATATTCCCAATTACTCAAGTTCCGGTAGCAGAACGACTTGGTGCAGAATTGCTGACTGAAGGGGGGATGGCAGCAGTTGCACTTTGGTGATAACTGCGCCTTACGTTGTCTGACAAGTTCAACTGGTAAAAGGAAAAGTTTCGACTTGTACAACAGAATTGTTTTGGTTCCTCGAGAGAAAAAACGCTTCCGGACCAAATAGAGCAACCTTTGTTGGACCAAGCGGAAGGCTTGCTAATTCGAATTACGCGAATTGTAATTCACGGAAGAGCGTCCACCGTTATTTCCATCCCTTTGGTGGGCCATTGTCGAAACCGTTGCAAGGTAGCGAATCATGGAAATAAATGATGGAGATAATGATACCGAGATGTATTCATAATATGATACTCTGTACCGTGTGCTGCAGTTGTTACATAATTTGCGATAACTAAATCCTTTATAGTGTACCTATTTACCGCCTATCCTAAACGGAAAAATGACCGGAGTTCGACCGGTCATTTTACTTTAAACCCTTATGATAAGATTAATCTCTGCATGCGTTCAAAAACCCTTTTTTCGCCCATTACCTTCATAATATCAAACAAATCAGGTGTATTGGTTCTGTTAGTTAGAGCGACCCTTATTACCATCGCTACATCACCAACATGCCCTTTGTAATTGTTAGGATTGGCTTTATATTGCTTCATATCCTTGGCAAATCCGAGTTCCCCAGCAAGTTCTTTAATTTCATGGAACCAAGCTTCCTTTTCATTATTAAACCTATAAGTTTTGCAGAAACCTAGTACAATTTCTTTCGCAACATCAAGACTTACATTTGTAGGTAACTTATAGCCACTTAATACATCCTTTTCAAACAATTCGTCATAAAAGAAAGCAATCATTGGCAACACATCTGACCACTTTGAGTAATCTTTTCTTGGTTTCTCCATTGTTCGACCTATATTTAGAATGTTTAAAGTGTATTCCTTATTCCTGTCTATTAAAGTATAAAGCTCAGAATCGAATTCCTTTGACCAAGTGTATAAATGGTCGAATACTTGATTACCAGTGAGCCTAGAGATAACATCCTTGCTGATGTCATGGAGTTTGTTCATGTCTAATAATGCACCGCTGGCATTCATTTTATGAGTATGAATAATAAACTCTCTAAATGATTTATCAGGGTTTGTCATCCTCCATTCTTCAAAGTCAGAATTGATAAGATTCATGAAGTATTCACTTATTGCCATTCCTGGGTAGCCTTGTTCTTTGTAATACTCGGCGGTACCATCAAGATCCTTCCGTTTACTAAATTTCCGTTTAGAGTTTCCGACTTGCTTCATTATTGGAGCAATATGTCCGTATTCTGGTATTCTAAAACCTAAGGTTTCAAACAACTGAATATGGATAGGCACGGAAGAAAGCCATTCATCGCCCCTAATGACATGGGTGGTACCCATCAGATAATCATCTATGGCATGAGCAAAGTGATAGGTTGGTAAACCATCCGTTTTCATAATAACAATATCTTGATCATTTTCAGGTAACTCAATCGGACCTTTAACCAAATCATGGTACGTTATTCTCCTGTCTGATGACCCAGGAGATTTAAGTCTAATAACAAACGGTTTACCATTTGAAATTTCTTCCTTTGCCTGTTGAAAAGAAATATCTCGATGTTTAGCCCACCTGCCATAATAACCTGTTGTTACTTTTAAGTTCTGCTGACTTATTCGTATCTTTTGTAAATCGTCCGTATCACAGAAGCAAGGATATGCTAATCCATTTCGGACTAAATGCTTAATAAATACCTTATAGATTTGTATTCGTGAGCTTTGTTTATAGGGTCCGTAAGCCCCCTTATCATCACCCGAAAGGAGAGGTCCTTCATCGAAATGAATCCCGAAATATAACAATGAAGAGATAATGTTTTCGATGCTGCCTTCTATTTCACGTTTTTTATCTGTGTCTTCAATACGCAGGAAAAAGACCCCATTACTCTGGTGGGCTAATCTTTCCGATATTAAAGTTGCGTAAAGCCCGCCAATATTCAATGAACCCGTTGGGCTCGGTGCAAATCGGGTTACCAGTGCAGATGAAGACAAATTTCTTGGCGGATATAGTGAATAAATATCAGCCGGTAACTGCGTGACATCCGGAAATAACAGTTCTGCCATGTTCTCATTAGACATAATAAAATCCCCCTATAGGTACAAAATAAAAAATCCTTCATCCTATTAAAGGACGAAAGACTTACTTCCGCGTTACCACCTAAATTGGTTAAAACCCGCTCATTATGCAGCGGTTCATTATCTTGCTGCACATTTCTTTAACGGGAAATTCCCGGTAGACTTACTCCCATTTTTCAGTCAACTGCTCCAAGGCTTCTTTCATTAAGCTCGAATACCCAATTTCACCAGCATGGGCTCTCTAAGATTCAAGTGATTAATTACTCTTCCTCTTCATTGCATTTTACAATATGTGTATACTTACTGATACATTAATTAATTATAACCGAATTGTCAAGAATAATCCAAAAATAATGACCGGAATAAAAAGTCTTAATGATCCCGATATGCTTGTTTATAAAGACAAAGTTGCCCCTTAATTAAGAACATTAAACCATCATGTTCACAGTGGGGTCCGACCAACGGAAAGCGCAAAACATACGCTAAGGAATTTGTTTAGAAAATCAGGGATTACTGGACAGCTTATAAATAAAGGCTTTAATAGGCTTTAGAAGTACAGACTGTTTATCTATTACAACAAATGTTGTATAATATTATTAAAACAATTGTTGTTTTAATTTAAACAGGGAGGAATGACCATGACCCTTTATACGGTAGATGAAGTATTTGAAATCCTAAAACAACAAAAAATCACCACTCATAAGGAAAGCGTTCGACGTTGGTTACGCAGTAGTACATTAAAAGGAACCCCTCCATCTTCACGAAAAGAAGGATGGAAGGTAGAGGAAGAAGATTTACTAGCCTTTATCCAAGAGCGTGTTCCCGAAAATGCAACCATTATTTTAAAAAGTAATAATACAACAGATGTTGCAAAAGAATCAAACGCAACAAATGTTGCAAATAGTTCCATAGATGAAGAGGCTATTCGAGAAAAAATGTGGTACCAACTGACAAAAGAACGTTTTTTGTTTGAAGGATTCGTGGAGATCAAGAAGTCCCAAGTTCGTGAATCTATCATGCATTTAAAAGGCAGTAAGAAATTTTTTGACTATGTCTGGGAACACATTCAACAACACACAAAAGCCTATAAAAATCCAAGGGTTAATTACCTGTTAGATGCCTTTTTGTATGATGGAAAACGAATCAAATTCGATGAAAACTATAGTAGCCTAGAAGAAAAAATCTTGTTTGCATTGATTAAGTATATTCGTCAGAAAAAAATCAGTTCTAATTAACAACAATTGTTGTATAAGGGGTCACACCGACGAAAAGACTAAAACATACGCTAAGGGATTGTACAGAAAATGAGGATTACTGGACAGCTTATAAATAAAGGCTTTAATAGGCTTTAGAAATATTTTATTTGTTCAATAACTTATTCAATAATCACAATCTACAGTAACAACCAAAATATAAGTTTATGAACATATCAAATGCCTTAGTATAAATTTCATATAAAAATTCTTGTAAAATCTCGTTAACGTATGTTTTCCGCGTTTTGTTGGTGGTACGCCAAATTTATCATATGATAAATAAATTTTAGCATAAACATGAGCTCAAATTGCAGTTCCTTTCCATCCTTTGTATTGATTTTCTTCCAATGGTGATATCCCTCAATTATTTTTTTTGATTTTTAAACCATTTAAAAATCATTCCATCATTACCTTTTCAATTTATTGTGGGATTATATCGGAATGAGTAAATGATATTAATAGTTAGATCAGCGGGGAGTCCATAATCCCTTGATGTTCACTTATCAATAAATTAGTAACCTCCTGAACATCAAAAAGATGTCCCTTTTCTTGTAATTCCTTTTCCTTTTTTAAAACAAACGGGACTAATTCTTTCCCATACAATACTGGGCATTTATCTTGATAATACATATCGCTTTTAACATCAAATTGACATACTTTATTGGATAGTAGAACAACAACAGAGTAAATAGGAATAGTAATACTCATGCTTGTTAAAAATGAGGTAAGATGCATTGTATGAGTTAAGGATTGCAGTTGGGGACTATTCATAGAGTAAACTTCCCCCTTATAATTCTTTTGTTCCCACACTTCTTCATCTACAGAACTTAAAGCTCCGGAAAGATTTTTTGTTTCAATACAAACAATAAATTGAGGATGAATCAAAAGGTGATCCACTTGGGTCATTTCAAAATCTTCCGTCCGAACAAAAATATCATCAATAATACGATAATAAGAAGGTAAATATTTTTGTAAAACTTCGCTGATTATTTTTTCCCCCATTAATCCACGTTCTAACTGTTTTGATGACTCCACTTCTTCAAAAATTCCTATATTGTGATGGCAACGTTAATGGCGATGGGGACAAATATTGGCTTAACTAAAATGGCAGAAGCAACTCCTGATATTTCATATCGCCAGATGGCCAATGTTATGCAATGGAGATTACATGAAGATGCGATGACTCGTGCTCAAGCTACACTGGTAAATTATCAGTCCTACGCCAACAACTGATTTTAAGTTTTGATCAGTATATACAGGAAAGATGTGAAACTTTAAATCCTAAACTTCAATGGATTTCCAAAAATATTGATAAAGTCGAAAGTTATTTTCTTAAACCTTGAATCATCGGAATATAGTCTTGATAATTTCATATTTTCAACTCCAAGACGTCAGATTCAATATCGTAGTCCACCTTACCTAGTAGGAATAAAAAGTCGACTGCAGGTAAAAACAAATATAGGGTATCATCACCAATTTGCTTTTCTAATGCATTATAAAGCTTTCCATAACTACATTTGTAACTATTTTCTTTGAACACCTTTATTAGTAAAGCCACTGCATAAATTACGCTTCTATTTAATTCTGTAAATTTATCCGGTTTCAGCATTGTTATCACCGTTTTCTCCAATGTGACATATGTAATACATAAAATGTATTACAACACTCACCATTTCCTCATTCTCTAAGAGGTCAATATCATTAGAATTTAGAAACCTATCAATAATATCATTCAAAACTTTACTAAAATAGTTTTTTTCTCGTTTGATTATAGGAATCTTATTATTAATAGTCTTCTTTATATTATTGTATGATTTCCTTAAAACTTTATTACGAGGATCAGATAAAATATCTTTAATAGTTTTAAAATAAATGCTACTTTCAATTATGACACTGTTGTAATCATAACAACCTTCTTCTTCTAGGTTATTTATTTCGTTCTTTGCAGCGATGTTTATTCTTTTTAATCCATCATCGTCTTGTACTCTTTGATTAGCTTCCAATTCATCCTCTAGCTCAAACTCCAAAAAGTCAATTACTTTTTTTAAATTATATGGATTAATCACATCACTTCTTAAATGTATAACGTTTTGCTGATATACATTACCATCATTATTAAAGACTGGGCTGTAATCGCCACTTGTGGTGGTTTTACTCCTCGTCATTTCCTATCACCAAAGTTACCTTTAACATCACCTTTATTTGTGAAAATAGGACTATTCTTTCCTTTTGTTTCATTTGTGTTTTGGTTTACCCTTATAGATTTAAACAAATAGCCTCCTGTTGCCCCAAGGAGAAGCGTTAGGAGATGAGTTAAAACAGTTGTCCAATCAATTGTCATTTAAAATCACCTTCTTCTAAATTGTCATTTCCTTGTAAAAGTCTAAAATCATTATTCCAAACTATGAAAATATTTACAATACTTATCAATTAAAAAACTCCCAAGGATAACCAGATATTTTTAATCTGTATCCTTTAAGGGAGTATATTGGAATCTATTTATATTATAAACTTTGCATTCTGGGCCAATCTCTATATTGTTCCTCAACCTGTTTCATTACAGCATTTGATATAACTTCAAGTTGTTTTCGTGTGATTTTTTCTTGTATGAGCATTCTTTTTACCGCTAGTTTTACTTTAGCATAGATGTCGATGTTCACTTGTCCGATTAACTGAGAGCTGTTTTTAACTTCTTTAACAGTTTTATGGATTAAATCAGCTATAAATTGATTATCAAATGCATCCAATTCCAATGAAGTTATTACTTTATAGAACTCATTTCTTCATCAGATAAGCCCAAATCATCCATTTGTTTTGCTTCTTCATCAACTTCTTTTTTCATATGCACCATCATCCTGACTACGTCTGCAGCTTGGATAATTATGAAATACAAAACACCTGTTAACCCTTTTGAAAAGACTGATGGGTCCAAATCGAAAGCATTTTAATTATTAAGAATCCAGGTCAAAGGTTAATTGAATATGCGCCTTTTTATCCAACCTTCGCTTCTTAAGTAAATCCTCGCCTCTAACACCTCTTTTATATCTTCTTTGAACAGTTGTATACTGCAGTCCGGCTTCTTTTGCCCATACACTCAACGGTTTAATAATTCCGTTAATTTCCACATGTTGCCAATGTTCTCCGATTGGTGCCAAGAGGTCCTCTTCCTTACATCCGGTACGGAGCCTTCTTTGTATGGTTTTATAGGAGAGACCACTAATTTCGGCCCATTCTCCAATCGTTCTACTCTCACCATTAATAGGTATGTACACACTATTCCTTTTATTTCTTGATTGTTCAAGATTCGTACTCCATTTGCAGTTTCCAGGTTCATAATTTCCATTTACATCTATTCTATCAATCGACAAACCATCTTCATAACCATTATTCATTGCCCAATCTTCAAAGGCTTCAAACTGCTTCCAATCATCACATACAGAAATTCCCCTTCCACCATATCGTTCATAATAATCCAAATTTGGATTTTCACATCTTGAATGCATGAGAGACCAAATATTATATAATCTTGTCCATCTCATTCCATGAGTTTTACTGGTTTCTTTCTTCTTAACAAAAATACAATTTTCAGGGTAATACCCGTCATCCTTGTCTTTCCTAGCTAATTCTAACCCTTCTTGATAACCATTGTGCGCGGCCCAATTTACAAAAGCTACAGGATCCTCTCTCCATTCATCACAAATCCATAAATGTTCACCTTTATAACGGTTATCTATATTACTTCCATAACATTTAAGTCTTATAGTTTTCCATACTTTATAAACTTTAGTTCCGCTCAATCCGTGTCTTTCACCTAATGCCAATATAAACACCTCGACTTGCATGTTTTGAACATAAAAAGATAACTAGTGTATAATCTCATTTCCCCAAACCCATATTTTAACATACACTTTAAGTTTTGGCGTTCTACACTCTAAATCTAAAGTGCAACAACATCTAGCCAACAAACAATATGACTATGAAATTGAAAAAGGCATCTCACTTATTAAAGGACCGCTCCCTTGAATAGAATTACTAAATCTTCTATTGACTGGTTACTAATTCCAATATAATATTATTATATGTGATATTATCAAAAAAGCAGGTGACACAATGGCCAAAAGAAGTTATGACTCCAAACTAATTAGAATAAAAGGGATAAAGGCAAATAAGAATCCCCTTAACAGTAAAGTTGAAATTAGAACTTCTCTGAGAATTCCTTTAAAGAGAGGCATTGCTTCATGTATCCTTATGAATCCAAGTACCGCTGATAGTATTGACTCCGATGATACCATTAACTCTGTTACTGAATACATTCATAAGAACATCCCTGAAATTCATTGGATAAGGTTTTATAACCTTTACCCTTTTTATGAACCTAGGTCACCCAAGATCTATAATCTAATTCATAACTTAACACCATTAGAATATAGTACTGCAATGGATTCAAATAGACTAGAAATTAAGAAATCCCTTGAATCAACTACTCATTTGTTTCTTGGTTACGGCCAATGCAGTGGAGATTCAAATGATAAGGCCCGTTATTATGATATCGAAACAGTTAAGTTATTGAATATGATTGAGAAGAAGTATAAGAACGATATTTTTGTATTTGAAACTTCTCAATCAAATAAGATACTTATCAAAAATAAGTATCCTAGACATCCTAACCCTAACAATGAACACTTTGCTATTAATCATCACAAGTGTCACATTAAGAACGGATTGATAATACTAAATTAAGAGACACTGGGTGAATACTATTCCATGTTATTCAACAATCGGGCGCCTTTCTTGATGATTGGCGTTATTTTGCAATCTTTGGAGCGTTTCTGCAATAAGCAGAAGCTGTTTCACTAACGGATCGGATGAATGTTTAATGGTTTATCGCTAAACAAATAGGCAAATTTTATCCTATTATCTAGAACTTAAAGTTTTGTAATTTAAATAGTTATTCCTCTAATAAGGGAGATAGTATACATCTCATTTATTAAATTTTCCGCCTATGTATGTATGTGATTCCATACCAATAATAGGAGCAAATATCACATCTGGGATACTATTTATAATCTCTAAAATCTGTTCTATTTTTATTATTTCAATTGAGAGTGGATTAATAAAAATTAAATACTCTATTTTATTTTTGTAATTGTATATCCATTTTAACAAATACTTATCTGCGCTAATTCGTAAGCCCGAACTATAAAAAATAAGCATACCTTAACCGTACGCATCATAAATCACCGTATATCATGATTTTTTTAATCAGATATACGGTGATTTCATTTTATCTGCCACATTCTGCTTGGATCATTTTTGACCAAGGCATATATTGATTTAAAATTTCCGAATGTTGATAGATATCAAGATTCGGAAAATCCGTCAGTAACTTCAAGAGATAACGATAGAAATCCACTCCGTTTGCTTTTGCCGTTTCTGCGATACTTAAACAGATGGCGTTGGCTTTTGCACCAGCTTCACTGACGGAAAAGAGCCAGTTTTTTCTTTTATGTGTTTAAGTCCTAAAAGGAAAAACTGGATTTTTGCAAACACTCCGAAAGGAGCGAAGGCTAGTGCTGTGACTTATAGTATTGTAGAAACAGCCAAAGAAAATGGGCTTAATCCTTATCAATACTTGATGTACATTTTCGAGAAGCTTCCCAATGTAGATGCGAGTAATGAGAACGCCATTGATCGGATTTTTAAAGCCTGATTTTCTACTTCTGTCAAAAATGTCTCGTCATATTCAAATTCCTGTACCTCCGATAAATATCTTATATTTTTTGCTGCTTCAATTCCTCGCCTACGCAAGGCTTTCGATTTTACCAAATCACAATAATAAATGGTATTCGCTGTAGTTGGTACTGAGCCAGCTAATTGAGTAAGATAGGTTACGCCGCCCACATCCTCCAGTATCCCTTTTTGATTTAGTTGTTTGGAAACAGTGACCACATCAATATCTTTATAGCCACCCTTTATACTCTTTAATTCTGGTTTTAATTCTTCCTCTGGAATAAGTAATGATAAGGTTTTGAATAGTTTGTCATCACCTTTGTTGCTTAACTCTGCTGCTAATTTATTTACATACCAATTAGGTGCTCCTGTCGCAATTAATCATATCGGCACATGTTTCAACAGATTTTTCAAAGCGATAAATAAATACAACTTCAATATATCTTTGTCCATCTTTCGAGTGCGGCTTAATGACTTCTAATTTTTGAAATAGGCCCGAGATTTACTGGTGTTCCATACAATTATAAATTGTTATACACAACTTCCAGTAGCTTGATAATATTGTCTTGACGTTGAAACAGTTCGTCCTGACGTTGAAATAGTTTGTCAAGAGTTTTCGTTATACTTTGAATGGCATTACCTGTGCCATAAAGTTTATTCTTGAACTCTACAAGCCCTTGCTTTATCTTTTCAATTTTATTGTCAATTACATCGGCGTATGCGAGCCATAGTATAAATTCGTACATAAAAGGATTAGATTAGTCATTCCTAGGTCCAGTTTAAAAAATTGGGTATTGCTAGGCCTAGTTTCGTATTGCAAAAAATGTGCTATTGCCGTTTATTATTTTCAGGATAGTATTTAACAACAAGAGTCAAATTGAACAGTTGTTTTTCAGTCTTTTTTCATATCGAGAAACATATACTCAGTAAGAATGACTTTAGAATAGGAGGATCTAAATGACAAACAACAACCTGTTAAGCTTTTATGATCCATATGTTTATCAGACATTAACAACCATTGTTGGTAAAATTGTTACTGTTCAAACCATAAGAGGTAGCGTTCGTGGCTCCTTGAAAAATGTATTGCCAGATCACATTGTTGTCGAATCTAACGGAACTCCCTTTTTTATTCGTACCCAGCAAATTATTTGGGTTTTTCCTGGTTAACAAAAAGGAGGTAGTGTCAAAAGTTCTATGAAAACTCAATAGACACTCAGTTCTCTTTACAGTTATTGGTGGAACGGCCCCGCAATCGCTCTTGACAAACACGCCAATGGTTTGAATTCAGGATAACAAGGGCGAAGGGGACAAAAAGAAGGCATGCCAAATAAGCCCTTGGTTTTTACAATTTTAAACCATTGGCAAGTTCGGTTTGTCAAGAGTTCGCTCCGCCGATTGCTGAATAGCTCAAAAGCTTAAGGGCTCTGCTAAACAAAAAGTTAGGCAGACCTTTGTTCAAAAATCCACTGTTGGGCTAGTCCAATAAGCTTTGTCCATCGAGCTGGCATTGTTGGCAACCCTGATATCTCTGGATTAACAACAGGCACTTTACCTTCTAGGGATGCATGAGGACGTAGAAAGTTAAAATAAGCCACAAACAGGGTGACATAAGAAACAGATCCTTGTTCGGATCCAAAGCCATGCGTAGAGCGATAATTGCCCTTGAAAGTTCGGTTCAGTCTCTCGATGATTTGTTTCAGAGGCCTATATTCAGCCGAAACCGGGTCCTCATTCGTCAATCCGATGACTTGTTTCACATCAAAGCGAATTCCATGCTGGGCGAAAAAGTGTTGAGCCAGAAGGTAAATTGGATTTCCATCGACTACGAAGGTAAGATTCTCCGGGATCTCTTTCATCTTCACTAACACTTTATCAATGGCTCGAATGGCTGATGCTGTATCCCGATTAGGAGACACAGGATAGGAAAGAATAATCTTTTTTACCGCATCAAAAAAGAAAAATAAGTAGTGCCATTTTCCGTTCACTTTGATGTAAGTTTCATCTCCGGAAATTGATCGGAAAGCTCGTACGGATAATGATCCACATAAGACTTAAGCAAAAGTGCCACACTGTTTTCGTAATTCAATATCGTTTGATGAGAAATCGCTACACCGTGGATATCTTGCATAATGGCTGCTGTCCTACGGGCCGAAAGTCCATAGTTTATGTGATAGGTCAAAATCAAACCCAATGTATGTGGTGAAGCATAGATCTTGGACAAATCAACCCTTGGAAGTTCAGGTGATTGTTTAGACAAAGGTAAAAAGTCTATATGAAACTGACGAAAAATATATCTTACTTTAAATGCTTGAGGATCTTTTTCAAATCGTTTCTTCTCTTTGGGAGACATCGCTTGCAGCTTCTTTTGATAATAGGAACAGTCATTATTTTTACACTTGAAAACGGAGAAATCTTTCCGTTCCTTGATCTTCTCAAGAGTTCTGGCACAGTGAGGGCATTTTAAAATAGCCTCTTTGGAAAAACGATTCTTATCACTGAATAGACAAGAACATACCTTACATTGAAACTGACCTTTATCTCCATTGTTGGCATAAAGAAAGTCCGAAGGAGCACCACACTGTGGACAGTTCAATGATTTAGGTACTGATACTTTTGAATTAGCACGCCTTTGAACCGGTTTGAGAGGTTTCCCGTGCTGCTCATAGAACTCTTGTAAAAGAATTTTATAGTCAAGCTGTTCAATCGTTTCAATAATCGGAAGATCATCTACCTGAAGCTTTCGATAAGGCATATTAACGGGCTCTTCCGTTGGTTTCTCAAACATATTTTCACCTACAAGAAGAGTCAATAAATAACGAATAATATGTTCTTGATACTTGATAAATTCGAGTAAATAGGTTAATAATTGAGGATACAACTTGTCACTTCCTGTTCTAAGGTATTGTGTGTGTGGTAACCTCAATTATCCTTAGGTTTCAGGGGGTGGCAAGTTTTTTGCTTGTGAAGCTCTTTAAATCAAGGAATTATTAACTTTTTACTATAGATGTTTTGACAATACGAAAAAGGAAGTGGAGGGGAAATAATGTTTAAAAGAATAAATAAATTGGCAATTGAACTTCCTATACCCGCACACGGCGATATGAATGCTGCAGCAGCAGTACAAGAACTCTTGGGTGGCAAGTTTGGGGAGATGTCTACCTTAAATAACTATATGTTTCAGTCTTTTAACTTCAGAAATAAAAAAAAGCTAAAACCATTCTATGAGTTAGTGGCAAGCATTACAGCAGAAGAATTTGGTCATGTAGAACTTGTTTCTAATACGATTAATTTGTTATCGGTAGGTAATACTTTTCCAGGGAATCCGGATATCACTCCACTTCAAAATGGGAAGGATGCGAGAAACACCCACCATTTTATTTCTACAGCTCAAACGGCTATACCAGGTGATTCAATGGGAAGACCTTGGACTGGTGATAATGTTTTTAATAGTGGAAATCTGGTTTTAGATTTAACACATAACTTTTTTCTAGAGATTGGTGCACGTACACATAAAATGAGAGTTTATGAGATGACTGATAACCCAGTTGCTAGAACCATGATTGGGTATTTACTTGTTCGTGGAGGAACACATATCCTCGCCTATGCGAAAGCAATCGAAATTGCTACAGGGGTAGACTTGACGAAAATGCTTCCAGTTCCAAATCTTGATAACTCAAAATTTGATTATGCCAGACCGTTCATAGAAAAAGGCTTAAGCAATGTGCTATTCACATGGAGCGAAACAGAATACAGGGATATCGGAATGATTTGGAAAGGAACAAATCCGGAAAATGGGCAACCGCTTGAAGTGAAAATTGGTACTCCTGAAGGCGGACCAATTCCAAACTTAGAGGAGTTACCTGAAGAATTTGCTCCTGGTATTACTAGGGACGATTATGAATTAATCAAAAAACGTCTAATGGAAAATTTATAATAGATTTTTTGTAGGAAAGTTTTTCAACGACCTGGAGGATTTGAAGCAACTATAAGAGGATATTTTTACCAAGCAGCTAGAGAAACAGAAATTAGGTTAGCAAGGAGACTAATTAAAGGAGAACGATTTCATCCATTACTTCCTTTGAGGTAATGCTTTTCTTTTGTAAGCCCGAACTATAAAAAATAAGCATACCTTAACCGTACGCATCATAAATCACCGTATATCATGATTTTTTTAATCAGATATACGGTGATTTCATTTTATCTGCCACATTCTGCTTGGATCATTTTTGACCAAGGCATATATTGATTTAAAATTTCCGAATGTTGATAGATATCAAGATTCGGAAAATCCGTCAGTAACTTCAAGAGATAACGATAGAAATCCACTCCGTTTGCTTTTGCCGTTTCTGCGATACTTAAACAGATGGCGTTGGCTTTTGCACCAGCTTCACTGACGGAAAAGAGCCAGTTTTTTCGACCCATCACATTTGGACGAATGGCATTTTCGGCTGGATTATTATCAATTTCGATACGGCCATCCTTCAAGAATGCTTTTAGTCCATTCGCTCTGTTCAGAGTATATTCAGCTGCTTTTGCAAGCGCATTTTTGCCGTAGAATGGTGATTTTTCAACCCAGTCAAGGAATTTCTTAACGATTGGCAACGCAAACTTTTGACGTTTCTTTCTTCGCTTACTGGGAGACAGATGCTTGAATTTCCTTTCAAGTCGATACAAAGCATCACAATAGCTGACACCGATTTGTCCGTTCTTGCTGTTCGCTTTCATCCAATAACGGCGAACATGCGCCCAACAATTTGCGAAGGTGACGCCTTCTATTTTGTCATAGGCCGAATAACCATCACAGACAATCGTTCCGGAATAATCTTCAATGAAGCTTTCGAGAACAGACCGAGCACGTGATAATGAACTTTGAAACAGGACAATCGTTGGACCTTGACTGGGCACACTTCGATAGACCCAATTGTAGGCGTTAGACTGACCAGATTTGCCATCGGAACGGTTGATAATTTGTAAATACGTTTCATCGACATGTAGAATGGTTTTAGCCATCATCAAAGACTTCATTCGTTCGTAAATAGGCAATAGCCAATCGTGTGAGGCACGAATGACCCAATTGGAAAGGTTCTTATCATTCGTGTTCAGGCCATAACGCTCCCATTCCTTTACCTGACGGTAAAGAGGTAAGTATTGTGAAAATTTATCATACATCACTTTGGCAAGTACGCTAGGACTTGCGATGCTACGTTGAATGGGAGGTTGTGGCGCTTTACCACGTTTAATCTGCCCTTTTTGTAATGAATCGCTTTTGCATTTTTTACATTCATAAGCGTGTTCAATATGTTGAACTTTCATCATTTTCGCAGGAATAAATTTCGCCTCTTCACGCACGATTGTACTGCCCATTTCTATCATTTGATCATGGCAACCGTCACAGATTGTATTTGCTGGATGATGGTGAATAGCTTCTATTTCAATATCTTCACGCAAGGAATCATTTCGTTTTTTTGGTTGAATTTTTCGTACAACAGTATAAGAAATGGTCTGTTGGCTTTGTTCTTCTGTGTGCTCAGGATCAGTAAAAGACGGGTCATCCTCAAATAAGGACACTTGCCCGTCGGGCGTATTGTATTTGGATTTTTCTGTTTTAGAGCCATATAAGAGCTTGGTTAAGTGTTGAAGTTGTTCGAACAAATTATGGGAAATTGACATTAAATATGGCTACATCGAAGGTGAAGACCGATCCATTTTTTCTTCCTTTTGTCCCAAAAGTTATTTCAGCCATTTCTGGAATGGAATCAAGGGCGACGATAGTCGGGCGAAGCCTTTACCCTTGAAGGAATGGAAGCAATGGCTATGATCTCAAAAGGACAAAAGGAAACGAAAAAGAATGTAATTTTAAGATAAAGTGAGATTAAGAGAAATACTGTCCAAAATACGGGGGTTAATCCGATAGAAGGTTATATTCAATATATTTTTACTCTTTTGACATGCTAATTAACAAGCTAATTAGCATTGATTTTTCAAATAACAATAAACATTGTAATATTAATGAATTATGTGCTAATAGGTATGTTAAAAATGCATTGGATTCAGTATGAATGGCTTCATATCAATAAAACGGACTGTTGATTTGTATGTTAATCAACAGTCCAATTGTATGTTTAATTTTCGTTTTGTACCAGACAACTGAACGGGTTACAGAATTAGTTGACTGTTTTTTTATGTAACCCTATTGAACTTGTCGATTTAATATTTTGTTATAAATAGGCTGTAATACGACTATAAACATCGCTTCAATCGCTTGTCTTTCATATTTATTATCAATCGACTTATAATAAACAATCATTTCTTCTTTTTGATTATTAAAGAAATCATATCGAGGACTCCCTTTAACTTTGTCCTTATATGTTTTCTCATAATGTCTTACCAACCTATCCTTAAGGATACCTTCTCCAACATATAGGACATCCTTTTTATGATTAGTATAAATATATACTCCACAACCTGCATTTTTTAATGTCTCACGAATCTTTCTCTTTTCCTCAATATGGTTAGAATCATTTTTATGGTTGATTTTAATAAAGTTCCAGCTTTCATATGGAAGAAAATTATGACCTATTAAAAAGTCTTTAAAATATTTATTCATAATCATTAATCCCCAAGATTTTCTTTTGATTATACAATAGTTCGGTATTTAAACCATATCTTAACTTCCGATGATTTCTGCTTCTTTCTTTTGTTCTCTTCTCCAGCTTTTCCTTTCCCCTATTTCCTAATAAAAAAGAGAAACAGGGATTCATCCTATTTCTCATAAAACTGTTTCTCTTTTTTCCTGTTCTAACTATGTTCAGTAAAAAAATAGTCTTGCTAAAAAAACCTTCTTCAATTCGCATTCCTTCGTTCTCAATTATAATAAAGTTTTTCACAAATCACTCATTTTTACAAAGTTTGATTCACTTTTTTCTGCCACAACTTTATTTTTTATAATAATAATGTCGTGGTAAAAGGACAGGAATTAGGTTGATAGGGACAAGGATTTTCCCTGCCTTTTTCATGCTTTTGGGGTTCGTAGAACCCTTTCTCACACTTGCTCCAATCCTTATTATATCAAGGTTTTCCCGTCTTTACCTCTCACCTTTTTCCTGAAATTAAAAGGATGGAATTCCTGTTCCCACCCTCTTTATTCTTTCTTTTCTTCCTGCCTTTATCCACACGTTTTCCACAGGCATATCAGAACTTTGTTTTGATTTTGACAGGGGTTTATTGTGGATGTCAGGAGTTTATTATTGGGTTACACTTTCAAAACAAGTTTCACTATCACCTCCACATGCGTCGTCTGCGGAAACATATCCACCGGCTGCACTTCAACCGTCCGATACCCGCCATCCTCCAACACTCGCAAATCCCTTGCTAATGTCGCCGGATTACACGAAACATACACAACCTTCTTCGGTTTCATATCAATAATCGTTTGCAACAAGGTTTCGTCACAGCCTTTTCGCGGTGGATCAACGACTAGTACATCTGCAATTATTCCATCTTCATACCACTTTGGTATCACCTTCTCAGCTTCGCCAACAGCAAACTCCACATTTGAAATTCCATTGAGTTCAGCGTTTCGCTTGGCGTCTTCGATGGCTTCAGGGACGATTTCAACCCCGTATACTTTTTTTGCTTTTTCCGTAAGGAAGAGTGAGATTGTACCGATGCCGCAATATGCGTCAATGACGGTCTCCTCGCCGGTTAGGTTGGCATATTTTAATGCTTGGTCATATAGGACCTTCGTTTGTTCAGGATTTACTTGGTAAAAAGATCTAGCTGAAATGGCGAATTTGATGTTGCCGATATAATCGTAAATGACTTCTTCTCCCCAGAGTACTTTTGTTTCATCGCCAAAGATGACGTTTGTTCGTTTCGGATTAATATTTTGGACGATGGATTTCACATCAGGCAGCTTAGCTATGATTTCTTCAATGATAGATTTCTTATTTGGAAGTTCTGCCGTACGGGTAATGAGGACAATCATAATTTCGCCTGTTTTCATACCATAGCGCGCCATAATATGGCGTAGTGTTCCTTTATGTGTTTGTTCGTTGTACGCGCGGACTCCGTAGCGGTCACAAATTTCTTTTACCGTTTGAACGACTACATCATTTTTTTCCTGCTGGATGAGGCAGGCTCCCATGTTAATAATGTCATGGCTGCGGTTTTGATAAAACCCAACGATGAGTCCGCCTTCTCGTTCACCTACTGGAACTTGCGCTTTATTGCGGTAGCGCCATGGATCCTCCATTCCGAGAACAGGGTGAACAACGACATCTTCGAGCTTTCCGATTCTTTGTAGAACGTCCTGTACTTGTTTGCGCTTTGCTTTCAACTGACCTGAATAGCTTAAGTGTTGGAGCTGGCATCCGCCACACTCCTTATAAATTGGGCAGTCCGGTTCGACTCTGTAAGGGCTTGCTTCATACAATTCGATTAAACGTCCGAAGCCGTAGCCTTTATTTACTTTTATCACTTTTACCTTTGCTTTTTCACCCGGCAAAGTATTGGGGACAAAGATTGGGTAGCCATCGACCTTGGCCACGCCATTTCCGTCATGGGTTAAATCAACAAACGTGACATCTATATAATCATTTTTTTGAACGGGTAGCTGAATTTTCATGTGTTTCTTCCTTTACTTTGTACCGATTTATATAATGAAACGATTGTATCACACTATTGTTTTCTTTGCGAAGTCATAGGACACAGAATAAATTTTACAAAAAAAACCAGATTTCTAAAAAAGAAAACTGGTTTATCATAAGCGGTTTTGTTATATAAGCTTCTGACCACAGTTCGGACAGAAATTTGCCTCCCCCGTTTTGGTTCCGCAATTCGGGCAGAAGTTTGGTTTCTTTTGCCCATCTGCCTGCGCCTGTGGCTGTGAAGGAGCTTGATTAGGCTGATTTTGATTCATCTGGTTCATCATTTGATTTGCAACATTCATTCCCATCATCATTCCAGCCATATCTGATGCTGTCCCGCTCCCGGACATTTTACCAGATGCCATCCCATCAATCATCGAAATTTGCTGATAACGATCGACATTTCCAACCATTCCAAATGACGCATTTTTTGTAATCATATCTTGAATTTCTTTTGGATAATTGAAACTCATGACGTTGAAACCGGTTATTGATAAGCCAATATCAATGAGCTGCATATCTAAGTCCTCTTGAATCCCTTTTGAAATTTCAAAGGAGTTGGCCTGAAGGTTGAACATATCCTTACCTTCCCTTGCGATCCATTTCATGAATAACTGATCAAGGATGGACGTGATTCGTGTCCTCACATCTTCTACTAAGTATTGTTCCTTTACACCGGCGATTTTATCAATTAAGGCAATATAATCATTTACCTTAAAATTAAATGTGCCATTCGCACGGATCGGAATTCCGCCTGGAAGTCCTGGTGCGGGGATATTAATCGCATTTTTGGTTCCCCATTTCACATTAAATTCCTTCGTGTTGATAAAAAGGACTTCTACCCGCATGCCACTATTAAAGCCAAACTTGAATCCCTTCAATGTCGATAGAAAGGGAATGATTTGCGATTCGATATCATATTCGCCATCGTCCTGAAATACACCTTCAATCCTTCCATTGTTTAGGAAAATTGCATCTTGACCGGGACGAATGATTAATCGGCTTCCCTTCTTAATTTCACGATTTCTCCATTTATAGAAAATCATATCATCTCTGAATTCTTCCCATTCTACTACATTAGCGAATTGGTTTCTAAAAATAGACACCTAGCATCTGCTCCTTTCTACTTCTATCACATAGTTAAAACTTGCGACTCCCACCACTATGCGAGTGACCACCTCTTGAAATTCCGCCTCCACCACTGCTATTATTATTCGACGGTTTCTTTTGTTTGGTAACCGTTTGTCTAACAAATCGATCATACTTATTAATGATTCTTGATTGATTACTATTCAAATACGTATGTGAATTTACGGTAACTCTTCCTCCTGATCTATAGGCCATTAAACCAACGATAAGCCCAGCAACACCTATAGCGATGAGTAACTGAAACCACCACTTAAACACTAAATTGTCTGGACTAATCCCCGGCCTGTATCCCATGTACTCATGTGAAAGAGTTATAAATTTTGAGAATGCATGAAAATAATCACCATTTGATAGATCTGGAGTTATTTTATCAAGAACTAAATCAATGCGCTTATTGTCTAAATAATCTTCTGCCTTTTTATATCCCGCTATATGCACATCTCTATTTTTCATATCAATGAATAATATTGCTGTATTTCCATGAGGCTTATCATACCCCGGGGCTTTTTCATCGTAAAAGTCTTCTACGTATTGAACGAAGTTTTTTCCTTTTGTTCCATTGACAGTGATGATGAGAAAAGCAGTGTTTCTTTCCTTGCTCAATTTACTAGATAATGCCTCTAACTCAGCCTTTTCTTCATTCGTTAACAGCTTTGCATCATCATACACAAATTGTTTTTGATTAAGCGATTCCGCCTGCGCTGTTATTCTCGGCAAAAATAACACAAAAATGATGGACAATAACATAAAGAAATGGCCAATTTTTCTCGCTTTACTCACCAAAAGCCACCTCCCATAAATAAGGAGAAGCATTTTAAGGCAAGAAAGGTGCCGCTAGCAATTCCCCCAAACCACATAGCTATTTTTCCCTTGCTGAGAGGCGGTTTTCCAACAACTTTTCCTGTCTGTCCGTTCATCGCAAAGGTATGCTCGGATTTATTGTAATCATAGCTGACCATCCATACAGGCAGAAGCACATAATCACTTTTCACATTTCTCGTATCAACTTGCTTATTTCTATAGCTTACGGAATGATAGCCGGAAAAAGTAGAACTAACATAAGAGTCGATATAGCTGCTAATTTTATGCTTCGCCCGAGGAAGCAACTCTTCATCCGTATAATTATATTTTTCAGCAATATAACCAGCTAAGTATGGGGTTTTAAAATCCTTTAGCTGCTCATATGGATAAGGCTCCAGCTTATCCATTAACTCATCATTCATTTTCTCAGACGCATCAACAGGAACTTTTACATAATCAAGGTTCAAATCACGGAACGCATCATAATATTTCGTTTCCGTGTAAATATAGTCTCCTCTTGTGTACGTTCGGACCTTCGTACAAACCGCATCAACTTGCACCTTACTATTTAAATCAAATAGCCAAAACGGCACATACATTCCTGTAATACTTTTAATTCGATCCGCAGTCATAAATCCTTTAGGGGTAAGCAGTCCTTTTCTGCACCATTTCTTAAAAGCTTCTCTTGCCTCTTCCTTACTAATGGTAAACGGAATAACCTTTGCAGGTGCAAGATGACCTGATAAGCGGTCAGCTATGACTACACCTGCACCGCAAAAACTGCAGCTTGTCGCTACAGTTTCCGCTTCGGTAATTAGCACCGCTCCACAATTTTCACAATGGTATTCCTTTGCCTCGTCTTCTGAAAATCTTGATTCAATTAACTCTTCAGGGTAATTTTCAATTGTTTCCTGGTTCCGCAGCTTTCACAGGACAATTTTCCGGATTCACTGTCAAACCCCATGTCACTGCCGCAGTTCGGGCATTTATAATGAAGTATCACGTTTTACTCACCTCGTATTTATCAAGCATGGGTAGGAATCAGCCCTTATTCTTCATTCTTTCCTTCAATGCAGCAAGTTCATCTTCCACATCTGGGGCATCATCATATTTAGCAGTTAAATCCGCAATATCATCTTTCGGACCAGCATTCAATTCAGCCATCGCATTCGCTTCATCTAAAGCGCGATTTACCTTCTCTTCCATTCGCCCAAAGGCGGAAATGGAATGACTTGAATCTGCTGCAGATGACCCTAGCTTATTCAACCGTTCCTGTGTTTTAGCCACTGACCATTTTGCTTTCAACATATTTCTTCTTGATTCTAGTTCACCGATATCTGCAACAAGCTTATCATGCATCTGCTTCATCTGTAGAGAATTAGAAGATGCCAATTGATACGAAGCTTGTAATTCTGATAATTTCGTTCCTAATGAGCCCTTCTTTTCCAGAAACTTTCTCGCATCGTCCTCATTACCTGCTTCCAATGCCTTTACAGCATAGCGTTCCATTTTCTCCATTTCTTCCTGACACTCATTCAAAGCCCTTTTTGACCGCTGTTCTTCCGCCATTACAGAGGCAGTTTCCGATTTTACCTTACCTAAATCCCTGTTAAGATTTCGTAAATATTGATCGATCATTTTCTCAGGATTTTCCGCCTTATCTAATAACGCGTTAATATTGCTGGACATAATATCTTTAAATCTTGTAATAATACTCATACTTTCTCATTCCTCCTTATTTTCCTTCATGAATTTTCTTTAACTTATATTTTTTTATACTTCATACCTACTACAACTATATACTAAAAATCTTAAAAAAAGGTTTCATTTTCTTATATCTATATCCCTCCCCAGTAAGTGTAGTAATAGATATGATCGATCTGAAACCTAAAAAAGGCTCAACTCCAAAAGTAAGGAGTTGAGCCTTTTTTAATCATTTTTTACACCATCACTTTACAAATATCATTCGTAAATTCAACAGGATCGTTGATTGGGAGTCCTTCAATTAAAAGAGCTTGGTTGTACAAGAGATTCGTAAATAATTTAACTTTGTCTTTGTCTTGTTCAAAAGCAGCTTTTAATGATGCAAACACTTCATGATTCACATTGATTTCTAACACTTTATCTGCTTTTACTTGCTGATTATTTGGCATTGCGTTTAGAACCTTTTCCATTTCGATGGATAC
Organism: Heyndrickxia sporothermodurans; assembly: GCA_016756695.1. Lineage (GTDB taxonomy): Bacteria > Bacillota > Bacilli > Bacillales > Bacillaceae_C > Heyndrickxia > Heyndrickxia sporothermodurans. The sequence goes on from CP066701.1 coordinate 961,272, forward strand.
TTCGCCTTCAGCTGTTAAACAAACAGGGTGTGATTTCAAGCGCTTAGAAGCTCTGACATTTTTCACTTTGTCAGCTAATACTTCTTTCATATAATCGAAAAGTTCTTTGCTTTCTTTCTCTTCAGATTCTGTTTGTTTTTCACTTTCTTCTTCAATGCCTAAGTCACCACTAGAAACGGATTTGAATTCTTTTTCTTTATATTTCATAAGCATTTTGATTGCGAATTCATCAACATCATCAGTGAAGTAAAGAATTTCATATCCTTTTTCAGCGACAAGTTCTGTTTGTGGCAGCTTGTCGATTCGTTCAATCGTGTCGCCTGTTGCATAATAAATGTATTTTTGCTCTTCAGGCATTCTAGATACATATTCATCTAAAGTAACTAGTTTCTTCTCTTTTGATGAATAGAACATAATTAAGTCTTGCAACACGTCTTTATCTTGTCCAAAATCATTGTAAACGCCAAATTTCAATTGTCTGCCAAACGAGTTATAGAACTTTTCATATTTTTCACGGTCGTCTTTTAACAGACTTTCCAATTCACGTTTAATTTTGCTCTTAATGTTTTTCGCAATGAATTTCAATTGTTTATCTTGTTGTAAGATTTCACGTGAAATGTTTAAAGATAAATCTTCTGAATCAACCATTCCTTTTACAAAGCTAAAGTAATCAGGAAGCAGGTCAGAGCATTTTTCCATAATTAACACGCCATTTGAATAAAGCTCTAGTCCTTTTTCAAATTCTTTCGAGTAATAATCGAAAGGAATATTTTCCGGAATAAATAAAATCGCATTGTATCTTACTGTCCCATCGACTTTAATATGAATATGTTTTAACGGTTTATCGAAGCCATAACGTTTTTCTTGATAAAAATTGTCATAATCTTCAGGTGTTAGCTCGCTTTTATTTTTTCTCCAAATCGGAACCATGCTATTAATGGTTTGTTCCTCTTTGAACTCTTCATATTCGCTTTCGCTGCCTTCTTTTAGTTTGCTGCTTGTTACTTCCATTTTGATTGGGTAGCGGATAAAATCGGAATATTTCTTGATGATGGCTTTTAAGCGATATTCATCTAAATATTCGTCATACTGCTCATCTTCCGTGTTTTCTTTGATTTTTAGAGTGATTTCAGTACCAACGGAATCTTTCTCACATGGCTCAATGCTGTACCCATCGGCACCTCTTGATTCCCATTTGTATGCCTCATCACTGCCTAATGCTTTACTGATTACGGTTAACTCATCTGCAACCATAAACGCGGAGTAGAAGCCGACACCAAATTGACCAATGATATCATGGCCATCTTTTGCTTCATTTTCACTTTTGAATGCGAGGGATCCACTTTTCGCAATCGTTCCAAGGTTGTTCTCTAGCTCTTCCTTTGTCATTCCAATCCCAGTATCAGAGATTTTTAATGTTCTATTTTCTTTATCAGCATCGATTTTAATAAAATAGCTGTCTTTATCAAAACGTAATGAATCATCTGTTAATGCTTTGTAATAAATTTTATCAATCGCATCACTAGCATTCGAAATTAATTCTCTTAAGAAGATTTCTTTTTGAGAATAAATAGAGTTGATCATCATTTCTAACAATCGTTTCGACTCTGCTTTAAATTGCTTCTTTGCCATTTTCGTATCTCCTTCCAATATTGACTCTATCTTTTATTTTAGCACTCTAACACAAAGAGTGCTAACTACATTATTTTAATAACATAAATGATTAGTTACTGTCAATTTATTGGAGTGGTTAATTCTTTGGTCTAAAGAAGGAATTTTTGGCCCTCCTAACGAAACTTTTCAATTATCACTATTGAAAGAGTTGAGATTATGAATATAAGAGTTATACAGCAGACCGATGCACTTGCATTTGCACAACTATGTAAAGAAATCGATGAATCTGGATTTATGCTCTATGAACCGGGTGAAAGAGTCATCGATCTTGAGAAAGAAGAAAAAAGAATCGAAAACTTTTTAAATGATGACCGTTCGATCATTTTGGTTGCAGAGGACGACGAAAAGCTCATTGGGTATATGGTTGCAATTGGAGGAAACGTAAAACGGACTAGACATTCAGCATATCTAGTATTAGGTGTTTCAGAAAATTATCGAGGACGTGGTGTTGCCTCCCGTCTTTTCGAAAACTTGTTTGCATGGGCAAAAGCAAATGCGTTTACTAGACTAGAACTGTCCGTCATAAAAGATAATATTAAAGCTGTTAATTTATATCGAAAAATGGGCTTTATTATTGAGGGAGAAAAGGTTCATTCTTTAATCATTGATGGAAAACCGGTTAATGAGTACTATCTTTATAAATTGCTTAAATAGTGAGGGAGTACCATGAATAAAAATATTATAAGAAATTTTTAAACAAAAAAAATTAATACCAGTAAGGAGGGAGTTTGTGAAAAAGAAAGGGTTATGGATTTCTAGCTTAATTGTTTGCTTCATTGTGTTATTTCTCTTTTGCATCAATTGGTATTTTCCCTATTCACCTTTTAGCTTTACTAAATCAGTTTTCTATAATGCTGATAGTATTGTCGTAAAAGAGTACAAAAAAGAATTGAATGATTTTAAAGCGATCTACAATTCAGAGAAGAAAAACACACTAACCGACGATCGTACACAATATATTCTGCCAATGTTTGAACAGCAATGGTTAGTCAGTGGCAAACCAGTAAAGATGAAAGTATCCGATCAACTCCATACGATGTTAAATGAAGTTAAAGAGACAAAAGACATATTAATCGAACTAGCCTTTCGCGAAAAATATTCACTTGAAACGAAAGAATATTTAAAGATAGCCCTTGTAACATGTCTTTCCTTGGAGAATGAGATTGTCGAATTAAAAAACTCCAAATTCCATTCAAGATCGACTTTGAATAGACAAATTCGCAATCTCCATATGAGCTTTATTAGATGTTTTGATATGTATGCAACGTTTTATAAAGAGTATCGGCATTTACGGTGAACGAGTTATGGGATTTAAATGATTTTTAAGATGATGAATTATTGAAGACCTTCTTAAACAAGCCTGGAAAAATTTATTTCACGTTTTAATCATCATATGCTAAATGAATAGTACAGGAAAAATGTTCATTGAATAATTCAAATGATCATAAGTACTAAGTGCATGTATTCGCTCAATTCGAGTAGATTAAGTCAGAGTCACTTGCCCCAAGTTCCCGCATTCGTCCGATTCGGGCACTTCAACCTCAGGGCACTTGCTCCAAGTTCTCGCATCCATCCCATTCGAGTACTTCAACTCCGGATCTCTTGCTCAAAGTGCTCGCATCCATCCCATTCGAGTACTTCAATTCTGGATCTCTTGCCCCAAGTTCCCGCATCCATCCCATTCGGGCACTTCAACCTCGGGGCACTGATTAAGTCCATATAATTGTGTAAAAAGAAAGGTCATCATCATGATCCGTGTTACAATGTTTTCGACCAAGAAAACCATAAACGGAGGACATGATGATGACCCAAATCAATATTACTATAAACTTAGAAGATCTCAAAGACAAAGTAGAAAAAAGTTCGCTTGAATCACCTGTGAAGGCTTCATTAGCTCTTATTTTGAATTCCTTAATGGAAAAGGAAAGAGATGAATACATCAATGCTCTTTCCCACGAAAGGACTGATGAGCGTAAAGGTTATCGTAACGGTTATTATGAGCGTGAATTGATCACTGGAGTTGGTTCACTTAAGTTAAAAGTTCCTCGTTCTAGAGACGGCGAATTTTCTACAACGATTTTCGAAAAATACAAACGATGCGATCAAGCTTTAATTCTTTCTATGGTTGAAATGGTTGTGAATGGTGTTTCAACGCGAAAAGTTACTAAAATTGTAGAGGAATTATGTGGCACGAGTGTTTCAAAATCGCTTGTTTCCAATCTAATCAAATCCTTAGATCCTATTATTAATGATTGGAAAAATCGCCCTCTCAACACATATTATTATCCATACATTTATGTAGATGCCATGTATATTAAAGTTCGTGAGAACAGAAAAGTGGTTTCTAAAAGCGTTCATATTGCTGTTGGTGTGAACGAAACTGGTCATAGAGAAATTATTGGCTTAAAAATTAATCACACTGAGTCTACTGAAAGCTGGACTTCATTTTTTGACTATTTAAAGTCTAGAGGTCTTCAATCACCTAAAATGGTTATTTCTGATGCCCATGGTGGCTTGGTTACTTCCATAAAAGAATCCTTTTTAGGAACTGCGTGGCAAAGATGTTGTGTCCATTTTTTAAAAAACATCGTGGATACTTTACCTAAAAAGGGAACATCTGAAGCTCGACAAGAACTAAAAGATCTATTTCGAAATTCAGATTTAGAAGTCGTAAGAGAATTAAAAACACGGTTTACAAATAAATACGAGGGCACAAAAGGTTTTTCCAAAGCCATTGATATTTTAGACGATGGATTTGAAGATGCTATACAATTTCTTTCTCACCCTGTTGGGTATCATAAACATTTGCGTACCACAAACATGCTGGAGCGTGTAAACCAGGAAGTTCGCAGAAGGGAAAAAGTCATTCGAATTTTTACGAACGAACAATCAGCTATTAGGATTATTGGTTCGGTATTAATGGATATTGAAGAAGACTGGAATAAAAATAAAACCCCTTACCTTAAAAATTAAATGGAAAACCAACTCTAACTCTGAAAGTGGTATGGCCTAATTTTGAATTGACATTGAGCCTCCGGCGGGCATGATATAAAGCCAGGAAGCCAGAAGTTTAACAACTCCTGGCTTGCCCTCCAGGCTATCACACCCGCCCCTCAATGTAAATTCAAAATAATTGTAGCTTTTTATATGAAAATAGTTTTATATCAAGAAAACATTGTTAACACTTTTACACAATAATATGGACTTGACTGGGGCACTTGCTCCAAGTTCCCGCATTCATCCGATTCGGGCACTTCAACTCCGGGGCACTTGCTCCAAGTTCCCGCATCCATCCCATTCGGGCACTTCAACTCCGGATCTCTTCCCCAAAGTTCCCGCATCCATCCCATTCGGGCACTTCAACCTCGGGGCACTTTCCCAAAGTTCTCGTATCCATCCGTTTCGGGCAGATAAATTTAAAGAAGCGGTTCATTAGACAAATAAGCTGATGCTAGATTCTAGGATACTATTAAAACTATTATTTCAAAATATCAATTTAACTATCTACTAATCGCTCATGAAATAGGGGAATAAGCTCCATTTGGATTATTAGCAAAAATTATAATTTTACAAAACATACTTTTATTATATAATGAAAAGGTATTCATTATAACGAAAATTCATACAACTAGAGGGAGATGATTTGATGACAGAAGATGTGTATAAACTTATTGCCATCGGCCTTTACATGGTGCTGATGTTATTAATTGGATTTTACGCTTATCGTAAGACAAGTAATTTAACCGATTATATGCTTGGCGGACGTTCTTTAGGACCGGCAGTTACCGCATTGAGTGCTGGAGCTGCAGATATGAGTGGTTGGTTATTAATGGGGCTACCTGGTGGACTTTATTTAAATGGGTTAGCTGATGCTTGGATTGCAATTGGATTAACGATTGGGGCTTACTTAAACTGGATTCTAATAGCACCGCGTTTACGAACCTATACACAAGTTTCCAATGATTCGATTACGATTCCATCTTTCTTAGAAAGCCGTTTTAAAGATTCTACGAAACTTTTAAGAGTAGTTTCTTCACTTGTTATTTTAATATTTTTCACTTTTTATGTATCATCTGGAATGGTATCAGGGGCTGTTTTCTTTAAAAGCTCCTTTGGATTGCATTATACTACCGGATTGTTCATCGTTGCCGGAGTAGTTGTTGCTTATACGCTGTTTGGCGGATTCCTTGCTGTTAGCTGGACCGATTTTGTTCAAGGATTAATAATGGTCATTGCACTTTTACTTGTACCGGCTATTGCAATTTTTAAAACAGGTGGTCCTGTCGAAACATTTAATACAATTCGCTCAATCGACCCAACACTCCTAGATCTATTTAAAGGAACGAGTGTATTAGGGATTATATCTGCTCTTGCATGGGGACTTGGTTATGTTGGGCAACCACATATTATCGTTCGATTCATGGCAATTAAAACGATTAAAGAAACAAAAAGTGCTAGACGAATCGGAATGAGTTGGATGATTCTTTCATTACTAGGTACATCTTTAACAGCATTAATTGGGATTGCTTATTTCCATAATATTGGTGCTCCACTTGGAAAAGCCAATGCTGAAACAGTATTTATCCTATTAGGATCAATATTATTTCACCCACTTGTCGCAGGATTTGTTTTAGCTGCCGTTCTTGCAGCAATTATGAGTACGGTATCTTCGCAATTAATTGTTACCTCTAGTGCATTAACAGAGGATTTATACAAATTGATGTTCCGTCGGAATGCTTCTGATAAAGAACTTGTCTTCTTCGGTCGAATGGCCGTTTTAGTAGTTGCTCTTATTGCCACTGTTTTAGCATTTGATCAAAATTCAACCATTTTGAAACTTGTATCTTATGCATGGGCAGGCTTCGGGGCATCGTTTGGACCGGTTGTATTCTTGAGTCTATTCTGGAAAAAGATGAACAACTGGGGAGCTATCTTTGGAATGATTACCGGTGCTGTCACCGTTATTATTTGGAATATTGTTGGACTTGATGAAACACTTTACGAAATTGTACCAGGGTTTATTGCAAACTTAATCGTTGGTATTGTTGTTAGCTTAGCTACCTACAAACACAATGAGGAAATTGAAAAGGAATTCGAAGCGAGCAAAGTCTTATTGAAACAAGGGTAAAGTGGAAGGCCACCAATATCGGTGGCCTTTTGATTTTATTAAACTCTATCTTCAGGACGGATATGATCAATCGGTACAAATACTTTTAAATGTCGATATAAGTTTTCAAATTCAGCAGGGACTAGTCCACCAAATTCTCCATCAATATTTATTTGCATTTTTTCCGTTGAAGTCACTTTAATATGATTCGCAGAAGTATATATGATGTTCGGATCATTCACATGGTTTCCTGTAATTGCAGAAGAAACGACTCGAATAAACTCGGCTAGGTTCGTTTTCTTTAAAATAATTAACGAAAAGAGTCCATCATTGATTGATGAATCTGGTGCAAGCTTTTCAAAACCACCGACAGAGTTTGTTAATCCTACTAAGAAAAGCATTGCTTCCCCTTCGAATAATTTTCCATCATACTCAATCCTTACCTCTGTAGCACGGATCGATGGGAGCATTTCAATACCTTTCATATAATAGGCTAACTGACCAAGCATCGTTTTTAATTTACTTGGGACTTCATAGGACAATTCAGTTAATCGCCCACCACCGGCAATATTAATAAAATAACTATCGTTCATTTTTCCAATATCGACTGGGATGGTGTCACCTTGTACTATTATATCCGTTGCTGCTTCAATATCACGCGGGATATGGAGAGCTCTCGCAAAATCATTTGTCGTTCCGACCGGAATTACACCTAATTTCGGACGGTATTTCTGTTCGGCAAGCCCGTTAACGACTTCATTAATGGTACCGTCCCCCCCGGCCGCAATGACAATGTCATACTTACGTTTAACAGCAACTTTTGCCGCTTCAATCGCATCTCCGGCACCTGTTGTCGCATGACATGAAGTTTCATATCCGGCAACTTCTAATTTTTTCAAAACTGTCGCAAGATGTTTCTTAAACACTTCACGCCCAGAGGTTGGATTATATATTATTCGTGCTCGTTTCATTTTCATCATCCTACTCTTTTTGTTACAAAATAAATAAAAACTCATCTCTTTTTAGTATATATTACAACTTTTTTGAAACAAATAGGTATACTACTCAACTCGTTCTACATAGAAAATCTGGCCATAGCCAGACCATTATAACTTATTAATTCTAACGACAATATCATACCGCTTTTGATTGTAAAAATCTAGTACTATTGAATTTTTGTCGCATTTCATCAAAACAAGCTTCCCCCAATAAATGAATCCAAAATAATCATTATATTATTCACTATGATGCATTTATTTATGCATAAAAATGAAACCCCTATAAAAAAAGTACTAGTCCTCACATTAAGGCTAGTACAAAAATTACAAATTAATTATTTTTCAAACAATACCACTCCACGTTCTTTAAGAAATTGCACAGATTCAAGTAATGAATGATCATCGATCTGGTACACCTCTTGTACCGTTGTTTTCCATTTAGCAAAATCTCTCATTTGAATTTCGCGGATATTCCGGTAAGTCATCACCTTTATCGTGTGGTCTCTTAAAAAATAGCATTCATGCCCATTAAATCGGACAGCTGAAATTCTTCTCATCGTTGTATTAGTATCATCATCAACATAAGATTGTTGAATATCTTCTATAATGTCTGTCTCAGATAACGGCGTCCACTCAATTTCCTTTTTTACGAAGGATTTCCCATTCGAACGGCGATCAATTTCGAATTTATCCATCGTTTTTTGGGTAAAAGCAATTTCTTCACCAAAACCATGTAAAACATGTTTTCTCTTTGCTTCTAGCTCAACCGGCTTCATAATTGGTGAGCCATAACCAACATCCACATAATATTGCCTCTGATCAAGCGTCACCATAATGGCTAAATGGCCCGGGTTTACCCTTACTAATGAACAAGTAAAGCCTAATTGGGATAATAGGCGAGAAAAATTCATGTTTAATGTATAGCATGTTCCTCCCCAACCCTTTTCCTTTAAGTTTTCTACAAAAACCTCGATTGGAGGAACATAGTTTGAATGCTTCTGAAAATAATGAAACTTACTGAAGGTTTCATAAGGAATTCGTGATAAATGTTGTTGTATCAACCGCTGCAAATAATTTAAGGATGGAGTTTCTTTTTCTAATTTTAAATAGTTTAAATAGTTTAAATAGTCCTCGATTGTTTGTTCCACATTTACCACTCTTTCATTATGCCATTAAGAAAGTATATCTTTTATTCATTCTCGCAAAAAGTGAAAAATCCTGCAATATGATTGAATCGTATGTTAGAAAAACTTAATATTAATCTATTTTTTATTTCTTTATATATTTATAGACATAGGAAATAAGGAATTTGTTTCATTCTTTTTTATTTATTGAATCCCCTCTTTTATATCCGGCCAATGTCTGGAATTTTTTGTTATAAAAATTTAAATTGACTTTTCTCATCCATTTGTGTAATTTAAATAAATAAGATGTAACGTTAATTTCATATTGTATCTCTTATAAAGAGTAGCGGAGGGACTGGCCCTATGAAGCTCGGCAACCTTTCATGATGATCATGAATCGGTGCTAAATCCTGCAAAACACTTGTTTTGAAAGATAAGAGAGGACGATTTCTTGTATGATGAGGCCTCTTTTAAATTGAGTGGCCTCTTTTATTTGTTCTTTTCTAAAAGGTCGTTGCTTTTCTGCAGCGGAAAGGAACGGTCCATTCTCAAAAAACTAACTTTACGAAAACAGCCTTTATTTTTAAGGAATGAAGAAAATCATGGAATATTCCATCATCATATCCAATTATTCTTATAAGAATAATAAATATATTGTTTAGATTTAACTGAAAAAGTGGTCATTGTACAGGATATTGCGAATGTCGTTGTTTTTTTAGCATCAGCATTTTCCGACTATATAACCGGGCAAGGAATTAACGTAACAGGTGGAATGACAATGAACTAAGGAGGAATTAATGTGACAAAACAACAAGAAAAAAAAGGAAGTCTTCTCGCACTATTACCATTATTAATTTTTGTACTTCTTTTTATCGGAACGGGAATTCTTGCAAATGATTTTTCCAAAATGCCTTTAAGTGTGGCGGTCATTATCGCGGCTACAGTCGCATTATTAATGAACAGGAAGGAATCATTAACTAAAAAGATTGATATCTTTTGTAAAGGGGCTGGACATTCAAATATTATTTTAATGTGTGTCATCTTTGTTTTAGCCGGAGCTTTTGCCGGTGTTGCCAAGGAAATGGGAGCGGTTGAATCAACGGTCAATCTCGGATTAACCTTGCTTCCTGCAAATTTATTAATGGTGGGACTTTTCATTATCGGTTGCTTTATCTCTACCTCGATGGGAACTTCTATGGGTACCGTTGTCGCATTGGCGCCAATTGGGTTGGGGATTGCCACACAAACAGATATCCCTACAGCATTAGCTATGGCCACCGTTGTTGGCGGAGCGATGTTTGGCGATAATCTTTCAATGATTTCAGACACAACGATTGCTGCTGTGCGAACACAAGAAACACAAATGAAGGATAAATTTAAAGTGAATTTCTTTATCGTTTTGCCTGGTGCCATTGTTACAGCCATCCTTCTTGGAATCATCACCCTTGGAAATCATGCAAGTGTTGCCGGCGATCATCCGTATGAATTGGTAAAAGTTTTACCTTATGTAGCTGTCTTAGTCGCCGCTCTACTCGGAGTCAATGTTTTAATTGTACTGCTGGGGGGAACCATTTTTGCTGGAATCATCGGAATTGCTTATGGATCATATGACTTTCTAGGATTTCTACAAACCGTTGCAAAAGGCGTCATGAGTATGGAAGACATTGCGATCGTGGCAATTTTGATTGGTGGTTTAGTGGAAATTATTAAATATAATGGCGGAATCGATTATCTATTACACTTTGTCACTAGTAAAATTAGGTCAAAAAAAGGTGCCGAGTTTGGGATAGCCAGTTTAGTCAGCGTTGCGGATATCGCAACGGCAAATAATACGATTTCCATTATTATTACTGGACCATTAGCGAAAAATATCGCAGATGAATATGAAATTGACGGAAGAAAATCAGCAAGTATTCTCGATCTATTTTCTAGTTGCTGGCAAGGAATTGTTCCATACGGAGGTCAATTGCTCGCAGCTGCCAGTATTGCTTCCATTTCACCAGTGAGCATACTCCCTTATTCTTTCTATCCAATCTTGATGGGAATTTGCGGGGTGATAGCGATACTAGTCGGATATCCAAAACTTCAAAGGAAAAAGGCTATTCTTACTAATCCGCCTTTAAAAGAAAAGTCTTTATAATGTGTTATAATATAAAGATAATTCAAAATCTAACTTAATTATTATAGGAGTGAATATATCATGGTACAAAAAATGAATGTAGAAAGCTTTAATCTTGATCATACAAAAGTAAAAGCACCATATGTCCGCTTAGCTGGAGTGATTCATGGACAAAATGGAGATGTCATCCATAAATACGATATCCGTTTAAAGCAACCAAATAAAGAGCATATGGAAATGCCTGCGCTTCATTCACTAGAGCATTTACTAGCTGAAAATGTACGTAATCATCTCGATCATGTAGTCGATTTAAGTCCTATGGGCTGTCAAACAGGCTTTTACCTTGCCGTCCTTAACCATGATGATTATGATGGGATCCTTGACGCGTTAGAAAAAACATTAAATGACGTATTAGAGGCAAAAGAAGTTCCAGCTTGTAATGAAATTCAATGTGGCTGGGCTGCAAGTCATAGCCTTGAAGGCGCCCAAGAGCTTGCTCGCGAATTACTTGCGAAGAAAGACGAATGGAAAGAGATATTCGCAGATTAATAATCGTACAAACAGGCTGCTTTTCAATAGAAAGGCAGCTTTTGTTTTGTTTAAAATTGGTTTATATTTTCAAATTTTCATATATAATAGAGAAAATAACATTGGGGTGCTTTTATGGATATTGAGAAAATCTATGGCGATCTGCCTACTTTGGAAACTGACCGCCTCATACTAAGAAAAATAACCGGAGAAGATGTAGAGGATATGTTTTCTTATGGGTCCAATGATGAAGTATCGAAATACGTGTCTTGGGATACGCATCGTACGTTAGAAGATACAAAGGAATTCATTGATTTTGTTCTTGGACAATACAAAAACAAAAAGGCCGCACCATGGGGAATAGAATATAAAGAAAATGGCAAATTAATTGGAACCATTGAATATATCGGGTGGCAGCCCCGACACAATAGTGCGGAAATCGGCTATGTTCTTCACCAAGAATACTGGGGAAAAGGAATTACAACGGAAGCTGCCAAGGAGTTACTGGCATTTGGATTTAATAAAATGGAACTAGTTCGTGTTCAGGCAAGATGCTTCACTGAAAACATCGGTTCACAGCGAGTAATGGAAAAGATCGGAATGTCGTACGAAGGAACGACTAGAAAAGGGATGTTTATAAAAGGGAAACACCGCGATTTGAAGGTATACTCGATATTAGTAGAAGAATTTTTAACAAGTTAGAAGCAGCCTAAAGTAAGCTGCTTCTATTACTGTTATGAGAAATTTTCGCGATACCATTTCACGGCGTTCATCACTTCTGCTTCTGTTAGTTGATGGCCATAGTGGTCCCAAAACATGGTGACATTTGCTTCTTTTTCTTCAAGCATTGTTTTTAATTCCTCAGTTTCAGATGTACGAATTAACGGATCATTTGTGCCTGCCCCAATAAAAATTGGTGTATTTTTTAAAGAAGGAATGTTTAAATCTCTTCTTGGCACCATTGGATGGAATAGAATCGCACCTTGTAACGCTTTTTCAAAATAAAAGAGCAAGCTTGCAGCGATATTTGCTCCATTTGAATAGCCAACCGCAACAATATTTTTACGATCAAAGTCATGTTCCTTTGCCGCTTCATCAAGGAAGTTAGAGAGTTCCTTTGTTCTAAATTCTAAATCCTCTAAATCAAATACTCCTTCACTTAATCGTTTAAAAAAACGTGGCATTTCATGCTCAAGCACATTCCCTCTTACACTTAACACGGGTGCTTCTGGGTCAATCATTTCGGCAAGCTGTAATAATGAATGTTCATTTCCACCTGTTCCATGTAGTAACAATAATACAGGTTTCGAACTGTTGGTTCCCTTTTGAAAATAATGTTTCATGTTTCATTCACTCCTTTTACTTGGTGTAATCGGTGGTAATACCGTTTCTAGCCGTTCTCTATACATTTCATATCTTGGAGGAAGCATTAATTTATCACCTAGATTATCCACTGGCTCGTCAATCATAAAACCTGGTGGATCAGTTGCAATCTCGAATAAGATTCCACCTGTTTCGCGAAAATAAACGGAATTAAAGTAATTACGATCTTGAACAGGTGTTACTTGATATCCTAGTTCATTTAAATACGTTTGCCATTGAATTTGTTCCTCATCATCTTTCGTTCGCCATGCAATATGGTGTACCGTTCCGACCCCCATTTTCCCTCTGCTACCATAAGGAGTGCGTTTTACATCAATGATATTGCCAATATCTGCTTCGGATTTAAATCGGATATATTCTTCATCCTCCCCCACCTTTTGCAAGCCTAGGTTTTCTTCTATTAATCTCATTGTTTGATTAGGTGAGCTTGAAAATAGTGTTGCGCCGGCAAAACCTTTGATTGCTACTTCGGAATGGATTTGACCAACACTCCATTCACTTGTGTTGCCTTCTTCTCTTTCCACGATTTCCAATAGTAATCCATGTGGATCTTTAAAAAGAATGGATTCTTCATCGAAACGTATAATGGTCATAAATTCAATATTGTGTTCGTTTAATCTCCTTTTCCAAAATGGTAATGCACCTGTTGGAACCGCGTAGGATGTGACTCCAACCTGCCCATCTCCAATTTTACCTGGATAGGCATTTTCCCAAGGAAAAAAGGTAATAATTGTACCTGGGGTGCCGTTTTTGTCCCCAAAGTACAAATGATACGTGCCAGGATCATCGAAGTTTACCGTTTTCTTTACTAATCGAAGGCCTAATATATCGGAATAAAAATGGACGTTTTCTTGCGGATCACCAACAATCGCAGTAATATGATGGATTCCTACACTTTTCATATGTGTATCTCCTTTCAAAAGAGTAATTTATGTCAATGCGAAATTATCTCGAATTCGAGATAATTATATAAAAAATTTTCCCCTTCGTCAAATGAAGTTATCGATTCTTGGTCATATACTTCAAAAATTTATATACAGCCAGGGGTTCCTTTTACATTTTTGACCTTCTAAACAGAAAATCTATATACAAGCCGACATTCCTTTTACATTTTTGACCTTCTTCACCGAAAATCTATATACAAGCCCGGGTTCCTTTTACATTTTTGATCTTCTACACCGAAAATCTATATACAAAACGGGGTTCCTTTTACATTTTTGACCTTCTAAACAGAAAATCTATATACAAGCCGGCTTTCCTTTTACATTTTTGGCCTTCTACTCCATAAATCTTTATATAAAGCCGCTTTCCTTATACATTTTTGACCTTCTACTTCATAAATCTATCGAATTCCTATCCTTATTATAATAAAAGACGTGTAACCGGATCACACGTCTTTTCCTTCTTCCTACGCTTTTGCTAATGTTTCTTTCAAGCTGCTATAAACTTCATTCCACAACTTTTCATCCTCAGTAAAAGCTTGAGTGATTTTCTTGAACACTTCCTTTTGTTCTGCTTCAAAACGTTCATCCTCTTTAGGAGGCAATACAGAGCGCAATTCCGTTACGAATTCTTGGACCTTTGGTGCGCGTGGTCCCCAAACGGCTTTTTCTTCTCCATTTTTATCGATAAAAATAAAAATCGGTATGGAGCGTGCTGTTCCGTTCGTTAAATATTGATCCATTAACTCAAGGTTTGAATCACGTAAAACCATGCGAATTTCGATATTAGAAGCCTCCGCTATTCTCATAAGGATTGGCTCGTTCATCATTGCATCTCCGCACCAATCTTCCGTAATCACAATAGCACGAAGCTCTTTTGCTTTTAATTCCTCAAAAAATGCTTGATCAGCTTCTGAAACTTGAAAACGATTATAAATCGATTGCAGGTTTTCTTTATGTACGTTCATCGAATCAACAAAGTCTTGTACTGGAATTCCTTTTTCAAACCATTCGTTTAATGTTGGCATATTTATCACTCCTATCCGTTATTGATTTAAAAATATCATAAACCATTCAATATTTCATTTTTGAACTCCGAACTATCCAATTTTCTCATCATTTGTTTGGCTATGCATAATGTTTAAGCTTTTTACTTTTATATAATGCTCTTTGCAAAAATAACCTAATAATTTATCGGTTTCCCAGTCATAAACGGGATATACAGTATCAATTTCTTTTCCAGCCTTTTTCAAACAATATGAACATGTTGTTTTAATATCAAAGTGTGCTTCACACATTGTTTGGTTTCACCCTTTACAATTTAATTATCCACGGAATATATACCCACCTTTCTGAAATTAAAACAAAGGACAGAAACTATGTTCTGTCCATATTTTTTAGCGCTTATTTAATTCCTGAACTAATAACTTATTCACTAAAGGCGGATTAGCTTGACCTTTTGTCGCTTTCATTATTTGCCCGACTAAAAATCCAACCGCTTTCGCTTTTCCGTTTTTGAAATCATCAATGGATTGTTGATTGGATGCTAATACTTCATCGATAATTTTCAACAACGCACCTTCATCGGAAATTTGCACAAGGCCTTTTTCTTTTACAATCTTTTCAGGATCGCCGCCATTTTCTACGAGCTCCTTAAAGACGGTTTTGGCAATTTTGGAAGAAATCGTTCCATTTTCAATGAGCTTGATCATGCTAGCAAGGCTTTCCGGAGTTAATGGGATATCATGCAATTCTTTTTGCTCTGCATTCAAGTAGGCAGAAAGTTCACCCATGATCCAGTTAGAAGCTTGTTTCGCCTCTCCTCCTGCCGCAACTGTTGCTTCGAAGAAATCAGCCATTTCCTTCGTTACGGTTAAAACGTTCGCATCGTATGCTGGCAGGCCAAGCTCTTCAATGTAACGTTTTTTCCGCGCATCCGGCAATTCTGGTATTTCGGCACGGATTCTTTCTTTCCACTCTTCATCGATAAAAATGGAAACAAGGTCCGGTTCAGGGAAATAACGATAATCATCTGAACCTTCTTTTACACGCATCAACAATGTTTTACCTGTTGCCTCATCAAAACGGCGTGTTTCTTGATCGATTACACCACCTGCAGATACAACTTCGATTTGGCGTTTTTCCTCATATTCTAGCCCTTTACGTACAAAGTTAAAAGAGTTTAAGTTTTTCAATTCCGTCTTTGTTCCAAATTCTTTTTGGCCTACCGGTCGAATTGAAATATTCGCATCACAACGCAAGGAGCCTTCTTCCATTTTACAATCAGAAACTCCTGTGTATTGGATAATCGATTTTAATTTTTCCAAATAAGCATATGCTTCATCTGGTGTACGAATATCTGGTTCCGAAACAATTTCAATTAACGGTGTTCCTTGACGATTTAAATCGACAAGTGAGTAGCCGTCACCTGTATGCATTAATTTTCCTGCATCCTCTTCTAAATGAAGACGAGTGATTCCAATTTTTTTCTTTTCACCTTTTACCTCAATTTCGATCCAGCCGTGTTCACCAATCGGTTTATCAAACTGAGAAATTTGATAGGCCTTCGGATTGTCTGGATAAAAGTAATTTTTGCGATCGAATTTTGTTTCAGGTGCGATTTGACAGTTCAGTGCCATCGCCGCTTTCATTCCGAACTCTACTGCACGTTTATTCAAAACAGGCAACACACCTGGGTATCCTAAATCAACAACCGTTGTATTCGTATTTGGCTCGGCGCCGAAATGGGCTGGTGCTGATGAAAAGATTTTAGAATCTGTTTTTAACTCGACATGGACTTCTAGTCCGATAACCGTTTCATAGTTCATTTTTTTCACCCCTTACAACTGTGGTTTTTCTTTATGGAAGTTCGTTGCTTGCTCAAAGGCATGCGCTACTTTGTAGACAGTAGCTTCATCAAAATGTTTTCCAATGATTTGCAATCCCAGTGGCAAGCCGTTTGTAAATCCGCATGGAACGGAGATTCCTGGGACACCTGCAAGGTTAACTGGAATCGTTAATAAATCATTTGCGTACATTGTCAAAGGATCCGATGTCTTTTCGCCGATTTTAAATGCCGGAGTTGGTGTTGTTGGTCCAATAATTACATCATATTTTTCAAATACAGTTTCAAAATCATTTTTGATCAGTGTTCGAACTTGCTGTGCTTTTTTATAATATGCATCATAATAACCTGAGCTTAGCGCAAAGGTTCCAAGCATGATGCGACGTTTTACTTCCTCACCAAAGCCTTCAGAGCGTGACTTTTTATATAAATCAATCAAGTTTTTCGCATTCGGTGATCGATAGCCGTAACGGACTCCATCGAAACGAGCTAGATTTGAAGATGCTTCTGATGATGATAAAAGATAATAGGCAGCCGTTCCATATTTTGAATGGGGCAGACTGACTTCTTCCCATGTAGCCCCTAAACTTTCTAGCACTTTTAATGCATCTAAAACGGACTGGCGAACCTCTTCGTTCACACCTTCACCCATATATTCTTTAGGGACAGCGATTTTCAATCCTTTAATATCACCTGTTAAACTTTGCACAAAATTTGGCACATCGACATTTGCAGAAGTAGAATCATGTGGATCCACTCCGGAAATCGCTTG
This sequence comes from Heyndrickxia sporothermodurans, assembly GCA_016756695.1. Taxonomy (GTDB): domain Bacteria; phylum Bacillota; class Bacilli; order Bacillales; family Bacillaceae_C; genus Heyndrickxia; species Heyndrickxia sporothermodurans. The sequence continues at coordinate 978,763 of CP066701.1, forward strand.
AAGAAGATAGGCGTTGTCTTCTACATTACGTGTGATTGGACCAATTTGATCGAGCGAGGATGCAAAGGCCACTAGACCAAAACGGGAAACGCGTCCATAGGTTGGCTTTAAGCCAACGACTCCACAAAAGGCTGCTGGTTGCCGAATCGATCCACCGGTATCAGAACCAAGAGAAAATGGCACTTCACCTGCGGCAACAGCTGCTGCTGATCCACCTGAAGACCCACCTGGAACCGTATTTACATTCCACGGATTAAACGTTTTCTGAAAGCCTGAATTTTCCGTTGATGAACCCATTGCAAATTCATCCATATTTAATTTACCAATTGTAATTGTGCCTGCATTATGTAATTTATTCATAACTGTCGCATTATAAATTGGGTCAAAATTTTCGAGGATTTTACTGGCACATGTTGTGCGAAGATCTTTTGTAACGATATTATCCTTGATTCCAATTGGCATTCCAAAAAGTGGGTGATTCGATTCATCCGAACCAAGTGCTTCATCCAATTGCTTAGCTTTAGCACGCGCTGTTTCTTCGTCTAGTGTAAGAAAAGCCTGGACCTTGCTTTCAACTTCTTGGATTCGTTGGTAAGATTCTTCAACTAGTTCCGAAACCTTGACCTCTTTTTTATGTAAAAATTCATGTAACTCAGAGATTTTATGATCAAATAAAGCCAACTCTACCCCTCCCTCTATAAATGTTGATACATCAACGGTTTGACCCGTTGGTAGGGTGTCAAAAAAATATTTTTCGACACGGACCCTAACTTTATTTTCATAATATGTGAAACTATTCCAATAAATAGGTACGCTACGCGGTCACTACTGGATAATGATGGAAAGTAGTGATAGGGAATTATACGATGCACAATGGATCTCTGCGTAGCTTATGATGACGTACCCTCCCATGTCTCTGGGCATCTATGTGCCTACATTCCTTCGTTCGGTCTAGTCATAAGGCAGAGGCTAGCGAAGCTCCTATAGGGACTCTAGGTCGAATGGTGAAAATAATGCCAGCTTCTCCGTGTCATCCTGTTGTCTAGGTCTAGTTAAGGGGCTGTAGGGATTTAAGCTGCCTCTAAGAGACTTGGAATATCCCTCATCATTCGCTGTGCGTCAAACGCTTTGTGCTTAGTGCTAATTCCATGTAATACTTTTAACAGTTTACCGCATAGAACCACGATGGATTGTTTCTTGCGTAAAGGATTAACCTGACGGTTCGTGTAATACTCATGTAGCTTTCTAAAAGCTTCATTGTGGCGGATCATCGGCATCATGACTCGGAACAGGAGAGCGCGTAGCTTTCTTCTACCCCGTTTAGAGATTCGTTTTTGCCCTTTGTGCATACCAGAGGAATTTTCACGTAACGTTAATCCCGCGAGTTTGATTAGTTGGCGTGGATCTTCGTAGTGTGAAAAACTTCCGATTTCAGCTAATAGGTCAACGATTGTCGTATCTCCAAGCCCTGGTACCGTTGACAGCCATTCGTATTCTACTGACATTTTTACAAGCTCAACTAAGCGCTCCGTAATACCCTCAATATCTTTTTCTAGCTGGTGGTAACGGCGGACAAGTGTGGCTATTTCAATACGGGCCATCTCACATCCTTCCGTTACTCCGATAGAGCTAGCTGCGACTTCGATAAGGCGCACTGCTTTTGGTCTTTGGGGGGATTTTAGTCCCTCGACCTTTCGATAAAGGGATAACACTTCATCCGGGTGTTTCTGGTGAAGATCACTTGGAAATGGAGTGCATTCAAGTGCGGCCATAGCCATTTTTCCGAATGACGGAAATACTTGAACGAACTCTGGAAAATAGCGATCTAACCAGCGAATTATCATGTTTTTGACGGCTCCTAGCTCCTCAGTCAATTTACTACGGAATGTAGAACCAGCACGAAGTTCAGCTTCCATCCCTTTGAGGATTCGCGGATAACTAAAGCGTCCATCCTTTACAAGACGAGCGATTACCAGTGCATCTTTACGGTCATGTTTGGTTGGCAGATTGTCATCCAACTCTTTTGACCGTTTGACATGCATCGGATTCGTCATGACTAAGGAAATGCCTCGTTCTTCAAGGAAATAGGCTAAATTTAGCCAGTAATGGCCAGTAGGTTCAATCCCGACAATGACTTCTGTCTTTTCGCTTTCTTTCATTTCAGTCAAAATACGTTGATATAAATACTCAAAGCCGTTATTAGATTGATAAACTGAGAAAGACTTTTGGAGCACCCGGCCACGATCGTCTACAAAGCAAGCGTAATGTGTCCGCTTTGCGATATCGATCCCTACAACGAGTGTTTTTTCGGTGACTTGATTAATTTTCTGATTTTGTTTAAAATCCATTATGGAGTCCTCCTTGGTTAACAAATTAGGGGTCAATTCATCGACGATTTGACACCCCGCATCATACCAAGAGGGCTCTTTTTGTTCAAGTCCCCGAAAATCCTTCTAACAGGAATGCTCCTACTCTATAATTGATGGTACGCGAATTTGTCCATCTTTCTTATCTGGAGCATTCTTCAATACTTCCTCTTGCGGCAATCCCGGTTCCGCCTTATCCTCACGAAGGACATTGCGAATATCTAATACGTGAGAGGTTGGCTCCACGTTTGTTGTATCCACTTCATTTAACAATTCTGCAAGATTGATAATATCATCTAATTGCTTCGTGAATTTTTCCGTTTGTTCTTCATCAAATTCTAACCGCGCTAAATTAGCCACATGGTTGACTTGATCCTTTGAAATTCTCGACATTTCCTTCACCTCCGAAAGTGGGTTTGAAACAGTAATAATATTATTGATAATATCAGAATGGCTTGTGTATAGGCAAGGGGACAGACCTTATTAAAGGCTGCCCCCATTACTTTTTTACTTAATCATTTTTTCCCTTATCGTTGAGAAAGGTATTTTTCACATAATTATTTCGTATCCACAAATTGTTCCGCCTCAGTCGACCCCTTTAACGCCGTCGTTGAGGAAGTACCGCCGGTGATAATCATCGAAACTTCATCAAAGTAACCTGTTCCGACTTCGCGCTGATGTCTCGTAGCTGTGTAGCCATACACTTCATTTGCAAATTCAGCCTCTTGTAATTCAGAATAAGCAGCCATGCCTCTTTCTTTATAGCCTTTTGCCAGTTCAAACATACTGTTATTTAAAGCATGGAAGCCTGCTAACGTGACAAATTGGAACTTATAGCCCATTTTCCCTAACTCTTGCTGGAACTTAGCAATCGTCGCTTCGTCTAATTTCTTTTTCCAGTTAAATGATGGTGAGCAGTTGTAAGCGAGAAGTTTGCCAGGGAATTTCTCATGAATGGCTTCGGCAAACCGTTTTGCTTCTTCTAGGTTTGGTTCCGACGTTTCGCACCAAACGAGGTCTGCATAAGGTGCGTAAGCTAAACCTCTTGCGATCGCTTGATCCAATCCTGCCTTTGTACGATAGAAACCCTCAGGTGTCCGGTCACCAATGATAAATGGTGCATCGTAAGGATCTACATCACTTGTAATTAAATCAGCTGCATTTGCATCGGTTCTAGCAACCAATAATGTTGATACACCCATAACATCTGCTGCAAGACGTGCGGAAATTAAATTTTTCACTGCTGTCTGGGTCGGCAACAATACTTTTCCACCTAAGTGACCGCATTTTTTCTCAGATGATAATTGATCTTCAAAATGAACCGCTGCCGCTCCTGCTTCAATCATTGCCTTCATCAGTTCAAATACATTCAATTGTCCGCCAAAACCTGCTTCAGCATCTGCGACAATTGGGGCAAACCAATCAATAGAATGATCCCCTTCCACATGATGAATTTGATCTGCACGTTGCAATGCTTGATTAATTCGCTTGACTACATGTGGAACACTATTTGCAGGATATAAACTTTGATCCGGATACATATGTCCCGATAGATTCGCATCTGCTGCTACTTGCCAGCCACTTAAATAAATCGCTTTTAATCCCGCCTTTACTTGTTGAACCGCTTGATTGCCTGTTAATGCCCCTAATGCATTCACATAATCCTCTTCGTGAAGCAAATGCCAAAGCTTCTCGGCACCACGTCGTGCCAATGTGTACTCAATGTCTATCGAACCGCGAAGCTTTAATACATCCTCAGCAGAATAGGTACGCTCAATTCCTTTCCATCTTTCATCAAGCTCCCATGATTCTTGTAATCTTGACGCTTTTTCGTTTGTCATTCTCCTTCTCCTCCTAATCTATTATTTATAAAATTTCATAACCAGGGATGGTTAGAAAATCAATGAATTCATCTTCTTTAATGAGTTGATCAAATAGTTTAACTGCTTCTTCCAAACGTTGAAGTTTGCTGCCATGTTCATTTTTAATTTTTTCGAGCTCTTCTTCTTTCAATTGCTCATATAGTTCAAAAGTTACCTTTCTGCCGTCCTCTAAAATTCCTTTCGGATGACGGATCCATTGCCAAAGTTGGGCACGTGAAATTTCTGCTGTCGCTGCGTCCTCCATTAAGTTGTCAATCGGTGCAGCCCCCCTGCCACTTAGCCATGACTCAATATATTGAATTCCGACATTAATGTTTTGGCGAACGCCCTTTTCGGTAATCACTCCGTTTGGAACCTCTAGTAAATCAGACTCAGTTATCGTAATATTTAGCTGTTTGCTTGAATGAATCTGATTTGGAGTCGGCATTTCCCGATTGAATACTTCCAGTGCTACAGGAACAAGACCGGGATGAGCGACCCATGTGCCATCATGACCATCGCTTGCTTCCCTTTCCTTATCCGCACGTACTTTAGTAAAAGCTGCTTCATTTTGTTCCGGATTATTCTTCACCGGAATTTGTGCAGCCATCCCCCCGATCGCTGGCGCTTTTCTCATATGACATGTTTTGATCGTAAGTAATGAGTACGAACGCATAAATGGCACTGTCATCGTGACAGCAGAACGGTCAGGTAAAAGCACATCCTCGGTGTTTTTCAATTTTTTCAAATAGCTAAAAATATAATCCCATCTGCCACAATTAAGACCCGCAGAATGTTCTTTCAGTTCAAATAAGATTTCATCCATTTCAAATGCTGCCATGATCGTTTCTATGAGCACTGTTGCTTTAATCGTACCTTTTGGAATACCGACATATTTTTGTGCAAATAAGAACACGTCATTCCATAAACGTGCCTCCTGATGACTTTCAAGTTTCGGCAAATAAAAATAAGGTCCTGTTCCATTCTGTACTAATCGAACGGCATTATGAAAAAAGTACAATCCAAAATCAAATAAACTTCCCGAAATCGGCTGGCCATCCATTACTACATGCTTCTCTTCCAAATGCCAGCCTCGAGGTCGGACCATTAATACAGCCGGATTTTCATTTAATTTATATTGTTTTCCATTCGTTCCTTCAAATGAAATGGTTCGATTCACAGCATCCCTTAAATTAATCTGCCCTTCCATGATGTTATCCCAAGTCGGAGATGTCGCATCTTCTAAACATGCCATAAAAACTTTCGCACCCGAATTCAAGGCATTAATAATCATTTTTCGATCAACAGGTCCTGTGATTTCTACTCGTCGATCTTGCAAATCACCCGGCAATGGGGCAATGGTCCAATCTCCCATTCGAATATGTTTCGTTTCTGGCAAAAATCCAGGTAACTTTCCTTGATCGATCTCTTTCTGTCGCTTATTTCTTTCTTCTAGAAGTTCTCTTCGTCTTGTACCAAAATGTCTCTCTAGCTGTTCGATAAATTGCAATGCTTTTGGAGTTACTATTTCTTCATACCCTGGTTTCATAGTTCCTTTCACTTCAATTCCAGCTGTTTGGGTTCCCAAATGATTCCCTCCTCAATATTGTTATACTACAGATTAATATTAATAATTGTATTATATAACAGAATGGCGAAAGTGCAACAGAAATTTTGAAAAAATATTCAGAAATCAATCGACAAAATTCGATTCGGCAAATTTCTGAGTCATTGCTCGTGAAAAAGTAATCTTTTTCCTTCTGAAGCTTCTACCATAATTTCTTGTGGGATTGGTTTTGTTTTTATTTGACCAGGTTAGCCAATTTATCCACCCTATTGCCTCAAAAAAAAACAGACGGAAATTCCGTCTGTTTTATTGATAAATATGCACTTCGGGTTCTTTTTCTCCAGGATTGCGGACAATTAATGCCTTTGGTCCGTTTACAGAGGTGACACTTACTTCAAGTGCGATATAATCAGGGAATGTATTAATAACTAAACCTGTAATATATTGAGTAAAGCCAATGACTTCGCCTTGACCATAAAATTGAATTGGGATTTCAATACTTAATTGGCTTAGTTGCTTATCTTTATACAACCCACGACCAATAACGCCATTGTAGTTTGGAAAATATTCTTCAATATCTTGTTTAAATTTTTCAAACATGTTTGCATCGTCTCGATATGCTTTCGTTGTTGAATCGTCCGGGAATAAATAATATTTTTCCTTTATCTTTTTCCAGTTATCAATAGTGGAACTTCCTGCGCCTACTTCCGCATAGGACACAAAATTACCCGGCACGACGGAGTCTTTCGATTTTTGCTCGAAAAGGGCTATCGTAATGGGGACATCTTTTAAACCATTCATGTTCCGAAGACGTTTAATGACTTCTTGAGCAATCTTTTTCCCTTCTCTTTCCGTGTTTTTAATATCTTGCTGGTACACGGCACCATATTGTTCTTTTTGATAATAATGGACTGTATTCAAGGCGAGACCAATGACCACTCCACCTAATTTTCCTGTCCCTTTTTTTGTTTTAATTAAATAGTCATGTTCTAAAATATGTGCAAGGTAAATCGGGCTTTTCTTATTTTGTTCTTCAATCGAACCTTTTTCATTAATTACCGGGTTCAAGCCTACATTTTCACTTGCTGATAGTTTCTTTTCTTTAAGCTGGCTTTTAGTATATTTCCGATTTAACCACGCATCAATTGTATCTTTATCTAAATATTGACCTTCTTGAAATAAGTACGTGTCCGTTGAAAAAGATTTTTGTGCAACTCGCATCAATCCCGTTTCAAACTCTTGGATATCATAACGAGTATTTAAATTATTGACAATTCTTCCTCTTGCCTTACTTGGTTTGAAAGGTATGATTGTTCGATAATATTGATCAGAAACTTGATAATTTGGAATAATCGCTGTTTCCTTTTTATTATTTTTATTTTGTACGACTTTATTTTCTGTTTCAAATTTTGGTGCGCATCCTGTTATAAGAAGCAAAACAGCAGCGAACACCGGCAACCACTTTTTCATGCTTATTTGCCACCTTTATTTCGTCCGTTATTCCTACTTCGGCTGGACTTTTAATACTAATCATTTTAATAGACTTTATATAGTAAGATAAAGTTTCATTTAACGATTAAATTCTTCCAGCATTTTTTCTTCGTCCCAAACTTCGATTCCAAGCTCGTTTGCTTTCGTCAATTTCGAGCCTGCATCCGCGCCCGCAATAACCAAATCAGTTTTTTTGCTCACGCTTCCTGTAACACTTGCACCTAAAGCTTCAAGTTTTTCTTTCGCTTCGTTTCTCGTAAGCTGTTCCAATTTACCGGTTAAGACGACGACTTTTCCTGCAAAGATGGAGGAAATCGATTCTGTTTCAACGGGCATAGGACCTTTATATTCCATATTTAAACCCGCATTCTTCAATTCTTGAATAAGCTCACCGGCTTCTTCATTTTCAAAATAAGTAACGATAGAATCGGCCATTTTTTCGCCAATATCTTGGATAGCTGTAAGTTCTTCCTTTGTGGCAGCAGCTAAGGCATCCATCGTTCCAAATTTTTGTGCTAATGTTTTGGCTGCTTTTGCGCCAACATGGCGAATTCCAAGACCAAAAAGGAGCTTTTCTAATGAATTCGTTTTGGAGCTCTCAATTGCTGCTAACAGATTAGAAACAGATTTTTCACCCATCCGTTCTAGTGCTAAAAGTTGTTCCTGTTGTAAATGATAAATGTCTGCCACATCATGAATAAGTTCATGCGCAAATAATTGACTAATCACTTTTTCACCAAGACCATCAATATTCATGGCGTTTCTTGAGACAAAATGAATCAATCCCTCGCGGATTTGGGCAGGACATTTCGGATTAATGCAGCGTAGGGCCACTTCCCCTTCTAAACGAACAAGTTCACTTTCACAATCTGGACAGTGTGTTGGCATCAAAAATTCTTTCTCCTCACCCGTACGTCTTTCAACTAATACATTGACGACTTCAGGAATGATATCTCCTGCCTTTTTAATGACAACATAATCACCAAGTTTGATGTCCTTCTCGCGGATTAAATCTTCGTTATGCAAAGATGCCCTTTGAACCTTTGTACCTGCAACGCGAACCGGATCAAGTAGCGCGGTCGGTGTGATTACTCCTGTGCGTCCAACACTTAATTCAATATCACGAAGCTTTGTCACGACTTCTTCTGCGGGAAACTTGTAAGCAATAGCCCACCTTGGACTTTTCGCTGTAAAACCAAGGGCTTTTTGTTGCTCAAATGAATTTACTTTAATGACGATTCCATCAATTTCATATGGCAGGTTTGCCCGCTTTGCTACCCATTTTTCTACATATTGGAGAACCTCATCAATATTTGCACATTTTTCTCTTTCCTTGTTCACTTTAAAGCCAAGTGTTGTTAAAAAATTCAATCCATCATGCTGTGTAGTGACGCCTGTTTCACTAAAATCTCCAATCGCATAAAGGAAAATATCTAAGTTTCTTGAAGCTGCAATCCGTGGATCCAATTGGCGCAATGACCCCGCTGCAGCATTTCGCGGATTAGCAAAAGGCTCTTCCCCATTTTCTTCTTTCACTTTATTTAATTGTTCAAATGATTTTTTCGGCATATACGCTTCGCCGCGGACCTCGATTGACATCGGTTGGTTGATTCTAAGCGGGATCGATCGAATCGTTTTTAAATTAGCGGTAATATCTTCCCCAATCGTTCCGTTACCTCTTGTTGCACCTTGAATAAAAAGCCCGTTTTCATAACGAAGTGATATCGCTAATCCATCAATCTTTAATTCACAAACGTATTCAACCTCATCGCCAACCACTTGTTTTACTTTACGATCGAAATCACGAAGATCACTTTCATTAAATGCATTTCCTAAGCTTAGCATCGGGATATGATGTTCCACTTTTTGAAATGCCGAGAGAATTTCCCCGCCTACACGTTGGGTCGGAGAATCGGGTGAAATCAATTCCGGAAATTGCTCTTCAATGTTGGTAAGCTCTCTCATTAACTGATCATATTCAGCATCAGGAACCGATGGTTGATCCAATACATGATATTCGTAATTATATTGGTTCAGCAGATTATGAAGTTCCTTTATTCGTTTTTCAGCATCCTTTTTTTCCATAACAACAACCCTTCCATATAGAAGTTGGAGGTTGGGCCTAGGTTTTGAGAAATCGGCAAAATTACCGATTTCCGCGATTCATCAACTTCTATTCAAATTTCAACTATCATTAGTTGTATTATACTTTTGTTATTGGTGCAAATTCCGCTAACAAGCGTTTAATTCCAACTGGGCTTGGGAACGCAATGTCCAGTTCCACGCTTTTTCCTTCCCCTTTTACACTAACAACTGTACCAATTCCCCATTTTTTATGTTCCGCTTTATCGCCAACTGTCCAAGAAACTTCATTGCCGCCCGTACTAGCTGATACAGGTCTCATCACAGGACGATTCATAGCAGGCTTACGCGCGGAACCGAATGGCTTATTAATTTGTCTCGCTTCTTTTTGAACTGGTTCCAATATATCCTCAGGAATTTCACTAATAAATCGTGAAACGGGATTCATATTCGTCCGTCCAAATAATGTACGCATACCGGCATTTGTCAAGTATAGTTCTTCCTCTGCTCGCGTAATCCCAACATAAGCGAGCCGACGCTCTTCTTCCATCTCAGCTTCTTCCATAAGAGAACGGCTATGTGGAAAGACACCTTCTTCAAGTCCAATTAGGAATACGACAGGAAACTCTAATCCCTTGGCAGAGTGCAATGTCATTAATACACATGTTTCATTTTTCGTTTCTTCCTCGTCTAGTCGATCAATATCTGCAACAAGGGCGAGATCTGTTAAAAATGCCACTAGGCTTTTATCATCATTAGCTTCTTCAAAATTCTTTGTTACGGATAAAAATTCATCGATATTTTCAAGCCTGCTTTGTGATTCAATCGTTTTTTCCGCTTTTAGCATTTCGCGATAACCCGACTTCTCTAACACTTCTTCAACTAATTCTGTGACAGAGAGGTATTCCTGCATTGCAGTATACCCTTTAATCAACTCGTAAAATCCATTGGCAGCGTTGGCGATTTTCGGACTTACTCCGATAAAATCGATTTCCTTTAACGCATCCATAATGGAAATGTCATGATCGGCTGCATATCTGGCTATTTTATCAAATGAAGTTGCACCGATCCCTCGTTTAGGTACATTTATTACCCGTTGTAGACTGATGTCATCATTCGGATTTGCAATTAACCGTAAGTAAGCCAAAATATCCTTAATTTCTTTACGGTCATAGAATTTGATTCCACCGACGATGTTATATTCTATATTTGATTTTAAGAGGACTTCCTCTATTACACGTGATTGTGCATTTGTTCGATAAAGGATGGCGATGTCGGAAAGTTTCCGCTTGCCGGAATTAGTTAATTCTTTAATTTTTCCTGCAACAAACTGTGCTTCCGTTTGTTCACTATCTGCACGATAATAAACGATTTTTGGTCCATCTTCGTTTTCCGTCCATAAATTTTTCGTTTTGCGATTTGCATTATTTTTAATCACTTCATTAGCAGCCTGCAGAATCCGTTTCGTCGAACGGTAATTTTGTTCTAATAAGATGACCTTTGCACGGGGATAATCTTTTTCAAACGATAAGATGTTGGCAATATCTGCACCACGCCAACGGTATATCGATTGGTCCGAATCACCGACAACACAAAGATTTTGAAATCTTGACGCAAGCATTTTCACAAGCATGTATTGGGCGCGGTTCGTATCCTGATACTCATCCACATGAATGTATTGAAATTTCCGTTGATAGTATTCTAATACTTCTGGAACACGCTGAAATAATTGAATAGTTTTCATGATTAAATCATCAAAATCCAGTGCTTGATTTTTGCGAAGCCGCTTTTGGTATTCCTCATACACATCACTGACAACTTGTTCGTAATAACCCCCTACAAGTTTGGAATACTCTTCTGGGTCAACTAATTCATTTTTGGCGCTGCTGATTGTTCCGAGAATAGACCTGGCATCAAATTTCTTCGGATCAATATTTTTATCTTTCAAGATTCCTTTTACCACTGATTGTTGGTCTGTAGGGTCCAAAATCGTAAAATTACGATTAAACCCGATTCGATCAATATCACGTCTTAAAATACGAACACACATTGAGTGAAAAGTGGAAATCCATACATCTTCTGCAGCCCCACCCATAATACTTCCAATCCGTTCCTTCATTTCTTTCGCTGCCTTATTTGTGAAGGTAATCGCTAAAATATTATAAGGATTGACGCCTTTTTCCACCATTAAATAGGCAACACGATGGGTAAGAACCCGGGTTTTTCCACTTCCGGCACCGGCCATTAACAAAAGTGGACCGTCCGTTGTTTTTACAGCCTCTTGTTGCTCGGGATTTAGCCCATTTAAAAGTCGATCCGTTAAAAATTGCATTATTTTACACCACCATTCAGAACATTTGTTCCTATTATATATGTTTATTTTACACTATGTCTATTACCTTAATCCATTACAGCTTTGACTGTTTTCAGTGCTTCCTCGAAATTTTCATACAAGGCATTGCCAACAACAATTACATCGGCAAATTGACCCATCTCCTTCGCTTGAGCCGCAGAAGAAATTCCCCCGCCATAAAACAATTTCGTTTGATTTAACTGTGCTTTTGCAGCTTTTACTAGATCGATATCTCCATATTTTCCGCTGTATTCTAAATAGAAAATAGGCATTTTAAATAAATGTTCGGCCATCATTGCATAGGCGACAACATCCTCTTCATTCAAATCAGTATTAGCTCCTGTTAACTTCGCTGCCTTGCAATCATTATTTAAAATGCAGTAGCCTTCTACGAGAAGCTCGTCCCAATTCATTAAAACCCCATATTCTTTTACCGCTTCATGATGAATCCCCTTAATCCACTTAGCATCTGTCGTGTTAAGTACTGTTGGGATAAAATATAAATCAAAACCCGGTGTGATAGATTCAATAGTAGACACTTCCAGCACACATGGTACCGTATATCTTCTTACTCGAGACATTAAATTTAGAACATTTTCCAATGTGACTCCGTCTGAACCACCAATAATGATCGCACTTGTTCCTGATTCACATATTTTTTCTAAATCTGCATCTGATATATCCTTATTAGGATCTAATTTAAAGGCGTGGCGCCACTCGCGAACGTCATACATCCGTAAAAAATCCTCCATTCTATATTCCTTCATCATTATAGCATTTGATTGAACAAGCTAAAAAGAGTTTCCAATGATATTAGAAGGTAATTATTTGAAACGATATAATTAGAACTACCCAACAGAGACTGAGTAAAGGCGAAAGTCCTATTATTTACATGTAAATGTATGAATTTGTATAATTATTAATGCAAGTTAGGAAAACTTGAAAATTTAATGGTGATTTATCACAATAATTTCGTGTTATTTTCCCAAGTTAAATGTCCTAGAAAGTATGGTATTATAAGGATAAGAACTTTTCCACCAAGCAATAAAATTTGTTAGGAGGATGAAAAAATGATAAAAGAAAAGAAACCAGCGAAAATTACTAAAAGGGAAATCGACACATTGATATTCAAGATTGATCGATTATTGAGTGAAAAGAAAACTAACGAATTGCAAAAAGCATAATAAAACAAAGGCTTTTGGCATAGACCAAAAGCCCTTTCTTTTATTTTCTTATTGTTTTTGGGATATTTTCGAGATATTCTAAATATAATAAGTAATACATCTATTCTCATCTATCTTTTCTACTAGATTTATAGTAATCTCAAAAAAATTATCTTATTATTACCACTTCACATAATTTTTAATATATAATAAGGTAAATATGCAGGTTTAGGTGATTACTATGAATATCGGTGCCATTATCAAGTTAAATAGAATAAATCAAAATTTAACACAAGAGGAACTAGCCGATGGAATTATCTCAATTTCCTATCTTTCAAAAATTGAAAATGGGAAAATTGAACCTAATGAAGAAGTCATAAAGCTTCTCTGTCGCAAACTAGGCATTCAAATCAACAATCAGATTGATGACAGTACAAAAGTAATATGCAATGAATGGTTTCACCTCTTGCTAACTTCTTCAAACATCGAAGAAATTAAACAGAAATATCAAGAAGTCAATGAAGTATCCAAAACGATACATGATTCCGAATTACAGTTATTAATCAAGATACACATGATCAGATACTATTTAAAAATTGGCGAAACAACGAAAGCATTAGAACAGATTAATAATTTAAAAGATGTAAGCGGTACATTTAACAATTTGCAGAAATATTATTGGTATAAGTTTAATGGGAATTACTATTCGATTATTGAAGAAGAGAATGATGCTTTACGAAATTATACACTTTCGGAAGATTTACTGCCATTACTTGAATTAAAAGAAGATGAGATAGCAGACATACTATATTCACTTGCAGTTACATACAGTAAACATCGATTAACTTCCGAAGCACAAAGCTATGCTAATAGGGCATTAGAATACTATCGTCAAGTTTATAATTTTTCGAGATGTGCTGAGTGTCATTTAGTTTTAGGTATTTGTTATAGACGTATCAACAATCATGACAAGGCAGTAAAAAATTACCAATTAGCTAAACAGCTTGCTGAAAGTACAAAAAATAAAAAGTTAATTCTGTTAACCCATTTAAATATGGGATATCTTTATTTTGTAAAAGGTGATACTGCTAAAGCCATCCAGCACCTTGACATAATAATTAATGACGAAGATGCGTCACTTCATGATCGTTTGTTATCTATAACTTCTATTATTGGTGAATCCTATAGTAGTAAAAATTTCATAGAAGCAAAAAAGAGAATTACCCAAGGATTAAGTTGGCTAAATGATCAAAATAAAGATAAATATTTGCCATTCTATTACGAAATTCTTACTTTTAAATATTTAATATATCAAGAGTACGAAAATTTCGAAATGCTTATGGTTAATAAATTTATTCCTTATTTAAAAGAACAAAAAGATTATGCAAAGTTGGCTGAGCATGCGGAATTATTAGGAAAATACTTTGAGGATATACATAAATACAAAAATGCTGCTACTTACTATAAACTAGTCAACTTTTCTTATAAACAAATAAATCGATTTTAGGAGGTTAACTATGAAAAAGACATTATTCTCTCTAGCAATTGGTGCCTTACTAATTTGTGGTTCTCTAGTTGGTAACGAAGTTTTAAATAAAGATAATAATAATATTAAATATTTGGGACTTGGAGGTGGGGAAAAGGAACCAAGTATCCTTTCCATTAAAGCACCTGTTGCTTAAAACTATTACTAAAAAAGAAGTAAACCCGATTACTTCTTTTTTTATTTTACTTTCCCAAACAAAAAAGCATGCAATAGCATGCCCTTATTCCAATTTTATTCCTCTGCTTCTTCCCGATCTGACCCTTTAATCCGCTCCAATACCATCTCATAAGAATCGTTTCCATAATTCAAACATCTTTTCACCCGTGATATTGTGGCTGTGCTGGCGCCTGTTTCGGATTCAATGATGTGATAGGTTTTCTTTTCACGTAGCATTCTGGCTACTTCTAAACGCTGTGCCAGTGATTGGATTTCGTTTATCGTGCATAGGTCATCAAAGAATCGATAACATTCTTCTTTATCTTTTAGCGAAAGTATGGATTCAAATAATTGATCCAATGCTTTCCCACGTAATTTGTCTATTTGCATTTTATCCTCTCCTCTTTAACCCATTACTCTGAAAATGACACATCTTTTAAATTTGGTACGATGTTGATCCATGTTTTCCCCGGTACAAATTTAGCTGGAATCCCGTTTTCGTAAGGAATTATCTTCCCTTCTACATTGCGCCACTCTACTTCACGGTATGTCCCCTTTTGGATAAAATAAGCTTTTCCTCCAGAAGTTAAATCAATACTGCGACGTCCGTAATCATCGATAATTTTGTGTTGCATTTCAACAACCAATAAATTATCCAGCAAAACAGGTTTCTTCGTTTCCAAATCAATAGTTTGCTCATTACCTGAGAATCGTTTAAATTTCTGCAATTTTTCATCATATTTATATTCAGCATTAAATATAGAATTAGTTGAATAGCGAATGAGTATATGTTTTACTTTTTGCCTTGTAATTTGCTTTAATTCAGTTTCAGAAGCGAAATTTAAAGCTTTCGGTGGTGTATCCATATTGAAATTTTTCATTGTTGCACCTTTACGTATATTTTCATACGTAATATAGGAATTATGGGGTGCTTGCCTATCACTTGATCGCTTAAATAGAGTTCCATCATACTGGATACCATTTATATTATCAATATATCCACTCTCGAGCATTTTTTTAGCCTCAGGGCTATAGCCATGGGCAATATAAAAGCTATTATATCCTTTTGCTAACTCGATAAAGTAATCCCTTGAACTACGAACTGGACCAATTCTATTTGGTTGTTCGCTTTGAAAGATCGCTAAAAATCGTGTAATATCACCTTCAGCTAATACTTCGTAAACAATATCAGCTTCAGTTAAACCCGATTGCGGACGTGCTTTTGGGTGATTGTTGATCATCACGGAAACGGCACGGGTTCTTGGTTTTTCATTAGCTTCTAAACCTGTTAATGGAAAAGTGAATTTCACGTTTGGCTTTTTATTTCCTGAAACTTCCCCTCTTTCAGGAGATTTAGCGGCTTCATTTTTTTCTGTTTCCCTTTTATGACTACAAGCCGATAATACACAAACAAGTACTATCGCAAGTAAAAAAGTTTTCTTGAACATATATAATTCATGCATCCCCTTTTTTAGGCCGTTTTACCACATGTAATTTTACCTCATAATCGTTGGAAAAAGTACCGTTTTATTCATTACATCAAATATTCCTCTTTGCGTTATACGGATATATGGTAAATGTGTCGCTGAGAAGAATAGTAACGAATAGATCGGATCATTATGCGGATAGCCTCTTTCAATTAAAAGCTCTTTAAGCCTCTTCTCTTCTTTAATTAATATATCCATTGGCTTATTTGACATAAATCCGGAAAGATTTAATGGAATTTCGTGAATGACTTTTCCTTTTTCAGTCATCACAATCCCCCCGCCAAGTTCTTTCATCCGATTAAATGCACAAACCATATCATTTTTATTTTTACCAATTAAAATAATATCTCCAGTGCTTGAAAACGAGGATGCAAAGCCCATTAAGCTATTTGAAAAACCTTTCACCATCGTATTAATTCTCCAAGATCCATCCCGTCCAATCAAAATTAGAAAGCTTTCATCATGGTCAGTCGTTAATTCATCCGTTGCAATATCAAAAGTAACGGAATATGGCTTGGTAATTACATCATTAATCATTTCAATCCCAAATGGCATCGAAAATTGTAAATCATCGTAATCAAGTTCCCAATCGAATTGCAATGGAGCAAAACCATACTCTTCCCACTCAATATCTTTATCTTCTATTATTGCTGTTCCATCTTTTTTTAGCCATTTCCCTTTAGAAAGTACGGAAATTGGTGTCGGATTGTGTTCATCCTCAAGGAAATTAATGCTGGCAACACGGCCGGTTGCAATTAATCCGTGGAGGTGTTCAATATTATAATATTTCGCCACATTAAATGAAGCCATATGATATGCATCAATAACAGGTACCCCATGTTCTATGGCCATTCGAATCAAACGATCGATAATTCCATTTTCGTAAAAGGCTGGTGTCGAACCATCTGTATTGAAAAACATTGAGTCATATTGATCGATTCCTAATCTTTTCATATCTTCCAAAAGTACAGGAAGATCTGGACGGATCGAGGAGTGACGAAGTGAAACCATATAGCCTTGCATTAGACGTTTGTATACTTCCTCACCAGTCATTGCTTCATGATCACAATCAGCTCCAAATAGCATCATTTTTGCGAGTGTTTTCTCTGATGCACCCGGAAAATGGCCTTCAATTTTCTTTCTCATTCGCTTCGCTTCTTGCATCCAGTGAAGTATTAAATCATCTCCGTCAAGCAGCTTAGGCCATCCTGTCAATTCTCCGCCTTGTAAAACCGCATCATGCTCAAGCCACGATTTCACCTCACCATGTGAGAAAATAGTCTCTTCTTCCCTTAGCTCTGTTTGTGAATCAAATCGGCTCCACCAATACATTGTTACAGGTGAATGTCTTAGTTCCCTAATTAGAGAAAACGCTTTCTTTTTTCCTAATTGTAAAGCAAGCACTAAATTATCATTAATAATTGTTGTTGTCCCCGATTGTGATGCATATCGTGCAAACGATTGGGGATTATATAACTGAAATGGGTGAACATGCGGTTCAATATATCCCGGAACAAGTGTGAGACCTGAACAATCAATTACTTCACAGTTAGCCGTATTTTCAGGAAGCTCGTCCCCGGTATACACAATCCGATCTCCATATATCCAAATATGACCATTCATCCATTTACGAAACATTGAGTGTAAATACCGTGCATTTTTCAAAAGTAATGTCGGAGATTTTTTACCGCTGACAACTGCTACATGATCACGGATTTGCTTATTCTTCCATCGGTATCGTTGATCTAACATGAACTTCCCTCCCTAGGGAGTTTTCTCTTTTTATTTACAATCGTATCATATGTTACCTTTTAACGCATTAAAGTTTTGAAATAAATTGTAAAAATTTTGTGAAAGGGTGGGATTGAGATGAAAGTGAACAAAAACATCGGAATCGTTAATGCAATGATTCGAATTACCTGCGGGTTGACCTTTCTTGCTTGGTCTACTGCAAAGTTATCCAAAAAACCTCGATGTAATTCATATGTATTAGTGATGCTGTTAAGTGCAATGAAAGTTGCTGAAGGCATTGTTAGATTTTGTCCTGTGACAGAGCTATTAAAAAACTGCCCATGGACAAAACCTCAACATACAACTTCTAGTAGTAATAGCAATGAAGGTCAACATCAACAGCAATCTACTCAAAGCGGTGGAAATGAGATTGATTTGATGGGTGAAATGAAAAAGTTCCAAGATCAATTAGAAGATTAATTAACAGGTGAAAATCGGACTCAACTTCGAGTCCGATTATTTTATTTAAAGCAAATAAGTATCAACATTTTTTATCATCAGTCTTACATAGTATCCTGCAATGTCTAGCTCCAGCGCTTTTTACTTTTCTTATTTACAACGCTTTTAATCCTATATCACTTCTATAAAAAAAGCGGTCTGATTTTATTTTATCCATTTCTACATATACCTTTTTAACGGCGTCCTTAAGATCATTTCCTTTTGCGGCAATGAGTAATACCCTTCCTCCGTTCGATACGATGGCATTCTCTTCATTTCGTTCAGTTCCCGCGTGAAAAACAAGTGTAGATGATTCGAATTTATTCAAATTCGGTATTTCTATTCCTTTTTCATACGTACTTGGATAGCCATTTGAAGCAAGGACTACACCAACAGAACAATCATTACTCCAAGAAAGCGTCGGTGTTGTTTCGTTTTGTAAATCAAGAATAACTTGGACAAGATCAGATTCCAATCTTGATAACACAACCTGTGTTTCAGGATCCCCAAATCTTGCATTAAATTCAATCACTTTCGGACCTTCATTCGTTAGGATTAATCCCGCATAAAGAATCCCGCAGAAGCTTCGGCCTTCCGCTTTTAAGGCATTGACCGTTGGAATAAGTATTTCTTGCACCGCTCGTTCTACTTCTTGCTGCGGAATTTGCGGAACCGGAGAGTACGCCCCCATTCCACCTGTATTCGGACCTTTATCTCCATCAAATGCCCGTTTATGATCTTGAGCAATCACCATTGGATAAACGGCTTCCCCATTCACAAAAGCCATTAAGGAAAATTCCTCGCCTAGAAGAAATTCCTCAATCACTACCTTTGTAGATGCAGTACCAAACTTTTGATCGACCATTAACTCTTCAAGTCCTTCTAAAGCTTCTTCTTCGGTAAGGGCAACGATAACTCCTTTTCCGGCTGCAAGACCATCCGCTTTTATCACTACAGGTGCGCCATGTTCTTGGATATATTTTTTAGCTTCATCATATTGTTCAAACGTCTCATAAGCGGAGGTTGGAATGAGGTACTTTTTCATTAAGTCCTTAGCAAAAGATTTACTTCCTTCTATTAATGCTGCTTCTTTAGTTGGACCGAATACGTTTAAACCTGCTAGCTTAAACTCATTCACAATTCCCGCTGATAAAGGATCTTCCGGACCAACGATGGTCAAATCAATTTCGTTATCTTTTGCGAAAGCAATTAAATCAGAGAAATTCATCTCTGAAATTGGAACGATTACCGCATCCTTACGAATCCCCGCATTTCCAGGAGCACAGTACACATTTTCAACAAGTGAACTTTCTTTAACCTTCTTACATATTGCATGTTCTCTTCCACCACGGCCAATAACTAAAACATTCATCGGAATTCACCTCATTAATTTAGGAAGTAAGGGACATGGTTTATTTATTCGAACCCATGTCCCTTTGAATTGTAAAATAACCTTAATGTTTGAAATGGCGGATGCCGGTAAATACCATCGCTATGCCAAATTCATCTGCTTTCTTGATGGAGTCCTCATCACGAATCGATCCGCCTGGCTGAATGATCGCTGTTATCCCGGCTTTTGCTGCAGCTTCAACGGTGTCATCCATTGGGAAGAACGCATCCGAGGCCATGATCGCCCCTTTCGCTTGCTCGCCGGCTTGATCCAACGCAATTTTCGCTGACCCTACTCGGTTCATTTGACCGGCACCTATTCCGAGTGTCATTTCCTTATTTGTCACAACAATGGCATTTGATTTCACATGTTTAACGACTTTCCATCCTAATTTAAGTGCCTTCCATTCTTCTTCAGTTGGTTCCCTTTTTGTTGGAACAGTAATATTAGCGTTTTCCAAAGTAAACGAATCTTGATCTTGTACGAGTAATCCACCTTCAACTGATGTGATGACACGTTCACCTTTATTTTCATGATTAAACGGAACCGTTAATAACCTTAAATTCTTTTTGGCTGTTAAAATTGCTAAGGCATCATCTGAAAATGAAGGAGCAATGATAATTTCTAAGAAAATTTCATGTAATTGCTCGGCCGTTTCTTTATCAACCTCACGATTAAAAGCAATAATTCCTCCAAAAATTGAGGTTGAATCAGCAGCATAGGCTTTAGCAAATGCTTTCGATGGACTACTTCCAACCCCAACGCCACAAGGATTCATATGTTTAACAGCTACAGCAACCGGTTCAGAAAAATCTTTTACAATTTGAAGGGCTGCATCTGCATCATGAATATTATTGTAAGATAGTTCCTTCCCATGTAATTGTTTTGCATGAGCAATAGAAAACGGAGAACCAATCGGATTGACATAAAAACTAGCCTTTTGATGCGGATTCTCCCCATAACGTAACGTTTGCTTTAATTCATATGAAAACGTGACACGTTCAGGATTTTCCTCATCTACAAGTTTTGTCATATAATCTGCGATATAGGAATCATAAGCAGCAGTATGACGGAAAACTTTTGCGGCTAATCGTTTGTTCGTTTCTTTAGAAACATTCCCATTACTCTTCAACTCTGCTAATACACCTTCATAATCGTGGGAATCAACAACAACTGTGACATACTCATGGTTTTTCGCAGCAGATCTAAGCATGGTTGGTCCGCCAATATCAATATTTTCAATGGCGTCTGCTTCAGTTACATCTGGTTTTGCAATAGTTTGCTGGAAAGGATAAAGATTGACACAAACAAGATCGATTGGTGAAATTCCTTGTTGATCTAATTGCTCCAAGTGTTTGGGGTTACGTTTAGCTAATAGTCCCCCATGAATAAAAGGATGAAGCGTTTTTACCCTACCTTCCAAAATTTCCGGAAAGCCCGTTACATCTTCTACTCCTATTACCGTTAACCCCGCTTCAACTAATGCTTTTTTCGTTCCGCCTGTTGAAATAATTTCAAACCCTAATTCAAGTAATCCTTGAGCAAATTCAACGATTCCTGTTTTATCTGAAACACTAATGAGTGCACGTTTCATCGTGAAGCTTCCTCCTTTTCCAACAAAAAACTTTTTTGAAATAGTAATTGTATCATTTCTGGGTATAATCGGTGTTCAATTTTATGTACCTTTTCAGCTAACGATTGCTCTGTATCTGATTCTTCAACCTTTAAAGACTCTTGGGCAATAATTGGACCCGTGTCCATTCCTTCGTCTACAAAATGAACAGTTACTCCTGTCACTTTCACGCCGGCTTGAAGGGCTTGCCCAATCGCATTCTTTCCGGGAAAAGATGGTAGAAGTGATGGATGAATATTAATGATTCGCTTTGAAAATGCTTGTAATAATGTTGGCCCAATCAGTCTCATATAGCCCGCCAACACAATTAATTCAATCTCACGTTTTTGTAATTCCAACACAATTTCCTTTTCAAATGCAGCTTTCGTTTCATATGTTTTTGGCTCAAATGCAAAGATAGGTGTACTTTCCTTTTTGGCCCTCTCTATAACAAACGCATTTGGCTTGTCACACACAAGCAGCTCTATTGATGCATCTAATGCCCCATTTTTTACGGCATCAACAATTGCTTGATAATTACTTCCATTTCCGGAAGCGAATATCGCTATTTTCTTCATCTTGTTAACTCCCTGAAACAAAACGAACACCTGGTTGTTTTGTAATTACACCAATTTTATAAGCATCATTACCGAAGAATTCGAGTGCTTGATTCGCTATTTCCTGATCAACCGCAACGACAAAGCCAATCCCCATATTAAATGTATTAAACATTTCTAGTTGATCGATTTCACCATATTTTTCGATTGCTTTAAAAATAGGCAAGATAGGCCAGGAGTTTTGCGCAACTTCTACCCCTAATCCTTCCGGAAGCATTCTCGGAATATTTTCAATGAAGCCTCCGCCAGTTATATGCGCCATTCCTTTAATTTCAAATTGAGTAATCGCCTCTAGGACTGGCTTAACATATATTTTGGTAGGCTTTAGTAATTCAATGCCAAGGGGCTCATCTAACTCAGGAAGCTTTTCGTCAAGAGAAAACTGATGGTCTTCAAAAAAGATCTTTCTTACTAAAGAGTAACCGTTACTATGAATGCCGCTCGAAGCCAATCCGATTAAAATATCGCCTTCGTGTAGATATTCACCCGTAATAAGTTCCGTTTTTTCACATGCCCCCACGGAAAAACCAGCTAAATCATATTCATTTACTCCATAAAGTCCCGGCATTTCTGCGGTTTCTCCGCCAATTAATGCACATCCAGCCTGTTCGCAGCCATCTGCAATTCCTTTAACAATGACTTCAATCTTTTCCGGAATCGATTTCCCACAAGCAATATAATCAAGAAAATATAAAGGTTCCGCACCTTGGACAACAATATCATTCACACACATCGCTACACAGTCGATGCCAATCGTGTCATGCCGATCCATTTGAAAAGCTAATTTCAGCTTTGTTCCAACACCGTCTGTACCCGAAACGAGCACAGGCTCTTTAAGATTGAGCGCCGATAAATCAAACACACCGCCAAAGCTCCCTAATTGGCCAAGAACACCTAATCGATTAGTACGTGCAGCATGTTTTTTAATCCTTTCCACCGCTTCATAACCAGCTTCAATATCGACTCCTGCATCACGATACGTATTTGCCATTTCCTTCACAGCCTCCTAGCGCACAAGTTCTTTTTCATGAGGTAGTACAGTGTCTGGATAAATTTCTGTCGGATAATTACCCGTAAAGCATGCTAAGCATTGACCGCATTGATTTCCATCTTGAGGTCTACCAATCGCTTTTAACATTCCTTCCACGCTTAAAAATGTTAAGGAATCGGCTCCAATAATTTCTCGAATTTCTTCGACACTATGTTTCGATGCAATTAATTCTTCATGGGTAGATGTATCAATTCCATAGAAGCATGGATTTTTCATAGGAGGTGAACTAATACATACATGCACCTCTTTCGCACCTGCTTCTCTTAGCATGGTCACAATTCGCCGACTTGTCGTTCCTCTTACGATTGAATCATCAACCATGATCACACGCTTGCCTTCAACTACACCTCGAACCGGAGCTAATTTCATCTTAACGCCTTGCTCTCTTAACGATTGAGAAGGCTGGATAAACGTCCGCCCGACATAACGATTTTTAATTAACCCGAGCTCATAAGGGATTCCTGCTAATTCAGCATAGCCAATGGCAGCCGATATACTTGAATCTGGTACACCTGTTACAACATCCGCATCTATTTGTGCTTCCATCGCTAATTGTTTCCCCATACTTTTTCTTGCCGTATGAACATTAATTCCGTGAATATTACTATCTGGTCGTGAAAAATAGACATATTCCATCGTACAAATTGCACTTGAAGTAGAAAGGGTAAATGGTTCTGAATGGAGACCACGATCATCAATGACAATTAGTTCTCCGGGCATAACATCTCGCACAAATTCAGCTCCAATAATGTCAAAAGCACATGTCTCAGATGCAACACAATAAGCATCACCTATTTGACCAATTGACAGTGGACGTAAACCATTTGGATCTAAGGCGACCATCATTTCCGTTTCTGTCATTAGTAAAAACGCATAAGCCCCTTTAAGCATAGTCAGCGCATTTTTTAATTGATCATTTAACGATAGGTAACCGCTTCTTTTGATTAAATGTGCCAATACTTCAGTATCCGAGCTTGTTTGAAAAATACTTCCTTGAGCTTCAAGCTGATGCTTCAGTGCATTCGCATTGACAATATTTCCATTGTGAGCAAGTGCTAAGCTGCCGTTTTGCGAATTAAAGAGGAGGGGTTGAACATTTTCAATTCCTCCCCCGCCTGCAGTTGCATAACGAACGTGACCAATCGCAGACTTTCCATGTAATTTTTCAATTTTTCCTTCATTAAAAACTTCAGTAACGAGTCCTTCTCCCTTTAAAACTTGCAGTCTGCCGCCATTAGATACAACGATGCCAGCACCTTCTTGGCCCCGATGTTGCAAACTATGCAGGCCATAGTAAGTAATTTTCGCTGCATCTGGATGTCCCCAAATTCCAAAAACACCACATTCCTCATTTAACCCTTTTAGTTCAGCAAGCATGGAATAGCTCCTTTCCAAGCCTTCTCACATTCATTTACATCAGCTTCAATTAAGACTGAATTATTTTCATCTTTAATCTGAAGCCTTTCATTGCTCGTTACTTCACCAATCAATACTGCATCTTTGACAATTGCTTCAAATTTAGCTTTATTTTCTTTTTTCACCGATATAATAAAACGAGATTGTGTTTCGCTAAATAATGAAACAACCGGATCACCCTGCAACACGATTTCTGCTCCTAAGCCTGTTGTGCCAAATAGAGATTCAGCTATTGCAATCGCCGCTCCACCTTCAGCAATATCGTGGGCTGAGGAAACAAGCCCCTCTTTTATCGCTGTCAACAATTGTCGTTGTCTTCTAGCTTCAACTTCTAAATCGATGGCTGGTGATTTCCCAAAAATTTTATTATTCTGCATTTTTTGAAGCTCACTGCCACCAAATTCAGGCATTGTTTCACCAATCATATAAATCAAGTCCCCAGCCTGTTTGAAATGTTGGGTCGTAATATGGTCTAAATCCTCAATCAAACCGACCATCCCAACGACAGGGGTAGGATAGACAGCTACTCCATTTGTTTCGTTATAAAGGGAAACATTCCCTCCGATGACTGGACTATTCAGCGCAAGACAGGCTTCACTCATCCCATCTGCTGCTTTTTCAATTTGCCAAAAAATTTCAGGTTTTTCCGGATTACCAAAGTTCAAACAATCAGTGATTGCAAGCGGTTCTCCTCCAGAGCAAACGATATTTCTTGCAGCTTCTGCGACAGCAATTTTCCCTCCCATTTCTGGATCTAGATAAAGATAGCGGGAGTTACAGTCAGTTGTCATTGCCAGCGCCTTTCGTGTTCCACGTATTCGTACTACTGCAGCATCTGAACCTGGTGTAACCACAGTGTTTGTTCGCACTTGATAATCGTATTGTTTATACACCCATTCCTTACTAGCAATCGTCGGCTGTTGTAAAAGATTTAACAAAGTTTCCTTGTAATCTACTACTTTCGGAATCTCCACTTCCATCGCTTGAAAATCTCGGAAATACGTTGGTTCAGCTGAAGGCTTATGATATACAGGTGCTTCTTCAGCAAGTGCATCAGCTGGAACATCTGCTACAATTTCACCATGATGAATGAGTCTAAGCATTTTATCCTCGGTTACCCGTCCAACCGAAACTGCTTCCAAGCCGTATTTTGAAAATAAATCGATAATTTCCTGTTCTCTCCCTTGTTTTACAACGATCAGCATTCTTTCCTGTGATTCAGAAAGCATCATTTCATATGCAGTCATCCCTGTTTCACGTTGTGGAATAAAGTCTAAATTCATTTCGATACCTGAACCCGCTTTACTTGCCATTTCAGCAGATGAACTTGTAAGACCTGCTGCTCCCATATCTTGTATACCGACTAATGCATCCGATTTAACAAGTTCAAGACATGCTTCTAAAAGCAGCTTTTCCATAAATGGATCTCCCACTTGGACTGCAGGTCGTTTCTCTTCTGATTTTTCACTTAATTCTTCCGAGGCGAACGTTGCTCCATGGATGCCGTCTCTGCCTGTTTTGGCACCGACGTACATGACTGTATTACCAACACCTGTTGCTTGCCCCTTTTGAATATCTTTATGATCAATAAGGCCAACACACATCGCATTAACAAGTGGATTTCCATCATAGGATGGATCAAATTGAATCTCTCCGCCTACTGTTGGAATTCCAATACAATTTCCATAGCCTGCAATACCTGCGACTACCTCTTTAAATAAATATTTCACTCTTGAAGACTCTAACTCTCCAAAACGAAGGGAGTTTAGTATAGCAATAGGTCTTGCTCCCATCGAAAATACATCACGGATTATTCCGCCAACACCTGTTGCTGCACCTTGATAGGGTTCAATCGCGGAAGGATGATTATGGCTTTCGATTTTAAATACGACCGCTTGATTATCACCGATATCGACAATTCCAGCACCTTCACCAGGTCCTTGAAGGACTCTTTCACCGGAAGTAGGGAATTTTTTTAGTATAGGCTTCGAATTTTTATAGCTGCAGTGTTCCGACCACATAACTGAGAACAGGCCGGTTTCTGTATAGTTTGGTAATCTACCTAAAATGTTTTCGATCATCGCAAACTCTTCATCGGTCAAACCCATTTCGCGATAAATCTTTTCTTCTTTAATTTGGGATGGATGTGGTTCAAGCATTAACGACATGTGCTTCCCTCCAATTTTTCACTATCGATTGAAATAATTTAAGTCCATCTGCACTTCCTAGTAAATCATCAACCGCTCGTTCTGGATGAGGCATCATGCCAAGGACATTACCTCTTGCATTCGTTATGCCTGCAATATTGGCAACACTGCCATTGGGGTTGTTGTCATACGTAAATACGATTTGATTATTATCTGTTAAGCGCTTAAGTGTGTCGGCATCACAGTAATAATTTCCTTCGCCATGGGCGATTGGAATTCGTATGACTTCGTCTTGATTATATTGAGAGGTAAACATTGTATTGTTGTTTTCAACTTTTAATTGAACAGTTTGGCAAATAAATTGCAAGCTTTCATTTTGTCTCATCGCACCAGGAAGTAACCCGGATTCAAGTAAGATTTGAAATCCATTACAAACACCTAGAACAGGCTTTCCAGCTTCCGCCGCTTTCACCACTTGTTTCATCACATTGGAGAAACGAGCAATCGCGCCTGATCGTAAGTAATCACCGTAGGAGAAACCGCCGGGCAGTAATATGCCATCGAAAGAATCCAGATTTTCTGAATCATGCCACACATATTCGACCTCTTCTCCAAGTTCGTCTTTAATGGCGTGAAACATATCTACATCACAGTTAGAACCAGGAAAAACGATTACCGCAAACCTCACTGTACAACACCCTCCTCAATCTCATATCGATAATCTTCAATAACAGGATTTGCAAGAAGACGTGTACATAGTTCATTAACTACTTCTTCAATATCACGTTCTGTTTTTTCAATCGTTAGCTCCATATATTTTCCGATTCTGACATCAGCAACCTCATTGTAATTCATGCTATGAAGTGAGCTTTTTACAGCTGTACCTTGTGGATCTAAAACACTTTCTCTTAAAGTTACATACACTTTTACTTTAAACATGTGTCGTTTCTCCTCTCAAGCGGTTTAATATTTCTTGGTATACCGTTGTCAAATCACCTAAATCTCTACGAAAAACATCTTTATCGAGCTTTTGATTTGTTTTTTTATCCCAAAGTCGACATGTATCTGGTGAAATTTCATCAGCTAGTAAAATTTCTCCATTCGAATCCTTGCCGAACTCTAGTTTAAAATCGACTAGATGGATCCCAAGCTCGGAAAATAGATTTGATAGCACTTCATTAATTTTTCGCGCTTTCTGCTTTAGAAGGGTTAACTCTTGCGGACTAGCAATCTCCAGTACTTCAACATGATCCTCTGTTATTAATGGATCGCCTAATTCATCATTTTTATAATAAAATTCAACAATTGGGTGCTTTAATAGTGTTCCTTCTTCAATACCAAGTCGTTTTGATAAGCTGCCGGCCACAATATTCCGTGTGACGACCTCCAAAGGAATGATTGAGACTTGCTGTACAAGTTGTTCATATGCTGAAATCTTTTCAATAAAGTGACTATCAATCCCACTTTCTTTTAAACTGGCAAATATTAAACTGCTAATTTCGTTATTCAGCTGCCCTTTTCCAGTAATTTCAGACTTTTTTTCTCCGTTAAAAGCTGTAGCTGAGTCCTTATACTCCACCAACAGCACACCATCACGTTCAGTACCAAAAATCCGCTTCGCTTTTCCTTCATACAATAAACCTAGCTTTTCCATCACACATGCCCCCTATGGTGTCAGGCACCCACGGTGTCAAACACCGTGAGTGTGATCCTGCTATAGTCCAAGTCGTTCAAAGATGAAATCTACATTTTTTAAGTGATAGTTATAATCAAAGCAATCAGCAATTTCTTCTTTCGTTAGTTTGCTTTGGATCGTTGGATCCGCTTCAATTAGCTCTCTGAAAGGCACTTGCTTTTCCCATGCTTCCATTGCTTTTGGCTGTACTGTATCATAAGCTGCTTCACGTACCATTCCTTTATCAATTAACGCAAGCAATACACGCTGAGAATAAATCAAGCCGAGTGTTTTATCCATATTCCGTTTCATATTTTCAGGGAATACAGTTAAGTTTTTCACGATATTCGCAAAGCGATTTAACATATAATTTAATGCAATTGTCGCATCTGGTAAGATAATACGTTCTGCAGATGAATGAGAAATATCTCTTTCATGCCATAATGCTACGTTTTCATATGCAGTCATCATGTATCCACGAATGACCCTAGCCATTCCTGTCATATTTTCCGAGCCAATTGGATTTCGTTTATGCGGCATAGCAGATGAACCTTTTTGTCCTTTTGCAAAAAACTCTTCTACTTCACGAGTCTCACTTTTTTGCAATCCACGGATCTCTACCGCAAATTTTTCAACGGAAGTAGCTATTAAAGCAATCGTTGCTAAATAATGTGCATGACGGTCCCTTTGCAATGTTTGTGTAGAAATCGGCGCTGCTTGTAAGCCAAGCTTGTCACATACATATTTCTCAACGAATGGATCAATATTTG
The DNA here is from genome assembly GCA_016756695.1 of Heyndrickxia sporothermodurans. GTDB lineage: Bacteria > Bacillota > Bacilli > Bacillales > Bacillaceae_C > Heyndrickxia > Heyndrickxia sporothermodurans. The sequence continues at coordinate 1,007,743 of CP066701.1, forward strand.
CATACGTACCGACAGCTCCTGAGATTTTTCCAAACTCAACTCCTGCAGCGGCTTGCTTGAATCTTTCCAGATTGCGTTTCATTTCCTCATACCATAGGCCAAGCTTTAATCCGAAAGTTGTTGGTTCTGCATGGACGCCATGAGTTCTCCCCATCATCACCGTGTACTTATGCTCTTTTGCTTTTTCACCAATAATCCCGATAAAATTCTCGATGTCTTTTAAAAGAATTTCATTTGCCTGCTTCAAAATATACGATAAAGCTGTATCAACAACATCCGTAGATGTTAATCCATAATGAACCCATTTTCGTTCTTCGCCGAGTGATTCAGAAACCGCTCTTGTAAAAGCAACGACATCGTGGCGTGTTTCTTCCTCAATTTCCTTAATCCTTGCCACATCGAATGTTGCATGTTGACGTATTTTCTCTACATCCTCTTTTGGAATATCTCCAAGTTCCGCCCATGCTTCACACGCTAAAATTTCAACCTCAAGCCATGCCTTAAAGCGATTGTCCTCTGTCCAAATTGCGCCCATTTCCGGACGTGTATAACGCTCGATCATAAATTATTTCCTCCGATTCTACTTCCAAATTCCACTATCATTTAGTTGTGAGAGTGTCCTCTCAATATTATCTGTTAAAACTGTAATATGTCCCATTTTTCTTTGATATTTCGACTGACTTTTCCCATATAAATGAATAGACCATTCAGATTGTAAAGGAATTTGTTCCATTAATTTTTCCACATGTTGCCCTAAAATATTGACCATTACTACCGGCTTTAAAAGTGATGGCGATTTTAAAGGCCAATTGCAGATCGCACGGATATGCTGGTCAAATTGAGAAAAATCACATGCTTCAATTGAATAGTGACCTGAATTATGTGGTCTAGGTGCTAACTCATTCACAAAAATTTGACCATCTGCTGTAAGAAACATTTCTACAGCTAATGTACCGATGAGTTCGATATGTTCTGCTATTTTTTCCGCTAGTTGAAAGGCAGCAACCTCGATGTGCTTATTGATATGAGCAGGGACAATTGTTTGGTGTAAAATATTATCAACATGAATATTTTCCCCTACTGGAAAGCATTCCATGTCCCCATTTACATTTCTAGTAACAATCACAGAAATTTCCTTTTCGAATTCAACCCAAGATTCGAGAACACATGCCCCATATTCTAACAGTTTTTTAGCCTCAATACTATCGTCCGCACATTGGATGACATGCTGCCCTTTACCATCATAGCCCCCACGGCTTGTTTTTAACACACAAGGGAATCCGAGCTCTTGAATAGCTTTATTCATTTCAGCTTCTGAGTGTATGACTTTAAATGGTGCCACCTTTACACCTGAAGCTACTAATGTATTTTTTTCAATTATGCGATCTTGAGTGATACGAATAATTTCTGCACCTTGAGGAACATTTGCTATTCTCGAAAGTGAAAGTAATGATTCATAATCAATATTTTCAAATTCAAAAGTAATAACATCACATTTTTTCGCTAAATGTTCGAGTGCCTGTAAATCATCATAGCCCGCCGTGATTTGTTCATCAGCAACCTGACCACATGGACAGTCATTCGTAGGATCTAAAACAATGATTCGAAAGCCTGCTTCCTTTGCAGCAAGAGCCATCATTCTGCCAAGCTGGCCACCGCCGATAATCCCAATTGTTTTCCCTGGCTGAATGATTTCCCTATTCAAGTTGATCACTACTTTCGATTACAGTTTCTTTTATTTCTTCTCGTCTTTTTTCTAGTTTATTTGCTATCTCAGAATCATCTATTGATAAAATTTGTGCAGCTAGCAATCCGGCATTTTGTGCACCAGCTTTTCCAATTGCTACTGTAGCTACTGGAACACCACCAGGCATTTGCACAATGGATAATAAAGAATCAAGTCCGTTTAATGCCTTCGATTGAATAGGTACCCCGATAACCGGAAGAGTCGTTTTCGCAGCGACCATTCCCGGTAAATGAGCAGCACCACCTGCACCGGCAATGATCACTTTAATTCCTCTGCCTCTCGCATTTTCTGCATACTCAAACATTAATTCTGGTGTTCGATGTGCAGATACGACCTGTTTTTCGTACGGAATCTCTAATTCTTCTAATATAGAACTTGCATGCTTCATTGTTTCCCAATCAGAAATACTTCCCATTATTACTCCAACTTTGGTTATCATAATAGGCCTCCGTCAAATTTTTACTAAAGGTTCAAATAAAAGCAAAAAACCAGATAAACTGCATTCATAAAGAGAAAGCAGCTCATCTGGGGAAAAACAACACAAATAAACGGAAAATAATTCCCAAAATCCACTTTCTCTCATAGTCCAATCATTTACGGTAATTGGGTAGAAACGTATGGGCCATATTCCCATTATATATGAGAGTTGTATTTATCTTCGACAATTACATCTTAACAATAGGCTATTTACATGTCAACTAAAAATCGAACATTTGGGATTTTAATATAATTAATGTTCGTGTTTTACTCAAGCTTTAGTGCGTCAAATATTATTTTTCTGCTGACGGGTTGATATTCTGTTTGATTATTTTTTAGCACTTCTTTAAAAATTGGTTTCTCAATTCTGCGGACTGGACGGTATCCCTCATTTTCCATTCGTGTTAGACAATCAGCTATTGTTTCATTTGCTAACACTTCAAATTGCTTTTTTTTACTCATGTTTCAATTTACCTCTTTTCACACTTTTCACCCAAAATCCACCATATATTGTTTTCGGTTCATATGCAATAATAAATGCTTTAGGATCTAATTCTTTTATCTTTTGATACAATTTCAGTTCGTATTTTCTCGGTGTTAATATTTGCAAAGCCATACGGTCACCTTCAAGACCATTTGCGGCCCAGCTCGTTACCCCATACCCGCTGTCTCGTAGCTGTCTTGGCAAATCCTTATCATATTCCTTCGTTATCACATTTACCGTTATATACCCTAATGCCAACTTTTCTTCGATTTTCATTCCAACAATGACACCAATCCCATATCCTACTGCATAAGCAATGACATTTTGGATATGATTTAAATTATCAAGCACTAATCCTAGCCCCATCACATAGATTACAATTTCAATCATACTTACAAAAGCCGCAACATAGCGGTATCCTTTTAAAGTTAAAATCATGCGTATAGTGAAAAATGATACATAGACGATATTAATAATTAAAATAATAATGACCATGACAATGCTGTTTTGAAGCAAATTTAAGCACTCCTTTAAAATTACATTCTTTCTTTATATTTTTCCTAAAATGCTTATAACAAACAAGTCTTTTCGCAAATATTTTGTTTAAAAATTATCTAGTTATACATTGTCTATGTGTAAGCGTAAAATAATCCCCACCTGTCAACCAGATGGGGATCGAGTTATTATTTAGGTAAGTTTTTAAAATCTATGCAAACGATTGGAAGTGTTGTTGACCAAGGCAGTACTTTATCCAGGGCATTTTTATCTGTCAGATCAATGTTAGGTAACTTCTCAAATAAATAGCGAAGGTAATAATATGGGTTTAGGCCATTTTCCTTTGCTGTTTCCACAATGCTATAAATGATTGCGCTAGCCCTTGCACCTTTCGGTGTATTTGAAAAAAGGAAGTTTTTTCTCCCAATAACAAAGGGCTTTATTGAGCGCTCGCTTCTATTATTATCAATTTCTAATCGTCCATCCTCTAGGAATGCCACTAATTTCTTCCATTGATTGAGACAGTAGGTAATCGCCTGACCTAAAGCGCTTTTTGGTAACACTTTTTGCTTCTGTATTTTTAGCCATGACAAAAAAGCATCCAAGACTGGCTTGCTGCGTTCTAATCGTTTTTCGTATCGTTCCATAGAGGATAACTCCTTTAGGTCGCGCTCAATGCGATATAGTTGGTTACAGTATTGGAGACCTTCCATTGCTGCTACTCCTGATGTCAGACGCTTTGAAGAAGGCAATACTTTTAAAGCCTCATCAAATTTACGTCGAGCATGAGCCATGCAACCGACCAGTTTTACATTAGGTACCTTATGGTACCCGGCGTATCCATCAACCTGTAAATATCCTTTAAACCCTGACAGGAATTTCTCGGCATTTTTGCCTGACCTAGTTTCCTGATAATCGTAAAGGATGATTGAAGGTCCTTCTTTTCCAGTACGGTAGAGCCAGAGATATGATTTTGAGGTGGCTGGCCGACCGGGTTCGTGAAGTACCTGCAGGGTCGATTCGTCCGCATGTAAAATATCCTTTTCCAAAAGAAGTTGATGCATGCGATCATAAAGTGGGCTCAACCACCGGTTGGCCCCGTGAATCATCCAATTGGCAAGGGTTTGGCGTGATAACGGTACCCCCAATCTGGAAAATTGCTTTTCTTGCCGGTATAATGGCAAGCCCATCCACATATTTTTGATTCATAATATGTGCCATTAAAGAAGGAGATGCTAAACTACCTGAATGAACCGGTTTAGGCATTGGTGCTGTTACAACCGGAGTTTCAATTTCTTCACGTTCACAATGGCGGCAAGAGTAAATGGACTGAACATGTTTAACAACTTTCAATTCCGCAGGAATGTATTTTAGTTCCTGGCGTACTTGCGTACTCATTTCATGCAGATTTCCACCGCAACACGAACAAACCTGCTCTTCAGGGGATAAACGATATTCAATCGTCTCCACAGGCAAGTTTTCTAACATCAGTTCACGTTAGTATCGCGAACTTTGCGGCGCCGTTGATAAGTAATAGATTCAAAGTAGGTTCCGG
>CP066701.1:1017500-1120000 GCA_016756695.1 Heyndrickxia sporothermodurans
TGGCAACTAAGGTCAAGGGTTGCGCTCGTTGCGGGACTTAACCCAACATCTCACGACACGAGCTGACGACAACCATGCACCACCTGTCACTCTTGTCCCCGAAGGGAAATCCCTATCTCTAGGGAGGGCAAGAGGATGTCAAGACCCTGGTAAGGTTCTTCGCGTTGCTTCGAATTAAACCACATGCTCCACCGCTTGTGCGGGCCCCCGTCAATTCCTTTGAGTTTCAGCCTTGCGGCCGTACTCCCCAGGCGGAGTGCTTAATGCGTTAGCTGCAGCACTAAAGGGCGGAAACCCTCTAACACTTAGCACTCATCGTTTACGGCGTGGACTACCAGGGTATCTAATCCTGTTCGCTCCCCACGCTTTCGCGCCTCAGCGTCAGTTACAGACCAAAGAGCCGCCTTCGCCACTGGTGTTCCTCCACATCTCTACGCATTTCACCGCTACACGTGGAATTCCGCTCTTCTCTTCTGCACTCAAGTCTCCCAGTTTCCAATGACCCTCCACGGTTGAGCCGTGGGCTTTCACATCAGACTTAAGAAACCGCCTGCGCGCGCTTTACGCCCAATAATTCCGGACAACGCTTGCCACCTACGTATTACCGCGGCTGCTGGCACGTAGTTAGCCGTGGCTTTCTGGTTAGGTACCGTCAAGGTACCGCCCTATTCGAACGATACTTGTTCTTCCCTAACAACAGAGTTTTACGATCCGAAAACCTTCATCACTCACGCGGCGTTGCTCCGTCAGACTTTCGTCCATTGCGGAAGATTCCCTACTGCTGCCTCCCGTAGGAGTCTGGGCCGTGTCTCAGTCCCAGTGTGGCCGATCACCCTCTCAAGTCGGCTACGCATCGTCGCCTTGGTGAGCCGTTACCTCACCAACTAGCTAATGCGCCGCGGGTCCATCTGTAAGTGGTAGCTAGTGCCACCTTTCAATTCTCCTTCATGCGAAGGAAAAAGTTATCCGGTATTAGCCCCGGTTTCCCGGAGTTATCCCAGTCTTACAGGCAGGTTACCCACGTGTTACTCACCCGTCCGCCGCTAATCTGAGAAGGAGCAAGCTCCTATCAGATTCGCTCGACTTGCATGTATTAGGCACGCCGCCAGCGTTCGTCCTGAGCCAGGATCAAACTCTCCAAAAAGATGTTTGATATAGCTCTAGTTAAAAAATAAAAAATTAATTGACGTTTCGTTTTGTTCAGTTTTCAAAGATCAATCATTACTTCCTTTTAAGAAGCAACTTTTCAAGTTTACCATTTTAAAAGTTTAATGTCAACAACTTTCTTCAACTTCTTTTTTCTCTCAGAAGCGACATTTAATATAATATCATCTCATCAAAATGTTGTCAACAACTTTTGTGATTTTGTTTCCGGTTATCTTAACCAGTTTTTATATATTATCACTCATTTCAAACTAGGTCAACAGAATATACATGGTAATTTCGACCAATTCCCGATTTGATGTTTTATTCATACACAATAAAAAAAGAACCAACCCCGACTGGAGTTGGCACTAGATTATCTATCTTATTTAATTGAGACGATATTGCTTTCCTTCATTTGAACTAAGCCTTCTTTTTCTAATACTACTTGCTCACCTTCGTTAAGATTAGTGAATACAATCGGAGTCATAATAGAAGGAACTTTTTCTTTTAGGAATTCAAGATCTACTTTTAGCAACGGCTGTCCTGCTTCTACACGGTCACCTTCATTAACTAGTGTCTCGAATCCTTCACCTTTTAGATTAACTGTATCGATTCCAACATGAATTAAAATTTCTCTTCCTCCATCGGACATAATACCTAGAGCATGTTTTGTTGGGAACACATTTACGATTTTCCCATCTACCGGAGATGCAATTAATCCTTCCATAGGGAGAATAGCGAAACCATCACCCATCATTTTACCTGAAAATACTTGATCCGGTACTTCAGTGATTGGTTTGAGTTCCCCTTTAGCCGGAGATACGATTACTTCATTTGTATCTTTCACTTTTGATTGAAGAACATCTGGTTGCACTTCTTCAATTTGTTGTTGTACTTCTTTATCCGGATCAGTTACTGCTTTACGAGGTCTTTTTCCGGACATAATATCTTTCATTTGCGACTTAATAGTATCTGATTTAGGACCAAAGATCGCTTGAATGTTATTTCCAACTTCAAGTACACCTGCTGCTCCAAGTTTTTTCAAACGATTTTTATCTACATTTTTAACATCGTTTACTTGAACACGTAAACGAGTGATACACGCATCTAAATTAGAAATGTTTTCTTGTCCACCCATTGCTTCCAAAATGTCATATGGTAGATCATTCGTTGGTTGCTCTGCTGACTCATTCGCCGATTCATCTTCCGGATCTTCCCGGCCGGGAGTTTTTAAATTAAATTTGCGGATTGCAAAACGGAATCCGAAATAATAAATAACCGCAAAGACTAAGCCTACAGGAATAACCCACCACCAATGAGTTTGTTTATTTAATACACCAAATAGAAGAAAGTCAATTAATCCACCGGAGAATGTCATCCCAATTTTTACATTTAATAAATGCATCGTCATAAAGGATAATCCGGCAAAAATAGCATGAATACCAAATAGAACCGGTGCTACGAATAAAAATGAGAACTCAAGTGGTTCAGTAATACCTGTTAAAAATGATGTAAGTGCAGCGGAACCCATAATACCCGCTACGAATTTCTTCTTTTCCGGGCGAGCTTCGTGATAAATCGCTAAAGCGGCAGCTGGTAGTCCAAACATCATAAATGGATACTTACCAACTTGGAATGTACCTGCTGTTAAGTGTTGGACTCCATCTTGAATTTGTTTCATAAAGATCGTTTGGTCCCCGTGAACAACATTTCCGGCATGTGTTGTGTATGAACCGAATTCAAACCAGAATGGTGCATAGAAAATGTGATGTAATCCAAATGGGATTAGAGAACGTTCAATGACTCCAAATATAAAGGCCGCTAATGTTTGTTGTGATCCTAACATATAATTAGAGAATGAATTTAGCGCATGTTGGACCGGTGGCCAAATAATAATCATGATTAATCCCAATATTACTGCGGATGCAGCAGTTACGATTGGAACGAAACGTTTTCCTGCAAAAAAGCCTAAGTATGACGGCAATTCAATTTCGAAAAATTTATTGTACATATACGCTGCGATCAATCCGACAATAATACCGCCAAATACTCCCGTTTGCAAAGTCGGTATACCCAACACTAATGCGTGGGCGGGATTCACATGTTCCCCGATGACATCGGTCATAGCTATCCCCTTTGCAACACCCATCGTCACATTCATAATTAAATAGCCTACAATCGCAGCTAAACCTGCAACACCTTCACCGCCTGTTAAACCAACAGCAACTCCGACAGCAAAAAGTAAGGCAAGGTTATCAAAAACAATCCCTCCTGCTTTCGCCATTACGTCTGCAACATGTTTTACCCAAGAGGTATCCAAAAATGGCGCTATGTCCAATAAGGTCGGATTCGTAAGTGCTGTACCAACCGCTAATAAAATCCCTGCCGCAGGCAAAATAGCTACTGGTAACATTAGTGCTTTACCTACTTTTTGTAAAACACCAAAGATTTTCTTAAACATTGTGTATCCTCCTTTTTATTTTGTAACCTTACCGACATGCTCTTAACAATTGAAATAACCAATAAAAAAGGCATGAGTAAAAAAGATAGAAAAGAGTATAGAGATATATTCCCCATAAATCCTCATTTCAATTATCTTCTTTACTCATGCCTGATCGAGTCAGTAACACGTATAAAAGAATGATTACTTTATTTTATTTTGAATGCGTTGTAAATGCATCGTTAAATACACCGCTTCCGCATCAAATACTGGTTTCTTCAATGTTTGTTGCATGATCTTAATAAGTTTCCAAGCAAGATTATAGCACAAAGGATATTCTTGTTTCAAGAAGGATGTTATTTTTTCTGGCTCATTTACTTTTTCTCCGCTTAAAACGCGATCGATAGTATATCTTAAGTGACGAACAAGCCTCATATAATTCACTTCGTCCTTATTTAATTTAATGCCAAATTGTTCTTCAATGGTTGAAATTAGTTTAGCAATTAGTTGAGAATATTGGTTAATCTCCGCTAAATTTTTATTTGTCACTGCACTATGAATATGCAAAGCAATGAAACCTATTTCTCCTTCTGGGAGCTGGATATTAGTAGTATCATTGATCATTTCTACTACTTCCCGAGCAATTTCATATTCGTCTGGATAAAGAACCTTTGTTTCTAAATTAAACGGATTTTTAATGGCCATGCCTTTCATTAAACGATTAATCGCGAATAATATATGATCCGTTAATGCAATATGGATATGCTCATCCAAATAAGCTTCCGTTCGTTTCCGTATTAACTCGTTCGCAGATATGATTACTTCAAGCGTGTCCTCATCAATAAATGGAAGAAGCTTTTTATATTGTATTTGTTCAACTTCACCTTTTAAAACAAAAAGTTTTTCCGCTTCTTGTTTTGAAATAGAACTCCCCTTTTTTCGGTTAAAACCGATTCCTTTACCAATAAGTACGACTTCTTCATATTTTGAATTAGAAGCAATGACTACATTATTATTAAGAACTTTTATAACTTCAAACGCTTCCATAATATTCTCCTAAAGTTCGACAGATTCGGTCATGATGACTTTAGTTTACCGAAAATACTAAGGGATATCAATTAAAAGAGAGCCCCAAGTGAGGCTCTCCGCAATTTTTACAAAATAAAGATAAAGTATAGGATAAAGATAAAAAAGAAAACATACATCACCGGGTGAATCTCTTTCCATCTTCCTTTTAACAGCATTGTAATTGGGTAGAAAATAAAGCCGATTCCAATTCCTGTTGCTATCGAATAGGTCATTGGCATCATAATGATTGTAAAAAACGCAGGAACAGCAATTTCGAACTTTTTCCAGTCAATTTCATTTAGTGATGATACCATTAACACTCCGACAACAATTAAAGCAGGTGCGGTTACAGGTGAAGTGATCACACCTAATACCGGGAAAAAGAATAAGGAAAGTAAAAACAATATAGCAGTAATGACACTGGCAAATCCCGTTCTTGCACCAGCTGCAACTCCGGCAGTCGATTCAATATATGCAGTCGTTGTTGATGTCCCTAAGATAGAACCAATAACAGTTGCAGATGAATCGGCAAATAAAGCTCTCCCTGCACGAGGTAATTTATTATTTTTGATTAACCCTGCTTGATTAGCGACTGCAACCATTGTGCCCGCTGTATCAAAGAAATCTACAAATAAGAAAGTTAGTACGACAACTAACATTTTTACTGTAAAAAGGTCACTTGTATGGTGGAATAATGTTTCGAATGGCGCTCCAAAGGTTGGAGCAATACTTGGTACGGCACCAACAATTTTATGTGGCACATCTATTAATCCTACAATCATCCCAGCAACTGTTGTTAAGAGCATTCCGATAAAAATAGCACCTTTCCAGCCTCTTGTCATCATAATAATCGTGATAACAATTCCAAAAATAGCTAAAAGCGTGTTTCCATTCGTTAAATCCCCAAGTCCAACTAGTGTAGCATCATTATCAACGATGATTTCTGCATTACGAAGTCCAATAAATGTAATGAACAAGCCAATCCCCGCGCCAACGGCTAATTTTAATTCAACAGGAATGGCATTAATGATTTTTTCTCGAAATCCGAATAAAGTTAAAATGACAAAAATAATTCCTGAAAACAGAACACCAGTTAATGCTTGTTGCCAAGACATACCAAGTGTTAGTACGACTGTATAAGCAAAAAATGCATTTAATCCTACGCCAGGTGCAAGTGCGATTGGATATTTCGCTAAAAATGCCATGATTAATGTACCGATAGCAGCTGCAAGCGCTGTTGCCACAAATACAGCTCCAGAATCCATACGCAAAGCATCTGGGAAATCTTTTACAGAAGATAATGACAATGTTAACGGATTTAAAATAAGAATATATGCCATTGATAAAAACGTTGTGATCCCACCAATGATCTCACGTCGATAATTCGTCCCTAGTTCATCAAATTGAAAATATTTTTTCATTGTCTCTCCCCCCATCGATAGATAACGGAAATAATAAACGCCCCGAACAAATTTGTTCGGAGCGTTGACCTTAAGGTTTAGAAAAAAGCGAAGGCAGGGAAACGTAGAAATCCCACCTATATCTCACAACCTCGTAGTCAAGCTATTTACGGCAGCTTGGTAGAAACTTATCAGGCCATATCCCCGAAATTATACGATGTTTACTATTTGAATGAATTTCATAATTCTTAGCCCTTGTGTATCAAGGGGTTTAAGAGATAAAAAAAGAAGTACCTCCCCAAATCTTGTATAATGGTAGTTGACCAGTAAGCCCCCATTCAAACAACGCATATAAATGATCAGCACCCCTTAGTACAATAATCGTATCAATTAAGGAGGTGCTTTTCCTATGTCACAACAAAAACTAACAATCGTCCCCGTTTCAATACAACCAGAAAAAAATATTATAACATCCACAACTTCGAAAGATCCTTCAAATAGCTTTTGCACAATCAAAATTGAAGCTGCTGAAATTTCCTTCTTCAACGGCGTAGATGAGCACATCATCCAAACGGTCATGAGGGAGTTGAAAAATCTATGAAACATGATTATACCAGTGTAAAAAACATTTATATTATTTGCGGTAAAACAGATATGAGGAAGGGAATTGATGGATTAGCAACGCTAATTCAAGATTCTTTCGAACTTGATCCATATGGAGATTCTATTTTCCTTTTCTCTGGTTGGAGTAAAGACCGTTATAAATGTTTATATTTTGATGGCGATGGTTTCGCCATGCTTTATAAGCGACTAGATGGAGGAAAACTTCACTATGGTAAAAGATGAAAATGAAGTACGTAAACTTTCGCAACAGGAGGTTCGCTGGTTGTTAGAAGGGTTGTCCATTCAGCAACCAAAGGCCATTCAAAAATCACAAAAAGGAGTATTCTAAACAAGCTAGAAATGTTGGTTTATAGCCATTTTCAACTTCGCTTTCTACGTTAAAAATGTTATAATATAACTAACTTATGGTGAACGAAAAGTGGTGAAATAAATGGTTAATACTTCTTCCAATAACAAGAATCCATATGGGAAATTAATTCGACTTCTCGAAGAACAATTGGCTCATTCAAATCAACAAAACAAAGACTTATCGAAAAAGCTAGATCAATCAACTAAACAGATTGAAGCGCTAACTGAACAAATTCGCCATTTAACAAAACTTTTATATGGATCGAAATCCGAAAAATCGAAATACAACGTACCAGATGGGCAAGGCTCATTATTTGATGATGACCCGGCTTTTAGCGAACCTGAGCACACAGAAGAACAAAGCCAACAGACAATCTCTTATACTGTTGTACGAAAAGTTAAATCAAAAAAACGAAATGATTCCTTGCATGATGGTATTGAAGTAGAAGCTATTCACCATCATCCGAAAAATACAATCTGTGACTGTTGCCAAGGGCAAATGATTGAAATTGGTAGTACACTTGTACGTGAAGAAGCAAAATTTATTCCTGCAAAAATGATGAAAGTACAGCACATTGAACATGCGTATGAATGTAAAGACTGCAAAGTTGATTCATCACAGCCAGCACAAATCAAACGCGGGAAAGCACCACAACCAGCGATTCAGCGTAGCATCGCAAGTCCTAGCGTACTTGCCAAAGTCATCTATGATAAATTTGCACAATATTTACCTCTTTACCGTCAGGTAAAGGAATGGAATCGCTATGGACTGAATACCAATGATAAAAACCTATCGAATTGGGTTATCCGTGTAGCACATGATTGGCTGTTACCTGTATACGAACGAATGAAAGAGTTGATGATGGCAAAATCGGTTTTGCATGTCGATGAAACATACGGACAAATTATCAACCGATCCGATGGGAAATCTGGCCAAGCCAATGCGTATAATTGGGTGTTTCGAAGTGTGCCAAGCCAAGGGCCAACAATGACTCTCTTTCAAAGCGCATTATCTCGAGCTCGATCTGTCCTTGAAAGTTTTATTGAAGGCTTTTCTGGAACGATTGTGTGTGATGGTTATTCTGCTTATGATAAGTTGGAAGGCGTTAATTTCGCAAATTGTTGGGCGCATGTTCGTCGTTATTGGCTGAAAGCTGATAGCAAAAATGGTAGAATCGGTGTGAAATATTGTGATGATTTATATCGACTAGAAAGGCAATTTAAACGTTTGTCTCCGAGTAAACGAAGAAAAAAACGTCAAAAGTACTCGAAGCCAATCGTGGAGGAATTCCTTCACTGGGTTGAAACATCACCATTTTACGGAAAAAATGCGTTAGCAAAAGCAAACTGAATACACATTAAACAGGGCAAATGGACTCAAATTATTCCTGAATGATGGGCGAATTGAAATGGATAATAATCCAGCCGAGAACGCCATCCGTCCCAACGTTATAGGAAGAAAAAATTGGCTCTTTAGTGTAAGTGAAGCTGGTGCAAAAGCGAATGCCATCTGTTTAAGTATTGCTGAAACTGCCAAAAGTAACGGCGTTGATTTCTATGAATATATAAAGAAACTTTTACGGATTTACCAAATCTCGGCGTCCAACAAAACCCTGAAATTTTAGATCAATACATGCCCTGGTCAAAAATGATTCAGGCAGAATGTAGCAAATAAATGAAATAGCCGTAATTCGATTAAAAAGTCAGAATTTACGGCTATTTACGATGCGTACCGAAAGGTACACTTATTTTTTATAATTCGGGCTTACGTTGACCACAAACCATAAAAAGACTGGAGGAGTACTTCTTATGACTATTATACGACAACCTAGCCTATTTGGCATACAGGAATTATTTGACATGGAACCTACCCAAAAATATGAAGCCATTATTTCAGCGGTAGATTTGGATTCGATGTACCATCAAGTGGCGAAAAAATCACGGTTGGGTGCACCGGAAGAACTAAACTATGACCATGATTATCTCCACCTTTGTAAGATACATAGAGCGCATCCCTACGATGAAGGATCTTATAAAACGTCTTCATGATGATCTAGCTTTTAAGTTAAATTGTGGCTTTTTGGTTTCTGATCATGTGCCTTCAGAATCCTCCTATTCACGTCTCATAACGAAATTGGAGGAAAGCGATATCCTTGAGAAAGAACAAGAAAAAGTGGTCCTCCAGGCTATTGCAGAAGGTTTCATCACGGATGGTACAGTGGTATTGATGCAACCCATTTTGAAGCACGAGACCAAGCGCGACCAAAAGAAGAAAAGCCAAAATCTGAACCCCAAAAACGTGGTCGGAAATCAAAAGATGAGCGTGACGGGTGGCTTAAAGAACAAGCTGAAACGGAAGCCAATTTACCTTTATATGATAGAAAAACCAGTACCAATTAGATGTTCCCCTAGCCGAACTACGTGCCGAAGTTCCCCAAGACCCTAAATGGGGCGTGAAAAAGAACTCAGAAGGACAAAATGTTTTTGGTTTGGCTACAAAGGTCATTTAGCCGTTGGTACATCAAGCCAATACATTCTACAGGCTCTTTTTTCATCTGGGAGTCTAAATGATGGTAAGGCAAACTATCCCTTTACTGAAAGGAATTCAGGAACGCCTTCACCTTCCATTACGTTATCAAACAATGGATGCGGGCTATGACTATGAACCCATATACGAGCAGGTACATCGAATGGGACAACAATCCGTCATCGCGTATAATAAGCGAAATGAAGGGGAAATCATTGGCTATGATAAACACTTTGCCCCAACTTGTTTCAGAGAGCATTCTTATCGTTATGATAGTTTTGATCCTAAATATGAAACATTGAAATACACAAGACCAAAGGAATGCAGCGACTGTCCCTTAGCTAATGAAGGTATTTGCCAAAAGGTTTATAAAGTGAAAATCACTTCAGACCTTCGCAGATATACCGCACCAGCACGCGGGTCACAAGCATGGAAAAACATTTTCAAACGTCGTACTGCCGTAGAACGGGTTAATGCCTATCTGAAAGAATTCTTTCAACTGAACAATGTTCGCTATCGTACTGGGAAACGTGCAAAAATTCATTTTGACATGGTAACCCTTATTTATAATGCTTCAAAGTTAGCCGCAGACCGAATTAATGTACAATTAAATCAGCAACAAGTAGCATGATTTCTGTTTTTAAAAATATATTTTAGAAATTCTGTAGGATTCTGTATTTTTAAAAAGAGCAATTATGAAATTGACTCATTTAATTTATAAATATAGTTTATATAGTTTTAAAGCGCTAGTCAATACAAAAGCGAATAATATTAATTATTTTCAAATTAATGTTCGTGTATTGTAAATAAATTGCTTGTCTAGGCCGGATAAGGCTCCTTCACTTTTCTTATTTCCATTCTACTTTAAGGGTGCAGGGTATTGTCCTTTTGAGCAACCAAAGCTAATCAAAATAAGCGGATATTTTCCGGTTATACAGCAGAATAGAGCTCAAATCGGGAGGAATAAGCGGAGTTTTTCCGCTTAAGCAAAGCAAATTTACTTATTTTCACGTTTTTCGAGTTAATAGTCGGAATTTTTCCGGCTATTTAAGATATTTTCAGTGCTATTTTCTTAATTAAGGGGAATTTTTCCGCTTACTTTTCAAACTCAGTTTAGCGTCTAACGAACTTGTACAATTTCTCCTTTAATTAACAAAAGCTTGAGAAAAAAACCCCAAGCTTTTGTGCTAATTATATTGTTATTCAATCCTACGAAATCTTACGGTTAAACCACTGATACAACTGCCTTCCCAGCACTTTTAATCATTTGAATGTTAGATATCTACTCCCACTCAATCGTTGCAGGTGGCTTAGATGTAATATCATACACCACACGATTCACATGGCTAACTTCATTAACGATACGTGTTGAAATTAGTTCAAGTACATCCCATGGAATACGTGCCCAGTCAGATGTCATTCCATCGATGGAAGTAACGGCGCGAATGCCAATTGTGTAATCATACGTTCTTGTATCTCCCATAACACCTACACTGCGAATGTCAGGAAGAACGGTGAAATATTGCCATATTTCTCGATCAAGGCCAGCCTTTTTAATTTCTTCACGTAAAATATAATCGGATTCACGAACAATTTCTAACTTTTCTTCAGAAATCGCTCCAAGCACACGAATACCTAAACCAGGACCTGGGAATGGTTGTCTCCAAACAATTTCATCAGGAATTCCTAGTTCTGTTCCAAGTGCACGAACCTCGTCTTTAAACAATGTATTTAACGGTTCAATCAACGTAAATTGCATATCTTCAGGAAGACCGCCGACATTATGATGTGACTTGATTGTTTGTGCAGTAGCTGTCCCACTTTCGATAATATCAGTATACAATGTTCCTTGTGCAAGGAATTCGATACCTTCAAGTTTTGTCGCTTCATCATCAAATACGTAAATAAATTCATTACCGATAATTTTGCGTTTTTTCTCTGGGTCAGATACTCCTTCGAGCTTTCTCAAGAAACGGTCTTTCGCATCGACTTTGATGACATTCATATGAAAGCCTTCGGCGAAAGTTTTCATAACACTTTCTGCTTCCCCTTTACGCAATAAGCCATGATCAACAAAAATACATGTTAATTGATCACCTATTGCTTTATGGATAAGAACGGCTACTACAGAAGAATCGACTCCGCCGCTAAGTGCGCAAAGAACTTTCTTATCTCCTACTGTTTCACGGATTTTTTCCATTTCGATTTCGATAAAGTTTTCCATTGACCAATCCGCAGAACAATGACATACATCAAATACAAAGTTTCTTAAAATATCATTTCCGTATTGTGAATGTTGGACTTCTGGATGGAATTGCACAGCATATAACGAACGATTTTCATCACTCATCGCTGCAATTGGACACGAAGGGCTGACAGCATCGACAGCAAAACCTTCAGGTGTTTCTGTAACAAGATCACCGTGACTCATCCATACAACTTGTTGGTTTGGAAGATCTTTAAAAAGTCCCACAGATGGTTGAACATTGATTTTTGCTTTACCATATTCTCTATGAGTAGCAGGCTCTACTTTTCCACCGAAATGTTTGGTCATCAATTGCATACCGTAGCAAATGCCAAATACCGGAATTCCTAAATCGAAGATTGCTTCATCACAGCGAAATGAATTTTCATCATACACACTATTAGGCCCACCGGAGAAAATAATGCCTTTTGGATTCATCTTTTTAATTTCATCTACCGTAATGGTATGTGGGTGTAGTTCACTATACACACCAAATTCACGAATTCTTCTAGTAATTAATTGATTGTATTGACTGCCAAAATCAAGGACGACAATCATTTCTTGTGTTATTTCAGGCATATCGATTCCCCCAACCTAAGTTTTTTCTTAATCATATTTTCCCCTATTAGTAAGGAAACTATATCAGCATATCGATTGAAAAATACAAAAAAACTAGAACTCCACCTCAAATAAATTAAGAAGGCAGAATTCTAGTTTCAAAGCATAACTAACTACATCATTATACAATAATGATGACAATTAATAGAATCACACTGCCTTCATAGTTAAATCATTCACGGTGATTTAGTAGAGACTTCTGGACCATATTTCCAAAATTATATGAAGCACTATTTTTTTAATTGTCATCATTTTATACTTGTTTAAACATACGGTCAACCCGTTGTCTTTTTAATTAAATTTTCCCACAATTCCCGAGTCTGTTCCCAATCAATCTTGATATTTTCTCCCCGATAAATATTTCTCTCATATTGTTCGGTTAATTGATACATCGTCTCTGTTCCAAAGTAATTATCCACATTTCTTGCGTATTCCCTCAATGTTTGACCTGTTTCTTTTCGCAAGCCAAATCTCTCTAACTGTTTTAAAAGTGACAAATAGGCTTTCGAGAACGTTTCCTTGTCATTTCTTGCTCGGTATTTCCAAATAAGAATGTAAGGTAGCCATTTGCTGCGCTTTAAATAGATAAAACCCGAAATCAGCATAACAATGATGATACTAATAACGATGAACATCCAATGGTCTTGGAAAACTTTCGTTGTTTTTTCCCACAAGTTTGTAAATGAAAATCCATCTGAACTGGTCGTTTCATTATCTGCCTCTTGTTCTTTTTGCGGTTTCTTTTTAACTTCTTCCTCTTTTGGTGTAGTAGAGGCAGCCTGTGCCTTTGTAGTCAGATCATTATTGAAAACAGAGTTATTTACAAAGCCCATCGTCGGCTCAAAAGGTACCCAGCCTACATTTGGAAAAAAGACTTCAACCCATGAGTGTGCATTATTATTGGTTACTTTATAAATATTTTGCGAAACACCCTCCGACCCTTGATATTCCCCTGATGAGTATCCTTTGACCCACCTGGAAGGGATTCCAATTGAGCGAAGCATCGTAACCATAGAAGTAGAAAAATTATCACAATATCCTCTTAGTGTTTCAAATAGAAATTGATCTACATAATCTTGATTCTCTTTTGGAATTCCCACGTTTTTCTTATCATATTTATATTTACCGGATTGCAAATATCCTTCGATCGCCTTTGTCTTATCGTACCAATTCGTTTTATCCTTTGTTAATTCCTCCGCGAGATCCTTTACACGCTTCGGAAATTTTTCTGGTAACTGAATATAACGCGGATCAAATTGTGCATTCTTACCAGTTATTTGACTCATTTTTTTTATGCTATATCGTTGAAGTTGATAAATTACCATGTAATCCCTTATATACAAGGGATCATTATTTTGAATAGCTGTAATTTTTTCTGTCGCATCATTTACTGAGAAGGCATCCTCCTTCTCCGGGTCAATACCAGATGGTTTATTATATAAAATATTTGTAAATCCATACGTATGAACAAGATTCGGGCTTCGTTGTTCTAGCGTAATTGAAGCGGATTTGGATTTTTTCCTATTTTCCTTCTCGTCTTTTGAAGATGGTACCAAACCTTTATTTAACGAAATCGGAATATCGTCCTGCATTCGATAGGTGGATGTTGCATCCGGTTTAGATGCTTTCCATCCTTTCCCTGTGTATAAGTCTTTTGTTTCCATTCTCCAATATTGACGCGATTCTGCTACAACCCTAAACACAACCGTATCATCACCTTCAAAGGGCCCGCCCAACTTAGAATCATCCACACGATAGCCAACTTTTTTTACGCTTGATCCTATTCCTTCTTTATTCCCATTCTTGTCCGCTCCAGCATAGGATTTCAAATAAGGGACAGGATCTGGCCATATAGGAGAGGCTTTAGGGGCAATAAGGGCTATGAAAATACTGCCAATAATCATTACGGACAGAGGGACCATCCATTTTGTCATTAACTTTTGCGTAGACCGTACATTTTCTCTTTCGACAAAACGTTGAAAAAATAACATACCTAATAGAACAAATCCAAAAAAAACCGTTCTTACAATCGCAAACTTACTATTGTATGGAGTAAATGTATCAAGGACCGTTATGTAAACAATGGTCATCACAAAAAATAGAAATACATTTCTCCTTACGATCACCCAATATCTTAGCAAATACATAATTAGCCATAGCAAAATAAAAAACAACATTGTCCTGAACTCATTAGTGAGTTGACTCCAATTTCCGGCGAATAATAGACCGATATTTTTCATGAAATCAGTTAACAAAATACTTACCCACTCTATTCCAAAAATTGGTTTGTCAAAGAAAATATGATGTAACGAAAAGGATATAAAAATGATTTTTAAAACGAACACTGGGAAAAATGGAGCGTTAAATACGTACAAAATAAATGAAAGGATTATAAATATAATAAACAAAGATGTATTTCCCGTATTTGCAACTTCCTTTAAAGGATAGATCCATTCTAGTAAAAGAAAAAAACTAAAAAGATATAAAATCAGTGAAAGACCTTTGTTATTTTCCCTTATCGTCATCTTTGTTTCACCCCCGTTAAAGCCGAGCGGAAATCCTTTTCATGAAGGAAATTTACAAACACTCCATAACGAGTGGCAATCGAACTTAATTGGTATTCGTCATCAAGAAATGGTTCGTTATCATTTTTTACGACAAAAATAATCACCGTTCCAGTTCTTTGCACATGCTTCCTTACCATATCAACTAACGCCTGTGTTAAATTAGAAGTGATAATTAATAAGGAAGCTGATCGTTGATAGAATGCTGACTCGCCATCCAAAATACTAGAAATATGGACATTACTATCCGCTTTTACTTTAGCTAAATGATGGAATAGTTGCTGTCTATACTCCTCTCCTCCCCTAATTGGGAAAATGGTACGCTCCTGTCCAATTGAGTAAAACCCTATTTGACCACCATGTTGAATAATCGTGCGAATGATTGATGCAGAAAATTTCACACATTCCTCAAACGATGAAGAAGGTGAGCGATCTAAAATAATGGATACATCATTCGATTGGCGCTCCTCAAATTCTTTCGTTTTCATCTCATTCATTCTCGCTGTCGCCTTCCAATCAATCCATGTGAAACGATCGCCCGGTTCATAATTTCGTATTCCCGCAACCATTGATGTATCATTTTGAATTTTTATTTGAGATGCTGTAGCTCCTTGCTCATATCTACTTTCAAAAGAGCGGTAAATAATATCCGAAAAGGCAGGATAAACTAGTATCGATTTCTCCAAAGAATAATCCTTTTCCTTTTCAAATAAGCCAATAGGATCGCCAATTTTGACATATATTTTATCAAAATGGTGTTCTCCTCTCGGTAAATTAGGCATACTGTACTCAAGTTGAATATGTTTTTTGAAACCTGGAAATACAATTTGCTTCCCATTCTCCTTAGAAAGACTTGAAGTGTTATTGATGATGAGAAAAAAGAGTGGGAATGAATATTTTCTATTTATTTTTATGACGACATTAAGATGTTCCCCGGCTAAATAAGTATCTTTATTAAATGTTCTTTCGATTACCAAATCTCCAAGAGGGTAAAAGGCAATACATAATGCATAGAGAGCGAAGGGGACAAAACTGAAAAATAGGAACCAGCTAACAAAGCCACCTTGAAACATGGCATAGGAGAAAGTTAATAGAATAAAAATAAGAAGAAGAATTAGTTTCCCCCATGTTTTTAATTTTGTTTTCATCATTATCTCACTGCCCTTTGAACGGGAACCTGTACAAATTTAATTACTTCTTTTACAATATCTTCTGCTGTTTTGCCGCCATATTTAACCTCGGATTTAACAATAATTCGATGCGAAAACACGAATGGGGCTAAATATTGTACGTCGTCAGGAATAATGAAATCTCGGCCATGTAATAAAGCATAAGCTTGTGATGCTTTCATTAATGCGATTGATCCACGAGGACTTACCCCTAGGTAAACATTCGTATGATTCCTAGTGTAATTTGCTAGTTCTACAATATATTGTTTAAGTGTTTGATCGACATACACTTCTTTTACTTCATCTTGTAATTCCACTAATTCGGAAAGAGTAATTACCGAGTCTAAACGGTCAATCGGTGCTTGTTTTTGTGTTCTATCTAATATATCTATTTCTTCATTTATATTTGGATACCCCATTTTCATTTTTAAAAGAAAACGATCTAACTGAGCCTCTGGTAAAGGGTATGTACCTTCATATTCAATCGGGTTTTGTGTTGCCATAACGAAAAACGGTCGCTCCAATTTCCTGGTATTTCCATCTACTGTGACACTGCTCTCCTCCATTCCCTCAAGTAAAGCGGATTGTGTTTTCGGAGATGTACGGTTTATCTCATCGGCCAGAATAATATTTCCCATAATTGGACCTGGTCTATATTGGAATTCTAATTCTTTCGGATTATATATTGATACTCCGATCACATCGGAAGGCAATAAGTCTGGTGTAAATTGGATTCTCTTAAAGTTGGCATTTACTGATTTGGCCAATGCTCTTACCATCATTGTTTTTCCAACCCCTGGAACATCTTCTAATAAAACATGCCCTTCAGCTAATAACGCAACAAGACTGAGTTCCGCCACATCTGATTTCCCAATCATTACTTTTTCGATATTATTTATAACTTGCTTTAATTTTGGATGAAAAATGGTATCTTTCATTCGAATCCCCCTATTATCTCTATCAATGTAGTCTGGAAAATTTTAAAATTTCTTATTATTTTTAGCATACTATGAATTGGGATGAAGAAAAAGAGTAGAACGAAAAAATCACTAAATTTTTTCCTTTTTTATACGGCTGTTTTTGAGATGATAAAATGAACCGTTCCTTTCCGCTGCAGGAGCTTGCTTTCCGCAGAGAGGAAGTCGAGCCCCTTCCGCTCCAATCCACTCCGTGCAGTTAAAGGAAAGAATCTTTTAGAAAAGAGCCTATTATAATAAAAAGAGCCCCTTAGGACTCTTTTTATTTCCAAAAATCATCAAATATTGTGATTGGCATGTGTCGTTTATGTTCGGATTTTTGATATAGTTTTTCAATGGTTTGTTGTGCTTGCTCTGAAACCTTTTTTCCTTCTAGGTAATTATCAATTTCGTCATAGGTGACGCCTAATGCACTTTCGTCTGACAATTGCGGCCGTTCATCTTCAAGGTCAGCTGTTGGTGTCTTTAAGTATAAATGCTCTGGGCATCCTAGTTCTTTGAGCAGCATTCTACCTTGACGCTTATTTAAGCGAAAGATAGGTACGAGATCCGCTCCGCCGTCTCCATATTTTGTATAAAATCCTGTAAGGTTTTCAGCTGAATGATCGGTACCAAGAACAACGCAATTTTCCATGGCGGCAATACTATACTGTGCTTTCATCCGCTCTCTTGCTTTTTCATTACCTTTTGCAAAATCAGATAAGATAATGCCTGCTGCTTTCAATGAAGCTTCACTTGCATCGACAGCAGCTTTAATGTTTACTGTTATAGCTTTAGTGGGGTTAATAAATGTAATTGCATCCTCCACATCTGCTGCATCCTTTTGAACACCGTACGGAAGCCGAACAGCAATAAATTTATATTCATTATTCCCAGTTTCTTTACGCATCTCATCAATCGCTAGTTGCGCTAGTTTTCCTGTTAAAGTAGAATCCTGGCCCCCTGATATACCTAAAACAAATCCTTTAAAAAAGGGATATTTCGATAAATAATTTTTAAGGAAATCTACACTCTTTCGGATTTCCTCATGGGCATCGATTGTAGGACTCACTTTCATGTTTTCAATGATTCTTCTTTGTAGCTCATCCACTTCGCATTACCTCCATTATCTTTTTTATTTTTTCATATGGGCAATCTTTTCACGAACGTCCTCAATATTTTTAATTTTGTTATCCCAACATTTTTGGCTAAGATCAACTGGATATTCGTGGGGATTAAGTGAGCGTTTGTATTCTTCCCAGAGTAATCCTAAGCTTTCTTTCGTGTAGCCTTGTATTTCTTTTAATTCTGGTAATCGATAGACTAATTCCCCATTTACGAAAATATCATGATGTAAATCTTTCGCTTCAAAATCAGTCACGGTTTTACTTATATATGTGTGCACGGGGTGGAACATTTTTAACTTTTCTTGGGATTGTGGATCCTCATCCTGCATTGCAATATAGTCACCTTCAGATTTATTCGTATTTGTATTAATAATTCGATAAACCTTTTTTAAACCAGGTGTCGTCACTTTTTGCGCATTTGATGAAATTTTAATGGTATCTTGCATCACTCCATTTTCATCTTCAATGGAAACCATTTTATAAACCGCACCTAATGCTGGCTGCTCGAAAGCAGTGATTAACTTTGTCCCGACTCCCCACATATCAATTTTGGCTCCTTGGGACTTCATATGAAGGATCGTATACTCATCTAAATCACTTGATGCCACAATCTTCGCATTTGGAAATCCTGCTTGGTCTAACATTTTTCGTGCTGCTTTTGATAAAAACGCCATGTCTCCGCTATCTAATCGAATACCAATAAAATTAATTTTATTCCCTAATTCTTTTGCAACTCGTATAGCTGCTGGGACACCCGATTTCAACGTATCATATGTATCCACTAAAAATACACAATCCCGATGGCTTTCTGCATATTTATGAAATGCTGTATAATCATCACGATATGCTTGTACCATCGCATGGGCATGGGTACCTGAAACAGGGATTCCAAATCGTTTA
Organism: Heyndrickxia sporothermodurans; assembly: GCA_016756695.1. Classification (GTDB taxonomy): domain Bacteria; phylum Bacillota; class Bacilli; order Bacillales; family Bacillaceae_C; genus Heyndrickxia; species Heyndrickxia sporothermodurans. The sequence goes on from CP066701.1 coordinate 1,036,633, forward strand.
CCCGCTCGAACATTACTTGTTGAATCAAATCCACCGATGTAGGCAGCCCTTGTTCCCCACACCGCTGCATCCATTTCATGTGCTCTGCGCGTACCAAATTCCATTAATATTTGGTCACCGACTACATTTTTAATTCTCGCTGCCTTCGTTGCAATCAATGTTTGGTAATTCACAATATTAAGCAAGGCGGTTTCAATTATTTGCGCTTGTGCCAAAGGTGCTTCCACATGAATTAAAGGTTCACTGTCAAAAACAATTTCCCCTTCTTTCATCGACCGAACGGTTCCTGTGAAACGCATTTCACTTAAATATTGTAAAAATTCTTCATCATAGTTCAATTCTTCACGTAAATATTGAATATCTGTTTCAGAAAAATGAAAATCACGTAAGTATTCAACAATTCGTTCTAAGCCCGCATATACTGCATACCCATTGTCGAAAGGAAGCTTCCTGAAAAAAACTTCAAATACCGCTTTTCGTTCATGAATACCGTCATCCCAATATGTTTTTGCCATATTGATTTGATATAAATCCGTATGCAGTGCAAAACCGTCGTCCTTATATAGCTTTACCATTTAACCCCACTCCTTATTTACCCTAAAAGAGTACCTTCGCACCCAATGTATTTTTAAAATGTTCTAATGCCCATTGATGGCCTGTATCATTAAAGCTCGCCACTGCGTTACCATGAACGACTATTTTGTATCCTTTATTATAAGCATCTACAGCCGTATGCAATACACAAATATCCGTACAAACGCCACATAAATGTAGTTCTTCAATTCCACGTTCTCTTAGCTTTATATCCAAATCCGTTCCGGCAAATGCACTATAACGTGTTTTATCCATATAGTGTACATTTTCGTCATTTTTATGTTGTTCATACAAACCTTGTAAAGCTCCGAATAATTGAAGCCCCTGTGTTCCTACTATATTATGCGGTGGAAACAGCTTTGCCTCCGGATGGAGTGTGTCTTCTTTTTGATGACAATCGATCGCAAAAACAACATAATCACCGGAAAGTATAAAATCGCTTGTTAGCTGGATAATTATATTTTCAATGTCTTGACCTGGTTTCCCACACGTTAATTTACCATCATCTGCAATAAAATCGTATGTATAATCAATATTAATTAATGCTTTTCTAGTCATCACAAAACACCCCTTATTGGCAATCTCGACACTATTGTACTATAAATTCTTAAAATAAGTGAAAATAAAACACCCATTTAATTACCGTAATCATTTTAAACAGCAATTAATGGATGTTTTTTTAAGATCTAAATCGTTTCAGAAACGTATTTAGAAATGATGAATATACCCACCATTAAAAGAAAAAACAGCATATCTTTTCCACTAACCTTCAACTCATGATAGAAAGTTCGATCCCTGCTTCCCGTGAATCCCTTTGATTCCATTGCAATTGCTGTTCGCTCTGCTTTTCGTATCGCACTTGCTAAAAGTGGAATGGTGTATTTTTTTAAAAGCTGTATTCTCCCTTTTATCCCTTTCTCCCAATGAACGCCTCGAATTCGATGGGCATTTCTAATAATCGTAAATTCATCCTTTAATAAAGGTAAAAACTGATAGCCTGCTAAAATTCCGTAGGCAAGCTTAGGGGGAAGTTTACATTGTTGAATCAGACTTAACATAAATTTAGTTGTATCTGTTGTTAATATAAACATTAAAGACAAGGCAGCAAAACAAAGAACACGTAATCCAAGTGCCAGTCCAGTATTCAGTCCGTAATCAGTAATCTCAAAAGGACCTAATTTAGCATAAGTGACGAAACTAGTATTACTTGGTGGATTCGAAAATATTGTTGTTGTCCACACATACCCAAAGGCAATGATAAAAAACGGTACAAATCGTATACACCATTTTTTCATCCCTACTTTACCAAAAAGAAATGTGATTAAGACCGTAAAAGACAAGTAAAGCAACGGAGTTAAAGGGTCAAATACAAAAGCTAAAAGTACAACAGAGACCAAAACGACCATTGCTTTTATACTAGGATTTAATAACTGAAGCCGCAATTGGTTCACCCCTTATCCCATATGTATTCCAAATTGAATATAATAATGGATTTTCAAGGTTTGCTTTCTCCACAATTTCACTATTTTCTAAAAATAGCTCATGAGGTGTTCCTTGAAACACTACTTCCCCTTCGAAAAGAACGATGACTTGATGAGCAAATTTCGCCACAATTTCCATATCATGAGTCACCATCAACGCCGTCATCCCAATGTTCACTCTCGATTGAATCATTTTCATCATTTCATTCGTCGCTTTCTCATCCTGTCCAAAGGTTGGCTCATCTAAAATAAGGAATTCCCGTTCATCCACTAGCATCGTAGCTACACTTAAGCGCCGCTTTTGCCCTTGACTTAATATGAAGGGATTATGATCCTTTAACCGAAGTAAGCGAAAATCCGAAAGAATATTAGCTACCTTAGAATCGATATCTTCTATTTTTTTCATCCTTGGACCAAAGGCTACTTCATCAAATACTGTATCCGCTATAAATTGATGCTCCGGATTTTGAAAAACGTAACCAATTGAATCCAACCTCACCTTTTCATCCAAATCTTTGAACAATTTATTCCCATAGAAAATCTCCCCTTGCTGTTCCTTAAGAAGTCCCGCCAACATCAAAGTTAATGTAGATTTACCCGCACCATTCGGACCTACAATCGCTGTCCATTCACCCTTTTTTATTGATAAATGGATATTTTTTAAAATTTGTTTCTCCCCCCGGGAAAAGGAAACATGTTTCATTTGGATTAAAGGAGTTGATGAGAAAACATTCATTGTTTGTATTGGAGGTGAAAGGTTTATTTCATTTAATTCTTCCATTAACTCATCCATTGTTAATGGATAAAAGTTTTCTTTCACCTGTTGTCCGAATCCTGTCACCTTTGGAAGGTATATGCCAAGATCTTTCATATTATCAAAATGATGAACCAATCCTTTTTTCAATGAACCATCATACATTAGTTGCCCGGATTGTGTAAAAACAAGGGTGCGATCAATAAAAGGAACCCAATAATCAAGTTTATGCTCTATGACGATGAGAGAGAAATTCAATTCTTTTTGTAATCTATCAATCGTTTCAGCAAAATCTTTTGTTGCCACCGGATCGAGCAGAGCTGTAGGTTCGTCAAGAATCATCAATTCGGGTTCCATCGCCATCACACATGCAAGTGCAAGCTTTTGCTTCATTCCACCTGATAGGGTAGAAATTGGGGCTTGTTTATACTCCTCTAAACCAACTAATGAAAGAGACCATTCTATTTTTCGTATCATTTCTTCTTTAGGTAATTTTATATTTTCTAAGCCGAATGCAATTTCATCCTCTACAGTGAGCATACAAAATTGTGAATCAGGATCTTGAAATACAATGCCAATTCGGCTGCTTAATTGGCCCGGTTTATAAGATTGAATCTCTCTCCCATCATATTTAATACTTCCAGTCCTGTCCCCTTCAATTGAATTTGGAATCAGCCCGTTTAAACAAAGTGCTAACGAACTTTTGCCGGAGCCACTTGGTCCTAATAATAGAAGTTTTTCGCCTTTATTTATGGAAAAGGAGATATTATTAATAATCGATTGCTCCTCATAAGATAATGAAAGATTCCTAACTTCTAATAAGGGTTCCCTTATCTCCATATCGATCACGCTACTTTTCTCTTTTTCATCTCTTTGCCTAATGGCATTCCATTAAGCACCCCTGTTTTTGCCAATCCTTCACTTATATACTTGCCTAATAATCCTGCAAGGAGTGCACCAGAAACCATTCGTATTGCTAGCATGGATAAAACATACGATGGTGAGAGAGTAGCAAATCCAGAGATAAAATATCCCCATGCAAAACTAAATATAGCTGAACCTACCCCGGCAAGCATTAACACCCATGTTGAATAACGCTTCCAGCCAGTTGCGGCAAACACAACCTCAGCTCCTAAACCTTGGATCATTCCAGAGATTAATAGTCTTGGACCAACTGCATTCCCTATTAAAATTTCCACAAATGCAGCGATCGTTTCCGACAAAAATGCTGCACCCGGCTTGCGAATAATATTGGCAACAATGATAGAAACGATAAACCATATCCCAAATATCGGTTCATAACCGATCGGTCCGACTAACCCAAAGAAAATATTCCCTACTTGGGTAAATAATAAATATACGATGGCAAAGACAATCCCTAACACTGACATCACAACAATTTCCCGCAGACTCCATTTAGACATCACTTTTTCCCTCCTTATTTCTTTTTCCTTGAAGGACTATTCGCCGAAATATTGACTGTCATTGTTACGTGTTTAACTTTTTCCTGAGTATAATTAAATGCTTGCTCGAGTGTCGTAAATACATCATGAGCATCGCCATCCAATCTGCTGGCATAGTGAATTCCACCAGTAAATGTGTCTTGCTGTTTGGCAATCTCCACAACATCTGCAATGATTTGCATATAGTTTTCATTATTCATCGGATATAATGCAAATTGTGTAGGCGCTTCAATATGAATATTTTTTACTCTGTCTTCATTCATCCGAACATCGTCCTCGGACATATACACATCTCCATCTAAATCTCCCGGGCATCCAATTGAAAATGTTCCATTTAAGACAACATGTTTTTCAGTATTAGCCGCAATTAAATAGATCGCTTTTGCAACGTCAAACACATGCTCCATTTTCCCACGGATTACTGTACTAATATCATCCGTTTTCACCCATACTTTAGTGGTGTCGACCCGTTGAAGCGTAGATAAAATAATATCTACAAATTCATCCGCCATCGGATAAAGGGAAAAACGAAAACCTACAATTCTACTTGTTCCACATACTTCTGTCATAACCATTCTCCTCTCTTTTTTTGGAGAATAAAAAAACTGCATCTCTTGGAAGATGCAGTAGTATACGAATAGATGCAAATCAATGAATGATTTTACACCAATACTACTACACTTCCCCACGCTAGTATTATCTAGATCGGGTAATAAGGGATCGGAACGCACTTCCACGTTCACATCTCAGCTTTTTCAGCACCCCTAGTGTAGATAGGTCATATGCAGTTTTATTATTCGCCCTTATCATACATGACAAAAAATCATGTGTAAAGTTACTTTAGCATTATTTGTTTATTCTCAGCATACCAAACTATTCTAGGAAAATATTCCGAATGCAATTTCATTCAACAAAGTGATAAAATATACAACTTTCTATTTTCATTCTTTCCGGTTTATGATATCTTTATATAGTTATTAATATAATTTTTTATTTATAAATATCCATTAATTTTATTCGAAGTTGATTGGAGCGGAAGGTGCTCGCTTTCCGCGGGCGGTTCGGGAGCCTGTTTAGCTCCGGCGGCTATCGACTAGCGAACTTCCGGTCACCTCCCTACGATAAGTCATCATCGATTCGTCCTTTAGGACTCATCGTGATTCCTTTATCTCAGTCGCTGCCCTCCAGTTCGTACGTCGATAAGCAAGCCGCCTATGCTTTTTGAACTCCTCGGCGCTTATCGCGCCTGAGGGGTCTCCCGTATACCGTTTTTCCCGCAGGAGTCTCGCACCTTCCGCTCCAATCAACAAGACGTCTAAATCAAGATTGAACTTTAAACAAAGCCATTAGTTTAAACATGGTTATTTTAAGGGTATGAATGGATTACGGAGGGTTTATATAGATGGAAAATCAAAATGGAGGATTACAACGTAGTTTAAAAGCACGGCATTTGACGATGATTTCATTAGGTGGATCAATTGGTACCGGGCTGTTTCTAGGAAGCGGATCGGCTATTTACCAAGCAGGACCTGGCGGTGCACTGCTTGCCTATTTGATAATTGGTGTCATGGTGTATTTTATTATGACGAGCCTTGGTGAACTTGCTTCTTTCATGCCAACAAGCGGGGCATTTAGTACCTACGCTACACGCTTTATTGATCCGGCACTTGGATTTGCATTAGGATGGAACTATTGGTATAGCTGGGCGATCACACTTGCGGCGGAACTATCCGCTTCCACATTAGTTATGAAGTTTTGGTTCCCAGATAGTCCATCATGGTTATGGAGCGGACTTTTTATCCTGATTATTTTTGGACTGAATATCCTCTCTGTTAAAGGATATGGCGAGGGTGAATATTGGTTCTCTTTCATTAAAGTAGCTACCATCATTATTTTCATTATCGTAGGTATTTTAATGATATTAGGTATTATGAAAGGTGATGCCATTGGCTTTAAAAACTTCACAATTGGTGACGCTCCCTTTCACGGTGGCCTACTAGCAGTTATTGGTGTGTTTCTTACCGCAGGATTTTCTTTTCAAGGAACGGAAATTGTCGGCGTAGCTGCAGGTGAAAGTGAAAATCCGAGAGAAAATGTGCCTAAAGCAATCAAAAGTGTATTTTGGAGAATTCTTTTATTTTATGTACTTGCAATTCTCGTTATAGGTTTAATTATTCCTTATACAACCAAAACCCTGCAAAGCGAAGACATCATGGTCAGTCCGTTTACGTTAGTGTTCAAAAAGGCCGGACTCGCCTTCGCTGCATCTTTAATGAATGCAGTCATCTTAACAGCCGTATTATCTGCCGGAAACTCAAGTCTTTATGCATCTACAAGAATTTTATATGCTATGGCAAAAGAAGGACAAGCTCCAAAGTTTTTTGGAAAATTAAACAAGCGCGGAGTTCCAGTCGCCGCTCTTATTGCGACAACTTTAGTGGGAATGCTCGCATTTCTAGCATCTGCTTTTGGTGATGGAGCAATTTACATGTGGCTGTTAAACGCTGCAGGGATTACTGGTTTCATTTTTTGGCTCGGTATTGCTGCCAGTCATTATCGGTTTAGGAAGGCTTATATCGCTCAAGGACATGCACTTGAAAAGCTTCCATACCGGGCAAAACTATATCCGTTCGGTCCGATTCTCGCTTTTGTCGTTGGATTAGTTGTCATACTAGCCCAAGACTATCAAGCATTTCTTGGTGATAAAATAAATTGGATGGACCTGATCGCCGCTTATCTGGGTATCCCATTATTTATCGTTATGTGGTTAGGATTTAAATTTATTAAGAAAACAAAAGTGGTTCCTTTGAAGGAATGTAAGATTGATATGGATGAGTTTAAGTGAACTACTGTATAGGCATTTTTGTATAAAAATGCCGTGGTAAACATAACCTTTGTAAAAAACAGGTTATTCAATGTTGGTAATTAGCCTGTCCTAACGCCCTAGACTTTGAGAGGCAAGAAGCCGATCAAGGTCTAGGGCGTTTTGAATAAAGTTTATTGTTGTTATGCATTGCATCGACTATATGATAATTCTTTTATTAGTTGTTCGGCTCTGTTATCTTAACAATCGATATGATAGGATTTCGGTATCGAATAATAAACCATCCATATCAAATATAATAAGCTGGATTTGCTTCATATAGGCTATCTCCTTTTCTATCCATTTTCAATAAATTTTGTCCATAATACTATATCTTCAAGAATTATGTTGTTAAATTATGAACTTCATTTTCCGACTAAATATTTTCGTATCATTTTTTACTTTTTCTATATTGATTCGGTGTTATCCCCACTTGTTTTTTAAAAAGTCTACAATAATAGGAAAGTTGCGAAATTCCACATTGTTCCGCAATTCGTTCTATTGACCAATCAGTATAGATTAAAAAGGCTTTTGATTGTTCAATACGGATGCGATTTAAATACTCAATTGGTCCATATCCAAACACTTGAACCATGCAACGTGCAATAAATTTTAAAACTTCAATTTCATCCTGATTTACGGTTTTCTCATAGTAGTATTTATCGGTTCGTTCAAATCCATTTTGCTTTGCAAGTTCCGTGTGTTTTGCAAGTAAAAAGTACATAAAAGTGCAATAAAAAATACATAAGCTTGCCAGCCTAATTTTAGTAATTATTTTTGTCGTGAAAGTGCGTGTGTAACTCTGTAACTATCTCCTGTAAAACTTAAAATATGTGCGTGATGAATAACTCGATCGACTAATGCTGCCGTTAGCCTGGAATCGACAAAAATACGATTCCATTGGCTAAATTCAAGGTTCGATGTGATGATTAAACTTTTTTGTTCATACCAGTCGGATATTAATTGAAATAATAACTCAGCCCCATCTTTGCTGAACGGGATATATCCCATTTCATCGAGTATTATGAGATCTACTTTTTTGAACTTATTTCGAAATTGCTGTAGCTTTCCTTCTTTCCATACTCTTTCTAGTGTATCGACTAAATCAGACACACGATAGAAACGAACTTCGTAGCCATTTTGACAGGCCTTACGCCCTAACCCTGTAGCTAATAAGGTTTTCCCAGTGCCAGGAGAACCAGTTAAAATGACATTCTCATGTTGATTTATAAAATGTAGTTCACATAGCTCTTTCGCATCTATGTGGGGAGGGAAACGAACCTGTTCACTCCATTGAAATGCCTCTAAAGTTTTCTTGCTAAGAAACCGTGCTTTTTTAATTAAACGTTCAGCCTTTGCTTCCTCACGTAGTTGTAGCTCTCTATGTAATAGACTTTCTAGATACTGCTCGGGGTTCTCAAATGGGATAGTATCAACTATGTCTGCTACATAGGCGAGGCGAAGAGTTTTACAAATCCTTTTTAGTTCAGAATTCAAACCTTATCACTCCCTTCGCGAGAAGGGGATTGAAGTTCGTCATACATTGCCCAATTGACATCATAGGGATGAGAATCGGGTTCATACATTTCTTCCGTTTGATCATTCAATAACTCGTAAAATCGATCATTGATTTCTCCCATTTCATGATTAGCTAGTAGGCTAATTAACCATTTCAGTCTTTTTTTTCTTATCGACAAATTACTGATATTAATATATTCATAGATTCGACCTGGTAGATAAGGTGAATAACGTGAATAGGTTACAACCCGCGGCTTATGTAACCAAGATTTAAGAATAGACGACCAAGGAATTTTGCGACTTTTATTCATGTAAGGTCGATATTCTGCATGCAGGATTTCTCCATAAGGTGAAATAACTTTAAATTTGTCCCAATACTTTATAACGTGCAATTGACCATAGTTATATCCCTTGGGGATATGTACTTTAGTTTTATCAATTACTATTTCCCCATACTTATTTGCTTGCATCAGTTCCTCTTTAAATACAGGATAATCTTCATCGGGTAAGGCTAAAAGATATTGATGTTCCTCCTCTAGTAATTTTCGAATGGGGACATGCTTTTCATAATGAACACGCTCACGGTCCTTGGTTAAATGTTCTTCTAGGATTTGAGACAAATGCTCAAGGTTATTTATTACAGGTGATGGTGTTACAAAGTTGTACCGAATATAACCTACTTTATTTTCCACATTTCCTTTCTCATGCCCACTTCTTGGATTACAAACCTGCGGTTCAAAACCGTAGTGACTTGCAAATTGGAGGAATTCGTCTGTGAACGTTGCCTCTTGATTTCTTCCCCTCGGCTGAATAACTGCTGCCTTTAAATTATCAATCCGAACTTTCTTAGGTACTCCACCAAGTTGATTAAACATCGCTTTGAGCCCATGTAAAAAGCATTCTTGATTTTCGCCTGGCAATGGTATACAGTAAGCTGCATTACTATAAGGAAGTGTCATCAGAAGACAATGAACATCAATATACTTCCCATCCTTCACGGCCTCAGTTATTCCAAAATCAACTTGTGCCTCAGCTGGCGGATGATCCAAACGTTCCGAATTCTTATCCCTTTCTTCTTCTATGCGATCTTTACCTTCACGCCAGTCAGCGATGAAATAACAGAGGGTTCGATAGGACCCCGTGAACCCCATTTTTACAAGATCATTAAAAATCTTTTTATTAGTCCTTCTTAATTTTTTCTTTAACTTTTCATCTTCTCCTAGCCAGTCGGAAACTATCTCCCCCAAATTTTCCTCATACATCATTCCACTTTTCTTTTTAACCATTTCTTTGGGGACTTGATCGTCATCTGCATATTTCTTTGCAGTTCTCCAATTAATCCCCAACGTTTTTGAAATTTCATTTATAGATAGTGATTTTCGATTTCGTAATAATTTGATACAATTAACTTCAGACATTGCTAGCATTCCTTTCAACCTCCACTGTATTGCTTCGACACAATTACAGTAGAGAAATATTGGATGGCTGGCAAGTCTTTTTTTGTATAAAAATAAAGTGCAACGTTATGTACTTTTACTTTTCATAACTCTGCACTTTTATTTTGCCATACACATCCATAATTAAAATGTATAAAAATAGCCTTTTATATTGTCAATATAATACCAGATACATAATCTAGATTACTTTTAAATTTTATTTATTATATTTTTAAAGAATTGAATGAATTTCATAATTCTTAGCCCTTGTGTATCAAGGGGTTTAAGAGATAAAAAAAGAAGTACCTCCCCAAATCTTGTATAATGGTAGTTGACCAGTAAGCCCCCATTCAAACAACGCATATAAATGATCAGCACCCCTTAGTACAATAATCGTATCAATTAAGGAGGTGCTTTTCCTATGTCACAACAAAAACTAACAATCGTCCCCGTTTCAATACAACCAGAAAAAAATATTATAACATCCACAACTTCGAAAGATCCTTCAAATAGCTTTTGCACAATCAAAATTGAAGCTGCTGAAATTTCCTTCTTCAACGGCGTAGATGAGCACATCATCCAAACGGTCATGAGGGAGTTGAAAAATCTATGAAACATGATTATACCAGTGTAAAAAACATTTATATTATTTGCGGTAAAACAGATATGAGGAAGGGAATTGATGGATTAGCAACGCTAATTCAAGATTCTTTCGAACTTGATCCATATGGAGATTCTATTTTCCTTTTCTCTGGTTGGAGTAAAGACCGTTATAAATGTTTATATTTTGATGGCGATGGTTTCGCCATGCTTTATAAGCGACTAGATGGAGGAAAACTTCAATGGCCAAAAGATGAAAATGAAGTACGTAAACTTTCGCAACAGGAGGTTCGCTGGTTGTTAGAAGGGTTGTCCATTCAGCAACCAAAGGCCATTCAAAAATCACAAAAAGGAGTATTCTAAACAAGCTAGAAATGTTGGTTTATAGCCATTTTCAACTTCGCTTTCTACGTTAAAAATGTTATAATATAACTAACTTATGGTGAACGAAAAGTGGTGAAATAAATGGTTAATACTTCTTCCAATAACAAGAATCCATATGGGAAATTAATTCGACTTCTCGAAGAACAATTGGCTCATTCAAATCAACAAAACAAAGACTTATCGAAAAAGCTAGATCAATCAACTAAACAGATTGAAGCGCTAACTGAACAAATTCGCCATTTAACAAAACTTTTATATGGATCGAAATCCGAAAAATCGAAATACAACGTACCAGATGGGCAAGGCTCATTATTTGATGATGACCCGGCTTTTAGCGAACCTGAGCACACAGAAGAACAAAGCCAACAGACAATCTCTTATACTGTTGTACGAAAAGTTAAATCAAAAAAACGAAATGATTCCTTGCATGATGGTATTGAAGTAGAAGCTATTCACCATCATCCGAAAAATACAATCTGTGACTGTTGCCAAGGGCAAATGATTGAAATTGGTAGTACACTTGTACGTGAAGAAGCAAAATTTATTCCTGCAAAAATGATGAAAGTACAGCACATTGAACATGCGTATGAATGTAAAGACTGCAAAGTTGATTCATCACAGCCAGCACAAATCAAACGCGGGAAAGCACCACAACCAGCGATTCAGCGTAGCATCGCAAGTCCTAGCGTACTTGCCAAAGTCATCTATGATAAATTTGCACAATATTTACCTCTTTACCGTCAGGTAAAGGAATGGAATCGCTATGGACTGAATACCAATGATAAAAACCTATCGAATTGGGTTATCCGTGTAGCACATGATTGGCTGTTACCTGTATACGAACGAATGAAAGAGTTGATGATGGCAAAATCGGTTTTGCATGTCGATGAAACATACGGACAAATTATCAACCGATCCGATGGGAAATCTGGTAAAGCCAATGCGTATAATTGGTGTTTCGAAGTGTGCCAAGCCTGGGGTAACAATGACTCTCTTTCAAAGCGCATTATCTCGAGCTCGATCTGTCCTTGAAAGTTTTATTGAAGGCTTTTCTGGAACGATTGTGTGTGATGGTTATTCTGCTTATGATAAGTTGGAAGGCGTTAATTTCGCAAATTGTTGGGCGCATGTTCGTCGTTATTGGCTGAAAGCTGATAGCAAAAATGGTAGAATCGGTGTGAAATATTGTGATGATTTATATCGACTAGAAAGGCAATTTAAACGTTTGTCTCCGAGTAAACGAAGAAAAAAACGTCAAAAGTACTCGAAGCCAATCGTGGAGGAATTCCTTCACTGGGTTGAAACATCACCATTTTACGGAAAAAATGCGTTAGCAAAAGCGACTGAATACACATTAAACAGGGCAAATGGACTCAAATTATTCCTGAATGATGGGCGAATTGAAATGGATAATAATCCAGCCGAGAACGCCATCCGTCCCAACGTTATAGGAAGAAAAATTGGCTCTTTAGTGTAAGTGAAGCTGGTGCAAAAGCGAATGCCATCTGTTTAAGTATTGCTGAAACTGCCAAAAGTAACGGCGTTGATTTCTATGAATATATAAAGAAACTTTTTACGGATTTACCAAATCTCGGCGTCCAACAAAACCCTGAAATTTTAGATCAATACATGCCCTGGTCAAAAATGATTCAGGCAGAATGTAGCAAATAAATGAAATAGCCGTAATTCGATTAAAAAGTCAGAATTTACGGCTATTTACGATGCGTACCGAAAGGTACACTTATTTTTTATAATTCGGGCTTACGTTGACCACAAACCATAAAAAGACTGGAGGAGTACTTCTTATGACTATTATACGACAACCTAGCCTATTTGGCATACAGGAATTATTTGACATGGAACCTACCCAAAAATATGAAGCCATTATTTCAGCGGTAGATTTGGATTCGATGTACCATCAAGTGGCGAAAAAATCACGGTTGGGTGCACCGGAAGAACTAAACTATCGACCATGATTATCTCCACCTTTGTAAGATACATAGAGCGCATCCCTACGATGAAGGATCTTATAAAACGTCTTCATGATGATCTAGCTTTTAAGTTAAATTGTGGCTTTTTGGTTTCTGATCATGTGCCTTCAGAATCCTCCTATTCACGTCTCATAACGAAATTGGAGGAAAGCGATATCCTTGAGAAAGAACAAGAAAAAGTGGTCCTCCAGGCTATTGCAGAAGGTTTCATCACGGATGATACAGTGGTATTGATGCAACCCATTTTGAAGCACGAGACCAAGCTTGACCAAAAGAAGAAAAGCCAAAATCTGAACCCCAAAAACGTGGTCGGAAATCAAAAGATGAGCGTGACGGGTGGCTTAAAGAACAAGCTGAAACGGAAGCCAATTTACCTTTATATGATAGAAAAATTGTACAGTACAATTAGATGTTCCCTAGCCGAACTACGTGCCGAAGTTCCCCAAGACCCTAAATGGGGCGTGAAAAAGAACTCAGAAGGACAAAATGTTTTTGGTTTGGCTACAAAGGTCATTTAGCCGTTGGTACATCAAGCCAATACATTCTACAGGCTCTTTTTTCATCTGGGAGTCTAAATGATGGTAAGGCTGACTATCCCTTTACTGAAAGGAATTCAGGAACGCCTTCACCTTCCATTACGTTATCAAACAATGGATGCGGGCTATGACTATGAACCCATATACGAGCAGGTACATCGAATGGGACAACAATCCGTCATCGCGTATAATAAGCGAAATGAAGGGGAAATCATTGGCTATGATAAACACTTTGCCCCAACTTGTTTCAGAGAGCATTCTTATCGTTATGATAGTTTTGATCCTAAATATGAAACATTGAAATACACAAGACCAAAGGAATGCAGCGACTGTCCCTTAGCTAATGAAGGTATTTGCCAAAAGGTTTATAAAGTGAAAATCACTTCAGACCTTCGCAGATATACCGCACCAGCACGCGGGTCACAAGCATGGAAAAACATTTTCAAACGTCGTACTGCCGTAGAACGGGTTAATGCCTATCTGAAAGAATTCTTTCAACTGAACAATGTTCGCTATCGTACTGGGAAACGTGCAAAAATTCATTTTGACATGGTAACCCTTATTTATAATGCTTCAAAGTTAGCCGCAGACCGAATTAATGTACAATTAAATCAGCAACAAGTAGCATGATTTCTGTTTTTAAAAATATATTTTAGAAATTCTGTAGGATTCTGTATTTTTAAAAAGAGCAATTATGAAATTGACTCAATTAGTAATAATAAAGAATTAGGGTATAAAATATTTTTATAGTAGCTATAAAAATATTTTCACCCTTATTTTCCTGCTATAAAAAATTTTTATGGCGATTTATTAACAAAAATTGTGGAAAAACTACTATAAAAAAATTTTATAGTAAGCTAAATTTCCGCCATAAAAAATTTTTAACGCTGCCATAAAAATTTTTTATAGTATCTTTTAATTTTGCTATAAAAATTTTTTATAGCTTAAAAATAGAATTTATTTATAATTAGATGTAAAAATTTACAAATTAAAAAATTATATAAATCGAGTAGGAGGGGGTGACTAACCCCCGACCCCTCACACCACCGTACGTACGGTTCCGTATACGGCGGTTCACTTAAGTATGACGTAAATGGTTGTACCTATCTAACAGACTTTTCAGCTTTTGATTACGCCAAAATTTCAGGTTAAGCGTTGTGTGTAAGATTGGACTATTCGAAATGCGCCAATATTTCTTACGAGAATTTCCCCATTCATAGGCCTTCTCTCTTGGAACCCCAAGAGAGATGAGCCTTTTAGTTTTTGTTTTGGGTAGTTTCCATTGTTTCCAAAGGCACATTCGGAGTCTTCTTCGAACATGTTCATCAAGTTGTTTAAAGGGAGTTGGTGTATCTGCCAGGGCAAAATATCCGCACCATCCAACAAGGTATTCATTTAGTTTCTCAATACGTAGTTCCAATGGAATAGGTTTTGACCTTGATGTCATTTCCTTTATTCTACTTTTAGCTCTCTTTATACTTTCTTTTGCGATACGGATTTTCGGATTACGGTTTGATGTGAAGCTAAATCCAAGAAACTTTCGTTTCCACGGTCTGTCTACCGCGCTTTTCTCTTCATTTACCTTTAGTTTTAGCTTCTTTTCAATGAATGTAGTGATAGAACTCTTAACGCGTAAACCTGCCTTCTTGGTTTTCACATAAATATTACAATCATCTGCGTAGCGGACAAATTTGTGTCCTCTTTCCTCTAGTTCCTTATCTAATTCATCTAACATGATATTTGAAAGTAGCGGACTCAATGGTCCACCTTGAGGAACGCCTTCTTCGCTGATAATTTCTACACCGTTTATCATAATTCCCGATTCTAAATATTTTCTAATTAACTTTAGAATCGTCTTATCCTTGACTCTTTTTGTTAAGAGTCCCATAAGCATATCGTGATTGACCTTGTCGAAGAACTTTTCTAAGTCCATATCTATTACCCATCTGTAACCCTCTTCTATATATTGCCTTGCTTTCCTAACGGCGTCATGCGCTCTTCTTCTGGGTCTAAACCCATAACTATGCTCGGAAAAGGTTGGGTCATAGATTGGGGTTAATATTTGGGCAATCGCTTGTTGGATAAAACGGTCTGTCACGGTAGGAATACCTAATAAACGTACGCCGCCATTTGGTTTCGGGATTTCGACTCGTCTGACTGGCATAGGCTCATAGGTTCCGTCCTTTATTGAATTTCGGATTTCTTGCCAGTTTTGTAGTATATGCGCTCGTAGGAATTTTACAGGCATTTCATCTACTCCATGGCTGCCCTTATTCTTTTCGACACGTTTTAATGCCGAAAGTAGATTTTCCCGTGACAGTAGTCGTTCCATTATTTCGATACATCCTTTCACGTGAATATACGCTCTATTTGTGCCACTGTTTACTCCACCCTCTTAAAGTCCCCTGTGGAATTCACCACTTCCTCCTTTAAGTAAGTCCAGTTGGATTGTCTGTATCATCATAGACAGTGAACGCCTAGTGTATATTCTTCTTAAATGTTCAGTCCTTCCCTAACCATCTTAAGCTAGTCAGGTACTATGACCTCTGCTGACTTCTGGCTGTTCAGTGTAAGCCCCCAATCAAACAACGCATATAAACAAGCAGCGCCTCCTGGTACTATGAATGTATCAATTTAAGGAGGTGCTTTTCATATGCCAGAACAAAAATTAACAATTGTCCCCGTTACATTACATTCCAAAAATAAAGATTATTATTCATCCACGTCATCAACAGCCTCTTCCAATAAAGCTTGCACGATCAAAACGGCAAACATAGAAATTTCCTTCAACAACGGCGTGGATGAGCACATCATTCAAACTGTTATGAGGGAGTTGAGACATCTGTGAAACACGACTATACAAGTGTTAAAAACATTTACATCATTTGTGGAAAAACTGACATGCGTAAAGGCATTGATGGATTAGCCACACTGATTCAGGATTCTTTTGAGCTGGACCCATATGGTGATTCCATTTTCTTATTTTCAGGATGGAGTAAGGATCGGTATAAATGTTTGTATTTCGATGGTGATGGCTTCGCCATGCTTTATAAACGTTTGGATAAAGGCAAACTTCAATGGCTAAAAGACGAAAATGAGGTGCGAAAACTATCCCAGCAGGAGGTTCGGTGGCTACTTGAGGGGTTATCGATTCAGCAACCAAAGGCTATTCAAAAGTCACCAAAAGGAGTGTTCTAAATTAATTGAAAAACGCTGATTTAAAGCCGTTTTCATCTTCACTTAGCTCGTTCAAAATGGTATAATATAACTAACTTATGTGGACGAAAAGTGGGTGAATGATGTGGGGAACGCTTCTAAGGATGAAAGTCAAAACGAGAAATTAATTCGGCTTCTCGAAGATCAATTGGCTCATTCGAATCAACAAAACAAAGACTTATCGAAACAGATTGAAGCGTTAACCGATCAAGTACGCCATTTAACTAAACTTTTATATGGATCAAAAACCGAAAAATCGAAATATAACGCACCAGACGGGCAAGGTTCATTATTTGATGATGACCCGGCTTTTAGGGAACCTGAGCACACAGAAGAACAAAGCCAACAGACAATTTCTTATACTGTTGTTCGAAAAGTTAAATCGAAAAAGCGAAATGATTCCTTGCATGATGGTATTGAAGTAGAAGCTATCCACTATCATCCGGAAAATACAATCTGTGACTGTTGCCAAGGGCGAATGATTGAAATTGGCAGTAAAATCGTACGTGAAGAAGCAGAATTTATTCCTGCCAAAATGATGAAAGTACAGCACATTGAACATGCGTATGAATGTAAAGGCTGCAAAGTTGATTCATCACAGCCAGCACAAATCAAACGCGGGAAAGCACCACAACCAGCGATTCAGCGTAGCATCGCAAGTCCTAGCGTACTTGCCAAAGTCATCTATGATAAATTTGCACAATACTTACCTCTTTATCGTCAGGTAAAGGAGTGGGATCGCTATGGACTGAATACCAATGATAAAAACCTTTCGAATTGGGTAATCCGCGCAGCACACGATTGGCTATTACCTGTTTACGAACGAATGAAAGAGTTGATGATGGCTAAATCGGTTTTACATATCGATGAAACATACGGACAAATTATCAACCGATCCGATGGGAAATCTGGCCAAGCCAATGCTTATAATTGGGTGTTTCGTAGCGTGCCAAGCCAAGGGCCAATAATGACTCTCTTTCAAAGCGCGTTATCTAGAGCTCGATCTGTCCTTGAGAGTTTTATTAAAGGCTTTTCTGGAACGATTGTGTGTGATGGTTATTCTGCTTATGATAAGTTGGAAGGCGTCATTTTCGCAAATTGTTGGGCTCATGTTCGTCGTTATTGGCTAAAAGCTGATAGCAAAAATGGTAGAATCGGTGTGAAATACTGTGATGATTTATATCGGCTAGAAAGACAATTTAAACATTTGTCTCCGAGCAAACGAAGAAAAAAACGTCAAAAGTATTCGAAGCCAATTGTGAAGGAATTCCTTCACTGGGTTGAAACCTCACCATTTTACGGAAAAAATGCGCTAGCAAAAGCAGCTGAATACACATTGAACAGGGCAAATGGGCTCAAAGCATTCCTGAATGATGGGCGAATTGAAATGGATAATAATCCAGCCGAGAACGCCATCCGTCCCAACGTTATAGGTAGAAAAAATTGGCTTTTTAGTGTAAGTGAAGCCGGTGCAAAAGCGAATGCCGTCTGTTTGAGTATCGCTGAAACTACCAAAAGTAACGGCGTTGATTTCTATGAATATATAAAGAAACTTTTTAGGGATCTACCCAATCTCGGTATCCAACAAAACCCTGAAATTTTAGATCAATATATGCCCTGGTCGAAAACAATTAAGGAAAAATGCTCAAATAACTGAAACAAGTCGTAAATTCGATTAAAAAAATCAAGATTTACGACTATTTGTGATGCGTGCCAGAAGGTACGCTTATTTTTTTATAATTCGGGCTTACTGTTCAGTTACCCTTCACAGAGTAGGTTACCGAGTGTGCTCGGCTTTTCAGCCAGACCTCCCCAGGTAAGAGTACAGTCTTTCTCTCCATCTATCTGCTTCATTTACTCTGTATCATCTTTGGCAGAAAGGACTTCGTTTTGTTCAGCAAACTCATCCAATGATACCTAGCCTTATATGAAGTTCGTGTCCCTCAGACCGGAGATTTGCCGCCCGCTTCCTTCAGATTCTGCGTCACCACAGACACCCTTGCGTTAAGCTACTGCTACTTCTGCCTTCACAGTTCGGGACTTTCACCCTATAGACTGTACCCCCCTCTGTTAGGATAGATGTCGTATGATACTTTAGTGTTATAGTTAAATAAATAACACGGAGGTCGATCGATATGACAAGTAGAAATGGAATACGTTATTCGCAGGAACAAAAAGAAGCGATTGTTAAACGCATGATGCCACCGAATAATGAATCAGTGGCGAAAATTGCGAAGGAAGAAGGTATTACAGAAGTGACGTTGTACAAGTGGCGTAAGGAAGCGCGCACAGCTGGTGTAGCAACACCAGGAAATGGACAAACAAGCGATAAATGGAACAGTCAAGATAAGTTCTTAGTTGTGATGGAGACTTTCGCCATAAACGAGTCAGAGATAGCAGAGTATTGTCGTAAGAAAGGACTGTATCGTGAACAGATTGATGCATGGAAAAGTGTTTGCCTTCAGGCAAATGGTCAGGCATTCGATCAAGCGAAGCAGTTGAATGGAGCATTGAAGGAAGAACAGAAACGTGCCAACCAATTAGAAAAAGAACTACAAAAGAAAGAAAAGGCGCTGGCTGAAGCTGCGGCATTATTACTATTGCGAAAAAAGGCCCAAGCGATTTGGGGGGACGACGAGGAAGAATGATTAGCCCATCAAATCGCGCATTAGTAGTCGAACTTATCCAAGACGCCAATCAAAATGGTGCGCGATTAGCGAAGGCTTGCGAGGAGCTTCATATCAGTGTTCGTACCTATGAACGTTGGGTGGCGGAGGGTGGAGTGAAGGTTGATCAGCGTCCACTGACGAAAAGACCCGTACCAAAAAATAAGTTATCTGAGAAAGAAAAAGAAGAAATACTAACGGTAGTCAAACAGGAAGAATACGTTGATTTACCACCGACACAAATCGTACCAAAGCTTGCGGATAAAGGAACTTATATTGCGTCAGAATCTACATTCTATCGTGTGTTACGTGAAGAAAAAATGCAACATCATCGTGGTCGTAGCCAAAAGCCTAGTAAAAGAATCCCCGAGAGTCATCTGGCAACATCGTCAAATCAGGTGTGGACATGGGATATTACGTGGCTTGGTGGACCCGTGAAAGGTTTGTATTATCGGCTTTATTTAATTCTCGATTTATTTAGTAGAAAAGTAGTTGGTTGGGAAGTTTGGGAAACAGAGGAGGCAAAACACGCTGAAACGCTTGTGAAAAAAGCAGTTATCAATGAAAAAATACAAGGAGCACCACTTGTGTTGCATTCAGATAATGGTAGCCCAATGAAAGCCGAGACATTTCTAAGTTTGCTAGAAAAGTTGGGTATTCAAAGCTCTTTTTCAAGACCGCGTGTGAGTAATGATAATCCTTACTCAGAAGCGATGTTTCGTACACTCAAATATCGACCAGATTTCCCACACAAAGGTTTTACATCACTCGCAGAAGCAAGGGAATGGGCACAGCAATTTGTCCATTGGTACAACGAGATACACCTGCATAGTGGGTTGAATTTTGTGACACCTGTACAGTGTCATACAGGGGAACATGTAGCCATATTGGAAAAGCGCAAAGAAGTATACGAAGTAGCGAAGGCGAAGCATCCAGAGCGTTGGGCAAAAAGTACAAGAAATTGGGCACCAAATAAACAAGTAGCGCTCAATCCAATGCGAGATAAGGGGCAAACCGAAGCATTGAGGAAACCATAATTCCCCATTTTCCTGGTGATTTGAATCGAAACCACGCTTTTCGTTTCGATTCAAATCACCAGGCCAGCAAGCGAAGCGCGGTAGCCTTGACTAAACTGCGATTCATCCAATCTTTCAAAATACTAAAGTAATTAAATACGACAACTATATTGACAAACACCGGTACCCATGCTGGGCGCACTAAAAGACCACACATATTATATATGTGTGGTCCATTTTACTTATTTCTCAACAAATGAAAGATTATAAAAACTACCCAACGTTTTTTATATTTTTATACGTCATTAGCATGTTATTTATCATATTAAGATTTCCACCAATAGAGTGATCCACTATTCTTAGTTCTGAATCAAGCAACATTATTAAAGGATAACCAGGTATTTCGTCTTTTAAAAATTCCTTAGAAGAAATCAAAGGAATTTTATAATCAGTTAATGTAGATATATACTCTTTTAAATTCTTTATTTCGTCTTCTTTAGTTAAAACTACCTTGTTAATGTCTTTTTGGTTTACCTGATTTAAAATACCTATTACATCACTACAAGCCGAACAACTTGGATTAGCAACTACCAAAAGAGTAGATTTATTGTTTGGTAGTTTAACTATTTCAGATGTAGTTAATGATTTTGAATTAATAGAAGGAATCTTATTTACTCTTAAAGGTTTTACATGACTTTTAGCTGAATAGTTATTTTTATTATTACCAATATATTTTAAAATATTGAAAGTCAAATATAATAGAACAATAAGAATTATCCATTGAATTATCTGTGATACAAATAGTAACTTCTCCATTTTTTACTTCTCCCTCTAATATGTATTTAAAACAAACTTATATTTGCTATAGACTTTAATTATTCCGTAAATAATAGTTATATTAAAAAATATGACTAAATTGCTGCTAAATTCTATGGATTTTGGTGAATTGAGTAGTATCACAAACATCATGAAAATAAGAACCAAATTTCTAGCTACCGTACTCCATGAAATTTGTTTATCCCCTACTACTCCACCACAGCCACAATTAATTTTATTATTTCTAAACAAGTTGATAATTATTGCTATCGTAAAACAAAACATTAATGTAAGTGCTATTCCTAAATTAATATACTTCATTTGATTAAAAATAAAATTGAATGCACAAAATAGTTGAGATATTATCATTATAATTGCGAATATTTTTTCTAAATTTTTAGGAACTATTTTGTAATTTTGAATATCTAAAATAAATTCCTTGTATTTTAATATTTTATCTATTGACGATGTCAAAAAAATAAGTCCCATGATATGAGATAAAACTAATATAAAAATATTCATGTAATCCCCCCTAATTCCGATACTATATCGCTGTCTCAAACCATTTAGATTGCATCTTGAACATCTTTGCGTATTCACCATTATTAGTTAATAGCTCGTGGTGATTACCAATTTCAACTATTTTCCCTTGTTTTAAGACAATAATTTTATCTGCTAATCTTGTAGAAGCCATTCTATGTGAAATAAAAATAGTTGTTTTCCCTTTTGTTAGTTCATCAAATTTTTCATATACCTCAAGTTCAGATAAAGGATCTAGAGCCGAAGTTGGTTCATCTAAAATGAAAATTTCACCATCTTTATATAAAGCTCTTGATAAAGCAATCTTTTGCCATTGACCACCTGAAAGATCCTCACCTTTAGCGAAGAGTTTGCCTAGAATTGTATCGAATTGCTTTGGATAATTTTTAACAAAGTCATATGCTCCAGTTTGTTTTGTGACATGAATTAATTTATTCTCAGAATTTTCATTACCAGTGAATGCATTACTATTAAGGACGATATTTTCCCTTAAAGAAAAATTATATTTCATAAAATCTTGGAAAATTACAGTGATCTTTTTGTATACATCCTCTTCTTTTATTTTATTTAGAGGTACACCATCAAATGATATTTTTCCATTATCAATTTGATATAAGCCCATAATGCATTTAACTAAAGTGGTCTTACCAGAACCATTATCACCTACAATTGCAACTCTCTCACCAGGTTTAATATTAAAAGATATATTATCTAATGCTAATGTGTCACTATATGGATATTTAAAACTTACATTTTCAACCTCTATCCCTTGCTTCATCTTTACTGGGAAATTTTCAGTTTTACTACTTTTTATGTAGCTCGGATCTTCATAATTTAAAAAGCTAATTAAATCATTAATATATAAACTTTCTCTATAAATCTGAGCTATATTCGTGGAAATCTCATTCAAAGCCCTACTGGTATTTTGGACTGTTTGTAGTACACTAACAAAACCACCGATATCTATTACTTTTTTTCTACTTAAATTAATTAAATAAACACTAATTATTGCATGTATAGCAAGAGATAGAAAATTTAATAACGCTATTGCTTTCTCTCTTTTTTTCACAAGATTAAGTATCTCACCATTATTTTTTTTGGTTAAAAATTCCCATTTTTTTATGAATTTATCTTTTAGTTGAAAAAGCCTTATTTCGCTAGCACTTCCACGTGAATTTAATAATGTTGAAAAATAAAAGCTTTCTCTTGCTGCAGGTGTTTGAAATTTCATGAGAGTAAATTGTTTTTTTCCAAAGAACATATGTAATATCAAAACAGGCAAAGAAATTAAAGATGTTATTATTGCTAACTTCCAATCAATATTTATTAAAAATAATAGCAATAAAACCACGGTTATAGCATTTTGGAATATTCTTAATAAAGCTTTTACAGGAGTCATAAACCTACTCCCCTTATTAAAATGAATCCTTTCCAAATGATTATGAAAATCCGAATTATCAAAATAAGAAAGTGGGACACTGGAAGATTTTTCTGTAACTTTTAAGCTTAATACAATATCTAAATTTTGCTCACACTCTGCATCAACAATATTTTGTAAATTAGGTAATATTTCTCTAATGCCTAAAACAATCAATTCAGAAATTAGTAATATTGCTAATATTTTAATATTTATTGTTCCTAATTGAATTATAAGTGCAACTTGATTAATTATCTGTTTAGATAACCAAATAATCGATAATGGTATAAATCCTAGTATTATATTTATTATGATAGAAATAAAAAACCATTTTTTTGCATTGTATGCGATTACATTCGAAACCAATTTAAATACTTTTTTTCCCAATATAACATCTCCATACTTAATATATTTATTTCACTGATTACTATATTGATATTGCGAATTATTAAAAGTTTAACATAATTAATATTATATTAACATTATAAAATAATTGAAATTATTTTTCAAATGTGTTAATTTCTAATTAGAGGGGGTGAAATAAATGTTTGAAAAGTTATTATCTTTTGTTAGTGGTGGAGTAAAACCGATGGCAGAGTGCTATGATCCGGATTGCCCATGTGGAACTTATAAATCATGTACAACTGTTAGGGGTCTTACAACATGTTCATGTGTGTGGATTGGTTAAAATACTAAAATACATACATGTCCCCCCTTTTTTGGGGGGACACATTTAAAAACAAAAATTAAGGATGAAAATTTTTGAAAAATATTATTCTTGGCATCTCTACTATAATTATTGAAGCTCTTATTACTTTTGGGATTACAAAATTAATAGACGTTGTTTTTTTAGAAATTTCCATTTTTATTGGTTTTATCAGTTGTGTTATTATCTATATTTTTTCAAGTACTGGAGGATTTGGATCAAATATGGTTCGCTTGGAAGTTCAAGCTGAAACAGGGTTGAAAATTGATGAAGAGAAAAAAACATTTCGTATGAGCCCTATTTTTCTAGGTTCAATATTTTTTACAATATTTTCTATCATTGGTGCTGTTATAAGCTATTGGGAATACTTCACTTAAAACACAAAATATTCAGTTATTAAGATAAGATTAATTTTTGTGATGTAAAATTGGAATTGAGCCTATATAAAAGGTAAAGTTAAATTGCCAAAGTACCTCGAGAATTTAGATGTACTAAAAAACATTCTTAATATTAGTGATCTAGTTGAATCAAAATATATATTCTCCACAAAAATTATTATATTCCCATCCTAAGACCTTTAAATAATAATTAATTCTTCTATAACATGTATCCAAAATCTTTAAATGGGCTGGTATTTGTCTTTTAAGCGGAGTATTCGCCTAATATACTATTTGCATTCTGTTGGTAGGTCCCCATATATATTTTTTCACTTTACCAATGTCTGTATAGTATTTTAAATTTAATAAATATTGAAGAATCCCCCCTTGTACATTTTTGTAGATCCTAGAATTTTTCTGAAGGTAAAAGTAAACAGGAATGAAAAGGAAGTTCACGTATGAGTCTTTACTATCGAATTTTATTAAAATTTGTTTTAACAACCATTGGCATTGTCCTTGTAGCAGCGATTCCTGCTTTATTCCAGGGATTAAAATTAGACATTTCTGCTTATGTATCTGAAGTAGGATCGATTGTATTAAGCGTGATTCATTTGGATACATTGACTTATAACCTTGATCAGGATACATATAGATTGTTCCCAGATTTTTGGGCACGATGGAGATATTCCATCACCTTAATGTTCATTGCTGTTTTTCTTTCTTTCTTTCTGGCCATGGTATTAACCTTCTTCACGATGCTTTTACCAGAAAAATTACGTAGGAAAATTAAATTTCTTCTTTTTCTCGGAGAATCTATTCCTGACGTTTTTGTAGTCGGACTATTTACTGTTATTGTACCTCTCATCTATAAACATACTGACACTTTGATTTTTAATATTGTTGCCTTTGGTAATGAAAGAATCTTTGTTCTACCGATTATTGTTCTTGCAGTCTTACCAACCTTACTTTTATATCGAATAATGATTCATAACTTTGAAGAAGAGACCTCCCAGTTATATATAGATGTTGCAAGAGCAAAAGGATTAACTAAAGAAAGAGTTTTGTTTTCTCATGTATTACGAAATGCAATCATTAATATCTTTCTACATGTAAAATCTATTATGTGGTTTATGTTGTCTAATCTGCTTATTGTTGAATTTGTATTCAACTTAGATGGTCTGATGCACTTCATGTTCGATAATTTAGCGCCCAATGTACTAGCCGTGGGTATGTTTTTCGTGTTTTTTCCAATTTATTTTATGAATGCAATTGGACAGGTCATAATTGAAAAAACTACCGGTAGGCAGTTGGAGGGTTAGTTTATGGATTCAAATAACCGGTTAAAAAAATTATTTAAGCACCCATTATTTTTAATTGGATTTATTTTTTTATTTTTACTAGTATCTTCAAGTATAATTCATACTATTTTTTTCCACGAAAAGATCCCAGTTACAACCTTCTTGTACAATAGCCGTGGAGAAATTATTGGAAGTGGACCATTTGCTCCACTTGATGTTCCGCCACTTGGAACAGATTCGATTGGAAGACACATTTTCTTTTTGTTAATACAAGGAGCAAAATATACAATCGGTATTTGTATAATTGTAGCTGGCTTGAGGGTTATTATTTCATCATTTTTTGGACTGATTTTAGGAGATTATATTTCCAAACTGAACAAATACATTAGTGGAATAGTGAATGGATTTTATTATATACCAACAGCACTGCTCTGTTATGTACTTCTATATAATGTTAGCTTTGAAGACCAATACAGTTTTATTCAAAAAGTTATCTTTGAATTGATTATTTTAACAGTTGTAGCGATTCCAACCACTTCTTTGCTAATTGGTAATCAAATCAGCCAAGTATATAAAGAAGAATTTATTACAAGCTCGAAAGCGCTTGGTGGTAGTCATATTCATATATTAAGAAAGCATGTGCTTCCCCATATGAGACCACGTCTGTTGATCCAATTCGCCCAAGAAACTGTCCAGGTGTTGATTTTGTTAATACATCTCGGTTTTTTTCACGTCTTTTTTGGTGGAACATTAGAGAAGAAACTTGATACAGAAGAAAAAGTATATATTTCCCTTTCAAGTGAATGGTCCGGACTCGTTGGTAGAGGATTTGAACATATACAAGGCTGGTCTTGGAATTTTTTTGGCCCTGTTATTGCCTTTATATTTGTTATTCTTGCTGTTAAATTTATGATTAAAGGGATGGAAGACGTTTTTTTTGAAGATAGACGTATGACTAAAAAAACGATTAAAAAAATTTAATGAAGGAAGCTTCTCAACGTGAACCACAGGAATTAGATTTTGAATTTATACATAATCAAGGAAAGTAAAAGAACTACTTCAGGTTTATTATTGTTTTCACAATAAAGAACAACATTTTCCTTATCGTAATTAATGAAAAAATAGCACTAAACCCGACACAAAATAGTTGGATGCATATGAAGGACAACACGTTAACGATTGACTGCATAATTTCATATCGAATGACAAGTTAACTTCTGATTTCATTCAAGAGCATTTCGCGAGAGAGTTTTAAAAAAATCAAATAAGCGTCCACTATACGATGGACGCTTAAAAGTAATAGGAGACAACATTGTATATTCAGCACACTTATACAATCGTATTTCTGCATATTTCGTAAGCCCCCAATCAAACAACGCATATAAACAAGCAGCGCCTCCTGGTACTATGAATGTATCAATTTAAGGAGGTGCTTTTCATATGCCAGAACAAAAATTAACAATTGTCCCCGTTACATTACATTCCAAAAATAAAGATTATTATTCATCCACGTCATCAACAGCCTCTTCCAATAAAGCTTGCACGATCAAAACGGCAAACATAGAAATTTCCTTCAACAACGGCGTGGATGAGCACATCATTCAAACTGTTATGAGGGAGTTGAGACATCTGTGAAACACGACTATACAAGTGTTAAAAACATTTACATCATTTGTGGAAAAACTGACATGCGTAAAGGCATTGATGGATTAGCCACACTGATTCAGGATTCTTTTGAGCTGGACCCATATGGTGATTCCATTTTCTTATTTTCAGGATGGAGTAAGGATCGGTATAAATGTTTGTATTTCGATGGTGATGGCTTCGCCATGCTTTATAAACGTTTGGATAAAGGCAAACTTCAATGGCCAAAAGACGAAAATGAGGTGCGAAAACTATCCCAGCAGGAGGTTCGGTGGCTACTTGAGGGGTTATCGATTCAGCAACCAAAGGCTATTCAAAAGTCACCAAAAGGAGTGTTCTAAATTAATTGAAAAACGCTGATTTAAAGCCGTTTTCATCTTCACTTAGCTCGTTCAAAATGGTATAATATAACTAACTTATGTGGACGAAAAGTGGGTGAATGATGTGGGGAACGCTTCTAAGGATGAAAGTCAAAACGAGAAATTAATTCGGCTTCTCGAAGATCAATTGGCTCATTCGAATCAACAAAACAAAGACTTATCGAAACAGATTGAAGCGTTAACCGATCAAGTACGCCATTTAACTAAACTTTTATATGGATCAAAAACCGAAAAATCGAAATATAACGCACCAGACGGGCAAGGTTCATTATTTGATGATGACCCGGCTTTTAGGGAACCTGAGCACACAGAAGAACAAAGCCAACAGACAATTTCTTATACTGTTGTTCGAAAAGTTAAATCGAAAAAGCGAAATGATTCCTTGCATGATGGTATTGAAGTAGAAGCTATCCACTATCATCCGGAAAATACAATCTGTGACTGTTGCCAAGGGCGAATGATTGAAATTGGCAGTAAAATCGTACGTGAAGAAGCAGAATTTATTCCTGCCAAAATGATGAAAGTACAGCACATTGAACATGCGTATGAATGTAAAGGCTGCAAAGTTGATTCATCACAGCCAGCACAAATCAAACGCGGGAAAGCACCACAACCAGCGATTCAGCGTAGCATCGCAAGTCCTAGCGTACTTGCCAAAGTCATCTATGATAAATTTGCACAATACTTACCTCTTTATCGTCAGGTAAAGGAGTGGGATCGCTATGGACTGAATACCAATGATAAAAACCTTTCGAATTGGGTAATCCGCGCAGCACACGATTGGCTATTACCTGTTTACGAACGAATGAAAGAGTTGATGATGGCTAAATCGGTTTTACATATCGATGAAACATACGGACAAATTATCAACCGATCCGATGGGAAATCTGGCCAAGCCAATGCTTATAATTGGGTGTTTCGTAGCGTGCCAAGCCAAGGGCCAATAATGACTCTCTTTCAAAGCGCGTTATCTAGAGCTCGATCTGTCCTTGAGAGTTTTATTAAAGGCTTTTCTGGAACGATTGTGTGTGATGGTTATTCTGCTTATGATAAGTTGGAAGGCGTCATTTTCGCAAATTGTTGGGCTCATGTTCGTCGTTATTGGCTAAAAGCTGATAGCAAAAATGGTAGAATCGGTGTGAAATACTGTGATGATTTATATCGGCTAGAAAGACAATTTAAACATTTGTCTCCGAGCAAACGAAGAAAAAAACGTCAAAAGTATTCGAAGCCAATTGTGAAGGAATTCCTTCACTGGGTTGAAACCTCACCATTTTACGGAAAAAATGCGCTAGCAAAAGCAGCTGAATACACATTGAACAGGGCAAATGGGCTCAAAGCATTCCTGAATGATGGGCGAATTGAAATGGATAATAATCCAGCCGAGAACGCCATCCGTCCCAACGTTATAGGTAGAAAAAATTGGCTTTTTAGTGTAAGTGAAGCCGGTGCAAAAGCGAATGCCGTCTGTTTGAGTATCGCTGAAACTACCAAAAGTAACGGCGTTGATTTCTATGAATATATAAAGAAACTTTTTAGGGATCTACCCAATCTCGGTATCCAACAAAACCCTGAAATTTTAGATCAATATATGCCCTGGTCGAAAACAATTAAGGAAAAATGCTCAAATAACTGAAACAAGTCGTAAATTCGATTAAAAAAATCAAGATTTACGACTATTTGTGATGCGTGCCAGAAGGTACGCTTATTTTTTTATAATTCGGGCTTACTTACAATTAATAGTTAATAATAGAAAAACTGCACCTTAAAATTAACAATTTGGGTGCAGTTCATTTGAATAGTTCCATTTAAGGTTCTTTATTAATTATTAGTCTTAGTTAGTAGAAAAATGTTTTTTATCACAGACCATAAAATTCTTAATAAAAACGGTTTAGAATTCTTTTTATTTAGATCCAGTTGTCGTTCCAATTAATTCATCACCATTAAAAAAATGTGTAAATTTATCGTCTTATCATTCTTTTGTAAATCATATGTCCACTGGTTATCCTTCTTTTCAATTGGTTCACCAAGAGTATCCACAATATCCGACTTTGTCATACCTTCCTTCAGTTTATCTACCTGATCTTGTTTTACAGTACCTTCTTTATTACCACAAGCAACGATTGCAAATGATAATATAACAATAGAAACTATAGCTAAAACTTTTTTCATTTTTTAACCGCCCGTTCAATATATTGAAAAATTCAGCATTATATCTACCACTTTAGTAGTGGATTACTTTTCAGTATTAATATATTCTCTAATAATTTCGCGCCTGCATACTCTCTTTTCATCAGGAGATTTATTAGTCATGTAACTTATCAAGAAATTCCGTAAATGTTGCCGCAACGTAAAATACATTTTCTCTAGCACGTTCTTCAGCCTGGTCTTCTGTTAATCCCTCTT
The DNA here is from genome assembly GCA_016756695.1 of Heyndrickxia sporothermodurans. Taxonomy (GTDB): domain Bacteria; phylum Bacillota; class Bacilli; order Bacillales; family Bacillaceae_C; genus Heyndrickxia; species Heyndrickxia sporothermodurans. Next base: position 1,066,735 of record CP066701.1, read on the forward strand.
CACGCATCAACATTTCTTTTTCTCCTGCATTTTCATGCTCCCAAAAAACTACTATTGGGTTTTCTTTATTATTTTTATAATCGAAGCAAATTAAATTTCCAGCTGGATCGTTTGCAATAGGGAAGACCTTTTGCGGAAGGGTAGGTTTGTATATTTCATACTTTTTAACAATATACTCACTACTTTCCTCATCAAAGCTAAATAAACTACCAAAGCATCGCTCTGCATTGCCTACATTAAATTCCTCAGGAAAAACACTCGCACCTCCATTCTTTTTTACACAATTAATATAATCTTGAGGTAAATTGAAGCCTAATTGTAATCCAACTTCTTTAATCTTATTTTCTGATACTTCTAAATCAGCATATTCCCACTCTAAATCTTTTCTCATCTAATACCCTCTCCCCATAATTTATTTCCACCAAGATGGTTAACCGCCCCATGGATATCTTCTAATACTAACTGCATCTTTCCAGGAACCTGATGATGGTGCCAAGTAAACCCCTTTATTCTAGCTCTTCCCTTTTGAATCTGATCAAGCTGTTGTGGAGTAAAAAGCTCTCTTGGCACTTGACCTTTTTCAATTGCCTCTTTTAAAATTCTTGTACACTCTTTAAACTGACTTGTATCTTTCATAACTTTATATTCTTCATCCAATTTTAACGTAAATTTTAAATTTTCTCCTTTAAAAATAGGAAAACCTAACACATCATAGTCTACACCTTTCACATGTGTTCCTCCTGCCAACCCTTTATTAATTATATTATTTTTAGGTGAAGCATTTAAATAATCGTCTACATACCCAACTACTTCTTTAAATTCTTCTATGCTATCATAACCATATTCCTTAATAGTTGTATCATCTACAACTTTCAAAAAATCTTCAACACTATCATAACCTTTAGGAACAATTGACCTATTAATCAAATTTCCATTAATATCATAATCGTTTTTAATTACTTCATCAATTTCAGATCGGTGAACATTTTTATTACCCGCACCGCCACCATTAATCCCATTCTTCTTAAGCCTAGCCGTAAAATAATTTTCAGCTGCGTGCGAATTCTCCACAGGCTTCTGGACATTCCCCATATTTCCGAATCCATCCATAGCAAAGTCCATATGTCGTCGGGTTGAGGTGATATTTTTTGTATGTGTGATAGCTGAATCGATGAATCTTCCTACTTCTATTGTATCGTCAATTAACTTATTTTTCAGCTTATTTGGTACATCTTTTATCGCTGAAGCTGTACTTTTTAATCGGGTTGTAGACATCTTTCCAGCCGTTTCAACCATATTTCTAATATGGGTCACTCCATCATTAATGCTGCTTTTTATCCCGGTTTTAATGGCGAATTGCCCCATATCTCCTACGTGAGCAAGTTTTACTGCACCGCTAAATTTCGTGACACTGCTTACTCCAGGGATAATGTCTAGTGGGCTTAATAGACCACGGAAGACTCGTTCCCCCGTGCCTAGTTCCCGTCCAGATATCCAATCCTTCCCTGAAACGGCTGAGCTTAATTCAAATGTACCGTACACGGCTCCTAAAGCGATACCTGCAGGTGGACAGACCAACGATACACCGACAATGACAACAAGGGCAGCAATTTGCCCCCAAAATTCTTTGCTTTCCTGCTGGTTTCTAATCGATTCATATTCAAAGGCGCGTGTATTTACTGCAGCCAGTTGATACTCTTTTTGAGAAAAATCTTGATCGGGATTTAACTCTTTCCAAGCATCGTATTCGAGCTTGATTTGTTCTGCATAATAATTATCGCCATTGAATAAATCATCGATACTTACCTCAGTCTTTGGAACTTCAAAAGTCTGTTGTTGTCCGTATCCAGCGTAGGCAACCTTAACTTCTGTAGCTCCAATCCGATTCTTTGTTGTATAGTTTGAGATAGTTAAATCTCTCATCGCCTCGACAAATGCATCAATATCTTCATAGAATGGTTGATCAATCGTCCGGTCAACGATGTCCCCGACTTTTCCAGTAAATCGATGTAATACTTCAAAGTCTTCGTATAAGTGTTGAAATTTGTCCTTCTGGCTGGTGTGATGAAAGGAGATGACCCCATCGCTATCGAGACTTGCAATATCTGATTCTGCATCTTCTAGATTGTCCGTGATGTCTTTGAGATCATCAATCATTCCTTTGCCCCAGCGCCCTAAACCAATTAAATCGCCAATACCTTCTTTCATCTTTTCCCAATCCGATGGGATATATTTTACGTCCATGAAAAAACTCCTGTTCATTGTAAACTGGATTTTCAATCATTTACTAAACTAAGTACAACTTTTTATTCTCGTATTACTTTTCAAAGCCATTACAACTTTTTCAGAATTTTCTCTATTACTATTAATAACTTTCCTTTTTCGGGAACGACTAGGTTTTAAGAAAGGAAAATATTAATATCATTGTCCGAAAAATCCCCTTGAATATTCTCACTTTGCATTAGTTTAGTTACTTCATTTTCAAAAAGATAAAGCATATATACTTTTTTAAAAGCAATTAATAAGGCTCTTTGTTTACTTATTGGAATGGTAGATTTAATTATGTTCCCACTATTGTCAACTAAGGAAACAATAGAATTTGTAGCATCTTCATTTGTTATCATAATTGCTCTATTTTTAATTTTTGATTTACTGGTCACCAATAATGAAGAAGGTATACTTAAAATGGACATTGCTTTATATAGTTTATTTTCATCAAAATTGGAACCTCCTATATCTAATTCACTATGCGAGTTCATAAAGGGCTTTATCTTTGTTGAAAAATAAAATGAAGATAATCTATCTAAAAAGAAGTACTTTGCTCCCTCTGTTTCTTTATCAAATTCCTTTTGTACTTTAAAATACGGATTATTTTGCCTTTCTACCATAAATAAACCATACTTCCATTTATCCCTGTCCTTCTCTAACTGATAATAGTTTTCGTATAAATCTACTTTCTCTTTAATACAATTATTTTGATAAGATGTTTGCTTTCCAGCAACGTTCAAAAGCCTTGATGCTTGTTGGATATCCATTCATTGTTCACCCCATTATTTTATTTCTCGTATATATCCCAATCTTTCTAAGTTTTCAACAGTTGCGTCTACCATTTCCCCAGTTTCAATATCTATTACTTTTATATTACCAGTAAAATATTGAGTACCTCCTCCGGGTCTATCAAACCAAGGAGCAATTTTCCCTGCTTCAACATCGAACTCTTCTAATATCTCATATTTGTGATATGGGGCATCATCACTATGCAAAGCAAGAGCTCTTTGCTCATATGGAATTCCCTCTGGAGAAACAAAAGTTCCACCAGGACTGCCATATCTATCAATAATTTTTCCCTTTTCCAATTTTATTTTATAAGGTTCCCCTTCAAAACCATTATTTGGTGGCCAATTAATCTCACCAGTTTCCTGATTATAATATTTTGGATTATCATAAACGGGCTTGTATTTTAAATACTTTTCCTCATTAGGTGGATATGTCCAACCTTCCAATTTAGCTCTATCAGCCTCGCTAATCTCAGAAACAACCTTTTCTATCTTAGTACCCCCAACAGAACCACTATCAATCCTACTAACAACATCCCCCTTCTCATTCCCAACCACTCTCGCCTCATCAACAGGAATATGAGCATGCCCAATATCGCCCATCCCATCTGCAGCAAAACCAAGTTTTCGTGAGGGTATGATATTTGTCATTTTGTTGATTCCGGTTCCTACTAGTCTACCAATATCTTTGGCATCTTCTACTACTTTATTTTTGATTGCTGTTCCGCCATCTTTTATCGCTGAAGTTGCACTTTTTAGTCGAGTGGCAGACACCATTCCAGCTGTTTCGACCATATTTCCAATATGAGTAACGCCGTCTTTGATGCTGCTCTTTATTCCCGTTTTAACGGCGAATTGGCCCATATCACCTAAGTGAGCAAGCTTTACTGCACCGCTGAATTTCGTGATACTACTTACTCCAGGAATAATATCTAATGGGCTTAATAGTCCACGGAACACTCTTTCTCATGTGCCCAGCTCTCGTCCTAAAATCCAATCCTTCCCCGAAACGGCTGAGCTTAACTCGAATGTACCGTAAACGGCTCCTAAAGCGATACCTGCGGGTGGACAGACTAATGATACTCCGACGATAACAACGAGGGCGGCAATTTGTCCCCAAAATTCTTTGCTTTCCTGCTGGTTTCGAATCGACTCATATTCAAATGCGTGTGTATTTACTGTAGCCAGTTGAAATTCTTTTTGAGAGAAATCCTGATTGGGATTTAGCTCCTTCCAAGCATCGTATTCGAGCTTGACTTGTTCTGCATAAATCGGAACTTCAAAAGTCTGTTGTTGTCCGTATCCATCGTAAGCGACCTTTACTTCTGTAACTCCAACCCGATTCTTCGTTCTATAGTTTGAGAAAGTTAAATCTCTCATTGCTTCCACAAATGCATCAATATCTTCATAGAATGGTTGATCGATCGTCCGTTCTACGATATCCCCGGCTTTTCCAGTAAATCGGTGCAGTACTTCAATGTCTTTATACAAATGTTGAAATATATCCTTTTGACTAGTGTGGTGAAAGGAAATCACGCCGTCGCTGTCAAGGCTTGCAATATCCAATTCCGCATCTTCTAAATTGTTCGTGATATCTTTGAGGTCGTCAATATCCCTTTGCCATAGCGGCCTAATCCAATTAAGTCTCCAATACCATCTTTCATCTTTTCCAATGCGATGGGATATACTTTACATCCATGAAAAAAATCCAGTTCGTAGTAAACTGGATCTTCAATCGTTTTTAAAAACTTAAATAGTAAAGCTTTAAATTAAGATATGAGTTTTTTAGTATCTTTTTCATGTGTAACCCCGATAATATATTTCATTCTATTAATCAGTTATAAAACTGATCCCATATATTTTGAACCAACTTTTCGGTTTTTTTAATTACTAATCTATTAATTTAGTTGGTCTAGAATCTCTTTATAAAAATATTCACATGCTCTATCCTCTGAATCAAATCTTTTTAATTGTGATTTTACACCACGTTCGCTGTAATATACTTCCCACTGACCATTTTCCTCGTTTAAGCACAATGCTTCATTAGGTAATCCACCTTCTAAGCTATATAAATCTTTTGGTACGTTAGAATTAATTAGCAATTGTTTTAATTCATTTTTATTCATACTTTATCACCCTTCTGAGCACACCTTGCTCAATCAAATTTTTTACAGAGTCATTGAGTTCATACTGCATACCTAAACCAGGTTCATCAAACCATGGGGCAATTTTCCCGGCTTGGACTTCAACTGGTTTAGCTACAACATAAACATTATAAGGTTTCAAATACGTTTCCGGAGCTAATGCACGCATTTCATATGGTATTCCATACGGTGAAACAAACGTTCCACCTTCATAACCAAATCTATCTATAATTGTACCGGGATTTACTGTAATGACTTCGGGTTTTCCTAACACGCCACGATCGGGGGGCCAATTAATTTCTCCTTCAGGTGTATAATATTTAGGATTAGATTTTATAGCATCATAATTTTTTTCATGAACAATTGGTTTTGGATAATTAGCTTCCATACGTTGTTTACGATGTAAAGCCTTCCACTCTTCTTTTGTAATTAATCTTTCACCAGGTTGTGGCCTGTAACCCCTTGTTTCAAAGCCTGTACTCACCTCATTAAAATTCTTATTACCAACAGACCCACTATCAATCCTACTAACAACATCCCCTTTCTCATTCCCAACCACTCTCGCCTCATCAACAGGAATATGAGCATGCCCAACGTCGCCCATCCCATCTGCAGCAAAACCAAGTTTTCGTGAGGGTATGATATTTGTCATTTTGTTGATTCCGGTTCCTACTAGTCTACCAATATCTTTGGCATCTTCTACTACCTTATTTTTGATTGCTGTTCCGCCATTTTTTATCGCAGATGATGCACTTTTGAGTCTTGTAGCAGACATTTTTCCGGCAGTTTCGACCATATTTCCTATGTGGGCAGCGCCATCTTTGATGCTACTTTTTATCCCCGTTTTAATGGAGAATTTCCCCATATCTCCTAAGTGAGCAAGCCTTACGGTACCGCTGAATTTCGTGATACTACTTACACCAGGAATTATATCTAATGGGCTTAATAGTCCTCGGAATACGCGTTCTCCTGTGCCTAGCTCTCGTCCTGAAATCCAGTCCTTCCCCGAAACGGCTGAGCTTAACTCGAATGTACCATAAACTGCTCCTAAAGCGATACCTGCGGGAGGACAGACCAATGATACACCGACGATAACAACGAGGGCTGCAATTTGTCCCCAAAATTCTTTGCTTTCCTGCTGGTTTCGAATCGATTCATATTCAAATGCGTGTGTATTTACTGCAGCGAGTTGATACTCTTTTTGAGAGAAATCTTGATCGGGATTTAGCTCCTTCCAGGCTTCGAATTCGAGCTTCATTTGTTCAGCATAGTAATTATCGCCGTTAAATATGTCATCGATACTTACCTCTGCCTTTGGAACTTCGAAGGTTTGTTGCTGTCCGTAGCCCGCATAAGCGACCTTTACTTCTGTTGCGCCAATTCGATTTTTTGTTGTGTAATTAGAAGGAGTTAAATCTCTCATCGCCTCGACAAATGCATCGATATCTTCATAGAATGGTTGATCAATAGTCCGGTCAACGATATCCCCGACTTTTCCGGTAAAGCGATGCAGTACTTCGAAGTCTTCATATAAGTGTTGAAATTTATCTTTCTGGCTCGTGTGGTGGAAGGAGATGACCCCGTCGCTGTCAAGGCTTGCAATATCTGATTCAGCATCTTCTAAATTGTCTGTAATATCTTTGAGGTCATCGATCATTCCTTTGCCCCAGCGACCTAATCCGATTAAATCGCCAATACCGTCTTTCATTTTTTCCCAGTCCGAGGGGATATATTTTACGTCCATGAAAAAACTCCTGTTCATATAAACTGGACTTCCGATATTTTATATAACGTTTTTGTTCTTATTTCTTCATTTATCCTTAATTCATTTCTTTTTTATAATTTGAGTCAATTTCATAATTGCTCTTTTTAAAAATACAGAATCCTACAGAATTTCTAAAATATATTTTTAAAAACAGAAATCATGCTACTTGTTGCTGATTTAATTGTACATTAATTCGGTCTGCGGCTAACTTTGAAGCATTATAAATAAGGGTTACCATGTCAAAATGAATTTTTGCACGTTTCCCAGTACGATAGCGAACATTGTTCAGTTGAAAGAATTCTTTCAGATAGGCATTAACCCGTTCTACGGCAGTACGACGTTTGAAAATGTTTTTCCATGCTTGTGACCCGCGTGCTGGTGCGGTATATCTGCGAAGGTCTGAAGTGATTTTCACTTTATAAACCTTTTGGCAAATACCTTCATTAGCTAAGGGACAGTCGCTGCATTCCTTTGGTCTTGTGTATTTCAATGTTTCATATTTAGGATCAAAACTATCATAACGATAAGAATGCTCTCTGAAACAAGTTGGGGCAAAGTGTTTATCATAGCCAATGATTTCCCCTTCATTTCGCTTATTATACGCGATGACGGATTGTTGTCCCATTCGATGTACCTGCTCGTATATGGGTTCATAGTCATAGCCCGCATCCATTGTTTGATAACGTAATGGAAGGTGAAGGCGTTCCTGAATTCCTTTCAGTAAAGGGATAGCTGCCTTACCATCATTTAGACTCCCAGATGAAAAAAGAGCCTGTAGAATGTATTGGCTTGATGTACCAACGGCTAAATGACCTTTGTAGCCAAACCAAAAAACATTTTGTCCTTCTGAGTTCTTTTTCACGCCCCATTTAGGGTCTTGGGGAACTTCGGCACGTAGTTCGGCTAGGGGAACATCTAATTGGGCCACAATTTTTCTATCATATAAAGGTAAATTGGCTTCCGTTTCAGCTTGTTCTTTAAGCCACCCGTCACGCTCATCTTTTGATTTCCGACCACGTTTTTGGGGTTCAGATTTTGGCTTTTCTTCTTTTGGCTGCGCTTGGTCTCGTGCTTCAAAATGGGTTGCATCAATGGCCACTGTATCATCCGTGATGAAACCTTCTGCAATAGCCTGGAGGACCACTTTTTCTTGTTCTTTCTCAAGGATATCGCTTTCCTCCAATTTCGTTATGAGACGTGAATAGGAGGATTCTGAAGGCACATGATCAGAAACCAAAAAGCCACAATTTAACTTAAAAGCTAGATCATCATGAAGACGTTTTATAAGATCCTTCATCGTAGGGATGCGCTCTATGTATCTTACAAAGGTGGAGATAATCATGGCTGCATAGTTTAGTTCTTCCGGTGCACCCAACCGTGATTTTTTCGCCACTTGATGGTACATCGAATCCAAATCTACCGCTGAAATAATGGCTTCATATTTTTGGGTAGGTTCCATGTCAAATAATTCCTGTATGCCAAATAGGCTAGGTTGTCGTATAATAGTCATAAGAAGTACTCCTCCAGTCTTTTTATGGTTTGTGGTCAACGTAAGCCCGAATTATAAAAAATAAGTGTACCTTTCGGTACGCATCGTAAATAGCCGTAAATTCTGACTTTTTTAATCGAATTACGGCTATTTCATTTATTTGCTACATTCTGCCTGAATCATTTTTGACCAGGGCATGTATTGATCTAAAATTTCAGGGTTTTGTTGGACGCCGAGATTTGGTAAATCCGTAAAAAGTTTCTTTATATATTCATAGAAATCAACGCCGTTACTTTTGGCAGTTTCAGCAATACTTAAACAGATGGCATTCGCTTTTGCACCAGCTTCACTTACACTAAAGAGCCAATTTTTTCTTCCTATAACGTTGGGACGGATGGCGTTCTCGGCTGGATTATTATCCATTTCAATTCGCCCATCATTCAGGAATAATTTGAGTCCATTTGCCCTGTTTAATGTGTATTCAGCTGCTTTTGCTAACGCATTTTTTCCGTAAAATGGTGATGTTTCAACCCAGTGAAGGAATTCCTCCACGATTGGCTTCGAGTACTTTTGACGTTTTTTTCTTCGTTTACTCGGAGACAAACGTTTAAATTGCCTTTCTAGTCGATATAAATCATCACAATATTTCACACCGATTCTACCATTTTTGCTATCAGCTTTCAGCCAATAACGACGAACATGCGCCCAACAATTTGCGAAATTAACGCCTTCCAACTTATCATAAGCAGAATAACCATCACACACAATCGTTCCAGAAAAGCCTTCAATAAAACTTTCAAGGACAGATCGAGCTCGAGATAATGCGCTTTGAAAGAGAGTCATTGTTGGCCCTTGGCTTGGCACACTTCGAAACACCCAATTATACGCATTGGCTTGGCCAGATTTCCCATCGGATCGGTTGATAATTTGTCCGTATGTTTCATCGACATGCAAAACCGATTTTGCCATCATCAACTCTTTCATTCGTTCGTATACAGGTAACAGCCAATCATGTGCTACACGGATAACCCAATTCGATAGGTTTTTATCATTGGTATTCAGTCCATAGCGATTCCATTCCTTTACCTGACGGTAAAGAGGTAAATATTGTGCAAATTTATCATAGATGACTTTGGCAAGTACGCTAGGACTTGCGATGCTACGCTGAATCGCTGGTTGTGGTGCTTTCCCGCGTTTGATTTGTGCTGGCTGTGATGAATCAACTTTGCAGTCTTTACATTCATACGCATGTTCAATGTGCTGTACTTTCATCATTTTTGCAGGAATAAATTTTGCTTCTTCACGTACAAGTGTACTACCAATTTCAATCATTTGCCCTTGGCAACAGTCACAGATTGTATTTTTCGGATGATGGTGAATAGCTTCTACTTCAATACCATCATGCAAGGAATCATTTCGTTTTTTTGATTTAACTTTTCGTACAACAGTATAAGAGATTGTCTGTTGGCTTTGTTCTTCTGTGTGCTCAGGTTCGCTAAAAGCCGGGTCATCATCAAATAATGAGCCTTGCCCATCTGGTACGTTGTATTTCGATTTTTCGGATTTCGATCCATATAAAAGTTTTGTTAAATGGCGAATTTGTTCAGTTAGCGCTTCAATCTGTTTAGTTGATTGATCTAGCTTTTTCGATAAGTCTTTGTTTTGTTGATTTGAATGAGCCAATTGTTCTTCGAGAAGTCGAATTAATTTCCCATATGGATTCTTGTTATTGGAAGAAGTATTAACCATTTATTTCACCACTTTTCGTTCACCATAAGTTAGTTATATTATAACATTTTTAACGTAGAAAGCGAAGTTGAAAATGGCTATAAACCAACATTTCTAGCTTGTTTAGAATACTCCTTTTTGTGATTTTTGAATGGCCTTTGGTTGCTGAATGGACAACCCTTCTAACAACCAGCGAACCTCCTGTTGCGAAAGTTTACGTACTTCATTTTCATCTTTTGGCCATTGAAGTTTTCCTCCATCTAGTCACTTATAAAGCATGGCGAAACCATCGCCATCAAAATATAAACATTTATAACGGTCTTTACTCCAACCAGAGAAAAGGAAAATAGAATCTCCATATGGATCAAGTTCGAAAGAATCTTGAATTAGCGTTGCTAATCCATCAATTCCCTTCCTCATATCTGTTTTACCGCAAATAATATAAATGTTTTTTACACTGGTATAATCATGTTTCATAGATTTTTCAACTCCCTCATGACCGTTTGGATGATGTGCTCATCTACGCCGTTGAAGAAGGAAATTTCAGCAGCTTCAATTTTGATTGTGCAAAAGCTATTTGAAGGATCTTTCGAAGTTGTGGATGTTATAATATTTTTTTCTGGTTGTATTGAAACGGGGACGATTGTTAGTTTTTGTTGTGACATAGGAAAAGCACCTCCTTAATTGATACGATTATTGTACTAAGGGGTGCTGATCATTTATATGCGTTGTTTGAATGGGGGCTTACTGGTCAACTACCATTATACAAGATTTGGGGAGGTACTTCTTTTTTTATCTCTTAAACCCCTTGATACACAAGGGCTAAGAATTATGAAATTCATTCATTTAATAAACATTTTAATTTCTAATAGCTGTACATCCTCTTTTTGTTCCCATTTTTCATAATAATATTTATTAGTTCAATTCATTCCTTTTTTTGCTATGTTAGTATCATCTGGCATCCCTATATATAAAGAATCTATGCAAATGACCAATTTTTGACCTTTTGTTTAACCTTCTTTTAATTTTCATTGGATTGCAAGTAATTGCCGTAAGGAAGTTTAGGTTTTTACGCATTCTCTATCTACTAAAGTCATAACGTAATTTTAATTGTTAAGTCTGTTTTGTTGACTTAGCACTACTTTATAAAAATAATCAAACGCCTCATCTTCATTATCTATCTCTTTAATTATGAAGTGACCTCCTCGTTCTCTTGTTTCATAAACTTTCCATACTCCTTGATCATATGCACATCCTAATATAAGTGGAGCATCCGATATCTTGTCGATTATTATTATATATTCACCAATATTTAGTCTTTCAGATTCAAGTCTCTTTAAGAACTCTTGTTTTGTCATTTTTAACCTCCCAATATTTGACTGGTATAAACAATTTTAAATCACTATCAAATATTGCTACTAGTTTTTCAGTACCATCCGTAACTCTATATAATTCCGCTCCATTATCGGGAAAATATCTATTATTAAAGTGCCATTCAGGAACAAATTCACCATTTCTGGATCCCGTAAAACCATTCTGTGTACACGGTGGTCCATCAGTATTCGTTCCTCCAAAACGTTCTCCGTAAGGGATCTCAATATTATCTACATTGTTAGTTGTAAATTTAATTTTTCCATATACATTCCCATCCACCGAAAAAAGCCTATTTCCATTCCATGAAGTGTAGTCAAGGCGAAAAGATTCAACCACATCATCACAGTTTTTAATATGACCAACGTCATCAAATTTTGCAATATATCCACCTATTTCAACATACTCACCAGATAAATACTTTTCTATATCACTAGCCGGAATTGTTTTCTGTAATGGAGTATCTTTTGTAATAAGAGGTACCGAATCTCTTATTTTTAATTGTTGTTCCGCCATCTTTTATCATTGCACTAACTTTTTTCTCAAACGTATGCGTATTCTCTATAGGCATTCGGACATTTCCAGTATTTCCGAATCCCTCTAGGACGAGGTCCAATGGTCATCGGGTTGAGAAGCATCATCTATGTTGTCTAAAGCGTTGCATTCTTACACAAAAAAGCACTTTTAGCATAAATGCCAATCAAGTGCTTTGCTCTACATTGTATAATATACGTTTAATCTAAATACTCTGCTGTACCTATAAAATCTAGTTTGTAAGCATTTTTGTTTACGGAATTTACGTAAGCGTAAAATAATCCCCACCTGTCAACCAGATGGGGATCGAGTTATTATTTAGGTAAGTTTTTAAAATCTATGCAAACGATTGGAAGTGTTGTTGACCAAGGCAGTACTTTATCCAGGGCATTTTTATCTGTCAGATCAATGTTAGGTAACTTCTCAAATAAATAGCGAAGGTAATAATATGGGTTTAGGCCATTTTCCTTTGCTGTTTCCACAATGCTATAAATGATTGCGCTAGCCCTTGCACCTTTCGGTGTATTTGAAAAAAGGAAGTTTTTTCTCCCAATAACAAAGGGCTTTATTGAGCGCTCGCTTCTATTATTATCAATTTCTAATCGTCCATCCTCTAGGAATGCCACTAATTTCTTCCATTGATTGAGACAGTAGGTAATCGCCTGACCTAAAGCGCTTTTTGGTAACACTTTTTGCTTCTGTATTTTTAGCCATGACAAAAAAGCATCCAAGACTGGCTTGCTGCGTTCTAATCGTTTTTCGTATCGTTCCATAGAGGATAACTCCTTTAGGTCGCGCTCAATGCGATATAGTTGGTTACAGTATTGGAGACCTTCCATTGCTGCTACTCCTGATGTCAGACGCTTTGAAGAAGGCAATACTTTTAAAGCCTCATCAAATTTACGTCGAGCATGAGCCATGCAACCGACCAGTTTTACATTAGGTACCTTATGGTACCCGGCGTATCCATCAACCTGTAAATATCCTTTAAACCCTGACAGGAATTTCTCGGCATTTTTGCCTGACCTAGTTTCCTGATAATCGTAAAGGATGATTGAAGGTCCTTCTTTTCCAGTACGGTAGAGCCAGAGATATGATTTTGAGGTGGCTGGCCGACCGGGTTCGTGAAGTACCTGCAGGGTCGATTCGTCCGCATGTAAAATATCCTTTTCCAAAAGAAGTTGATGCATGCGATCATAAAGTGGGCTCAACCACCGGTTGGCCCCGTGAATCATCCAATTGGCAAGGGTTTGGCGTGATAACGGTACCCCCAATCTGGAAAATTGCTTTTCTTGCCGGTATAATGGCAGCCCATCCACATATTTTTGATTCATAATATGTGCCATTAAAGAAGGAGATGCTAAACTACCTGAATGAACCGGTTTAGGCATTGGTGCTGTTACAACCGGAGTTTCAATTTCTTCACGTTCACAATGGCGGCAAGAGTAAATGGACTGAACATGTTTAACAACTTTCAATTCCGCAGGAATGTATTTTAGTTCCTGGCGTACTTGCGTACTCATTTCATGCAGATTTCCACCGCAACACGAACAAACCTGCTCTTCAGGGGATAAACGATATTCAATCGTCTCCACAGGCAAGTTTTCTAACATCAGTTCACGTTAGTACGCGAACTTTGCGGCGCCGTTGATAAGTAATAGATTCCAAAGTAGGTTCCGGCAAATCTGGATTAGCTTCATTTTCTACTTCATTAAAAAGTTCCAATTGATCGGGGTTGGTTTTTTCACTGGAAAAGCCGAATCTATTTTTCTGCAGAAGGCGAAGCTGTTCTTCAGTCCATTTTAATTTGGTATCTAACGCGCTCTGCTTTTTAGCTTCGCCTCTAATTCCGCATTTTGTTTCTCCAGCATTTCCAAGCGTTGCAGGAGTTCTTCAATTGTAGGGGTTGGGGTAGTTGAATTCGCTGTCTTTTTCATAAATATATTATACGATAAAATAGGTAAATTCCTGATTTTTCATTATTTAAATTACTGTTCTTGCTGTTACAACAGGGTGTGCCTGTTTTTGTTCCAATGATAATCCATCTAATAACCACCTTAATTGGCGTGGACTTATTTTCAGAGGACCCGAATTATTATCTGATACCAATGAAAATTTCCTCTCTCCAGCCGGCGATAATAAAGCCAAAAACCGTTATGATCCCATTGAAGAATTTTCAACTTGTCTCGCGCGGTTACAAAAAACAAATAAACTCGAAGAAAAAGATCTAACTCGAATTCTTCTTTTACAAGAGCGACCAATCCATCGATAGATTTCCGTAAATCTGTGACACCTTGTGCGAGGTAGACACGATCAACCGTAACTTCTTTTAGCATACTGATTTCAATGCCTTAACTACTTCCGCCAGTAGTGTTGGATTAAAGCCAGGTTTAACCACGATGGATGCTGAACCAACATTTATATGTAATGTTTCATTCTGTTGCTCAGATTCTTCTAATGTAACCGGAATCCACTTGCTGTTAGAATCTTGGGTTGAATAGAAATTATCGGCTTTATAAAGCCAATACTTTAACTGATGAATACTTATTTCATTGATTTCACACCATTTGGATTGGGTGAGGCCACTCGCTTTGAAAAGAGCGATCCTACGCTCCCATTCCTTACGCAATTCTGGATTATTTCTTTGGGACATAAAAAAACCTCCTCAAACTTTGATTTGAAGAGATTATCTCACAGGTACTATATATGTTAATAGGTGTATTCTATTTGACTCTTACGAATTTACAGCTCTACCCTCTTTACTATAATTATAGTTATAAATTAAAATAATGGTATTATACTTAGAGTTTAACTTAACATTTATAAACTGTTTTATTAACTGATCATCATATGAAAAATCCACTAAAAGCTCTTTTATATCATCTTCGGTTTGCCCAACTAGAACCCAAGACCACTTAAAACTAAAATAATATTTTTTCTGTTCGCAATCTTTTTATAAAGTTGTCTAAAGCATCACTTTCATTATTAAATTTTGTAATAGATCCCTCAACCACACTAGCCCTTTCATCAGTTACATATACTACCCATTCATCATTATCAACTCTAATGCCTACTTCATTTTCTCTTAATGGATGTTCATCAAACCAATTGTAACGTTTTAACATCTCTTTCCTGATTATTTCCTTTGCTTCCTGTTTTGTCATTTGTTTTTTCTCCTTACTGAAAGGATATCGACCTTTAAATATTCGAAGGTCAAACAAAGTTCTCAAGACCCAAAATCAGATCAATGTCAGATTTTCATAGTAATTCTTGGACTTCTTTAATTAATTCATTTAAGCCTTGCCATTTCCTTTTAAAGATGTAATTTCGCGCCTGCTTACTCTCTTTTCATCAGGAGATTTATTAGTCATGTAACTTATCAAGAAATTCCGTAAATGTTGCCGCAACGTAAAATACATTTTCTCTAGCACGTTCTTCAGCCTGGTCTTCTGTTAATCCCTCTTCACGCATCAACATTTCTTTTTCTCCTGCATTTTCATGCTCCCAAAAAACTACTATTGGGTTTTCTTTATTATTTTTATAATCGAAGCAAATTAAATTTCCAGCTGGATCGTTTGCAATAGGGAAGACCTTTTGCGGAAGGGTAGGTTTGTATATTTCATACTTTTTAACAATATACTCACTACTTTCCTCATCAAAGCTAAATAAACTACCAAAGCATCGCTCTGCATTGCCTACATTAAATTCCTCAGGAAAAACACTCGCACCTCCATTCTTTTTTACACAATTAATATAATCTTGAGGTAAATTGAAGCCTAATTGTAATCCAACTTCTTTAATCTTATTTTCTGATACTTCTAAATCAGCATATTCCCACTCTAAATCTTTTCTCATCTAATACCCTCTCCCCATAATTTATTTCCACCTAGCTGATTTGCTTCATGGACTTTTGAAATAAGAAACTTGATTTTTTCAACCGCCTTCAAAAACTTCATCATTTATTGCCATTTTCAATTCTCCTCGTACTATTTATTTGCAAATCCCCCAGGTTCAAAGGCGCCTGCGTTTATCTTTTCAACACCACCAAGATGTCCAAATTTGGCGTTTATTTCTGTTGGCACAAGTTGCATAGTTACTCCATCATTTAACTCATGCCATGTTAAATTGTTTTTTACTCGGTATTTTTCTATGTCTTTTGCTCTAATTCCACCAGACTCCATTCCAAATTGATGTGCCAATTCTGGGGAATTATTAAGTTGATCTGCTAATTTTTCATTTGCTTAGCCAAAATTATAACTTCTAGCAGCATTTCCTTTAGAACCTTTTCCTCCAAGCATATAGTTTTAATTGGTCCGGTGGGGGCTTAAGTATGACTTAGATTCACCACTTTATTCCCCCAAATTCAACTTTTGGATTCTCTAATGCGGAATGCAGGTGTCTGATTAAGTCTAGCTTTAAAGAATTAGTGTATTTGATAAATTAAAATTGAGCCACATTTCAATGGTTCGATCACAAAAAAAATAAGCCACTTGATTTCCAATTAACAAATCCTCTCTTAAGATTGAAAGTGACCAAACTTTTAATATAGAGAGAGGAAAAAAGGATGATCAACATGGCTCAATTTTATAATATCAAATTCTTACATGAGGTAGAAGGGCTGTCACAGCGACAGATTGCCCAAAAATTGGGGATTTCGAGAAATACCGTTAGTAAATATCTTAAACAGAATGAAGCTCCCACAACTATAAATCGGCAAAATAGCTATATCGGAAGAGAATACTCTGATGAAACAAGGAGAGTCTTGCCAATAATAGATCAGTGGCTTGAAGATGATCTCAAACGTTGGGGAAAACAAAAACATACTGCAGCTCGAATATTTCGTAGATTGCAAGATGAATATAATTTTAAAGGCTCCGAATCAAATATCCGTAAGGTTGTTGCCAAACGCAGGAAAAAACTACAGGATGTCTTTATCCCTCTTGATTTTCAACTCGGCCACCAATTCCAATTCGACTGGGGAGAGGCGGATATTATTCTACAGGGTCGAACACAACGAATTTACCTCTTTTGTATGCAGCTTTCGGCAAGTCGAGTACGATTTGCACGCGCATACCTTCATGAGAAACAAGAGGCTTTCTTAGATGGCTTTGTCCATGCGTTTGAGTTCTTTGGTGGTGTACCAACAGAAGGGCTTTTTGATAACTTAAAAACAGCTGTAGTAAAAATACTCCAAGGTAGAGATCGCTTGGAACAGGAGGCATTCCTAGCTTTACAAGCTCACTACTTGTTCAAGGCAGAATTTTGTAATGTCCGGTCTGGAAATGAAAAAGGCCGCATAGAAGGAACAGTTGGGTATGTAAGAAGAAATGCCCTTGTCCCGTTACCCGAAGTCCAATCATTGGATGAATTAAATGACCACCTTTTGAAATGGTGCTTAAAGGATGCCGAACAGAAAACGGTCCCCCACACCAATGAAAAAGTGGCGCAAATGTGGGAAAAGGAAAAAGAATATCTGCACCCACTTCCGGAAAAGAAATTTGAAGCTTGCAGGCTGGTTTCCTGCCAGGTTAACAAGACATCTTTAATTACTGTAGAGACAAATCAGTATTCTATCCCTTGTAGCTATGTTGGCCAAGGTGTATGGGTCAAAATTTTTGTCGATCGTGTGAGCGTTGTGGCTCAAAATCAAGTGATCGCAGAACATCCTCGTTCTTATGAACGAAACCAAATGATCACAAACCTGGATCATTACCTTGAGGCATTATTGAAAAAGCCTCGAGCAATTCGGGATGCCCATGCATTCCAATCGTCTGATATTCCGGATGTGTTCAGGCGTTTTCATCGAAAGATGAGAGAACATGAAGGAGCCTCGGGTGATCGCAAATTTATCCGACTTCTCCTCCTTCATCGGGAGATAGGAATGGAAAAGTTGACTCAAGCCTTACTTGAAGCTGAACAAGCACAGATCTATCGGTACGAAGTTGTACATGAAATCATTCAAAGGCTCTCAAATAACTGCTTAAAAATCCAGGATCTATCTAAGGAGAAAACGCCGGTAAATCTACTGGACTATAAGATTCAAAAGGCAAATATTGCCCAGTATGGACAATTAACGGGAGGTCAGATGAAATGACAACAGAGATACTTTTAGATCATTTAACAAAACAACTAAGAATGCCTACCATCGCCAAGCAATATCGTTCTCTTGCAAGAGAAGCAGAAGAAAGAAATCTGCAATACGAAGAATATTTACTGGCATTACTTGAAATAGAAGTCCAGGCACGAGAGGAAAATCAAAGGCAAAGAAGGCTGAAACAAGCTGCATTTCCAGTCCATAAAACATTAGATACCTATGACTTTTCTTTAATGCCAAGTTTAAATCGAAACCGATTTCTTACTCTTGCAAAAGGTGAATTTGTCGAGAAAAAAGAGAATATAATTTTTTTAGGAAACAGTGGAACAGGAAAAACCCATTTGGCCACGGGCCTTGGAATCGCTATGATCCAAAATGGTTACAAAACAAAATTCATTACAGCTGCCGAGTTGGTAGAAGAGCTACTCATAGCTAAGGAAGAGCATAAACTTGGGGCGTTTGAGAAGAAGTGGCTCAAAAACGATGTGATCATCGTGGATGAGCTCGGTTACATCCCCTTCTCTAAAACGGGAGCAGAGCTATTATTTCAGTTCTTTTCAAGCCGTTATGAACGTGCAAGTGTTATCATTACGACGAATCTTGAATTTACAGAATGGACGAACATTTTTGGAGATGAAAAAATGACCGCAGCTTTACTTGACCGGCTTACTCACCGCTCACACATTCTTTTGCTTAATGGAGAATCATATCGATTCCGCCAAAGTTTAAAGCAAAAAGAAAATGAAGAGTAGGAGTAACGTGCGAGGTGTTTAGGTTTCTTGCCCCTCTCCCGGGGCAAGAAACCTAAACACCCATCTTCTCCCATATATAGGAGTGCTTATTCCAAGTGTAAATGTCAACCCAAAAGTTGACCATGTCGCTCATGTAAAAGTTGACCACCCTTTTGTTACTTCGAATATGTTTCTTTGAGACGATAACTCTCTCCGTTCATTGGGATAATGTGGGCCTTGTGAGTCACTCGATCTAACAAGGCGGCGGTCATCTGTTCATCGTGAAAAACTTCTACCCATCGGCTAAACTCCCGATTGCTAGTGATAATCATGCTTCCTCTTTCATAACGAGTAGAAAAAAATTGAAACAGTAATTCGGCTGCTCTCTGGTGGTAGGGGATATAGCCAAGTTCATCAATAATCGTGACATCTGCAGCCAACCATTGTTTCTCCAACTGGAGGAGCCTTTTTTCGTCTTGGGCTTCCATCAGTTCATTCGATAGGCGGGGGTAAGTATAATATTTGACAGTATAGCCTTGATTAATCGCCTCTTCCCCTAACGCAATTGATAAATGCGACTTTCCTGTACCTGAGTTCCCAATAAAAATGACATTCCTTTTCTGCTGAATGTACTCCCCTTGAAAGATGTCCAGAATGCGTCTTTTTGGTACGTGGGAGCCTCCTCAAATTGAAAAGAGAGGAGGTCCTTATGTACAGGGAATTGCGCCTTTTTCTGGCTAACTCTTTCTTTTTGATTTCTCGCTCAGCTATTTCAATCGATAATAATTGAAAGAGAAATTCTTCATAGGTAATTTGTTGCTCATTTGCTTCGCGCAAATAAGCGTCAACTTGTTCACGTATAGTCGGCAAGCGCAAATGACCTTTTTAGATATTCATCCATTTGATAACGGTGTGTATTCAGTGAATATACCTCCCTTTCTGTAATAGTTGGTCATACGGGCTAAATGTAGGAGCCTTGACGGTGACGGACTGCTCCATTTCATATTTTATTGGGGCTGGCTTTGTTGCTTCCGGCTGAGTCATGAGGTAAAGATAATGCCTTACACTATCAGCTGTATATATTTGCTCTTTTACACAACTTGCCACTGCCCTTTCTACTGTTTCCATCGTAAACTCCCGATGGAGTTTTAATAGTTTAATAAACTCTTTTCCATGCCCATACTTTGAAAGACTTCTCTTATAAAATTCTTGATAACTTGGTGGAAGATTAGCTCTTCGAACTGGGCGCGCATGCTGGATACTTTGGTTTTCTCTCCAGTTCATCCAAGTAATGATCCACTTCAAAAATTTCTTGAAGCTTTTCGTATGAACGCTCATGTTTGGCTACACAGTTTCCGTCAATGTTTATTTCAATGTGATTTACATAAGCATTTATTTGTGCATCTTTCCGACCGGCATACCTAGTAGGTACCGAATAGGCGTTTGTTTCAAAATTAACAAGCGAAAGACTGTTGACAGAGGCTCTTACCTTCCTTGCGCAAGGATGAGTACCAATAATCGGCAGAAGCTGTTGCTTCTCTTGTAAAAATCGTTCACCCACCTGTTCTTTCGTTTTTGGAACATAGGTTTCTTCATAGGCATCACATTGTTCTAAAAGATAGTGATTAAGTACCTGTAAGTCACTTACCTGTGGAACGGGAACTAAAAATTGAGCTCGTGCTGTTTGAACTAGTTTCTCTACTTGTCCTTTTTCATTTCCTTTTGCGGGTGCACAAAATTGGGCATCAAAAAGATAGTATGATCGAAACTGGATAAAGGCCTCCTGTTCTTCACGCTTGGTCCCTTCTAACACCTTCTTTACCGCTGTTTTCATATTGTCATAGACAATCGTTTTCGGGACACCACCGAAATAATCAAAGGCATCTGCGTGACCTTGAAATAACGCCTCCTGCCGTTGATGCTGAAACACTTTTACAAAAATCTTACGGCTATACAAAAGTCTCATACAAAAAAGCATTACCTTCGTTTCAATCCCATTTAAAAGCACAATGATTTCCCCCCAATCAAATTGGGCAAATTCACCGGGATCGAATTCCAACGGTATAGAGGAATTAGGAGTTTCTTTGAGCTGCTTATATTGGCGTACAAAACGGCGTACAGTGGATTCTCCACCTTTAAAGCCATATTCTTTCACCAAGCGTCTGTGGATTTGAGCAGCACTGTGACGCTGTTTTAGGGGGGCTGTTTCATCGTCCGTTAACCATCGGATAATAATTGGTTTAACGGGGTCGATGACCGGATTGGTAACCGGCTTTGATCGTTGATAGGTTGGAATTTCATTCTGTTGTAAAGCTTTTCGAATGGTTTGTCTTGATAATGTAAGATCTTTCGCTAATTGTCGTATAGAACGACCTTCTTTAAAGTGCAATTTTCTGATAAGCTCTATATTAGCCATCTTTAACATCCTTTTTTTCCTCCCGAATCATGAAGTTCTCGACAAACTCTATGATAAGGGATTGGGTGTTAAGGGTGGTCAACTTTTTGGTTAGCGAATTGCGCTAAAGTGGTCAACTTTTATTTTAGCGTTTACACCAAGAGTGGCTCACTTTTGAAGTGATCGCTTTGGCTCAATTTATTATTGACAAAAACAACCTAGCAAAGTCAGTTTGTCTAAAAACATCATTTATCTATCAATAACAGATTTTCTCAACATTATAGTTTTTTAATAAATTTTAAAACTTCAATTTCATCCTGATTTACGGTTTTCTCATAGTAGTATTTATCGGTTCGTTCAAATCCATTTTGCTTTGCAAGTTCCGCATTATTTGTTCCAAGTCTGAATTGTGATCCATCTCTTTAAAACTCAAATTAAATATATTCCCTTTGTACTTTGCTTTGTAATCAACTTCATAAATTTCATCAATCTCTGCTTTCTTAATTTCCTTGATATATATCCTGGGTAAGTTAATGCTATCTTTATGGTTGCTAGGATAAACTTTTTCTTTAAACCCATTGTTCAAATCTGCTTGATCTTCACTGACTAATCTTATACAATCCCCATCAATATTACTAACCCTATAGATTTTATTTGTATATTTTGCAAAAGTTCCCTTTTCCATAAACTTCCCCCTTATTATTTTGGTATAACCCACTCATTTCTAATGTTTGGGCGTTTGTTGGGATTACAATTTGTTCAATAAAAGTATAAGAAAGACTTAGCAACTATATATTGCTAAGTCTTTCTTATACTTCACAACCATTTCAGTATCGTTTTTAAAAAACAAAAATAATTTGAATCAAATAATGAGATGTAATTATTTTACCTTAAGACTATTAGTACTTCTATTACTTGCATTTCTTTATTTTTAAATTTTTTCTTGCTTCATGTGTTGCAATATCAGCATATCTGGTCGGAGCTGGCAAGCGGCTATTTTTTTCTACAAAATGCATTGTTAATGCAGTTGCTGTGTCCAAATCAATCCAATTCCCACAAGAAACAAATATAGGCTTGACATCTTTTCTTGACCGAAGCACACGTCCGTAAACCTCATTGTCTATAACAATATCGTTATATGCACCCACTTGATTATCTGGCATGATAAAGTCCACATCTTTAATTTTTAAATAATTCTTTGCCACTCCGATTGTTGGTTTTTCCAAATAAAACGAAGCATGAGTTGCAATCCCCATATGTCGATAATGTAGGTAACCATTTCCATCAAACATATAAATATCTGGACTACTTTTCAACCTTTTTACCGTCTCCAAAATTAATGGTAGTTCGCGAAAAGCCAAAAATCCTGGTATATATGGAGTTTCAATTTCCCCCGTATATTTTACTTGTTCAACAACTTTTTTTGTTAAAAAATCAAATGCAACGATACAACAAACTCCATGATCAATATCATTTTCAGACCAATAAGCAATATCCACTCCTGCGATTAAATGAATCATTTCATATGAAAAAGTATTCTGTAAAGAAACTTGAGGTAAAAGCTGTTTCTGGATCGATATATATTTTTCTTCAAAATCTTTATTCATCTATTTTCTATCCCTATCCAAACTTTTTTGCATAAATTAAATCAGATTCAGTAGGTTCTATCTTTTCATCAATTAAAACCCCTTGTTCATCAAACCTTTTATAAGTCATTGCCCTTCCAGCAATTCGGTTCGTTATGGATTTTAATTGGCCATTTTCGTAATACTCAATTTGTTCACCCTCAGATGCGCTTTTATCCATGTTTCCAACTCTTTTGATATTACCATTTGGATAGAATTCAACATATGCTCCTTGTTTTACACCATTTTCAACAAAAAAATAACTTTCTAAATTTCCATTATCATATAAATCATAAGCTAGCCCAGTAAATAGATTTTCATTATCGTTTTGGTCATATTCTACGATGCCTTGTTCGTATGGTCCCCCAAAGTCTAAGTTTGTTTCAAATTCTACTCCATGTTGGATGATATATTCTTTTGTTAAAATATCATTTGGCATTCCTTGGAACCTCCGAAATAAATTCAAACCCATCTGTAATATGTTTTCCTGTAACTATTATAAGCATCTACAATAAACTCATCATTACCTTTATCATATGACAATAGTGTACCAAATACTTTCTCTTTATTTCCTACATGAAATAGTTCAGGTTCTACATTTCCACCATTATTTATAGCAACACAACTTATATTTCTTTTGGAAATTTAAAACCTAAAACAATTACCAATTTTTTACACAACCTTCACTAACCGGTTCATCAGCAAATTACCATTCTATTATACTCATCTAATACCCTCTCTCCATAATTTATTTCCAGACTGACCTTTGTTAGCATATTATAACTTTTCCTGCTAAAAGGTATTTCTTTTAATTATCTTATTTTCAAACCGCTTTACTTGTATTAAAACATTGCCAATAATGGTACAACTTCATGAGTTACGAATTTTAAGTAAACAATTCGTGTAGTGTTATAGTTAAAATTCCCTATAAAAACAAAACACCTAACGCCTAAAAGGCAATCAAGTGCTCTAAATTCAACTTTTTAAGCTTTCATAATAAGAAACTTATAAACCTATGAATATTTTTTTTCCTTTTCAGAACATGGTTTATAGCTTCATTTTGGTACAACCTTTATGAATTGTTAGATCAAATTAAAATATCTCTTTAACTGTAACTATTTTAGAGGTTATTATTTTTTATCTCCTCAAACCACTCGTCAGCAAAATCATCAGCCGTTTTTATATCATCATTTGTATGTACTAATTCATACTTGTATTCAGCTTTAAATCCGCCACTCTTAACATCATATATTAATTTCAACTCAGTCGGCATGTCTCTTTTATATTCTTTACATAATTCTTCAATTTTTTCGATATCATCATTTATAATACTTAATACCTTAAATTGTCTTTCTGTAGACACATCGTATCTTTCTTCCCCATTCTCCAATGCATCATTTACCTTATGGCACTCAACATACTTATTGTTAATTAAATAAAAGAAACTGCTCGATATCATATCTTCCTCACATGAAGCATAAACATATACTTTATCAGCTCTATCTTCAACATATTCCATACATATGGATATCATATCTGCTTGTAATTCACTAAATCTATCTTCAAATTCTTTCATACTAAATTTCACTCCTTTTAAAGGTTTTTAAATTTTGCACTACCCGGCTTACCATCAATAGTGTAATTAACTATAAATTTATCCGGACGCACATTATCCCCCGAGTAAATAATTTCAACATCAACTGTTACTTTTTTGGGAGGTATTTCTTTTAAAGCGGCAGCCCATTTATCTTCAACTTTTTTATATTTCTTCAAATTAACATCGGACAATTGTGATACCAAATTGTCAATTTTAGGTGAGCCTCCAAACCTATCACCTGCCAAATGTCCTGCATGGTCTTGACCTTTTACTTTACCTGGTGTATTTTTGCTGTGAGACAGTCTGTCTTTTCTCTTTGTTAATTGTAAATTTTCTGTTTCAAATTTAGAAATCCTACCTACATTATCTGTTTCATAATAGTAATCATACTCTCCAGTTTTATATTTAATATTAGGCTTTAACTTATTTTTTCTACCATTTGTAAACTGTTGCCCTTTGTCGACAAATGTTTTGACTTCATTTACTCCAGAACTACCTTTAACCTTACCCTTACCAACATTAACTCCTTTAGCCTTACTCAACATAGCACTAACTTTATTCTCAACCGCATGCGTATTCTCCACAGGCTTTTGGGCATTCCCCATATTTCCAAATTCATCCATGGCAAAGTCCATGCGTTGTCGGGTTGAGATGATATTTTTCCCATGTGTAATAGCTGAATCTATGAATCTTCCTACTTCTATTGTATCGTCAATTAACTTATTTTTCAGCTTATTTGGTACATCTTTTATCGCTGAAGCTGCACTTTTTAATCGGGTGGTGGACATCTTTCCAGCCGTTTCGACCATATTTCTAATATGGGTCACTCCATCATTAATGCTGCTTTTTATCCCGGTTTTAATGGTGAATTGCCCCATATCTCCTACGTGAGCAAGTTTTACTGCACCGCTAAATTTCGTGACACTGCTTACTCCAGGGATAATGTCTAGCGGGCTTAATAGACCACGGAAGACTCGTTCCTCCGTGCCTAATTCCCGTCCAGATATCCAATCCTTTCCGGAAACGGCCGAGCTTAACTCGAACGAGCCGTATGCTACGCCTAAAGCTATTCCTGCTGGAGGACAGACTAAGGAAACACCAACGATGACAACAAGGGCAGCAATTTGCCCCCAAAATTCTTTGCTTTCCTGCTGGTTTCTAATCGATTCATATTCAAAGGCGCGTGTATTTACTGCAGCCAGTTGATACTCTTTTTGAGAAAAATCTTGATCGGGATTTAACTCTTTCCAAGCATCGTATTCGAGCTTGATTTGTTCTGCATAATAATTATCGCCATTGAATAAATCATCGATACTTACCTCAGTCTTTGGAACTTCAAAAGTCTGTTGTTGTCCGTATCCAGCGTAGGCAACCTTAACTTCTGTAGCTCCAATCCGATTCTTTGTTGTATAGTTTGAGATAGTTAAATCTCTCATCGCCTCGACAAATGCATCAATATCTTCATAGAATGGTTGATCAATCGTCCGGTCAACGATGTCCCCGACTTTTCCAGTAAATCGATGTAATACTTCAAAGTCTTCGTATAAGTGTTGAAATTTGTCCTTCTGGCTGGTGTGATGAAAGGAGATGACCCCATCGCTATCGAGACTTGCAATATCTGATTCTGCATCTTCTAGATTGTCCGTGATGTCTTTGAGATCATCAATCATTCCTTTGCCCCAGCGCCCTAAACCAATTAAATCGCCAATACCTTCTTTCATCTTTTCCCAATCCGATGGGATATATTTTACGTCCATGAAAAAACTCCTGTTCATATAAACTGGACTTCCGATATTTTATATAACGTTTTTGTTCTTATTTCTTCATTTATCCTTAATTCATTTCTTTTTTATAATTTAATAAACATTTTAATTTCTAATAGCTGTACATCCTCTTTTTGTTCCCATTTTTCATAATAATATTTATTAGTTCAATTCATTCCTTTTTTTGCTATGTTAGTATCATCTGGCATCCCTATATATAAAGAATCTATGCAAATGACCAATTTTTGACCTTTTGTTTAACCTTCTTTTAATTTTCATTGGATTGCAAGTAATTGCCGTAAGGAAGTTTAGGTTTTTACGCATTCTCTATCTACTAAAGTCATAATGTAATTTTAATTGTTAAGTCTGTTTTGTTGACTTAGCACTACTTTATAAAAATAATCAAACGCCTCATCTTCATTATCTATTTCTTTAATTATGAAGTGACCTCCTCGTTCTCTTGTTTCATAAACTTTCCATACTCCTTGATCGTATGCACATCCCAATACAAGCGGCGCATCTGATATCTTGTCGAGTATCATTTTATATTCACCGATATTTATTTTTTCAGATTTAAATCTCTTTAAAAACTCTTGCTTTGTCATTTTTACCCTCCTAGTATTTTGGTATAACCCCTATCATTTCCAATGCTTGGGCGTTTAGTGGGGTTACAATCTGTTCAGCTCCACCATTCATTAATTTCTCTCCTGTAGAACTACTGATCCATGGAGCAGCTTTACCCTTCACTCCATAAGTGGTATCTAAATTTCCAACAACTTTCTTTATTCTATCTTGGTAGTCGTTATAGTTTGCTCTAAATCTATCAAAATCAATTTCTGAGATTGGATCTTTTCCATTAGCAACTACAACTTGATTCAACTCTTCAAGACTATCACTTTTGATTGCATCAATAGCGCTAAAATAGGATTCATTATTAAAGATTCCTACGTGCCTTGCTGAAGGGTTTTCTATATATGGTATTGCACGTTGATCATACGTGTAAGGAACACCATTATCAGGTAAAGTAGTGAAATTTTCTCCACCCTTTCCACCGACTCTATCCCATCTTCCAGCTAATGGGTTATTTCTATTAATCGCCAGAATTGTGCCTTCTTCAAATCCCATTTTATCAGGCCAATCTATATTCATTCTGCCATCAACAAACCCCTCAGGCTTTAAGAACTGCATGTCAGAGACAATAGTAATATCACCTTTTACTACTAATGCATCATATGCTTCATGAATCTTTTCAAATTTTTCTTCATTCGTTAAGTCATCTCGTTTTCCAATGTCATTAATGTGATTAAAATATTCTCCTATATGCTTAAATTTTAGGTTGTCAGTACCCTTACCACCACTAGCACCAAACCCATCAATCCTACTAACAACATCCCCCTTCTCATTCCCAACCACTCTCGCCTCATCCACAGGAATATGAGCATGCCCAACGTCGCCCATCCCATCTGCAACTAATCCAAGTTTTCGTGAGGGTATGATATTTGTCATTTTGTTGATTCCGGTTCCTACTAGTTTACCAATATCTTTGGCATCTTCTACTACTTTATTTTTGATTGCTGTTCCGCCATCTTTTATCGCTGAGGCTGCACTTTTTAGTCGAGTGGCAGACACCTTTCCAGCTGTTTCGACCATATTTCCAATATGAGTAACGCTGTCTTGGATGCTGCTCTTTATTCCCGTTTTAACGGCGAATTGGCCCATATCACCTAAGTGGGCAAGCTTTACTGCACCGCTGAATTTCGTGATACTACTTACACCAGG
This sequence comes from Heyndrickxia sporothermodurans, assembly GCA_016756695.1. Lineage (GTDB taxonomy): Bacteria > Bacillota > Bacilli > Bacillales > Bacillaceae_C > Heyndrickxia > Heyndrickxia sporothermodurans. The sequence goes on from CP066701.1 coordinate 1,094,806, forward strand.
AATAATATCTAATGGGCTTAATAGTCCACGGAACACTCTTTCTCCCGTGCCCAGTTCTCGTCCTGAAATCCAGTCCTTCCCCGAAACGGCTGAGCTTAACTCGAATGTGCCATAAGCGGCTCCTAAGGCGATGCCTGCAGGTGGACAGACCAATGATACACCGACGATAACGACGAGAGCGGCAATTTGTCCCCAAAATTCTTTGCTTTCCTGCTGGTTTCGTATTGAATCATATTCAAATGCGTGTGTATTTACTGCGGCCAGTTGATACTCTTTTTGAGAGAAATCTTGATCGGGATTTAGCTCTTTCCAAGCATCGTATTCGAGTTTGATTTGTTCTGCATAATAATTATCACCATTGAATAGATCATCGATACTTACCTCAGTCTTTGGAACTTCAAAAGTCTGTTGTTGTCCGTATCCAGCGTAGGTGACCTTTACTTCTGTCGCTCCAACCCGATTCTTCGTTGTATAGTTTGAGATAGTTAAATCTCTCATCGCCTCGACAAATGCATCGATATCTTCATAGAATGGCTGATCAATTGTCCGGTCTACGATATCTCCGACCTTTCCGGTAAAGCGATGCAGTACTTCGAAGTCTTCATATAAGTGTTGAAATTTATCTTTCTGGCTCGTGTGGTGGAAGGAGATGACCCCGTCGCTGTCAAGGCTTGCAATATCTGATTTGGCATCTTCTAGATTGTCTGTAATAGCTTTGAGGTCATCGATCATTCCTTTGCCCCAGCGACCTAATCCGATTAAATCGCCAATACCGTCTTTCATTTTTTCCCAGTCTGATGGAATATATTTTACGTCCATAGCATCATACCCCTAGCTTAGCGATGATTTTCTTTGCTATCTCTTCGTCTACTTGTATCATCGTATTAAGAATATCAATGACTAATGTAGAAGCACGGGTATAATTATCATACAAATCCATTACCTTTTGATTGGCTTCTGCGTATACTTCCATCGCCTTTTTTGCTTTTCCTTCTGTGTAATAATGTAGGTTTCCTAGTTTTTCAATATTGGGAGAAGCATTTGTTTCTAATTCGGTAAGAATTTCTTCTAAAAATTTATAAATACTAGTAATCTCGTCAGGATTGACATCAATTCGTACACCGGATCCTCCTCCATCACTCATGGCCGTTTCATGCATATGACTTTTCCTCCTTATAAGGGAAATCCATTTCATCGAAGAGTACTTTTAAAAACCAATATTGACTTGCGTGATAATATTTTTTATGGACCGTGTCCACCATCATTAATTTTTCGTCCTTCGTAAAAACAAGCCATTGTTGATAATAGTTCGAGTTAAACTTATCCTTTGGCTCCTCCGTCAAATGAATGGCCTCAAAATTCATAAACATCGTTTCAGGTTCGAAGTTTTCCGTCTCACGCCTTTCATGATTAGTGAGTTCTTTTCTTTGAAACGTTTTTTCCGATTCATGTGGTTCCCTTAAAACTAGCGGGAATGTGTCACCTAGCAATTTTAAAACGCTGATCTTAGAAATCACACGTAATTGATAATGGCCTTGTTCTTCTAATTCGACTAGGACAATTAACTCGTCTTTTTCCGGTTCTCTAAATGCAAACATGAGATTATTGATTCGAACATATTTCTTACTTTCGTGGTATAGCTCGACTGCCCGAATGACTATTGCACCTGCTCTTGTAATTTTACCTTCTTGAGTTAAGATCTCCTTATCTACCAATCTTTGATGGGCCTCTTTAAAAACGTCCTCACCTTTAAACTGATAGATTTGTTTCTCCGGAAGTCCATAAAGCACTTCACCGCCAAATGCGGCGGCTAAAAGATATAATTCGGGAACAGTAAATAGATCCTTTGAATCGATCTTCATAAGTTTCTCACTTCTTTCACTGATGAGTCTTGAAGGAAATCATTGTAGTAGCCATCAAGATTATTTAAAGCTTTTGTTTGTTTCGCAACGGCAGCCGATAAATCTTTATGATATTTCTGGATGATTTCGATATAGCTCAAAAAGGCATCTCTGGATTTCCCACTCCATTTCGCGGAATGAAGATAAGAAATTAATTGTTCACATTTCTCATAGGTTGTTTTTACCGATTGTTCCAATGCCTTCGCTGCCGCCTTTGCTTCATTTACTTTATCATCATGAATTCTAACGCTTCCCACTAAAGAATCCCTCCACTCTCTCTATCAGTTCTCTTAACTCTTTTTCCCTTCTTGCTTGCTCTGCCTCTGCTTCCTTAATGGCTAAGTTTTTGTAGTGAATATATCGTTCATTTGCTTTGTTAATGGCCGTTACAAGTGAGCCCCTCATATCTTTCTCATTATCAAAATACTTATTTAGTTTTCTGTTTAATTCTTCTCGCTTCGGGTCAAAGTCATTAGAGGGAATTTTCGTATTCGAAAGGTTCGGAACCGCACTAATGTAGCTGCTATAGGACGCATTTGCTTCACTGACTTTTTTATCATGTTCCTGTAGCGCATCTTTCAGTTTTTCATATAACTTATGATACTGATCTCTTTTTCTTTCTGTATCCGTTTTAAACAAATCAAACATTGACTTTCACTTCCTCTCTTTTTTGAAACGGAGCAGCGATTTTGATTTTTTCAGCTTTGCCTTGCTTCACATAATAAGCTTCATATGGAAGTAAATTCTTTTCTTTATATGGTCTATTCATAACATCTAGTATGTTCTGATCAGAGATTCTGCCAATTAAGACACCAACTTTTTGCTTTTTCAAAATGGATGCAATGTCATCATATGATCGATCAATCGCACCATACATTATGCCGACAACAAAATGGATTCCAACTCTTGCTCCAGTTTCGATTAGCTTTGCAAGTGTTGTTTGTGCATTATCTGACATCGTATTAATAACGAACGAAACATCTGTTATTAATACAATCATTGGGCGTATGTCCTTCATAAATTCGTTCATCGTCGCTCGTCCGTTTGTTTCCAATTGGACCTGTCGGAAGGCATCTTCTCTAGCTTCGAATAATTCCAGTAGCCTTTCTACAAAAACATCCATTGTCGCTCTATTTTCAGCATAAATATCAACATTTTCTTTATAAATGCTAAATCTTGAGGATGCATTGTCTATCATTCCAACATCGATATATTCATTAACAGTGATAGAAGCGATTAGAGTTAGATAGGTTTGTTCTATTGAATCCATCATGTCACTTAAAATTAGCGTATTTTGATCTTTAACTACACTTAACTCCATTGGTTCTACATTTTCAAAATCAACGGCGAAAGGAATGCCGCCATTATTAATGATTGTTTTCGTTTCCGGTCTATTTATAAAATGTGAGAATTCCATAACCTCTGGAACCATTGGGATTGGCGATGGAAGATCTCCCGACCAGATTGATCGCATTTCCTTGCTTTCCGCTTGAATACCCTTTATCATTTCGAGAGTATCCTTTCCTTTTACAGGAAGCGCTGTTTGAAAAGAGGTTGGTTTTTCTAATTTCACCAGTCCTCGCCCAGGGATTTCTTCAATTCGTAAATCTGTTCTTCCAACAATATTTCTTGATTCCATTTCATCAATAATATATAGAGAAATTTGATGTTTTATATTGGCTAGTAATGGAGCTCTCATTGCATTTTGGCGTCCTGCACTGATAACCATGTGAATTCCAACACTTACACCTTCCCTTGCAATTTGTGCGGCCACTTGCTCAAAGTCATCTTTATATGGTGCATCATTTATTGAATCGATCATATCAATAATGAAAAGAATATTAGGGACTTCTTCTCTACTTGCTTTTTCATACATTTCGATATTGGCAACACCGTACTTACTTAATTTATTCTTCCTTTCCTTTAATTCATTTTTTATTCTACGGAACAGCTTTCCGAGCTTAATTTCCTCATCGACCATGATTGTATCAGCAACATGTGGTAAGTCTTTTAGCGGTAATAAGCCATTTGTGCCTAAATCAATTAGATAGATGTGCACTCTTTCCGGATTATGTTGTCTCGCTATATCCATAACTACCGTTTGTAAAAATGTTGATTTTCCAAATCCCGGACTTGAGAAGACAGCCATATGACCATCTTTTGTAAGATTTATCGTAATCGGTTCCTGTGCTTGCATTTCCGGAATGTCCAGGAATCCAAAAGTTACTTCTATTGGTTTCTTCTCTTGATACCAAGCATTTCTGTAATCTACTGCATGAAGATCCGGAAGAAAAATAGCTTCTTCTAATGGAGGTAACCACGGTCTTGGAAGTTCAGCAATATTATTTTCATTTGCATACGAATGGATATAATCAATCACCGCATCTAGTTCTGTAGGAACCTTCGAAATATTCTCCTTGTTACCAAGTCCACTTAAATCATTGGAGAGAATATCATATTGACCTAGTTCATTAATGGAATAAATCGTTGTATCCATTGAGTTATCATCACTTTTATCTGGAATGTAATCCGCCCCACTCCATGCACTTTGGAATAGCTCATATATTTCGTTATTTCCTACCTGTAAGTAGGCACGACCTGGTAAAGTAATCTCGGCCGCGTCCGGTGTTTTTAATATTTCAGTAGAATCACTAGTGTTTTGTACTTTAAGTGCTAGTTTGAATTTCGAGTTTGACCATATTTGGTCATCAACGACTCCACTTGGTTTTTGTGTTGCCAAAATCAAGTGAATTCCAAGTGAACGTCCTATACGAGCAGTGGAAACAAGTTCCTTCATAAAATCCGGCTGTTCGGATTTTAATTCCGCAAATTCATCCGATATTAGGAATAAATGGGGCATCGGCTCACTAGCCTCACCCGATTTATATAACTTTTGATATTGATTGATGTGATTAACGTCATGCTCTCCGAATAAACGTTGACGCTTTTGCAATTCTGCTTTAATAGAAGCTAATGCACGCATAGACTGGGCGCCATCTAAGTTTGTAATCGTACCTAAAAGATGTGGCAAGTGCTTAAACAAATTGGCCATCCCACCACCTTTATAGTCAATAAGCAGAAAGGCTACTTCGTAAGGATGGAAATTTACCGCTAATGAGATAATGTAAGACTGTATAATTTCCGATTTACCAGAACCCGTTGTACCAGCGACTAATCCATGTGGGCCATGTGCTTTTTCATGTAAATTCAATTGGACAATATCTTCTTTTCCTCTTAGTCCTAATGGAACGGCAAGGCTTTTATACGTTTCATTTTGTGCCCAGCGTTCCGGAATTCGGAGCTCCTCTACTTTCTCCACCCCGTACATTTCAAGAAATGTAACACTTTCCGGGATAGAATTTTTTAAGTTTTGTAAATGATTGAGAGATGCTAATGCACGTGAAATATCTTCTTTGTTAAAGCCCTTTGGAAAATGGTCTAAAGTAAATTTTCGATTGACTAATTCTCCCTCTTCAAGAATAATATTTCCATTTGCTGCATCCCGAATATCAATGACCGTCTTAACATGTTCCGGAAGAGATTGCATAACATCTTGAACAAAAATAAGTGAGACCCCAAGTTCACTTGGATCTTCATTAAAATATTCCATTATGGAATGATCCAAGATCATTTTTTCATCTGTAATAAGAATGACAAAGTGTGGTGCGAAATATATTTTTTCATTTTTATTTCCTTTTTCATCGATGGCAAGTTTACGTTCCTTTAATATTTGATACAGAGAATTTAACACTTGGTCACGAGATCGTTCATGAAAAACAAATCCACGGACATTTATGTCTCGTAAGCTAGCATGTGGAAGCCAGCGCATCCATTCCCATTTCTCCTTCTCTTCTTCAGGAAAAATGATGACAAACTGAAGATCATAATAACTTTGAAAAACAGCCGTTTGCATGACTAGCAGTTGTAGTTGTTCCAATACGAAATGACGTTGCCCAATATAACCAACAGGTCCCTTTATCAATGAGGTTACTACTGGTACATCCTCTAGCTTGAGATATTGAGATCGAAGTTTCTTCGCTTCTTCCATTAGTTCATCCTTTTTTAAAGTAAACTCTTCCATATTCAATTCAATCTCAAAGCTCGAATCAATATCTCCTCTTCCGACTCTGTACATAAGAAAGTCGTGATGAAACATCGTTTTTTCATAGATTCTCGAATGGACTTTCATAGTCATATCACGCAATTTTTCTATACTTGGGTAATGGTAATTTAACGCGTGTCTCTGTTCTTGACTAACTTTATATAGTTCCTGTGTTTTCTGTTTCAAGTATTCACGATAACTCTTATCCCTCTCTTTTATATCTGAGCGATACTGCCTCACATTTTTCACATAAGTAGTAATCGAAAAAATGACCGTCACAATGGTCATGGAAAACATAACGATCAAATAGATTCCACTCCGCTGGAAAAAGGAAACAACAACCATTGCGGCTATCATAACAAGTGGTGGAACGATCACACGTGCTAGTTGCTCACTTGGTTTTCCCGGCATACTGGAAGGATTGGCTATTTTCCGTTTTTCCTCTGGCTCACGGTAAATAATTCGTGGAGATCGATGATAATCGGGATATTCATCATCCAAGCTTTGACTTTCTCCATACAAACGGACTAGTTTTGTCGCATCTAAAGATTCATTAGCAAGAATATCAATGTCATCATTGCCAATTTTAATCATCAGACCATCTAGGAATAATTGATCACCTGGTTCAATTACCGTATTTCCTGTTACACGAAGAAAATTATGATAAACCTCCCCGCTATACACTTCCAATTTAAATGATGATTCTAATTGATCACGGATTAGCAATGCATCGACTGTTGTATTTTTTATTTTCACATCATCATATTCGTTCGCACCGAGCGTAATACTCTCACATCTTGTTGTATCGTATTTATCCCACTCGGTTGCATCCGTCAGAAAAAAACGCATTTGATGGGCTTCGTTTTTCCATACTAGTTGTTCATTTATTCGGAGCTGCTGTTCACCAATTTGGCATACTTCCCCGTCCCATTCCATTGTGAGTGGTTGTCTCCAACCTTCAAATGTGATGGTATTCGACCAATCACTGCCTATCGTTATTTTTTGGGGTTTATTCTTTTTTAAATGGCATTTATGCAATTGGTTTCCATCGTTCAGCAGTAATAATCGTTGTGCCATCATTCTCTCCCTCTCTACACACGAATAAGTAAAGCGCCCTACTCATTCTTCGTTCCTACGTACAGTTACTTTTTATTCTCATTCTCTTTGTTTTCTTTTACATTTTTATTTGACTTTCCGTTCTCTTTGTTTTCTTTAGCCTTTTCATTCGTCTTCTCATTATTTTTTTGTGCATTAACATCTTTATTTTCAGTTGTTTCTTCTTGTTTAATCACGTCTTGAGTATTAGGTTCTTGTGCTTGACCTTGATTCGTTTCCTCTGAATTATTTGTTGTGTCTGAGTTTTGTAATTTCAGCAATGTTTCAAGACCATACTTATCTGTATACGTTTTTAGTTGTTCTTGGTTTTTTTGAACTTCCTCTTCACGTTCAGTCCCACTTAAATTAGGATCATTTTTTGCCTTTTCAATTTTTTTAACAAATCCATACATAATTAGCACCGGATCATCAATATACCTAGCAAGGTCAACCGATTGATCAAAATCACCGCGTCCATTATAAATCCAATAAAGCAAATAATTAGCATCGCTTTTTAAGCTAACATTTTTTAAAATTGCCTCTTTTGGCGCTTCATCTAACGATTCTGTCTTTACATACGAATAAGCTAGTATATACTTTCCCGAGTCCGGTAATTTTTCCGGATTTTCTCCGTCGAGTTCACTAATTACTTTTCCATAATCTTGCGCTAGAAAATGATGATGGGCTTCAATTAAATGCTTTTGAAAAGGAGATTTCACAAAACTAAAATAGACTGTTGGGACCGCTAATATGACAGAAAGAGCGATCATAATGAATGTAAGTTGTTTAAATAAGCGAAATCTTTTTTTCGGGACATATTGCATATTTTTTTCTGTTTCTTTTTTCTCTTTAATATAATTTTCTTCTAACAGCTTAATTAAAGATGTGAAATTGTCTGCTTCACCTACTTGACGTTCAAATTCGGTATCTGTAGCATTTTTTATAGATCCGGAATAAAGTTCATCAAAACTATATTTTTTTGAAAACAATGCAATAATTAAGCATTTATATTGGAGAATAAATTTTTCTTCGTCAATTTCGTATGGAGGAACTACATCCCGGATGCCGCGATACACCAATGATGGTATAAGATTATCATCAAATATTAAGTTGTCCGGATGCAAGAAGAAAGTCATACGTGTGGTTAGCAATTTTCTGAAGCGAGCAAGATTACATAGCAAACGGAGCTTATCACTTCGTCCAAGTTTACTTACATCTGCCCATTTTTGAGCTCGGTGATCGATGGTGAACGAAAAAGTAATTATATCGTCTTCATCAGCAACTTCCGCTGGCACAAAATAATCAGTTTCCTCACATATTAGTGCCAATTGACGTATATCCTTTACGCGCGTTTGTGACTTTGCCAATTTTAACTGCCTTTTGTCATCCTTTATAAAAAACTGGAAAGTCATGGACTCTATGTTTATTGTGATTTCGTTCATGTTCTCTGACTCCTTTTTCTTAGTTACGCATGCTTACTTATAAAACGAGTAAAATATCGCCGTTTGTTACTGGATGGTCGATAAGACGATCATCATCTGTTAAGAGAAGTCTTTTAGCGGGGACCTTTATAGCAAAAAGAGAGGCTTTCTTAATGTCTATATTCAATGATTCAACTACATTAGCAAGCAATTGTTTAATCGGTTGATGGACTGGAATTCTAATATCATACTGTCCTTTATTCCATTTACTAAAGTCAACGGTTACGTTAATATGTGTCTCACTAGGCATACTCTCATCTCCTTTAATCCAGCATTTTCCTCATCATGACAAAAACTCCCCCACAGATCATCAAAACGAAACCAAAAAGAGTGACTACTATTTTTTTGCTAACCCCTTCCGTTTCTTCTTGCTGATTATTTTTTTGGTTAGAATTTGTTGCATACTGAACAGAATATTCATTGGAGAAAAGCACCTTTTTTATATCATTAGTGTTTGTAGCTTCCTTAATAGGTACATCAAATAGATTTTTCTCTATTTGTTCCATTGTTTCTTCCATTTCTTTTTGTTTTGTTTTTATCGCATCCCGAGTTTGTTTTTTAAACAAATCGGGAGCGATTTTTTCTAATTCTGTTTCTTTATCATCTTGTGATTCTAGTTTCTGCCTTTGGGCATCATCTTGACCGATACGATCGGTTTTCAATCGTATTTTCCCACTATGATCAAGATGATCGCTATCCGCAAAGGGGTATTGTAAAAAGTTCTATGAAAACTAAATAGTTGTTTAGGTTACTTTCCATTTATTAGGTGGGGAGCTCCCGCAATCGCTCTTGACAAACACGCCAATGGTTTGATCCAAGGTTAACAAGGGCGAAGGGGACAAAAAGAAGGCATACCAAATAAGCCCTTGGTATTTTCATTTTAAACCATTGGCAAGTTCGGTTTGTCAAGAGTTCGCTCCGCCGATTGCTAAATTTGTCCAAGGGCTCTGCTAAACAAAAAGTTAGGCGGATCTTTGTTCGACTATCCATCGTTGAGCTAACTCGATGAGCTTTGTCCAACGCGCAGGCATGGTAGGAAGTCCTGATAACTTTGGATTCACAACGGGTACCTTGCCCTCTAGGGATGCATGTGGTCGTAGAAAGTTAAAATACGCCGCAAACAAGGTGACAAAAGAAACAGATCCATGATCCGATCCAAATCCTTGTGTAGAGCGATAATTTCCTTTAAATGTGCGATTCAGTCTTTCAATAATCTGTTTTAACGGTCTGTATTCGGTTGAGATTGGATCTTCATTTGTCAGCCCGATTACTTGCTTCACATCAAAAGAAATATCATTCTGAGCGAAGAAATGCTGGGCTAGAAGATAGATTGGATTTCCATCTACTACGAATGTAAGGTTTTCAGGGATCTCTTCCATCTTCAGTAGGACGTCGTTTATCGCTTGAATGGCGGATGCTGTATCACGATTAGGCGACACTCGGTACGAAAGGATGATCTTTTTCACCGCGTCAAAGAAGAAAAAGAGATAATGCCATTTTCCATTGACCCGGATATAGGTTTCGTCACCACAGAATTGATCTGAAAGCTCATAAGGATAGTGATCCACGTATGGTTTAAGCAAAAGAGCCACACTATTTTCGTAGTTCAGTATCGTCTGATGGGAAATAGTCACGCCATGAACATCCTGCATGATGGCAGCTGTCCTTCGTGCGGAAAGACCATAATTTACATGGTAGGTTAAAATTAAGCCTAGTGTATGCGGTGAAGCATAGATTCTAGACAAATCAACCACTGGCAACTCTGGGGAATTCTTAGACAATGGTTGAAAATCAATGTGAAATTGGCGAAAAATGTACCTTAGCTTAAACGATTGGGGATCCTTTTTAAATTGTTTCTTTTCTTTGGAAGACATGCCGTTTAATTTTTTTTGATAATACGGACAGTCGTCATTTTTGCACTTGAACACATTGAAATCTTTACGCTCTTTGATCTTCTCTAGAGTTTTAGAACAATGAGGGCACTTCAAAATGGCTTCTTTCGAAAAACGATTCTTATCGCTGAAGAGACAAGAACATACCTTGCATTGATACTGTCCTTTTTCACCATTATTGGCATAAAGATAGTCAGATGGTGCACCACACTTAGGACATTTCATTGCTTTAGGTACCGTCACTTTTGCGTTCTTTCGTCTTTGAACTGGTTTAAGGGATTTCCCATGCTTCTCTTGGTACTCCGTTAGGAGATTTCGATAATTCAGCTTTTCCGGGATTTCGATAATGGGAAGATCATCAACTTGTAGTTTTCGATAAGGTTTGTTAACAGGCTGCTGATCTTTCGGTTTATCAAACATACTCTTCCCAATAAGTAGGGTGAGTAATGTTCGAATCATTTGTTCTTGGAATTTTATAAAAGTTAGTAAATAGGTTATAATTTGAGGGTACAACTTGTCACTTCCTTTTTAGGAATTTTAGTGTTGTGTGGTAACCTCACTATTTCCTAAAATTCAGGGGGTGGCAATTTTTTTGCTCAAAAATCCCTCTATCAAGGTATTTTATAGCCTGTTTAATATAAAAGTTTTTACAATACGCGCAAAGGAAGGGAGGGTAGACAATGAAAACCCTCCTACAAAAAAGATTGCTAGAATACTAAAGTGCTTCACTAATTGTTTCATCTTCCTTCTCCTCGCTTTTGCCAAAACGATTTAAGACAAATAAGTGACCAACAAGACTAATGACGATAATCGCAAATAAGCAAATTATAATACTTTGATTGTTTGCTGCTCTATCCGCAAATCCCATTACTAGCTTTTCAATATATTGTAGCGGGGAGAATTCTTTAATTTTGGCTGCAATGGACATTTTATCGAAATGAAGTCCAAGAGCTTCCGTTAAGAATAGATATAGGCTTAAGCTTGCCAATAATAAAAACATTCCAAGCATTTTCAACTGTCTTAATAAATAGGTTGCGACAAGAAGCATCGTTACCATAATGATCGTTATTAAGCCGATCCACAGCATAAATTTCCCCTCAACAATTTCTAATAGGTAGCCGGATAGTAAACCAGTAAGAATTCCTTCGACAATTCCAATGCTTGAGGTAATAATGGTGATCGGTAAATTTCCTCTAACTAATGTCATTTCCGACTTAAACGTATCGGTTTGAAGATGTTTACGTTCGTGATTTGAAATGACATACGCCGTAAATAAAGCAACAATAAAGCAAATTAAAACAATAAAATACGGTGTAAAAATATCTCCTGCTACGATGATTCCATCGGTTTTCGTTTCTACAGGATTGGAAAGAAAATCAAGCAGATTTTCATTTGGTCGTTCACCAATCCGGCTGTTTGCAAGAACATTAGCAAAATTATTAGCAAATTTCTGGTCTTCTGATAGTTTATTAGTCAAATTATTTGATAGATTGCTTGCCTGTTTTACTAAATGACTACCGCTATTTTTTATTTCATTTGCTTGGTTATCAATCGCATCAAATGTTTTATAAACATTATTAACGGTATTTAAATTACCCTTTGATTGGTTTGCCAATGATTGACTTACAGTTAGTAATGAATTCAATTCACCATCTAATGATAAAATTGCCGTTTGTTCTTGGTCATTGTTTGTAAGTATTTTCGTTTGTTCATTTTGCAATTTCAGGCTTGCTTTTCGCCAAGTTGACAAATTAAGTAAGGTTTTTGTTAAATTTGTATTTAGTATTTTTGCTTGTTCTGTTGTTTGTTTAATCAATTCTGACATTTTTTGTGAATTTTGTTCTGCATTAGTGACAAGGTTAATATATGCCTTAATCTTACTTTGCAACTCTTCTGTATCTTTACGAACTTCTTCTGTTATTTGATCAGCTACAAAATTGGCGATAACATCTACAATGTCTTGTTTATTAAATAGATAGAAAAGTGAGTCCGTTGTAGCCATATCAGATAAATTCATTTGATTTAATTGATCCGCTAATTTCGATATATCTAACCCAAAATAATTATTATACAACGTTGACATTTTTTGATAGCTACTCATAACATCATTTACATCCATCATTATTTCACCTATCGAATAATCGGTAAGTGATGACATGACAGAATGAGTAATATAATTATTTTCTACTTCGACTTTTTCTATCGGTTTGTCATTTGGATCCTCAGGTTCTTCTTTATCGTTGTTTTCATTTTTATTATCTTCATTATCCTTATTATCTTTCTCATCAATCCCAGACTCAGATTCTTTACCTTTATTTTCTTCCATTGATTCTTGTTTGTTAGAAGACTCAGAAGTTACATTTTCATCCTTTTGGTCCGGTTCTACCGAATCTTGTTTACTTTCATTTTCTTTATTAATGTTATCATTATTACTAGTTTCTACCGACTGGACACTGCTTTTAGGCAGTACTACCTTATCAGTTCTTGATTCCTTCGAACTCTGACCCGGTGGGGGTGCAGATTCTTTAGGCGGTTCTGGTATATCTGCGTCCTTCACATTCTTTTGATGCATTTTCCATTTCCACTTAATAGGTTGGAAGAAATCAATCGACTTATCGGTGTCATTTGGTTGTACTTTCAGTTTTACAGTGAATATTCCTTCATCTGTTGCTGGAAGCATGATCGTATTATTTTTAGGATCCATCTCAATTACTTGCATATTTGGTAATGTTAATGATACTTCATTCACCTTATACTCTTTAGGTACAAATAATGAAAACTCCTGCGCTTCTTTCGGATTCTTTGGTAGTATCACAGAATCACTAATTGTAGCCTCATTTGTTAGTAAAAAGTTATTCAAATTATCCGGCAATGGAGCTGAACCATCGGGATAATCATTAAATTCACGTTTATATTTTTCGTTCACAGCTATGACATTATTAAATAACTTATTAATTTCTGTACGTTTCGGTTCTGTTATTCCTAATTTAAGCAAGTCATCTGTAGTTAAAGGAGGAGTTAACTGTTTCATTTGATCCCGTAAATTTTTTCTAGACATTTTATCTGGCATCATAAAAAACTTATTTAAATTGATTTCCTGTTCTTTTCCAGCATTCGTCTTCATTTCTTTTTTTAACTTCCCTGCAATACTTTTCTGCATATCAGAAGCTAATGTCGTTGTTAATTCTGTATCTAATTTGTCAACTTTTTCTTTCGTAGTAGTAAGATATTTTTGCAAGGCTGATGCCTCTGTCATAATATTGGCAGTCTGCGTATCCTTCAGCTGAAACTGTTTATTTATCTCATTATTTGCGGCAACTAATTGATCTAATTGCTGCAATACATCGCCATTATTCATATCACGATCCAAATAACCCAATTGATCGGAAAAGCCTTTTTGTAATAATGTATTAGCAGCGGTCATCTTCGCATAATCCAACATGCTGTTTTGATAGGTTTTGCTTATTTTTGCTCCTTCACCTAAGTTGTTTTCAAATTCCTTTAAAATATCCTGTATTCCTTTAAAACCATCCTTCGATACTTGCGTGCTCGCTTGAACTGCTCCAAATTGAGTCGCATAACCTGCTAATGGGCGATGAATCGCGTTATTATATACATTTGTATATACCTGTTCTTTGTTTACAATCGAAGAGATATTGTCTTGTGCTTCCTGCAAGTTTCCAATGACACTGGCAAAATACACATCAATAATTCGACGATTAAATTCTCCAAGAATAGAGCTTGCCGTTTTTTCGGCCTTTACTTTCATATTATTGTTACCCGAGACATTAACTTTGTAGTTCAATGCTACTCTCTCTGGTGCTTTAGAATTGATTGACAATGCCTTTTTGGTGAAGTCATTAGGAATGACAATCATCATATTATAGGCATTACGCTGTAAGCCACTTTCAGCTACTCCGCGGCTAACAACGTACCAATTATGCTTATCATCCTTTTCGATGTTTTTGATAAATTCGGTACCGAAGTCATATGTTTCCCCATTAAATTTTGCACCTTGGTCCTCATTAACCAATGCAACTGTCATTTTCTGGTCTTCTTTATGTTTTTGATTTTTTGATGCGTGATACAGCGCTAAATAGGAGGCGCCTGAAGACAACGCCAGCACTAAAACCAAAAACAGCAAGATGCCCCTCTCATACTTTTTCATTTCCATCAACCCCTGAAAAGTTGTTTATATGTATAAATATTTTTAAATGATTACTATTTCATGATTGTACCTAAGGAGACGTTAGCTCATTTTTCATTCGTGATCCATATTATGACCAAAAGCCACACAACCATTGTTGCGTGGCTTTTGGCTAAAGGAATAAAGTCCTAACTCAACACACTGATTAATCTCGTGTTTACCTGATTAATTATTGTAAACCAAAATTCTTTGATAATTCTTCATCGTGTCGAGCCACAGCTTCAGCCGTTTTATCTAATTGATCATTAATTTCATGCAATAGTCTTGCAAAGTTTTGCACTTTTGGTGATAGCTGTTCGAACTGCTCATCAAATTTATCGAATGCACGACCTTCCCATTCTCCTCGAAGTTCTCTTTGTAAGCTTGTTAAATTTTTCAAAATCTCTTCGATTTGATGTCCACCTTGCCCGTAGCGTTTCGCTTTTGCCTTTAATTCCTCTGGGGTCATACGAATTTGTGCCATTATATCCATCTCCTTTTAATTATTAGCCATAGGCTTTTTATCATATAAATTAAAATGATAAACACATGTTAAATGACTACTTCAAAATATTTAATCTAAGCCATCAATGTACTTCCTTATTATTAATACATCAATTTTATGGAAGTATATTACTATATATGTATTTACCACCTATTTAATAATCGGTCAAATGGCCTTATGACAATTGTCGAATTTTGTCTGGTACTTTCTTCTGCAATACTTTGAAACTAGTATTTTTTTGTAGGAAATAAGGAGGGATTCACTTTTATTTTATTAAGGATTTGGAGCGTTTTTTTGATATTTCTGGATAAAATATTACGAATATTACAATTTGTAGGTCCTATTTACTGTTTTCCTATTTTAATCAGGAAATTTACTTCTACTATTTTCGACAAAAAAACCCGTAAGACAATTTTTTGTCTTACGGGTTTTTGGCTAGCGATTGAATTACATCATACCGCCCATGCCCATGCCGCCCATATCAGGCATAGATGAACCTTTGTTTTCTTCAGGTTTATCAGCAACAACTGCTTCAGTAGTTAATAACATAGCCGCTACAGAAGCTGCATTTTGAAGTGCATAACGTGTTACTTTAGTTGGATCAACAATGCCTGCTTCGAACATGTTTACCCATTCACTGTTAGCTGCATTGAATCCAATACCTACTTGTTCTTTTTTCAAGCGATCAACAATTACAGATCCTTCAAGACCAGCATTGTGAGCGATTTGACGAACTGGTTCTTCCAATGCACGTAGAACGATGTTGATACCTGTAGCAACATCACCTTCAGCTTCAACAGAAGAAACTTTATTGTATACATTAACTAGTGCTGTACCACCACCGGATACAATACCTTCTTCAACAGCTGCACGAGTAGAGTTAAGAGCATCTTCAATGCGAAGTTTGCGTTCTTTTAATTCAGTTTCAGTTGCAGCACCAACTTTAATTACTGCTACCCCACCTGCAAGCTTAGCAAGGCGTTCTTGTAATTTTTCACGGTCAAATTCAGAAGTTGTTTCTTCTAATTGAGCACGAATTTGATTTACACGAGCAGAAATGCTTGCAGAATCGCCAGATCCTTCAACGATTGTTGTGTTTTCTTTTGTAACGACAACTTTAGCGGCGCGTCCAAGAGAATCAAGTGTTGCTGATTTAAGATCAAGACCTAAATCTTCAGTGATCACTTGACCACCAGTTAGAACAGCGATATCTTCTAGCATTGCTTTACGACGGTCACCAAATCCAGGTGCTTTAACAGCAACTGCATTAAATGTTCCACGAAGTTTGTTCACAATAAGTGTTGCTTGTGCTTCGCCTTCAACATCCTCAGCAATGATAAGAATTGGTTTACCTTGTTGTACCACTTGTTCAAGAACTGGCAATACTTCTTGAATATTTGTGATCTTTTTATCGGTAATTAAGATATATGGATTTTCAAGAACTGCTTCTAATTTGTCAGTATCTGTAACCATGTATGGAGAAACATAGCCACGATCAAATTGCATACCTTCAACAACATCTAATTCAGTTGTGAAGCCTTTAGATTCTTCGATTGTGATAACACCATCGTTACCAACACGTTCCATTGCTTCAGCAATAAGTGTTCCAACTTCTTCATCGGCAGCAGAGATGGCAGCAACTTGTGCAATGGACTCTTTGCCTTCGATTGGTTTAGAAATTGCTTTAAGTTCTTCAACAGCTGTTTGAACAGCCTTTTCGATTCCTTTACGGATTCCAACAGGGTTTGCACCGGCTGTTACGTTTTTCAAGCCTTCACGAATCATTGCTTGAGCAAGTACAGTTGCAGTTGTTGTACCGTCCCCGGCAACATCATTTGTTTTGCTTGCAACTTCAGATACAAGTTTAGCACCCATGTTTTCGAATGCATCTTCAAGTTCAATTTCTTTAGCAATCGTTACACCGTCATTAGTAATAAGTGGTGAACCAAATTTTTTCTCAAGAACCACGTTACGTCCTTTAGGTCCAAGTGTTACTTTTACAGCATCTGCTAATTTATCAACTCCGCGAAGCATTGCACGGCGTGCATCTTCACTGAATTTAATTTCTTTTGCCATTTGAAATTACCTCCTCGATCTTCTTTAATGATGTATTTATTTTCGAAAATGGTAAATAACTATTGTACAATAGCTAAAATGTCTGAATCACGAAGAATTAAATATTCGTTACCTTGGTATTTCACTTCTGTACCAGCATATTTAGAGAAGATGATGCGATCGCCTTCAGATACTTCCAGAGCAACACGCTCACCGCTATCTAAAACACGACCAGTACCTACAGCTACTACCTTACCTTCTTGCGGTTTTTCCTTTGCAGAATCAGGAAGAACGATACCGCTTGCAGTTTTTTCCTCTGCTTCTACTAGTTCAATTACGACGCGATCTCCAAGTGGTTTTAACAAGTGAAACAACCTCCTCAATAATTTTATGTAATTTTAAATTATTAGCACTCACTACTCTTGAGTGCTAACACAATTATTATAATAAATAATTCAATTCCATTTTGCAAGTCTTTACAGTTAACTTTTTTGAAAAAACTCCTTCAATCAGTTTGAATATCCTAAAATTAAGACTTCGCGCAATATTCAAGTCTATGTCCAATTATTATTTCTATTCATAACTGGAGGTTATTTTTACATATAATAGATTGAAGGATAAAAAATGTACTGCACACTTAATATTTGAACCTCTATTTATTCAATAGTAGAATGGATTATGAGCTAACAAGAAAGGAAAAATATTGTGAAAAAAGAATATGTATATATTTTAATTACTTATATTGCGATGCAACTATCCGCTTATGTTGGTCAACCCATTGTTTATATTATTGGTGTGAAAGGATTTCATACTTCGGAAAGTTATATGAAAATGATGACGCCCGTTTATTGGATTGTAATCAGTTTCATTTCCGCGTTAATTATTGTTTTGTTGATTTTGCGAAAATCTGAACGAAAATATCAATTAGAAAGAAGTACACCGCTTTCAGTCGGAAAGTCGATCACCTGGGCAATCGGAGGGATTTTTCTAGCATTTATTGCTCAAGCGCTTGCATCAATCATTGAGCAAATGATTGGCATTAAACCTGGATCAGAAAACACTCAGCGAATCGTAAGCCTAATCGAAACTTTTCCGATTGTCGTTGTTGTAAGTTCAATTATTGGCCCAATTTTAGAGGAAATTGTATTTAGAAAGATTATTTTCGGAACACTTCATAAATATTTATCCTTTTTTTCTTCGGCACTTATCAGTTCCATCATTTTTGGACTTGCACATATGGAGTTTGTCCATCTATTACTGTATTCTGCCATGGGATTCACATTTGCCTTTTTATATAAAAAGACAAATCGCATTTTAGTGCCAATAAGCGCACACGTAATAATGAACACAATCGTTGTTATTGCTCAGCTATTGAACCGCGAAGAAATTCAAAAAATTATCGAGAAACAAAGCTTTATTGGAGGACTTTTCTCATGAGACCACTACAATCCGGCATAATCTATTGCCTTCTTGGCACCCTGTTTACTTATTTTGCCGTTAAACAAGTTAATCTTCACGGTTGGTCTTTTTTAGCTTACATGCTCGTCTTTTTAGCAACGATTGATTATGGGTCAGGCTTTCGATTAATCACTTTGCATTTTCGCCTAAAAAGCCATCAAAAAAAATAAAACCTCCCAATTGGAAGGTTTTATTTTTTTTCACTTTCGCTTTGCAGCGCATATTTTAATTCCGCTGCTTTCGCTTTTCGATAACCGACTTTCGAAACCAATATACTAATTTCGTATAAAATCATTAGCGGTACACCGACGACAATTTGTGACATTACGTCAGGCGGTGTGATAAAAGCAGCAAGGATGAGTAGAAAGAAATATGCGTACTTTCTAATCTTCGCCAAAAACATTGGTGTAATGATTCCTAATCGCGTTAAGAACATGATAACGATTGGTAATTCAAACAGTATCCCAAATGGGAAGGTAATTTGAAACAAAAACGAAAAATATTCATTAATACCGATGACCGGATTAATATCCATTTGTGATGATAGCTTCATCATGAAGCGTAAGATTAACGGAAACAATATAAAATAAGCGAATGCTAGTCCAGCTAAAAAGAGAACAAGTGCAATGGGAATATAACTTAAAGTTATTTTCCGTTCTTTTTCATATAAGCCGGGACTAATAAATGCCCAAAGTTGATAAAGAATTACGGGTAAAATAATCACTATGGCCAAATACAAAGTAACTTCCATAAAAACTTTAAAAGGATCTGTCAGCCGAAACGCATTCATTGTTACTTCTTTTGCATAATCAGAATGCTGGAGATAACGAATGATTGGTTGTGAAAGAAAAAAACTTACAATTACAGCCAAGATAAAGAAAACGACTATCACAAACAGTCGCTTCCTTAGCTCGGATATATGTTCAAAAATCGTCATGTCTTTTTGACTCATATGAATTCATCCTAACATTTTACTTAACGTTGTCTTTATCAGTTTTTGGCTTATCGTCTTCTTCATCCGCCAAGCCCTTAGTTGCATTTTTAAATTCTTTTAAGGTATCCCCGGCAGCTCTGCCCAATTGGGGTAATTTCTTCGGTCCGAAAACTAGTAAGGCAACTATCACAATGAGAATAATACTTCCAATTCCTGGTCCCATCAGTGCCCACCTCCTCATATTTACATGATAATACAAATTAGATGTTTAATCCATTATCTATTTATTAGTCTTGTGAAATTTCCGTGTCATTTGGATAGTGCTTTAAAAAATAAACTAATGATTGCAACTCTACTGCTAAGTCAATATGATGCACGCGTATAGAGGAAGGTACATTTAGTCTAGCCGGTGTAAAGTTTAATATACCTTTTACGTTTGTTTTCGCCAGCTGATCAGTAACCCGTTGTGCAACTTCTGCGGGAATCGTAAGAATAATAACACTGATATCCTCGCTGATTAATCGTGCCTCCAGCTCATCTAAACTATAAATAGGTACATCTCCAATTTTTTTACCGACTTTATTCGGATCTATATCAAAAGCGATTTCGATTTTTGTATTATTGTTTTTCATAAAATTATAATTTAAAAATGCTGTTCCTAAATTTCCCACACCGATTAGAGCTACTTTTGTTAATTCATCTTGATCTAAAGTTTTACGAAAAAATGTTAGCAGATAATTAACATTGTATCCGTAACCCTTTTTCCCTAATGCCCCGAAGTATGAAAAATCCCTGCGAATCGTGGCGGAGTCGACTTTTACAGCTTCACTTAACTCTGCTGAAGAGACACGCTGTTTGCCAGAGTTATGTAAATTCCTCAAAAATCGATAATAGAGTGGTAATCGCTTTGCTGTCGCTTGAGGTATTTTAATTAATTCTTCATTCATACTATAGGTCCCCCATATAAATCTAACTAAAAAACATTGGCCTCGAAGGAAGTATCTATTCCCTCAGATAATCAGTGCTTGAAACACCACCTGTTTTTTCTATCAAAAACGTCGGTCCAATAACCATTCCTTTATCAATGGCTTTACACATATCATAGACGGTTAAAGCGGTTACAGATGCAGCAGTTAATGCTTCCATTTCAACACCGGTGTTTCCCTTTGTTTTTACACTTGAAATAATGTTTAGCATATACATATTTGGATCTTTTTGTTCCCAACTAAATTCAATATTTACTCCATTAATTGGAATAGGATGACACATCGGAATAAGATCCCATGCTTTTTTTGCAGCCATAACACCTGCAACTTGTGCAACTGCAAGAACATCCCCTTTTTTCATTTTATTATTACGGATTAAATGATAAATTTCATTGCTTAATTGTACACTCGATTGTGCAATCGCCGTGCGGACAGTGTCAGGTTTAGTACTCACATCAACCATCTTCGCTCTTCCCTGCTCATTAAAATGAGTAAGCTTTGACATCGAAAACACCCCTCAATTTATCATACACTATTTTTCTTTCCGTGTCCTATTTAGAAATAGTGAATCATTGCCCAAACCCTCATGAATACGGTACACTACCAATATAGATGAGGTGAAATAAATATGATTTTATTACAAGTTCAACAACTAACAAAACATTTTGGTGCTGAACTTATTTTATCAAATATAAAATTAGAAATTCAGACGAGAGATCGTATTGCATTAGTTGGGAGAAACGGTGCCGGAAAGTCCACGTTATTAAAAATTATTTCTGGACAAATGTCATTAGACTCCGGGGATATTGTCAAACCAAAGGATGTTTCCATCGGTTATCTTGCACAAAATACTGGATTGAAATCTAGTTTATCCATTTGGGATGAAATGTTAACTGTATTTCAAGATTTGCGGCAAATGGAGAATCAAATAAGAGATGTAGAACAAAAAATTGCAGACCCGTATTACTATGAAAAACCGGATCTTTACAACAAAATCTTAGCTGAATATGATCAATTACAGATTCGTTTTAAAGATTTAGGTGGTTATCAGTATGAATCCGATATCCGTTCAGTCCTTCACGGCCTGCGATTCAGTGATTTTGATTATGGAACAATGATTGAAACATTAAGCGGCGGCCAAAAAACCCGCTTAGCATTAGCTAAATTACTTTTAACTAAACCAGACATTTTAATTTTGGACGAACCTACGAACCATTTGGATATTGACACCCTTTCATGGCTGGAACAGTATTTACAAGGCTATAACGGTGCCATACTTATCGTCTCGCATGATCGATATTTCTTAGACAAAGTCGTTACCCAAGTGTATGAATTATCAAGACACGCTATTCAGAAATATTATGGGAATTACAGCCAATATTTGACGCAAAAGGCTGAACAATATGAACGTGATTTCAAACAATATGAGAAACAACAAGAAGAAATTGCCAAACTACAAGATTTTATTCAACGAAATTTAGCAAGAGCTTCCACAACAAAACGTGCACAAAGTCGAAGAAAACAGCTTGGAAAATTGACAATAATGGACAGGCCGTTAGGTGACGAAAAATCAGCTACTTTCGCATTTCAAATTGAGAAGCAAAGCGGTAATGAAGTGTTAAATATTGTGGACGGTTCTATTGGATATAATCACCATATTATCGCAAAAAATATCTTTTTATCAATAAAAAAAGGTGACAGTATTGCACTTGTAGGACCAAATGGAGTCGGTAAATCAACCTTACTTAAAACAATTATTAAAAAGTTGGACCTTCATAACGGAAACATCAATTACGGTTCAAATGTGACGATTGGTTATTATGATCAAGAACAAGCCGACCTCTCATCGAACAAAACGGTTTTAAATGAACTATGGGATGATTATCCTTTGAAAGATGAAAAAGAAATACGTACAGTATTAGGAAATTTTCTATTTTCGGGTGATGATGTTCTTAAAATTGTCTCAAGTTTAAGTGGCGGAGAAAAAGCAAGACTTGCTTTATCCAAGCTTTTACTGCAAAAAGCAAATTTTCTTATTTTAGATGAACCGACAAACCATTTGGACCTCGATAGTAAAGAAGTATTGGAAAATGCTTTAATTGATTACCCCGGTACGATTCTATTCGTCTCCCATGATCGTTACTTTATCAACAGGCTGGCAACAAAGGTGATAGAGCTAGGGAAAGATGGAACAAAGGAATATCTCGGAGATTACGATTATTATGTTGAAAAACAGCAAGAAATGCAGGAATTAAAAAAACTGGAACATTCAAAACTTGAAACTACTACGGATACACAGAATCCTGCAAAACAATCGTATCAACAAGACAAAGAGGCAAAAAAACTGGAACGGCAACGTAAACGTCGAATTGAGGAAATCGAGGGATACATTGACGAATTAGAGAGTAAATTAGAAAATAACGAAGCATTACTATGTAAGCCTGAAATCTACCAAGACCATGAAAAAGTTCTTGAATTAAATAAGGAAATCACTGATTTCAAACAACAACTTGAAAAATTGATGGAAGAGTGGACAGAACTTGCAGAAGGTTAATTGATGCCGCATACTTTAAGACAAAAATACCAGATACTCTGGTATTTTTTTAGTCCACAAAACTATCCACAGATTTTTTTCTCCCCATATAGTATAAAAGTATTATTATTTGTGCATTTCTAGCCTTATCAACAGATTTATACACATTATCCACAGAAATCATAATTTTTCAACAATATTTTATACACACCAACATAGTTTCATTAACATTTTATCCACAAGCTGTGCACAACAACAGTTGTTCGTATTTTTTATTCACATGTGGATAGTTTTATGACAATAAAAAAGAAGCATGTCACCCACATGCTTCTAAAAATGCTCTATATCTAAACTAGGATTTGCGTTTAAGGAATATTCACTTCGCTTCCCTTTTTCAAACAAAATACTTCCTGCTGCTGCAATCATCGCTGCATTGTCAGTACATAAATGTAATGGCGGAATAAGTAACTCAATTCCATCAATCTTGGCAAATTCCTTCTCAAGTCTTTCTCTAAGCCCTTTATTAGCCGCAACTCCGCCTGATAATAATACTTGTTTTACATTAAACTCTTTAGCAGCCTTAATCGTCTTAGTTACTAATACATCAATGACACTCTCTTGAAAACTCGCGGCCATATTTTTCGGGTCAATGGACATACCTTTTTGTTCTGCGTTATGCAATGTGTTAATTACGGCCGACTTTAAACCGCTAAAACTAAAATCATAAGAATCTTCTTCCAACCATGCCCTTGGTAAATCGATCGTTGGTGTTCCCTCGTTTGCAAGTCGGTCGATATGTGGACCTCCAGGATAAGGAAGATTAAGTGTTCTAGCTACTTTATCATATGCTTCTCCAGCTGCATCATCTCTTGTTTCACCGATTACTTCAAATTCCCCGTGCTTCTTCATCAATACTAATTCCGTATGTCCTCCAGAGACGACCAATGATAACAGTGGAAATGCCATTTCTTTCATTAATCGGTTAGCATATATATGACCAGCTATATGATGCACACCTACTAAGGGAATATTTCTCGCAAAGGAAATTGCTTTTGCCGCATTCACCCCAACCAATAAAGCCCCGACTAAACCAGGACCCTCTGTTACTGCAATGGCATCAATATCATCAAATGTAACATCTGCCTTAATCAAAGCCTCTTCGATAACGACAGTTATTTGTTCCACATGGTGTCTTGATGCTAACTCAGGCACAACTCCTCCAAATCTTTTATGGCTTTCGATTTGTGAAGCAACGATATTTGAGAGTATTTCCGTACCATTTCTAATAATAGCTGCAGCTGTTTCATCACAGCTTGTTTCAATTCCTAAAACAATTATATCCTTATTCATTATAAATTCACCCACATGACTAAGGCATCCTCTTGGTTATCAGTGTAGTAATTTTTCCTGATTCCACCCTCGAAGAAACCTAATTTCTTATATAACGATTGAGCAATTATATTGCTTACTCTAACTTCTAGAGTCATTGATTTTGCTCCTTGTTGAATTGAATAATCCATGATACTGCTTAATAATAACTCACCTAGTTTTTGGCCACGATATTCAGGTAATATAGCAATATTTGTAATATGTGCCTCATCCACTACAAGCCATACCCCACAATAACCGATAATTTTTTCTTGATCTACAATAACGAAATACCTTGCAAAGTGATTTTTTACAAATTCATTATAGAATGCTTCCCGTGACCAAGGTAATGAAAATGATTGAATTTCTACATTCATGATTCCATCTAAATCAGCTATCGTTGCTTCTCTTAATTGATAATTCATCATTCTTTACTTCTACCCTTTTGAGATTCTAACCATTTTGCTTCCGCTTCAACCAATCGAATATAATTGGGCACAAATGTATGGATATCTTCGCCAGGTAAACCCTTTCCTAAAAATGCCAGTTCACTAGGTCGTGGATTATTTTCTGATGGACTTGCAAAAACTGCTTTATCACCTAAAGTATTAATGATAGCTTCTTTATGTAAATCAATATCATTTCCTACAAAAATAATTGATTTTTCCAGTTGCTTTAACTTTTCTACCCATTCAACCG
>CP066701.1:1125000-1500000 GCA_016756695.1 Heyndrickxia sporothermodurans
CGGTTTGTCACCGGCAGTCACCTTAGAGTGCCCAACTGAATGCTGGCAACTAAGGTCAAGGGTTGCGCTCGTTGCGGGACTTAACCCAACATCTCACGACACGAGCTGACGACAACCATGCACCACCTGTCACTCTTGTCCCCGAAGAGAAATCCCTATCTCTAGGGAGGTCAAGAGGATGTCAAGACTGTAAGGTTCTTCGCGTTGCTTCGAATTAAACCACATGCTCCACCGCTTGTAAAAAATTTACCCGTCAATTCCTTTGAGTTTCAGCCTTTGTACTGTACTCCCCAGGCGGAGTGCTTAATGCGTTAGTCGCAAAGACACTAAAGGGCGGAAACCCTCTAACACTTAGCACTCATCGTTTACGGCGTGGACTACCAGGGTATCTAATCCTGTTCGCTCCCCACGCTTTCGCGCCTCAGCGTCAGTTACAGACCAAAGAGCCGCCTTCGCCACTGGTGTTCCTCCACATCTCTACGCATTTCACCGCTACACGTGGAATTCCGCTCTTCTCTTCTGCACTCAAGTCTCCCAGTTTCAATGACCCTCCACGGTTGAGCCGTGGGCTTTCACATCAGACTTAAGAAACCGCCTGCGCGCGCTTTACGCCCAATAATTCCGGACAACGCTTGCCACCTACGTATTACCGCGGCTGCTGGCACGTAGTTAGCCGTGGCTTTCTGGTTAGGTACCGTCAAGGTACCGCCCTATTCGAACGATACTTGTTCTTCCCTAACAACAGAGTTTTACGATCCGAAAACCTTCATCACTCACGCGGCGTTGCTCCGTCAGACTTTCGTCCATTGCGGAAGATTCCCTACTCGTCGCCTCCCGTAGGAGTCTGGGCCGTGTCTCAGTCCCAGTGTGGCCGATCACCCTCTCAAGTCGGCTACGCATCGTCGCCTTGGTGAGCCGTTACCTCACCAACTAGCTAATGCGCCGCGGGTCCATCTGTAAGTGATAGCCGGAGCCATCTTTCAATTCCCCTTCATGCGAAGAAAAAAGTTATCCGGTATTAGCCCCGGTTTCCCGGAGTTATCCCAGTCTTACAGGCAGGTTACCCACGTGTTACTCACCCGTCCGCCGCTAACTATCAGGGAGCAAGCTCCCATCAAGTTCGCTCGACTTGCATGTATTAGGCACGCCGCCAGCGTTCGTCCTGAGCCAGGATCAAACTCTCCAAAAAGATGTTTGAAATAGCTCTAGTTAAAAATTAATTGACGTTTCGTTTTGTTCAGTTTTCAAAGATCAATCATTACTTCCTTTTAAGAAGCAACTTTTTAACTATATCATTTTAAAAGTTTAATGTCAACAACTTTTCGAGTTTGTTTCAACTTTCATAGAAGCGACTTTTAAATCTTATCATCTTTATAAAATGATGTCAATACTTTTTTTGGAGCGGGTGATGGGAATCGAACCCACGACAACAGCTTGGAAGGCTGTAGTTTTACCACTAAACTACACCCGCATATTATAATTGTTTTAATGGCGCGCCCGATAGGAGTCGAACCCATAACCTTCTGATCCGTAGTCAGACACTCTATCCAATTGAGCTACGGGCGCATTTTTTTAAAAAAGCAATTTACTTTTCTGAAAGACTTTGGTGCGGCCGAGAGGACTTGAACCTCCACGGTGTTGCCACCACTAGGCCCTCAACCTAGCGCGTCTGCCATTCCGCCACGACCGCATCTTAAAAAGTGACATACAATATAATAACAAACTACTAGATAAAAATCAATAAGTTTTTTGGTGCGGGTGAAGGGAGTCGAACCCCCACGCCCTGCGGCGCCAGATCCTAAGTCTGGTGCGTCTGCCAATTCCGCCACACCCGCGCAAATTTAATGGTGAGCCATGAAGGACTCGAACCTTCGACCCTCTGATTAAAAGTCAGATGCTCTACCGACTGAGCTAATGGCTCTACATGAATATAAATATGAAGTTTTATTTAATCTGAACTAGGTTAAGCATCTACGACGTCCCAATCTCAGAAAGATCATTCAAGTTGCAGCTCGATTGGTACGCTGAAGCTTCCCTTCGAAGTTTAGTCGTTCGTGCTCTACCGACTGAGCTAATGGCTCGAATAAAAAAATAAAAAAATGGCTGGGCTAGCTGGATTCGAACCAACGAATGACGGAGTCAAAGTCCGTTGCCTTACCACTTGGCTATAGCCCAATATCATTTTTTAAAATGGC
This sequence comes from Heyndrickxia sporothermodurans, assembly GCA_016756695.1. Taxonomy (GTDB): domain Bacteria; phylum Bacillota; class Bacilli; order Bacillales; family Bacillaceae_C; genus Heyndrickxia; species Heyndrickxia sporothermodurans. The sequence goes on from CP066701.1 coordinate 1,127,196, forward strand.
GGTCCGGACGGGACTCGAACCCGCGACCTCCTGCGTGACAGGCAGGCATTCTAACCAGCTGAACTACCGGACCAAAACTATTATTTATAACAATGACCCGTACGGGATTCGAACCCGTGTTACCGCCGTGAAAGGGCGGTGTCTTAACCGCTTGACCAACGGGCCACAAAATTAATTAACTGGCGGAGAAGGAGGGATTTGAACCCTCGCGCCGCTTACGCGACCTACACCCTTAGCAGGGGCGCCTCTTCAGCCACTTGAGTACTTCCCCTATATGGCTCCGCAGGTAGGATTCGAACCTACGACCGATCGGTTAACAGCCGATAGCTCTACCACTGAGCTACTGCGGAATAACATGTCATCTTATCGACTCTTAAAATTATAATTACGATTACACATTAAGTCAACCCATTTTAAAAAGTTTTTTCAAAAACTTATCATACACTTATTTCATCTCCAATTTCCCCCTGCATTTGCCACAAACAAAACGATCAACATCCACTTTCCTTCTACGTGTAAAAATAGTCTTACACCCTTTACAGACATATTTATATATTACTTTGGACTTTTTCCTTTGTACACTCTGCAATGGTGAACAGAATCTTGGGGCTTGTACTTCTTTAAGTAATTTTTTGAAATCATTGTCGCGATGTTGGTAGCCTTTTCCTTCAAGATGAAGATGATAATGACATAACTCATGTTTGATGATTCCAATCAATTCTTTTTCACCAAATTCAACATAATATTTATAGTTTATCTCAATATTATGGTTTTTTAGCAAATATCGCCCACCAGTCGTACGCAGCCTTGAATTAAATAAAGCAACATGTTTAAAAGGTTTTCCAAAGAACCTTAAAGATATTCGTTCAACTAGTTCTTGAAGCTCTTGATCATTCATCTTTCGTTCCCCTTTTTCCATTTTGCGTGAACATGACAAACTATTATAGCATATTGTAGATAATACTAAAGGAGGACTTTTGCCTATGCCAACTTGGTTTCAAAATCAAATGCGAAAAGCTTTTTCAGAAAAAAATCGATATCAAATTAAGCTTCTCAATCAATGTTGGTTTTTTTATCAACAAAAAATTTTATAACCCAATTATATGACAACTGTATAAATAATTGGCGTGTATGTATACACGCCAACGTTTACAACGCTACTAGCTTTGTAGCATTGTTAATGATAATCTTCCCTTTTGAGTATCCACTTTTTCTACCCAAACAGTGACAATATCCCCTAATGAAACTACATCCAAGGGATGTTTCACAAATTTATTACTAAGTTTAGAAATATGAACAAGTCCATCCTCTTTTACTCCGACATCGACAAATGCACCAAAATCTACTACATTTCTTACGGTTCCTTGCATTTCCATTCCTACTTTTAAATCTTCTAATTTTAAAATTTCCTTTTTCAGTAGTGGTTTTGGTAATTCATCGCGAAGGTCGCGCCCCGGACGATTTAATGCATCTATAATATCCTTTAATGTTAACTCACCAATATTTAATTGCTCTGATAATTCACTTAAAGAATAAGAACTTATCGCTTCTTTTAATTTTTCCGTTCCAATATCGCTAGGTGAACAATTTATTTTTTCCAGCAATGTTTTGACGGCTTGATAATTCTCAGGATGTATAGGAGTTTTGTCTAACGGATCATCTCCATCAATGATTCTCAAAAAACCAATACTTTGCTCATATGTTTTCGAGCCCAAACGTGGAATTCCTTTTAACTCTTTTCTGTTGTTAATCTTTCCAGTCTCATTTCTATACTTCACTATATTATTTGCAACTGCTTTACTTAATCCGGAAACATATTGCAATAGTGAGGGGGAGGCAGTATTTACATTTACGCCTACTTGGTTTACAGCTGTTTCCACAACAAATGTAAGTGATTCATTTAGTTTCTTTTGGGAGACATCATGTTGATATTGACCCACACCAACAGATTTTGGATCAATTTTCACTAACTCTGCTAATGGGTCTTGTAGTCTTCTAGCAATTGATACTGCGCTTCTTTCTTCTACTTGAAGGTCAGGGAACTCTTCACGTGCCAAATCAGATGCGGAATATACACTTGCCCCGGCTTCGTTAACAATAATATAAGAAATATCATCATTTATTTCTTTTAGAATTTCAGCGACAAATTGTTCTGTTTCTTGGGAAGCTGTTCCATTCCCTATTGCAATTACTTCTATTTTAAATTCTTTAATAATATCAATTATTTTCTTTCTTGCTTCTTCCGGTTTTGCTTTTGGTGGGTGTGGATAGATAACACCGATAAATAAAACTTTACCCGTTTCATCTACTACTGCGAGCTTGCATCCTGTTCGATATGCCGGATCAACACCGAGCACCTTTTTCCCTTTTAATGGGGGCTGTAATAATAGATTTCTAAGATTTTCGGAAAAAATATGAATCGATTGATCTTCAGCTTTTTCCGTCAATTCGTTACGAATCTCCCGTTCAATGGAAGGTTGAATTAGTCGTTTATAGCCGTCTTCAATTGCTTCTTTTACATATGGTGTGACACTAGACTGTTCATTCTTGATCACTTTTCGGAATAGTTGACTAATTATCTTTTCCTGATCCGGTTGAATGTTGACCCGCAGAACATCTTCTTTTTCCCCTCTGTTTAATGCAAGCACACGATGTGGGACAATCTTTCGTACTGGTTCTTCGTACTGGTAATACATTTCAAACACTTTTTTATCGTCTTTATCTTCTTTTTTTAATGTTGATGTAACGATCCCCGTTTTAAATGTCTCTTTCCGTATCCAATCACGAGTAGTTGCATCATCGGAGATCCACTCCGCAATAATATCCTTTGCCCCCATGATTGCATCTTCAATTGTATGTATTTCTTTTTCCTCGGATACATAATGTGCTGCTTCTTCATTAATATTTTTATCTGATGGATATGTCATCATCCATGTTGCCAACGGTTCCAACCCTTTTTCCTTAGCAATCGTCGCTTTTGTCCTTCTTTTTTGTTTATAAGGTCGATATAGATCTTCCACCATTTGAAGCTTATCGGCATTTAAAATCTTATTTTTTAATTCATCACTTAACTTTCCTTGTTCATCAATTAAACGAATAACTTCTTCTTTGCGTTGTTCTAGATTTTGGATATAGTTCCATCGGTCCATAATTGCTCGAATCTGAACCTCGTCTAATGCGCCTGTCATTTCTTTTCGGTAACGAGCGATAAACGGAACGGTATTACCTTCTTCTAGTAATGCAATGACATTTGAAATTTGTTTGTTCGAAAAAGATAGCTCTTTTGATAAACGTTGCTGCAGTTGGTTCTTTTTTTCAACCGTTTGTTCCACTATCAAACACCTACTTCTTTAAAATTCACTAACAATCCTGCTATTCATATTTTATCATTTCTTTATAAAAGGAAAAAGCTTGCGAATTAACGCAAGCTTCCAATAATGAACGTAGAATCATCCTCTTTAGAAAATTGTTTATTTTTTATTTCATTGGCGATTGTTTCAACCGATTGGCAACTTTTTATTAACGTTTTTGTGTTATTAACTGTGAAACCATCCGTGTGAAAAAGAAATTTTGAATTTGGTTCATATAAAAAACGTTGTGTACGAATGTTTTGCGGACGCCCGGATAAGAAACCTCTTATTGGTAAAGGATATATCGCTTTGCCAGTTGGCGTATATAAATAAAAGCGGATATTTCCCACACAACTATATTCGAATTCACGAGTTAAAAAATTCACCTTTAAAACAGCAACTGCCGCGCCACGTTTTTGTGCGAGCACTTCATTGCAACGTTTCATTAATGTTTCTACATCATCATTTATATTGTCTTTAACTACTTCTACAACAGCCGATGACGCTTCATAAGCATAACGACCACTGCCCAATCCATCCGCTAAAACACATAAAAAGTATTCCTCGGTAGCGATAAAATAGTAACTATCTCCACAATAAGGTTTTCCTTCTTTAGCTGATTGGTAAGCATAAATTTCTACCAACTCTTGCTGCAAATGTTTCATACCGATGAACTCTTCCTATCTCGTGATTCTTCGTTAATTGCATCACGTAATTTCTTAATCGCCTTCCTCTGAATACGAGAAACATGCATTTGAGAAATACCAAGTTTGTCCCCCGTCTCCTTTTGACTTAAATTATCTAGATAAGTTAATTGAATAATTTTTCGTTCTCGTTCATTTAAAACATGTAATACTTTATCAAGAACCATACGTTGATTTACTTTTTCAAAACCTGTATCTTCTTGACCTACTATATCTAAAAGCGTAACAGTACTTCCATCTGAATCAGCTTCAATGGAATGATCGACAGATAGGGCGTGGTAACTTTTCCCCATTTCCATCGCTTCCAAAACTTCTTCTTCGGATACATCCAACTTTGCAGCAATTTCATCAATTCGGGGGGAGCGCTGCAATAAGACCGTTAGTTCTTCTGAAGTTGTTTTTATTTTCGGACCTAGTTCCTTAATACGGCGCGGGACGTGCACACTCCAAGTTTTGTCACGTAAGAATCGCTTAATTTCTCCGATAATTGTTGGAATAGCAAAGGCTTCGAAGCTTTTCCCATATGAAGCATCATAACGCCTTATAGCCCCAAGTAATCCAAGTATACCAACCTGGAGAATGTCTTCTTGATATGATTTACCTTTAGAATATTTCCATGAAATGGACTCCACTAATTTTTTGTAATGCATTACAAGTTCATTCTGTGCGTCCATATCCCCGCTTTCTTGAAATGTCTTTATTAGTCTATTGATTTTTTCTTTTCCATATTGACTAGGTTGAGACAATTCGGGCATCGGGCTCCACCTGCTCTCCTTCAAGGTATTTGGTCATTAAGACCGTTACCCCTTTCTTATAATGAAACCTAACTTCATCCATAAGACTTTCGATTAGGTAAAGCCCCAGGCCTCCTTCACGCATAAACTCAACTTTTTCATTCTCATCGTACGGACCCGTTTCTGACTTTGTCTTTTCAACATCGAAGCTTCTGCCTTGATCAGCAATCATTACATCTAAACGATTAGGAAAGACAGTGAACCCGACAAATATTTCTCCCGCCGCATCTTCCTTATACGCGTGTTGGATTGCATTTGTAATAGCCTCGCTAGTTGCTATTTTTAAATCTTCTATCATTTCATATCCAAAACCCATACGGCTTGCAATTCCAGAAAGGGTTAATCTTATGACACCAATATATTCTGGCTTTGCGGGAATCTTCATCTCGATGTTATCGAATGCCTCCACCATTATACTCCACCTTCTACCTCGGTATAAATTTCCATAATATTAGTTAAACCTGTAATATCGAATAACCTTTTTAATCTTTCAGATAAACCACTTAAATATAGTTTTCCGTTATTTGCGCGGATGCTTTTGAACAGACCAACAAAAACACCTAAGCCTGTACTATCCATATAAGAAACATCCGATAAATCAATCGACATCCATATTTCTTCCTTTTCACCATAAGGAACAAGTGATTCCCTTAATTTTGGTGCGGTGTATGCATCAATTTCTCCATTAATTTTTACTAGAACATGATTTTCACTTTCTTGTATATCAATTGATATGTTCATAACGTCCACCTCATTAAACGTTTATTCTTTTTCTTCTTTACCCCGATTATAATAAGGCTAAACCTTTTTAAATTATTCTTTTTAAAATAATTAAAGTGAAATCATCTCGAAGTTGAAAAGCCTGAAGTCTTTCTAACTCTTTATACACATTCGTTACAATTTCTTGTGCTGGTAGATGGATATATTTTCCAATTAAATGCGTCAAAGTGTTTCGTTCGATAAATCCCTCATTTGTGCGACACTCGGTGACCCCATCTGAAAGTAAAATAATGAGATCGTTTTTTTGAATAAATTTTTTATATTGTCGGTATTTAGTATTCTTTTCTATTCCAAGCAATAATCCTTTTGCATATAAGTCCGTGAATTCACGTCTGTTTGAGTCATAATAAAATCCCGGTTCATGCCCCGCAGACGAATAGGATAGATAATGATTCAATGGATTATACAATCCATAAAACATTGTAATGAACATATTTGGGTCCACATTTTGTTCAACAACCCTATTTAAGCTTTCTAGAATAATATTGGGTTCGCCATTCCCTTGTAAACTGTCCATCGCATACTTAATCATGGACATACATAATGCAGCAGGGATTCCTTTCCCTATCACATCTGCAATAGCAACACCAATGCATCCATTTTCATCCGTTACAAAATGAAAATAGTCCCCACTCATATGTTTAGCAGGTACACTAATAGCCCCTATATCCAAGAAATCCGTTTGTGGAATTTTTGTCCCTAATAAGGTCTTTTGCATGCTTGCAGCTATTTCTATTTCCGTTTTTAACTCTTGTTGTTGACTTCTTAAGCTTTGATGCTCTCTGTAAGCTAATCCATATCCCATCATTAATTCAAGAAGAACATCAAAGGACCTAAGAATACTGCTCGGTACGCTCGGTTCAATTTCATGCATTATTGTGCGATGCCAATTAATAATTTCTTCAGGAGATATACGGTATTCAATCGATTTTCGGCTAAGCTGTTGAGCATGATATAACACTTGTTCATTTTGATTTTCTAAATAACTTTTTATAATCTCTTTATATTTTTGTTCAAGTACTGTTTTAGAGTCCATAAATTACTCCTTTCTAGCGGAGCCATTTGATCGCTATAATAGTCGTACCCTTGTTTGGTGTTGAGTCTATATCAAATTCGTCCATAAGGCGTTTGACCCCGGGCAAACCAGCACCTAATCCACCTGACGTAGAGAAACCATCCTCCATTACTTTCCGAATATCATTGATTCCAGGCCCTTCATCTTTTGCAATGATTTTCAAACCGATTTTTCCATCTTTAATTTCCTTTTCAATACAAATTTGTCCTTGACCGGCATAAAGAAATATATTTCTTGCCAATTCACTAATCGCTGTTGTAATTCTTGCTTGATCAACTATTCCAAAGTGTAACTCTTTAGCTACGTTTCGACCTAATTGTCGAACCGCAACGATGTCCCACTCATTTAATATCTCTACGCAGGATTGGAGCTCCATAAAGTTAATCCCCCAGTTCCTGTTGTAATTTCTCTAAACCATTATCTAGGTCTATTGCAGTTAGAACATCATCCAACCTAATCCCCAGTTCAATCAAGGTGATTGCGACGGCTGGCTGAATCCCAGTTATAACAACTTTTGCCCCCATAAGTTTTGACATACTTATGACATCTCCAAGAACCTTCGCTATAAAAGAGTCGATAAAATCGATGGAAGTAATATCGATCACAACACCACGTGCACTTGTTGTATGAATTTTATGTAATAGATCCTCTTGAAACTCTAATGCCGTTTGATCATCCAGTTCCCATTGAATGGATATAAGCAAACAATCTTTTAGTTTTAAAATCGGTATCCTCACAGTGCACCCTCCCACTTCACAATTTTTCGATTTGTTATTTCCAATGCTTTCTCTATGCCTTTTCTTAATGTACTCGTTGTAATGATTTGTGACAAATTAATTCCCAGGTTAACGATTGTTTGTGCAATTTCAGGGCGGATTCCTACTAACATACATTTGGCGCCTACTAAACGAACAGCATCAGCTGCTTGAATAATATGGTGAGCTACCATCGTATCAACTACGGGAACACCGGTAATATCGATTAACACGACTTCCGCACGATGTTTTACCACTCCATTTAATAGGTTTTCCATAATCAGTTTCGCTCTTTCGGTATCGATTGTCCCAACAAGAGGCATAACCGATATTTTTTCAAATACAGGAATTAATGGTGCTGACAATTCTTGGAGAGCAATTTTTTGTAAAGAAACGGTCCTTTCCCAAGTACTGTTATATGCTTTAATAATTTCATTATTTATTGGCGTCATCCAATTTTCAAAAATGGTAAAGTATTCGAGTTTTTTCTCCGAAGAAAACAGTTTAGTTTCATTTACCTTTTCAAAAATTACTTTATTTAATGTAGCTATCCCAGAAGTAACAAAAGTTAATGGCCAACCAAGTCGAACAAGCCTTTCTGCGAAATCAGTAAGTTTTTCGTTATAGTTTTCACTTGAATCCGTTAATCTCGATAATATGACATTAACAAACTCACTGCTCGTATTAACAAATACTTGATCGGAAACAACATTTATAAAGCGCTCATCCTCGTCACTTTTCATTCGTTTCATCCACTCATCTAAAATCTCGTCTTTGTGGGTTGGAATATATTCTACTAAAAAATTGTACATCTCGACCTCTCCTATCTCAAATCTATTTCTAATTACTTTCTTTTCCATCACTTATCTATATTTATGTTATCAAAAAATAAATAACTTAAATATTTTTTATATCCTTTCTTGGACAAAATAGGTCGTTTTTCCTACCACGTTTTATACTTATAAAAAAAGAAACCCCCCATCTGACTGAGTGTTTCTTTATTGATTCATCCTATTAAAATTCTATAAGTCCTAAACTAATTTGTAATGCATCGTCCACTTTTTCCATCATTTCTTCGTCTAAATGTGTGATTTTGTCTGTTAAGCGTTGTTTATCAATTGTGCGAATTTGTTCAAGCAAAATAACAGAATCGCGTTCAAAGCCATAACGCTTTGCATCAATTTCAACATGTGTAGGAAGTTTTGCTTTTTGGATTTGCGCTGTAATAGCAGCAACAATTACAGTGGGACTAAACCGATTCCCAATGTCGTTTTGAATCACTAAAACAGGACGTACTCCGCCTTGTTCGGAACCGACAACAGGGGAAAGGTCAGCAAAATACACGTCACCACGCTTAACAATCAAAGGACTAACCCCCGCTTACTAAGCGTTCTACTGTATGTTCTGCTTCGTATTCTGCTTGAATCGCCTCAGATGCTATCGCTAAATTAATTTTAGCCATTTCCATGTAGCCACGTCTCATTGATTCACGAATTTGTCTTTTTTTACGCTCACGCAGATACATTTTTGTAGCGCGATAAATAAATTCATTACGATTCACATTCTCTTGTTCTGCAAATCCATCAAGTTCTATTAACAATTGTTGCGGTAACTGAATTAATATTTCTGTTGTTGCGCTGGATTCAGACACAAACTACACCTCCACCAATCACTACACACCGATTCTTAAATACCAATTTAATAATACCACCAAATTTACTATATGCAAATATATTTTAAGCATTCCTAAGTATTATCGCCAAAAAAATCTATTAAATATGCAAATGGTTAAAATAATTTTCTACACATCTATAATTACGATTAATAAAAACAATCATATTAAACGATTATCCACTTCTATAATCTCACCATGTTGGATGTATACTCTCGGAATTCTTGTTGAAATTAAGCATGGAATTTCGTAATTGATGGTTTCGAGTTTTTTTGCTATTTCATCCATCGTAATGGATTCATTTCCTTGTTTTCCGATTAATGTTGCTTTTGTTCCAATCGGTACTTCATGTTTTAGTTTGATCATGCATTGATCCATACAAATGCGACCTACAATCGGTACTCTTTCTCCTTCTACAAGCACTTCTTGGCCTTGTAATTTACGGATCCATCCGTCTGCATACCCTATTTGGAGTGTTCCTATCCATTCCTCTTGCTCCGTTTTATAGACAGAACCATAACTAACCCCTTCACCAGGTTGAACCTTTTTCACGTTTGAAATCCTCGTATGAAGTGAAAACACCTCATGCAAAGGAAACGGAAGAACGCTTTTCATTTCTTCGGATGGGGAAAGCCCGTACATACCAATCCCATATCTTACTGCATTAAATTCGGATTGATCAAAACGCAAGGATGTAGCACTGTTCGCACAATGAATAAATGGAGGTTTTTCATTTAATGCTGCTACCATTTCTTTAAATTTGAAAAGTTGCTGATTATAGTATTGTTGGTCAAGTTCATCAGCGGTTGCAAAATGGGTAAATAGTCCTTCAAATTGAAAGCGATCTGAATGATGAAGAAACGATTCAATTTCTTTTAAATCACTTATTTCCCTTACACCAATCCTTCCCATCCCAGTATCACATTTTACATGGACGAGAAGCTTCTGTTCTTTATTTAAGTGACTTTCTGCTTGTTCTAGCCACTCTTTTTGAAAAACAGTTAATGAAATATTATATTGGGCAGCTATATGTGCATCTGTTGGCCTGCTTGCTCCTAAAACAAGTATAGGTGACATGATTCCTTTTTTCCTTAACGAAATGGCTTCATCTAGAAAAGCCACCGCTAATCCGTAAGCACCCGCTTGTAATGCTGCTCTACCAATTTGTACATCCCCATGCCCATAAGCATTTGCTTTCACTACCGCAAAAATTTTCATTTCACTAGGTAAGTGCTTTTCAATTTGCTTTAAATTCTTAGTTAATTGATCTAAATTGATATCGACCCAAGTATCTCGAAAAAACGGTGTTTTTTCATTCATTCCATCCACTTCCCTAATTAACCTATATGATTATTTTCATCATTATTTAAACATATAACAGACAAAAAAGAAAACAGGTTCTCTTAAAACTGAACCTGTCTGCATAAATATTGTTTACTATTCTTTTTATGTTATATTTCATTTATTTTACGGGTTCTGATTGTACCGATTGAGCCACCTCAATTAATTCGTTTTCTGTTAACTCTTTCGATGCAATCATATAATCAACACCATCTTGAGTCCAAGATATGGAGCCTTTTGTTAAAGTACCGATAGCAAATCCTAAATCTACCATATCAGCATCAGCAATTGATGTAGGAACCATCGTTGCCGTTTGCATCGCTTCTGCCTTTTCTTGTATCATCGTAAACGATTTTTTTCCAGTGTATGTCAATACTACGCGTTTCCCATTTTCTGTATTAATTTCTTTTTCATCCAAGAGGGTTGTATCACCAATTTTCGCAGTAGGATATTTCACCGTTAACTCAGTTCCCTCTGGTTTTGCACTGGCAGGTATTTCATCTAATATAGAACTCGTTAAATTTTTATGTGTGTCAAATGCATTTTTATCGAACTTTGCATTAAAATCCACTTTCGTAAATTGGACAGAAACTAGTGTTTTACGGTCTGTATCCATAACCTTCACACTTTTCGGAGATAAGTTCCTTTTATTAAAAACAATCTCCTGATAGGGCAACATTTTATTGTTTTGGTAACGAGTCTTTGTTTCAAATACGTATTGGTCTTTCGTTGATTTAAACGTTGCATCCTTATCCAATAAAATATCTTTTACAAGCGATTCAAATAAATATGCTTGGCTGCTGTTTTGTGGCCACTCACTTTGAAATTTATAGCTTTTATTAAGAGCAGGTGTTAATACGTACACCCCTTCTTTATTTCTTAAAATCATTTGACTTTGCTCTTTTATATCATTTTTCAAAAGTACTCGATAAAAGTTTGGCTTATTATGCCAAATTTCAATATCATAAGTTTGTGGTTCATTTCCTACCTGCAACGTCATTTTCGCTTTTGCCTTATACCCTTTTAAATCTTCCATCTTTTCTTTTAAATTTCCTACTACATCTTCTTGCGACTTGGATCCACAAGCTGATAGTACGATCATTATTGCAAGAGCCATCACAAGCATCCAAACCTTTCTTTTCATCCCTTCAACCCCTTCATAGTGTAATATTCGTTGGTGAAGAGAAAGGCCAGCATAAATCAATTACCAAAAGTCTCTGACTTTCATCATCTACTTATAGCAATGTTCAAATAAGCCTTGTCTCTCCTATCGCACTATGAATATATGAGACAACCTTTAGGAATATGCAAGGGGGCAGTAATTTTTATACTGTCTCAATTACAACTTGAGCGGCTGCAAATTGCTTACTATGTGTGATGGAAAGATGGACACCTTCTTCATGCGGTTTACGAAAGTAAGGCTTTCCATTGTTATCTACCATAATCTCCATATCTTGCAAAGAAAGTTCTTTCCCTATGCCCGTTCCCATCGCTTTCGAGAAAGCTTCTTTTGCAGCAAATCTTCCTGCTAAGTATTCAGATTTTCTTGATTCCTTTAGTTCTAAATATAGTTCCAATTCACTTTCGGTTAAAATTTTTTCGGGAAATCGCGGTTGACGGGTTCTTAATTGATGTATTCGGTCAATTTCAATAATATCTATTCCTATCCCTTGAATCATTTTATTCAATCCCTTCTATCACTTTAAGTTGTTGCATATGATGTACAAGACTTTTTGCGAGAGGAGTATATTCTATGTATATTCGTAACGAAGGTTTCTTTCAATATATAAAAAACTACCCAATCGTTAGCACTATTATTTTACTACATGTATTGTTGTTCATAATGAATTTTATCCCACTTATCCCTCACAAATACATTTTCCAATGGTTATCCGGAGTAAATCTTTATATAGCAGATGGACAATTTTGGCGACTCATTACTCCCATTTTTGTACATGCGAGTTTCCCACATTTACTATTTAATTCATTTTCCCTACTCATCTTTGGACCATTTTTAGAAAGATTAGTAGGAAAATTGATTTTCTGCATATTTTATCTTATTTGTGGAGTGATTGGAAATATCGCTACATATCTTTTATTACCACTTACATATAGCCATGTAGGTGCTAGCGGGGCAATTTTTGGTTTATTTGGTATGTATTTAGCGATGATTGTTTTAAAAAAACATATGTTGACGATGACTATTCACCAAGTAATTATACCAATTGTTGTCATTGCCCTCGTTATGACTTTCCTTGAACCAAATGTGAATATCATCTCACATATTTTCGGAATATTGTCGGGCTATTTGATGGGAATTGTATATCTTACTGCTAAAAAAAAGGGCATCCAATAAATTTTTTTGATGATGCCCATTGTCTTTTATTTACGATACCACTGATAAATCCTATTCACATCTGATAATTCTAAGTGATAAACCTTTGAAGTTTTTCTTGACCCGGATGACTTAACTGTGGAAAAGATTGACGCTAAATGCAGCTTTCTTTGAAACCAGCTTTGTTTTACCATCATACTTTGAATACGATTTTTCCTCATAAATATGGTATGTTTTAATAATCCTCGATAGCGAAGCGATAACTGATCTTGTTCCACTCTCCATCCTGCAGCACGATAGCGCAAAAGACCGAAGACTGCAAAGAATGCTAATAATATTATACTTAATAAACCAATGGGCCAGAAGGCGATGGCTAAACCTGCTGATATAGGGAGAACTTTCAATATTTCGCGAATGATATATCGATTTTTCGCACGACTTGGTGCTTTATGAAAAGAAGTATGAAAATTATAGTCTGTTAAAACATCACCTAAAATACTGGGGATTTTGCTTTTTTTCACTATTGGAATAAGTACGACATTCATACTTTCTTTATCTGCAACCGAACCGCCGGCACTTTCAATAAATACCGATGCGTAGCCCCATAATTGTCTTAGCGGGTTTTCAGTAATGCGTACCGCTTGAATTCGATGAAGAGGAATGGTCGTTTGACGTCTTTCTAATAACCCTCTAGTAATAATGAAGTTGCCATCACTTAGTTTCGTTGTAAACCCATTATATTTAATCAATGTAACAACAATTGATCCGATCCAAGCAACTAACAGAATTAGTACGATTAAAAATATAATTAGAAATACACCACTTTCAACGAGGTGACTCAGCTCTTTAAATATTTTTTCATAAGGGATCATTTCATTAAATTGTGAGATAAAGGCTAACAAAGCCGATACAATCACACCTGCGCCTCCGGAGGTAGATGCCATAATAAACATTTCTTTATTAGAAATTTGATAAATGATTTCATTTGATTGTTCGACATCAAATGTGACATCATTAGTTTCAATTTTTACCGATGACTTTTTCGCCTCTGTTATAATCTGTTGAATTTCATCGGCTTCGCTTTTTTTAATCGCTGTTAACTCAGCCTCCGCCTCTGTTACATTGCTGTTTCCCGCTGTTTCAATTTTCACTTTAACTAAACCGAATGGACGATGTAGAATTCCTTCGGATAAATCCAAACTTTGAATTCTTTCGAAAGGTATATAGCGTTTTTTCTTTACAAGTAAACCGTATTCAATTCGCAGTTCCCCCTCTTCCAAACGATAGGTAAACCGGCGCCATTTCACAATCCCTGAAATTAATACAATTAAGATCATCAACATCATAAAGAATATAGGTATATATTCCCATATAGATTCTTTATGCCCTCCTCTACCGATAAAAAGGAAGATGATAATCGGAGCAATCAATTGTTTCAATTCTTTAAGAAAATTTGAAATTGCGGTGATCGGATGTAATCTCTTATAATTAGACATCATCTTCATCCACCCTTGCCAACGCAGAAATCGAATGACGTAAACGATCAGCCTCAAACATATCAACAGCCGGGATATGATGAACAGTCGCAGCCGTGGAAATCGTTATTGTAGCAAGATCGTAGTTTCGTAAAAGCGGCCCTTGAACAGTATCAACATGTTGGACACGAATCATCGGAACGAGCGTCCGCTTAATAATAAAAACGCCATGTTGTAATTCTATTTCTTGTTCCCTCACTTCATATTTCCATCTTTTCCATCTTATTTGTGGAATGATGAATATAAAAAGAACTGAATACAATAAGGCGATGATTAGAGCTAATCCAGTAAACCAAGTACTCCAATCCCATAAAGAAACGATAAATATTACCGCTGCACACCCGATCCAAACAAGGAGTGAATGTAAGATGCCGGTTATTTTCCACACTTTTAAAGCAAGCTTTGATATCCTTTTTTGAGGTTCTCTTATTTCCATACCCTACCTCCATCTAATGGACTATGTATATATACGTTTAACTAGAGCTTTTGTTTCATTTTTAAATGAATATTGGATTAAAAAAAGCAACCGGACATCGCTCCGATTGCTTTTTGTTTGCAAGCTCTATGTTCTTAATAGCCAGCGTATTGATCGCTTACTCTTTTTTGGCCCTATTACATCAATTTATAATCGCGTTTTATGATCTGTTATGATCTCTTTTGTAATCTTTATTATTATCTCTGTTGAATTCTCTTCTTCCAGATCTTCTTGGCTTACGGTTGGCATTTCCACCGCTTCCACCTTTATTTCCATAAGATGGTTTCCCGTGTCTAGAGGAAGATCTTTGCCCATCTCTCTTCGATGGAAGAGGACGCTCTTCTGTAATATGGACAGGTGTTTTATCAGGCTCTTTCGTCATTAATTTAAGAGCAGCTGCAACAATTTGCGTCGCATCATTTTCTTCTAATAATTCCTTTGCGACATTAGCATACTCATTAAGATTATTTTCTTTCACAATATCCGCTAGTTTCTCCATTGAAACGCGAATTTGCCCTTCAAATGCCTCATCCCAACTTGGTGGACGCATTGGCATCATTCTCTTTTTCGTTGTTTGCTCAACGGTTTTTAAATAACCCATTTCTCGAGGAGTAACAAATGTAATGGCCATTCCTTCTTTACCTGCACGACCTGTTCGACCAATACGGTGAACATAGCTTTCAGGATCTTGCGGAATATCATAATTGTATACATGTGTTACACCTGAAATATCTAATCCACGTGCAGCAACATCTGTCGCCACTAAAACGTCTACTTTTCCATCTTTGAACTTTCTCAAAACAGACAAACGTTTAGCTTGACTTAAGTCTCCATGAATACCTTCCGCTGTATAACCTCTAAGATTTAAGGCATTTGCCAATTCATCGACACGTCGTTTCGTACGGCCAAAGACGATAGCAAGTTCCGGTGATTGAACATCTATTAAACGAGAAAGAACGTCAAACTTTTCTCTTTCCTGTACTTTTACATAATATTGTTCAATTAAAGGAACCGTCATTTCTTTTGCTTTTACGCGTACTAATTCAGGATCTTTCATGAATCTCTCAGCAATTCTTCGAATCGGATCCGGCATTGTTGCTGAGAAAAGTAATGTTTGGCGTTCTTCCGGAACACTAGATAAAATAGATTCAATATCATCAATGAATCCCATATTTAACATTTCATCTGCTTCATCAAGTACTAATGTAGATACTTGATCAAGCTTTAATGTGCGACGTTTAATATGATCTAGAATACGACCCGGAGTTCCAACAATAATTTGCGGACCTTTTTTCAACGCTTTAATTTGGCGTTGAATATCTTGCCCGCCATAAACTGCTAAAACACGCGTTCTTGCATCATATCCAATTTTATATAGTTCTTCAGATACTTGGATCGCTAATTCACGTGTAGGAGCAATAATAATTCCTTGAATATTAGGGTTTTTCGTATCAATTTTTTCAATTAGCGGAATCCCAAAGGCTGCAGTTTTACCAGTTCCTGTTTGCGCCTGACCAATAATATCTTTTCCTTGGGTACTTAATGGGATTGTCTTTGCTTGAATTGGTGATGCTTCTTCAAAGCCCATTCGTTTTAATGATTTTAAAATTGCCGGGCTTAAATTTAACTCTGAAAAATTCGTCAATCTTCTCATTCTCCTTTATTACTTAACAGGGCCAAGAAAACCTAAAATGGTTTGTTTCCCCGATACTATACAAAAAAAAGTCACTCATTTGTAAAATAAAGAGTTGCGGCAAAAAGTGTAAACGATGTATGGGTATCGTACCATTAATTAGCAGGGATTTCAACGCGTAAGAAATCCCAAATTATCTTCTTATTTAATGAATACGAAATACCTTCCCGATTATTATTCCCTATTTACCAAATAAAATATAAGGACCCTGCAAAAATTTAATTTCTTTTAATTTTCAATCAAGGACTTAACAACCTCTTCTAACTTCATTCCTCTAGAACCTTTTACAAGTATCCATTCATCTCCTTTAATAATAGATTTTAATGACTGTATGAGTTCTTGTTTGTCCGAAAAGTGGAAAACTCGTGTTGGCGGAAATTGTTCCGATGCACTTTCTGCTATATATTTTCCCAATTCTCCATAAGTAAAAACATAATGGATTTTTTCCGGATTTAATATACTTCCCACTTCTTTATGGAATTGGATTTCATTTTCTCCAAGCTCAAGCATATCTCCGAGAACAACAATTTTCCGTTCATCCTGATCAAGGTTTTCTAACATATGAATGGCAGCTTTCATCGATGTCGGACTTGCATTATAGGCATCATTTATCACTTGTGTTCCTTTTATTCCGGAATGTAGTTCCATTCGCATAGCTGAGAGCTTTAATGATTTTAGCCCGGACTCTATTTCCTCCAGCGACAAGTCTAATTCAAGCGCTGCGATTATACCCGCCAAAGCGTTTAAAACATTATACTCTCCTAGAACCGGTAGAAAGAGGTGTTTATCTGGTGCGATATTAACGGAGAATATGCTTCCATGATCTTTTTTCTCAATATAAATTGGGAATACATCATTCGACTTAGACTTCCCAAATGTTTTCACCCTAAAGTTGTTGTATAAATGTTCCCGTTCTTTTAAAAGTGGTTCATCACCGATATAAATAAATAATCCATCCTCAGATAGGCCTTTTGTAATTTCTAATTTAGCTTCGGCAATTCCTTCCCTTGATCCGAGATCTTGGAGATGCGCTTCACCAATATTCGTGATAATCGCGATGTCCGGTTTTGCCATTTTCGTCAAAAATTCTATTTCTCCTCTAGCACTCATTCCCATTTCGAGGACAGCAACATCAGTCTCTTCATTTAATGAAAGGATTGTGATCGGAAGACCTAAATGATTATTGTAATTGCCTTCTGTTTTTTGCACGACATACTTCTCACTTAACATAGCGGTTATGATGTCTTTTGTCGTTGTCTTTCCGTTACTGCCGGTAACACCAACAATTTTAATAGTAAGTTCTGAGCGATAGTTTCTTGCTAATTCCTGCAAGGCAACTTCGGTATTTTCTACTAAGATTATTGGTAAATGCGTAGGTGGATTAGGAACATCCTTTTGCCATAGTGATCCAGCTGCTCCGTTCTTTATTGCATCTTCGACATATTTATGTCCATCGACATTTTGGCCTTTAAAAGGGATGAAAAGATTCCCGGATTGTAATTTTCGAGTATCAATACATACTCCATTAATCATTGTATCAGCAAACGGGGAAACATCATTTTCAACCTTAATCATTTTAGTTATCTGCGAGATCGTTCTTTGAATCATTATTCATTTCCTCCAGGCATTTAAAAAGAATAATAAGGGTGTCTCTACTTGATTTATGAGATACCCTTATAGATATTGAAAATTAAAATGTGTGTTTAATGTTTTGTTTATCCTTATGTCGCTCTTGTGCCAGCTCTACCAATCGTTCAATTAATGCAGGATATTCAACTCCGCTATGCTTCCATAGAAGTGGGAACATACTAAATGGTGTAAAACCAGGCATTGTGTTTACTTCATTAATCAACACTTTCCCTTCGCTTGTAACAAAGAAATCGGCACGAACAAGGCCTGAACAATCTAATGCTTTAAATGCTTGAATAGCCGTTTTTGTTAATTCACGGTAAGTATCTGACGAAATTTCAGCCGGAATAATTAATGCTGTATTTCCATCCTCGTATTTTGCTTTATAATCGTAAAAGTCTTTTTTAGGAACAATTTCTCCAGCCACAGAACATTCTGGATCGTCATTACCAAGCACACCAATTTCTATTTCTCGAGCAATAATCCCTTCTTCAACAATCACTTTTCGATCAAATTGAAAAGCTTCTTCAAAGGCTGCTCCCAACTCATTACGATTCATACATTTACTTATCCCAACACTGGAGCCAAGATTTGCGGGTTTTACAAAGCAAGGATATCCTAGTTCTTTTTCAACTTTTTCATATGCAGCTTCGCGATTACTTTCCCAATTATTGCGGATAAACCAGACATATTTAACTTGTTCTAAACCTGCCTGGGCAAATAAATTTTTCATAATCACTTTATCCATTCCGGCAGCAGATGCTAAAACTCCGTTTCCAACATAAGGTAAATTTAATAATTCAAGCATCCCTTGCACAGTACCATCTTCACCATTTGGTCCATGTAAAAGTGGGAAAATTACATCATACCCACTGTTTGCCTCTGACTCGGAAGGCGCACTTACTAATGAAGTCGAAAGTGCATTAGGAGCGATCATTTCTCCCGTAGAAAACTCTAAAGCTTTAACACTTTCAATCGGACCTGTAATTGCTTCCCCTTTTATCCATTTGCCCTCTGTATTTATATAGATCGGATTGATATCAAATTTTTCATGATCAAGTGCCTGTATAACTGCTTTTGCTGTTTGCAAGGATACTTGATGTTCAGCAGATTTCCCGCCATAAAGTAAGCATAATTTGGTTTTCATGTTTTTCCTCCATCATAATAACTACAAATAGTTTAGCATTATTCCATTGATTGTTGATTTAGGTCATTTGCCTAAATTATCTTATGTAAAAAGTCCGATTTCTGTGCTGGGTCATTTTATTTCACAAAAGCCTTCCATTCTTTAGCTTTTCGATCATAAACAATTTTCCCATCTAATTGACGCCGATCGCGTTCCTTATATTCCTCGTACATTTCGTCCATATCATAGTAATCACCAATGACCCAAATCGGTATTTCTACAGTAGTTCTAGTGTAGGTAGCCTCTTCAATCGCAAAGAGCATTCCCTCTTTCATATCTTCAATAAATGGATAAAGGATTTCGACTGGTATTGAAGGAATATCCTTTTTCTTTTTAAATCCAAGAAGGGTTTTCTCTGCTTTTTCATTTAACCGGTTGGATATGGTGGTTCCTAAAGTTGTATAGAAGTCATCAAAGCGACGATAGTAAGTTTTGTTAACCCAGCCATCGTCATGGGATAAATAGGCAAACCGATTATTCAACTTTCGATAAAATGGCAGACGCAAGTGAGATTTTATATGGCTTAAATATAATAATTCTGCAATCTCCTGACCATCTAGATGATTTAATGTATCCTCATCCTCAAAATCAATCCAGCAAAAATCTTCATAATGATAAATGTTGTCTTTTGTCATTTTCGGAATCAATTCAGCGTCAACATAATCAAGTAATGTATGGAGATTAAAATTCGCATCCTCAAATTGATGTCTTAGTAAAAGAAGATTAGGTAAATCAGGAAAGGCTTGATAAAAATCATAAAAATCAATGCCATGTGATAAGACATAATGATCCACAACATTTGTATGAACGTAGATGACTCCCCGATTCGCAACACGATTTTTCAATAGAGTTCCCTCCGAATTAATATCTCCTAATGGGATACGTAAAAAACAGCTTCATTTTGAAAGGGCTGTTTCACAAAAAACTTTCGTTACTTTTATTTTACCAAATTTTTATGATAAATCCTTAAAATATTTTCTACATATTTTATCATCGATTGTTTTGCAACCTTTTTTATTTAGATTTATTCTGTATGATTTTCGGGTACATTATCAATAAGAGGAGGTGCAAGTTTTACTTATTAGTAAAACAGTCCTATGCCAATAGTCAATTTTATCATTATTATTATTCTTATTGCCATTACTGCTTTTTTCGTCGCTTCAGAATTTGCTATTGTTCGTGTGCGTACTTCTAGAATCGATCAATTAATTGCGGAAGGAAACCAGTCAGCTATAACAGCAAAAAAGGTGATTTCCAATCTTGATAGTTATTTATCAGCTATTCAGTTAGGTATTACCGTTACTTCCCTAATATTAGGATGGCTAGGTGAACCGACAGTCCAAGTGTTATTAAACCCAATTTTGGAAAAAATTCATTTTCCGCCGTCCATTTCTAGCATTATTTCGTTTATTATTTCCTTTGCCCTTATTACTTTTTTTAATGTTGTATTAGGTGAACTGGCGCCAAAATCATTTGCTATTCAAAAAACAGAAGAGATTACTTTATTTGTTGCCAAACCTTTAGTTTGGTTCAATCGCATTATGTTTCCCTTTATTTGGACATTAAACAAATCATCACGTCTCGTAACCAAACTTGCCGGACTAAAACCTGCCTCGGATAGTGAAATTGCACCTACAGAGGAAGAGCTTCGCATCATTTTATCGGAAAGTTTAAAAAGCGGTGAGATTAATCAATCCGAATATAAGTACGTGAATAATATTTTTGAATTTGATAATCGAATTGCAAAGGAAATTATGGTACCGCGTACAGAAATGGTGACATTGGAAAAAGAAGCAACAATTGATGAAATTTTAGAAACTGCAAAGGTTGAAAAGTTCACAAGATATCCTATTACAAACGGTGATAAAGATAGTATTATCGGGATTGTAAACATTAAAGAAGTCTTAACCGATTGTATTTTTGATGAATGTCTCGAAGAAAACCCAATTGAAAAATATATAAAACCTGTTCCAAAAGTGATTGAAACAGTCCCAATAAAAGGGCTTTTATCTAAAATACAAAAAGATCGTACACATATGGTAATTTTACTTGATGAATATGGCGGGACCGCAGGGCTAGTCACTGTTGAAGATATTCTTGAAGAAATCGTCGGAGAAATTCGTGATGAATTTGACTCAGATGAAATTCCGCTCATTCGAAAGATTAATGATTCCCATTATATTTTAGATGCAAAAGTGCTAATTGAAGAAGTTAACGATTTACTAGGGACCCATATTTTTGATGAAGAGATCGACACCCTCGGCGGTTGGCTCCTTACGAAGAAATATGACTTAAAGAAAGGTGATATTGTGGAATGGGAGAATTTTGAATTTATTGTATCAGATATGGAACAATCACATGTCCAATATGTTGAAGTGAAAAAAATATAGTAGAAATCTAAAAAGTTTTCAAGTGATTGACGCTTTAAAAACAGCACAGAGTGGATTGAGCGGAAAGGAACGGACATAAAAAAAGGAAACCTTTTCTTAAAGTAAGACGTCTATAACTATTGATGTGTTACATAGAAATTAGGTGAAAAAAGTGAAAAAGCAACAAAAAGTGATCGATAAAATTGATTGGACATTAGTACTTATCTTGTTTTTATTTTTAATAATTAGTTGCATCTCTATTTCAAGTGCACAAACATCTGCTCAATATAAAGGGAACTTTGTTCTGCAACAAGGTGT
This sequence comes from Heyndrickxia sporothermodurans, assembly GCA_016756695.1. GTDB lineage: Bacteria > Bacillota > Bacilli > Bacillales > Bacillaceae_C > Heyndrickxia > Heyndrickxia sporothermodurans. The sequence goes on from CP066701.1 coordinate 1,149,207, forward strand.
TTGGTATGTGATTGGCTTTACGATTATCGGAATGGCTCTCATTCTAGATCCTAGCCAGTATCGAAAACTTTCCTATTATTTTTACGGATTTGGGATTTTATTACTAGTAGGATTGCTCATCGCACCACACTGTATCAATACAGGCTGCTTAGTTCCTAGAAAGAATGGGGCAACTAGTTGGTACGTATTACCGGGATTAGGGCAAATACAGCCCTCTGAGTTCATGAAAACATTCTTAATTCTTGCAGTAAGTAATATAATTGCCTCTCATAATGAAAAAGTGACCGTAAAAACAACAAAAACAGATTTGTTTCTTTTGCTAAAAATAGGATTAATTACAGCACTGCCACTTGCTTTAATCTTACTTCAACCGGATTTGGGTACCGGTTTAGTTTTAATTGCGATTGTCGCCGGATTGGTGCTTATTTCAGGAATTACTTGGAAAATCATTTTACCATTATATACGTCCATTCTGACTATCGGAGGTACAGTATTGTATTTTGTCATATGGGCACCTGAAACACTTGTAAAATATCTTCCTGTTAAAGCATATCAATTCGATCGAATTTATGCTTGGCTCTACCCCGAAAACTACCCCGAAGAGAGCTGGCATCTCCTTCTCTCGATGAGTGCTATCGGGTCCGGTGAAGTATCAGGTAAAGGCTTTTTTAACAAAGAAGTTTATTTACCTGAAAGACATACGGATTTTATTTTTAGTGTAATTGGAGAAGAATTCGGATTTGTTGGAGCAAGTATTGTTATTTGTTTATACTTTTTCTTAATTTACCATTTAACGAAAACGGCCATTTTCACAAAAAATCCATTCAATTCTTACGTTTGTGCCGGCATTATTTGTATGATTACTTTTCATGTGTTTCAAAACATTGGAATGACCATCCAGGTACTTCCAATCACAGGCATTCCGCTTCCGTTTATCAGCTATGGTGGAAGCTCTTTAATGGGAAATATGTTAGCTTTAGGATTGATATTTAGCATCCGGTTTTACCACAGGGATTACATGTTTTCTTCGGAAAATTGATAAAGTCGGTTTTGGAAGAAAATCGACTTTTTTTATTAAATATAAAGCATAGTGTAGAATATAACTCCATAAATTATGTTAAAGAAGTATGAAAAGTATCACGTTTGACTGTATGGTTTATTTTTTTTATAATATGTTTAACATTTTATTAAGGGGTGATCGAATGGGGCTGTGTACCGAATCGGTGAATTAGCATCAATAGCGAATGTTTCAAAAAGAACAATAGACTACTATACTAGTATTGGCTTATTGAAAGCAAGTCGATCAAAGTCGAATTATCGAATATACGAAACAGACGCAATAGATGACTTGAAATTTATTGAAGACTGTAAAAAGCTGTCCCTGCCTCTTGATACGATCCGAAAAAAATTGGAAATCAAAAAAGGCATTACATTAGATGAGAAGTTACTTTTACAGCGCGTTGATTTTGTCCATCATCAAATAAAACAATTAAATAATGAGCTATCAGATTTAATTTTTGCAATTGAAAAACTAAATCAAGAAGAAAAGGAATCTTTTTACCAAAAGCTAATTTCTGAAAGTACTTGTTTAGTAAACTCTTTAAATCTATTAACAAAATAGGAGGTGACTCCTATCTCGTGTTCATACGGGATAGGTAAACTTATTTGGACGACATATTTAGGCTTGTGCTTGTTTTTATTATCATAGCACTTTCCGCATTCTTTGTTGCATCGGAATTTGCAATTGTAAAGGTAAGAAGTACTCGAATTGATCAGCTAGTAGAAGAAGGAAACAAGAAAGCTCTTGCTGCCAAGAAAATTCTTTCTAATTTAGATGAATATTTATCTACAGTGCAGCTAGGTATTACAATACTTTCGTTAGTATTAGGGTGGATTGGTGAGGCAACGGTTTCCAAGTTACTTATGCCGGTATTTTCTTTTGTCCATATTACTGGACCATCCGTACACGTAATTTCTACCATTCTTTCTTTCCTACTCATTACATTTGTACACGTAGTTGTAGGTGAATTAGCACCAAAAACGGTGGCTATTCAAAAAGCTGAATCGATTAGCTTATTAACTTCACGACCACTTATCTTTATTCATCGCATATTATTCCCATTCGTATGGCTTTTAAATACTTCTTCACGATTGGTAACAAGACTGTTTGGTCTTAAGGAAGTAAATGAGAATGAATTGGCCCATACTGAAGAAGAATTGCGAATTATTGTTTCCGAGAGCTACAAAAGCGGTGAAATTAACCAATCTGAGTTTAAATATGTGAATAAAATATTTGAATTCGATAATCGAATTGCAAAAGAAATTATGGTCCCACGAACCGAAATTTCTTCACTTTCGAAAGAAGATTCTTTAGATGCATTGTTACAAACGATTCGTGAGGAACGATACACTCGCTATCCAGTAATCGATGGGGATAAAGATCACATCATTGGGATGGTTAATGCAAAGGAATTTTTAACAGATTTACTTGGTGATCCTGATACGAAACCAACGCTTAATTCATATATCCGTCCGATTATCCGGGTAATCGATACGATTCCTATTCAAGAGCTTCTATTAATGATGCAAAAGGAACGTATTCATATGGCCGTATTAATTGATGAATATGGCGGAACATCAGGACTTGTGACAGTAGAAGATATACTAGAAGAAATTGTTGGTGAAATCCGAGACGAATTTGATATGGATGAGGTGCCACTTATCCGTAAAGTGAAGGAAAATCATTATATTATTGATTCAAAAGTATTAGTTACTGAGGTGAATGATCTCCTTGGCACGCATATCGACGATGAAGATATCGATACAATTGGCGGTTGGGTTTTAACAGAAAATTATGAAGCCAAACAAGGTGATGTCATCGAATTCGAAAATTTCGATTTCACTATTAAGGAAATGGAAGATCTTCATGTGAAATATGTTGAAGTGAAAAAAAAGCCAACACAAGACGTAAAGCTTAAAAAGCAGCTCCCAATCACAAATTCTGAAGCTGCACTTTAATATAACAGGAAAGCACTGCTTAGCAGTGCTTTTTTATATTTCTTAATACTATATTAGTGCTGTCCCAATACCCCTTTTATCATCGCTGTTTTTTCACAGCGTTTGAACACAACAACACCAAGAAAGAGGTACACTGCAGCGTTAGCAATTAGTGATGTATAATCAACAATTGAAAAATTCATTAAACTTGAGTGATGAATCATAATCCCCCTTGCCATATCTACCCCTTTCACAACCGGAAGAATCGTTAAATAAGGCATAGTTGAAAGCGGGGCAAAAGTTAGACCCATTAATATAAACTGAAAAATTTGAAGAAACGAACCAATTTGTTTAAAAATAATGGCCAAACCGGCAATCATAAAACTCACACCAACCATACTTATTAATGTAAAAATTAATATTGGAAGGATAGACAAAACATCTACATTTAGCCAAGTATTGGTTGTTATCATCGATAGGTATAAAAGAATGACAATCATAACAAGTTGAAGAATAGTAGATGAGATAATTCGGGCGAGTAAAATTTTCCATGCCCCCATTGGTGACATATACATTTGTTCTAGTGTACCTAGTTGCGCTTCATTCATAATGCTCCATCCAATCCCCTGCATCACCATCATAGCTAAAAACCAAAATAAATAATTCACAATCGTATTTTGTACATTCACTTCTACTGTGGACGGGTCACCAACAATTTGAATGCCAAAAAACAGAAACAAGAAAATCGCATAAAAAGTGATAAGTTCACTGATCGTGTTTGGTAAATATCTTTTTAAATAAATATACTCTCTCCGAAAGTTCGCCTTAAACAGATACAGCCACTTCATTTACCATTTCCCCCTTAACAATTTTCATAAAGACTTGCTCAAAGTCAATAATTGAACGATCTACCTTTTCAATGACGATATTTTTCTCTTTAAACATTTCAATGACTTTATAAAAATCATCGCTATGTTGAATGGTCACTGTCACGATTGATTGCCCGGAATCATTTGTGCCTTCTTGTACAATAAAGTGCTCCTTTATTTCTTCAAGAAATTGATGGGACAATGCAGTCCCCAGTGTAAAGGAGTATGCTTTTGTATCAAAAAGAGAAAGTAAGTTACTAACACTATCATCAGTAACAATTCTCCCCTCGTTTATAATTACGACTCGTTCACATATTTCTTGAACGACAGGCATGTCATGTGAGCTTAATAAAATGGTTTTATTATATTCTTTCGCTACTTCTTTTAGTAAATTTCTAATTTCATAGCTAATTTCCACATCTAGCCCTAGTGTTGGTTCATCTAGGAAAATAATCTCTGTATCAGCTAGGATCGCAATTGCAATTGACAGTTTTTGTTGCATTCCCCTCGATAACGAATTCACCAGTTCATTTGCCTTTTGTGTCAAATTTAGTCGTTCAAGTAGCTCATCGATTTTATTTGATATTTCCTTTTTCGACAATCCTCGATTTCCCGAGAAATATTCCATGTTTTCTCGCACCGTCATTCGCCAATATAGATTTCTATTACCTTCTAGCACTGCCGAAATATGTCGAAGGGCTTTAAGTCTATGTTTCACCATATCGATTCCATTTATCGTTACCGTTCCTTCGTTTGGAAGCAAAAGACCGCACATCATTTTAATTGTCGTTGTTTTCCCCGCACCGTTCGGACCAAGCAAACCGACAACTTCCCCTTTTTTCACTTGTAGAGATATCCCTTTTACTGCATCAATAATTTCATTGGATTTTCTTTTTTTATAACTCTTTTTTAATTGTTGAATATCAATTACATATTCCATACCCACACCCCTAATCGCAATATTCTGTATTTATAACACAATAATATCACCCATGGTTTTCCAACTCTAGAATAACTTTGTATTTAGCCAAAAAAATAAGCCCGATAAAATATCGGACTTATTTTATAATAACTAATGATGTAGTTTCGGATATTTTGGGATGTTTTTTACGTCTTCCAGCACTTTGAAGATTTCTAGTCGGGATTTTGTTTTTGAAAGTTTTACCCCAATTTCCGCAAAGTTAGTAATTACCTTCTTCAGTTTATCATGATCTCTTTTCAAGGAAGATCACCTCTTCGAATTTAACATCATATATTATTTTACCCTAAACTATCAATGTTGTATATCAATTTCAAAAAATTTTAACATTTTGTTCGCCTTTTTAGACTGTTTTACTAATGCTGCTCCATAAAATAGTGCTACTAGTGTACTACCCGCAAATAGTCGCTGTTTAAACATAGGAAATGAAATAATAGGCTCTGAAACTCTTTTTTTATCAAGATGAAAATAAAAGATAGAATAACAAAGCTGGCAAAGAGACTAATACGTTCTTGGAGGAAGGGACTTCTTTCGGAGTTTGTTAAAAATATCCAATGCCAACTAATATAATAGGCGCCGATAAGGGGGCCATAAATTGAAATGTTTCCTGCACTTATATTTCCCTACTTTCTTTTATGTCTGCCGTTTTATGTTGCTTGAAGTTTTCCTTATATTCGACTATCTCGATATTGCATCCGGGGCCAATTTCTATTTTATTTCCGCGAACGATTTTTGCATCAGTGTACTCTAAATAAATTATGTCTCCCTCAATCAATTCAGTTGTCATTTTTCCAAAATGTTTGCTCAACCCGAGAAATGAAGGTTTTTTACGTATCGTAATTGATTCTCCGCCTATTTCATTTACTCTACTTTCTCCGTATTTCATTCCAATGTTAATACTTCCCGCATTTAATAGTCCGCCAATTTGAAATCCACCATCTAATTGAAAGGTTTCTACTTCACAATTCCCGTTAACAGACAGACTTCCTTTGACCTCTACTGTTTCCCCATAAAGATTTCCATCAATTTCTCCATTGCCTCGAATTAAAATCTGATTTCCCGAGATATCACCATTGCTGTCCATCGTTCCATTGATTTTTACTACATTTGATTTCAGATTTTCTTTTATATCGACCGTTCCATAAATAATAAATGATTCGGCTTTTACGTTACCTAACAATTGGCTATTTCCATGCGTTTTGAATTCTTGACAGTCAATATCACCTGTTACTGTTCCATCGCCTTTTATTTTCACCTTTGCATAGTGACCACCGGAATAGCTTCCCGAACCAAATATATTTAAATTTCTTCGCTCCATTCTACTTTCCCCTCTTTCATAGTTGTACTACAGCTTAATGCACTCTTTCACAGTTGAGCCTTTATCTATAGAAGATTCTTCATAGTATTCAACTAAATCTATTTCACAATTGCTGCCAATCGTAACATTGTTACCTCAAACGATTTTTGCTCGGACACCTTCCAAATAGATATCATCGCCTTCAATAATGTCGGTTATCAAACGAGTGGGGAACAATGAACGTAAAAATTTAATGATTCCATACGGTTTTTGCCGAATTCTTATGGACTGTCCACCAATTTCCTTTGCTTTACATTCACCATATAAAGCTATATCAATTTCTTCAGCATTCAAAAGACCGCCAATAGTAAAAATACCTTCAGTAACAAATTCCTCGGTTTCACAATCTCCGCCAATCAATGCTTTCCCATTTATTTTCACTTTATCGCCTTTCACTGTTCCACCGATAGAACAATGACCGGAAATCCTAAGTGATTCATGTGAAGTATTTCCGCCTAATGAAGCGTGTCCATCAACCGTAATATCTCTTGCAACAATATTGCCATTGATTTTCCCCTTGCCATTTATTCGTACTTTCTCCGCTGTCACATTGCCATTTAAAGTTCCCATTCCATTGCAGTCATACATCTTGCATTCGATATCACCATCAATCGTACCTTTACCGTTTAAAACAACATCTTCAAATTGGCCACCATTTGATCTTCCAAAGCCATTAATCACTAAATCGTTTTTCCTATCCAACCCCATGGTCAATTCCTCCATTATGTCCATTTTGATTTCAATTCTTCCAAGCAACTAGCTAACGAAAGCCGAACGACAACTTTTGTCCCCTTCTCAAAGAAAAGTTCGTCACTATTTGATGCAAGAAAACAAGTTGACATTCCTAATTTTCGAATAAAAATCAGCTCTGCTGTTTTGGAATCTACTTTCCGATAATGCTCCTGTAGTACATGCAGAACCATTTTTCCTTCTTCCAGATTAATGTCTCCGGACTGAAGCATCTTTTCAAGAATATAAATCGTTAATGTTTGTTCAAAGGAAAACTCTGTTAATTGACCGATATTTTCAATAAAAAAGTCTATAATAGGTTTTGATGAGATGCTTCTTTTTAATATTTCTTCCTTACTTAGACTTACATTCGTTAATTCAGGAGAAAATACATCAGCTAATTCGTCTAAAGATAAGTTTTCCTTCATTAATTGAATCTTTTCAATTCTTTCCAATATCTTTACCTTAGGGAAAAATGTCTCTTGTCCTGTAAAAGTTGATTTTCGAATAAACCATTCTTCTGGTATTAAATTTTTTCGTTTCCATCTATACAATTGCCCATAGGAGATTCCTGTCAGGTCTAACAAGTCCTTTTTGGATATTAAATCTTGACTCATCACATAACGCCCCTTTCATGAAATTAATGTAACATAACACTGTTACGTTATGCAAATGTTTTTTTAAAACAATGGCTGTTTTCGCAAACTTTGTTGCTATTGATAAGTATGCAGGTGATTTCCGCTCCAGGGTGCTCGCTTTCCGCGGGGCAGGCGGTGAGCCTCCTCAACGCTTCGCGTTTGCGGGGTCTCACCTGTCCCGCTGATCCCGCAGGAGTCTCGCACCCTTCCGCTCCAATCAATCTTTTTTAACGGAACTTCAAGTTAAAACAATTGAGAAAAGAAATTCAATAAATCGCTGTATTAACAAATATGAAAACGCAGAGTGGATTGGAGCGAAAGGAATGGTCTATGTTCAAAAAACAACAAAATTTACACAAAGATCCTTTAGAAAAGAGCCTAAATAAAAAACAGCATGACATACATGTCACACTGTTTTCTTAACATTGTTTTATTCCTATATGGTCCCCTTGATTCGATTATATCCATCCACCAGTCCTTGGATTAACTCGCTTACTGTTTTATTTTTGCTTAATCTAGGGCTCTGTCCAGACCATAACGACATGAAGTTAGGATTGTTTTGTTCGCCCGCTGCTTTACGAATATCTTTTGTTAAAGAATTTTGAACGGGATAGCTCGGAATAACTCCTTCGTAAACACTCATCTCTTTAATAAAACGATTATTGATTCCCCTGGCATTCTTACCTGAAAAAGCTGAAGTTAATACTACTTCCTCTTCAGTTGCTTTGAGGATGGCAGCTTTATGCAACTCGTGTGCACCACTTTCTACACAAGTTAAAAAAGCCGTTCCCATTTGTACCCCTTGGGCTCCTAGACAGCGGGCAGCCATTATGCCCCTTTCATCCATTATTCCCCCTGCGGCAATGACAGGGATATTTACTTGGTCAACAATTTGAGGAATGAGAGATATTAATCCGATCATGCTACTTTCCGTTTTTCCAAGGAATGTTCCACGGTGTCCCCCCGCTTCGCTGCCTTGTGCGACAATTGCGTCCATTCCTGCTTTCTCTCCATATTGCGCTTCTTTAACTGTTGTTGCTGTTCCCATTAAAAAGATCTTTGCTTCTTTTAGCTGTTTCACAATTGGTTCCGCCGGTAATCCAAATGTAAAAGTACAGATTGGAATACCTTCTTCGCTGATGATCCTTACTTGCTCTTCGAATACACTGTTATTACTTATTGTTGGCATTTCCATTGGAAGATTTAATTCTTCACGATACTTTTGTAAATGAGTATTCATTTTCAAAATTTCCACTTCTTCTACTGCATTTTTCTCTGGTACGAACAAATTAATCCCAAACGGATTAGATGTAAGTGACTTAACCTCTCGAATGATCTTCCTCGTTTGCTCTGCATTCAAGTAACCCGCTCCAATCATTCCAAGTCCCCCGGCATTTGAAACAGCAGCGACCAGTTCTGGTGTCGTGATCCCGCCAGCCATCGGCGCCTGTATGATTGGATAGTCTATATGTAATGTTTCAATCCAGTTATTGTGAAACATTGTCACCCTCCCCTTTCACTTCTTCTAATTATTGTATCAATGTTGATATGAGAATTAAAATAGTATCATTCGAGCCATTTCTCCATAATATTACTTATTTTTTTGAAAGGTTGTAATATTTATGTAAAATAAGATAGAATAATGGTAGATATTTTGCCCGACGGAGGTTTATGCATGGTCTACCAATCTCGTATTTTTCACTTATTTAAACCGAAGACTACTTTCTTTCAACTAGGTAAAGCAGAAGTCATTTATGGACTCAAAATGAGACTGTTTTTAATGATTTTATTTAGTACAGTTATTTTTACATTGGAAGGTTTATTGGGGATTGGATCCGCCTCCATCTCGAAAACTCTAACTCTTGATCCGAAAGGAATATTCGAATGGCATAAAGCACTTTTCGTCATGGGAAAAACACTTTCAGGAATTGTTTATTCCGTTTGTATATTGTACATCGCTCCACTTGTATTTAGTGTATTTGCAGATGTATCTTATCGAAAACTCGTAGTGATACAAGTATTTGTATTATTCATCCTCTTAATTGAACATATAACCTATTTCCCTCTTGTATTATGGCTTAACTTGGACTGGTATTCTTCTCCGCTTTCTTTCGGAGTAATCGGCCAATACATTACAACCATTCCATTTCTAATAGCATTATTAGGCTGTCTATCAATCTTTAAGATTTGGGGAATATATATTCAATATAAAAGTTTATGCGCACTTTCTGAAAAAAATCGTATATCTTTGCTAATACTGGTGATTGTCGTCAACCTTATATTTTGGGGGATTACAGCATTATTTACCGATATCGATTTTTATCGTTTATTTTAAAGTGGGGGGTGAATCGTGATGAAAAAATGGTCCTTTTTATTAATAGCATTTGCCCTACTATTTATAGCGGTGAATGTGTATTTAATAGAAAAAAAGAACAACAAAATTGATCGTTTACAGTATGTTTCAAAATGGGAAACTGTAAAACAAAGCCATTTAATTGAATCATTTTCAAGTGATGGAGTTGTCGCACCATCCGAAACACATTATTTCTATGTAGACAAAAAAGCCGGATTTAATCAGTTTTTAGTAAAAGAAGGTGACACAGTCGAGACAGGGACCCCTTTATTTGATTATTCCACTTTAAATATTGAGAAACAAAAAGAGTTACTAGATACAGAAATTGATCGAATCGAACAAGAAATTGATAGTATTGATTCCCATCTGCAAAATCTGTCCTCTTTACTTTCAGATGCCGAAAAGGATGAAGCAACACAAGTGAAGACAGATAAAAAGGAGGAAGAATCAACTTCCATTCCTAAAACCGTATCATATTCAATTAAAATAGAGATTAATCAAAAAGAGCTAGAAAAGGAAAAACTTGAACATCAGCTAAAGCAATATGAAGAGCAAAAAGACAACTATGACAGTGAAGCTAAAAATTTAACGATTGTTAGTAACACTTCCGGAATTGTTAAAAATATTTCTTACAATTTAAAAAACCCTGTTGTTACAATTGTCTCAACATCACCGGTCATTCAAGGAACATTATCAGAGGAACAACTTTCCCAAGTGGAAAGCGGTATGAAAACAATCTCTACCTCCCCTTTATTTAAAGGGAAGATTACCGGTGTATTAGAGAAGATTTCCACTACACCTAAAAACAAACCAAAAGTAGAAGAAAAGTCACTCTACCCTTATGAAATATCGTTGGATGATTTCGAACAAAAATTACATGAAGGTTATCATGTAAACACCGAAGTGATTACAAAGGAAATAAGTAATGCAATAGTCATTAATAAAGACAGTATGTTCATGCAAAATAAGAAATATTATATTTGGGTTTTAGATAAAGGATTAATAGAGAAGAAGCCGATTACGCTTGGTTTTCAAATAAACGACAAGCAGCAGGTTAATAGCGGAACACAAATCGGGGAACTTTATATTAGTGAACCTGATTCGATTAAACAATCTGGCAGATTCATCACTCCACTTGATTTAGGAGATATTGATAAAAAATCAATTAAACAAGTGAAGTGGAAATCCGCACTCAAATATGTGACAATCGGGATCCTGCAAAAATAAGAAGAAAAAGTGCCACCAAAGGCACTTTTTTTCATATGAAGAATATTTTTTCGTCAATCTCAAAACCTAAAGTATTAATAGGTTGAGGTGAGTTTATGATGAAAAAAGTTCTTATTATCATGCTATTTCTTTTTCAAACTTCATTATCCTCCATTCATGCAGATACTCAAAAGCCAAGAAACGTAATCTTTATGGTTATGGACGGTACAAATTCCGATGTCGTAACCCTTGCAAGATGGTATAAAGGGAGCCCACTTTCACTAGATAGCATCCTAGTAGGTGGTGTACAAACCTATTCATTACGGTCAGGAATCACTGATTCTGCCGCGGCTGCTACTGCAATGGCAGTAGGAAAAAAAACAAATGAAGATATGATTGGAATGATTCCCTTTTTAGACAAAAACCACGGTTTTGTAGCGAGGCCAACGGTTAATATACTAGAGGCAGCAAAAATGAAGGGGTTGGCCACCGGACTCATTTCTACCTCCCCTATTCAGCATGCAACACCCGCTGCCTTTTCTGCACATTCTGCATCTCGAAATGATTATGATGATATTGCCGAACAACAAGTTTACCAAGGAATCAATGTCGTATTAGGAGGAGGAAAAATAGCTCTCCTTCCAAAAAATCCAGATCTGAATCAACTTCCGCAACAACCAATAGGGATCGGTTCAATACTTCCGCAATATCGAAAAGACGGAGAAAACTTAATTCAGACAATAAAACAGAAAGGCTATCATTATATCGAATCGAAGGAACAATTAAAACATATATCAGGCACAAAAGTATGGGGCAGCTTTGCAAATGAAGATATTGCTTATGAAATTGATCGTCAAAAACTGGCACCTAACCAGCCTTCCCTGGCAGAGATGACGAAAAAGGCGATAGAACTCTTGGCGAAGCAGAAGCAAGGTTTCTTTTTATTTGTTGAAGGAAGCAAGATCGATTGGGCCGCGCATAAAAATGATCCTATCGGAATGATTAGTGAAGTTCTAGCTTTTGATGCAGCCGTTAAGGAAGCACTTCGTTTCGCCAAAAACGATAAAAATACATTACTAATTGCTGTAACAGATCACGGGAACAGTGGGTTAACAATGGGGAATGACGATACGAGACATTCCTATTTTAAAACACCTGTACAAAACTTCGTAAATCCACTTAAAAAGGCGAAATATTCACTGGCCGGCGCAATCTCTCAATTGAATACTGATCACACGAATATTAAACAGGTAGCTAAATCATATGGGTTAGATCCGTTATCCAAACAAGACTTTATTCGCTTAAAAAAAGCAAAAGATATTGAAGAAGAAATGGTCACTCAATTAGCTAAACGCGCCCATTTAGGATTTACAACAAGGGGACACACTGGTGAAGATGTCTTTTTATATGCTTATGGACCGAGTAAACCCGTTGGTCTCATAAATAATACAGAAATCCCGAAAATAATAGCAGAATTTTTAAATGTTCCCTCCTTTAATAAACTGAATCATTCCCTTTTTGTTAATGCGAACGAGTATTACAAAAACTTGGGGTATGAGACGAAAATTGACCTTACAACAAAGGAGAATCCGATTTTCATTGCAAAAAAAGGAGAAACAACGATAACCTACCCTGCAAATAAAAACATTAAAGTTTATAATGAAAATGTTGTAGAATTAAAAGGGATTACGATATTCAACGGAAGTAACTTTTGGATTAGTCTTGATTAGGGAGGATTGATCATCACATGAGCGAAGAGATAAAACAGTACGGAAAACAGCTGCAAGAATTATTAGACCCTGCTAGTGATATCCACCAAAAGCTTGTCCAAAAAGGATTATTACTATATCGACAACAACTTGTTTACAATAAAAAGAAGTCACCGACAGAAATTATCGGTAAAGTACAGGATGTAACCCCTGTCCAAGTAACTTTGACATTGGAAAACCCATCCACTAGTTATTGCAGCTGTCCCCAAGAAGGGATATGCCGTCACCAACTAGCGCTTTTCTTTTCTGCATATAGCGAAAATGGAAGTGTTTTTGAATGGATACAAGATTGGAAAAGGGAAGAATCGACGACAAATATTTTAGCTCATATAAAAAGAGGCAGTGATCTATTGAAAGAAAAAACACCTGCCACTTTGGATGGAGTAGAGGCGTGGCTGGCGCGTTTTCGACATGCCTACCAAGGGATTGATCCGAGAAATGAATTTGTCCTCGAAGTGACCTGTAAAAATAAATACCGCAGTCTAATCGAATACGCTCCCGTTGAAAGAGAATGGAAACCACTCTATCAACTGTTTGCTGCATATGAATCGATGAAAATAGTGAATCAATTATGCTCCGAATATCATATTCGGACGTTTAAACGATTTTTCGAATTCATGCTTGATGAGGCAGATGAAGCTTTAAAAATATTAAAGGTATCGGCTGCACCGTTTGCATTTGATCCATACTTAAGTTATTTACGGGAAGATAGCATTTTTTTATTAAAAGAATCATCATATTATGAATACGAATTAATAGAGTTGTATCAGTTACTTTGGACATTTTTATTTAAACAAACGATCTGGAAAAAATTAGAATACAATCGTTTATCCGATTTAGTAAAAATAGATAATCGAAAGCGCATTAAAATCGGGTTGATTCATCTCGCTATCATGTGCGGATATGACGATACTGCAATCGAGGAAATTAAACAATATGGAGGTGAAATTGCCTCCTTCTCATCTTTTTGGCTAAAATACTTAAATGAACAAAAGCTGTACAATCGTCTCTATTTATATTTAAACACGATTGCTGCTTTCGTACCATCCTATTTAGAAAACGCTAGTGAATATGACCGTTACGCGTTCATTCGGTCATTTTTTCAGTTTATTAATGAGGGCGTTCTGGCGGAACAAAATCCGCTTTTATTAGAAAAAATATATAATCAAACATTGCCACATACCTTTTATCAGTATAGTGACTATTTATTTACAAAAGGGAGATTTAAAGAGTGGGTGGAACTCCAGCAATATAAAGGAATTGAGCTAGAGTTTATCGACCGTTCACGACTTGAAGCAATAGGAAAAAGCCGACCTCACTTACTTATGCCACTTTATCATGAAGCCATCGAACATTTGATTGCTGAACGAAATCGGGATTCTTATAAAAAGGCAGTAAGATATTTAAAAAAGCTCCGAACCCTTTATAAAAAACAAAAAACTTCTGATATATGGGAACGTTTTTTTGAAAGCTTATTACTCAAAACGAAACGATTACGTGCGTTTCATGAAGAATGTAAAAGGGGCAAATTGATACATGCTTAAAACCAGGTTATTACATGTAGTAATAGAAAAATGTGAAGATGGAATGTTCTTTATCCATACTACTGATGAAAATGGAACTCATGTGGATCCAACGGATTGGAAGCGCCAATTATTTATATGGCACCAAGAAAGTTTCTTTGGAACCTCTCTGTCTTTTGAAAAACATCATTCAATTGAAGGAGTGAAAGTAACTAGTTGGGAGCTATTAACCCTATTAGCCACAGAGGGTTTCAGTTCGATGATCCAGTGGGAATGGGATGAACTAGGACAAATATTCTTATCCACCGCCTATACAATGCATGAGGCTATAGTAAAAGGGGCTTTCTCTCCCCTTTTCGCACAAGATGAGCAGATGATCCAATGGCCACTCCCTTCACTCGTTATCGATGATTTCCATGATTCATTTTGGGAGCAAAAATACAATGATATGACCGTCAAATCAATCGTTGAAAATTGGTTTCAATCTGCCGTTGAACACTATTTTCAAACTAGACCTGAATTAATTGATAAAATTAATAGCTTAATGAGCTCCGGACTATCTGCAGAAAAGTTGACTTTGTATTTTGATGAAGTAAGCTTTCAAAAATGGTTAGGATTAAAAAATGATCGTCCATTCAAGATTGCGCTTCGGCTTTCGGAACCGGAGGAACATGAAGATAGTTGGAAACTGGAGACTGTACTACGTGACCGAAGTTTCCCGGATCGTTTATATTCAATGAACGATTCTCCTGCAAAATGGAAACCATTCATCGCTGAGGTACAAGAAGAACACCGAAGATGGGTGAAACTTTTCCCTTGGCTTAAAGGTGTTAACGGCTTGAACGATGAATTAGATGAAGATCAAGCATGGCTTTTTTTAACAGAAGCAAGTGAAAAACTCCACGTATTGGGAGTTGAGATATTATTGCCTTCATGGTGGATGGCAATGAAAGATGCTCAAATAGCAGTGAAAGCGAAAATGAAACAAACGAACACTAGTTACTCTCCCTCCTTTGTCGGCTTAAATGCCATGATTGATTTTGACTGGCGGTTATCGGTTAATGGGTCGGAGCTTTCAGAAGATGACTTTCAGCAGTTAATCGAAAGCCAAAGAAAATTAATTAAATTAAATGGCCAGTGGGTACGCTTTGATCCAAAAATGATCAAGCAGATTCAAGATTTAATGCAACGTGCAAAAAAGGAAGGGCTAACAGTACGAGACATCTTTGAACAAGAATTAATTACTGCAGATGAAGAAATAGATGAAGATTTTAATCCAAAAGCATTTGCCAAAATCCAAATTGAATTAAATCGATCAATTAAGAAATTAATTCAACAACTTACTGATTTAGCAAATATACCACAGTTGCCCGTACCGATTGAATTTCAAGGGCAATTACGTCCCTATCAAGTACAAGGATATAGTTGGTTAGCCTTTTTAAGGAAATTCCATTTTGGCGCTATTCTTGCCGATGATATGGGGCTGGGGAAAACCATCCAGCTCATCACGTATTTATTACATGTAAAAAAGTCTAGTGAGTTAAAAGCTCCTTCACTAATCATTTGTCCAACTTCTGTTCTTGGAAATTGGCAAAAGGAGTTCGCACGCTTTGCACCAAATTTAAATGTCGTCCTTCATTATGGACCGAATCGTCCGAAGGGAGATTATTTTGGCGAATCTCTAAAAGATGTTGATGTCATTCTCACCACCTATGGTTTATCCCATTTAGATTTTGACGAGCTTTCCGATATTAACTGGAGCACAGTAGCAATTGACGAAGCGCAAAATATTAAAAATTCCGGGACAAAACAATCTCGCGCAATTAGAAAACTAAAGGGGGAGCACAAAATTGCCCTGACAGGGACACCTATGGAAAACCGTTTATCTGAATTGTGGTCAATATTTGATTTCACAAATCACGGCTTTCTTGGAACGTTTTCACAATTTCAAAAGAAATACATTCTCCCAATCGAAAAGGCCGGCACGGAAGGGAAAATTCGGGAACTCCAATCACTTATTCGACCATTTTTATTAAGAAGAACGAAGCAAGATCCTGAAGTTGAATTAAATTTACCGGATAAAATCGAAGAAAAAGAATACTGTCCATTAACAACCGAACAAGCTTCTCTTTACGAACAGCTAATCCGTGATACATTCGATCAAATTGAAACATTATCGAGCTTTCAGCGTAAAGGTCTTATTTTAAAAATGCTCAATCATTTAAAACAACTTTGTAATCATCCCGCTTTATATTTGAAAGAGGAAAGACCAAACAATGTAGTGAAACGATCTCATAAAATTGAAAAACTCATTGAATTGCTAACATCCGTACTTGATGCAAACGAAGGATGCTTAATTTTTACTCAATATATAGGAATGGGAAGAATTATTCAGGAAACATTGAATTCCCATTTTAATTTGGATGTACCATTTTTAAATGGGAGTATGCCTAAAGCGAAACGTGATGAATATGTGCAATCCTTTCAGAATGGGGAGTTTCCTATTTTTCTAATCTCTCTAAAAGCCGGGGGGACCGGATTAAACTTAACAGCAGCCAATCATGTCATTCATTTTGATCGCTGGTGGAACCCCGCTGTTGAAAATCAAGCGACTGACCGCGTCTATCGAATTGGTCAAAGTCGTTTTGTTCATGTTCATAAATTCATTACTACAGGCACTTTAGAAGAGAAAATTGATGCGATGCTCGAAAAGAAACAAGCATTAAATGATGAAATTATTCAAAGCGATAATTGGATTACTGAGCTTTCAAATATAGAACTACAAGATTTACTAGCACTGTCCTAATTGGATAGAATCAAAAAAAGTGACCAGCGTACATAGCTGGTCGCAATTTTTTGAGGGAAAATGGGGATATGAAACTACTACTTTTATCTGATGAGGATTGTTTGGAGTAAAAAGATAAATGGTTGTTCCTATGAAACATGTTTTGTAGATAATGTGTGGTCATTTAGATGATTTTTCAGTAGTTGATTTTCTAGATGAGTGGTTTGTATAGAAAGATTAAATACTCTTTGATTGGCTCTTCCTAACATAAGAATAAGGTCTTCTACTAAGTTCTCTAATTTTTCTATTCTTTGTTTTAATTCTTCCATTATCTTGTCCCTTCTTTTTAAGTTGTATGGAGCACCCTATCTTCTGAAGGCTTTCCACCTAAAAATTTCACTGAATCGGCTACTACCTCAGTCACATACACCTTCTTCCCATCTTGATTTTCATAATTTCTCGTTTGAATTTTTCCAACGACGCCTAAAATTGAGCCCCTCGTACAATATTTTGCTGTATTTTCTGCTGCCTTGTTCCAAAGTGTACATAGGACAAAATCAGCATCATATTGACCTGCACTATTCTTATAATGTCGATTAAGTGCAAGTGTGACATTTAGTACCGCTTTCCCTTCCAACGTATAACGAAGCTCCGGTTTTTTCGTTAACCTCCCAACTAAGGTCACTTGATTTAGCAAAAATATATCCTCTCCTTTCATTTTCTGTTATTATCATAACTTGATTTAGTCATATGGTAAAATTAGCAAAATAGTATTTTTTGTTCACTGAATTCTTGAAAATGACAATTTGCGCAGGATGTATTCTATATTTAGAATTAATTTTCCATTTAAAAAACTTTTTTAAGCATTTTAATTTTTATTTTCATATGAGTGATGTATTTTCTTCATCCGGTGATAATGTGATATAATTTAACAAATATGGAGGAGGAGTTTAAATGAAAACCTTCAAAATTGTATCGTTACAAATTATTGATGATGGAAATATGATGAATATTCCTTTAGAAGATGGGTTAATTATTAATAAAGAAGATGGGAAAGCAACCTGGCTAATAGAGGCGTACACCGATAAAAAATTTTATGATTATTTTCGTATCATACAGCAAAAAAATGATGATGTTAATGTCCAAGTAATCATCACACATGAAGGGAATGACCCTGCCCCATTTAGCACACATATACGTGGAATAAAGAAATTCGAAAAAAATATAAGCGTACTATTAGAAGGGCATTTAAATGTGAAACGAAGCAAATATGCGGAGCTATTACTAAATGAATTAGTCAATGATGGTTTTAGTGGAGATGAATTAGTACAGGAATTTTCAAACCGTATGAATAAAAAGAAGCGATTTGCGGTTCCGAAAAGTAAGCTATAAAGGGAACGGAATCCGCAATATACATTAGCGCCCTTTTCTTTTCTTTAGAGGAAATGAAAAAGGCGATAGTAACAGATAAGTTTATTTATTTTTATCCTTATCTTTATTAGTATTCATATCTAAATCTGTATCTTCTTTATCAATTTTATTGTCTGTGTCATTCGTTTTATTGTCATGTAAATCGGTTTTATTATTATTTAGGTTGCTATTATCTAAGTTTTTATTTTTTACATCATTTTTGTCTACATCGTTTACACCTTTATTGTTGTTAGGTGGTGGTTTTTGATCATTGTTTGCACAGCCAAATAGCAGCATGGTTGCTAGCAGTGAACCCCCTGCTTTTTTCAATAATTTACCCATAATAATCACCTTTTTCATATTGTTTTTCAAGACCAAAGTGTCGGCCTGCCATTAATATTCCCTCACAATTTAAATGAATACAAAAAAAGAGATTTGTTTTCACAAATCTCTTTCAAAAAGTTATTTACCTAAAGCAAACATCATTTCTGTTTCGCAAACTAATTCACCGTTCACTGTTGCTACACCTTTTCCTTTACCGATCGGCCCTTTAAAACGAATCATTTCTACTTCAAGCCTTAATTGGTCACCGGGCTTTACTTGACGCTTAAAACGGCAGTTATCAATTCCGGTAAAAAAGGCTAGTCTTCCTCTGTTTTCTTCCTTTTTAAGCATGGCTACCGCACCAACTTGTGCTAGAGCCTCGACGATTAATACACCCGGCATGACTGGATATTCAGGAAAATGCCCATTAAAAAAGTCTTCATTGCCAGTGACGTTTTTTACTCCAACAGCACTTTTGCCTTCTTCTACTTCTAATATTTGATCAATAAGTAAAAAAGGGTAGCGGTGTGGAATAATCTCTTTAATTTGTTGAATATCTAACATTTCAAAAAAACCTCCATTTTCAAATAAGGCTCTGCTAAACTTACCTGTTGATTTCCGCTCCAGGCACTCGCTTTCCGCGGGCGGTTCGGGAGCCTCCTCGTCGCTTCGCGCCTGCGGGGTCTCCCGTATACCGTTTATCCCGCAGGAGTCTCGTGCCTTCCGCTCCAATCAACATAGTTGCAAATTCAACAATATGATTTAACATAGACTTCATTAAAAAAGAAAGGGCGTCTACCCTTTCTTATTTTTTATTTACTAAGTCAATTATATGGGTCCAGGTAGATTTTTTCAATGCGTCCATCGGTTTTCCATCTCCAATTACTCCATAACCTATGATTACACCGAGTATTAAACTAATGAACAAAGTAAAGATCACAATAATTACCCTTAACCAAATTGGAATTAAACGAACGCGTACTTTCCTTTTTTCTTTGGTAGATGCCTTTACTTTCTCTTCTTTTAGTTGTTCACGTGTCTTTGGATTGTGCTGGATTTCCTTTTCTGTCATTGATTTAACCCCTTTTAACGAATACCATTTATTAGACCCATCATTTGATCTGACATCGTAATAGCTTTCGATTGAAATTGATAGGAACGTTGTACATTAATCAAATCAGTCATTTCTTTTCCTGTGTCAACATTCGATGTCTCGAGCGAACCTCGTTTCATTGATATTTGATTTCTTAAAGGACCCGTCATCTCTGTTAAAACATCATTGATGTTTATGTTCGCTTTTGCAGGAATTCCTAGAAGATTTTCTCCTATTTGTTCAAGAAACTGAGGCTTTCTTACTGAGATCATACCTAAATTTGCTGTTTGTTGTTTGCCATTGGCTAAAGTAACGGTAATCTTCCCATTATTTGAAATGGCATAATCCTTCGCGTTTTTGTTAAAAATAATCATTTGATTATTTTCATCCAGTACTGGGTAACCACTACTATTTACAAGAACTACTTCATTCGTACCCATCGGTGATAACGAGAAGTTTCCGTCACGTGTATAACAAACTTCGTTTTTCCCATTTTTATTTGACATTACTTTAAAGAATTGCTTTTCATTCGTTAAAGCTACATCTAACGGTCTACCTGTATCTTTAATGTTACCCTGGGTCAATACAAGCTGGGCTTGTGCCATTTTTGCACCTGTCCCTAAACGTATCTCCTCGGGAGTTAGTCTACCGATTTCGTCGTTTTTATTCGGTTGATTATTAAACGATTGGGCTAAAAGGTCGGTAAAAGTAACTTCCCTTTTTTTAAACCCATTTGTATCTGCATTTGCCATATTGTTACTAATAATATCAAGCTGTTTTTGCAGTTGATTCATTGTATTAGATGCGATTATCATTGATCTATTCACAATTCGATTCCCTCACATTAATTTTCTCTTAACCATTTACACGACCAATCTCATTTACCGCTCGTTCCATGCTTTTATCATACGCCTGAAGAACCTTTTGATTTGCCTCAAATGAACGATATGTTGATAGCATGTCAGTCATTGTTTGAGAGATATCTACATTCGAACGTTCGAGAAATCCTTGCTGAAGTCGATATTGATTATTGGATGCATTTGGAAGCTCACGATTATTTTCAGTACGGTATAAACCGTCCCCTTCTTTCATTAAATTCTCAGGGTTATTTGAATACACGATACCTAATTGAGCTCTCGTTCCATCGCCAGTTATCGTTCCATTACTACTAACCTCAAATTGATCACTGTTCAAACGAATCTTATTTTGCTGATTATCTAAAACATACAGACCATTCGCAGTTGTTAGGTATCCATTTGGGTCAATTGTAAAATTCCCATTACGGGTATATTTCGTTTCTCCCTTTTGATCTTGAACAGTAAAAAAGGCACTGCTTTTGTTTCCATTTAAATCGATAAGTGCTAAATCTGTCTTTAAACCTGTTTCTTGCATATCGCCTTGCAGAAATTTAGGGATCGCTTCTTGTAAATAAACGCCTGTATTAAGAGCACCAATTTTTTGAAATCTAGAATAAGAAATACTATTTTCAACAGGGATAGATTTCTTGTCAAGTCGTTGTAACAACATTTCAGGAAATGCTCTTATTGCTGATTGGTCACTTTTAAAACCTGGTGTATTTGAATTTGCCATATTGTTTGTCAACAGGTCGGTTTTTCTTTGTTGTGTAATCATTCCTGATGCTGCTGTATAAAAGCCTCTTAACATTGTCTACACCTGCCTATAATATATTGAATATCCGTAAAGAATATTAAAATCTCCTACTTGCAATTTTATCCATATTTTCAAGCATGATTCCCGTACCAATTGCTACCGAGTCCATTGGCTCCTCAGCCACTAATACAGGGACTTTTAACTCTTCTGCCAGTAATTGATCTATTCCGTGTAAAAGAGCGCCACCGCCTGTTAAAATCACTCCACGATCGATAATATCTGCAGATAACTCCGGAGGGGTTTTCTCTAACACATTTTTAGCCGCTTGTACAATTACAGAAACCGATTCTCTTAACGCTAATTCAACTTCTTTTGAATTAACCGTAATTGTTCGTGGGAGACCTGTGACCATATCACGACCGCGAATTTCCATTTCCTCATTTCTAGAACCTGGGAATACTGTACCTATATTAATTTTAATATTTTCAGCTGTACGTTCTCCAATCAATAGCTTGTATTCTTTTTTTATGTATTGAAGGATTTCGGTATCGAATTTATCCCCAGCCATTTTAATTGATGCTGAAGTAACGATATCTCCCATAGAAAGAACAGCAACATCTGTTGTTCCACCACCAATATCGACTACCATATTCCCGCTTGGCTGAAAGATATCCATTCCAGCTCCAATCGCAGCGACCTTTGGCTCTTCTTCTAAGTAAACCTTTTTACCGCCGCTTTTTTCTGCTGCTTCTCTAATTGCTTTTTGTTCTACACTCGTAATGTTAGTAGGACAGCATATTAAGATCCGAGGTTTTGATAAGAATCCCTTTACATTTAATTTATTGATAAAATGTCTAAGCATCGTTTCCGTCACATCAAAGTCAGCAATAACCCCATCTTTCAATGGGCGAATCGCCACGATATTTCCTGGAGTTCTCCCAACCATACGACGGGCTTCTTCACCAACCGCCAATACTTTATTCACATTTTTATCAATGGCAACAACAGATGGCTCATTTAAAACAATCCCCTGTCCTTTTACATGTATCAATACATTCGCTGTTCCTAAGTCGATTCCAATATCCTTTGCAAACATTTAATATATACTCCTTCCGTCTTAAATCACGCATTTTAAAGGGTTATCTATGTAAAGTTTTTCTGTCCAAAAGTTTTTATTTCCCTAATTTAATATTCTAGCATATTTTTGTCGATTTTAGGAATGACTTGTCATAAAATATTTTTTAAAATATGGAAAAAATATGTGAAACTTTTCTTATATAAAATAGTCATTAATAAAATAAATTAAAGAAGCAATCTTATTTAGATTGCTCCCCACTCCTCTAATTACTTTGAAATTCTTCTTTTTTATATTTTTGTTTTGTTGCTTCACCACCACGAAGGTGTCGAATTGATTTATGATAATCTAATATTTCCTTTACTTCATTGGCAAGTTCCGGATTTATTTCTGGTAATCGTTCTGTAAGGTCTTTGTGGACAGTACTTTTGGACACGCCAAACTCTTTCGCAATTACGCGAACTGTTTTTCTCGTCTCCACGATATACTTTCCAATCTTGATAGTTCTCTCTTTGATGTAATCGTGCACACCACTCGCCCTCCCCAAATTGGATGTGAGAAGTGTGAAATGAGACTCGTTTATTTTCGACTGAAAATACTGTATTCCCCATATGATACTTTAAAACTTTGCTTTCATATGTGGCAGAAGGTGATTCAAACACCTTCTGTAGGTACTGAGACTAATCAAATATATAACTAAATCTATAGGATCTATGGTTAACGATTCCTCACCTCAAACACTCTCTTTGTTTTTGTCAAGTTTGTAACATTTTATTAGCTTGGGTTAAAATATATGCACAAAAACCGTAACAAGGACAAGGTTTATTACTAAAATTTCTGACGAATAAAAATACGACTTTTCACACGACAAAATCTTTAGGAAAATAATACAAAAACAAATAAAAAAGGACAGAATCTATTAAATTCTGCCCCTTTGGTTATTATCCTTGTGTATCTTCTTGATCGGTACCATTTGTAGTGTCTTCTTTATTATCCTGTTGTTTTGATTGATCACTTTCATCATTTGACTTTTCATTATTTTGATCAACCGCTTGTTCTTTTACAACTTCTTCAATAGAAGATGCTGGTTTATCGAAATAAGAAACAGGATTCACAGCTATATTGTCTTTTCTAATTTCAAAGTGAAGATGTGTTTTTGCTTTTTCGTTTAGTTGACTTGTACTTGCAGTAGCAATAACTTGTCCTTGTTTTACCTTATCTCCAACACTAACTTTATAGTCTTTAATGGATTGATATTGTGTAACAACACCATCTTCATGTTGGATTTCAATGACGTTTCCAAGTACAGAGTCATCTTCCACTTTTGAAACAGTACCACTTAATGCTGCAACAACTTCAAAGTCTTTTGCATCCTTCATGGTAATGTCAATTCCACGATTAGGTTGATACGTTGAACCATAAACAATCATTGCTGCCTCTTGCTTGTCTTCAGAAGCCTTTTCGTCATAGAATTCTTTGTCAATTTGGGCCTGTTCCGTATTTTTGACTGGCCATTTAAAGTTTTCTACAGATTTTCCTACTTCAACCGCGTCATTCTTGTTGCCGTTTTTACCTAGTTTATCCCCTTGCATACCAAATTCATTTTTTGCTGATTGATTACCTGATGATTGGTACCAAAAGATTGCTGAAATAATTAATGCAGCACTTGCTAGATAAATAGCAGGATAAACCCAACGTTTTTTTAAGAAGCTTTTTTTACCCTTTTTTTGAGAAGTTAGTTTCTTTTCTTCCTCTCTCATTTTCATCACCTCAGCAACCATTTTGAACACAAATGCGAAAATATATACATTTTTACGAAAATTTTTTTAATAAATAAAAAAATAGCTTGAAAATCACAAGCTATTGGGCTAAATATTATTTTTTTGCGGTTACTTTATCTAATAATTGCTTTGATTCACTAATCTCTATTCCTTGGTAATAATGTTGTACAATCTCCTTATAACTCTTTCCACTTCGAGCCATACCATTTGCTCCGTATTGGCTCATCCCTACCCCGTGACCATATCCTCTCGTTGTCACGATAATTTTATTGCCTTTTCTAGCTAAGCTAAAGTCGGAGGATCGAAGACCTAATTTTTCACGCACCTCTCTTCCGGTAAATTTTTTTCCACCGATGATTACTGTTCCAATTCTTTTACCTTCTGTTAACGTAAAGTTTGTACTTACTTCTTTATTATCTCTTAAAGTCACGCCTAGTTTTTTCTCAACATCATTAACTACAAATTCTTGTTGGTATTGATATTTTGGGGACTTTTTATCCCACGGACTTTCCACACTTTTTAAATACGGAATCGCATTTGCCCAGTAATCCTGCGAATTCTCGGTATATCCATTACTTGTCGAAAAAAACGAGGCAAAGATCGGCTTTCCATCATACGTTAATATTTTTCCTTCTGTTGCTTTTACTGCTTTCGTAATTTTATTTATGTTCTTTTGATATTTTGAACCCCAATGTTTTTTTAATTCCTTTTTATTTTGAAACACCTGATCACTCACTGTATCGGTTACATTGGCTCCTTTAGGAATACCCTTATTCCCGCTTAATAGTTGCCTAACAATATATGTTCGTGCTGCTAATGCTTGTGCCTTGAGTGCTTCCTCTTCAAAGGTTGCAGGCATTTCTGAAGCAACTACCCCTACTACATACTCTTCTAATGGTACTTGTTCAACTTTTTGACTAGTATTTCTGAAAACAGCTATATCAATAGATGATTGTAATGTACTTGTATTTTTTTCTTTCATATTTTCATCAAGCTTTCCACTTGCCTTTTCTTTTGAAAAAGGCAGTACAAGGAGCGATGGAATGGCGAATGATACGGCGAGAATTAGGATACTGACAAGGACAATTGGCTTAATATGTTTCATGCTTGATGCCTCCATATTGGTAATTTATTTATTTTCCTCCTTTCATACATATGGGTTAGGACAAGCATTTATGACTGGAAAAGCTAAAACGCCTTGGTCAGCAATGAAATGTTATACTTTCTTAAAACATAAAAAAGGCAGAACTGAATTTGTAATTAACAAATCCAATTCTGCCTTTTACCAGTTTCGGCTGGCTCCGCCTCCACCGGAGGAGCCTCCGCCGCCTCCACGATTTCCACCACTTCCTCCTCCGCCATTTCTCAAAATAGAGGAAAGGAGATTGATTAACACATATGTGAGTGCACCACCGAAAAATTTCATATCGATAATAATTAATATGATGATTCCAATGGCTATTAATATCACTTTCCAAGTAGAAAAAGAGGATTCTTGTTGATAAGGTTCTGCCTTTGCAACATCCTTAATATTATATTCATTTGCCACTTCATTTAAAAGCTGTTTATACGTATTAACAATAGCTAGGTCTGCTTTATTATCTTTTAAATATGGCAACGCATATCGATCAAGGATTCTGCCTACTTTACCATCTGGTAAAGCACCCTCTAGTCCGTATCCAACTTCTACTCTAATCTTCCTATCTTCCTTCTTTTTCCCTATAACTAAGAGTAACAACACGCCGTTATTTAACTCTTTGTTACCTAGCTTAAACTTCCTAAAAGCAGCATTTGCATAGGATTCGATATCTTGGCCGTTAAGAGTAGAAACGGTTAATACGGCTACTTGGGCTTTTGTTTGATCATCGACCTGTCGTCCAAGGTTAATTAACTCTGCCTTTTCTTCCTGTGTTAATACATTTGCAGTGTCTTGAACATATATATCCCCGGTTGGATTAGGTATTTCCGCACTGGCGATTCTTCCTAACAAACTTATTGCTAATACGGCAACAATAGATATGCTAAGAAGGGTCTTTCTAATCATTGACCATTCCCCTCAAAGTCAACTTTAGGAGCTTCCTCAGCCCCATTCTGAGCTTTAAAGTATTGCTTCTGATCAAACCCAAACATACCTGCCATCATCGACCCAGGGAATCGTTTGACCTTTTTATTGTACTGGGCGACTTCATCATTATAATCCTTTCGAGCCACAGCTATACGATTTTCAGTACCTGCCAGCTCATCCATTAGTTGTTGGAAGTTTTGGTTCGCTTTTAAATCTGGATATTTTTCAACTACTACAAGAAGTCGACTTAATGCACCCGAAAGGTTATCATTTGCTGCTGCTTGGTCTTCCGGCGTTTTAGCACCAGCAAGCTTAGCACGAGCATCTGAGACATCTTTAATAACTTCCTTTTCATGTGAGGCATAACCTTTTACAGTGTTTACAAGGTTAGGAATTAAATCAACTCTTCTTTGAAGTTGTGTGTCAATATTTGAATACTTTTGATTAACATTCTCTTCTGCGGAAACAAACCCATTATAGCTTGAAACTGCCGCAATAACACAAATAGCTATAACAACGATGATACTTATTAAGATAATACTTCCCTTTTTCATCTTCTCACTCCTCTTATATGTATACCGATTTGGATAAAAAAAGCCTCTACAAATTAATCATTAATCAAATGTCTGCCGATTATAACATAAAATTAATAATATATTGGGTCCTATAATTATTTTACACAATAAAAAAACCCAAACAATGAATTTGGGCTTTTTTTGTGATTAAAGTTGTTCGGAAAGAAATTCTTTTCTATTTGTTGTTGTAACTTCTACTTCATCATTGACTCCTTCGATATCCGCGCCTAATGATGCTAACTTTTGATGGAAATTCAAATAACCTCTATCCAAATGTTTTAATTCAGTTACTCTCGTATAGCCATCTGCTCTTAATCCAGCAATGATTAAGGCTGCTGCTGCTCGAAGATCAGTAGCAGATACTTCTGCACCTTGAAGCTGACAAGGTCCATTAATAATAACAGATCGACCTTCGATTTTTATATCTGAATTCATTCGACGGAATTCTTCAACATGCATAAATCTATTTTCAAAAACCGTTTCTGTTATCATACCTGTACCTTCTGCGACAACTAATAGAGACATCATTTGTGATTGCATATCAGTCGGGAAACCAGGATGAGGCATTGTCTTAATATCAACTGCTTTAAGCTTTTCAGGACCAATTACACGAAGACCTTGTTCTTCTTCAATGATCGTTACGCCCATTTCCTCAAGCTTAGCAATCAGCGATGTTAAATGTTCAGGAACAGCACCTTTTACAAGTACATTACCACCAGTAATAGCAGCGGCAATCATAAATGTACCAGCTTCTATTCTGTCCGGTATGATTGTGTGATCAGCGGCGTATAGACGTTCCACACCTTCGATACGAATCGTACCTGTTCCTGCACCCTTTACTGATGCACCCATTTTATTTAAGTAATTAGCTAAATCTACGATTTCTGGTTCCTTTGCACAGTTTTCAATTGTTGATGTTCCTTCTGCCAAAGTTGCAGCCATCATAATATTTTGTGTTGCGCCAACACTAGGGAAGTCTAAATAAATCTTCGCACCTTTTAAGCGACCTTCCGTTTCGGCTTCAATAAAGCCATTCCCGACTTTTACCTTTGCTCCCATTGCCTCAAAGCCTTTTAAATGTAAGTCGATTGGTCTTGAGCCAATCGCACAACCACCAGGTAATGCAACACGTGCTCTTCCCATTCTTGCTAATAGCGGTCCCATAACAAGGACAGAAGCACGCATTTTTCTTACATATTCAAATGGAGCTTCAATTAACAACTCTCTTGATGCATCTACAGATATTTTATTTTCTTGAAACGTTACATCAGCATTTAAATATCGTAACACTTCACCAATTGTATATACATCGGAGAGTGATGGTACATCACGAATAATACTTCTTCCTTCACTAGCTAACAATGATGCAGCGATAACAGGCAGTACAGCATTTTTTGCACCTTCAACTTGAACCGTACCGTTTAGCCGTTTTCCGCCGCGGACGATGATTTTTTCCAAAAGTATTCCCCTCCGCGTCCATTTTCTCTATATTAATATTCAATCGTTATGATAGGTGTGCCAATTACAAAGCTCGTATTGGCGCCCATTCCAGTTTTTCGTAAGCCAATTTGCAGATTCATTCGGTTATCTTTTGTTGGGACTGATTGCATGATCTCCGATGAATATGCAGAAATAGAAACAAAATCTTTTTCTTTTAACGCTTCTTTTTCATTTGCATGTAAGCTTGTCAATATTTGACTTACTTCAGACAATAAAACCTTATCCATTTTATCACTGAATTCGCCTTTTATACAAGAGAAAAACACTGGTTTCTTACTGTAAAGAGCATCCAATTTTACACCTATTGTTTTATTCACATTGAGCGCAATTTGGCTATTCCAATGAATACCTTTTACCTCATATATTAAATACGAAGTATATTGATTATTTGTAGGGGTCGACAAAAGTTTTATTGATTCGACAATATTTTTTTTACTTGATAAGCCTTCTGCTTGCCACTGCCCTTTTTCTTCCCTCACATCCCACTTCAGTTGAGGAAATTGCTCTTTTAATAAGTCTACCTGCTTTAACCAATCATTTTTTGAAGAAATATTTATTGATTCTCTTGTATATAGAGACCATTCAGAAATTTGTCCGTGTTCACGTTTTATTTCTTTGACCAGCATGTCTAAATCAGTAGTAAAATTTGCTAATACCGTTCTATTCCCAATAGTTACACAAAACAAACTAAAAAAAATTGATATTGTTAACAGATATAGTACGCTTTTTTTCATTTGGATTTCCCCTCTCCTTAGTTAAAGTCTTTACCAGTACGGAAGACTACATACTTAGGAAAAGTCGTCATCTTTTGACAATCGAAATGAAAATAAAACAAATAATCTGCCCTTTTATTTAGACGTTATAAATTAAAGAAAGTAACAAATTCCACATACAAAATTAATCATAATCAATATTTATTCAATATGATACAGGAAAGATAGGCCAATTATTACAAAATGATGACAAATTTTAAAATAAAAGTGGAATCTGTTTTGACCATAACAGATAATCTAAGAAGAAGTTACTAATTGCGGATCCAATTGCGATGGTAATTAAAACATAAAGTAATCTTGCCTGTATAACACGATTAGGTTTTAATAATTTTTCAAAGTTTAGTGCTCCAAGTGCCCAAAATGTTAAAACGATAAAAAACAAATGTGAGATTATACTGAGCAACGCTTGTTGTCCAAATTCCGGAACCATATGTATCTCTCCTTTCCAGATAGAAAAAGTTGTAACATATTTATTTAAAAACACCTTCTGACGGCTAAATCAGAAGGTGTTTTAAGCATATTTTAGAAACGGTGTTCGAAAACATTAATACGATTTATTGCTCGTCTTAATGCTAACTCCGCACGCACTCGATCTACTTCAGGTTGGTTTGATTGAATTCGACCTTCTGCACGAGACTTCGCTTCTTTTGCACGCTCTATGTCAATGCTTTCTGCCTTTTCAGCTGATTGAGCTAAAATGGTTACTTGCTCTGGACGTACTTCAAGAAAACCACCGCTAACTGCTACAAGCTCAGTGTTATTGCCGTTTTTTAGTCGTACAGCACCTATTTGAAGTGGTGCCACCATTGGAATATGTCCCGGCAAAATACCCAATTCACCACTTTGGGCTTTTGTACTTACCATTTCAACATTTGAATCATACACTGGGCCGTCTGGAGTGACAATACTGACTTTTAATGTCTTCATTTTGCGATCCTCCTGGTCCCTTATTATACCTCTACGCCCATCTCTTTAGCTTGTTTGATAACATCATCGATTGAACCAACAAGACGGAATGCATCTTCTGGAAGATGGTCATATTTTCCTTCTAATACCTCTTTAAATCCTCTTACAGTTTCTTTTACAGGAACATATGAACCTTTTTGACCTGTAAATTGCTCTGCAACGTGGAAGTTTTGTGATAAGAAGAATTGAATACGACGTGCACGTGCAACGATTAATTTATCGTCGTCACTAAGTTCGTCCATTCCTAAGATGGCAATAATATCTTGTAATTCTCGGTAACGTTGCAATGTTTGTTGTACTTGGCGTGCAACATTGTAATGCTCTT
This sequence comes from Heyndrickxia sporothermodurans, assembly GCA_016756695.1. Taxonomy (GTDB): domain Bacteria; phylum Bacillota; class Bacilli; order Bacillales; family Bacillaceae_C; genus Heyndrickxia; species Heyndrickxia sporothermodurans. The sequence continues at coordinate 1,179,910 of CP066701.1, forward strand.
CACCAACAATTTCAGGTGAAAGTGCACGCGATGTTGATGCAAGAGGATCCACTGCAGGGTAAATACCCATTTCCGAAAGTTTACGCTCTAAGTTTGTTGTTGCATCTAAGTGAGCAAACGTCGTTGCTGGAGCCGGATCTGTATAGTCATCGGCAGGAACGTAGATTGCTTGGATAGATGTTACAGAACCTACATTTGTAGATGTAATACGTTCTTGTAACTGACCCATTTCAGTTGCGAGTGTTGGTTGGTAACCAACAGCAGAAGGCATACGACCTAATAAGGCAGACACTTCTGAACCAGCTTGTGTAAAGCGGAAAATATTATCGATAAATAAAAGAACGTCTTGGCCTTGAACATCACGGAAATATTCAGCCATCGTTAAGCCTGTTAATGCTACACGCATACGAGCACCAGGCGGTTCATTCATTTGACCGAAAACCATTGCTGTTTTCTTAATAACGCCCGAATCAGTCATTTCCCAATATAGGTCATTTCCTTCACGTGTACGTTCACCTACACCGGCAAATACAGAAATACCACCATGTTCTTGGGCGATATTATTAATAAGTTCCTGAATTAATACCGTTTTACCTACACCGGCACCACCGAATAGACCAATCTTACCACCTTTAATATATGGAGCAAGTAAGTCTACTACTTTAATTCCTGTTTCAAGAATTTCAACCTCAGTTGAAAGTTGCTCAAATGATGGTGCAGATCGATGAATTGGGTCACGACGTACATCTGCAGGAATTTCCTCATTTAAATCGATCGTGTCACCTAATACGTTAAAAACACGACCAAGTGTTACGTCACCTACAGGAACAGAAATGGGTGCCCCACTATCAATTACTTCCATACCACGTTGAACCCCATCAGTAGAGTCCATCGCAATTGTACGAACGGAATCATCACCTAAGTGAAGAGCAACTTCTAAAGTTAAATCAATATCAACTTCAGTCGCAGTTTGAGCTTTATATTGAATTTTTAACGAATTATAAATATCTGGAAGTTGACCGTTTTCAAACTTGACGTCAACAACCGGACCCATTACTTGAAGAACGCGTCCAGTGTTCATCCTTTTCCCTCCTATCTTGCATTAAAGAAAGACTTAGGTGCTATAAATTCCCCCTAAGCTTCTTGTATTCAATTGGTATGCTAATACAATCTATTCAAGCGCTGCAGCTCCACCAACAATTTCAGTAATCTCCTGAGTAATTGCAGCTTGGCGTGCACGGTTATAAGAAAGTGTTAAAGAATCAATCAGTTCTTTCGCGTTATCTGTTGCATTTTTCATCGCGGTCATTCTGGCCGCGTGCTCACTTGCTTTACCATCTAATAATGCTCCATAAATAAGACTTTCAGCGTATTGAGGAAGCAATGTTTCTAAAATATCCTCTGCAGAAGGCTCAAATTCATAAGAAATAAGCTTATTAGATGAAGTAATATCCGTTAGCGGCAACAGTTTTTTCTCCGTTACTTCTTGACTGATTGCATTTACAAAATGGTTGTAATACATGTAAAGTTCATCATACGTACCATCAGCAAACATACTTACTGTTTTATTCGTGATTTTCACAATATCTGCAAATGAAGGATGATCGGGAAGTCCAATAACATCTAATACGACATTCATATTACGATTTTTAAAATAATCAGCGCCGACTCGGCCAATCGCAACAATGACATATTCATCATCTGAACGATGTCTTTCACGAATTTTATTATGAACTAACTTTAACACGCTGCTGTTATAAGCTCCTGCTAATCCACGATCAGATGTAATGACTAAATAACAAGTTTTTTTAACAGGGCGTGTTTCAAGCATTGGATGACTTGCATCTTTACTGCCTAATGCGATGCTGGCAACAACTTCTTGAATCTTCTCCATATATGGAACGAAAGATTTTGCATTCATTTCTGCTCTATTTAAAGCAGATGCAGAAACCATTTGCATCGCTTTTGTAATTTGACTAGTTTTTTTCGTCGAATTAATACGAGATTTTAAATCACGTAAGGATGCCACTATTTCTCACCACCCTTGTTTTTAAGTAGGCCTCACCCTTTAGGACAATTGCTAAAAGGGAGCGAAGGCCTTCATTATTACCTTTATTAGGAAAAAAACATTATTCTGATTTAGAGAATGTTTTCTTAAATTCATTGATAGCTGAAGCCATATCTTCATCAGATGGAAGTCCACCAGTTGTACGAATTTGGCCAAGAAGTTCAGCACGATTTGCATCTAACCAAGTGTAGAATTCTAATTCGAAACGTACAATATCCTGAACTGGAATATCATCTAAGAACCCTTTTGTTAAAGCATAAAGAATCATTACTTGTTTCTCTACTTTAATTGGCTTATTCAAATCTTGCTTTAATACTTCAACAGTACGTTGTCCACGAGCTAATTTAGCTTGTGTTGTTTGATCAAGGTCAGATCCGAATTGTGCAAATGATTCAAGCTCACGGAATGAAGCAAGGTCAAGACGCAGTGTACCTGATACCTTTTTCATTGCTTTAATTTGGGCTGATCCACCTACACGGGATACAGAAAGACCTGCATTGATCGCCGGACGTACACCTGAGAAGAATAAGTCTGATTGTAAGAAAATCTGACCATCTGTAATTGAAATTACGTTTGTTGGAATATAAGCAGAAATATCACCTGCTTGTGTTTCAACGAATGGTAGAGCTGTTATCGAACCGCCGCCTAAGTCATCATTTAACTTAGCAGCACGCTCCAATAAACGAGAATGTAAGTAGAATACATCCCCAGGATATGCCTCACGACCTGGAGGACGGCGTAATAGCAAGGAAAGCTCACGATATGCAGCAGCTTGTTTTGATAGATCATCATAAATGATTAAAACATGCTTGCCACTATACATAAATTCCTCTGCCATTGTTACACCTGTATAAGGTGCAAGATACAATAATGGTGATGGTTGTGCAGCAGAAGCCGTAACAACGATTGTGTAATCTAATGCACCATGTTTACGAAGTGTTTCTACAGTACTTCTAACAGTTGATTCTTTTTGACCGATTGCCACATAAATACAAATCATATCTTGGTCTTGTTGATTAATAATTGCATCGATTGCTACAGTTGTTTTACCAGTTTGACGGTCACCAATGATTAACTCACGTTGACCACGACCAATTGGCACAAGTGCATCGATCGCTTTAATTCCTGTTTGTAGTGGTTCATGTACAGATTTACGAGCCATTACACCAGGTGCTTTCTTTTCAATTGGGCGAGTTTTTGCAGTGTTGATTGGTCCTAGACCATCAACAGGCTGTCCTAATGAATTGACAACACGTCCAATTAACTCCTCACCTACAGGAACTTCCATGATTCTACCAGTACGGCGAACTTCATCGCCTTCACGAATATCAGTATATGGTCCTAAAATAATGATACCTACATTGTTTTCTTCCAAGTTCTGAGCAAGACCCATCACTCCGTTCGAAAACTCTACAAGTTCACCAGACATTGCATTGTCGAGACCATGAGCACGAGCAATACCGTCACCGATTGAAATAACAGTACCAACATCGCTAACCTTCATTTCAGACTGATAATTTTCAATTTGCTTTTTTATCAGCGCGCTGATTTCTTCAGCTTTAATGCTCATGAATTTCACCCCTCATGTTAAATTTAGCTAATTAAACTGCGTTCTAGACGGTCTAGTTTGCCACGTAAGCTGCCGTCGAATATTTTATTTCCAATTCGAACCTTCACTCCACCGAGAAGATCCGTATCAATGACATTTTCAATATTTAATGAAACTCTGCCAACTTTTTTTGCAAAAACAGATGATATCGCTTCGCTTTCACTTGCGTTTAACGGTCTTGTGGAATATACAATTGCTTCAGCAATTCCATTATTTAAGTTAGCAAGCTCGATATATTCATCTGCAACACTAGTTATTTCATTCACACGATGGCGCTCAGTTAATAACATTAGTGTATTTACAACTACATTTGAAGCCGAATGAAAAATCTCTTTAATCATGTCAATTTTCTTTTCAGAAGAAAATTTTGGAGATGTTAAAAGATTAATTAATTCAGGATTATCTTTGATAGCTTTTTTTATGGCACGAAGTTCATCTTGAACTTGCTCCAATAGATTTTGTTCTTTGGCTAGCTCAAAAAGCGCGGTAGCATAGCGTTTTGCAACTGCATTGTTACTCATCGTTTTTCTCCTGCCTCTTGAATATAGTCATTAATTAGCTTCTCTTGATCAGCTACAGTTAGTTCTTTCTCAATCACTTTAGAAGCAATTAATACAGATAAGGATGCCACTTGTTCACGTAAAGCAGCTACTGCCAATTCTTTTTGTTGTTCGATTTCTACTTTGGCACTCTCTTTTAAGCGATTTGCTTCCGCACGTGCAGTAGTAATAATTTCTTCACGTTGAAGATCGCCTTGCTTTTTCGCATTTTCAATTAATCCTTGTGCTTCTACACGTGCTTCTTTTAATAATGCACGTTGTTCTTCTAATAGATTGCTTGCTTCTGCACGGCTTTTCTCCGCTGCTTCAATTTCATTTGCAACATGTTCTTCACGTTGCTTCATGATTCCCATTAATGGGCCCCACGCAAACTTTTTAAGTAATGCCAACAATATAATAAACATGAGCAGCTGGAAAATAATATCACCAGTGTTCAAAAATTTATGTCCACCTTCAGCTACTCCAAGTACAAAACTACTTGTTAACACGCTCTATTCACTCCCTTCAAGAGTCAATACCTAAAACAGGTTTTATATAAACAATCTCTTTTAATCTTTAGTAAAATATACTGATTTCACTTGTTACCCATAAGTAAAATCCATAGACTTTTCGCTTGTCGTAACATAAAGCAATGGCGAAGGTTCTATCAGATGATCTTCGCCATTTTGAATGCTAAAACTATTTATTAACAACCATGAACGCGATTACCGCTGCGATAATCGGTAGGGCTTCTACTAACGCAACCCCGATAAACATAGTTGTTTGAAGCATACCACGTGCTTCTGGTTGACGAGCAATCCCCTCAACTGTACGAGATACAATAAGACCGTTACCAATACCTGCACCAAGTGCACCTAAACCGATAGCAATTGCTGCTGCGATTACACCCAAACTCATTATAAAGTTCCTCCTTTAAATGTATAAAAAAATTTTTTATAAAAATAGTTTTTGTCCTATTGGACGAATATTATATTAATGGTCCTGACTCACTTTGTGTGCCATATACACCATTGTTAACATAGTAAAAATAAATGCTTGAATTGTCCCTACAAAGACTGAGAATCCTTGCCATGCAAGCGTTGGAATGATAGCTCCAATCCAACCGCCGGGACCTGACATTGCAAGACCACCAGCTAAAAGTGAAAGTAAAATTTCACCTGCATAGATGTTTCCGTAAAGACGGAGACCTAATGTTAAAGTGTTTGAAAATTCCTCAATAATTTTGAAAGGAACCATAAACGCAAACGGCTCTTTAAAGCCTTTTAAATATCCACCAAACCCTTTTTGTCTAACACCATAAAAATGTGTTAATCCGACAATCATTATCGCTAAAGTCAGTGCGATAGTAGGGTCGGCAGTAGGTGATTTCCACCATAGGTCTCCTTTTATAACTACTGAAAATGGAAGACCTAACATATTGGAAACAAAAATGTACATAATAATCGTTATGCCTAAAACGTGAAAGGCACCACCTGTTTTCCAATCCATGTTACTCTTAATAATTCCTTTAACAAAGTCCATAACCCACTCAAAGAAGTTCTGCATACCCGTAGGTTTCATCGCTAATTTTCTTGTAGATAGCAACGCGATAATAAATACAATTAATGAAGCAACAGTAATCATTAGCACGTTTGCCAAGTTAAAGGTAAGCCCCATAAATTCCCATAACGGCGCTCCGTGTTCCAATCAAATTCACCTCTCTTCCTGCTATTTATGTGATTGTATAATATGATGAATAATAAAATCTATCATAATGACAACATAAGATGTCACTAATCCCAAAATAACACATAAGAAATTAAAATACTCAGGATACTTCGTAGCAATCATAACCGCTAGGACCGCTGCTATCATTCTCGTGACAGTACCGAACGATCGAAAGCTTTTCCCAGTTTCTATTGCTTCACCAAAGCGTTTCGTTCTTCTTACCATGAGCCAATGATTATATAAGCTAATTGAAGTACCAAGAATCAAACCTAAAAAGACAGATTGATATTGGGTAAATCCCCAACCTAAAACATAAAGGGATAAAAGATACAGCATATACTTGCGGTGCCTATTAAACATTAGTTGGAGTTCCGGCATGTCTTTCAAATCTCTCCCGAAAAGAAATGTCGGACTGTATGAAGCAAGACTATTATTTACTACTAATAGTCAAGGAGTAGTCCGATGAAAAAATTAGTGGTTCAGTATTAAAATGAGGATCTACTCAACTACAGCCAAGTATTTCTAAAACACTGGTTAAGTTTTTATGACTAACTACATTTTTGCGTACCTAGCATACTTCAATTCTCACCTTGCATAAGATGAATGGACAAGAGGTTTTTCATTGTGAAAGCATACTGAAAACCCTATCATTCAACACCCTCTGTTAGCATACAATAGGGTATTATCAATGTCAATTGGTTTCTGTGAAAAACCGCACTATCTCAACCATCCACACTAAAATTGTCACAAAATCATCAAATTTTATAAATAATTTGTTTTTCGAAAATTTATAAATTTTATAGCAAACTATTTATTATTTACTTCTACTATTTTATCTATTTTATTTATCGCGCACCACATTTATTTTTTTCCATTATCATTTTGCAATAGTTTTAACGATTGTTCTTGAATATCCTCTTGCCCATTGTTACGCGCAAAAGCGCTACTACTTTGTTCAAATATTTAGGGACTTTAAATTCAATTTGGTTTTCTTTTAAACCTGGTCCTACTTTCTTCCTTTCTTCAAGAAATCCTATAAATTTTAATGTATCTTCTTCAAATAATGCGATACCAAACTCTTCTGCACCCATTGGTAAATAAACTTCATAACGGAAAGTTTCCGGTGAATCTCCGGGCACTATTGAAAAGCCCATCAACCTCGGAAAACTCGGTTCCTTTTTTATAAATAGAAAAGGAATATCAATACTTTTGTCTTTTTCAATTAAGGAAAGATATCCATCAATCATTTCTTTATTAGTTTGGAAGCTTCTTTTAATAAAGGCGGATATTGACAAGGTTCTTTTCTCTCCGGGCTTTAACGTAAATGGCAGCGGAAGTTTCCAATCTATATTTTCATCATACTTTAAAAGTTTAAAATGATAATGCTTTGTTTGATTACTTATATTTGTTATTGTTACTTGCTTTTTGTTTTCATCAAATTGCTTTGTAAGTATCCCAAACGATAGACTACTTGGTGAAACTAATGTTTTGGTATGTATCGCTTGATCAATATTAATTCTTCCCGCTCCTTGTTCATAAACTTTATACCGATTTCCCTTTTCATCGTGGAGGATTGTGGCCGTGTTCATAATGGAAGATTTAATTTCGGCAGGCCCCCACTCCGGGTGAGCTTGTTTTATTAAAGCAGCCGCACCGGCAATATATGGTGCTGACATACTAGTTCCTTGTAATTCAATATACCTTTTATCGGGAATCGTACTTCTAATTGCCACACCAGGGGCCGTAATATCAGGTTTTATTGACCAATTTATTGTTACGGGACCTCTTGAGCTAAAATCGGCAAGAAGGTCTTTTTCTACTTTATAAATGGTTGAAGCCAAAATAGGAGATTTTTTGGGGATTAAACTTTCCCCATCAACCATGGATATCGAAACTGCAGGGATATTGATTTCACCATCAATTTTCCCTACGAACGGTCCTTTCGTATTATTAAAAATAATCACGCCAACCGCACCTGCGGCTTCTGCATTTTTTACTTTTTTTGAGAACTCTATCTCTCCGCGTTTTATAAGTGCGATTTTACCAGCTACATTTTTCATATCTTTCTTTTTTCCAATTCCGACGTATTGAACTGGATACGTATGGTTTAAGTTCCATTTTACGCTTCCTACAAAAGGGACTAGTTTGATTGGACTTTTTAACTGAACAGCTGACAAATAAGGTACTTTCAGCACAGGGGTTGAGGCTCCAACCGAAATGGCTTTTGAAGATGTTCCCGGAGTTCCTACCGTCCATAGATTTGGACCTGAATTCCCGTTGGATGTAACGGCCACGATCCCTTTTTCAACTGCCTTATTTAATGCAATGCTAATAGGTAAATCCGGACCATTAACATCTGACCCTAAAGAAAGATTAATGATATCAAGTTTACTTTTCACTGTTCTTTCAATTGCCGCCAATATTTGCTCGGTAGTACCTTTTCCACCCGCTCCTAATGCTCGATACGCGTAGATCTTTACATCCGGTGCAACCCCTTTCATCCTTCCGTTTGCACCGATTATGCCGGCCACATGTGTCCCGTGAATGGTTGGTTCACCTTCATGGATCTGTGTCTCAAGCGGATTATTATCCTCATCAACTAGATCGTAGCCACCACTATAATTGGACCTTAAATCCGGATGGGTATAATCAATCCCAGTATCAATGACCCCTACTTTAATTCCCTTCCCTGTCAGACGATTACCTTTGGAATCATAGTAATTTTGTGCTTTTTCCGCCCCAATTAAAGATAATGCAGACGGATTTAGCTTTTCTACACTGTAGGATTGGTTATCATAAGTAGCCGAGATTTTGCGATACATTTGTGATAATTTGAGTAAGTCTTGTCTTGAGCCGACAACGGAAAATCCATTAAACGTTTCGGAAAAAAGATACCTAAGTTTGATTGAAGGATATTTTTTTATATAATTCTCTATTTCTACCTTGTTAGGTGTTCCTTTTGTTGCAAAAATCATAACTACTTTTTCTAAAGGGGAAGGTGGTGGAAGTGAAGGTATGTTCCAAGCCTTAGCCGAAATACTTGGCGAGAAAGTCAAAAAAAACAAGAGTCCAATAAGTAATTGCTGCCGTTTCACTAGAGGAAACCCTCCTTATTACTTTTTTATTAGCTTTTCACGAAAGGGTAGGGTTATGCAGCAAGAGCATTAAAAAACAAGTCGGATTACTCCGCCTTGTTTTAAAGTGGTTTATATGGTTTCGGTTTTTCATTAATATTTTTAAAATAGTATTGAATGGCTTCTACAATACGTTTAGATGCTTGTCCATCACCATATGGATTGGCAGCCTTAGCCATTTTCTCGTAGGATTCTTTATTTGTTAATAATTCTGTAGCAAGTTGATAGATTGTTTCCTCCTCGACTCCTGCTAACTTAAGAGTACCCGCTTCAATTCCTTCCGGACGTTCAGTTGTATCGCGAAGCACAAGAACAGGAACACCAAGTGATGGTGCTTCTTCCTGCACTCCCCCCGAATCAGTCAAAATGAGATAAGCATGACTGGCAAAGTTATGGAAATCAATAACGTCTAGCGGTTCGATAAGATGAATACGAGGATTGCCTCCTAAAACTTCATTGGCAATATCTCGAACAGCAGGATTTAAGTGAACGGGATAGACTACTTGAACTTTCGGATGTTCATCAACTATTCGCTTTACTGCCCGAAACATATTTCTCATCGGTTCCCCGAGATTTTCCCGACGATGTGCAGTAAGCAGGATTAGTTTATCGTCTCCAAGTTTCCCTAAAATCTTATGTTCGTATTCACTTTTAACAGTCGTTTTTAATGCATCTATTGCGGTATTTCCGGTAATAAAGATACTGTCTTTATTTTTATTCTCAGCTAATAAGTTATTAGATGCTTTCTCAGTTGGAGCAAAATGAAGGTCAGCTAAAACCCCTGTCAATTGACGATTCATTTCTTCAGGATATGGCGAGTATTTGTTCCAAGTTCGTAGCCCGGCTTCCACATGACCTACAACTATTTTGTTATAATAAGCGGCTAGACTGGCAACAAAAGTTGTCGTCGTATCACCATGTACTAGAACAATGTCAGGCTTAGCCTCTTTCATTACATGGTCTAGACCTTCTAAACCTTTAGTTGTGATATCTATTAATGATTGGCGATCTTTCATCATATTTAAATCATAATGTGGTTGAATATGAAAAATATCTAAAACTTGGTCTAACATTTGGCGGTGCTGAGCAGTTACCGTAACAATCGGTTCAATACTTTCGGGATACTTTTGTAGTTCAAGAACTAAAGGGGCCATTTTAATCGCTTCCGGCCTCGTTCCAAAAATAGTCATTACTTTTATTGGTCTTTTCATGTCCTCTCTCCCTCTAAGTATCCATTTATTTCGTTCCGAATAAACGATCCCCCGCATCACCTAGACCAGGAACAATGTATCCTTTTTCATTTAATTTTTCATCTAATCCGGCAATGTATATGTCAATATCAGGATGTGCTTCTTTCAGTGCTTCCACACCTTCCGGAGCGGCAATAAGGCACATAAATTTAATGTTTTTCGCACCACGTTTTTTCAAAGAATTAATTGCTTCGACAGCCGATCCCCCTGTTGCTAGCATCGGATCAACGACAATAAAGTCTCTTTCTTCCACATCATTTGGAAGTTTTGCATAATATTCAACAGGTTTTAATGTTTTCGGATCACGATACAAGCCAATATGTCCTACTTTTGCGGCAGGGATTAGCTTCAACACGCCATCGACCATTCCAATTCCGGCACGAAGAATAGGGACAATTCCTATTTTCTTTCCCGATAATATTTTAGACTTCGATACACTTACAGGTGTTTCGATTTCGATATCTTCTAATGGCATATCACGTGTAATTTCATACACCATAAGTGTTGCTACTTCATCAACTAACTCACGGAATTCTTTAGTACCAGTGTTTTTATCACGTATGTACGTTAATTTATGCTGAATAAGCGGATGATCCATCACATGAACATTTCCCATTTTTTTCGCTCCTTAATATATAAAAAATTTATTACTACTACAAATTCACCTATCTCATTCTACACGAAAAGGGAGTTCATTCTCAAGGCTAGACCAATTAGAATAAACTCCCTTTATTATTTATTTTTCTTGGTACAATGGAAACTTATTGGTAAGTGCTGATACTCGTGTTCGTGCTTCTGCTAGTTTTTCATCATCTTCATGATTTTTCAATGTGTTTCCAATAATGGATGCAATTTCGTCCATTTCTTCAAGTCCAAAGCCGCGAGAAGTAACAGCAGCTGTACCGATACGAATGCCACTTGTCACAAATGGACTCTCCGGATCAAATGGAATTGTATTTTTATTTACTGTAATACCGATATCATCAAGAACTTTTTCAGCCACTTTTCCAGTTAAACCTAATGAACGGAGGTCGACCAATAATAAATGGTTATCCGTGCCGTCGGATACTAAACTTAACCCTTCTTTTTTCAAAGATTCACCTAGACGTTTGGCATTGTCAATGATTTTTTGTGAATATTCTTTAAAGCTGTCATCCAGAGCTTCCCCAAATGCGACTGCTTTAGCAGCAATTACATGCATTAGTGGGCCGCCTTGAATTCCGGGAAAAATTGATTTATCAATTTTCTTCGCGTATTCTTCTTTACACAAGATCATTCCGCCGCGTGGGCCGCGTAATGTTTTATGTGTAGTAGTTGTAACAAAGTCAGCAAATGGAACTGGGCTTGGATGTAATCCAGAAGCAACCAATCCAGCAATATGAGCCATATCTACCATCAGATACGCTCCAACTTCATCAGCTATTTCACGAAACTTTTTGAAATCTATTACTCTTGGGTAGGCACTAGCACCCGCCACAATCAGTTTTGGTTTATGTTCACGAGCTTTATTTAATACGTCTTCATAATCGATCGTGTGGCTATGTTCATCTACACCATACTCCACAAAATTATACTGTACACCACTAAAGTTAACTGGACTACCATGTGTTAAATGGCCTCCATGGGAAAGATTCATACCTAAAACGGTATCACCTGGCTCAAGAACTGTAAAATAAACAGCCATATTTGCCTGAGCACCTGAATGGGGTTGAACATTGGCGTGTTCTGCACCAAATATTTGCTTAGCACGTTCACGAGCAAGATTTTCAACTACATCTACATATTCACATCCGCCGTAGTACCTGCGACCCGGATATCCTTCTGCATATTTATTCGTTAAAACAGACCCTTGTGCTTCCATTACAGCTTCACTTACAAAATTCTCAGAAGCAATCAATTCAATTTTCGTCCGTTGGCGTTTCAGTTCATCTTGAATCGCTTGATATACTTCTTTATCTTGTCCAGCTATCTTACTCATTTATGTCCCCTCCTGCGTCAACAATTAGTCAAATACCTTCTTATTTTAACATAGTTTTCTTACAGGCAAGTCTAATACTTAACTTTTTTCTGATAATTTTTGCTTACTGAGTGATAACCATCTTAATGATGAACAAAAAAAGAATCCTGATTATTTAGCAGGATTCTTGATTTTCGTTCATCTGATTTTCATAAACGGCTCTAGCCCCGCCAATTAATTTTGGTCGTGTTTTTGCTATAGTAACATTGGCAGAACCAAGTGTATGATTTTTGACTCTAATTGGTACGGCAACATGTTTTAGATGCATCCCGATAAATGTATTACCAATGTCGATACCCGCATCTGCTTTAATAAACTCGATCACGACAGGATCTTGAAAATGGTGATAAGCATAGGTCGCCATGGCACCACCGGCCGCCCTTACAGGTATGACGGAAACTTCCTCCCATTCATGACGATTCATGAGTTCTCTTTCTATTACTAAACTTCTGTTTAAATGTTCACAGCATTGAAAAGCTAAATGAATCCCATGGTTACGTGCAAAGGCAGTTAACTCATCAAATATGACGGATGCTACTTCCTCACTTCCTGCTGTCCCAATTTTTTCGCCAATCACTTCAGATGTAGAACATCCAATAACTAGAATTTGGCCTTGTTTAAACGTAACTTGGGAGGAAAAGTCATAAATTATTTCCTTCAACTGTTCTTTCCAAAGTAATAGATCTGTAGTCAATCCAATCACCTAACTTATCGTATAATGAACCATTTATTACAAATTCTGTTCTTCGTAATTCGTTAATTTTTCAATTCGACGTGCATGTCTTCCACCTTCGAATTCCGTTGTTAACCACACTTTTGCAATTTCTAATGCAAGTCCAGGACCAATGACTCTTTCACCCATCGCTAGCATATTTGTATCGTTATGCTGACGGGTTGCTTTTGCACTAAATACATCGTGAACGAGAGCACAACGAATTCCTTTCACCTTATTTGCAGAAATACTCATTCCAATTCCTGTACCACAAATGAGGATTCCACGGTCAAATTCGCCATTTGCCACTTTTTGCGCAACAGGGAGAGCATAGTCAGGGTAATCAACTGAACTTTCACAATTACAGCCAAAATCTTGATATTCGATTCCCATTTCCTCTAATAAATTGCGAATTTCTTTGCGAATATGAACGCCGCCATGATCGGATGCCAATGCTACTTTCATTTTTATACCCCCATTTTCTTATTTCCTACCTTTATTTTTACACATAGTACTAAATTTATAAAGTAATCCATATAAGAAAAGCGAAAAGCGCCTTGGTTGTCTTATAATTGAAATTGAGAGATTGTTGCTTTCAACTTGTCAGCATCATCTTTTAACTGACAAACAAGTTGCTCTACATTTTCCATTACAGCTACTTGCTCATTTGTTGCATCCGTTACTTCTTCGGCACCTGCAGATGTTTCTTCAGCGATCGCTGCGACTTCTTGAGATTGTCTAGACGCTAGCTCGACACTTTCCATCTGTTTGTCCACAAGAGTTGAGATGCTCTTTACTTTATCGGCAACAACATGGATCGTATTCGTCATCGTTTCAATCACTTCATTTGTTTTTGCACCTTTTGATGCTTCATAGTTTGCCGTTGATACTTGATCTGTAATTTGTTTGACGACACTATCTACACCGTGTTGAATATTTTGAATTAATTCGGATATTCCTTGTACTGCTTTTGCACTTTCATCGGCTAATTTACGTACTTCTTCTGCTACAACCGCAAACCCTTTACCATGTTCACCTGCACGTGCCGCTTCAATAGAAGCATTAAGAGCAAGTAAGTTCGTTTGCGCTGCAATATCTCCGACTAATAAGATAATTTGCTCCACTTTTTTAGCGTTTTCCTCTAAATCAAGGACAACTTGTAATGATTCTTGATTTTCCTTCGCCAATTTATCAATACCTTGGATCAGCGAACTAACGACTTCTTTACTTTCTTGCAATTCTTTAACCATTTCTACTGAAACCTGCTCTGAGGATTTTGCATTTTCTTGTACTTTATAGGCAATTTGAATAATATCTTCAACAGATTCAGCTGTTGATTGAATTGCGATAGCTGAGCTTTCTGCCCCCGCAGATATTTCATCAATCGTATGTGCAATACTTTCCGCTTGTTCTGTTGCTCTTGTCGTCTTTTCGGAAATTAAGATGACATTTCCATTTGTTTGTTGGAAATTTTCTTCTATACTATGTACCATCACACGTAAATTCGCTAACATCTGATTAAACGCCATACCGAGTGAGCGTATTTCATCATCTGACTTTGGCAATTCCACATCTAACTGAATGTTTCCTCTGCTTGCATCTATTGCTGCGCGCTCTAAACGTTGTAATGGCTTAGTGATAACCCCTGCAACAAAATAAGCTAATAGGCCTGTCCAAAATATTCCTAGTAAAAGTGTAATACTATTAAACAACGATTCATCTACATTTGCTGCAAATTTTGAATGAACAATACTAATAAAAAAGAAACTCGTTGAATAAGTGACTAGAGCTAACAGTGTAACAAACAGCACTAATTTTTTCCGCAGACCAAACTTATACCGCTTTTTCATGTTTCGACTCTCCCCTATGTTGTTGATCTATTTTATTTTTTCTATCGCTTTTTCTATTAGATCGGATAATTCAAGAAATGTTTTTCTATACATTTCTACACTTCCCCCAAAAGGATCTCCGACGTCGATATTATCGCCTTTTCCATTTACAAATTCCTTTAATGTAAATGTTTTTTCTTTAGCAAATGGATAGGATTCGATGATTGAAGATTTATGACTCTCTGTCATCGTCAAGATCAGCGTCGCCCATTGGATATCCTCTTCTGTCAACATTTTTGATGTGTGAGAATGTTCAATATTGTTTTCTTCAAGAACAACCATTGCTTGTTGTGAAGCATTGTGACCATCGACGGCAAATATCCCCGCAGATTTAACGGATATGTTTTGCAGCTTTTTATTTTTTAAAATTGCCTCAGCCATCGGGCTACGACACGTATTTCCAGTACAGACGAATAATATATTCAATGATATCCTTCCCTTCAACAATTAACGATTCTAATTATTCTACCATTATTATAGTCTAAAAGACCCTATTTCAATAGTAGGCTTTGTTAAAATAAGTGAAAATTTAAAGACAAGCAATCAAAGAATTGATTGCTTGTCTTTAAATTTCCCATTATTCTTTCATTTTTATAGAGCTACTAGTAGCTTTATACCAAATCCCAATAATACGCAACCACCTAAGGCTTCACTATACGCCCCAATATATCCTTGAAACTTTCTTCCTATAATTAAGCCCGCCCAAGTCAATACTGTTGCTGCAATTCCAAAGCAGAGCAGTACAGCTGCTGTGCGAGCCCCCAAAATTCCAAGTGAGAGCCCCACTGAAAAGCTATCTAAACTAGAGCTTAAGGCAAAAAATATTAATCCCCAACCATATGGTTTAATGATTGTTTTTTCTTCCTTTTTAAGGGTGGAAAAAACCATTTGTAGGCCTAAAACAATTAGGAGGATTCCACCAATATATTGAGCAATTGTTCCAAATGCGTCAGATATAAAATGTCCAGTTAATATTCCTAATAATGGCATGACAACATGAAAGATTCCTATCGTTAAACCAATATAAAAAATTTGCCGGTATCTAAGCTTAATCATCCCCATACCAAGTCCAATTGAAAAAGCATCCATACCTAAGGCAAATGCCATTAACATTAATGTAATTAATTCTGCGATGATTGCCATCATTCTTTTTCCTCCTTCGGACGTGCCTACTGACAACATATGCATGTCCAAAGAAGAATAGAATTTTATTTTGCAAGATTTTGGTCAAGAAAAGAGATTTAATCCACCTTATTTTGACGAACCCAGCGATGTCCCGCTGCTTTTTCCAATCGATTCATAATAGCAAGGCCTATTCCCTCTATTGGAAAAGTTTCTGAAAATATTATATCGACATCTTGATTATTAAATGCACGTAAAGTGTCATAAAGAGTGTGTGCTACCGTTTTTAAGTCCTGACGGCTTCCGCAAGCAATTACAACATCCGCACGATAGTCCTTTTTTGTTTCCTCTGTCGCTATTACCCCTACTTTTAACCCCTCTTTTTGTTTATTGCTCACCAATTCCTGGATATAAGCAAAAGTTCCATCGACTAAATACACTGGTGCATCCGGTGCATAATGAGTGTATTTCATGCCCGGGGATTTCGGACGATCATTTGTATCACTATTTAAAGCCGGATCAACGAGCACTTCACCAATTACCATTTCCATTTGTTCTTTTGATAAGCCGCCCGGACGAAGAATCATCGGTATATCACCTGTACAATCAATTACTGTTGATTCTACTCCCACACCTGTATATCCACCGTCCACAACTCCGGCAATCCTGCCATTCAAATCGTCTAAAACATGTCGTGCTGTTGTCGGACTTGGTTTTCCGGAACGATTGGCACTCGGTGCTGCAATTGGAAGTTTAGTTAATCGAATTAATTCAAGTGCTAGTGGATGATCCGGCATCCTTATTCCTACTGTATCCATCCCAGCTGTCACTTTCTCCGAAAAGATACCCGGTCTACAATTAAATATAATTGTTAAAGGACCTGGCCAAAATTGTTGAATAAGCAATTGGGCTTGTTCGGATATATTTGTCACAAGTTCTTCTAATTGATTTATTTCAGCAATGTGGACAATTAGTGGATTATCACTTGGTCTTCCCTTTGCTTCATATATTTTTGCAACGGCTATATCTGATTTTGCATTTGCACCTAGCCCATAAACCGTTTCTGTTGGAAAGGCAACCACTTCATTTTGCCTTAATAGCTCCGCTGCTTCTTTTAGCTGTGGATTACCTGATAAATTATCCACATAATTATCCACACTCCACTGAATTGTCTTCATAGCTTCCACCTTTTTTCTTTTTTGTTGAAATTCATCCGTTAAAGTAGAGTTTTGTCGAATAAAGACTTATATTATCCTTTTTTAACCCGATAACAACGAACATCAACATTTTTTCTCTTTTGAAAGTATATTAAAAAGTAGAAGTAAACACAAGCATATCCACAATATGTGGATAATTACAATTGAACGGTGGATAACTTTTGGGGAAAATGTGAATATCTTTTACATTACTTTTTCCATAAATATTGCTTGTTGATAGCTTAATAAATGCTTTCCATATCGCGAATTTCCAAATTCCTTTGGAAGATGAGTCCTTTCTATCTTTTCAAAACCAGCCATTCGAAATAACGGAATTGACTTTTCTTTATTTGTCGTTAAATATAGTGTGGATAATTTTTTATTTGACGCTAATTTATACACATGTTGAAAGATTGTGAATAAATCCTCTTCCTTTATAGCCGGATGGATGACCATTGAACGGAGAATGCCAATGTTATTGAGAGGTTCAATTCCTAATGTGGCTTTTAAATTGCCATCAATATCCTCAATGACTATAAAATATTCGATTAGCTTTTCTACTCCTTCAGTACTTATCCCCACTTCATTAAGAAAACTCTTTACCTTTTCTACATCTTTATGTGTCGCCACTCGAATAACCTGCATGCGATCATCCCCTACCATTCATTATTTTTGATAGACTCTACTAAACTTTCCACTATAATCCTTATGATAGAAACAAAAAAATAGAACAAAAAAAAGAAGCCGATATTGACTTCTTTTTAAAAGATTTTCTGAAAAAGCTCAACGATAAAGAATTTTACTTTTACTTCGTCATCTTCCTCTTTTACATAAAGAGGTTTCTTTGTTTCCTTTGTAGTTTCTTTTTCTGTTTCATCTTTGATTTCACGTTCTGATTTTTCTTTTGTCGTCGATTTGCTTTCCTTTTTCTCTATCACTGGTTCCGTCTCTTTTTCTTTCTTTTCATCAAATCCGGGACTTACCGCGACACCATTTGAGAAATCCATGAAGCAAAGCGGAGGATAGAGAACACACCACCAATTGGCTCCCTCCCCTTTACCTAAAGTAATTAAAACCGCCTCGTACTCACCCGCCGGGTATAAAAATTGTCCATAAAGCTTAGTCGGGAATTGAACTTGACCGAATTCTACCTTTACCGATTGCTTACTATTTTCTTCTTGAATCACTTTTAATGCAATCTTTTTGATATCTGGTAAATGGGATTTAATCACTTTTCTAGCATCATCAATTGAATCTAATTTCTCTACCCATTTCGTAATCTCTTGATTTACTTTATCTCGAATT
The DNA here is from genome assembly GCA_016756695.1 of Heyndrickxia sporothermodurans. Taxonomy (GTDB): domain Bacteria; phylum Bacillota; class Bacilli; order Bacillales; family Bacillaceae_C; genus Heyndrickxia; species Heyndrickxia sporothermodurans. Next base: position 1,198,479 of record CP066701.1, read on the forward strand.
TTCCTTTTTAATGCTTGGTCTTCTTGATTATCACTATTTGCTAGGATCCGAAGACGAACCGCCTCTTTCGGAATGACAATCGCTTCCTCTGCAGCAATTTCCTGTTTCGGTATATATAAACTTAAGATCGTTCCAATCGATAAGATAATAATATAAACTAATGGATAATATTTTTTATTCATTTCCTCTCCCCATCCCTTCACTAACACAGTTTGGACAAGAAAGAGAAATCTTAAACTAGTAAACTTAAAAAAATTAAAAACAAGTAAACAGCGAAAATAAAGTAAGCGGAATTTTTCCGTCTATTTATCAGATCGGGGTGCATAACCTAATCCATAATCACCCAAGCTTGTTTTTCATTAACCTATTTCGCAGAAAACCATTCGATCTTTGCCATTGATGTCATGAACAATTTCAGTACGACTTTCTGGGAATGTATTATTTAGTAACTCCGCTACTTGCTCACCTTGTCCCATACCAATTTCAAAGCCGATTATTGCTTCATTGTTAATTATTTGTGGAATTTGTTCCATCAGTCTTCGATAATAGTCAAGCCCGTCCTCTCCGCCAAATAATGCTTGATGTGGTTCATGGTCCTTCACCACTTCTGATAGTATATCGAGTTCTCGATCAGGAATATAAGGTGGATTGGATAGAATAATATCTACTTTTTCCTGACTCGCTATGAGTGGCTGAAGTAAATCACCCTGTAAAAAATGAATATCTGCCTCTAAATTCTTGGCGTTTTTTTCTGCAATAGATAGTGCTTCTTTCGATATATCAACAGCTGAAACCGTCAGATCGGGACATTCAAGTTTCATTGTAATGGCAATAATACCACTCCCCGTACCAATATCGACTAGCTTTAATCCTTCTAAATTAGAAGAGTAGGTCTGTTTTATCCGATTAATCGCCCCTAAAACTAGCTCCTCTGTTTCAGGCCTCGGAATTAATACATTAGAATTCACAATAAATTTCCTTCCAAAAAACTCTTCAAAACCGATAATATGCTGAATTGGAATACCTTCAGCATGAGCGAATACTGCCTGTTGAAACGTTTCTTGAATTTGTTGTGAAAGAACCTCATGCATATTTGCCAGCAATTGTGACCGCGTCATCCCTAGAAAATGGCGAAGCAACAGTTCACCTGCATTTGCATCTCGGTTATTTTTTTGTAAAAAAGAAGAAGCCCAGTTAAGAGCTTCAAATATTTTTTCGGTTTGAACCATTAATCATTCACACTTTCAAGTTTATGGGATTGATCTTCTAAAATTAACGCATCAATAATTTCATCTATTTTTCCTTGAAGAATTTGATCAAGCTTTTGTATCGTTAAACCGATACGATGGTCGGTCACACGGTTTTGCGGGAAATTATAAGTACGAATACGTTCGGAACGATCCCCTGTTCCCACTGCAGATTTACGATTCGCATCATACTCTGCTTGTGCTTCTTGTTGGAACTTATCATATACACGTGCACGTAAAACCTTCATCGCCTTTTCTTTATTCTTAATTTGTGACTTTTCATCTTGGCAGGACACGACAGTTCCTGTTGGAATATGTGTTAAACGAACAGCCGACATCGTCGTGTTTACACTTTGCCCACCTGGTCCGCTTGATGCAAAGGTATCAACACGGATATCTTTTTCATGAATTTCTACTTCAACTTCCTCTGCTTCTGGAAGAACTGCTACTGTTGCTGTTGATGTGTGGATACGGCCACCAGATTCCGTTTCCGGAACACGTTGAACACGATGGGCACCATTTTCAAATTTTAATTTTGAAAAGGCTCCTTTTCCGTTGATCATAAAGATAATCTCTTTATACCCACCAACACCTGTCGTACTCGCCTCGATTACTTCAGTTTTCCAGCCCTGTGCTTCGGCAAAGCGGCTGTACATACGGTATAAATCTCCTGCAAATAATGCTGCTTCATCCCCACCTGCAGCACCGCGGATTTCCATAATAACGTTTTTATCATCATTCGGGTCTTTCGGTAAAAGGAGAATTTTTAATCGTTCTTCGTAGTTTTCAATTTGTTCTTCTAATTCATTGATTTCTTCTTTTACCATTTCTTTCATTTCAGCATCTAATTTTTCTTCAAGCATTGCTTTTGCATCTTTAAACTGTTGTAGGACTTCTTTATATTCACGATACACAGCAACAGTTTCTTGAATATCTGATTGTTCTTTTGAATAATCTCTTAATTTTTTTGTATCATTAATAATTTCGGGATCGCTTAAAAGCTCATTCAACTTCTCATAGCGATCTTCCACCGCTTGCAATCGATCGAACATTGCATTTCACCTCTATAGTTAAAGCTTAAGCAAATTATCGCTCTTGCTTTCCATTTTATCCATAACAGTACTATTATATTATACAGATCCCTTCATAGTAAAGAACTCATTAATTCAAAACTGCCAGATCCGTTTTGGCTCTGGCAGTTTTTTTATCTTTCTTCAATTTTTACATTAATATCGTATCTCGGTAATGCTTGAATGAGTTTTTTATGAAGTTTGGCTTCCTCTTTCATACGTTCATTTGCTGTTAAGCGATCATCCGTATGGGCTGTTACCCACATATTATTTCCATTCACCCAAACATTCGGATCATAATAATTTTTATACCGTTTTACCACATACTTCGCCTTATCTACATCCGTACCAACCGTAATTGCCGGGTCATTTTGTCTTAAGTCAACCATATTAGGATTCTGATCTGTTGGATTACTTGATATCTTCCTCATCTTATCATTTCCATCATTGGTAGTAGCACTGTCATTCAATTGGTTGGAACCACAACCCGTAAGTATAGCTATTAGAAATAGAAAACCAATTGTTTTTTTCCACATGAAAAACACCTCCATAGAAATATGTTTTCCTATGGAGGAAATGGTTATGTATTTTTGAAAACAAAAAGTCCCTATCATTGACAGGAACTATTTATTAGCCATTTGCTCGCCCGATATACTCACACCCGACGGTACTTCGTGATGGTGACGGCAACGAGCTTCATATGCTTCGGATGCCCCTACTAAAATAATGGGATCATCCGCACATGCAGGATTACCATTAATTAAGCGTTGAGTCCGACTTGCCGGAGAACCACAAACTGTACAAACAGCTTGTAATTTTGTTACCGTTTCAGCAATCGCCATTAATTTTGGCATTGGGCCAAATGGAAACCCACGGAAATCTTGATCTAGTCCGGCTAAAATAACCCGATATCCACTGTTTGCCAACGTTTGTGCAACATCCACAATTTCTTCGTCAAAAAATTGTGCTTCATCAATTGCAATGACATCGATATCCGAAGGTAGGTTCTCAAAGATATCACTAGCTTTTTCAATCGGAAGGGCAATGACAGAGGTACCGTTATGCGAAACAACTGATTCTTTACTGTATCGATTATCCAATTTCGGTTTAAAAACAGCTATTTTCTGTTTAGCAAATTGTGCACGTCGAACACGTCTAATCAACTCTTCTGATTTTCCAGAAAACATACTTCCGCAAATGACCTCAATCCAGCCAGAATGGTTCATAACATACATCTTACTCGTTCCTTTCCGATTTCAAATTGACCTTTAATTCATATTTATAGAAATAAAAAACAGGCAAGCTTTCTTGCCTGTTTTTGATAATTATTTTATTTTTCTTTAAGACCGTATTTTTTATTGAAACGATCAACACGTCCATCAGCAGATGCGAATTTTTGACGGCCAGTGTAGAATGGATGACATTCAGAACATACCTCTACGCGAATTTCTTCTTTTACTGAACCAGTTTCAAATTCATTGCCGCATGCGCATTTAACCATTGCTTTTTTGTATCCTGGATGAATACCTGCTTTCATTCTTTTCATCTCCTTTGCCCTGAGTCATTACGAAACAGAGTTATATATTTCTATATGGTTTCCTAAGGAAAGTTTAAGCAATTTTCCTACACCATTAGAATTTTTTTTACAAACACATGGATATATTATAACAAGCTATATTTTGAAATGCAACAACACAATACTTCCATTTATTCACTTTCTTACACTGTACGTCTGTTTGTTGTGTTGCCTTTCATTTCAGCTGTTAATACTTCGAAGAATTCCTCATTCGTTTTTGTTTTCTTTAATTTCCGTAAAAATCTTTCCACAAAATCTGGAGTATCTGACATAGATTTACGAATTGCCCAAAGTTTATCTAAATGTTCTTTCGGAATTAAAAGTTCTTCTTTACGCGTTCCAGATCGACGAATATCAATCGCAGGGAAAATACGTTTTTCAGATAATGAACGATCAAGATGTAATTCCATATTTCCCGTTCCTTTAAATTCCTCATAAATTACATCATCCATACGTGAGCCTGTTTCAACGAGTGCAGTTGCTAAAATCGTTAAACTTCCACCCTCTTCAATATTACGAGCTGCTCCAAAGAAACGTTTTGGTCTGTGGAAAGCTGCTGGATCGATACCACCTGATAGAGTTCGTCCACTTGGCGGGATGACTAAATTGTATGCACGAGCCAAACGGGTAATACTATCCATAAGTATAACAACATCACGTTTATGTTCTACAAGACGCATCGCTCTTTCTAATACAAGTTCAGCTACTTTTATATGATTTTCAGGAACTTCATCAAAAGTTGAGCTTACTACTTCTGCATTTACTGATCGTTCAATATCAGTAACCTCTTCAGGTCGTTCATCGATTAATAAAACGATAAGCTCAGCTTCCGGGTTATTTGTTGTTATAGAATTAGCAATTTCCTTTAAAAGCATCGTTTTTCCTGCTTTCGGAGGTGCAACGATCAAACCACGCTGTCCGAACCCAACAGGTGCAATTAAATCCATAATACGAGTAGATAGCTTATTAGGAGCCGTTTCTAATTTAATCTGTCTATCCGGATATAACGGAGTTAACGCTGGGAAATGTACTCTCTCTTTTGCCGATTCAGGATTTTCACCATTAACCGCTTCTACATGAAGCAATCCATAGTAACGTTCATTTTCTTTTGGAGGTCTTACTTTCCCAGAGACTTTATCGCCATTTCGTAAATCAAAACGACGAATTTGAGAGGCGGAAATGTAAATATCCTCTGAACTTGGGGAATAATTAATTGGTCTTAAGAAGCCAAAACCTTCAGACTGGATGATTTCAAGAACACCTTCCATAAAGAAATAGCCTTCTTGTTCTGCGCGGGCTTTTAATATCGCAAAAATTAATTCTTTTTTTGTTAATTTACTATAATAAGAAACTTTATACTCACGAGCTAATGCATATAGTTCCTTTAATGTCATATTATCAAGACTTGAAATTGATAAGCTCTCCATATCTACACCACACTTTAATTTTTTCAAAAACAAAATTTCATATCTTTATTTCATTTCATCTTAAGGGAAATCCTGTTTTATATCATGATATCGACTAAAGAAGTATTCACCTAAAAGAGATGAAGGAAAGGTTGAATAAGAAGGTTTATATAAAATAAACCTGTAAGAAAATATTGAAGATTCAGAAGCTAGAGAAATACTCTATTAATATAAATGCAAAACAATATCTATTTTAACCATATTTACAAAAAAGAATCAATACTAAGGAAGGAAATAAATTTGTACAGGTGACAAAACCTGTACAAATTTATTTTATTTTGAAGGAATTCTTTTCTTTTTAAAATAGTAATGGATCAATATTAATACAAATTGTTGATTTCCGGCTCCAATCAACTAACGGTTATATTAATAGTGATCTTTAACAAAGCTTATTTAATAACAAGATTTGGTTTCTTCTTTAAACTATGCTGCCCTTCAATGAAACGAACTGTTCCTGATTTTGCACGCATGACTACTGAATGTGTAGATCCATAGGAACCTTTAAATTGTACTCCTTTGAGTAGTTCACCATCTGTTACTCCAGTCGCAGAAAATATTGCATCGTCACCGCGTACCAGATCTTCCATTAGTAATACTTTATGAATATCATCTAAACCCATTTTTGCACAGCGCTCTACTTCGGCTTCATTTTGTGGAAGGAGTCGACCTTGCAATTCTCCTCCTAAACATTTTAGAGCTACTGCAGCAATAACTCCTTCCGGTGCTCCACCTGAACCAAATAAAATATCGACACCTGTATGATCAAAGGCCGTATTGATAGCACCAGCCACATCACCATCATTGATTAGCTTTATTCTTGCTCCAGCTTCTCGAAGCTGTGCAATAATATGCTCGTGTCTTGGTCTGTTTAAAACAGTGGCAACAACATCTTCAATATCCTTATTTTTCGCTCTTGCAACAGCTTTTAAATTATCTAAAACGGAAGCATTGATATCTATTTGTCCAACTGCTTCAGGTCCAACAGCAATTTTGTCCATGTACATATCTGGAGCATGAAGCAGGTTACCATGATCTGCAACCGCTAAAACGGAAAGCGCATTCCACCCACCTGATGCAACGATATTTGTTCCTTCAAGCGGGTCAACAGCAACGTCAACTCTCGGCCCATATCCTGTCCCTAATTTTTCACCGATATAAAGCATCGGAGCTTCGTCCATTTCTCCTTCCCCAATGACAACTGTACCTTTCATAGGGATCGTATCGAAAACATCACGCATTGCGGATGTAGCTGCTTCGTCTGCTTCATCTTTCTTTCCTCTTCCCATAAGACGGGCTGATGCCAAAGCTGCCGCCTCAGTAACACGAACTAACTCCATTGATAAGCTTCGTTCCATCACTCTTCCCCCTATATTATCAACAAAAACGGATTAGTATAACACATTTCTGTTATATTGTAGCACAATATTCTTAAATTGTGTGTACTATTTTGGAATATAGAGGGATAACATCGATTAATAGGCAAACACGTTTCGCTCAAATCAACATATTACTGTAGCATAGCCTTCCTTGTTATAAGCTTTTTTGTTGTTCCATTTCTTCTTCCGTCATCTTTTCACGCCAAATGGTTGCCCCTAATCCTTCAAGCTTCTCTACGAGATTACTATATCCGCGATCAATATGCTCTAAACCGGTCACCTCTGTGATGCCTTCTGCCATTAAACCAGCGATAACTAAAGCAGCTCCGGCTCTCAAATCACTAGCCTTAACCTTAGCCCCTTGAAGAGTTACAGGACCATTTAAGATGGCAGATCTACCTTCAACCTTAATATTAGCATTCATTCTTCGAAGTTCATCAATATGTTTAAAACGAGCTGAATAAATAGTATCAGTGACAACTGATGAGCCTTCTGCTCTCGTAAGAAGTGAAGTAAAAGGCTGTTGCAGATCGGTTGGAAAGCCGGGATAGACTAATGTTTTAACATCAACTGCTTTTAGCTTTTCGCCTTTTCCGATAAAAATTTGTTCATCTCCAACCTCGATTGGAACACCCATTTCTCTAAGCTTTGCTGTTAATGATTCTAAATGATGAGGAATGACATTATCGATAAGGACCCCTTCTCCAGCAGCAGCCCCTAGTAACATAAATGTACCTGCCTCAATACGATCAGGAATAATTGTATGTCTGCAGCCGTTGAGCGTTTCAACACCTTCAATCCGAATGACATCTGTTCCAGCACCTTTAATCTTTGCTCCCATATTAGTTAAAAGTGTTGCTACATCAATAATTTCCGGTTCTTTTGCCGCATTTTCAATTACTGTTTTTCCTTTTGCTTTAACTGCAGCAAGCATAATATTGATTGTTGCTCCTACACTAACAACGTCTAAGTATATACGGGCTCCTCGTAATTCGTCGGCACGCAAATAAATTGCACCTTGCTCATTAGTTACCTTTGCTCCTAATGCTTCAAAGCCTTTAATATGTTGATCGATCGGCCTTGGTCCTAGATGGCAGCCTCCCGGTAAGCCAATAACAGCTTTGTTAAAACGGCCAAGCATTGCTCCCATTAAATAATAGGAAGCTCGGAGCTTTTTCACCTTTCCATTTGGAAGCGGCATTGAAACCATTTTGGTCGGGTCTACTACCATATCATCACCATCAAAAGTGACTGTACCGCCTATTTCTTCGAGTAATACTTTTAAAGTAGCTACATCAGAAATATCTGGTAATCCCTCAATTGTTACAGGGGATTCAGCCAAGATAGTAGCAGGAATCAAAGCGACGGCACTATTTTTTGCACCACTAACTTTTATTGTTCCTTTTAACGGGTATCCCCCTGCAATCTTCAGTTTTTCCATTTTTGACTCCCTTCCACAACCAATGGAAATTGGTTATTTAAAACAAACTTACATTTGGTTCATTAACGACCTCTATAAATGAACAATTTACTATTCACTTATACAGGTCAACCTTTCAGCAAGGCTAAAAGGCAGAAGAAATTTCTTCTCATGAATGAACCAAAATAAACTAATATTCAAAAAACTAAACGTATATAGACTTAATCATACTCTTCGTATCACTGATAATAACAATATCATAAATGATACAATAGATTAACAATATTAGCTTTTCCAAATATTAATTTTTATAGTATAGATATGGGATTTTATCCATTTTTCTGACTTGAATTCCAATCTTGTAAAAACTGATCAATTCCCTTGTCTGTTAAAGGGTGTTTAAATAATTGATTAATTACCTTTAATGGAACAGTTGCAATATGCGCACCAGCTAAAGCAGCATCTGTTACATGTTGCGGATGACGTATCGAAGCAGCAATTATTTCTGTTTCAATTTGATGGATAGAAAAAATTTCTGCAATTGTTGAAACAAGTTCAACCCCATTATGTCCAATATCATCCAGTCTTCCTAAGAAAGGGGAGACATAGGTTGCACCCGCTCTTGCAGCCATTAATGCTTGATTCGCGTTAAAGATTAAAGTTACATTTGTTTTTATTCCCTCAGAAGCGAAAATATGTACAGCTTTTAAGCCTTCAGGAGTCATAGGAACTTTAATCGTAATATTCGGAGCAATTTTAGCTAGTTCTCTTCCTTCTTTCACCATTCCTTCAGCATCTAAAGTAATTACTTCAGCGCTTACAGAACCGGAAACCAGACTAGTAATTTCCTTTAGGCGATCATGAAACGAAACGTTCTCTTTCGCTACGAGAGAAGGATTAGTCGTAACCCCAGATAAAATCCCCAATTCATATGCCTGTTTAATTTCATCAATATTAGCTGTATCAATAAAAAACTTCATTTTCTCCACCCCTAAAAATTTTAATATAGGGAAACCGCCCAAAAAAGGCGGTTTCTCAAGCTTTGCGTATTTCTAAAGATGTTAAAATATTTTTATCAGCAATTATGCTTTATTTGAGGAACCAAATTCGCGAATTTTTCCAATGACTGTTTCTTTAATTACTTCACGAGCTGGTCCAAGGTATTTACGTGGATCATATACTTCAGAATCCGCTGCAAGTACTTCACGAACTTTTTTAGCAGAAGCAATTTGGTTTTCAGTGTTTACATTGATTTTCGCAGTTCCTAAAGAAATAGCTTTTTGAATATCTTTTGTTGGAATACCAGTTCCACCATGAAGCACTAGTGGAAGTCCAGTTGCAGCACCGATTTCTTCCATTTCCTTGAAACCAAGGTTTGGTTCACCTTTGTATGGTCCGTGAACAGATCCAAGTGCTGGTGCTAATGTATCAATACCAGTACGTTCGACTAATTCTTTACACTCATTTGGATCGGCATAAATTACACCGTTGGCAACAACGTCATCCTCTTGTCCACCAACTGTTCCAAGTTCAGCTTCTACAGAAACTCCTTTTGAATGAGCATATTCCACAACTTTTGAAGTAATTGCTACATTTTCTTCAAATGGATGATGGGACGCATCGATCATTACAGAAGTAAATCCTGCATCAATTGCTTCTTTACATTTTTCAAAGCTTGAACCGTGATCTAAATGAATTGCAACTGGTACAGTAATATTGTAGTCTTCCATTAATCCTTCAACCATTTTTACAACTGTTTTAAATCCACCGATATAGCGTCCTGCACCTTCAGAAACACCAAGAATTACTGGAGACTTTTCTTCTTCAGCTGCTTGAAGAATCGCTTGTGTAAACTCTAAATTATTAATGTTAAATTGACCTACTGCATAATGCTCATCTTTCGCTTTATTCAGCATTTCAGTCATTGAAACTAATGGCATGACTTGTTTCCTCCTTTGATATTCGTCAAAATGGTTTATTTCATCCTAAGTTAGGCAGGTCATTAAACCATAAAGGTTTTCTAAAGTGTCTTCTTCTATAGATTAAACAAACAATTTGACTTCATACAAGTTAAAATTTCATTTTCATCATACCAAACTAATTTTTCTTTTTCCAATGAACTTTATTGGATTTTGCAAAGATTGAATTTTGCATTTTTTCATTCTATTTTTTAACAGGCAAATGATCTTTTACCGCTTTTCTTATATCATCAATATCAAACGGTTTCGCAAAATGAGTTAATGCCCCTAAATCTTTTGCCTCTTGAATCATATCCAACTCACCGTAAGCTGTCATAATAATTACTCGAATATCAGGGTCAAGTACTTTCATTCGTTTCAAAATTTCAATACCGTCCATTCCCGGTATTTTCATATCTAGCAGCACAAGATCAGGTGCGTATTTTTTTGTAATTTCTAATGCTTGTGCTCCATTTGCTGCTTGAAATGTTTTGTACCCTTCTTTTTGCAAAACTTCATTTAATAAAATACGAATACCAAATTGATCATCCACAATTAATATTTTTTCCTCCATTAAAATCCCCCCAAATAAACTTTGTCTAAATTTTCAATATGATCGACCTTGTATATTTAATTTGGAAAATCTGGTTAATTGAGAAAATTTTCTCTTTACTCTTATTGTATTATACTAAAAAATTAATAAAATTTTTACACTTTTATTTTGCTTTTACAAAGCTTTATGTATCATCTACATATGTGTATTCTATTAATGTTAATCATTTTCCTGCACAAATAGGATTCTATGCTAGAACAAATATTTTTATTATCTCGTTTTTAAAGAGTGTTAATTTTATGAAGATGTTTTTAACCCAAGTTAATGGTTTATTTTCAAGAATTTATGAAAAAGAACAGTTTTCCATCGAAGATAGTGCAAGGTTGTTAGCTCAAGCTGCTATAGGGGAAGGAAAAATATATATTAAAGGATTTAATGAAATGGAGGCTGTTACATTAGAGGCTTTGGAAGGTGCGGAGCGATTGAAAGGTGCTTTGCGGCTTACGAAACTGGATGATGTGTCTGACACGGATCGTGTTATTCTTCTATCAAGGTTTTCCAATGATGCCGAGGCATTAGCTCTTGCTGAAAAACTTGAAATAAAAGGGGTTCCTTTTATTTCCATTTGTGGTGACGTGAAAAGTGATGGAAATGATTTGTCTAAACTAACGGAAATACATATTAATACTTCTCTATTAAAGCCTATGCTTCCAACAGAAAGCGGAGAGCGAATTTGCTTTCCAACCTCTATGGCTGCATTGTTTATTTATCATTGTATTAAGCTTACTTTCGATGAAATTATCGAAGAATATGAATAAATAAGAAAAGCGCAAGCGCCTTGCTCAGCCCCGACAAGCAAATAACCTTCAAGGAAAGTTGGCTTTAAAACTTTCCAACAAAAAAAGTCCGCTCTTTGACTTTTATTGCAGAAGGTTATTTGACCTCGAGGGGCTAGGCGCTGGAGCTGGACAAAAAAAAATCCCATTCAGGGATTTTTTTATTTATTATTTAATGCCGCTCCAATAAATCCACGGAACAACGGTTGTGGACGAGTTGGTCTAGATGTGAACTCTGGATGGAATTGTGATGCAACAAACCATGGGTGATCTTTCAATTCAATTACTTCAACAAGTCTCCCATCCGGACTTGTCCCTGAGAAAACAAATCCTGCTTTCTCCATTTGTTCACGATACTCATTATTGAATTCATAACGATGACGATGACGTTCGTTAATCATTTCATTTTGATAAACTTCATATGCCTTTGTTCCTTTTTCAATTTTACAAGGATATAGTCCTAAACGAAGGGTTCCACCTAAATCTTCGATATCCTTTTGCTCTGGGAGAAGATCGATAATTGGATATTTTGTATTAGGGTCAAGCTCTGCGGAGTGAGCACCTTCAAGCCCAAGAACATTTCGTGCAAATTCAACGGAAGCTAGCTGCATCCCTAAGCAAATACCAAGGAATGGCACTTTGTTCTCACGCGCATATTGAGTAGCATAAATTTTTCCCTCTACGCCACGATCGCCAAATCCACCAGGAACTAAGATTCCATCAACATCTTTTAATAAAGATTGAACGTTTTCCGCTGTGACATGTTCAGCATTTATCCAATCAATATCAATATCCGCATCATAAGCATACCCTGCATGTTTTAATGCTTCGACTACAGAAAGGTACGCATCTTGTAATTCTACATATTTACCAACTAAAGCTATTTTTGTTACTTTTGATAAATTCCTTACCTTTTCTACAAGCCCCACCCATTCAGTCATATCTGGTTCATGACATTGTAATTTCAAATGGTCACAAACGATTTGATCGAGGTTTTGGTCACGTAGGGCCAGTGGAATTGAATATAAAGTATCTGCATCTCTGGACTCAATTACTGATTTTTCATCAATATCACAGAATAGCGCTATTTTATCCTTCATATCTTGAGAAATAGGCATTTCCGTACGAACAACAATTATATTTGGCTGAATACCAAGGCTGCGCAGTTCTTTTACACTATGTTGTGTTGGTTTTGTTTTCATTTCACCAGCCACTTTAATATATGGCACAAGTGTACAATGGATATACATAACATTATCGCGACCTACATCACCTTTAATTTGACGAATAGCCTCCAAGAAAGGTAATGACTCAATATCTCCTACCGTTCCTCCAATCTCTGTAATAACAACATCGGAATCTGTTACTTCACCTGCTCGGAACACACGACTTTTAATTTCATTTGTAATATGAGGGATAACTTGTACTGTACCTCCAAGGTATTCGCCACGTCTTTCTTTTCTTAATACCTCTGAATACACTTTGCCTGTTGTGACACTGCTATATTTCGTTACATTAATATCGATAAAACGCTCATAGTGTCCTAAATCCAAATCTGTTTCAGCACCGTCATCTGTTACAAACACTTCACCGTGCTGATATGGACTCATTGTTCCGGGATCGACGTTAATATACGGATCAAATTTCTGCGTTGTCACTTTCAATCCTCGATTTTTTAATAATCTTCCTAAAGATGCAGCAATAATTCCTTTACCAAGTGAAGAAACAACCCCACCGGTTACAAAAATGTATTTTGTCACTTTTCTTCCCCCTTCTATTTGATGTTATTGTGTCACAATATTGTATCAGTTAATCTGATAATTAAATTGATTAAGTAGGGTTAAAAAAATAAAAATGCCCCCCTTATTTACTAAGGGGAGCATTAGAATATTCATTCTTCGTCCTTTTTAAGGAGCCCAAATAAAATACTACCTTCCTAATGGAAAGAAGTCAAGAAAGATTATTTTTCCTCTTCTTCCTCTTCTGGGTCAAGATCATCTTCTTCATCTTCACCTAGGTCATAATCGTCTTCGCCAATTAATTCCTCATCATCTTCAAATACTTCATCATCATCTTCATCAAAGTCTTCGTCATCTACTTCTTCTTCATCATCATCGATTAGATCATCTTCATCCTCAAAGTCATCTAAGTCATCTAAATCATCATAATCAAGATCTTCATCATCCAGTAGATCTTCGTCTTCCTCTTCGACAACCTTTTTCGATTTTTTCTTTTTCGTTTTAACAGGCGCTACTACTTCTTCGTCAATTTGATCATAAGGATACCATATACGTAAGCCCCATCTGTTATCACCTAGACTGATGAATCGTCCATCAATATTTAAATCTGTGTAGAATTGGACCATTCGAGAGCGCATATCCTCCATTGGTATACCTAGGAGATTAGCAATTTCCTCAACTAACTCATTAAAAGATAATGCTTGTTTGTTTTGCTCTAAATATTGATAACCTAGCTCAATAAGTGACATTTCACGTAATTCTTCTTTTGATAATTGCTGTAAACTCAACTTTCGCACTTCCTTTCTCTATTTCAAACTCCTATGTATTAGGAGCAAAAAAGGGCAGAGTTTAAAAATAATTGCAAAATACATACTTACCATTATAAACAAATTCAAAACATTTATGCTAGCTTTAAAACGCCTTTTAGAATGTTTTTTGTAAAAAAAGAATGTAACTCTTTACTTTTTTTTAGAACGCATACTTATTCCAAGATAAAAAAGAATAATAGACAAAATTAAAAAGGGAATCGCGCCTAGCTGTTTCATATAAAGAAAGTATCCAAAAATAAAAAAAGCAATAATACCGATTATTTTCAGTAAGTTCTTATAATGCATTTTTTCACATCCCATTAGGCACTGTACCACTTCTTCGTTGTTTATTCATATCTATCTAGATTTTACCTTTAATTCACATTAGCATTCAATAGCTACACAATTATTTTCGGAAAAACTCCTTAGCATTTGTATACTAAGGAGTTTTTTGATCATTTTCACTTACATATTTCTTCTATATTGACCACCGACATCATACAAAGCTTTTGTAATTTGTCCTAAGCTAGCTACTTTTACTGTCTCCATTAATTCCGCAAAGATATTTCCGCCATTCATTGCAGTATTTTTCAATTGTTTTATCGCCTGTTCCACTTTATCACTATTTTTTTCTTTAAATTGGTTTAAGTTGCGAATTTGTGTTTCCTTTTCTTCTTTCGTAGCGCGAGCTAGTTCAATGCTGTTCATTTCTTCTTCTGTAGGCGGGTTAGGATTTAAATAGGTGTTAACACCGATGATTGGTAATTCTCCGCTATGCTTTTTCATTTCATAATACATCGACTCTTCTTGAATCTTTCCACGTTGATACTGCGTTTCCATTGCTCCTAATACACCACCGCGGTCATTCAAACGATCGAATTCAGCAAGAACCGCTTCCTCAACTAAATCCGTTAACTCTTCAATAATAAATGACCCTTGTAATGGATTTTCATTTTTCGTTAATCCATGCTCTTTCGTAATGATCATTTGAATCGCCATCGCCCGCCTTACCGATTCTTCGGTAGGGGTGGTAATCGCTTCGTCATAGGCATTCGTGTGTAAAGAATTACAATTATCATGCAATGCCATTAGTGCTTGTAAAGTTGTTCGAATGTCGTTAAAGTCAATTTCCTGAGCGTGAAGTGAGCGGCCAGATGTTTGAATATGATATTTCAGTTTCTGGCTTCGTTCATTCGCTCCGTACTTATCTCTCATTACCGTCGCCCAAATCCTTCTTGCCACACGTCCAATCACGCTATATTCAGGATCAAGTCCATTAGAAAAGAAGAAAGATAGGTTAGGAGCAAAATCATTTATATCCATTCCTCGACTTAAATAATACTCAACATAGGTGAAACCATTAGCTAAAGTAAAAGCAAGCTGTGAGATAGGATTAGCTCCTGCCTCAGCAATGTGATACCCTGAAATCGAGACAGAATAATAATTACGTACTTTATGATCGATAAAGTATTGTTGAATATCCCCCATCATTCGAAGGGCAAATTCGGTTGAAAAGATACACGTATTTTGTCCTTGATCTTCTTTTAAAATATCTGCTTGAACGGTACCTCTTACAACTTGTAACGTCGATTCTTTTACGGTTGTATACTCCTCTAACGTTAAGCTTCTTCCGAGTTCTTTTTCTTTAAATTGCACTTGCTGATCAATGGCTGTGTTCATATACATGGCTAAAATAATCGGTGCAGGCCCGTTAATAGTCATCGAAACAGATGTCGATGGGTGGCATAAATCAAATCCTGCATAAAGTTTCTTCATATCATCAAGTGTACAAATACTTACACCCGATTCGCCAACTTTCCCATAAATATCTGGTCGATAATCCGGATCCTCGCCATATAATGTTACTGAATCAAAAGCAGTGCTCAAACGTTTTGCCGGATCATTTTCCGATAAGTAGTGGAACCTCTTATTCGTTCGTTCTGGTGTTCCTTCACCTGCGAACTGCCGCTTCGGATCCTCGCCTTCGCGTTTAAACGGGAATACACCTGCCGTATACGGAAAAGAACCGGGAACATTTTCTTTATATACCCATTTTAGAATTTCTCCGTAATCCTCATACTTTGGTAAGGAAACTTTCGGAATATCTAGTCCTGACAAGCTTTTGGTCGTCAACTCGGTAATAATTTCTTTATCGCGAATTTTCGTTACAAACTGTTTTCCGGAGTATTTCTCCTTTAATTTCCCCCAATTATTGATGATGCTTTTTGATTCTTTTGTTAGACTTTCGTACACGTCATTTTTCAATGCTTCCAAGGAAGAAATAACATCATCATTTGTTTCCTTTTCCCGAACCGCTTGAAGTGCGCCTTCAAGTTGGAAAAGCCTTCTTGCCAATCGTACTTGCTCCTCCGCTTTCTTATGATAGTTTCGCACTGTTTCGGAGATTTCCCTTAAATAGTAACGACGGCTATTCGGAATAATCACATTCTGTTTTTCCACAAGAGCATCTTTCGAAAAAGGAACCTCCCAATTCTTAGACATTTTTTCATTAATTTTTTCTACAAGTGCGGCAAATAGCGCATTTGTACCTGGATCATTGAACTGACTTGCGATCGTTCCGTAAACGGGCATACTTTTTAAATCTTTATCAAATAGTAAATGACTTCGTTGATATTGTTTCTGGACTTGGCTTTTGGCGTCTTCAGAACCTTTCCGTTCAAATTTGTTGATCACAATTAAATCTGCAAAATCGATCATATCGATTTTTTCGAGTTGTGAAGGTGCACCAAATTCGCTCGTCATTACATACATAGCAATATCACTTATTTCAGCAATCTCCGCATCCCCTTGGCCGATACCGCTCGTTTCAACGATGATCAAATCATATCCTGCTGCTTTTACTACATTAATCGCATCTCTTATAGCAAGTGATAATTCAGTTCTTGAACCCCTTGTCGCCAAACTTCTCATATATACTCGTGAATGAAAAATTGCATTCATTCGAATTCGGTCACCTAGTAAAGCTCCACCCGTTTTTTGCTTTGTTGGATCAATCGATAAAATAGCTACCTTTTTATCCGGAATCTCATTTAGAAACCGGCGAATGAGTTCATCTGTTAAAGAACTCTTCCCTGCTCCCCCTGTACCTGTAATACCAACAACAGGTGCCTTTTTCGCTAATAATTTTATTTCGTCAAATGCTGTTTCTACAGAGGAGGCAACTTCTTGTTTTGCACCAATTTGATTTTCCGCAAGTGTGATAAACTTAGCTACTGAACGGATATTCCCCGCCTTTAACTGATTTATCTCATCTGTTAGTTGGCTTGTAATAGTAGGATAATCACATTCTTTCAGCATGATGTTGATCATCCCTTGAAGACCAAATTTCCGCCCATCATCCGGTGAAAAAATCCATGCAATTCCATATTCATGGAGTTCCTTAATTTCACGCGGAATAATAACCCCGCCTCCACCACCATAAATACGAATATGTGAAGCGCCTTTTTCCTTTAATAAATCATACATATATTTAAAATATTCAACATGGCCACCTTGATATGATGAAATAGCAATCCCTTGAACATCTTCTTGGACAGCTGCATTGACAACTTCCTCAACCGACCGATTGTGTCCAAGATGAATGACCTCTGCCCCGCTTGCTTGCAGAATTCTTCGCATAATATTGATTGATGCGTCATGGCCATCAAATAAACTTGATGCAGTTACAAAGCGTACAGGATTTTTTGGTTTATAAATCTCAACCGTGCTCATTCTTCTCCCCCTGTTCCATACTAAATTTCAAACCCGGCAATACCCTTAAAAAGTAAGTTCGTTTGTAATTCAATATATTCTTCTTTGGAATAATTCTTTTTGAGTGCCCATCTTCTAAATCCCCACATTTGTCCTTGAACAAAAATATTATGAGCTAATAAATCGATATGTGAATCATCCATCATCAATTCACCATTTTCAATGCAACGGCGAATTAAAGTTTCAAACATGCCTACCATTTCCATTTCCTTTTTTAACACATATGGGAGCGCATCTTTCGATAATGATTTTGCCTCCTGGTACATAACCAAAACCTCATCTTGCATTTCGTTCATAATGTTAAAATAGTAGGCGATTCCAAGCTTTAAACTTTCAAGAGTGCCCTGTTCCAAATCCATCCCTTGCAGACGCTCTCGAACCTGGTCATAAATACTATCACAGACAAGATATAAAATATCTTCCTTCGTTCTGATATATTCATATAAAGTGCCGATACTAAAACCAGCCGCTTGGGCAATTTCCCTCGTTGTCGTTCGATGGAATCCTTTTTCCTTAAAAAGTGCTACCGCTCCCCGAATCATTTGGGTTCTTCGTATATTAACAAGTCGCTCATCCTTTACAGACGCATGAACAGCTCTTTTTTTACTCAGAAAACATCACCTTCTCCCGATACAGATGAAGGACCTCCCCACGTTCCTTATCTGCACATCACTATCTATTAAAAATACCCCTTTATGACTGTTTTTTCATGACGATGTTGTTATTTTGTTAGCATTCTCGAGATTACCAATCGTTGAATCTCTTGTGTACCTTCATAAATTTGTGTGATTTTTGCATCACGCATGAATCTCTCAACTGGATAATCCTTTGTATATCCATAGCCACCAAAGATTTGCACCGCTTCTGTCGTCACCTTCATTGCTGTATCACCAGCTAAAAGCTTAGACATCGCTGATTCTTTACCGTATGGCAAACCATTTGATTCGAGCCATGCTGCTTGATAGGTTAATAGGCGGGATGCTTCAACACTTGTGGCCATATCAGCTAATTTAAAAGAAATGCCTTGATTTGCAGCAATTGGTTTCCCAAACTGATGACGTTCTTTTGCATATGCGACAGATGCATCCAATGCTCCTTGAGCAATTCCTACTGCTTGTGCGGCTATTCCGTTACGTCCGCCATCAAGAGTCATCATCGCAATTTTAAAGCCATCCCCTTCTTGACCTAGTAAATTCTCTTTTGGAACTTTACATTCCTCAAAAATAATTTCAGTTGTCGGTGAGGAGCGAATACCTAATTTTTTCTCCTTTTTCCCTACAGAAAAACCTTCAAAATCTTTCTCAATAATAAACGCGCTCGTTCCTTTATGTTTGCTAGATGGATCTGTCAATGCAAAAACAATATAAATATCCGCTACTCCGCCGTTTGTAATAAAAATTTTCGATCCATTTAAAACATAATGATCACCTTCTAAACGTGCAGTCGTGCGCATGCCACCCGCATCCGACCCTGAACCCGGCTCGGTTAATCCATAAGCGCCAATCTTTTCACCCTGTGCCATTGGTTTTAAATACTTCTGCTTTTGCTCCTCGGATCCAAATTTATAAAGTGGCCATCCAGCTAAAGAAGTATGGGCAGAAAGAGTAACTCCAGTAGATGCACAGACCCTTGATAGTTCCTCAACTGCTATGCAATAAGCTAAATAGTCGCTGCCGATTCCACCATATTCCTCGGGCCAAGGGATCCCTGTTAAACCTAACTCAGCCATTTTATCGAAGATTTCTCGATCGAAACGCTCCTCTTCATCACGTTCAGCAGCACTTGGAGCCACTTCTTTTTCCGCAAAATCGCGAACCATTTTTCTAATCATTTCATGCTCTTCTGATAAACGAAAATTCATAATTTAGTTCCTCCACTTATTGTTATAATTGTTTGCTTATTACGATTCGTTGTATTTCACTTGTTCCTTCATAGATTTCAGTAATTTTCGCATCCCGGAAATATCTTTCTACCGGGTAGTCCTTTGTGTATCCATACCCGCCAAAGATTTGAATTGCTTCTTTCGTCGTTTCTACTGCAGTTCGTGAGGCGAATAATTTAGCCATAGAAGCTTCTGTTTTGCAAGGAAGACCTAATGATCGTAGATTAGCTGATTGATAAACTAACAGTTTAGCCGCCTCTACATTTGTTGCCATATCAGCAAGTTTAAATCCAACTCCTTGTTGAGAAGCGATAGGCTTGCCAAATTGGATTCGCTCTTTCGCATATTCTATCGATTTTTCAAGAGCGGCTTCAGCAATTCCTAAGCTTTGAGCTGCAATGCCAATTCTTCCGATATCCAAATTGGCTAGCGCTATTCTCATCCCTTCTCCTTCTTTTCCAAGGAGATTTTCAACAGGAACGGCCATGTCGTCAAATGTAAGCTGTACAGTACGAGACCCATGAAGTCCCATTTTATGTTCATCTTTACCTATGATTAAACCGGCAGTATTTTTCTCAACGATGAAAGCCGATATGCCATCTTTTCCTGCTGTTGGATCGGTCACGGCAAAAACAATATACGTATCAGCTTCACCACCGTTTGTAATAAATACTTTTGAACCATTGATAATATAGTGATCCCCTTTTTTAATGGCTCTTGATTTTAAATTTCCCGCATCGGACCCTGCGCTAGGCTCTGTTAAGCAAAACGCTCCCAAATATTCACCAGTTGCCAGCTTCGGAAGATACTTTTGTTTCTGTTCCTCTGTACCGAAATAAAGAATTGGATTCGTTCCAACGGAGGTATGGACTGAAAGAATGACACCGATTGTTGCACTAACTCTTGATAACTCGTGAATCGCAATAATATAAGAGGTAAAGTCCATCTCAGATCCGCCATACTTTTCTGGAACGGTAATACCCATTAGCCCTAATTCCGCCATTTTTCGTAAAATAGCCCTTGGGAACTCTCCTTCTTCCATCTTTTCTATGAAAGGGGCAATTTCTGCTTCTGCAAACTCATGAACCATTTTTCTCATCATTATTTGCTCTTCGTTGAAATGTAGATTCATCATGGTCTCCCCTTAGTTCTTTCAAAAATAATTAGTTATAAATATAAAAGCCTCTTCCTGATTTCTTCCCTAGCCACCCAGCTTTTACATACTTTCTTAACAATGGGCAAGGTCGATATTTGTCATCACCAAAGCCTTCATGTAATGTTTCCATAATGTATAAACAAGTGTCCAAACCAATAAAATCAGCTAGAGTTAGTGGTCCCATCGGATGATTCATCCCGAGCTTCATTACCTCATCGATTGCTTCCTTTGTTGCAACCCCTTCATACAAGGTATAGATCGCTTCATTAATCATCGGCATGAGCACACGGTTAGAAACAAAGCCCGGAAAATCGTTTACTTCGACTGGAATTTTTGATAACGATTTTGTCATGTCCTCTACAGCCTGATATACTTCATCAGAAGTTGCTAGACCGCGAATAATCTCAACTAATTTCATAACTGGGACAGGATTCATAAAATGCATACCAATTACTTTTTCCGGACGTTTGGTGGCTGCTGCAATTTCAGTTATCGGCAATGAGGATGTATTGGAAGCTAAAATCGCATGATTTGGCGCGTATTGATCCAATTCTTTAAAGATTTTACTTTTCACTTCCATATTTTCAACGGCAGCTTCAATGACAATACCAACATTTTCAGAGTCTTGTAGATTCGTAGACGGAATAAAATTTGAAAGAACTTTGTCTTTTTCTTCTTCTGTCATTCTCCCCTTAGTAACCTGCCTTGAAAGGTTTTTAGAAATGACTCCTAATCCTTTTTGAACAAATTCCTCTTTTAAATCATTTAAATAGACGATGTATCCCGCTTGTGCGCATACTTGAGCGATTCCGGATCCCATTTGCCCAGCACCGATCACCATTACTTTTTTAATATCCATTCGCGTCTTCCTCCCTAGTTTTTCTTCACTTCAATTAATACCGCGTCTCCTTGACCACCACCGGAACAGATAGCAGCTATCCCTAATCCGCCACCACGGCGTTTAAGCTCGTAGATAAGTGTCAAAATAATTCTTGCTCCGCTCGCTCCTATCGGATGTCCCAGGGCAATCGCTCCTCCGTTAACATTCACCTTTTCAGGATCCAAATGAGCGATTTTACTACTAGCAAGTGATACTGCGGCAAAAGCTTCATTTA
Source organism: Heyndrickxia sporothermodurans (assembly GCA_016756695.1). Taxonomy (GTDB): domain Bacteria; phylum Bacillota; class Bacilli; order Bacillales; family Bacillaceae_C; genus Heyndrickxia; species Heyndrickxia sporothermodurans. The sequence goes on from CP066701.1 coordinate 1,220,453, forward strand.
TTTCAAATAGATCAATTTCCTCTACCGCTTTTCCTGTTTTCTTAAGAAGTTCATTAATGACTAAACCAGGTGTTTGCGGAAAATCCTTCGCTTCAACCGCAATGGCTGTATGACCTATAATTGAGGCTAACGGCTCCAAACCCATTAATTGAGCCTTTTCTTCGCTCATTAGAACCATAGCTACAGCCCCATCATTTACCCCTGGTGCATTACCTGCCGTAATTGTCCCATCTTTATCGAAAACGGGTGGTAATTTTGATAATTTTTCTAGGGATGTATCACTTCTTGGTGCCTCATCATCTTTAACAATTAGCGGAGTTCCTTTTCGTTGCGGAATCTCTATAGACACAATTTCTTCTGCAAACTTTCCTTCTTCAACTGCTTTTACAGCCCGTTCATGGCTTCGTAATGCCCATGCATCCTGTTCTTCCCTTGAAATACTAAATTCGCTGGCCGTCCGATTTCCGTATGAGCCCATATGAACACCTGAGAATGAACAAGTTAAACCGTCATATATCATTAAATCTTTTAAAGGAGCATCACCCATTCTTAAACCAAAACGGGCATTCGGTAGAATATATGGTGCATTGGACATCGATTCCATTCCACCAGCTACAATGATCTCTTCATCACCTAATCGAATAATTTGATCAGCTAACGTTACACTTCGCATTCCGGAAGCACATACTTTATTAATCGTTTCCGTCTTTACTTCCCATGGAATATCTGCCAATCTTGCAGCCTGCCTTGAAGGAATCTGCCCTTGCCCCCCTTGCAGAACAGAACCGAAAATTACTTCACCTACATTAGCAGGTTCAACTTTTGCTCTTTTTAAAGCCTCTTTAATTGCAATTCCACCTAATTTAGGTGCAGTTAGCGAACTTAACTTACCTCCAAGCTTGCCGAAGGGAGTTCTTGCCCCACCCACAATGACTGTCTTTGCCATTTTATCCACTCCTTCATAAGTAATTTCGAGAAATCGCTTACAAAACATTGACTGAACGCTCGCTCAACAACTTGGTTTACAAAAAGGGACTAAAAAGCCCCTTTTTATGCCATATCCCTACATCTATAAAACTATATTAACTGAAAAGTTGTAGGAATTGAATCATTTGAATGAATTTCATAATTCTTAGCCCTTGTGTATCAAGGGGTTTAAGAGATAAAAAAAGAAGTACCTCCCCAAATCTTGTATAATGGTAGTTGACCAGTAAGCCCCCATTCAAACAACGCATATAAATGATCAGCACCCCTTAGTACAATAATCGTATCAATTAAGGAGGTGCTTTTCCTATGTCACAACAAAAACTAACAATCGTCCCCGTTTCAATACAACCAGAAAAAAATATTATAACATCCACAACTTCGAAAGATCCTTCAAATAGCTTTTGCACAATCAAAATTGAAGCTGCTGAAATTTCCTTCTTCAACGGCGTAGATGAGCACATCATCCAAACGGTCATGAGGGAGTTGAAAAATCTATGAAACATGATTATACCAGTGTAAAAAACATTTATATTATTTGCGGTAAAACAGATATGAGGAAGGGAATTGATGGATTAGCAACGCTAATTCAAGATTCTTTCGAACTTGATCCATATGGAGATTCTATTTTCCTTTTCTCTGGTTGGAGTAAAGACCGTTATAAATGTTTATATTTTGATGGCGATGGTTTCGCCATGCTTTATAAGCGACTAGATGGAGGAAAACTTCAATGGCCAAAAGATGAAAATGAAGTACGTAAACTTTCGCAACAGGAGGTTCGCTGGTTGTTAGAAGGGTTGTCCATTCAGCAACCAAAGGCCATTCAAAAATCACAAAAAGGAGTATTCTAAACAAGCTAGAAATGTTGGTTTATAGCCATTTTCAACTTCGCTTTCTACGTTAAAAATGTTATAATATAACTAACTTATGGTGAACGAAAAGTGGTGAAATAAATGGTTAATACTTCTTCCAATAACAAGAATCCATATGGGAAATTAATTCGACTTCTCGAAGAACAATTGGCTCATTCAAATCAACAAAACAAAGACTTATCGAAAAAGCTAGATCAATCAACTAAACAGATTGAAGCGCTAACTGAACAAATTCGCCATTTAACAAAACTTTTATATGGATCGAAATCCGAAAAATCGAAATACAACGTACCAGATGGGCAAGGCTCATTATTTGATGATGACCCGGCTTTTAGCGAACCTGAGCACACAGAAGAACAAAGCCAACAGACAATCTCTTATACTGTTGTACGAAAAGTTAAATCAAAAAAACGAAATGATTCCTTGCATGATGGTATTGAAGTAGAAGCTATTCACCATCATCCGAAAAATACAATCTGTGACTGTTGCCAAGGGCAAATGATTGAAATTGGTAGTACACTTGTACGTGAAGAAGCAAAATTTATTCCTGCAAAAATGATGAAAGTACAGCACATTGAACATGCGTATGAATGTAAAGACTGCAAAGTTGATTCATCACAGCCAGCACAAATCAAACGCGGGAAAGCACCACAACCAGCGATTCAGCGTAGCATCGCAAGTCCTAGCGTACTTGCCAAAGTCATCTATGATAAATTTGCACAATATTTACCTCTTTACCGTCAGGTAAAGGAATGGAATCGCTATGGACTGAATACCAATGATAAAAACCTATCGAATTGGGTTATCCGTGTAGCACATGATTGGCTGTTACCTGTATACGAACGAATGAAAGAGTTGATGATGGCAAAATCGGTTTTGCATGTCGATGAAACATACGGACAAATTATCAACCGATCCGATGGGAAATCTGGCCAAGCCAATGCGTATAATTGGGTGTTTCGAAGTGTGCCAAGCCAAAGGTAACAATGACTCTCTTTCAAAGCGCATTATCTCGAGCTCGATCTGTCCTTGAAAGTTTTATTGAAGGCTTTTCTGGAACGATTGTGTGTGATGGTTATTCTGCTTATGATAAGTTGGAAGGCGTTAATTTCGCAAATTGTTGGGCGCATGTTCGTCGTTATTGGCTGAAAGCTGATAGCAAAAATGGTAGAATCGGTGTGAAATATTGTGATGATTTATATCGACTAGAAAGGCAATTTAAACGTTTGTCTCCGAGTAAACGAAAAAAAAACGTCAAAAGTACTCGAAGCCAATCGTGGAGGAATTCCTTCACTGGGTTGAAACATCACCATTTTACGGAAAAAATGCGTTAGCAAAAGCGACTGAATACACATTAAACAGGGCAAATGGACTCAAATTATTCCTGAATGATGGGCGAATTGAAATGGATAATAATCCAGCCGAGAACGCCATCCGTCCCAACGTTATAGGAAGAAAAATTGGCTCTTTAGTGTAAGTGAAGCTGGTGCAAAAGCGAATGCCATCTGTTTAAGTATTGCTGAAACTGCCAAAAGTAACGGCGTTGATTTCTATGAATATATAAAGAAACTTTTTACGGATTTACCAAATCTCGGCGTCCAACAAAACCCTGAAATTTTAGATCAATACATGCCCTGGTCAAAAATGATTCAGGCAGAATGTAGCAAATAAATGAAATAGCCGTAATTCGATTAAAAAGTCAGAATTTACGGCTATTTACGATGCGTACCGAAAGGTACACTTATTTTTATAATTCGGGCTTACGTTGACCACAAACCATAAAAAGACTGGAGGAGTACTTCTTATGACTATTATACGACAACCTAGCCTATTTGGCATACAGGAATTATTTGACATGGAACCTACCCAAAAATATGAAGCCATTATTTCAGCGGTAGATTTGGATTCGATGTACCATCAAGTGGCGAAAAAATCACGGTTGGGTGCACCGGAAGAACTAAACTATCGACCATGATTATCTCCACCTTTGTAAGATACATAGAGCGCATCCCTACGATGAAGGATCTTATAAAACGTCTTCATGATGATCTAGCTTTTAAGTTAAATTGTGGCTTTTTGGTTTCTGATCATGTGCCTTCAGAATCCTCCTATTCACGTCTCATAACGAAATTGGAGGAAAGCGATATCCTTGAGAAAGAACAAGAAAAAGTGGTCCTCCAGGCTATTGCAGAAGGTTTCATCACGGATGATACAGTGGCTATTGATGCAACCCATTTTGAAGCACGAGACCAAGCGCAGCCAAAAGAAGAAAAGCCAAAATCTGAACCCCAAAAACGTGGTCGGAAATCAAAAGATGAGCGTGACGGGTGGCTTAAAGAACAAGCTGAAACGGAAGCCAATTTACCTTTATATGATAGAAAAATTGTGTACCAATTAGATGTTCCCCAGCCGAACTACGTGCCGAAGTTCCCCAAGACCCTAAATGGGGCGTGAAAAAGAACTCAGAAGGACAAAATGTTTTTGGTTTGGCTACAAAGGTCATTTAGCCGTTGGTACATCAAGCCAATACATTCTACAGGCTCTTTTTTCATCTGGGAGTCTAAATGATGGTAAGGCAGCTATCCCTTTACTGAAAGGAATTCAGGAACGCCTTCACCTTCCATTACGTTATCAAACAATGGATGCGGGCTATGACTATGAACCCATATACGAGCAGGTACATCGAATGGGACAACAATCCGTCATCGCGTATAATAAGCGAAATGAAGGGGAAATCATTGGCTATGATAAACACTTTGCCCCAACTTGTTTCAGAGAGCATTCTTATCGTTATGATAGTTTTGATCCTAAATATGAAACATTGAAATACACAAGACCAAAGGAATGCAGCGACTGTCCCTTAGCTAATGAAGGTATTTGCCAAAAGGTTTATAAAGTGAAAATCACTTCAGACCTTCGCAGATATACCGCACCAGCACGCGGGTCACAAGCATGGAAAAACATTTTCAAACGTCGTACTGCCGTAGAACGGGTTAATGCCTATCTGAAAGAATTCTTTCAACTGAACAATGTTCGCTATCGTACTGGGAAACGTGCAAAAATTCATTTTGACATGGTAACCCTTATTTATAATGCTTCAAAGTTAGCCGCAGACCGAATTAATGTACAATTAAATCAGCAACAAGTAGCATGATTTCTGTTTTTAAAAATATATTTTAGAAATTCTGTAGGATTCTGTATTTTTAAAAAGAGCAATTATGAAATTGACTCATTTTATTAAAAATTGCCAATAAATTTTATGTTCGATTTCATCAAAATAGAACATTAATTATGATGCAAGGTTTTGTTCTGGCTCACCGCAAACTGCCTTTTCAAGTAATTCTGCGACATCATATGTTTTGACTGTTTCTTCTACTTCCTTCGCTTTCGTACCATCAGACAGCATTGTTAAACAATACGGACATCCAGAACTAATGATAGAAGGGTTCACTGCTAAAGCTTGTTCAGTACGAGAGACATTAATGCGGTGACCCGTATCTTCCTCCATCCACATTAAACCGCCTCCAGCTCCACAGCACATCCCTTTTTCTCGGTTACGTTCCATTTCAACTAGCGTAACACCAGGAATCGCTTTTAAAATTTCCCGAGGTGGATCATACACATCATTATATCTTCCTAAATAACAGGAATCATGGAACGTAATTTTTTCATTCACTTCATATTTAGGTTTTAAGCGCCCTTCTTTAACTAGTTCATAAAGAAGTTCTGTATGATGATAAACTTCCGCTTCTAAACCAAAGTCAGGATATTCCTTTTTAAAGATGTTATATGCATGAGGGTCAATTGTGACGATCTTTTTCACTTCATTTTTCTCAAACTCGGCAATATTTTGTCCGGCTAATTCTTGGAATAAGAATTCATTTCCTAATCTTCGTGGTGTATCTCCCGAGTTTTTCTCTTTATTACCTAAAATTGCAAATTTCACACCTGCTTCGTTAAGAAGCTTCGCAAAAGATAATGCGATTTTTTGACTGCGGTTATCAAAAGACCCCATCGATCCAACCCAGAATAAATATTCGAATTCCTCGCCAGCTTTTTTCACATCTTTTACAGTTGGTACATGAACATCTTCACGGGCATCTCGCCAATTTTCACGTTCTTTCCGATTAAGTCCCCATGGATTTCCTTGACGTTCAATATTTTGCATTGCACGTTGAGCATCTGCATCCATTTTTCCTTCTGTTAATACTAGATAACGTCTAAGATCGATAATTTTATCAACATGTTCATTCATAACCGGACATTGATCTTCACAGTTACGGCATGTTGTACACGCCCAAATTTCTTCTTCGGTAATGACGTCTCCGATAAGATTTGGAGAATAATTTAAAGCAGCAGCTGATTCTTCTGCCCCTTGTCCAGCACTTGCTAATGCAATTTGATTTCCTTTTGTATTAGAAAATGCGAAAGTTGGTACCCACGGTTGTTTCGATGTTACTGCCGCACCATGATTCGTTAAATGATCCCTTAATTTAATTATTAAATCCATTGGGGATAGCATTTTTCCTGTCCCTGTTGCCGGACACATATTTGTACAACGTCCACATTCCACACAAGCATATAAATCAATTAATTGTAATTGGGAGAAGTCTTCGATCTTTCCTACACCGAATGATTCTTGGGACTCATCTTCAAAATCAATTGAATTCAGTTTTCCTGCACCATCTAAACGATTAAAGTACACATTTGCTGGTCCGGCAATTAAATGTGCATGCTTCGATTGTGGTACATAAACAAGGAATGAGAGTAGGAAAATTAAATGGATCCACCAAGCGATATAGAAAATAACGATCGATGCTGTTTCACCTATCCACCCAAATGCTTGTGCGATAAGTGATGCAATTGGCTCCGTCCACGATACTTCTTCACCGTGCCAAATTATTCCCATCCCATTTCCTATTAGCACAGATACCATTAAACCACCAATAAATAAAAGAACAAGTCCAGATTTGAAGCCTCTTTTTAAACGAACTAATTTCTCAATATAACGACGGTAAAATGCCCAAACTACTGCAACTAAGATGACGAGTGTGACAATTTCCTGGAAGAATGTAAATCCTGCATATAATGGACCTAACGGTAAGTGTGATTCAGGTGCAAGACCCTTCCAAATAAAATCAATTGCCCCAAATTGTACAAGAATAAAGCCATAGAAGAACATCACATGGATCGCGCCACTTTTCTTATCCTTCAAAAGCTTTTTCTGACCAAACACATTGACCCAAATCTTTTGTAGACGTTCTTTGACCCGATTATCGAATTCAACTTTTTTGCCTAGCTTAATATATTGAATTCTAGTCTTTACTACATAAACAAATAACGAGATTGCGTAAACGGTTACAAATAGAAAAGCAATCCAATTTACCCAAAGTAACCAAGACATATAATAAACTCTCCCCTCCAAAGAATAACTTTAGGATTTAAAACCCCTAATTTTCTGAATGTTACTTACTTACATTATATAATGAATGAGCATTCAGTCAATGACTTTATTCAAAGTTTTTTGACTTTTGCAATGTAATTTTTTCTTTTTATGTATAAGAGCGATGATATTCCCTTATTTTATTATACGCCGTGAAATTTGAATTTTTCGAAAATATTATAAATCGGCTATTTTTTATGTTTCTCTAAATTATGGAGATACTATTGAAACATTATTTTTTTGTTAGGGAGGAACTTATGCTGACATGGCTTTGGATAGTGTTTCTATTCATTCTACTTATCATCGCTTTATGTACAGCTGACTATGTTTTTGGGAAAAGAAGTTATTTACGTCATTGTAAAAAAAGAGAATATCCTAAACGAATGGGAGAAATTCATCTAATTACTAGGGGAGATGACTTATTTAATTTATTTTACTCCGACATTAAAGCAGCTAAATCAAGCATTCATATTCTTTTTTATATTGTCAAAGGCGACCAATTTAGCAAAAACTTTTTAGAATTACTGGCACAAAAGGCACTTGAAGGTGTAGAAGTTCGCTTATTAATGGATTGGATGGGAAGTTATAGTGTATCCAAAACATTAATAAAGGAATTAAAAAGTATTGGAGCGAGAGTTGAGTTTTGCAATCGGCCCCGTTTTCCTTTTTTATTTTTCACCCTTCAACAAAGAAATCACCGAAAATGTTCGGTGATTGACGGAAAAATTGGATATGTGGGTGGTTATAATATCGGCAAAGAATATATTGATAAAGATCCGGTTCTGTCTCCTTGGAGAGATTATTGCTTTCGCTATATAGGTGAAAGTGTTAAAGATATTCAGGAGGAATTTTCCATCAATTGGGAAAGAGCAACGAAACAGCCTTTATCATTACAGTATTCCCCTGAAGCAGTGAACGGAACGATGATACACAAGTTCTTTCCAACAGAAGGGAAATATTTTGAGGAAGTAATATGCGGTTTAATTGATCGCGCAAATGAAATGATCTATATTGGAACTCCTTATTTCATACCTTCACACGAAATTTTAGAAAGGCTTCTTGCTGCTTTAAAAAGAGGGGTTACGTTAAAAATCCTCGTACCTGAAAAAGCTGATCATATTTTAGTGAAAGAAGCGTCGTTTCGTTATTTTCGGAAGTTAATGTCTAACGGTGGAGAAGTGTACCAATATATGAACGGCTTTTATCATGCGAAAGTGATGATTATTGATCAGTCAATATGTCAAACCGGGACAGCTAATTTTGATCGGAGAAGCTTTTTCCTTAATCATGAATTGAATTGTTATATTTATGATCGCGACTTTATTGAAAGAATAACGAAAGTAGTTGAAAAAGATCTATTAGATTCACATCAGCTTGCCATTGAAGAACTTCATAACACTTCTTTCGGCACTAAAATAAAAGAACTGTGTGCAAATGCAATAGCAAATATTTTATAGTTTAAAAAAATCCAATTCATAGGAATTGGATTTTTTGATGTTACATTTTTTCCGGTGCCGATACGCCAATCAATGCTAATGCATTTTTTAATGTGATTTGTACGGATTTAATTAAAGCAAGGCGTGCCTTTGTTAATTCCACATTGTCTTTATCCAATACTTTTTCCGCGTTATAAAAGCTGTGGAAGGTAGATGCAAGATCATTAATATAATTTGTGATTCTGTGTGGTATCCGCTTTTCGGCTGCTTCAGCAATCACCGCTGGGAAATCACCGATTTTCTTTAATACTTCAATCTCTTTTTCCGCTTTAATTAAATCATATTTTGCATTTTTTTCTACCGTAAATCCTTGTTCTTCACCTTGGCGTAAAATACTGCAAATCCTCGCATGTGCATATTGTGCATAATAAACAGGGTTTTCATTTGATTGTGAAACCGCAAGATCTAAATCAAAATCTAAATGTGTATCCGCACTTCTCATTGCAAAGAAGTAACGAACCCCATCAAGGCCAACTTCTTCGATCAAGTCACGCATCGTTACAGCTTTCCCTGTACGTTTGCTCATTTTCATTTTTTCGCCATCTTTATATAAATGAACAAGCTGAATAATTTCTACTTCAAGATTATCCGGATTGTATCCTAAAGCTTCCATTGCTGCTTTCATCCGCGGGATATATCCGTGATGATCGGCTCCCCATACATTAATTAACTTATCAAAGCCGCGTTCAAATTTATCATTATGATAGGCAATATCTGGTGTTAAGTACGTATATGAGCCATCATTTTTAATCAACACGCGATCCTTATCATCACCAAATGCAGTCGATCTAAACCAAGTAGCCCCATCTAATTCGTACACATGGCCTCTTTCACGAAGAGTCTTTAACATGGCATCAATTTTTCCATTTTTATAAAGTGATGTTTCTGAGTACCAAACATCGAACGGAACACGAAAGTTTTCTAAGTCGGTTTTCAGTTTTTCCATTTCATAGTCCAAACCATATTGACGGAAAAATTCAAAGCGTTCTTCTTCGCTCTTTTTCGTGTACTCATCACCGAATTGTTCGGCAATCTTCTTGCCAATACCGACAATATCTTGACCATGGTACCCATCTTCAGGCATTTCCTTCTCCAATCCAAGGGCTTGATAATACCGTGCTTCAACAGAACGTGCCAAATTATTTATTTGATTACCAGCGTCGTTAATATAATATTCACGACTAACATCATAACCCGCTTTTTCGAGAATATTACATAAAGAATCGCCTACTGCCGCCCCACGAGCATGTCCTAAATGCAAATCTCCAGTTGGATTGGCAGATACGAATTCAACTTGAATTTTTTGACCTTTCCCTGCATCTGTTTGTCCGTACTGATCACCGGCTTCAATAACTGTCGGAATCAGATCTGTTAAATAACTATTATTCATGTAAAAATTTATGAATCCTGGACCGGCGATTTCAATTTTTTCAATAGAGGCTTTAGATGTATCAAAATGGGAAACAATTTCTTCTGCAATCATTCGGGGGGCTTTCTTTGCTATCCGCGCTAGTTGCATCGCCGTATTCGTTGCATAATCTCCATGTGATTTATCTTTTGGTGTTTCTAGAATAATTGCGGGAATTTGTTCTTCTTCTGCTAAACCAGCCTTTAATACGGCATTTTTAATTTCATTTTTGATATTCATTTGAATTTGTTCAACTATATTCATTTATTATGCCTCCTTATAGTTTATCGACATTTCGTATTTACCTGATGAGGAGCCCTGCATAAGAAGATCGTATGCTAGATTAATTCGTCCCTCATTCTTCGTCGTTTTTATATGTTCAATTTTTTCTGTTTTCGTTGAAAGTAAAAGTGTGCCAAATGTACTTTCATAGGAACCATTTTTTTCTACATCCATATGGAAACTTAGGCGCATTTTAATGGCGCCGCTTCGCAAAATAACCGCGTTGTTATCTGCTATTTTAACAATGGTATGTACCGTTCCTTCCTCAACCTCTTCATCGTATTTTAAGAAAAATGCATTTCCTTTTTGATAAAAATTTCCGAAAAGCATTAATTCATAGCTTTCACTTTCCGCATCCTGTTTAATTACTGTCTTTAAGTGAATTTTGACAGGTGTTTGTTGGGTCATTTCTTCTGTCAAATGATTCACATCCTTTTTCTTATGGGCTGTTTGCGTAAACATTGTTGTTTTTGGGAACATAGACCGTTACTTTCCACTACAGGAACCTGCTTTCCGCGGGGAGGAAGTCGAGCCTCCTCGGCTTGCGCCTGTGGGGTCTCGACCTTTCCTCTATATCCCGCAGGAGTCAGGTTCCTTTCGCTCCAATCCACTCTGCGTTTTCATATTTATTAAATATATATAGGCTTTCAAAGCGAAAGCCAGTCCTTTCCATTATAACCTTTTAAGTATAAAAATAAATCTCGGGAAAATCAATGGTTATACGATGAGGATCAATGCGCTAACTGCTGGTGTTAAGATCATTGCTGTTTTCAAAATTCCTTTAGGAACAAGATTTGTAAATTTTGCACCTAGGTATGCGCCAAGCATCGTTCCTATTAATACTTGAATGAGTAATGTGACATCTAGAAATCCTTCTGATGAAAAGCCGACTCCGCCCCCGATTGCAATCGGAACAATGACTAGCATGGTTGTCCCAACTGATTGTCGAAGGGAAAGTCCCAAAAATGTGAGAAGGCCTAATTGAATAAAAGGTGTGGAGCCAATTCCAAACGTACCCGAAAGAATCCCTGTAGCAATTCCTAATATGGCAGCTTTCATTAATAGTTTCGCATTTAGTGTCCATGCTTCATTATCCACTTCTTTCTTTTTCATAAAAAATAAGCGAAAAACTAATAAAATTGCCGATAGAAACAGCATACCACCCGTTAAATAATGCATATCATTTGTCGGGATAAATGCTGCAATTTTTGAGCCAACAAATGCACCAATTGCACCAAATCCGCCTACTAAAAGCCCAGCCCTTACAGAAATATTTCCTTCACGGTAATGGCTAAACGCACCTGATAAACTAGTGAACGCCATTGCCGTTAAAGAGGTAGCTAATGCGACATGTATCGGAATCTTAAATACAAGTGTAAGAATGGCTATGATAAATCCAGAACCACCTGCTCCAATAAATCCTAGTATTGCTCCCAGTATAAGCATCGTAAAAACAATCGCCACTATTGCCACTCCTATCACATTCAAAATACATTAAGTTATCCTTATGATTACTAAAACATTATACCTTATTTCCTTTTGCGAACTAAAGCCGTTTTAAAAAAAGGGCTTTTTCATATAGGGATGGAATAGTATTTATATGATTTCATTTAACATAGGGGGACGAAGGATTGCTATTTTTTAAATACCTTTTCATGGTGGGTGTACTGTGTTTTACAATTATACGTACATTAATTAAGGATCCTGAAAAAGAAACAGAGGATTATGATCCGAAGAAGCTTTTAAGCTTGAGTCACTTCTTATCTTTAAGTTTTTTCAACTCCTCAGTTGCTTGGATTATTTTTAAAGTCGATTCCTTTTTATGGTTAGCCTTTTTTTCTGTGGTTTGTAAAATTATATTACTAGCATCAGACAAAACCAAAAATGCTTGGCTCGTAAAGCCAGTAGTTATATGTATTTGTCTTATTTTCGTTTTCATCCTCCGTGTTCCTAAAGAAAGTGATTCTTTCATCAACTATTTAAGTAGTAAAGGGACCTATCACTGCCCCTTACGTTACGAATGTGTAAAAATAACAACTCCCGTAAATAAAAAAGATGAAATACATACAAAGGCGGAGATCATTCCTATAGATGATTCCTCATTTAATTGGTATGTTCTTTTTTCAAAAGGAGCTATTCGTTTAAAAGGAAAAGAAGGAAAGATAGTTGAAATAAAAGGAACGAATATTGCAGGCTGGTGGATTGTAACCGAAGAAAAAGGACCCTCTTAATGAGGATCCTTATTTTACCCAACCTAATATCATTTAACGAATCAATTTACTTGCAGTATGCGCGAACTAAAACCTACTATACTAATAATTTATTGGAAATTTATGTTTAATAACCTTATCCCCTATATATTCAAGAAAAAAAAAGTCTGCTTTTGTATTAGGATTTATTCCCCACTCCTTTTGCATAGAAAATATTAAAACAAGCTGCTCGGAGGAATTCGCCGCTACTCCTTCCCAAGGAAAATCTTTATTGATCGGATTGGATAAAAATCGCTCTCGATCCAGCATATTGTTTGTAAAATTACTTCTTATATGGAAGTTCTCTACACCGAGTTTTTGCATTTCTGAGGTTTTATTATCAATCGATAATGGAATTTCATAGAAAATTTCATTTTTATTTTCCTTTAATGTCGGTTTTCCTAATTTATAGGAAAGATCCCGAACAGTAAAATGTTTCCCGCTTTGTTCCACTTTTTCAACTACAGAATAATTTTTAAATGGACGATTAACTTGTTGATAACGATAGACACTAAAGGAAACAAAGATAATAAACAAAACAATGATAATGCTCCACTTTGCCTTTTTAGACAGCGACATGAGAAATCACCTCATGCCCAATAATTTTTCCGCCATCGATTTGATAAATTTCATCTGAAACTTTATCTAACGATTCCCGGTCATGACTAGCAATTAATATTGTTTTCCCAGATTTCTTTAAATCTAAGATGATTTGATTAATAATCGTAACACCTTCTTCATCCAAAGCATTCGTTGGTTCGTCTAAAATGATTAAATCGGGATTTTCCATAATAGCTTGTGCAATTCCTAGTCTTTGTTTCATCCCAAGAGAATACTTTTTATATTTCCTTTTATCCTTTGGATCTAAGCCCACTTTCATGATTGCCTCTTTTACCTGCTCCTTGTTAATCTTCCGTTGGATAAAAGATAGAAGCTCTAAATTTTTTAATCCTGTATATTCCGGAATGAAACCTGGGTTTTCAATCAGTAATCCTAGATTTTCAGGAAAAGAGATATCTTTCCCAATAACTTTTCCATTAACAGTTATGATCCCTTTTGATGGGCGAATAAGACCAGAAATGGCTCGAAATAGCATTGTTTTCCCAGAACCATTCTTCCCTCTAAATCCATAGATTTTCCCCTTCATTAATTCTAAATTAATATCATTTAATACCGCATGACCTTGTATTGTTTTAGATAGATGATCAACTTTAATGTATTTATTCATTTCGTATCAGTCCCTTTCCTTTTGAAATATATCCATTTTCTTAAAGAGTACATATCCACTACAAATAATCACAAATAGGACCACTAATATATAGATAAAGACGTTCATCCAAGTGAACCCATTTTCAATGTCTAATGAATGATGTCTCAAAATCATACTGTAACTTCCGGGTAACAATCGACTAGTCGAAAATACAGAGACAGCTAAGGCAGATAATAAAATAAAAAATGCATAAATAGGACGAACAAATACAGTTAAAATACCCTGAGCAATGACTATAAGAAGTGTAACTAAAAATGGAAGTATCAAAATATCTATAGAAAAGTCAACCGGATCCAAGGTTGTAGATAATAACGGTTTAATCATTTTCTCCCCATAGTCACTCCATTCGAATGAAAAGGATAGAAATAAGGATGTTAATAATATCGCTAATATAAAAAATAGATACATCGAAATAGCAACAGTAAAAGAAAATAGTAATTTGCTCAACCATAATGATAAACGGTGCTTAGCTCGGACAATTAAAAATGAAGATTGATCAAACAAATCTTCTCGTACATAGCCCCCGATAATAAACGGACCCATCATTTGAAGGATTAACCATGAAAACGGAAATTTCGCATTTGGTTCATCTAGTATTTGATATTCAGTTCCTTTAAAAATAGTATAAAATAGGTCGGTATAGGTTATAGAAGAAATATTAAATCCCTCGACTTCTGAGGATAGCTTTATTTGATAAAAAGAAATTAATAGAATCATCACGAATAAAATCATAGAAGCAAGCCAGCGAAAACGAACAGCAAAAAACCCAAGAAATAAATCACGCTGAAATAAAGATAGAGTTTCTTTTACCATTGTTAGTCATTCTCCTCTGATATAGGGATGAAATCTCTTTTGGAAGCTGCTATGTAAATACCTAAGCATAAAATAAGGATGATACCAAAAAAGTAAAGTACATTACCAAAAAAGGTTGCATTATTTCCCCATCCATCTAATGTAACTGCTGCCTGCAATAAAATGAAAGTGAAGTGGAATAAGGATTGAATCACTGTATCAAGCAACACAAACCCTACAACAATAAAAAAAACAAGTACATACCTTGATACAAGTAAATAAAGAAATGCTGTTAATAAACCGATGGCCATAAATGCAAAAAATTCTGTAACCGTATAACGAAGAATCATATTTCCAGTACTAAACAGAGATAAATCAACTTGCCCCTTTGACTGTTTAAATGGAGTCCCTGCTTCAGTAACCCATAGATTCTCTAAAGAACCGCTTTTCCACCATCCATATAGAAACCCACAAATAAAGTAAATACATAGAAAAACGATAACAGTTATAAGTACACTTAATATCATAATAGAACCTATTGTTTTTCTTTCCTTAATCCGAGCCAATCGTAAAGGATCAATGATGACTGGTATTACAAAGGAAAGGAAAAATAAAAATAAAGGGACAGTTAATGTAATCAAACTACCTTTTGTAAATAAATTATTAAAAACATCAGGAATAGAATTAGATGTATTCAAAATACTGGTGTATTCAGAAGCAGTGATCACTCCAAAAATCAATATAAATAAACATACAACTATCTTCCAAAGTGATTTTTTACAATCTAAAAATAATAGTTTCGTATAGTTAAGTAATGACACGTTTCTTCACTCCCAATATATAAACGAGTGTACTTATAATCATCCCTAAACAAAAAATAATGACAGTAGTTGAAAAAGAAACATTTGCTGAACCGATTTCCATTAAAAAATAAGATGGAATCCATTCATAATGCTCCGTAAATTGTGCCAGTAATGAAAGAACCATTTGGACTAAAAAACCGGCGACCAAAATAATAAATCTATTTCTAATAAATATAGAAATACTTAAACAAATCGTTGCAAACATTCCTGCAAAGAAGAAAGCTAAAAGTAAATACAATAACATATGTAAAAAAGGATGACTATAATATAATGCTGGAAAAAAAGTATTCATTAAATCTAATGCCATTTGATTATTAACCAAGGGATCTGGCTTTATATTGGGTAACATCATAAAAGATAAATAAATGTTAACGAGAAGCGGAATTATTATTATTACACCTGAAACAATGAAGTTTGAAAGGTATAAACCTTGAAAATACTGTTTCATTTGCCCTTTAGATAATATCGAGCGAAGATAGCCAGATTGCTTATCTTTTGCATATGTATCTGCAAAAGGGAGAGCAGCTAATATAGGCAACAAAAGAAAGTAGAAGCCTGCAAGTTGTGATGCCGATCCAAATTCAAACCATTTCGTATATGGGGTGAACGCAACACCCAGGTTATATTTATACATATTTTGTAAAGGGAGAATTTCAAACTTAAATTGTAGAAAAACAGATGTTAGACCGATGAGTAAAACAAAATATAAAGATTTACTCCTTACAATACGTTGAATAAAAAATCGACCCATATTGGTTAATCCTCCTTTTGCTAAACGCAGGCAGTGAAATACACATAAAGTAAAAACTATTTCTCTTTCTTATATTTAGAAACTTCTTTATAAAAGATATTTTTGTCTAACCCTCTATCAATTTTAATGTTTCTAGTTTTTATATAATATTTGACTGTATTGTTTTCATCATAGCTTTTAAAATCCAATACAAGTCCTGAATTTTTTGTAACAATCATTTCGAACTTTCCAGCTAAACTATTTGATACTTTCTCATCTATTACACCTGTCAACTTATAACTAGGAATCCCAGAGAAGGTTGCTTCACTATAATTCCAGCTATCGAAGTCTTTTAATAAAAGTGATAGTTCTGAATGAACAACATTACGAGCAACCCGGCCGAAATCGTCATCCATCCGATTATCAGAAATCAATCTTTCAGTTGCGCTCTGTTTACTTATTTCCTCATTTTTTGTGTCTTCCAATAATTTATATGTTTTATACGTATGTTTTTTTTCATCATACATTATCTTTTTATCTTCTTTTCGTAAAATAACAATTGTATCTTCTGGTGTATTATTAGTAAATGTTGTTGCAATACCCCTTTTATTCACCACATCTACTGCAAATTTATAGGTTGTTTTTTGGTCATATTTTTTGTCGTATTCTTCTACTTCTCCTTGTAAATCCTTGAAGTAATCAATAGAGTCAAGCATTTTCAACACTATTTTTTCCTTATCTGGAGATTCAGAATTCGCTTCTATGTTGTTTTTTATGACGTCCCTTGTAAGCTCCTCTTCAGTAGTAGTTGATTTTTTAAAACGGTCAAAAAAATCGAGTTGATACAATACAAAAGCTACTATGACGAAAGCAACAATGGCTGAAACCCCTAATTGTTTCCCCTTCACAAATTTCCCACCCTTCCTTTTCCATTCACTATAGAAGATTGAAATACCAATACCACATTTTCTTAGAAAAAGATAAAGAGAAGAAGTTTCTTCTCTTTATCTGGGTCAGGCTGATTACTAGGAATCATAAAACTTTTCAGATTTTTACTCAGCCATTTAATCCTTATTAAATTTAAATGATTTCATAGATTGGTGGTTTAAGGTCCACCGACACTATCTGGACTCCATACACCAGAGGCTGCAAAAGTGCTAGTACCAGCAATTTTCCTACCCTCTAAACGAATCAAGACATGTTTTCCATATTCTTCGTATGCCCAATTTTTCATGAATACATCTTTATTTTTTGGTACCTGATAATGGTTACCTCTTGAAATATCAGTACCATTATTTAGAGCTACCCAAGAAGTGATATATGAGCCCCCACCTATGCTAGAAGCTCTTATATAGGCAGAAGTACTGTCAAGCTTTTCTCTTGATGCAGTGTGCTCTGACTCTCCAAACACAAATGTGAAGCTGGTGTCTCCAACATTCCCGGCAGCATTAGCGTAATGAAAACCAAACCCACTTACAAGGACTCCTAAAATGACAAGTCCCGAAACTATTAGTTTCTTCATAGCTCATTTCCTCCCCTTTTATCAATGTTTTTCATAAGACCCTATGATAATTCAATAATAAAACAGAATTAGACAACCCTACACCGAAATTTTTTTGTTAATTCACGCAATTTTTTTGCGGTGTTGTTATATCCTGTTTTTCTCTATAATATTCCACATTCTTTCGCCCTTTTTACTGCCTCTATACGTGAACGGGCGTCTAGTTTGCGAAAGATAGTCGATAAACTATATTCCACAGTTCTTTGGCTTGTAAAGAGGCTTTCGGAAATCTCCCTATTCGTTTTCCCCTTTTCTACTTCTAACAAAATATCCCGTTCTTTATCAGTTAATACACTTCTATATTCTCCACTCAAATTTCTTCCATTTTGCATACGTAACTGTTGAAATAATTCTAGTGGGATGACGACATCGCCTTGAACAACTGATTTTATCGCATTTACTAAGGTTCTATTAGTTGCAGATTTACTCACCATTCCCGACACACCACAATCAACAAGCTTATTAAAAAGAGGCTTTATGTCATAGCCGGTATAGATTATTACATTAGCCTCAGGATATTTATGCAAAATACTTGTCGTTATTTCTATACCATTAGTATCGGGCATTTGTAAATCTACTAAATAAACATCATGTTTTCGTTCAGATAGAGTCTTAGTCAGATCGTTATTGAATGATAGGATGTCCACACTAATTTCTGTATCTTTCTCAATTAAGGATTTTACTCCGTGACCAACTACCTCATGATCGTCAATAATTAATACGGATATCATCTAATCACTCCTTTTCATTTTCCTAAATTTGAATGTCCAAATGAAGAAACCTAGTTTACCAAAGAATACTGTTTCAACTGTAAAACTATTTCAGCTTGAAATCCCTTCCCTACTTCTGAGTTGATTTTTAATGAGCCGTCTATTCCTCTGACTCTTTCTTTAATCCCCGATATTCCTCTTGTACTAAATGGTTGTTCTAGATTATTCCAATCACACCCAACACCATCATCAACGTATTGTAAATAAAGAAGATCATCCTTCCTAAACAAATTCAGATGTACTTCTGTTGCTTTTGAATGCTTCATAGCATTATTTAGTAGCTCTTGAATAATTCGATATAAAGCCAATTCATGAGACTTTTTAGCCACAGTTACATCTTCACCTAATTCGCTGTAAAAAAGGAAATTTGCATTTAAATTTATCTTTTCAAAAAGGGAAAGCAGAGATTCGCGCAAGCCTAATTCATGCAAAAAAGAAGGATGTAGTTCAGTTGTCACTTCTCTTAAAACATGGGCTTGATCTAGTATTGACTCCCTCGTATCGTTTAATAGATTAATAAAAGATACGTCATTTATTTTTGTCATTTCATCATCTATTTTTCGCGCAAGGCTTAACTGATCCTGTAAAATGGTATCGTGTAAATCTATAGCCAAGTTCTTGCGTTCTTTTTCAGAAATGGAAAGCAATAATTTTGATATATATACAGGAATCGATTGATTCTTTTTAAGACCGCTTAGTTTTCCCATTATTTCTTCGATTTTATAAAGATTTTCTATCATAATTTGAGTATAATTAATAATCGTTTCTAACCAGATCTGTTCTGTGGTAGTTAATTTTTTTCTTGGTTTTCTCCATTCTGCTATTAATACTAAAAAACGCCCATTTTTTTCTGACAAAGGCACTGAAAATCCTGTAGAGTTTTTATGAATCATTCCTATTTGACCTTTATCCTGAATCATCGTTTCAATCGCATGGTGAATGATTTCCTTTTTTTCAAGATACGAAAAAAGCCTATTATCCTCCTGTACTTGTACAAGTGTTGCTTCTGAAACGGGCAAGTTAACTTCTATTTCTTTTTGTAGTCCCGCAGTAAGTTTTTCAAGTTTTGTCTCGTTCTTCATCGTATGCAAAAATCGGTTTAAACTTACTTGAAAATCCTTTTCCTTTGGATATAACCTTTTTCTTAATAGAAAGTCGATCTTATCCTTAAAATAAAGAACACAAGTAAATGCACCAAATATAATTAAACTTAATCTCATTATTTCAATGTGATTATCAAGAATATTCGATTGAGTAAAAAGTAAAAAGCCTATAATAATAAACGCTGTTGCAACAAAACTTATCAGCAAGCAATAATATAATTTTCTAATCACGAATTCCATATCGATAAATTCTTCGGAGACAACCAAATACAATAAACTAAGAGGTAGTAGAATAAAAAACACAGTTGTCATTTCAGCACGCATAATTGGTTGATTGAATAAAAGAGTTGGAATCGCAAATAAAATTATAAAAGGAACGAATGAAGCGTATAATCCGGTCACTAGTATTTGAATGATTTGTTTATGCTCTGTTGCACGATTATTCAAATACAGTTTAGTGATAAGAACATTTATACCAATAAAAGTAATTGAAAAAAAGATTAAATCTGGGGGTAATAAATTAATTGATTTTACACTTTTTAATACCTCAGTGAAAATAAATATCAATAAACCAATGCCATACATGTAATTAATATAATTCATTTTTATAAAAGATAAATTCCATTTAGAAAAGTATTTTTTCAAGAAATGCATTAGTAAAATAAGGGTAAAAACTACTGAAAAAGTAGTAACAGTATCTCCTATAACATCTTTCCTTGAAGAAGCACCTGTACTTATCAACGTAATACCAAAAACGTTTAATAAATATATTAAAATAGTAACAGAACTACCGTATTCCTTTCTTATCATTAAAAATAACGAAATTGAAATACATGATAAATAAAAGATAACCGGAAAAACTAAATGATACACGTAATAATGATCAAATCCACTATATTTAATCGTGTAATGCTTGATTTCATTATCCTTCAATAATTGAATGGAATCGGCTTGTTCAATCGTGTCATATTGATCGACAGTAAAATGTTGATTAGGGTCCTTATCATTAATAGAAAGCACAATATCTCCCTTATGAATGGAATTTTCTTTTCCCCAACCTGCCGATGATACTTTTTTTACTATAAGCTGCTCTCCTTTTTTTACTACATCAATCCCTACAAAAGGATTTTTAATAGTTACATTTATCATATGAAGTGCAAGAAACACTCCAACTAACATTACAATGAGTGGTAAAATTCCCTTTTTATAATTTTTCAACAATATCATTTCCAGTATTCGAGTGGGTTAACAACTTCATCCCCAACCAAAGTTGCTAATACCACTTTTCTCTCATTTTCATTATTCGTTAGCAAACAAAGATTTCCTTTCTTCAATTGATCCTTCATTTCTGGATTCATGATTAGGTTATATATTATTTCTTTCATTTCGACATATCTCCTTTTTCTATATGTATGATGATAAAAGAATTTTGAATTTTTCCTCTGCCTTTATTTGGTTCACTGCCTCTATTGCTTGGTTTTGATACATCTTTATCATTGCATTCGAATATAAGATTACCCCTGACTCTTTTAACGTACTTTCTATGAATTTTCTGTTCGATAAAAGTTCTTGTTTAGATAAAATGCCTTGATAATACTCTCGAATAAAGTTAAACATTGGATCTGGATGTTCTAACAATTGTAGTAATCTCCTTGCAACTGCCACTAAACATGTCATGATGAATGAACGTTAAATTACCAAACGGAAAATGACCTTTAGCATGGTATTCAACATATTGACTAGCTACTTCATTCATATCTTTTTGGTAGAAATACTGATTTATCCAATTAGTTATTTCCCTTTTAATTTCATTTGTACTATTTATTTCTCCAACAACTCCTAATTAATTTTGGTCCCAGATTTCAAAGCACTACTTTAGAAAGATTATTTTACATTATATTTACAATTCCTATTTTATCAGACAATTTTAATAATATAAACACAAAAAGCTAAAACCCAATTATATGAGTCTTAGCTTTTTCTTAGATTTAAATTAACTAAAATACCTTTATATCCTATTTCACCCAACCAAGTATCATTTCACGAATCAACTTACTTGCTGTATTTGCCGTTTGTTCTGATGAATCATAGATAGGGGCTACTTCTACTAAATCTCCGCCAACAACATTCACTTGTGAACGTGCGATTTCATGGATTGATGCTAGTAATTCTTTTGAAGTAATCCCGCCACAATCAACTGTTCCTGTTCCGGGTGCATGTGCAGGGTCTAGAACATCAATGTCAATTGTTACGTAAACTGGACGACCAGCAAGCTTCGGAAGCACTTCCTTCAATGGCTCAAGTACTTCGAACTTTGAAATATACATTCCATTTTCTTTTGCCCATTCGAACTCCTCTTTCATTCCGGAACGAATGCCGAAAGAATATACATTTCCAGGACCAATTAATTCAGCCACTTTTCTGATCGGTGTGGAATGGGAAAGTGGCTCTCCTTCATATTCGGAACGCAAATCTGTGTGTGCATCCATATGAATAATCGCAAGATCCGGATACTTTTTGTACATCGCCTTCATAACTGGCCATGAAACAAGATGTTCCCCACCCATTCCTAATGGAAATTTATTATCCTTTAATAGCCCATCAATATATTCCTCGATAAGATCAATACTGCGCTGCGGGTTTCCGAAAGGCAATGGAATATCACCTGCATCGAAGTATTTCACCTCTTCTAATTCTCGGTCCAAATATGGACTATACTCTTCTAAGCCAATTGAGACTTCTCTTATCCGCCCCGGACCGAAGCGTGAGCCTGGTCGGTAGCTAACTGTCCAATCCATTGGCATTCCGTAGATAACCGCTTGGCTTTCCTCATAGTTCGGATGGCTTTTAATAAAAACATTTCCGGAGTAAGCTTCATCAAATCGCATATGTGTACCTCCTCTTCCTTATTCAGTTAAATCTTTAACAAACTTAGGCAGTACAAATGCTGCTTTATGAAGTTCTTTCGTATAGTATTTAGTTTCAATATCATGGAAGCGGTCTTCACTTACTTCAAGTGGATCATATTTTTTTGATCCTACTGTAAATGTCCACATCCCACTTGGATAGGTTGGAACATTCGCGATATATAGACGAGTGATTGGGAAAATTTCTTTTACATCCTTTTGTACTTCACGAATTAAGTCAGCTTTGAACCAAGGATTGTCCGTTTGTGCAACGAAAATACCGTCTTCTTTTAATGCTTTGGAAATTCCTGCATAGAAGCCCTTTGTAAACAAATTAACTGCTGGTCCAACTGGTTCTGTTGAATCAACCATAATTACGTCATATTGATTTTCACTTTTTGCAATATGCATGAAACCATCATCGACTTGAACATCAACACGAGGATTTTCTAGTTCACCTGCGATTTCGGGCAAAAATTTCTTGGAATACTCAATCACCTTGCCATCAATATCTACAAGTGTCGCTTTTTTTACGCTTGGATGTTTTAATATTTCACGTATAACTCCTCCGTCACCGCCGCCTACAACAAGAACGTTTTCTGGATTTGGATGAGTAAACAATGGAACATGTGCCACCATTTCATGGTAGACGAACTCATCTTTTTGCGAAGTCATCACCATATCATCCAAAAGAAGCATATTGCCCCATTCAGCTGTCTCTACCATATCTAGCTTTTGAAATTCCGTTTGTTCTGTATGTAAAGTTTGTTTGATCTCCATTGTAATTCCGAAATGATCAGTTTGTTTTTCAGTAAACCATAATCCACCCATTTCCATCTTCCTTCCTATTATAAATATTAGCGTCCATGAATTACGTACTTCTAACTCATTTTTCCCTAAGACACTAAATACAAACATGAGAAAAAGTATAGTGAATTCTGGCAAAATTGCAAGAAAAATTTTCACTCATATATTAAAAATATTTCTACTAAAAAATTATTTTTTGCATGTTTAAAATAGGGTCTGTTTTTTCATACTGATACAATAGGCATTTTTAGAAGCTTGAGGTGAGCGTCATGGAAACAATGACAAATCCAAAAATTAAAAAATCAAAACGTTTTTTAAGGTTATCATTATTTGCCTTACTTATTGTTCTTACTATAACGATTATTTCTATAGCTGGAATTTTAATATATGCAAAAATATTAGGTCCTCCCCCTCTTTCTGTCCCGCAATCTACTCTATATTATTCAAATGATGGTACTCTTATCGGAGAAAGTAGTAACGGAGATAAAAGATACTGGGTTGATTTAGACGATGTAGCAGGAGACTTGATCCATGCGACAATATCCATTGAGGATCAAAACTTCTACTCACACCACGGATTTGATTACAAACGAATTGTAGGTGCTGTTCTAGCAGATATAAAAGCGATGGAAAAGGTGCAAGGTGCTAGTACGATTTCGCAACAATATGCAAGAAACCTTTTTTTAACGCTTGATAAAACATGGAAGCGGAAAATTTCTGAAGCCTTTTATACGCTTCGACTAGAGATGAATTATGATAAAAAAGAGATTTTAGAGGGCTATTTAAACACAATAAATTATGGTAATAAAGCATATGGAATCGAAGCCGCCAGCCAATTTTATTTCGGAAAAAAAGCGAAAGATCTCAGTCTAGCAGAGTCGGCCATGTTAGCAGGAATACCAAAAGGGCCAAATATTTATTCACCTATTGGTCATTTTGATCGAGCAAAATTAAGACAAAAGATTATTCTACAATCAATGGTTCAAAATGGCTATATAACACAAAAAGAAGCTGATAAGGCAGCAAGCAAGAAGCTCAAAATTATCGGTGAACATTCCTATTCGCAAACACAGGTTGCCCCTTATTTTCAAGATACGGTGAAACATCTTTTAAAAACTAAAATTGGGCTTGACGATCGAACCATTGATTTAGGCGGTCTTCGTGTGTACACAACATTGAATACCGAACAACAAGAAATTGCCGAAAAGGTGATTGACGAAACCATTTCCGAGGATTCTAAAATCCAAGTAGGATTTACAGCTATGGACCCTAATACAGGCTTTGTATCTGCATTAGTTGGTGGGAGGAAATACGAGGCTAGTCAGTTTAATCGGGCTGTACAAGCTATTCGCCAACCAGGCTCCACCATTAAACCATTACTATACTATGCAGCTTTAGAAAAAGGATTTACGCCAACAACAATGATGAAAAGCGAACCGACTACTTTCCGTTTTGATGATGGTAGGAAGGATTATACTCCACATAATTTTAATAGTAAATACGCGAATGATGAAATTACTATGGCACAAGCACTCGCACTTTCTGATAATGTATTTGCAGTGAAAACACATTTATTTTTAGGGGAAGACGTTTTAGTACAAACAGCCAAACAATTTGGAATCGAGACAAAAATGTCTAAAGTTCCTTCTTTAGCTTTAGGAACATCCGGTGTCCGTGTCATTGATATGGTCAATGCATATAGCCTTTTAGCAAATGGCGGTAAACAAGTGGAGCCAGTCTTTATTACGAGGGTAGAGGATTATCAAGGGAAGGTTATATATCAGTATGAACCTCCTAGTGAGCACATTCTTGATCCAAAGCTTGCCTTTATAATGGATCAAATGATGACAGGGATGTTTGATAAAAAATTAAATGGATATTCGAGTGTCACAGGGTCAACGATTGCTAGTCAAATAACAAGACAATATGCAGGTAAATCCGGGTCAACCGATACGGACAGCTGGATGATTGGATTCACTCCACAGCTTACTGCGGGAATATGGACGGGATATGATCAGGGGAACCAGATTACACTAAATGCAGATAAACTATATGCCAAAAACATCTGGGTGCGCTTTATGGAAAAGTCCCTTGAAGATCAGCCAATCAAAACATTTAAACAACCAAAAGGTGTAATTGCTGTACCAATCGACCCGGAAAGTGGAAAAATTGCAACCGATGACTGTCCAGTTTCTCGATTAACATATTTCATCGAGGGAACAGAGCCTACTGATTATTGTGATAAACACATTAATGAAGAAAATCTTTGGAAGCACGATAAAAGACATGAAAAAGAGAACAAAAATTGGCTTAAAAGGTTATTTAAATGGTTTTAAAGATCAAATGCGGAAGCGCCTTGGTCAGCCCCGACAAGCAAATAACCTTTCACCAATGAAGTCTGCTTTTTGACTTCATTGGTGAAAGGTTATTTGACCTCGAGGGGCTAGGCGCTGGAGCTGGACGTAGACTTCACCAGTAGGAAAGTTATTCACAATCGATTATTTTATAGTTTCCCAAACGTTGAAAAAACTCGGGGTGTGCGTCCCCGAGTTTTTTCGTGTCCTAGTTTGTATATGCAAACCATCAATTCTAGTTTACTTATTTTCCATGGAATCAGCAAGTAGCTGCAAATAAATTCAAACAAATGTCACGATTTATTCACATTTACTTTATTCCGCTGCCAAGCCTTTTTTTAACTCTTCACTAGACAGCTCCCACATTTTTTCATCGTGACTTTTCAAGAAGTCTGCCAATATTTTTTTAGATTTTGCATCCATATGGTCAACAATAATATGGCGCTTTAATGATTTATCTAAACGATTTACGTGCTCTGGCAATGATTTATACCCACGTCTTGCTTCTTTATTAACAGTCATTTCACAAGCTGTCACACCCGCAAAATATGGTCCTTCCTCTTTTCTGTCGATCGTCACCCAAACTAACCAATAAGGCTTAGCCCCTTCTGGAACATCCTCACGATTAGGTAAAAATTTCACCCTTTTCTCAACAGAACTTCGTGCATGCATAGCACCAATATCAACAAAGGCTTCTCCTTCATTTACATCTACAAATACCGGTGATACATTCTCTAAACTTAATGATCCGATTCCGAATCCTCGATGCCCATCGGTAGGATCGTTTTTAATAATATTGAATTCTAGCTTTTTCTTCCCTTCCATTACGAAACCTCCTGACTACATAAACATTGAAAAAATTGTTTGAAAGCTAGATAGAAAAAAGTTACTAACTTTTTGCATCAGCGGAAAAATGGTGTATTCATCTAATGGTGTTACAATAATAATTAGAAATACTAAAATACTGTATTGTTCAAATTGAGTCATTTTTGCCCGTACGGTAGGGCTCACTAAGTCCTCCACAATTCTATACCCGTCTAGCGGCGGAAGTGGAATTAAATTGAAGACAAATAACATCATGTTTAGTTGGACAAAAATATTTAAAAAATCCATGATGAAGCTTGATGCATTCGTCCATGAACCTGAAGAAATTAAAAAATAGAAAACCCCATATCCGATAAATGCCAATAATAAATTACTTAACGGACCCATAATCGAAACTAAAATTCCTGCAGCTCTCGGGTTTTTAAAATGGCGCCGATTGACGGGTACAGGTCGTGCCCAACCAAAACCAGCAATTAAAATAAGAATCGTCCCAAATGGATCAAGATGTTGAATCGGATTTAATGTTAAACGACCTTGATCCTTAGCTGTTGGATCGCCAAATTTATATGCCGTATACGCATGGGCAAATTCATGCACGGTAAAAGCAATTAATAATGTAATAACTACAAACGGAAGTTGTTCAATTGGATATTTCAAAATACCAGACAAAAAATTAATCAATTGATCCACATGCAAACCCCTTTTTCAATCATTCTATTCATTCTAACTATTAGTATACAACAATCCAATGATAAATTCCTTGTAGTGAAGCTCTTTTTATTAATATCCCCTTGCATGCCCTTTCATAAAGCAATACACTTTGAATTGTATATACTATTTTTCGTAAAAGGAGATGTCAATTGAATGCCATACATTACAGTAAAAATGTTAGAAGGTCGTACAGAGGAACAAAAAAAGGCTTTAGTAGAAAAGGTAACAGAAGCTGTTAGTGAAACTGCTGGTGCACCAAAGGAAAATATCGTCGTTTTTATTGAAGAAATGTCAAAAAATCATTATGCAGTAGGCGGAAAAAGATTAAGTGATAAGTAAAAAGAACCGGGCATGCCCGGTTCTTCTTGGATTAATATGGAGCATTATATATAAAATCACTAAAAGGCCTTAAAAATTGGTAGTTTCCTGTTCAATCGGGTCGCTTTTGTTTCTTGCGGTACCATTGGCGGTGGTGCTCCTGCTCTATCGGTTCGCTTTTGACTCTTGCAGTACCATTAGCGTTAGTGCTCCTGCTCTATCGGTTCGCTTCCGTCTCTTCAGGTACCATTGGCGGTGGTGCTCCTGCTCTATCGGTTCGCTTTTGCCTCTTGCAGTACCATTGGCGGTGGTGTTCCTGCTCTACCGGCTCGCTTTTGACTCTTGCGGTCCCATTGACGTTCGTGCTCTTGCTCTATCGGTTCGCTTCCGTCTCTTCAGGTACCATTGACGTTCGTGCTTCTGCTCTATCGGTTCGCTTCCGTCTCTTGCGGTACCATTGCGGTGGTGTTCCTGCTCTATCGGCTCGCTTTTGCCTCTTGCGGTACCATTGGCGTTCGTGCCCCTACTCTATCGGATCGCTTCCGTCTCTTGCGGTACCATTGGCGGCGGGACGCCTGCTCCATCGGATTAATCCTTCATTCTATTAATTCCTTACTTTTTAATCAAAACAAACAGCTAAGCCTATTCCTGTGGCTTAGCTATTTTTTTCAATGACTCAATATATTTGTATGCTTCGTCAATTTCAGCTGCACTATACTTCTGTTTTGCCTTAACAGTTTGGATTTTTTCGATGACCTCTTGCTGAGGAAGATTATCAAAATAAAGAACCGTAGATACCAACTCTAGAAAACGTGAATTTTGTTCGTTCATATTGACTAAACATTCATCTAAATGTGGAACCTTTGTTTCATACATACTTAGAAACTCTTTACCACTATCAGTGATTGTATAGCGATATTGAAAGTATCCGCCTTTTTTTTCTTTCACTTCTTCAATAAAACCTAAATTAGTAAGTTCCTCTACCCGAAGAGTTAACTCTTCTGAATAAGGACCATAAAAGTGAAATTGAAATCTTTCTTGAAAAGGAAAATCTAACTTTTTCGATATATAGATCATCTTTTGTAACTTCTTCCGTCCAATAATCTCTCCTGAAGCTGCAAGTGCACCCATCAATCTAACATGATCATTTAACAAAGAAACTCATCTCCCGCTTAATAAAAACTTATCTATCGTAATTCACACTATAAACTCTCTAGTATGGAGCGAATCTTCTGCTTTATTTCGCTATTCATCGTGTCATCATGAATAAAGTCAGCTGGATAATATAATTTATGATCGGTTCTGCGTTTTCCTGAAATAGCATCGACAATGTCAGATGCCCTCGATAACTCGCTTAATTCACCATTTGACTTTAGTAAATGAATAGGAAGTCTCTCCTCTTCTTCACCTGGACGATAAAAATCATATGGAAGGTCAGATGAAGAATCAACCACTAAATAATAGTTAGGATCTATTCCTGCTTCTTTAAAAAGATTTTCTAATTTACTATGTACTTTGAATTGCTTTGCTGGATCAAAGTCAACATATTTAAATAAGTTTCTATTCACAAATCTTGTACATAAATCACTTAAAATCGAATCATCTTCATCCTGCCACATTTGAAAATAATATAATATGACATTTTCATCTAATTTTAAATAGTCTTCTAATGTCATTTCATCCTCAAAAAGGGAATAAAAATGAACTGGATGCTGTTTAAAGGAGTAATATTCATCATGTAACTGCTTTGCCCGATGCAAGATTTTCGTTAAGATTACTTCTGCACTGCGGGTGACTGGATGAAAATATATTTGCCAGTACATTTGATAGCGGCTCATAATATAATCTTCGACTGCATGCATTCCGCTATATTTAAACACTACCTGTTCTTCACGCGGCCGCATTACTCGCAATAGTCTTTCTATATCAAAATGGCCATAACTAACTCCTGTAAAATAGGCATCCCTAAGCAGGTAATCCATCCGATCGGCATCAAGTTGACTCGATATTAAACTAACGATCAATTTATTTTCATAAGTTTTAGCAATGACTTCCGCTACTTTCTTGGGAAAATCAGGACCAACTTTAGCCAATACTTTGTTCACTTCAGTATTTCCAACAATAATTTTCTGTGTAAATTCCTCATGATCAAGTTGAAAAACCTTTTCAAAGGAATGTGAAAATGGACCATGTCCTAAATCATGTAAAAGAGCCGCACATAAGGTAAGAAGACGATCCTCTCGATTCCAATCTTTTCTTCCATCAAAAACATCATCAATAATTCTTCTAATAATTTCGTAAACACCTAGGGAATGATTAAACCGACTATGTTCTGCACCGTGAAATGTAAAATAAGTGGTTCCGAGCTGACGAATTCGACGCAGACGTTGAAATTCTTTTGTAGCTACTAAATCCCATATGACCCTATCTCTTACATGGACGTAGCGGTGAACAGGATCTTTAAAAACCTTTTCCTCGCTTAACTTCTGTTTAGAATATTCCATGTCTAACCCTCTTCCCAGACTATCTTTTTTATATTATAGCGTTCTTTTTTTGAATATGAAAGACGTTGAATATTGCTCTTATTTTACAAACCCAACATGCTAATTTGAGAAACTATTATATTTTTTACAATATTGGTATAAAAGAGGTCCGTTTTGTCCATCCTTTGAATATTGGGGAAAGTTAATTATGAATATGGGAGTTGAGAAGTATGAAAGAGCGCCAAGATGCTTGGACAGAAGAAAATGATTTACAATTAGCAGAAACTGTTTTGCGACATGTACGTGAAGGAAGTACCCAGTTAAACGCATTTGAAGAAGTGGGAGACAAATTAAATCGAACATCTGCAGCATGTGGTTTTCGTTGGAATGCCGTTGTTCGACATGATTATGAACAAGCTTTGCAACTTGCAAAAAAACAACGTAAACAAAGACAGCGTTTACTTGGGAAAGATCAGGGTGGTAAGAAAAAACTACTCTATCAACCACCTACGCCATCCTTTGAGGAAGTGGAAGGTACACCTTTAGAAACTATTAATCAAGAATTTGCTGAAGAGATGGATGCTGTTAAAACACCAAGTGCAACGAATTCCGCGCCGATTAGTAACAACAATGGTGAATTAAATCTTCAAAAAGTAATTAGTTATTTACAGTACCTAAATAGCACCCAGTTCCAATCAACCATTTTAAAAAGTGAGAATGCAAGATTAAAACGCGAAAACTCAGAATTAAAGCAACAAAACGAAGAACTTCAAAAACGAATTCGTGATTTAGAAAAGAACTCTGTTACAATGCAAGAAGATTATGAAACGATGATGAAAATCATGAACAGGGCGAGAAAGCTTGTCCTATTCGAAGAAGACGAACCTTCCACTTCAACATTTAAAATGGACAGAAACGGAAACTTGGAGAAACTGGCGGAATGAAATAGAAAAACAAACAAGATCCGGAAGCAGTACCCGTTTTTTAACAGATTTTTTGGGATTCGGGTAGATGAACCCATGTGGGCTGCTGTGAACTTCCCGTATCTTTTGGAATCGGGTACTTCATGCAAAGCTGGCTGATGCGATCTTCCCGTATCCCTGGGATTCGGGTACTTCATGTAATGCTAGCTGCCGCGATCTTCCCGCATCACCGGGATTCGGGTACTTCATGCAATGCTAGCTGCCGCGATCTTCCCGCATCACCGGGATTCGGGTACTTCATGCAATGCTAGCTGCCGCGATCTTCCCGCATCACCGGGATTAGAGTACTTCATACAATGTGGGCTGTCGGGATCTTCCCGCATCCATTAGATTCGGGTAGATAAACCACTGAAAGCAATAGCCATGACAAATAGAAAAGCACAACTTTTCCTTATGAGAAGTTGTGCTTTTTATATATTATCGGTTAACCAACCTTTTTCATTTGTTGAAGTTGATACATTTGAAAGTATTTTCCTTTTAACTCCATTAATTCGTCATGATTGCCTTTTTCCACTATTTCTCCTTTATCTAAAACAAGAATTTGGTCTGCATTGCGGATTGTAGATAAACGATGGGCAATAATGAAGGTCGTTCTGCCTTTTTTCAACACTTCCATTGCCTTTTGAATAATCGCCTCTGTTTCCGTGTCAATATTGGAGGTTGCTTCATCCAAAATGAGGATTGCGGGATTAAAGGCGAGTGCCCGTGCAAAAGAGATTAACTGTCTTTGCCCGGATGAAAGGGTGCTTCCCTTTTCCACAACGGGTTCATCGATTCCATTTTCCAAGTTTTTCAACACTTTATCTGCCCCAACGTCCTTCAATGCCTTTTCTACTACTTCACGTGATATGTGTGGATCATCTAGACTGACATTCGAAGCAATAGTTCCGGTAAATAAATATGGGTCCTGTAGAACGATGGCCATATGCTCTCTTAAACTTTGAGTAGACATATCTTTTATATTGACACCATCAATCCTTATTTCCCCTCTTGTACAATCGTAAAATCGGAATAATAGGTTCATAATCGAGCTTTTACCTGAGCCAGTATGCCCAACTAATGCAACGGTTTCGCCGCATTTCGCATCGAAGGTAATATCTTTTAATACATCATTATTTTCTTTGTAGCCAAAGTGAACATGATCAAAAGTCACATTCCCTTGATAGCGTGGAATTCTTTGATCATTTACTGCTGTACCCTTTTCATCAAGCAATTCGAAAACCCGTTCACCGGCGACCAATGCTTGCTCCAATTTGGCCAATTGATTCACAACTCCTGTAACTGGTTGGAACAAGCGATTAATATAATCAACGAAAGCATATAGAACACCAAGTGTAACAAATGAACCAACCCCAATGGAACCTCCTCCGAAGTACCAAATGAACGCGACAAATGTAATATTTCTCAACACGCCAACTAGATTATGTGAAGTTAGAGCATCTAGACTTAGCATCTTATTTTGATACTGAAAATGGGTTTGATTAAGCACCTCAAATTCTTCTTTCATTTTCTCCTCACGGCGGAATGCTTGGATAATATTCATCCCTTGAATAGATTCATTGATCGTTGCATTAATTTCGCTTACTTTCGAACGAATAACATGATTATATTTCGATGCATATTTGCGATAGATAATGATCCAAAGATAAAGTAACGGCAAAAGCAATAAACAAATCGCTGCTAATTTTACATTTAAAATAAATAATGCGATGTAAATTCCGGTAATATATATCGTACTCGTAAAAAACGTCGCTAAAACCGTTACATAAAGCTCTCGAATCGCCTCGGTATCATTTGTAATACGCGAAACAACTTTTCCGGCGGGTAAATTATCAAAATAGCGAATCGGTAAACGTTGAATATGCCCAAAAATATCCGTTCGCATTTTTTGAATAATTCGGTTCGCTGCCTTTTGCAAATAATAATGCTGGCCATACTGGAATAACGAAGCACTTAGTAATAAACCGAAATAGAAAAGAATGAGTCGAACGATTCTTGGTATCTCAGGATTGTAAAACTTTAATAGCTGAGGAGCTGATATTTTCTGTACACTTATTTTTTGTATATCGTCACCCTTTTTAATCGTGACTACTCCATTTCGATATGTTCGTTCCCCATCAAATTGAATGGCATCATCGGTAAAATAAAAACCTTTCCCAACTTGTAGGATTCGAACCTCTTTCCCTTTTGTTTCGCCTTTTTTAAAATATTTTTCCCGTTTATAATACTTTCCATCATATAGAACAGCATCTTTCCCCTTTCCCGTTTCAAACCAAGGGGACTCGATTCCTAAAACATGTGAGTCAATCATTTTTTTTGCGATAAATGGGCCTGTAAGTTCCGCACCTACAGAAAAAGTAAGCATGAGGAGAGCGATGATAATGAATTTTTTATACGTCATCGCATATTGTACTAATCTTTTTCCAACTTTCATAAAACCATCTCCTTGCTTTCCGAAGACTCCAACTGTTGGCGATCGTATTGTTCAAGATACCAACCTTCTTCTTTGACTAATTTATTATGTGTTCCCTCTTGAATGATTTCTCCATCATCTAAAACGAGAATCCAGTCTGCATGTTCTACTGCTGAAAGACGATGAGTGGTAATAATCGTTGTTTTCCCACTTCGTTCCTTTTGAATATTTTCAATAATATTTGTTTCCGTTTTTGCATCAACAGCCGATAAGGAATCATCCAAAATTAAGATCTCCGGATTTTTAATTAGTGCCCGCGCAATCGAAATTCGTTGCTTTTGTCCTCCAGAAAGGGCAACACCTTTTTCACCTACTAACGTTTCTAACCCTTCCGGCAAAAGCTCTAAATCTTTACGAAAATAAGCTAAGTCAATGGCTTCTTGAATTTCCTTGTCACTGGCTTCTGGATGACCAAATAATATATTCTCTTTAATTGTCCGAGAAAAAAGAACGTGATCTTGCGGGACATAGCCGATCCAATCGCGTACTTGCTCCTTCGTTTGTCGGCTAATGTCAACTCCGGAAAAAGCAAAGTTGCCATTCCCTTCTTTGTATTCTCTAAGAAGCTGCTTAATAAGAGTTGTTTTTCCACTTCCTGTTTTCCCGACAATCCCAAGGGTATTTCCCCGACTCAAATCTAAGTGAATATTTTTTAAATTTTTCACTGAAGAGGTTGGATATTGAAACTCATAGCTGTTAAATTCAATTGTATTCGGTTGATCCACACTAATTGGATTTTCAGGGTTTGTAACATCTTCTTTAGCACTTAATGTTTCCTCCACCCGATCCAAAGAAGCACTACCCCTTTGCATTAAGTTCATCAATTCACCGATTGCAAACATTGGCCAAATGAGCATTCCTAAATAGACATTAAAGGACACTAGGTCCCCAAGTGTAATTGCCTGATGAAACACTAGATAAGCCCCATAACCTAAACCAATTAAATAACTCATTCCAGTTAATACTTTAATCGTTGGATCAAATAAAGAATCTATTTTTGCTACTTTCATATTTTTTGAATAAACATCTTCTGTCATTTGGTGGAATCGGTTTTCATCAGCCCGTTCTTGAACGTAAGCACGAATCACTCTTACACCGGCGACTGATTCTAATACTTTATCATTTAAATCACCGAACGAATCTTGCGCTTCGATAAAGCGTTCATGAATTTTCTTTCCATAAATGGTCATTAACACAGCCATTATTGGTAGCGGCAAAATGGCCGCTAGTGTGAGCTTCCAGCTAATTAGTACACTCATCGTAAATAAGATCGTGAGCATAAAGACAGTAGAATCGATTAATGTTAAAATGCCGAATCCCGCCGTGATCGAAACAGCCTTCAAATCGTTCGTTGCACGAGCCATTAAATCACCAGTTCGATTTCTTTCATAAAACGCAGGAGTCATCCTAAAAAAATGGCCCATTAAACGTGAACGCAATTTTCTTTCTACCAGGTATGCCCCGCCAAACAACTGATACATCCATACATAAGTAATACCGTAAGACACGACCGTAATCAGGAATAAATATAATAAATAACGAAGGATCCCGCTCCAAGTTAAATTTCCTAGATGGATATTATCAATCGCCATCCCAACTAGCTTCGGTGGGATCACATCTAATATTCCAACAATAATTAATAAAAGTATTGCAATTACATACCGCTTCCACTGTTCTTTGAAGAACCAGCGAAGCTTCCATAAAACGCGAAACATCTCCATCACCACCCCATTTGTTCGAATTAAAAATGGGCAGCTGCACTAAGCAGCTGCCCACCATATACTACAGCACATAAAAAGCGCTGTAGAAAGACAACAAAAAAGCACAGAAAACGATACGCCTCCTGTGCTTATTACTATCCAAAATAATAAACGTCCCGTTCAATAAATCCTATGCATCGGGCAGGTTGCGTCATGTATAAAATTAGTTAATTCTTTGTTGAGTAAATCCATATATATCATCATCACAATTCCTCCCTTGCTTTCGAATTTATTTGGTAATACTTTGTTAGATTACCATCATTTAAATTGTGTGTCAATTGCTAATTTTTATAATAAATTAAACAAATTTTTCATTTCTTTCGACAATCCGCTTGTAGTAATCCTCATACCACACAAGCTCTTCTCCTTTTAAAGGTTCAGCAAATATTTCACCACTCATATTTTTAAGTGTGTTAAGAAAACGGAGCATAACATCTTGTACCGTCATTTGCGTTTTTAATAGTTCTGATAGTGATGCCATTACTTCTGGTTGAATCGTAGGGTAGACCCATTTCGTTTCTATCCCTTTTCTAGCTTTTTCATAAAACTGCTGAACTAGTTTTGCGCGTTCTTGTCCATTTCCCGAAACACAAAGATAGATTTGAACAGCTACTCCTTTTCGAATACGGCGTTGAGAAATACCAGCAAATTTTTTCCCATTTATGCTTAAATCATAGCTGCCTGGACAATAGGAACCGACAATTTCTCTCGCTTCAATGCTTGCATCATAGTCTGAAAACATATGCTTGATTAATGCCCACATTGCCTCATAGCCTTTATTAATATCGATTCCCTTTTCAGTATCAGGAATAATGAGGGATAGATTAAGCACTCCTTCATCCAAAACAACTGCTAATCCTCCAGAATTGCGTACAATATAGCGGTAGCCTTGTTCCTCTACATAGGCTAATCCATCCTCTAAAAAAGGAAGTCTCGTATCTTGAATTCCTAAAACGATTGTTTGATGATGGACCCACGCCCTCGCTGTTGGAGCTGAATATCCAGAACCAACGGAAGTACAGAGAGTATCATCCATTGCAAATGACTGCAAAGCCTCAAACTGGGGACCTAAGCTGGATTGATCAATAATCCGCCATCTATCTTGTTTTAATAATGTTAATGCCTGCTCCATTCTCCTTCTCCTTCTCCTTCATGCAATGCTTTAATCTACCTTCATTTTACAATACTTGGGCAGCAGTAATAAGGGCAAGCTTATAAACATCCTCTGCATTGCACCCTCTTGAAAGGTCATTAACCGGAGCATTTAATCCTTGTAATATTGGACCGACTGCTTCAAATCCACCTAAACGTTGAGCAATTTTGTAACCAATATTACCCGCTTCAAGACTTGGAAAGATGAAAACATTCGCATCTCCTTTAATAACCGAATCTGGAGCTTTTTTCTGTGCTACTGATGGAACAAAGGCTGCATCAAATTGAAATTCTCCGTCCAGCACAAGGTTTGGTTCACGTTCTTTCGCAATCTGTACCGCTTCCGTTACTTTTTCTGTTTCTGGTGATTTAGCTGATCCTTTCGTAGAGAAGCTTAGCATCGCTACTTTTGGTTCAATATTAAACATTTTTGCCGTTTTTGCACTTTCAATAGCAATTTCAGCTAAATCTTGATTGTCAGGTGCTATATTAATCGCACAATCAGCAAAAACGTATTTTTCATCATCCCGAACCATAATGAAAACACCAGAAGTTTTTTGAACGCCTTCCTTTGTCTTAATAATTTGTAAGGCAGGTCGCACCGTATCTGCAGTTGAATGTGCGGCACCACTCACTAATCCATCTGCTTTTTTCATATAGACAAGCATCGTTCCAAAGTAATTTTCATCTAATAATATTTTACGTGCGTCTTCCTCTGTCGCCTTCCCTTTTCTTCGTTCAACAAAGGAACGGACCATTTCATCCATTTCTGAATATGTATTTGGATTGAGAATTTCCACTCCATCTAGGGAAATATTTCGCTTATCCGCTTCTGCATTTATTTCATTTTCATCCCCTAGCAAAATGGGGTTGATGATTTTTTCATTTGCCAATCGGCCGGCGGCAGTTAGAATTCTTTCATCCATACCTTCAGGGAAAACGATAGACAAACCCTTTCCTTGTAATTTTCCTTTTAAGTCCGTGAACAAATCACTCATGATAACTCCTCCTATACATTTTTTATTAGCATAACCAAATGTATCATATTTTTTGAAAGCAAAAAAATTCCTTGTCTCACTTCACAAAATAGTAAATCGTTCTTGACGGATTTTCAACAATTGAGGTTGAAAATAAGTGATTTGGAAAAACTATGCTATAGTAATGGTGGAGATAAGAAAAGTGGAAGTGCCTTGCGGGGCGCTGAAGCTGAACATATAAATTAAAATAGGAGTGATCTAGATGAGTGAAGCAGCTCAAACTTTAGATGGTTGGTATTCCTTACATGATTTAAGAGCGATGAACTGGACAGCTTGGAAAGAACTTTCTAGTGATGAAAGACAAGCAGCAATCCAAGAATTTCACCAATTTCTTAATAAATTGAATGAAACTCAAGAGAAAAAAGAAGGAAGTCATGCATTATATACAATTGTTGGGCAAAAGGCAGATTTCATCCTATGGATGCTTCGTCCAACAATGGAAGAGCTAAACGACTTAGAAAATGAATTTAATAAACTTGCAATTGCAGAATATACAATCCCTACATATTCATATGTATCAGTTGTAGAGCTAAGTAATTATGTCGGTGGCGGGAATTCTGATGAAAACCCTTATGAAAATCCATATGTAAAGTCTAGACTGTATCCGATACTCCCTAAATCTAAATATATTTGCTTCTATCCAATGGACAAACGTAGAGAAGGAAATGATAATTGGTATATGTTATCTATGGATGAACGCCGAGAATTAATGAGAAGTCACGGAATGATCGGACGCAAATATGCAGGAAAAGTAAAACAGATTATTACTGGATCAGTTGGTTTAGATGATTACGAATGGGGTGTCACTCTATTCTCAGATGACATGCTTCAATTTAAAAAGCTTGTCTATGAAATGCGCTTTGATGAAGTAAGTGCACGTTATGGTGAATTCGGCTCCTTCTTTGTCGGAAATCTTTTAGAAGATGATAAAATTGCAAAGTTTCTACATGTAAATTAATTCAATTTATGACCCTGTGGCGAAAAGCTATAGGGTCTTTTATTTTAAATATTAGAAAAGCCTACACATTCCCTGCATATCTTTCCTCCCTCTTACATACATATGAAATGTAAAAGCCTAATCTTTAATCATTCATCATACACTTTATGAAAGTATTGGCAAAGTGAGGTGAAGGATAGGCAGTTTATGGCTTTAATAGAGGATTTCCTATTTTCTTGCTACTTGTTTCAAGCATTTATTAGCATATTTTAAGGAGGGAGAAGATTGTCTAAATCAAATTATAATCCACCTTACGGGTATCAAGCCCCACAAGGTGGTGCAGGTTCACAAGGTTTTTATGGAGGATACCCGCCACAATACGGAGCGCAGCAACAAGTTCCGCCTGCCGTTCCTTTTTCACCGCCTCAAGGCGGAGGATCAAATGCAACAGGACTATATGTTCCTGGAATGTTACCGCCTGAACAATCTTATATTGAAAACATTCTACGCCTGAACAAAGGAAAACTGGTTACACTCTATGCCACATTTGAAAACAATCGGGAATGGAATGCGAAAATATTTAAAGGCATCATTGAAGCAGCAGGTCGGGATCATGTCATTTTAAGTGACCCACAAACTGGCGAACGTAATTTAATTCCTATGGTTTATGTTGATTACATTACATTTAGCGAAGAAATTGAGTACGAATATCCATTTAGAGCCGCACCAAATTTATCTACTTATTCTCCAAGATAATCAAAATTGTTAAAGGGATCCTTCGAAATGAAGGACCCCTTTTATATTATAGATGTTTTACAGCTGCAACGACCACAAGGATCCAAGCTGCTAAAAATGCTACTCCTCCTATTGGCGTGATCGCTCCTAATATACCAATCTTCGTTACGCTTAATACATATAAGCTACCCGAAAAGAAAATAATACCGATAAACATTAACCAGCCTGACCAAGTGATTAGTGAAGAACCTTGTTGAATATACCCAGCAAGAATACCAATCGCAAGTATTCCTAATGCGTGGAACATTTGATACGTAACACCCGTTTTCCAAATATCTAAATATTTCGGTTCTAATTTATCTTCCAAACCATGTGCACCGAATGCACCGAGTGCAACTGCTAAGAACGCATTAATCGCTCCTATAATGATAAAAGCCTTCAAAAAAATACACTCCTTCTTTTGTCCATCCCTTTATATTTTCAAACTATCTCCTTCATTTTAAGAAAAACCCGTCTAGAAATCAAAAATTGACTCTCCGTTTGCGCCATCATCCGTTTTTAAAGGCTCTGCTTTTCCTACTGACATCATTGGTTTACTTTGGGACACTGAATGTTCTGCTTCAACTTTTTTCGGGATTTCATATGAAGTTGATAAGCTTTGCCCTTCCGCTAAGATTAATTCACAAAGGGTTTTTACTGAATAAATATGATTTTTTAACACACTATCCTGTTCTGCTTTCTTCGCATAGTTTATTTCTTGTTCGATTTTATTTAATAGCGAATGAATTGATATACTCATTACTTCATCTCCTAGTCGCTTCAATTTCTGCATACCTCGATTCTATCATATTTATTTCAAATCTAATATTTAGTTAGTCTTCACATTTCGACATGTTTCACGTGAAACATGTTAAATTTTGTCATCTTCTGTTCTAACAATATAAATGTTTAACGATTAAAATAGCGGATATATATATACTAGATTCGAGGTGCAAGTTACCTCTCAAATACAAGGAGGAGATTTTTCAATGTACAAAGTAAACGTAGTTGAAAATGGCCTAGAAGCATCAAATCTAATTAGTGAGTTACAAAACGAAGGATACTTAAAAAGTGAAATTTATATATTTGCACACGGAAAAGAAAGATCAAAAGATATAACAGAAGCAACTGAAACAGGAAAAGTCGGTATTGAAGAACAAGGGGTACTTAATACATTAGGCAATGTTTTCAAAAAGAGAGGAGACGAATTAAGAACAAAGATGGCATCGCTAGGACTATCAGACCACCAAGCAGCGGAATATGAGAAGGAACTCGATCAAGGAAGACTTGTGGTGATTGCTTCAAGAGAAGCACCAAATGAATATCTAACAGAAAATCCATTAAACTAATATTTATAAATAGGGAATACTAGCCTCACTTTTCCAGTGAGGCTATACTTTATTCATCCAATAAATGAATAATATATTTTCTTTGCCTTTACCGGATCATTCGTACCGTGAATTAATGCACGACCATCTTTAAACATGATCATTCGTACATCATCTTTATGGACAGAAACTAAATAAGGGTTTTGTTTAACTTGATATCCCGCTAGTTCCCATCGTGAACAAAGCTGTCCTATTGATGGAGAAAAAGTTTGTGAAGGTCGAATTTGTACGGTATTTCTCCCACAAAGTAGCGCTGTTTTTGTTTGTGCCTCATACGATAGAAATGGATAGGTTCTTTCCTCGCCACAAGTTGTACATGCTTTGTTTTTTATCGCATCATTTGATTTTACCGATAAGTGTTGATTTTCCCAAAGATCAAAAGTTATATATGTTTTACGAATAGCATCCATATTTCCGCTTAAAATTTTTAATGCTTCGGCGACTTGATAAGCCGTCACCATTTGAACAGTAGGAGCGATAATCCCCACAGTATCACATGTCTGTCCTTGCATTGGGATATTTTTCAGCAAGCACTGTAAACAAGGTGTGTGATTAGGGATAATGGTATAAGTCGAACCAAAGCTTCCTACACATGAGCCGAATAGAAATGGAACCGTAAATTTATGTGCGATATCATTTAAAATAAATCTTATGTCAAAATTATCCGTACCATCAATCATTAAATCTATTTTTGGAGCAAAGTTCTCTAACGTTTGGACATCTGCTTCTCCCACAATTGCTTCTATCTTAACTTCCCGATTAATATCAGCTAATCTCTTTTTTGCCGCAATCACTTTTGGGAGCTTTTCTTTCGCATCGCTTTCAGAAAATAGTTGTTGTCGTTGTAGATTACTAGTTTCTACGTAGTCACGGTCAATTAAAGTTAATTTCCCTACCCCTGCTCTTGTCAGCATTTCCGAAATGCTTGAACCTAAGGCACCTACCCCTACCACTAACACATGCTTTTCACCAATGCTTTTCTGACCTTGTTTACCGATCGGTGAGAACAAGATTTGTCTAGAATATCGATCATTCATATTTCACCCTCCACTTACTGGCGGAATAAGTGCGATAATATCCCCTTCATCGACCATTGTTTCATCATGGCAAAACTCTTCATTAACTGCTGTCATGATAGAATCCAAATTGTTCAGCGAATGGTTAATTTGTAAGTATTCCTTTAACTCTTTCACTGTCCCTTTAAACGAATTAATTTCAAT
Source organism: Heyndrickxia sporothermodurans (assembly GCA_016756695.1). Lineage (GTDB taxonomy): Bacteria > Bacillota > Bacilli > Bacillales > Bacillaceae_C > Heyndrickxia > Heyndrickxia sporothermodurans. The sequence goes on from CP066701.1 coordinate 1,262,404, forward strand.
TTCCCCGGTGCCGATTTGTTCGCGCAAATGTGCAAAGAACATAACCTTAATCATCCAAATCTTCCTCCCCCGGTTTTCCTTCGAGATATTCTTTTGTCTCTAACTGATCCCCTATCCACTTCTCGCCATCTTCCCAATGTTCCTTTTTCCAAATCGGAACGATTTCTTTAATCCGTTCAATCGCATACCGATTTGCTTCGTAGCTTTCTGCACGATGGGGAGTAGAAGTAGCAATTACAACAGCGATGTCCGTTATTCCCAATCGCCCAATCCGATGGGTAATCGCTGTTTTGGTTCCCGGCCAACGTTCACTAATTTCTTGACCAATTTGTTCTAACTTTTTAACCGCCATAGATATATATGCTTCATATTCCAAATATAAGGTTCTTTTACCATTTGTTAATTCTCTTACTGTACCGATAAAAGTTGTAATTGCACCTGCTTCACGTTGCACAACTTTACTGACAACAGATTCTATACTAATTGGCTCCTTAATAATTTCAAAAATCATTATGACCCCCTAAGTGCTTTAGTGCTTTTTGGTAATCGTCCATTGTGTTCATGTTCCAGAAACATGTCCCCCAAATATTTTGTAAATATTCTGGAGCATCATTTTGTTCAACTAGCTTCACATTTAATTGATCAATTAAATCGGTCATTCTTCTTTTTTGATCTAATAAGCAAGTTCTTATAATTGGTTGGATTTTCTTGTGATAGGCACCAAACAGTGGATGAATTCTGCCTTCCGAAACTGGAATAACTGCATCGAAATTACCGTTTGTAAGCTCATCGATCAACCATTTCCCCACTTGCTTTGAGGCGAACGGCATGTCACAAGCAATAATTAAGCATTCTTGGGAAGTAGCGTTTTTTAATCCAATCTCCATCCCAGCTAAAGGTCCTTGTCCCTTAAATTCCGGTTCATCCGTCAGTATATTTATATTTATAGATTGGTATTCGGAAGGATGGTTCGAAACTAAGAACATCCTTCGAGTTATAGGAGAAAATTCATTAATTAACCGATCGATAACTCTCTCATTCCCCAAAGGTAAAAGTGCTTTATTTTGTCCCATGCGACTTGATTTTCCGCCTGCTAAAATGATCGTATCCATTATCCCGCCTCTTCTGTTGGTGCGACTACTTCTACTTTAATTCTATCGGGATCCTCAAAATATAAAGCATAATGATTTTGACCACCTGCATATGGATAACGTTCAGAATATAGAATCGTCATGCCTCTTTCTTTTATCTCAAGAGCCAGTTCATCGACTTGTTTTCGGGATTGTGCCTGGAACGCTAAATGATTTAAACCGACACGACAGCGATGATAAGGAGTCGAAAGAAATTCTTCCTTCGCCTGAACAAAAACAAGATAGGTTGATTGATATTTCCAACTTATACCTTGGTCCCATTTTTGAAACTGGTGGTAACCGAGCTTCGTTAAAAACCATTCCCAAAATTCAGTGGATTTTTTTAGATTGGAGACATATATTTCAAGATGGTGAAGCAATTAAACTCCCCCTATTCAACATAATATGAAATTTATCTTATATTATCATCAAATTAATACTATGTGCTTTTGAAATTTCCTTTGAAACCCAATAATTCATTTGGTTGCTGGTCTTTCGTGCACTTTGTGTGAACCTCTCCAACTCCCTCAGTTTGATGGAGCATCCCTTATCTTAAATACAGTACAAAATCAGCAGGTAAGACACCTTTCATGTCTCTAGCGCTTGATTTAGACTAATGAATGAAGACAAGGTTTGTTCAGTTCTTTTTGACAACTCAGGAACTTTTGCCTGAAGAGTCAACCATTTCTTTTCAGAAATGGATTTTTGAAAGGCACGAATAAAATAACGGGCCCCTATATTATATGAAGCTTGTAAATCTGCATGATATACTTTTCCTGTCGTAAACGTAGCGAGGTCCTTTTTGGCATTTCGTTGCACTATTCCAGAGCCATCAAATGCTAAAGCACTTGTATTTCGAGCGTTAATCCTTGAAATTCTCATTCCTAGGTAATGGGCCATTTCTTCGACTTTATTTTGTATTCCTTTCTTTCGCCAATATCGAAGTTTGAAACGCAGTTTTTTCGCACCCCAAAATCCTTTAGGCATTTTCATTTGATCAAGGTACTCAAATACAATCACATCACACCTATGCTCTTTAGCGAATGTAACAATTTCATGTGAAGTATCGTTCACGATTTGTTTTTGCAAACCGTTTATTCTTCTCCAAAAATTTGGCGCAGTAATTCTCCCTGAAATGGATTGTGCTTTCCTAAGTTTGTTTGTAATGGTATACAATCGGTCTTTTTCAATTGGCTGGTTAATGAATGTTCGTGCCAAGACAGTTCCTTTTGCATCCATCACTGAACAAACTGCAGATTGGTTGATTCCTAAATCTACTGCACATATTCGTTGGTCCTGTATTTTTGTATGATTTAATTTCACTTTCGACTCATAGCTAACATGTAGAAAGAACTTTTTCCCCACTTGGACAAGCTTTGGATTATTTTCTTTCCAGTTCCAGACCCCACGCTTGTATTCGTCCTGTGGTTTAAATTGAATCTCTTTCCAAATCCAATCATTCTGATGAAAGACTTTAATTTTTGCTGTAGTAAGAGAGGTCCTTTTGAACATGTTTCCTCGATAAAATACTGGAAATTCTTTGTGTTCTAGTTGTAATCTAGGAGGTTTTTTCTTGAACTTTTTCCCTTCTGAAAGAGCCATTTTCTTTTCTTCTTCCCAATTTTTTAGATTGGAACGATAGCTTTTGATTTTTCCAAACGCGGAGGCTATGGCACTTCTTCTGAAATAGGATGGGAATTTATAGAAGAGAATATTGAAGTCCGAGTACTTCGGGTGGGGGTTTGATTTCGTGACATGTATGAGTTTCTCCACAGCCGGTACAATAGACTTCGTAGAGATGGAATCCAAATGATCAAATTCTTTATCGATGACATCCATTATAAATGTTAACGCTCGATTATAGATGTCTAGTGTGGAATGGAAGATTGTTGAATGATTGATAATTTTATATTTTAACGTTTTTACAATTTTCATTATCAAACCTTCCAAAAGGTTCCTTCCTATCTATCATAGCAAAATACGTTGTAAAGGCAATAAGGTATTTTAAATAGATAGTATATTTTGAAAATATTTTTCCGAGGGGAAAAATATTACTATAAACCCTATTTTTGGGGTAGAAGTTACAAGGTATTAACCACAGGAGGAGCAACGATTGAAATGATAAAAAGATATATTGAAAATCAGGGAAAAGGGAAAGAATAAGCGCCTAACCCCCACTAAATCATAGATTTTGAAGGGGAATGCTGCGCTTCCTTTTGTTCAAAAGCGCAGTCCTCAAGTGCACTAAAGAGCCGCATTCGAGCACTTTATTACAAGAATGTATGCCTTATCTTCCCGAATAAACCGCATTCGAGCACTTCACATGAAATTACTGAGTTCGTTCTTCCCGAATGAGCCGGATGCGTGCACTTCACACGTAATTGCTGTATTCATCTTCCCGAATAGACCGCATTCATGTAAAAGAGAAAAACAGTCCCCGCAAAAAGGACTGTCATTTACATAATTACTTTCTATTCTTTTTTTGACCATTTGTAAGTTGTTTCATCCTCGCTTTTTCAGCTAGTTTTGCTTGTCGATTTTCTTTTCGTTCTAAAAAGGCCAATTCCTTCTGAAGCTTAACATAGCTTGCGTATCTACTTTTATCTAATGTACCTTCTAAAATCGCCAGCTGAATAGCGCATCCCGGTTCCTTGGAATGTGAACAATCTCTAAAACGGCAACTTTCAGCCAGCTCCTCTATGTCAGAGAAGCTTTGACTTAAGCCATCATCTGCATCCCAAAGCTGCAATTCACGCATTCCGGGAGTATCAATTAAAATTCCTCCACTTTCTAAAACAATTAATTCTCGATGGGTCGTTGTATGTCGTCCCCGTCCATCATCCTCTCGAATCGTACGAACCTCTTGCTTTAAACTTCCAAATAAAGCATTCGTTAATGTCGACTTTCCAACTCCTGACGAACCAAGTAATGCGATCGTTTGCCCTTCAAAAACATATGGGGCTAATTGCTCCAATCCAATATTTTGTTCGGCGCTGATGGCATGGATCGGTACACCAAAGGCAATGGATTCTACTTCTTGGATTTTTTCCTCAACATTTTCACATAAATCGACTTTACTTAGAATGATGACAGGATTTGCTCCACTTTCCCAAGCAGTTAATACATATCTTTCAATCCGGCGGAGATTAAAATCAGAATTTAATGCATTCACAAGAAAAACAATATCGACATTTGTGGCAACTATTTGCTCATCCATTTTTGGTCCAGCTGCTTTTCGCGAAAATTTACTTTTGCGAGGCAAAATAGCATGAATCGTCGCTTTTTGTTCTTCTAGTCTCGGACTGATGACAACCCAATCCCCGACTGCTGGATAGTCTTGTCGTTCAAATGCTTGAAACCTCAGTTTACCTGATACTTCAGAAAGCAGCTCGCCATGTTCAGTTGCTACTCTATATATTTTTTTATGCTCTAAAGTGACTCTTCCCACTTCATAACCCTGCTGTTTATATTCTTCAAAATGTTCTTCAAAATAAGTATTCCAACCTAATGTTTGTAAATTCAAATGTAATTCCTCCAATATTTGTGTGTAAATAAAAAACCATCGACTGAAATGGCAGTCCATGGTTGAATACACAAAATTAATTAGAGAAAATTTTACAATTGATTTTTAATTAATTGGTTTTGTCTTTTCCCATGGACTGCAATATGAAATTAACGTTAGATTTATAAGTAATTTGTTCATATTACATACCTCCCACCATGGAAATTTATTAATTGCTACTTCAATAGTATATCCACTCATCCAAAAAGTAAAGAGTTTTCACAAAATTATATTTCTTTCAAACTTCCATGTATAGTCTTAGAGAATTTGTCCATAATAAATAAAGACGATGATCCCCCCCTTTTAATGAGGCTGGGACAAAACCCACCTCTGAGATGAAAAAGCCGGTGAATTTTTACGACGAGTAAAATTTCACCGGCTTTGATTATTTTTTGAATAAAAATAAGGATCACTTCTGATAAAATAAAGTTACCACACCAAATAAAATCAGAAAGAAGGATCCTTATGTTTAAAAATTATACCATGAATCAATTAGTTTTGCCTTTAGATTTAGAAGTAAAGTTACAAAAAAATGATATTGCCTTCCATGTTCATCATTTAGTTGAAAGTATCCCTCATGAAGCGTTCGAATCATTTCAGAGAAATGATGGCTGTCCTGCCTACCATCCACGCATGATGCTTAAAATTATCTTATGTGCCTACACGCAATCTGTTTTTTCAGGGCGAAAAATTGAAGCCCTATTAAAAGACAGTATCCGTATGATGTGGCTAGCTCAAGGGCATGAACCAAGCTACCGAACAATCAACCGATTCCGTGTTCAACCAGAAGTGAAAAATTTAATTCGCCAATGTTTCGTCCAATTCCGTTGCCAATTAATTGAAGAAAAACTGATCGATCAAGAAGCAATTTTTATCGATGGTACAAAGATTGAAGCGAATGCAAATAAATTTACGTTTGTCTGGAAGAAATCGATTGAGAAGTATCATCAAAGTTTAATTGAAAAGTCAAACCAGCTATATGATGAGCTTCTTGAGAATGAAATCATACCTGAAATCGAACGTGAAAGCGATGAACAGTTATCATTGGAAGAGCTCGCTCAATTGGTTCAAAAAGTGGATGATGTCGTAAACGAGTATGATAAACAAATTGAAGCATCATCGGATGTTCCAGAACGAAAAGCTTTAAGAAATGAACGCAAATATCCGAAAAAAGTGCGTAAACAGTTGATTGATTTTATCGTACGAAAACAGAAATACCAACGAGACCTTGAAATCTTTGGTACACGTAATAGCTATTCTAAAACAGATCCAGATGCGACATTTATGCGAATGAAAGATGATTATATGAAAAATGGACAATTGAAGGCTGGTTATAATACACAAATCGCAACGGAAGGTCAATATGCGCTTGCCTATGGATTATTCTCAAACCCAACAGACACACGTACGTTAATTCCCTTTCTAGATGAGATTGAGCAGGATTATTTCGAGTTACCGGAACACATCGTCACAGATGCAAGTTATGGTAGTGAAGAAAATTATAATGATATCCTTTTGAACAGAAAACGTGAAGCACTTATTCCTTATACGCTGTATATGAAGGAAAAAAAGAAAACCTACAAACAAAACCTATTCAATCCAGACAACTGGCCGTACGATGAAGAAACAGATACCTATACATGTCCAAACCAGAAACATCTTACATTTCACGATTATTCTGTCCGTACTGATCGTACAGGATTCCAACGGAAGTTTAAAATCTACGAGTGCGAAGACTGTTCGGACTGCCCATTCCGTTCCTCCTGTACCAAAGCAAAAGAAGGCAACAATCGAAAACGAATGGTGAATGAAACATGGGAACAACAAAAAGAATATGTAAGAACGAAGCTTTCAGAAGAGAGAACGGGTGCGATCTATCGAAAACGCAAAATCGATGTGGAACCAGTTTTTGGATTCTTGAAGGCTAATTTGCGTTTCACACGATTTTCCGTACGAGGAAAATCGAAGGTAGAAAATGAAATGGGCTTTGCATTAATGGCAGTGAATTTAAGAAAATACACTGCCCAACAACTAAGGTAATAGAAGAATTTACAGGTAAAAATAGAGAAAGGTGAATTTGAGCACACTCAAATTCACCTTTTTCACTATTTGAAGCTAGTTATGTCCCAGCCTCTTTTTATTTCTGAGTATGGAAATCTATTTACTATTGGTATATTCTAAAATAGAGATTTTTTGAATATTACTCACTTTCGCTGATAGAGGAGGATTTGTTTATGACTTTGAAGAAGACTTTAACCCTTGCCGGATCAGATTCAAGTGGCGGTGCGGGAATTCAAGCTGATTTAAAAACATTCCAAGAACTTGGCGTTTATGGAATGACTGCGCTAACTTCCATCGTTGCAATGGATCCAAAAAATGATTGGCACCATAATGTGTTCCCTATTGATGTAAAAACGGTCGAACCACAATTAGAAACGATTCTATCTGTGAATATCGATGCGATGAAAACGGGGATGCTAGGCTCAGTTGATATTATTGAGTTAGCCGCTCGTAAAATAGACGAACATAAATTAGATAAAGTGGTTATTGACCCCGTTATGGTTTGTAAAGGTGAAGATGAAGTATTACAGCCAGAAAACACAGATGCAATGCGCGAGTTATTAGTCCCACGCGCTACAATTGTCACTCCAAATCTATTTGAAGCTGGGCAATTAGCAAAATCCGGACCTATTAAAACAATCGATGATATGAAGGCAGCAGCTGTGAAAATACATGATCTAGGTGCAAAAAATGTCGTTATTAAGGGCGGTAAACAGCTACAACATGAAAAAGCAGTCGATTTGTTCTATGACGGCAGCGATTTTACACTTTTAGAAAGTGAAAAATTTGATACTACTTTCAATCACGGTGCAGGCTGTACGTTTGCTGCAGCGATTACAGCTGAACTTGCAAAAGGAAGCTCAGTTAAAGAAGCTGTAGCTGTTGCGAAAAAATTTGTATCAGCAGCTATCGAGCATGGATTTAAGTTAAATCAATATGTCGGTCCGGTTATGCACGGAGCGTATACACGTTTTGTTACGAATAAATAATTCTGGGGAGTGGATTTCATCCGCTCCTTTTTTATTTTGTAACGCCAGTAAGCAATCTCTTCGCTTTCCACTACTATTTTTAGTAAAATAATCACATACTTTAGTTATCGTTTCAAAAAAAGGAGGGTTCTACGTGGAGCCTATACAAATCTCTGCTGTTCAGGAGAAAATTAATAAGTTTGCGAATAAAACCGTATATATACATTTGGAAACAACAAATGGTGCATATGCTTCCCATTTTAATGAAGGTTTCTTTTCAGCTGGAGCATACATACGGAATGCCCAAGTCAATTATGAACACGGAAAAATTATTGGGGATGGTCCGTTTCGAGTTGGCTTAAAACTAGCAATTGGTTGGATTTATGCCGAGGGCTTAACCCATTTTGAAGAAGATGACCTTGGCCGCTTACTTCTTGCAGGGCATGGATACGATGGAAAACTAGCGGTGGCACTTGAGATTAGTGAAACACCATTTGAATAATGTGGTGAAGAAAGGAGCGTTTTTTCTATGGAAAAAGAACGTCAAGTTTTAGTTATTTTCCCTCACCCGGATGATGAAGCATTTGGGGTGTCAGGCACCATTGCAACTCACGTAAAAAACGGGACACCAGTAACTTATGCATGCCTAACTCTTGGAGAAATGGGGAGAAATTTAGGAAATCCACCATTTGCTACAAGAGAATCGCTGCCGAAGATTCGCAAAAAGGAGCTGCAAAAGGCGGCAGCAGTGATGGGAATTCAAGATTTACGGATGATGGGCTTACGCGATAAAACAGTAGAATTTGAAGATGATGAAAAATTAACTCAGATGGTTACCGGTTTGATTAACGAACTTGATCCATCGCTGATTATTACTTTCTATCCGGGATATTCCGTCCATCCTGACCATGAAGCAACAGGAAGAGCCGTAGTTCGTGCAGTTAGGCGTATTCCTGAAGAAAAAAGACCGAAGCTTCATTGTGTAGCATTTTCAAATAATCACGAATCAGAAATTGGACCTCCGGACGTAATAAATGATGTAAGTGCGGTTATCGATCAAAAAATTGGTGCGATGAAAGCACATATTTCGCAAACGGGCTGGATGATAGCCGATCGTGAAGAAAAATTAAAACAAAAAGATCCTGAAACCCTTGCTTGGTTACAAAACGAAAGATTTTGGAATTACCAATGGGAGAACGATCGGGTTAAATAAATGTGGAAGGGCTGTAATTTCAATTACGGCTCTTTATTTTTTTAAAAGGGTGAGTATTCACTCACTTTGTAATTGACAAATACATCATGGTATTTTACTATAAAGTGAGTAATCACTCATTTTATTGGTAGGAGGTCGTAAAATGAATCATGCTATTCATATTCACAAAGTAACGAAGACCTTTGGTAAAAAGACTGTTTTAAAGGATATTGATTTATCGATAAGTGCAGGCCAAATCTATGGTCTTATCGGACCTTCAGGGTCTGGAAAAACAACATTAATCAAAATTATTGTCGGAATGGATACTCCTTCTAAAGGTGATGTTCAAGTATTAAATACACGAATACCTAATCTAAAGGCATTGCAAAATATTGGCTACATGGCTCAATCCGATGCTCTTTATCCAGAGCTAACTGGAGCAGAAAACATGGCTTTCTTCGCCTCCCTATTCAAATTGAGGAAGCACGAACAAAAAGAAAGAATAGCTTATGCAGCGAATCTTGTCGATCTTAGCTCACATTTATCCAAGAAAGTAGGAACCTATTCTGGCGGTATGAAACGGAGGCTGTCACTAGCAATTGCTTTAATCCATGATCCACAAATATTAATTTTAGATGAACCAACTGTCGGGATCGATCCTGAACTCCGATTATCAATATGGAATGAATTAATTCGCTTGAAGGATGAAGGAAAAACTATTCTAGTCACTACACATGTCATGGATGAAGCAGAAAAGTGTGATTATCTCAGTATGGTGCGTGATGGAATGATTTTAACGAGTGGCCCCCCTTCAACATTAAAAGCACAATATAATGTAAGCAATTTAGAAGAGGTATTTTTAAAAGCTGGGGGTATGAACTCATGAGAATTGGTGCATTAATAAAAAGAATTTGCAGGCAAATGATAAGAGATAAACGGACACTTGCATTAATGATGATTGCCCCACTCATCATTTTAACACTTATTCATTTTCTCTTTACGAGCGATTCCGATGATATTAGAATTGGTGTAATAAACGCAGACCCTTCCCTTATTAAACAATTGAAAAACCAAGATATTCATGTCATAAAATACGATACATTAAAGGATCCAAAAAAAGTTATTGTAAAAGATGAATTAGATGGAATCTTTCAGTTGAAAGACAATCAGCCTAGGCTAACATTAAAAAACGATGATCCTACTGTATCAAAAGCGTTACAAATGAAAATTCAACAAATACTTTTCGCACATGTATCACAAATGAATAGTCATAGTGTCTTAAAGGACTTTCCTAAGATTGAAACTTCTTATATATATGGCAATAAAGATACAACGTTTTTTGATGTGTTAAATCCGATATTAATTGGATTCTTTGTCTTTTTCTTCGTCTTCCTTATTTCAGGAATTGCTCTTTTAAGAGAACGAACGACTGGCACTCTTGAAAGACTTGTAGCAACCCCTATAAAAAGAAGCGAGATTGTTTTCGGCTATTTATTCGGTTATGGTATTTTTGCGGTCATTCAAACAATTATTGTCGTATTTTACGCAATTAAAGTGTTAGATATTCAGTTAGTCGGCTCTATCTGGAATGTTCTCCTTATTAATCTATTATTAGCATTAGTTGCGTTATCATTAGGGACTCTATTATCTGCATTTGCAAACACTGAATTTCAAATGATGCAATTTATTCCGATTATTGTTGTTCCTCAAGTATTTTTTGCCGGAATTTTCCCTGTTGATGGAATGGCAAATTGGTTGCAAATTATCGCTAAGTTTATGCCGATGTATTATGGTGGAGATGCATTGCGAGGCATTATGTATAAAGGATTAGGATTTCAAGATATTTATTTAGATCTACTTTTACTTTTCGGTTTTGCACTTCTCTTTATTGTTTTAAACGTGTTTGCTTTAAAGAAATATCGTAAAATATAATAGATGTCCATATAGATCGGAGAGAATGCAATGCCCAAACGAGATAATGTTTTTGACATACTTTTTGAAAACCAAGAGATGACCGAAAAGCAAAAAAAAATTCTTGAAGCTGCCGTAGAAATCTTTTCAGAAAAAGGTTATTCTGCTACTTCTACGAATGAAATCGCCAAAAAGGCAGGGGTCGCTGAAGGTACCATTTTCCGTCATTATAAAACGAAAAAAGATCTATTATTATCGATTATCGCCCCAACGATGGCAAAATTTATTGCTCCTTTTTTTATACGAGATTTTAACAAAGTTTTGTTATCCGAGTATCAAAGCTTTGAGGATTTTTTAAGGGCTGTGATCATCAACCGTATGGAGTTTGCAAAAAAAAATTTTCCTATGATTAAAATATTGTTTCAAGAAATACCTTTTCATCCTGAATTAAAAGAACAATTTAAGGAACATATTATCAATCATGTAATTAAACGGTTGAAACTAATTGTAGAAGAGTATCAAAAAAAAGGTGAAATTATAGATATGCCACCTCAAACGGTCATTCGGCTTACAGTATCATCCATTCTTGGTTTTGTTATTGGAAGATATTTAATGTTTCCCGAAGCAAAGTGGGATGATGAAGCAGAGATAGAAAGAACCATTCAATTCATTCTCCATGGACTTTCTACTTATAATAAAGAATGAAGGGCAGCGAAAATATTCGCTACCCTTCTTTTATTTTGCAGGTTGACCAGTCAATACTTGGTAGATAGCTTTTCCTACACCATCTTCATCATTCTTCACTGTATGATTAGCGATTACCTTTTTAATTTCGGGCACTGCATTGCCCATTGCTACGGGATGTCCTACTATTTTCAACATAGAAAGATCATTAAAATTATCCCCGATAGCCATTGTTTCCTTGAGTGTAATTCCTTTTGATTTTACAAAGTTTTCAAGGGCTATCCCTTTTTGTGCATTGATATGATTAATTTCTAGATTATTGTGTCCTGATGATGTAATCTTTATCTCTTTTAATGCCTTTAATGAAGCATTTGCCATTGTTAATTGTTCATGGTCTTTTGAAAAAACGATAATCTTATAAACGACACAGTCCGGATCGGAAAGAATTTCCCCGTAATCATTTACAGTTTGGATAAAGCCTTTTACAAATCTATCTTTAATAGTTGAACGAATCTCTTCTGCAGGTATTTCGGGATTAGCAGTATGAAAAATGTCAACAATTACACTAATACTTTTCTCATAGTCCTCAGTATATTTCCCTTTACTCGTATACACCTCGAGATAAATATCTAATTTGCTAAGCAAATTGATGATAGTTGCTGCATGTTCCCTGTCAATTCCCATTGTACCGACGATTTCACCTTGAATATTTCTTATTTCAGCTCCATTCGCTGCAATGATGGGACAATTGATTCCTGAACTTTCCAAAACACCATTTGCTTCATCATATGAACGACCTGTAGCGATGACAAATTCAATCCCTTGCTCCTTCGCGAAAAGAATCGCTTCACGATTTAATTCACTAATTTCCTGCCTTGAATTTAATAACGTACCATCCATATCGGATGCGATGCATTTAATCATTAAAAACAACTTCCTTTCTACCGTACTTAACTTGATTACAATATTGTAACATTTGTCGTTCTTTAAGTACAAATAACGGAACTAATGGATGGGAATCCCATCCATTAGTTATACTTTCTGCTCTTTTTCCCTTTGTAGAAATGCTCGTATCATAAAAAAGCTGATTTCCTCAGGGAGTAACTGTTTAATAGGCGTCAACCTTTGAGTATCGGCTTCTCTCACTGCTTCTTTTATTAACTCTTCATACTGTGAAGGGATAAATTGATCCCAATCAATAGAAATGCCTTCTTCCGCACATTTGATTAAATGTCCTTCAATTGTTCGTATCGTCATATTTCGTTTAGCGGCAATTTCATCGATGGTTAAGCCTTGTTGAAGGAAGGAGAAAGTTACATGATGGCTTTTCTCTTTGTCATCCTTTGTTGTTTCGCTTCTAGCCATAATAAAATCATCATGCTTTTCTACAGCAATCCCATTTTCTTCACAGTAAGATGTGATAACTGTGATAAAAGCATCTCCGTATTGTTCTAACTTCCGCTCCCCTACTCCTTTAATTTGTAATAATTCATTTTTCGAAGTTGGCAGCTTTGCACTCATTTCCTTCAAGGATTGATCGGAAAAAATAATATACGGAGGCACTTTTTCCATATCTGCAATTTCCTTTCGAAGCTTCCTTAGCCGTTCAAATAGCTGGTTATCCTCAATAAGCTGTTTAACTTTCACTCTTTCTTTTCTTAGTACCGTACTTTCTCCACGCAAAACCTCAACTGCTTGATTAGTCAACATTAAGACAGGATATTGTCCATCTGTTGGGCGCAAGTACCCCTCGGCTGTTAAAAAATCGATTAGTTCATTCACTTCTTTTTGTGTTCGCTCTTTCATAATTCCATACGTTGATAATTTATTAAATCCGAAGCTTTTAATCTTTTTATCTGATGAACCTGTCAGCACTTTCGTAATAAATGTTTTTCCAAATCTTTCATTCATTCTTTTTATACATGACAACACCATTTGCGCTTCTTTAGTGACATCCACTTGAATGCGATCATCTGTACAATTCCCGCATTTTCGGCATACCGTCGCGTTTTCTTCCCCGAAATACTCTAAAATATATTGTTGAAAACACGATTCCGTATGGCAATAACTTATCATTTTGCGAAGCTTACCATATTCGTTTTCTTTCCGCTCATCATCCATTTCAGATTGATCAATTAAAAACTTTTGGATGTGAACAGGTATTGTAAAAAGTTCTATGAAAACTAAATAGTTGTTTAGGTTACTTTCCATTTATTAGGTGGGGAGCTCCCGCAATCGCTCTTGACAAACACGCCAATGGTTTGATCCAAGGTTAACAAGGGCGAAGGGGACAAAAAGAAGGCATACCAAATAAGCCCTTGGTATTTTCATTTTAAACCATTGGCAAGTTCGGTTTGTCAAGAGTTCGCTCCGCCGATTGCTAAATTTGTCCAAGGGCTCTGCTAAACAAAAAGTTAGGCGGATCTTTGTTCGACTATCCATCGTTGAGCTAACTCGATGAGCTTTGTCCAACGCGCAGGCATGGTAGGAAGTCCTGATAACTTTGGATTCACAACGGGTACCTTGCCCTCTAGGGATGCATGTGGTCGTAGAAAGTTAAAATACGCCGCAAACAAGGTGACAAAAGAAACAGATCCATGATCCGATCCAAATCCTTGTGTAGAGCGATAATTTCCTTTAAATGTGCGATTCAGTCTTTCGATAATCTGTTTTAACGGTCTGTATTCGGTTGAGATGGGATCTTCATTTGTCAGCCCGATTACTTGCTTCACATCGAAAGAAATATCATTCTGAGCGAAGAAATGCTGGGCTAGAAGATAGATTGGATTTCCATCTACTACGAATGTAAGGTTTTCAGGGATCTCTTCCATCTTCAGTAGGACGTCGTTTATCGCTTGAATGGCGGATGCTGTATCACGATTAGGCGACACTCGGTACGAAAGGACGATCTTTTTCACCGCGTCAAAGAAGAAAAAGAGATAATGCCATTTTCCATTGACCCGGATATAGGTTTCGTCACCACAGAATTGATCTGAAAGCTCATAAGGATAGTGATCCACGTAAGGTTTAAGTAAAAGAGCCACACTATTTTCGTAGTTCAATATCGTCTGATGAGAAATAGCTACACCGTGAACATCTTGCATAATGGCAGCGGTCCTTCTTGCGGAAAGACCGTAATTCACATGGTAGGTCAATATCAAACCTAACGTATGCGGAGAAGCATAGATTCTAGACAGATCAACAACTGGCAACTCCGGTGAATTCTTGGATAATGGTTGAAAATCAATGTGAAATTGGCGAAAAATATACCTTAACTTAAACGACTGGGGATCCTTTTTAAACTGTTTCTTTTCTTTGGAAGACATACCGTTTAATTTCTTTTGATAATACGGACAGTCGTCATTTTTACACTTAAACACATCGAAATCTTTTCGCTCCTTGATCTTATCGAGTGTTTTAGAACAATGAGGACATTTCAAAATGGCCTCTTTCGAAAAACGATTCTTATCGCTGAAAAGGCAAGAACATACCTTGCATTGATACTGTCCCTTATCACCATTATTGGCATAAAGATAATCAGATGGTGCACCACACTTAGGACATTTCATTCCTTTAGGTACCGACACTTTTGCGTTCTTGTGTCTTCGAACGGGTTTAAGAGATTTCCCATGCTTCTCTTGGTACTCCGTTAGGAGATTTCGATAATTCAGCTTTTCTGGGATTTCGATAATGGGAAGATCATCAACTTGTAGTTTTCGATAAGGTTTGTTAACAGGCTGCTGATCTTTCGGTTTATCAAACATACTCTTCCCAATAAGTAGGGTGAGTAATGTTCGAATTATTTGTTCTTGGAATTTTATAAAAGTTAGTAAATAGGTTATAATTTGAGGGTACAACTTGTCACTTCCTTTTTAGGAATTTTAGTGTTGTGTGGTAACCTCACTATTTCCTAAAATTCAGGGGGTGGCAATTTTTTTGCTCAAAAATCCCTCTATCAAGGTATTTTATAGCCTGTTTAATATAAAAGTTTTTACAATACGATTTTTACATTAGAGGTAGAAGTATGAAAAAATACTTAGTCTTAAAAATAAGCGAAATAAAGTGATAACATCATGATGATATTATCACTGAGTATCTATCATACCATTATTCCTTAATGTTAATGCCATATTCCTCAAACCAATAGTGAATTTGTGCAAGATAGGCAAGTAATTGCGGACCTGTCATCAATTGCCCGAACCATGGGACTTGGAATGCCTTTCCTTCTGATTCAATAATTGCTGTTAACTGATCTTTCTTTAAAAATTCATAAAGAACGGAGCCCTTATCTTGTAAAATTTCACCAAGCCAACTTTGTACGGCCTTTGTGTAAGCCGGATGATGTGTCTTCGGGTAAGGACTTTTTTTACGATAGAGCACATCATTAGGCAGTATTCCCTCCAAAGCCTTTCTCAGTAAGCCTTTCTCACGATTATCATACATTTTCATCTCCCAAGGGATATTCCATGCGTATTCAACCAACCGGTGATCGGCAAAAGGAACTCGAACCTCCAGACTTGCTCCCATACTCATTCGGTCCTTACGATCCAGTAAAGTGGTCATAAACCAAATCATATTTAAATAAAATAATTGTCTCCTTTTTGCCTCAAGCGGATCTTCACCTTCAAGAATAGGGGTCTCCCTAACCGTTTCCTCATACTTAGTTAACACATAATCTTTAATATTCAGCTTTTTATTCCAGTGATCTTTTACTAAATCAACACGCTCATTCACCGACCTCATCCATGGAAATCCTTCCCGCTCCAAATCATCCTTTCGGTGGAACCATGGATACCCGCCAAAAATTTCGTCGGCACATTCACCAGAAAGACTAACAACAAAGTCCTGTTTGATTTCCTTGCAAAACCATAAAAGAGAGGAATCGACATCAGCCATTCCTGGGGTATCTCGAACGATTACTGCTTCCTTTAAATACTCCGCCAACCGCTCTTGAGTGATAACACGATTGTGATGGATGGTTCCAAATGTATTGGTTATTTTGTCTATCCAGTGTGCATCGGAATTAGGTTGAAAATCATTGGCTTCGAAAAATTGGTCATTTTCCTCATAATCGATTGAAAATGTATGCAAAGCACCTAATCCATTTTCTTGAAAGTGATTGGAGGCAATGGCCGTAATCGCACTGGAATCAAGCCCTCCTGACAAAAACGTGCATATCGGTACATCTGATACTAACTGTCGGGTTACCGCGTCTGTAAATAAATAGTTGATTTTTTCTGCTGTTTCCTCCACAGAATCGTGATGCTTCTCACTTTTCACATTCCAGTATCTCCAGACCTTTAGTCCATCTCTTGAGAAGGTAAATGCATGCGCCGGTCTTAACTCATTAATACCGAGAAATATACCATGTCCAGGTGTTCTTGAAGGTCCTAATCCGAGGATTTCTGTAAGTCCATCTAAACCAATTTCAGCCTTTACCTCCGGGTGAGCGAGAATCGCTTTCAACTCCGAACCGAACATAACCCCACCAGTATACTCCCGATAAAACAAAGGCTTTACCCCTAACCGATCTCTTGCAGCAAATAAATGTTGTTTCTTTTCATCCCAAATAGCGAATGCAAAAATTCCATTGAAATGATGAATGCAATCCTCTTCCCACTCTAGATAAGAAGTTAATAACACTTCTGTATCCGAGTGACCCTGAAAACGATACCCTTTTGCTAATAGCTCCTTGCGAATATCTTCCGTATTATAAAGCTCCCCGTTATAACATAACGTATAAGTATATTCACCCTTTTTCCGTGACATTGGTTGAATTCCGCATAGAGGGTCCACTACAACTAGTCGTTTATGTCCAAAAGCCGCGTGTTTTGTAAACCATGTATTTGTATCATCTGGCCCACGTCTAGATAAAGTTTCCGTCATATTTGAAACGATCTCATGTGTATCCGATAAATTTCTTTTAAAATCAACCCAGCCTGTTATCCCACACATATATTGCATCTCCTCCTTAACATGTATAAAAAACTGATACTTATTATATGTGCGTTCGCCTAATGGTTGAGTTGTCTACAAAAAAAAACGCAGATTTCCGATTCGAAAATCATGCGCTATTTTTGAGTTTGCCGTCCGGATTTTTTAAAGGTTAGAAAGTATAAATTTTATAGGAGTAATGTTCCTAATAAATATCTGCTTTGTCTAGCTCCAGCGCCTATCGACTAGAAAACTTCAGGACTTTTCCCTACGATAAGTCAACATCGATTCGCCTTACATCACCCGTGTTTCCTTTATCTCAGTCGAAGTCCCGTAAGTCTTTTACGTCGATTAGCAAGGCGCTTTCGCTTTTCTAATCATTTGATTAATTACTTCTGCAAATACGATTCCAATCGCAATAGCACCAGATATCATGAATGCTTTTGCAGCCATTTGTATAGCTGTATTGTAATCATTTGCTACGAAATGTCTCATTGCATCATAAGACATTCCTCCTGGAACGAGCGGAATAATTCCTGATACACTAAAAATAATAATCGGCGCCTTATATATTTTTGCAAATACTTGACTAATCACAGCAATAACGAACGCAGCAACCAAACTAGCTACTGCCGCGTTTGCATGTGAATTGATTAGTAAAACATATATGAACCAGCCAATCATTCCAACAAGTCCACAAAGTAATAATTTTTTCCTCGGTATATTAAAAATTATTCCAAACGCACCCGTAGCGATAAAGCTAGTAATCAGCTGTTGAATCATCACATATTTCCCTTCATTATAATATTGAAAAAAACGAAATAACTACAGCAATCCCTGTTCCAATAGCAAATGCTGTTAAAAATGCCTCTGCACCTTTTGAAATACCTGATACAAGATGTCCTGCCATTAAATCCCGTACCGCATTCGTTATGAGCAATCCTGGAACAAGGGGCATAACGGAACCAATAATAATCTTATCTATTTCATTTCCTAGCCCCGACCTCACAAAAAGGACTGCTAATAATCCGATGATGAGTGAGGCCAAGCATTCCGAGAAGAACTTTACTTGTACGAGGCGATGTAAATAAATAAAACCCGTGAAACCTAAACCTCCAGTAATGATAGCGGGAAGAAAATCATGCCACCCGCCATTGAACATAATTAAAAAACATCCGCTCGATATCGCTGCAGCGGTAATCTGTATCCAAATAGGATAGGCGAAATTCGTTCTTTCGATTACCTTTAATTCGTCAAAAGCCTCACTTAACGATAGTTCGCCACTAGTTAATTTCCGCGATATACTATTTACGATTGTTACTTTTTTTAAATCTGTTGAGCGTTCAGATACCCGAACAAGTTTAGTCGGCTCTGAACCATCGATTGAAAAAATGATACCTGTTGGCGTCACAAAGCTATGTGTTCCTTTAATACCGAACGCATAAGCAATTCTTGTCATTGTGTCTTCTACCCTATATGTTTCAGCTCCACTTTGAAGCATAATTTTCCCTGCCAGTAAGCATGTTTCCACGACTTTATAACTTTGACTTGTGTGAGTTTCCATACCTTTTTCTCCATTTATCATATTAAATTCATTATATATTAACACATCAATCAGCGTTGATTAAGACCTATTAAAAAAAAAGAGAGATGATTGAAAAATCACTCAATTGGTTCAACTTTATTGAAGTTAACAAAAAAAATATTTATACTAAAAGAACAAGTTTCCTATTAATACCCCTTTAATTAGTAAATACCACCTTAAAAATACATATATGAAGGAGACTAACATGCTAATAGGTTTAATCATTATTTTATTATTTGTTTTATTTCTACCTTTCTCCGTTAAGTTTGTTGAGCATAATTTAGAAATATTTTTATTCATTATGGGACTTGCTGCTGTATTAGTTAGTGGAGTATTGGATAAATCACTAATTCTTAAAGCATTGGAAGACCCTATAAATATTTCTCTGGCTGTTTTAATTGCCGGCTTATTATTTAGATGGCTTCAAAAGCCATTGGAGAAAATGATTCTTGGAATAAGCGGGGCTATGCCTTACCAATTATTCTTGGCACTAGTCGTTATTATTTTAGGACTCATATCTAGTGTTGTAACCGCGATTATAGCTGCACTTATTCTTGTTCTCATTGTGAGCGTCCTACGCTTGGATCGAAAGTCAGAAGTTCGTTTAGTTGTTTTGGCATGCTTTTCGATTGGACTCGGTGCAGCCTTGACGCCAATTGGTGAACCATTATCTACTCTTGCGATCAGTAAGCTTCATGAGGACTTTTTCTATCTATTTCGATTAATTGGCCCTGAAGTGATTTCCTTAGTGGTGATATTTGGTATATTAGCTGCGATTTTAGTTAGACCGAAGAATGATGAAGACAGTTTAAAAAGTGATCAAACCACGGAAGGCTACGGAGAAATTATTATTCGTGCATTAAAGATTTATCTATTTGTAATGGGATTAACACTTTTAGGAGCAGGTTTTGAACCGTTAATTACTAAATACTTATTGGATTTGAGTCCATTTATTTTATATTGGATTAATATGATCTCGGCTATTTTAGATAACGCGACTTTAGCTGCAGCTGAAATCAGTCCTGCTATGGGTCCATCAACTATTAAGGCAATCCTGCTCGGACTGCTTATCAGCGGTGGAATTCTCGTTCCGGGAAACATCCCAAATATCATTTCTGCGGGAAAACTAAAGATAACTAGTAAAGAATGGGCAAAGTTTGGGATTCCCGTTGGATTAAGCGCAATGGTTGTTTATTTTATTGTTTTAATCTTTATAAGCTAAGATTCAATTTACCGGCTTAGATTAACATCTAAGCCGGATTTCTCCATCTATTTATAAATAGAATTTACTGTCTTTAATTCTTCACCTAAGTATTTTGCCAACTCCAGCATTCCATATTTTTCGACCTTCGCCTCTGCATCACTATTATAGTTCGTATTCGTGTTTATATCATAGGTGAAAATTTGTCCTTGCTCATTACGAATGAATTCAATTCCAGCTACTAAAATATGATTGCTTCGCAGTAGTTCCTCATATTTCTTAATAATCGGATCATCGAACCCTTCGATTACTTGGAATTTATCTATAATAGTCGGTTGTTCGCCTACAGGGCAAAATAGATCATCGATTCGACATGCATCTGCAGGGCATAATTCAAACCCTTCTGAAGTATCTACTCTAACTGCATAGATAAACTTACCACCAATAAATTCACAGCGAGTAATCGAGTTATCCGGAGATTGAATATATTCCTGAATCAATGTAATTCCATCAATAGGTTCTTCAAACAGAGGACCTTGTAAATATTCTTCTAATGCTTGAATTGAATGGAATAACTGTACACCTAGCCCTTTTCCCGCACGATTATGCTTTGTAATAAAAGATGCCGATTCTAATTTCCTTGCCGCTTCGAGGATTTGCTCCTTTCCGACCGCGGCAATTGTCTTCGGTGTACGTATACCGAACTTATCTAATTCCATATACTGATTTACTTTACTTAGTTCAAGTCTAATCGCCCCACTGCCATTAATAACTGTTCTTCCATGCCTTTCTAACCAAGCGAAAACGCCTGTAGACAATTCTGGTGCATAGCGGTGATCCCTTGTATGAGAGGATGCACTCATTCGGCTAAAGTATAAACCTTCAGGAGGTATTGACGATAAATCAACCGTTCCTTCATCAAGGAACCATTCCTCATATGGAAGTTCTAACTCTTCTAATCTATTTATTAAATGATCTGTCCATTCCTTATTTTCATGAATTATATATATTTTAGACATGTGTGAAAGCACCTCTTCTTTGTTTTACGATTGGCATTACATCTTTTGAAAAACGTTCTATTTCCTCTAATTTAATTTGCTGTTCAAAACAAAAAACTTCTTCGATAAGAAGAAGTTTACGAAACAACATCTATCTTATCTTTCAGAACGATTCGTTCTACTGGAATTAGCACCTAACAAAACTACGTCTCGCGGTTGCTGGGCTTCGTCGGGCCAGTCCATCTGCCTCTCTTGATAAGATTATTTAATTCATTATTCAAAGTAATCCTACTATATAACTTGGTTATTAGTCAAAGGTTTTTGTTTAAAAGCTTTTCACCCCTGCAAAATGGACTAAAAAAACATGCCTCCACGTCCCTAAGGGATATGGAGACATGTTCTATTGCCCCATTAGACTACCTTATTCCAATCCTTTTGCTGCTTCTTTTACCATTTCAGCTACAGATTCTAGTCCGCCGCCTGATAAGTACCAATAACCTGGATCTAAGTATACAATTTTACCATTTTTGTAGGCATTGGTTTTCTTCACTAAGCTATTTTCGATAACCTTTTTCGCATTATTACCTTCTCCTACGGCAGCATCACGATCGACTACATAAAGAATGTCTGGATTTTTTTCATTAATAAATTCCATTGAAATGTTTTGACCGTGTACAGGATCCGCTTCAATATCATCTGCTGCCGATTTCACACCAAATTCATCATGAATTAGGCCGAATCGAGAAGCTGGTCCATAAGCTGTTACTTTACCACCGGAAGTTAATGTAATTAACGCTTTTGCATTACTTGCATCCGCTTTTTCCTTCAAGCTAGCAATTTCTTTGTCAATAGTTGAAAGTTCTTCTTTTACTTGAGCCTCTTTACCGAAGATTTCACCTAAAGTATTTACATTTTGTTTAAATGAATCCATATATTTTTTGCTATCAATTCCCATAAAAATTGTAGGTGCGATTTCAGCAAATTTATCATATGAATCTTGTTGTCTACCAGAAATAATGATTAGATCAGGTTGAATTTCATTAATTGCTTCAAAATCCGGTTCCTTTAAACCACCTACATTTTTATATTTTGCATCCTTATATTTTTCCAAATAAGCTGGTACATTTTGTTGTGGCACTCCCGCCACCGTATCGGATAATCCAAGCTTATCTAAAGAATCTAATGTTCCCATATCAAATACAACAACTTTTTGGGGATTTTTCTTTACAGGAGTCTCTCCTAATTGATGTTTAATCGTAAGTGTATCTCCCTTACTTTCTGAACCATTAGATTTCTTCCCGCTAGTTGAACCGCACGCTGCCGCAAAAATGGTCATTACTGCTATGATTAAAAATAATGATAATTTCCTTTTCATCATTACACCTCGATAAATATATTTTTTTATAAAAATTGTCATTGTAAAATTTTGCGATAATGAAATTCATTCTCAATGAAGGATAAACTGAATACGGGGCGCCATCCGTATGTTCAGTATTTCTTCCTTTTTTACAATCACAACGTTTTATCTTAATTAAGCATAGTAAACACAAATTTTGTTTTCATTGATATTTTGAATAGCAATATCCATTTCATAAATATCTCCTAAAACAGATGAATCAATAATATGATCAGTTGGCCCATTTTGAACGACCCTGCCATCTTTTAAAGCAACGACATGATCAGAGTAACAAGATGCAAAATTGATATCATGAATAACGATGACAACTGTTTTCCCTAATTCATCCGTCAGCTTTCTTAGAACTTTCATAATTTGAACAGAATGTTTCATATCAAGATTATTTAATGGTTCATCTAACAATATATACTCGGTATCTTGAGCAATAACCATTGCAATATAAGCCCTTTGCTGTTGACCACCACTTAATTGATCAAGAAATTTATGTTGAATACTTGTAAGCTCCATATATTCAATGGCTTCATCAACGAATTTCCAATCTTCTGCACTAAGCTTACCTTGTGAATATGGAAAACGGCCGAAGGAAACAAGTTCCCTTACTGTCAATCGGATATTAATATGATTTGCTTGCTTTAAAATCGCCATTTTCTTAGAAAGTTCATTCGTTTTGCACTTACTAACTTCCTTTCCGTCAATAGTGATTTCCCCCATATCCTTTGATATTAGACGACTCACCATTGATAGAAGGGTGCTTTTACCCGCCCCATTCGGTCCAATAAAGGAAGTAATTTTACCTTTTTCTATCGTTAAAGAAACATTATCTACTACACATTTATTACCGTACTTTTTTGAAACATTTTTGATTGTAATCATGCTTTACTCTCCTTTAAAAGTAGATAGATAAAATATACTCCGCCGACAAAGTTGATAATGACGCTTAATGTGGTTGAAAAAGTAAAAACCCTTTCAACAATAAGTAATCCGCCAACTAATGCAATAATACTGATAAAAACAGACCCGGCAATCAAATAAGAATGTCGATATGTTTTCAAAAATTGATAGGAAACGTTTGCTACAAGTAATCCTAAGAACGTAATAGGGCCAATTAATGCGGTAGAAATGGAGATGAGAACCGCTACAATAATAAGTAACCGTTTAACGACATAATCATAATCCACTCCTAGGTTAATCGCCTCTTCTCTTCCTAGTGAGAGCACATCTAAATATTTAGCAAACCGCATAAAATATATGAAAACCAAAATAACTAATATAATAGATAGTGTGAGTAAATCGGTATTGATATTATTGAAGCTGGCAAACATTCGATCTTGAATGATCATAAAGTCATTTGGATCGATAATAACCTGCATAAACGATGAGAAGCTTTGAAACAGCGTCCCCATCACCAATCCGACAAGTAAGAGAAAGTAAATATTTTGCCCTTCTCTTTTAAATAAAAACTTATATAAAAAACTAGCAAACAATACCATACATCCAACACAGAGAAGAAAATTAATATTTTTATTCATTACAACTGTACTTGTTGCACCAAAAACAAAAATGAGAAACGTTTGAATAAGCATATAGAGCGAATCCAAACCAATAATGCTCGGCGTTAATATTTTGTTATTGGTAATCGTTTGGAACACCACTGTTGAAAAGGCGATTGATGCGCCCGTAAGAACGATGGCGAGAATTTTGATGCTTCGTTTTGGCAGGACATACCCAGGAAAATTCCCTAATTGGGTAAATAAAAAAATTCCAACGAGAATTGCAGCCAAAACAACTAATATCCCTAGTTTAACTTTATTACGCATACGCCTTTCTCCTCATGAGCAAGTAAAGAAAAATACCGCTACCAATGACCCCAACAGTTAATCCAATTGGAATTTCATATGGATAAATAATGATTCTGCCTAAAATATCACAAAACAGCAAGAACACGGCACCTAACAAAGCTGTTTGAAACAGGTTTTTCTTTAAGTTGTCGCCGTTATAAATGGAAACGATATTTGGAACGACTAATCCAAGAAAAGGAATAGTCCCTACTGTCAAAAGAACGGATGTAGTAGACAGTGCTACAATAATTAATCCGATATTTACGACAAGCTTATAATTCAAGCCAAGATTTACTGAGAAATCCTCGCCCATGCCCGCTATCGTAAATTTATTCGCAAATAAATATGCGAGAATGACAAGTGGGATACTAATATAAATCATTTCATATCTTCCTGACATGACCATGGAGAAATCTCCTTGCAGCCAAGAGGAAATGCTTTGGATCAAATCATGCTTATAGGCAAAAAACGTTGTAATGGAACTTATGATATTCCCAAACATTAATCCGACTAGTGGAATGAAAATAGCATCTTTAAATTTAATTTTGTCGAGAATATTCATAAATAAAAATGTACCTGCTAAGGCAAAAACAGATGCCATCAACATTTTTTCCATCATGCCTGCCGATGAAAAAAGAATTAAGGAAACAAGTATCCCTAATCTTGCTGAATCCATCGTTCCAGCAGTTGTTGGGGAAACAAATTTATTTCGGGACAGCTGCTGCATAATCAATCCACAAACACTCATACTGACTCCCGCCAAAATAAGACTCACAAGCCTTGGGAAGCGACTGATCAATAAAATATCTCGTTGTTCCTCGGATAAATGGAAGATGTCCAATGGTGTAATATTTTTAACTCCGACAAATAATGAAATGACGGATAAAACAATAAAAGCAATTATTAAAACGACTTTTTTCATCGCAAATCCTACTCTTCCCTTTTGAATGCTGGCAATTGGATATGTAATTCGATTATTACGATAATGAGATTCATTATCAGTATGGGTGATAAAAAAATGAATGTCATTATTCACTAACTTCCGCAAATGATATTCATTATCAATTACAATATTAAACATTGAAAATACTTCTGTCAATACTTTTGGAAAAAAAGACAATATTAATCCAATTTCTTTTCCATTGTATTATAAATTGGGTTATAAAATTATGAATATTTTTTACAAATCCGTGAATATAAATTATAATTTGACTAATTTTAATTCAGAAAGAGGCTTGCAATATGACAAATAAACCATCGTCTCTTAATAATAAAAGCATTGTATTTATTGGATTTATGGGAGTTGGCAAGACAACAATTGGTGAAGCCGTTGCAAAAAAATTGAACAGAGATTTTATCGATATAGATCAAGAGATCGAAAAAGAGTTTCAAATATCTACTACTGAAATTTTCAACATATATGGAGAAAAGGTATTTCGGGAAAAGGAAAAGGCATTGATCTCTGAATATTGTAAGTGTCCAGAAAAAATTATTTCCGTTGGAGGTGGGGCGTTCCTCCAGGATGAGATTAAAAACTTATGTTTATCCGAATGTATTGTCATCTATCTTCATTTATCTTGGGAAGCTTGGAAGGAAAGGCTCGATTTAATTATAGATAGCAGACCCGTTTTAAAAGGTCGAACATTGGAAGAAACAGAACAACTTTTCTATACTAGGCAGAACATCTATGCCTCACACCATCTAAAAGTGGAAACAGATCAACTGACTGTTGATGAAATTACTGATCGTATTGTCGATCTCATTCAAAAGACTCAATAAGACGGAACTTACTTGAGTCTTTATCTTTTACTATGGCTCTTTTCTGAAAAAATGTTGTTTTTTCACATATTAAGCACGCAGAGTGGATTGGAGCGGAAGGCACTTGACTCCTTCGGGATCAGCTGGACAGAGATGAGACCCCGCAGGAGCGGAGCGACGAGGAGGTTCATCGCAGAACCGCAAAAAAGCAAGTGCCTGTAGCGGAAAGAAACGGTTCATTCCCCAAAAACAACAAACATTACGAAAACAGCTTTTACTTTTTATTTTTGCTGCTAAGAATTCCACGACCAATTCGAACAATCAATCCGAAGAAAAGACCAATTCCTGCTAATATATAAACCATAGTAAAAATCTTTCCAAAATCCGTTTGCGGTACAAAGTCCGGGTGCCCAATCGTACTCAATGTAACAAAGCAAAAATACAATGCATCAAGTACCGATAGCCCTTCTACCTTTGTATAAAATATCGTACCTGATAAAAGCATCACAACAATTAATACAAAGATAACTTGGAATTCTTTCTCTTTAAAGGAATGGAATAATCCATGAAAAAGTCGTTTTAACGTAAGGATAAATGATACCAAGAAACTGCCTCCTAGCTAGTTTAGTCTGATTACTAATTATTTTAGAGAATTGTGGTTAGGGAGTTAAATGATAGTATCTACTTTTATGGCTAAATTATTGGATGATGTACCTAATTGAGTAACTAGTAATATTCAAAATAAACGGAGGTTTTCCGGTTATACTACGGAATAGAGCTCGGTTTTGGGGATTTAGGCGGAGATTTTCCGATTAAGCAAAGCAAAATTACTCATTTTTGCGTTTTTCGAGTCAATAGTCGGAAACCTTCCGGCTATTTTAGCTAAATTTCAGTGCTATTTCCTTAATAAGGGGAATTTCTCCGCTTATCAAACTCGTTTCAGCATCTATTACACTTGTGGTTCCTGAGAAAAGAAGGCATAGAGAAATTACATCTCTATGTCTTTTTGACTGTGAAGTATGCTTTGAAGTTTATGTGGATTGATCCGTGATTTGATTGCAGAACCCTTTTTTATAAAACCTTCCCCAAAAACGCCTTCGTCCGTTCATTTTGTGGATGTTCAAAAAGTTCTTGAGGGGTGTTTTCTTCGACGATGTATCCCCCGTCCATAAAGATGACACGGTCGCCAACTTCTTTGGCAAATCCCATTTCATGGGTGACGACTACCATCGTCATCCCTTCTTGCGCGAGCTGTTTCATGACCTCTAGCACTTCACCGACCATTTCAGGATCAAGGGCGGATGTCGGTTCATCAAATAGCATGATTTTTGGTTCCATTGCTAATGCTCTTGAAATCGCCACACGCTGCTTCTGACCTCCTGATAGTGAATCAGGATAAACATTGGCTTTATCAGCTAATCCAACCTTCTTCAAAAGCTCCATCGCTTTTGTTTTCGCTTTTTCTTTTCCCCATTTTCTCACCATCATTGGTGCCAACATAATATTTTCTAAAACTGTTTTATGCGGGAATAGATTAAATTGCTGGAATACCATACCGACTTCTGTTCGGATATCATTAATATTTACCTTTTTATCCGTAATATCCGTTCCTTCTATATAGACATGTCCATCTGTAATTGACTCCAATAAATTTAAACAACGGAGAAAAGTTGATTTCCCAGATCCCGATGGACCAATCACAACGACTACCTCTTGAGGTTTGATTTCTATATTTATATCTTTCAATACTTCCGTTTGACCGAAGGATTTTTTTAAGCCTTTCACAGAGATCATTCTTTTGCAAACCTTCTCTCTAAATATTGGATTAAATAGGTTAATGATAGAGTAAGAATAAGATAAATGATAGCAATTGTAATATACGGCTCCCAAACCCTCATATAGGCACCTTGTGCTGATCTTCCCCAGTACAGCAGCTCCGGAGCAGCAATGATAGCAGCTAAAGATGATTCCTTTAATAGTACGATAAATTCATTGCCAAGCGGGGGAATCATTCGTTTAAATGCCTGTGGTAGAATGACCTTTTTCATTGCTTGAGCATGACTCATTCCTAGCGAACGCGCCGCTTCCATTTGACCTTTATCAATTGATTGGATACCAGCACGGAAGATTTCCGCAATATAAGCTGCGGAGTTGAGCGATAAGGCAACAATTGCTGAAAGAATTGGGTTTACCGGCTTCATAAACATCGGCATGACACCAAAATGAATAATTAAGATTTGTACAAATAAAGGTGTACCGCGAAAAATATTAATATACCATATAAACGGAAAACGTATTAGCTTCTTTGAAATTTTTCCCATACCGATAAACAACCCAAGAATTAACCCTAAAATTGTTCCAGCAAGTGAGAGACCAATCGTAAGTAGCGTTCCTTTTAAGAAGAATGGTAAATACTCTTTTACTATATCAAATTGAAAGTCCATCGTCTTTCTCCTTTAGGCTAAAAGAGGCAGACTAAATTAAGTCCAGCCTCTTTTGTTTTTAGTTAAAATACACTGTTGATTTCCGCTCCAGGTACTCGCTTTCCGCGGGCGGTTCGGGAGCCTCCTCGGCGCTTATCGCGCCTGCGGGGTCTCCAGTATACCGTTTTTACCGCAGGAGTCTCACACCTTCCGCTCCAATCTACATAGCGTCAAAATCAACACTTAATTTTAATAAAGCCTTTATTTTTCAGCTGACTTTAAAGTATCGATATCCGGTTCTACTCCAAACCACTTTTTATAGATTTCCGTGTATGTTCCATTGTCTAGCACTTTATTTAATGCTTTATCGAACTTGGACTTCAATTCGCTTCCTTTTGGAAGGAGAATTCCATAATACTCAGAAGAAAAATTTGTCTTATCGTCAATTGTCTTCACTTTTTTACCGGGATTCTTTTTCACATATTCATTTGCTACAGCATTATCTGTCACAACCGCATCAACATCGCCATTTTCCAATGCCATAAAAGCCATAGCTGAAGTTTCGTATTTTAAAATATTTTTGTTATTTTCACCGAATAATTTTTCACTTGAGATTTGACCGGTCGTTCCATTTTGTACCCCGATCTTCTTACCTTCCAGATCCTTTGCATTTGTTACAGTTGAATCTTTGCCTACTACGATCATATTGATAGATTCAAAATATGGAAGAGAGAAATCATATGATTTTTTTCTTTTATCATTGATTGTTACACCGGCCATTCCTACATCAATACTCTCATCTTTAACTCCCGCTAGCATCGCATCCCAGCCTGTATTTTTAATATCAACCTTATATCCAGCTTCTTTGGCAACTGCATTTAATAAATCCACATCAAAGCCCTCCACTTTACCTTTCTTCATAAACTCAAACGGAGCAAACGTTGCTTCGGTACCGACACTTAAGGTTTTATCACCAGAGCTTGTACCATTTGAACTCTTTCCACAGGCAGATAGAATTAATATACAACTTACTAGTAAAGCCAATGCTAATTTACCGTTCCATTTTTTCATATTTATTCACTCATTTCTATTTTTATTTATATGTTACTAAAGATATTAAACTGAAAATCTACATTTTTCAATACTATATTTTTATTTTTATTAACTTCTATTTCCGTGCCGTGTATAAATTGCGCATAATTATTAGCACAGCCAATGGACCCTTTGCTCCTCCTAAAGACACAAAAAGAGCCACAGTCAATATGACCATGGCTTGCCTCTAACTATCTTTAAAAGCTTGTTAACCTATTATGTTATTCCTTATATTTCCTATTACTATTGATTTTTACGTATCCATTATCAGTCTTAACTGCTAAAGAATCATGTTGGTCCACTTCTTTAATTGAATATAGTAATGTTCCTTTTTTGAATTTATTAGAAAATGTTTTATTTTTATTAACATTTGTTTCATTATCTAAGTAAATCTGAATTTCTCCAACCTTCTTATCAATTTCAGCTTCTTTCACTTTTTCATCTGAAACAATATAATTGTACCCTTCCCAAACTACAAATGAATTCTTCCAATCTTTATTTGAGGTTTCTTTATCACTACAGGAGGCAATAATCATTATCAAAAATGGGAAAAATATATAGAATGGTTTTTTCATCAGATAATTCCTCCTCAAAGTGGGAAAGTGTACTAGTCTTACATTTCAAGCTCCGTAATCTTCTGCTTTAGTTCTTTTAATTTCCTTTCATACAATTCCTTTTGCTGTTCATCATCCGGAACTTCTTCAGCAATGAGATTAGCAAGCTGGAGTTCGAGTATGCTTCGCTCATTTTTTATTTTTTGAAGTTCACTCGACATATGTGTATTCTCTATCCACTCATCGTATGTGCCGGGATAATCGAAAACATCCCCATCCTCAAGTGAAATGATTCGGTTCGCCACTTTTCTTAGCAAAAAGGAGTCATGGGAAACCATAATGACAGCTCCCGGATACATCACTAATGCATCTTCGATTCGTTCTCTCGTTTCAATATCTAAATAATTGGTTGGTTCATCAAATACGAGTAAATTTGCGTGGGAAAAATATAATTTCACAAAGGCCACTCGGCATTTCTCACCCATGCTTAAATCTTTCACCTTTTTGAATACGTCCTCACGACGGAAAAGGAAACAGGCTAAAATTGTCCTTGCTTCTGTCTGTGTCATATTCGGTAAGGAAAGAACTTGTTCTAAAATCGTTTCTTCATAATCCAAGCTTTCTAACTCCTGCATGAAATAACCGATACTTAATTGCGGATTCTTTGTAATTTTTCCGTAGCTAGGCTCTAGTTTCCCTGTTAATAGCTTTAGTAAGGTGGTTTTTCCGATACCATTTTTCCCAACGACAGCTATTCGATCTCCCCGATTTATCTCTAATGATAACTGATTAAAAAGAGACTTTTCTGAGGAGTAAGAGAAAGAAACATCTGATAATGCCAGCATCGTTCTACTTGAAAATTCCTCCGTATCGATACGATAATTGATATTTTTCGTTTCAGCTGGTTTTTCAATTCGATTATTTTCCAAACGTTCCAGTGCCTTTTCTTTTGCCTTTAGTCTTGTCATATTTTTATTAGCCTTTTTCTTGGCAAACGGATCGCGTTCACTTGCCGCCGCATGGGCTTTATCAAACCATTGTCTGTACTGGTTCACCGCTTCAGCAAGCTTCTTTCTCTCTGTCTCTTGCTTTTGATATTGCAACTCTAAAGTTTTTTGTTCAAGTTGTTTTTGTTCATGATAGAAAGAATAGCCACCTTGATATTTTCTAGTACCTTTACTTGTCAACTCATAGGTAATCGTTGCTACCTTATCGATAAAATCCCGTTCATGAGAGGTAAAGAGAACGGCACCTTTAAATTGTGATAGCCATTGAACAAGCCAATCAATTGAATCTGAATCCAAGTGATTCGTCGGCTCATCCAATATCAACAGCTTTGGTTCATTTATCATCACTTTCGCAAGTTTCGCCCTCGTCTTTTGTCCACCGCTTAAGTTTTTAAACGGCTGTGACCAAAGTCCTTCTTCTAAGCCCACTTTTGAAAGTTGCCGTTCAATAGCCGCTTCCCAATCATACCCATTCCCATCGATATATTGCTGAAATACTTCCATATAGTCATCGGTATAATTATTTTGGTCTTCTGCCCGCTTTAACTTCTTTTTTAAATCAAGTAGATGTTGATTTTCCATCTCGACAAATTCTCTCGTCGTTCGTTCATCTGTTTCAGTGGATTCTTGGTCCATCCATCCAACTTCATTTTCCTTTACTTTCAATTGAACCGTACCTTTTTTAATTGGTAACTTTCCTAACATACTTTTAATAAAAGTTGTTTTTCCGACTCCGTTATTTCCGATTAATGCAATTCGATCACCGTCACCAATTTCAATTGATGCATTTTCAAATAAAATGTTTCCATTTATTTCAATCGTTATATCTTCAGCTCTTAATAAAAACATACACAGCCACCACCGTTCTATTTTTTTGGATAAAAAAAGCACAGGCATTTGCCTGTGCTAAGTTCGTGACGGTGTGGAAAAATTGGAGAACACAAAAAAAAGCTGATTTCCCCTTTTAAATCCGTACAATATTAAAGCTAGTATCAAAAATAGACATAATTATCCCATCACTCTGACAGCAGGCAGAGCCACTTTTTCGTATAAAATTTATTAGCGAAAAAAGTGTAAGGAAATCATAATGTCTAAATTCGATACCTCCTTTAAGTAGTTACTATTACTATACTCAATTTTGCGGAAAGTTACAACCGTTTCTCTAAGTTTGACCCTTATTTTAGGTTCATTTACTAAAAATAACGGAATCATTGTCCACTTAAGATCGTTTCCGTATCTATCTTTGTTTCTTTTTGATGTGGCTTCCTCATAATCAATGGATATAAGATTAACCCTACTACAAATAATCCAATTCCCAATAAAAATGTCATCATATCGGCTGTTCCTGTTTTGATCACCCAAAGGGAGTAAATAAGAGCCAAGGCAGTGATCATTCCATCCTTTATTCGCGACCCTTTAATCACATCATATGTTTCTCCAGTTAGTACGAGCTTTAATTGATAAATGGCTGAGACTAAATATGGGATAAGATAGGCTAATGTTGCTACAACCATTGCGAAATTATACGCTTGGGTAACTGTCCCCGAAATTGTTGAGAATAAAAAAATTTGGGTCATAACATTTGTTAGTGTTAATGAATTTCTTGGGCTTCCTGCTTTGTTTGTTTTAGCAAAAAAGGCTGGAAATAATCCTACTTTGGCAGCTTGATAAGGCACTTCCGAACTAACGACAATCCAACCGACTGTTGATCCAAATAATGAAACAAGGGCTAAAATGGCAAGAATAAACGGTCCTTTATTACCAACAACTACTCCTAAAGCATCTACTAAAGGTTTGGAAGAATCCTTTAAAACATCCTGTGGCAATGCTCCCATTGTTAATAAGGTAATTCCAATGTAGATCACAAGTGAAATTAATAATCCGATAATCGTTGCTTTTTTCACATCTCCTTGTGATTTAGCACGATTGGAAAGCATCACGGCAGATTCTATTCCAATAAACGCCCAAAGAGTAGCAATTGCAGCAGAATTCACTTGTCCGCCTAACGAAAAGGACTTACCTGTTGCATCAACAAATTCCTTCGCATTTCCTAAGTTTACTTTATCAAAAATAAAAATTGTAGCAACAATAAATAACCCGAAACCAATAACTTTAGCAACCGTAGCCATTAAATTCATTTTCCCCGCACTATTAAAGCTTTTGGAAAGAATAAGTTGGATTCCCCAAAGCATGATGGAACAAATAATAAATGTGATTGTTTTACCCATCTCTAATTGAAATGAGCCAATTGAAACTAACACTTTCGTACTTTGCATGATCGGAAAAAATGTTGTTAAATACCCCGCGAATGAAATGATTACTGAAGCGGTTGCTGCCCAATTGGCAGCCCAATATCCCCATGCCATGCTATATCCGGCAACTTTCCCGGTCTTCGGAGATGAAAATAAGTTTTGTGCATAGCTTTGTGGGCCGGCCTTTAAATTCGGTTTGCGAATCGCTAAATTTCCGAATACGAGGGCAATCATAAACACTCCTAACCCTGTTGCAACCCATGCCAGCGTTGAACCTAAAGGGCTGGACACTTGTGCTAAATTGGCAGGTAGCATAAAGATCCCGCCGCCAACCATATTTCCGACTACGAAAGTAATTAAAATCAAAAGCCCCCATTTATTATTCATGATGCCTCACCTTTCTATCTGAAAGTCTATTAAACTCGTTCTTTTTAATATGATTTTATTCTATACCAATCCTTTATTTTAGTAAAGTGGTAAATAGATGAAGTAATAAAGTCTAGAAAATAAAAAGATTAAAATTTTTCAATAGGTAAGATTGTTATAATGAACAGGAGGAGTTGATCGAATGGAAAAGATTAAGGTAATTGTATTCGATTTGGATGGAACACTTTACGAGGATACCCATCATTTTGATTATTATGCGAATAAATTATGTGAAAAGCTAGATATAGAGAAACAGGAGCTATTTAGAAAAGATTACGAAGCAATATTAGCAGGAGAACATTCATTAAAAATGGGCGCTGTATTCGATGTTGAACATGATTTGATTTTAACTCATGTAAATGGTCACGTTATCCAGGCACACACATGGGATGGTGAACCTCTTTCGGAGCATGAAGTAGGTGAGCTTTATCCCAAAGAGCTACAATTCAATTTCCACTCCATGTTAAACATCGGAGATTTATGGTGGGTTCCCGCAGCTATTGCTAGGCATTACGGAATTGATAATGAGTCTGCCGGTAAAGCTTTTCTGGAAACCAGACAATATATGATGACTCCTGAGTTTCAAATGAAAGTAGTTCCTGGTTTCAAGGAAGTACTCCAGCAATTATCAGGCAGTAAAAAACTTGTTCTTTTGACAAACTCACCGAAACAAGATAGTGAGGTACTATTGCACAAACTAGGATTCAACAATCTTTTTGATACACTCATTTTTGATGGAAAAAAACCAATTCAAACGAAGGATCATTTAACACGGATTAAAGAGCACTATCAGGTTGAGTATCATCAAATTCTATGTATCGGAGATAACGCGATCAATGAAATTTTTCCAGCCAAACGGCTAGGCTGTCAGACGATTTTGATAGACCCGCACGCGATTAGTAAATCGGAAAATGCTGATTATATTGTTTCTCATTTATCAATGCTAGTAAATATATTAAAAACCTTTGAAAGGTAAGACCCTCTCAATGAGGGGTCTCACCTTTTCTAAAGCAAACTTTTATGTATCCAAATCGCTGCCTGTGCACCTTCCCCCATGGCAATCGTAACTTGTTCAGAATGGGCAACGACATCACCTGCAGCCCAAACATTTTTTATATTGGTCATTTTTGTACGGGGATCTGTTAGGATATGTTGATTTTCATGCAGCTGAATGCCGATGCTAGCTGCGAGTTCTGAGCGAACATCATTTCCACCTAGTGCAACAAAAGCATGTTCACTTTCAAAGTGAAGGTTATTCTCCAGAACAACCCCTTTAAATTGCGATTCCTTTGTTATGACATTTTTAATCGCCTCATTATAGAAGGTGATATTTTTTACTTGTAATTGATTCTGTAGCTGTGCATCTATTTCCGTTTTTTCATGGTTAATAAAAACAATGTCGTTTGTCCAATAGGTTAAAGTAAGGGCCATATTTGCACCTACATTTCCGGATCCTATCACAATTGTCCTTTTGTTTCTCACTTCATATCCATCACAATCAGGACATACATATACACTTACACCAAGACATGGGTGAATTTCTGGAAAGTTTGGAAGACGATCCATTATTCCTGTGGAGAATAGAATGCGATTTCCAGTATATTTTTTTTCACCTTTAACAGTACAAACGAATGCTTCGTTATCTTGCTCAACTGTCACTACCGTTTGATTTATAAATTCAACCCCTAAATCTTCGGCCTGACTTCTGCCAGTTGTCCTTAAGTACTCTCCACTTACCCCATTTGCCCAACCAAGAATATTATGATAAGCCCTACAAAGATTCGACCGTCCATTATGTGAATCAATGACAAGAATTTTGTGCTGATATCGCCCTAGTTGAATGGCCGCCTGTAACCCAGCTATTCCCCCACCAATGATGATACAATCATAAATCAATAGTATTCACTCCAGCTTCAATTGGTATCGACATAGTTTTTCCAACTTGGCAGCATTTTATTTTTATCTCTTTTATAAATTACTTGAAAGATTAGCCAGAAACATCTTACTATTAATAAAAGATATCTTTTTAAGAAGGAAGTGTTGTGATGAATTTTAAACCTCGCTGCATACCCGCAGAGTTGCAAGTTACCCAGTATTTAAATTGGAGAATGAGTTTATCTCCCAAAGAACATTCATACTATTTAAACCTAGAAAAGGGGTTTATTGGCGAACAAAGAGTCGACGAATGGCTAAAGAATTTGTCAGAGGATTGGCTTATACTTGATGATTTACTATTAGAATGCAATGGTACTGTCTTTCAAATCGATAAGGTATTGATTTCTAATCAGAAGATATACATTTTTGAGGTAAAAAATTATGAAGGGGATTTTTATATCGAAGCTGATAACTGGTATACACTTTCTGGAACTGAAATAATGAATCCATTACGACAGTTGCAACGCAGTGAATCCTTATTTCGAAAATTACTCCAAGAGTTAGGTTATCATTGTCAAATCGAATCCTATATTATCTTCATCAACCCCGATTTCCAACTTTATCAAGCTCCACGAGATCTTCCTATTATTTTCCCAACTCAACTAAATCGATTTCTAAACAAACTAGTTACAATATCACCAAAAATAAAAGATAAACATATAAAACTAGCAAAACATTTAGTATCCCTTCATATTCATACATCTCCTTACAAACGGACAATTAATTACAACTTTGATAATTTAAAAAAGGGGATCATTTGTACACAGTGCCACTCATTTATTGCTGAATTCCATAAAAATGTATTAATTTGCGATTCATGTGGTTATAAAGAAAAAGTAACATCTGCAGTTTTACGAAGCATAGAAGAATATCTTTTTCTTTTCCCTGAGAAAAAACTTACAGCAAATGCCATGTATGAATGGTGTGAAATAATACCGAAAAAGACCATTTACAAAGTTCTCTCAAAAAACTTCAAAATCATTGGACATGGTAAATATTCGTATTATTTACGCTAAGACTGAAGTAAATAATGATATTTAATCACTCATTGGACAAATGGTAAATTTTTAATTTAAATCAATTTTTGTGATGTAATAGGTACTTTTAATGCATTCTAGAGGATACTGAAATTTCCTGAAGATATCTAGCCTTTTCCTTTTCTTTATTAGAGATACTTATTTTTGTTTGCTTGATCATGATGTGACTCATAACACTTTTTGGAGGTACTTCCTTTTAGCTATTTGCTCATAATGTACCTCGTACTGTCTTTTAGAGGTACTTTCTTTTGCTTTCTCTAGCATGATGGGACTCATGGCACTCTTTGGAGGTACTTCCTTTTAGCCATTTGCTCATGATGTACTTCATGCTCTCTTTTGGAGGTACTTTCTTCTGCTTTCTCTAGCACCATGTGACTCATGACACTCTTTGGAGGTACTTCTTTTCATCCTTTCGCTCATGATGTACCTCATACTCTCTTTTGGAGGTACTTTCTTCTGCTTTCTCAAGCGCGATGTGACTCATAGCTCTCTTT
Source organism: Heyndrickxia sporothermodurans (assembly GCA_016756695.1). Taxonomy (GTDB): domain Bacteria; phylum Bacillota; class Bacilli; order Bacillales; family Bacillaceae_C; genus Heyndrickxia; species Heyndrickxia sporothermodurans. The sequence continues at coordinate 1,299,863 of CP066701.1, forward strand.
GGAGGTACTTCTTTTTATCCATTTGCCCATGATGTACCTCATACTCTCTTTTAGAGATACTTTCTTCTGCTTTCTCTAGCACGATGTGCCTCATGACACTCCTTGGAGGTACTTCTTTTCATCCTTTTGCTCATGATGTACTTCATACTCCCTTTTAGATGGTCCCATGTGACCAGGATGTGACTCATATCGCCAAAAAAAGGAATCACATACTTATTAAAATGAACCATTGTCAAATCATGCATTTCCGTTGATAATATTTTAGGATAGTATAGAAAATACAGAAAGGTGTTGAACATCTTGGGAAAGCTTCTGGCAAATTATAAATCGACCATTCTACTACTCCTTTCTATTATTATAGGCGGAATAGCAGGGGTTATCTTCGGTTCGAAGGCAACAATAGTGAAGCCTTTTGGAGATCTATTTCTTAATTTAATGTTCACCATTATTGTTCCGCTAGTCTTTTTTAGCATTGCTTCGGCGATTGCAAACATGAATGGAATGAAAAGACTTGGAAAGATTATGGGAAGTATTTTTTTAGTTTTTATTATAACTGCCCTTATTTCAGCTATTTTAGGTTATATTGGTGCAATTATCGTTGATCCTTTGAAAAATACAGATATTTCTTCTATTAAAAGCATTATGTCATCTTCAGGTGAACAAAAGGCGGATGATGTAACTTTTCTTGGACAACTTGTAAAAACATTCACAGTAGGAGATTTTTCGGAGTTATTTTCGAAAAGTAATATGCTTCAATTGATTGTGTTTTCGATTTTGTTCGGACTAGCAACAGCGATGGTTGGTGAAAAAGGTAAACCCATTGCGAATCTATTGTCATCCGGTTCCGCTATTATGATGAAATTTGTAAAGTTTATTATGTACTACGCACCAATTGGTCTTGGATGCTATTTTGCCACGGTTATTGGTGAGCTTGGTCCACAAATTTTAGAAGGTTATGTTCGTGCGTTTGTATTATATCTTATTCTTGCCATTATTTATTATTTTGGTTTTTTTACAATATATGCTTTTTTCGCGGGTGGCAAAGAGGGCGTAAAAGTATTTTGGAAAAACGCTATAACCCCCTCCATTACAGCGATTGCTACTTGTTCAAGTGCAGCATGTATACCTGTTAATCTGGAATCCGTTAAAAAAATGGGAGTTCCAAATGATATCGCAGAAACGATTGTTCCTCTTGGAGCAAACACCCATAAGGATGGATCCGTTTTCGGCGGGGTTTTAAAAATTGTCTTTCTTTTTAGTTTGTTCGGCAAAGATATGACAAGTGTAACTGGAATTCTAAGTATTATTGCCGTTTCATTTTTAGTTGGTGCCGTTATGGGCGCGATTCCGGGTGGCGGGATGATCGGGGAAATGCTTATTCTTAGCGTGTTTGGATTTCCACCAGAAGTGCTGCCGATTATTGCAGTAATTAGCACAATTATTGATGTACCGGCTACTTTATTAAATTCTACTGGTAACACAGTTTGCGCCATGATGGTTAGCAGACTTGTCGAAGGAAAGAATTGGCTGAAAAAAGCGTTCAGTAAAGAAAATGCGTTATCTTAATCTAGAGGTGTTTCACCCTCTAGATTTTTTGTTAACAACTAAGTATGATATAATCATGCAATTAAATGATGATTTTATGGAGGCAATATGCTTACTTTTGAAGAAAAATTAGCGATTATTGAATCGTTTCCAGAACTATAAAGAAAAGACATTTCTTTAGGGCGAATTAATTTCCATTATGAGGAAAGTGCGTCAGATAAAAAGAATGTTGTCTATCATTTGCACCCGAACGGAAATGGTTTTGTCTATGCTGAGCTTTTGAATGGCTATGAAGTGAATGATAAAGGAATGACTAATATCCGTGACTTTACGGAGGAAGAACTGCGTACAATCATTCAAAAATCAATCCTTTCACTTGCTCCAAAAACAACGGTGGAATCGTCCATTGTAGGAGATCAATTTGAAGAAAAATGGATCAACCAAGACAATTTTACATTAGTCCTTGTGAATGAAGATGATATGTGGAATGTGTATGCAGGGCTCAATCTAGATGGAACATTTAACTCTTACGCAGAAGCTGCGGAATATTTAGACGAAGAAGGGTTCTCGAGATTATAGGAACATAAGTGTAAATGTAAAGTCCCCATTAGTAGTGCTGGTCTTTTCCAACCTATTGATGGGGACTTTTTATTTTTTCAATCACCTTTCTTTTCTCATAGCTTATCTGCACAATATTGTGTGTTACCGGACTTGCAGAACGACATAGTATAGAGATTATGGAGGTGAAATTGTTGAAAAAACTCTTTTTTGTCCCTTTTTTTCTTTTTGCTATCTTACTCACAGGCTGTTCTAATGACCCCGTACAAGATGACCTACTAAATTATATTAATAAAGAGATAGAGGTAGTAGCTGATTTGGAAAACAAGGCGGTTTCAAAATATGAAAGTGTAACAGGTGTCAATTATACAAATGATCAAACATTATACGATGCCTTATTGGATGAAATAATTCCTACCTACCAAGACTTCTTAAAGAAGTTGGAGGACATTAGCATTGAAACCGATGAAGTAAAAAAAATACATGAAAAGTATATTGATGCAGCCAATCTTCAATATGATGCATTTGTAAAAATACTAAATGCACTCCAAAAACAGGACATCACAATCATCGAGGAAGCGAACGGAATGCTTGCTGACGCCCGAAAAATGTTCCGCGACTATCAAGACGACATAAAAAAGTTAGCTAAAGAACATGAAGTCGAACTGAAAAAGAACAAAAAAAATGCTGCATAAACATATTACTCCCACCACAACTTCCTATAAAAACCCAAATTGTCCACCACCTGTGGAAACTGTCCATTTTCGGTGCCTGACACCAGTGTAAAGACACCTTGTAAAGGTACTTTGTAGCGACACCAAAGGTACACAAAGAGAGGCTAACCCCTTGTTCAAGATGGTTAGCCTCTCTTAAAGTTTGTTATTAAAAAACGGTTGAATACCGCTTGGACAATGGATTTGTCACTTTGTTCTGATTAGTTTTCTTCGATTTCTTTGCGGTTTTTCTTGAATAGCTTGGATAGTACTTCGTAGACGATTGGGACGACTACTAGTGTTAATAGTGTTGAGCTTATTAATCCACCAATAACGGTAATCGCAAGGCCTTTGGAGATTAATCCGCCGCCGCCTTCACCAAGTGCTAATGGAATCAATGCACCTACTGTTGCAATGGCCGTCATTAGGATTGGACGTAGACGTGTTGCTCCTGCCTCTAATACGGCTTTACGCATTGTCATTCCGTCACGTTCCATACGTATAATTCGATCGACAAGAACGATCGCATTCGTGACAACGATACCGATAAGCATAAGTAATCCCATCATAACCGGAACGGAAATTGTTTCGCCAGCAAGGAATAATCCGACAAACGAACCGATTACAGCAAATGGTAACGAGAATAGAACCGCAAACGGTGCAACTCCTTCACGGAATGTAACAACAAGGATAAAATACACAATGGCAATAGCCGCTGCCATCGCTACACCAAGTTGTGTAAAGGCATCTGCCATATCAGCCTGAACACCACCAACTTCAGAGCTGACACCTTTAGGTAAATCTAATTTATTGATATCTTTATCTACCGCAGCGGTAACTTTTGATACGTCTTTACTTTTAATTTCGCCCGAAACCGTTGCATAATATTCACCTTTACTTCTTGAAAGTGTATTTAACGTCGTGCCTTTCTTCACTTTTACAAGGTCAGAAAGTGGCATTGCTTTCCCTAATGCCGTCGGTATTTTCTTGTCCAAAATATCATCGATTGATTCAGGTTGGGCTGATTGTTCTTGTTGAACGATTACATCCAATGAATCTCCGTCTTTCTCTACTGTCGTTAAAACATCTTTTGTTTTTTGCGGATTTAACATTCCAACAATCTGACCTGTCGTTAATCCATATTTCATCAAGTTGTCTTGTTCTACACGGAATTTATACTCCACATAGGCTTCTTCAGCACTTGAAGAAACATCTTTAAGATCGTCATTTTTATTTAATAAGTTTTCTACTTTTGTGATCGTTTGGTTTAGTTTATTTAAATCTTCACTGTAGAAAGTATAGCTAACTTCATTCGATGACATTGAAGATGCAGAGAAGTTTTAGCTTTTCCACGTACCTGGTTGATCAATATTCTTGACATAGTCCTCAATTTTTTCTTTCACTTTCGGGAAGTCTTTCATGTCCGGATCGAAAATCAAGTACATTAGACCACCACCTGAGCCACCGCCCATCATCGCTGCTTGTGTGTCGCCAGGCTCTGTAACAGATACTTGAACGATATCAATATCGTCACGTTTTAACATTTTCTCTTCTACTTCTTTAATATGTTTTAATGTTTCGTCATGAAGCTCTCCTGCTTTCGGTGTGTATGTTAAATACATGACTTTTTCTTCTTCACTACCTAGAAAACTAAAGCCGATCAGTGGCGTCAATGCCAAGCTGCCAGCTAATAACACAATGGCAATGATGGAAGAAATCCATTTATGGTTGAGTGTTTTTTCCAAGAAACCTTTATACCAATTAGCAAGCTTGCCGGCTTCTTTATGACTCTTTTCCGTTCGTTCCCCATATAACTTTTTCTTAAATAAGAAATGAGATAGAGCGGGAACAATGGTAATCGCCACAAGTAATGAAGCACCTAGAGCAAAGGCCATTGTTAAGGCAAATGGCATAAACAACTCGCCAACCATGCCGCTAACAAAAACTAATGGGGCAAATACAGCAACCGTAACTAATGTAGATGACATAATTGGTTTAAACATTTCAATCGTCGCTTCCCGTACAAGAGCACGGCCTGTTAATTTTTCGTCCTTCAAATGCAAGCGACGATAGATGTTTTCTACCACGACAATCGAGTCATCGATCACCCTACCGATGGCAACCGTAACTGCTCCAAGGGTCATAATATTTAAGGTGATATCCATCCAGTTCAATAGCAAAAATGCCATAAAGATAGAAACTGGGATCGAAATGATCGAAATAAGCGTCGATTTGAAATCACGTAGAAAAAGAAGAATGATCAATACAGCAATTAAACCGCCAAAAATCGCCTTTTCAACCATCGTTGAGACTGAATCTTCTATCGGCTTACCTTGGTCAAGAGTGATATCGATTGCAAGGCCATCGTATTTTTTCTTCTCGTCTTTTATAAGATCTTTCACCTTGTTGACTACATCGACTGTATTAGCTTGTTGATCTTTAACAATTTGAATCGTAATTGCGTCTTTACCATTTGTGCGGGAAACAGATTCAACTTTTCCAACCTTTTTAATGGTCGCAATATCCTTAAGCTTCACAAATGGGGATGGATTCGTTGCAGATGGTGTAACAGGAATCAACATATTTTGTAATTCCTTCACAGTCATGAACTTACCATCTATCGCAACAGCCTGTTCACCTTCTTTAAATTCATAAAGCCCTAATGAAACAGACATGTTGCTTGCTTGAATAATTTCTTTCACCTTATCAGGCGTTAAACCTAATTTATCCATTTTATCTTTTTTGTAAGTAAGATCGACTTCCTCAATATGCTGCCCGGTAGTCGTTGCAGATGCTACGCCATCAAGCTTTTGAATCTTTGGAAGAAGGGCATCTTCAACGGTTGACGTTAATTCAACAATATCTTCTTTTGAACTACTTACACTAAGAGCCACGACCGGCATCATATTCATACTAATCGCGGATGTTTTTGGTTTTTCCGCGCCTTCCGGTAATTCAAGTGAATCTAAGACAGATTTTAACTCTCGTTTTACTTCATCCATATCAATACCATATTCATATTCCACTTGAATGCTTGCCATATTTGAATACGAATTGGAGTAAACGGATTTGACATGGTCAAGTCCCTCAACTGCTTGTTCAATCGGCATGGAAACATCATTCATTACCTTTTCAGGTGTTGCGCCAGGGTAGACATCTGATACCATCAAGTATGGAATTGAAATATCCGGAATTGTTTCCATTTTCATTCTTGTGCCTGAGTAAATTCCCGAAACAGTAATAATGATGGTTAATAACCAAACCGCAAGTTTATTCCCCAAAACAAAATTAACTAATCCTTTCACCTTTACACCTACCTTATTTGACATGTTTAACTCAATTACTTATACTAATGACCGATTAGTCAATTGTCAATTCAAGACCCTAGGAGTGAGCAAATAAAATGCAAAAAAAACAACTAATTATGGAAAAAGCGTTAGAATTATTTGCTGAGCAAGGATTCGAGGCAACTTCTGTACAACAAATCACCGATCATTGCGGGATCTCGAAGGGTGCTTTCTACTTGTCCTTCAAATCAAAAGATGAATTGATTTTGTCTATAATCGACCACTTTATGATGGAAATAACGGCTGATATTGACTACTTAGTCAAAAGCTCAATTAGCAATGATAAACTTTTATATACATTTTATTACTCTATTTTTCACGCTTTTCATGAGAAATCCGATTTTGCAAAAGTCATGTTAAAAGAACAATTACATTCGCTCAACCAGGAGTTAATTTCCAAATTGCATTATTATGATCAAATACTCGATCAAGCAATTCTATATATGATTGAGCGTCTGTATGGGAATAGTGGCGCTGCAATTAAATATGATCTTATGTATTGTATTCGAGGCTTTATGGGGACCTATTCTCATTTATTTTTCTTTTATAACTTTACCGTTGATCTGGAAGCACTATCAAGGTCTCTCGAGGAGAAAACGAATCTCCTGGCCAAACATACAACCATTCCCTTTATTTCTGAGGAATTGGCAGAGTTATGTAAAATAGCAATTCCAGAAGAATTAACAAAAGAAAAAATGATTAAGAGTATTAACCAAAAGATAATGGAACTAGAGGAATCTATAGAAAAGGAGTCCCTAGTCCTCTTAAAAGAGCATCTAATAAAACCCGTTTATAGCCCTGCCATCGTCAAAGGATTATTAGAAAATATTCGAAATCATCCTCAATGCAAATGGCTTTCCTATTTATTTAGTCAATATTTCGGGACTTAAGACCAGACCCTTTGTCAGATCCACCAAAAACAGCAGGAAGTTACACTCCCTGCTGTTCGTATTGGACTTGGTGTAGTTTCGCGAAGATGCCGCCTTTTTGGATGAGTTCGTTGTGTGTTCCTTCTTCGGCAATGCCATCCTCGGTAACAACGATGATTCTGTCGGCGCTTTGAATAGTTGCTAGACGATGGGCAATGATTAAGGTAGTTCGGTTCATTGCTAATTCATTTAACGCTTGTTGGATGATCCGTTCCGTTTCAGTATCAAGTGCCGATGTTGCTTCATCCAAAATTAAAATGGGCGGGTTTTTCAAAAACATGCGCGCAATCGCAATTCGTTGCTTTTGTCCACCGGAAAGCTTCAGTCCTCGCTCGCCAATTTGCGTTTCATATCCAAATGGCAGAGAATGAATAAACTCCTCTAAATGCGCACGTCTTGTGGCTTCTACGATTTCTTCTTCTGTCGCATCTAATTTTCCATAGGCAATGTTTTCACGCAACGTTCCAGTAAAGAGAAAAACATCTTGTTGAACAATCCCAATTTGTGATCTCAATGATTGTTTTGTCATCTCACGTATATCGATTCCGTCAATTAAAATTCTTCCTTCGTTCACATCATAAAATCTCGGAATTAGCGAGCAAATGGTCGTTTTCCCTGCACCAGATGGGCCAACAAAAGCAATCGTCTCCCCTGCTTGAATTGATAAATCAATACTTTCCAGCACAGGCTTATGTTCATCATAACTAAAGGAAACATTCTCAAACTCAATATCCCCGTGAAGATAAGAAATTTCAGTTGCACCCTTTTGATCCACGACTTCCGGTTCTTGATCAATCATCTCAATAAACCGTTTAAAACCAGCCATTCCTTTCGGATAAAGCTCCATAATCGCACTGATTTTATCCACAGGTTTAAAAAGCACGTTTACATATAGGATAAAAGAAACGAGCTCCCCATATGATAAATGATTATTGAAGCTTAACCATGCGCCATAGATCAATACTGCTAAAATAATGAATCGAGTCATCATATAGATCCCCGAATTACTAAACGACATCACTTTGTAACCGCTAAGCTTCGCCTTTCTAAAACGACGATTATTTTTTGTGAATCTAGTAATTTCATAGTTTTCATTTGTAAAAGATTGAACAACACGTACCCCGGAAACACTATCTTCCACACGGGCATTGACGTCTGCTATATCACTATACATTTGCTTCCATGCTTTATTCATTTTTATATTACAAACCGCAATTAACCAAATTAAAAAAGGAACAATAATAATTGTTACTAAGGCTAGTTGAACATTAATCGTTAACATTATCCAAAATGCGCCAACAAAGGTCATAACAGCAATAAACATATCTTCCGGCCCGTGGTGGGCAAGTTCTCCTATATCAAACAAATCATTCGTAATCCGGCTCATAATATGCCCTGTTTTCGTATTATCAAAAAAGCGAAACGATTGCTTTTGGACATGCTGAAATAACTGCTGCCTCATATCTGTTTCAATATTGATTCCGAGCTTATGCCCCCAATAATTGACTATATATTGCAAAAACGTACTCATAACATAAAGTGCAAGCAACCCGCAGCCCACTGACACAATCGTAGACCAATTTCCATCCGGTAAAAGGCTATCGATAAACCATTGCACAGCAAGCGGAAATCCTAATTCTAATATCGCAACAACGACCGCACTGAAAAAATCAACCATGAATAATTTCTTATGCGGTTTATAATATGAAAAAAACCTGCGTATCATGATGCATCCCCCATCAATTTCTATTCATCTTTAGCGATTATAAATTTTATCATGAATGGAAGCAATCAATTGTACATAATTATTATAATTTTTATTCTAATCGATGATTCGGATATGTAATACTCCCTATTGAACAACTGAATATTTATTATAAGTACAATAAATACAAATAGCGGGTACGTGCACCCGCTATTCCGAGGATTTCTTCATTCCCAACACCGACTTGACCGCCTGTTCAATTTCCTGATACCCTGTGCATCGGCAAATATTCGATTCAAGCCATTCTTGAATAACTTCATTTGATGCATCTGGGTGTTTCTGAATGAGAGAATGGCAATTCATAATAAATCCCGGCGTACAGTAACCACACTGAAATGCAAACGTTTCAACGAATGCTTCTTGAATAGGTGCTCCTCCTAGTCCTTCTATCGTAGTAATCTGTTTATCGACTGCTTCAACCCCTAACATAAGGCAGGATTTCATCGGCCATCCATCGATATTTACAGTACAGGCACCGCAATCCCCATTTAAACATCCAGGCTTTGCCCCAGTTAACCCAAGCGTATTTCGTAGTACATTAAGCAAGGTTTCTGCTGGCCTTATATTTACCGTCCTTTGCTCCCCATTTACATGTAATATAACGGAAACTAAAGTAGACATAACTAAACCTCACTCCTTCTCCAATTCTACCAAAATATCAATCAATGTATTTTTTAAAACGAAGAGTCGATACTCTGAAGAACCCTCTACATCATTTAAGACCGAAGAAGGAAGCTTTCCTATTGCTTGATTGACCCTTACTTCCAAAGAAAGTTGATTATTATTTAGAAACTCCTCCATTTCAAAAGCACGAAACGGGAAAGAGCATAGGCCACTTATAGCTACTCTTATCTTATTTTCCACCTTTAATGCCGCAACAGTAATAAGAGGGTAACCGGTATTCCATTGTTTCCGTTTTTTCACCGTCATGTATGGTGCACTAATCAACTTTTGATCGGTACTAACTTGGAGGAGAAATGACCCTTCATTCAAACAGAGACACTCCTTAAAAACTTCATGAATCGGATAAAATTTAATGCCATTATACTCAGCAACTACTATTAGACTATCAGCTAATAAAAAGGGCAGTACCGCTTCTCGATAAAAGATTTGGGCACAAATATTTCCGCCTACTGTAATTTTCGTACGAGCCGTATGATCGGCAATTTCACTTATTGTTTTAGCTAATAGTGGAAAGGGATTCGTTTCTTCGATTTGTACAAGCGAAAGACCTCCACCAATGATTAGGCGATCTTCACTAGCATATACGACGTTATATTCGGGGATTTTTTTCAAATCAATGACAGCATCTGTATACACTTTGTTTAATCTTCCAAGAGTGATGATTTCCGTTCCGCCTGAAAAAAACTTCGGCTTTCTCCCATCGAGCCTCAGTGATTGGTACAAAGATGTTGCTTGTTCAATGGTTGACGGTTGATAATAATCAAAATCATAGGGAATCACGTATGGTGCCCTCCTTTGTCCTCCATATCAGCTCCGGAATAAGGGGGAGGTGATGCAGCGATACTCCTGCCGCCTTCGATAAACTGTTCCCTAATGCAGCAGGCATTCCTAATATTCCGTGTTCCCCAACACCTCGTAAACCGTACGGAGCATCTAACATAGGGGTTTCGATAAAATCTACTAAATACTCGGGATTCTCCCCATAATGAATTGGACGATAGGTTCGTAGTTGAGGATTTAGGATTCTCCCCAACCCATCAAAAATAAATGTTTCTCTCCCCCCAAAAGCAAGCCCCATACTCATCGCTCCCATCACTTGCCCTCTTGCAGTCTTTTCATTTAAAACCCTTCCAATATCCACAACTGTACTTGCTCGTATAATTTTATAAGTATAATCCCTTCGGTCAAATTCTACCTCCACGACCGAAGCACAAACCGTCCATTCAGGACCGGGCTTCCCTGCACCTGTCTCGCGGTCAATATTTGTTAATCTTCGCAAAATATAATTTCCCCTACCGATAATTTGCCCCCCAATTGAGTTGCCATTTGGGTACATGTAGCCATAAACGATTTCAGGAAAATCAAGTCCAACGTTCGGATCATCTCTTAAAAATACACGCGAATTTGCCACTACTAAATCCTCTTGCGATACGCGTAAAACACATGAGGCAACCTCTTTTAACTGTCGTTCCACATCATCTGCAGCTTCCAGCAGTGCTCTTCCTGCCAGAAAAGTTCCTCGGCTTGCTACCGTTTTCCAATGTTCAGGCGTTGTTTGTGTATTCACTTCCATTCGAACATGAATCTTATTCACATCCATTTGTAAACGCTCGGCAAGCATTTGTGCAAGAACGGTTTTTGTTCCTGTACCAATTTCAATGACTCCCGACATTAAATTAATGCTTCCATCAGTATTAAACGTCAATATCACACCCGAGCTTGAATTAAGGTCAATGGTTGACGTTTTCCACCCACAGCTAGCCCCTTTTACACGGACAATTCGATCATTTACTTCTGTTATTTGACCTTCATCCCAATTCGCCAATTCCTTTACTCGATCAATGCATTTTCGTAAATCACCGACCATACTTTGATTAAGTACGACTTGCGTTGGAGTTGTTTGTCCGGGGAGAATTGCATTTTGGTAACGTAGATCGAATGGATCCATTTGCAATTTTTCTGCTAAAAGATCCATCGTTCGTTCGAATGCAAATAAAAGCTCAGAGTGACTGAACCCGCGAAACGGTGCTGCATAAGGATGATTCGTATACATACAGTACGAATTACACCATATATTTTCAATGTAATAAGGCCCTGTGCAGTCAACAGCTGCTGCTCTACTAAGATCAATAGATTTATCTGAGTAGGCACCTCCATCAAATAAAAAAGTGATTTCGGCTGCCTTTAATATTCCCTCCTTTGTACATCCTAATTTAATCGTTGCATCAAGTCCGATATGACATGGTGCGGAAAGCATATCCTCTTCTCTTGAATAGGCGAGTTTAACAGGACGCCCGCCAACGGCTTTTGAGGCAAGATAAGCAAGAATCTCCGTTTGTACAGACGCCTTGCCACCATATGCCCCACCTACAAGTGGTGTGTTAACAATAATCTTCCCGACATCTTCCCCAAAATAGTGGCTAATTAGCCTCTTTACCATAAAAGGTGCTTGGGAGGTCGTTGAAATGAGGATGGTTCCATCAGGTTTTATTTCTGCAGTCGAGCATCGCGTTTCCATTGCAGCATGATCCGAAGGTTTAAAGGAAAAACTTGCCTCGACTGTTACATCGCTCTCATTCCATCCTTGTTCGATTCTGCCTTTGCGAATTTTTTGTAAACTGGCTATATTCGTTCCTGGAACCGGATAAACTGAAGGGATCTTTTCGTATTTACCTAGGTTTTCGTGTATGATTGGAGCGTTTTCACTGAATGCTTCAGATGGTGAATTGACAACTGGTAGGGGTTCATATTGAATTTTAATTAGGTTCGCGGCCTTTTTAGCGAGGAATAGAGTATCTGCGACAACTAATGCGACAACTTCTCCATGGTAGCGAACCTTATCAACTGCTATCGGTGGACGGTCGCGCATTTCCTCTCCGGTTAAAGGAAATCTTTCACCAGCAATGACGGCCCTCACACCAGTCATCTTCTGAGCTTCTTCCGTATCGATTGATTTAATGATCGCATGACCTAATGGACTAATTACAGTAGCCGCATGTAACATGCCCTGTGTTGTGAAATCATTTATATATTTTGCATTACCTGTCACTTTATCAAATGCATCCTTACGTATGATACTTTTTCCTATTATATTCAATGTCTTCCCCTCCCCGACTTGTTTTTGTTTACTAGATTTCTAATCAATAGGTACTCTTTTTCTCGATCAACATCTACAAATTGCAACCGATCGGTACATTCCAAAGTCTTCCGTTTGCCAATTTCTTTTCCTCTTACTAGTTCTCTTGCACCTTGGTCTCCTTGTAACCGCATAATTTCCGAAAAAACGTTTTTTGCAAAAAGAACGGGAGGTCTTTGGATATGATTAAAAGATGCTGAAACAATGTCTAATTCCATATTTGATTTAAATATAGAAATCAATTGATTCACTATTTTTCTAGAAATGAAAGGTTGATCAGCAAGAAAAACCATTGCCGCATCTGCCCCTAGTTCTTTTGCTTTTTTCACTCCACATTTTAAAGAATACGATTGCCCATTATTCGCCTCAAGACATGGATACGAACGCCACATAGTTGTGTTCACTAAAGTGGAGGGAATCCACGTAAGTTTGTCTGCAGGATTAGTGATAACTATTGTATAATCAAGATCTGTCTGTAAAATTGTTTTCAATGCAATTGTTCCTAGGCTTTCACCACCTAAAGGTAGCTCAAGCTTATTCCTGCCCATTCTTTTACTCTGTCCAGCTGCAAGATAAATACCAACAATCATGGCGACCCCACTGTTGTTCGTTTTCTTAATACCTTTATCATCTCGGCAACAATGCTAATAGCAATTTCTTCTGCCCCTTTCGAACCAATATCCATACCTACCGGAGAGGAAATCCACTGGGGAATATCGCCACCACCAAGTAACCGTACTGTTCTTTTCTTAGGTCCTAATATACCGAGAAATGATAGTTTGTCATTTTTAATTAAGGATAGGAACTCTTTATCTCTTTGAAAATGATGACTCATAATCACGACGAAATCATGTTGTGTTAATTTTATTTTTTCATAAATCTCCTGTGGAAATCCTTGAATAATCGTATGTGCATTAGGAAAGTTGGCTTTATTGCAATGTGAGGGACGCCAATCACAGAGTATGACATGAAACCCAATATAGTCTGCAATATGTACTAAAGGTTTTGCGTCCTCACCAGCTCCAAATAAAATTAATCGCGGCTTCGGTTTAAATAGATGTATAAATGCTGGGGATAAGTTTTCAATAGTCATTAAACCACTTTGGATAAAATCATTCACTTCTATACTGTGAGGACATTTATCACCAAAGGCTTTGCCCTTTTCTGAAAAAAAACTTGTTGATACGAGATTAAAATCATTATCAAATTGCTTTATTTGTAATACTGAATCACCCTCATCCAAGCATGTCTTCAACATGAATAAATTCTCCATTAATAGTTGATTTATCGGTTCTAACAATATATGCAAAATGCCATTACAGCCCGCTCCCTGACCCCAAGCAAGATCTGTTTCATCTTTCATATCATAGGTAAAAATCCTCGCTATTCCATCAAGAAAGACTTGTTCTGCTTTCCACCTCAAATCTTCCTCTAGACATCCTGCACTTAACAAACCGATTTGACTTCCATCATCTGCTATTAGCATGCAGGACCCTTCCTTTTTGTAGGCGGATCCTTCAACATGAATAATGGTTGCCAATACACTTTTTCCTTTTATCAAAGAAAGCTTTGATAAAATTTGAAAAATATCGTCCATATCTCACACCACTTTCAGGCTTACTATGTATAAATATATTCAGTTAGTGTGAAGAAATAGAATAGTTTCTTAAAATCCCTTAGGCGTTCTCTTGATTAATAAACTGTTTGGTCACTTGAACTAATGATATATGATACTGCTGCGCAAGTTGTTCTGCCGGCAAAAGGGATGGAAAATTACTGCCTTTTGAGAAAGATTGCTCTTTTTTCAGATTACCAATATCCCGATTAAATCGTTTCATCTGATTTGACCATACCCCTTTATCAGCTTCAGTCATCGTTTCTGACGATCCCCATTCTTTAAATGTTTCTGTTACATTGAGCAAATAACTATAACCATCGCTTATTTGTTTTGTTTTTTGATAAATCTCTTTTAAAATTGTTTTTTTCTTCATACAGAATGGGAAGTATCCAAACGTTTTGGCCGTCTTTTTTACATCCTTTTTCATTTGTTGAAGTTCCTGTACAGTCTTCTTTAATTGTTCTTTATATTCGTTCCCTTTGACAGGATCACAGCCACCCAAAATCCATAATGAATATTCTGAAAACATGGTTGACAATTCGGAACTATACTCGTTAAATGCCGTAGCAGCCCTTTTTACAAAAGTTGATGGGAAGATATATACATTTACTATTATCGCTACCGCTGCACCGATTAACATATCTTTGATCCGATCAAAAGCATAGTGTTCAGACTTTTGCTCGAATACAAATACAAGCAAAATCGTTAATGCCACTTGCTCGATAGCGTTCATATCTAACTTAAACCATTTCGCAATAAAACCCCCACTTAAAATTAATATTCCTAAAGTTAATCCATTTAATTGAAGGGATTTGGCAACCATAATAACGAGGATAATTCCAAACACTGTTCCAATAAAACGATAAAAAGCAAAAAGGATCGTTTGATTAAGTAATGGTTTCATACATAAAATAACTGTCAAAGGTGCCAAATAGGGATGATGCGATCCCGTAAACTTTGCTAGTTCCCAGGATAATGCTGTGGCAATTGCCATTTTCCAAATGACAAGTGATTTATTTTCAAAAACTGGACTATTCTTCTTTTTCATTCCTTAACCATCCTTCATTAATTTCCTAAGTCCTATTTTTCATTCTTTCCAGGTTTTTATACGGCAGGTTTCCTATATGGGGAAATACTGTTCACCCAGCTATTCAAAAATAGGCACGACCGTACATACCTTTAAAGATGAATAAAAAATACTCCTCCGTTCATACTGTAATTAGAAAATATTTTGGGAATAAGCGGGGAAATAGTCCTAATTAATTCCTAGTCAAAAGGTTGCTTTTTTTAAAATAGGTTGCACTTATTTTGACTAATAACCATAAAAAACTTAGACTTATTATCGCATAAATAAGGAATATGAAAGAGGGACTTTTATGGCTGATATCGGATTACTTATTATTCGTCTTGTTATTGGATTAACTTTTGTTGGTCATGGAGCGCAAAAATTATTTGGCTGGTTCGGCGGAACAGGCATTAGTAAAACCGGTGAATGGCTTGAATCAATTGGAATCAAACCGGGAGGCACTATTTGGGCTATTTTAGCGGGGCTGTTTGAGTTAGTCGGAGGATTACTTTTTGCTGCGGGTGTATTTACACCGATCGGCGCCGGACTAATTGTTATTATTATGATCGACGCAATTCTGTCCGTTCACGGACGTAATGGGTATTGGTTAACAAATAACGGTTTTGAATATAATTTCGTATTGATTGCGGTTGTTGTTGGCGTAGCAATGATTGGACCGGGTGACTATGTACTTTTCCACAATCTATAGTTAGGAATTGCAAAGGCGTCTATCTAGACGCCTTTTCCATTGCACAATATGTTACTTTATATAAATCCCCACTACTTCAGTTGGAAATATTTGAGCAAATTAATACTTTTGAATAGGGCTGTTTTGATATGATGGCTATAAGTCAAATAAAGGAGATGAAGGGTAATGGACAAACGAGTTAGGCTTGGAAAAACAGACCTTTATGTCAATCCAATTGGTCTTGGTACAAATGCTGTAGGTGGTCATAACATTTATCCGGATTTAAAGGAGGAAACAGGTAAGGATGTTGTTCGAGAAGCACTTGAAAGTGGTATCAACTTTTTGGACACAGCCTTCATTTACGGCCCTGAACGTTCGGAAATATTAATTGGAGAAGTATTAAAGGAAAAAGGATTGCGCCAAGATACAATTATTGCTACAAAAGGGGCGCATAAATTTGTCGATGGCAAGATTGTAATGGACAATTCCCCCGCATTCTTAAAAGCAGCTGTGGACGATAGCTTAAAAAGATTACAAACCGACTATATTGATTTATTTTATATTCACTTCCCCGATACTGACACACCTAAGGATGAAGCAGTAGGTGCATTAAAGGAATTGAAAGACCAAGGTAAAATAAGAGCAATCGGTGTTTCTAATTTTTCTATTGAGCAATTAAAGGAAGCAAATAAAGATGGCTATGTAGATGTATTGCAGTCGGAATACAATTTATTTAAACGTGAGGCTGAGAAAGAGCTTCTTCCTTATACAGCAAAATCGAATATTTCTTTCGTTCCTTATTTTCCGCTCGCTTCAGGCTTATTAGGGGGTAAATATACAAAGGATACAACCTTTAATGACGGTCGCGCAAAAAGCCCTTTATTTACCGGCGAAACCTTTATTAAAAATCTCGAAAAGGTTGAACAAGTACGGGAAATTGCTCAAGCAAAAGGAGCAGAGGTCGCCCATGTTGTACTTGCATGGTATTTAACACGTGAATCGATTGACGCTCTCATTCCTGGTGCGAAACAGCCTGACCAAGTAAAAAGAAATTTAGCAACCCTAAATGTGCAATTATCGAAAGAGGAAATTGATAAAATAGATAGGATTTTCAAATAATATATTTTGCAATTAGGATGGACGACTACACATCGTTCATCCTTTTTTATGAAATATCATATTTTTCTATTTCCCTAATATATCTATAGAGTTACAATGGATTTTGTATATTATTTTAGAGTAGGAGAATCATTATTGAATGCTGATACAAATAAATTTCAAGAGCAGACTCTGTTCAATATAACTTGGCCGCTTTTAATCGAACTAACGTTGCACATGGGAATGGGGATTATGGCTACACTGATGCTCAGTCACTATTCCGATGATGCTGCATCCGGTGTGGGGGTGGCAAACCAATTACTAAATATATTTATATTAGTGTTTACCGTTACCTCAATTGGGGCAACTGTTTTAATTAGCCAAAATATTGGTGCAAAGCAATTTAAAAAAGCAAGACAGCTTTCACGCTCCGTTTTTGGCTTAAATTTCTGGTTCGGATTAATCATTGCTGTTATCGTATTTTTGTTTGGTGAACATTTACTTCGTTTATTTGATATTCACGGTAAAGTATTTGATTATGGACTTATTTTTGTCCGTATCGTCGGGGCATCACTTTTTCTTGAATCATTGTCACTTGCTTTAAGTGCTGTCCTTAGAAGCCATGGATATACAAAAGAATCAATGATCGTCACTGTTATTATGGATTTAATTAGTATTGGTGGGAATATCCTCGCGACTACAGGCATAATGGGCCTTCCAATTACAGGTGTAATCGGCGTTTCCTGGGCAATGTTCGCCGCCCGAATTTTTGCGGTTGTAGCACTTATTTATTTTGTTTATAAAAGACTTTCTTTAACCCTAACGATTAAGGATATATTTCATGCAAAAAAAGAAGACGTTAAAAGCCTTCTTGCTATCGGGATACCATCCGCGGGTGAAAATCTGTCTTATCAATTATCACAGTTAGTTATTACTGGGTTTGTTGTCACTATCGGTACTTCAGCGCTAGCTTCGCGAATTTATTTATTAAATCTTTCTATGATTTGCTATTTGTTCACATTAGCCATCGCACAAGGGACTCAGCTATTAGTTGCCCGTTATATTGGTGGCAAGCAATATGAACGCGCATTACAAAGGGGAATTAAGACTTTAAAAATTGCGATTTGTGCATCCTTTATTGCTTCTCTCCTATTAGCCCTAGTTGGTTCGCCAGTATTAAAGCTCTTTACCGAAAATCAGGAAATAATCGCAATCGGGCTTCCTGTTTTATGGGCGATTGTCGTTGTTGAGCCTGGAAGAGCAATGAATATCGTTCTAATGAGTTCATTGAAATCTGCCGGAGATGTTCGTTTCCCTGTCATTATCGGAATCATTTCTATGTGGGGAGTTGCCGTTGTACTAAGCTACTTACTTGGAGTGCATTTTGAACTTGGACTATTAGGAATTTGGATTGCACAAGGGGCAGACGAATGGTTTAGGGGAAGCTTCGCCTTAAGAAGATGGATGACTAAGCCGTGGGAACGGAAAGCATTAATGATTCGTACAGAAGTGGCAAAAGCTTCGTCATAATAAACGAGTTTAGAAGTGGGTTTACAACCCTTAAAACAGCAAAAGTTTAAGAAAGGATCCTTTCTTAAACTTTTTTGCTTATACATTAAATTTTTTTGTCAGTTGCTGTAATTCTTCAGCCACTTTAGCTAAGGTGAAAGTGGATGAAGTGATTTCCTCCATCGAAGCTAATTGCTGTTCAGCAGCAGCGGATACCGTCTGTGTTCCTGCAGCATTTGTTTCAGAAACACTGGTAATTTCCTCAATTGAATGCGCCACATGAGTAACACCAGTGGACATTTGTTCAGATGCTGCAGACACTTCTTGAATCTGTTTAGTGACTGTTTGTACCGATTCTTGAATCATATAGAAAGCTTCTCCCGCAAAATGAACAACATCAATTCCTTCAAATACTTCTTTTGTTGCTCGCTCCATTGATGTCACTGCTTTTGAAGTTTCAACCTGGATTGTTTGTATAAGATTTGTAATTTGTTTTGATGATAAAGCTGATTGTTCAGCTAATTTTCTCACTTCATCTGCAACAACTGCAAAACCTTTCCCATGTTCACCTGCTCGAGCCGCTTCAATTGCTGCGTTAAGTGCGAGAAGATTTGTCTGATCAGCAATTCCTGTAATCACTTTTACGATTTGGCCAATCTGTTCAGAACGCTCTCCTAATTCTTGAATAACATCGGAAAGTCCATTTACCGTTTCGTGGATGGAATTCATTTGAGCTACTGCATTTTGAATTTTTTCATTTCCCTGTCCCGCAACTTTTAACGTCTCGTTCGCTGTAGAAGAAACAATTTGAGCATTTGATGCAATCTGATTTGCACTTGCTGACATTTCCGCGACAATTTGAGAGCTTTTCTCCACACTTTGGACTTGTTTTTCTGAACCGATTGCCACTTCATGAATGGTTGTTGTTACCTGTTTTGTTGCCGCTGTAGTTTGCCCTGCTTTAGCAGATAATTCTTCTGACAAGAAAGCAACTTGATAGGATGTTTCATTTACTTTATTAATAATTGATTCCCATGTTTCTGTCATTTCATTGAGGGATTTGGCAATCCCTTTTAGCATGCCCGCTTCGGAGAGCTCAGTTCTTGCGCCCAATTTTCCATTTGTTAGCTGATGAATATGTTCAACAATCACTTCGATAGGGGCGATAAATCGTTTATGGTTAAGAAAAGCAGAAAGCGTCCCAAGAATAATGCCACATATGGCCGCTCCTATCATCGTCATGAGACTCGCATTAAAGGATAAGTGATTGAAGATACATACCCCTAAAACGATTAAGAATACACCGCGACTATTAATGTTCGAATAATATACTTTAACAGCGACATTCCATTCTCCCCTTGAACGCGTAATGTAAACGCTTACTATCATTTATTATCTTAAACTATTAATTATTTCACCAATAGGAAAAAAGCAGCTATTTTACTATAAATATAGACTAAATTACCTATAAATACAATATCTCAGTTTTTTGTATATTTAAAAAGCGATGTACTCTACTTACATTTGATCGAAACTTGAATTGTACCTTGTATAAAGGTTCATGATAAAATGAAAATATTATGATAACAGGGAGATGAATGTAATGAAAGACGAGATTATTAAAAGATTTACTTCCTTTGTAAAAGTGGATACTCAATCAAACGAGGAGAGTGAAACATGTCCTTCTACACCAGGACAATGGACACTTCTTCATATGCTCGTAGAGGAATTAATAGAAATTGGCATGGAAGAAGTCACAATTGATGAAAATGGATATGTGATGGCTACCCTTCCTTCCAATACAGAAAAAGAGGTTCCTACAATTGGCTTTTTAGCACATGTAGACACAGCGACAGACTTTACAGGAAAAAATGTAAAGCCCCAATTAGTTGAAAATTATGATGGGCAAGATATTGTTTTAAACGACTCATTACATATTGTCCTGTCTCCAAGTAATTTTCCTAATCTAGCCAATTACAAAGGACATACGCTAATTACAACAGACGGAACCACCCTTCTCGGTGCGGATAATAAAGCAGGAGTTGCTGAAATTATGACAGCAATGGCTTATTTAATTCAACATCCAGAAATCAAACACGGAAAAGTGCGAGTAGCCTTTACACCTGATGAAGAGATTGGAAGAGGGCCACATAAATTTGATGTTCCTGCATTCAATGCAAGTTATGCATATACAGTAGATGGTGGACCATTAGGAGAACTAGAATATGAAAGCTTTAATGCTGCTGGGGCAAAAGTGACAATAAACGGAAACAATATTCACCCTGGTTCTGCTAAAGACAAAATGGTTAACTCCCTTAAAATTGCAATGGAACTACAAAACATGCTTCCGCAAGAAGAGGCACCTGAACATACCGAAGGATACGATGGCTTTTATCATTTGCTTTCCATGACTGGCGATGTAGAACTAACAAAAATGAGCTATATCATCAGGGATCATAATAAAGAAAAATTCGTTGCGAAAAAGGCAAATTTAGAGCGGATTGTAAATGATTTAAAAGCTAAATATGGAGAAAAGAACATCACTTTAGAAATGAATGATCAATATTATAATATGAAAGATAAAATTGAACCTGTTAAACATATTGTTGACATTGCATATGACGCAATGAAACGCTTAGATATTGAGCCTATTGTTTCACCAATTCGCGGTGGTACAGACGGATCCCAATTATCCTACATGGGGCTTCCAACACCAAATATATTTACCGGCGGTGAAAACTTCCACGGTAAATTCGAGTACATTTCAGTCGATAATATGATCAAAGCAACAAAAGTAATCGTTGAAATTACAAAAATGTTTGAAGAAAAAGCATAAAAGGTGTCAGGCACCGTATGTGGACATTTGTCCACGAGAGGTGCCTGACACCTTTTTGAATATTTTTTACTTTAGGATATCGAACCATATTTTTATGGCTGTGGCAAATATCATGATGCCAAGAATGATTTGAAGCATTTTAGTATTTACTTTCTTGCCAAGAGTCACGCCTAATGGAGAGGCAATTAAACTTGCTACTACCACAATAATTGAAGGGATTATTTCTACTTGACCGGTGGATAGCTTACCCGTGACAGACCCTATAGATGATATAAAGGTTATAGCTAAAGATGAAGCAATGGTCATTCTCGTTGGAATTTTTAATACGACGAGCATAATCGGTACTAATAAAAATGCTCCTCCTGCACCAACTATCCCCGCACCTAATCCAACTACAAATGCGAGTATTGCAGCAAACCATTTATTAAACTTCACCTCGCCAAGAGGCTTATCGTCAATTTTCCTTCTAGGTACAAACATCATTATTACAGCAATTAAGGCTAGGATTCCATAAACTAAATTAATCCCACTCTCAGTAAAGGATTTAGTTGCAAATCCACCTATAAAACTTCCAATTAAAACACTAATCCCCATATAGGCAATCAATGTTTTATTTAAATAGCCACCCTTTCGATAAGCCCAAACACCACTTAATGTTCCAAAAAACACCTGAATAGCAGTTATACTCGACACGCCGTGAGCACTGAAATGAGCGACCCCAAGCATCGCTGGTATATATAATAACATTGGATAATTAATAATTGCTCCACCGATACCTAGCATTCCAGATATAAAGGAACCCACAAAACCAATCATAAAAATAGTTATAATAAAACTAAAATCCATGTAGCACCTCCTCAAAAAGGGAACCTAACATGGTTCCCTTCCTATTATCCCTTTTTAATCCAAAACTTCAATAGATCATTGTCTTCTTCAACTTTTAACAACTCATGACCACCGGACTTGGACCATGCAGCCAAGTCATTTTTTGCCCCTTTATCTGTTACATGTATTTCAAGTATTTGCCCCACTTGTAATTCAGCCATTGCCTTTTTCGTTCTAACGATTGGCATTGGGCATGCTAAACCTTTTGCATCTAAAAATTTCGCTATATCCATCATAATCTTACCTCCATTTATTTATCGTACCGCACAACGGTTTGGACCAATTTCCATTTCCCGTTGTTTTTCTATATCAGGTGTCACTTTCCCCATATTTGTCTCACGAATCTCTTGATAAGAATTAGGCTGTGGTGGTAAATTTTCTGTCACTAATTTATTGAACTCATATTCATTTGAAAGATTTAAGCCATGATTATTTTCAAATAATGTACCTAATTTTTCAGAAACACTGCCATCTGCGTTCAACTCAGAAACAACCATAAAATGTGCAGGAAGCACTATTAACGCTTGTGACAATTCTTTATAACGTCGGTAAAGGGTTTCTCTTAAATCACCTACCCAGTCTTCGGCTAATCCTGCTAAATCCGGTCTTCCAATTGAGTCGATAAACAAAATATCACCTGATAGTAAATACTGTTCATCCACAATAAAAGAAGTTGATCCAATTGTATGCCCTGGAGAGTACAACGCTTGAATAGACAGTGTTGTGTTTCCTATCATAATATGATTATTATTTTCTAGTGGATTGTAGTTAAAAGTTACTTCCTCCGCATCTTTTGAGGCAGCCAATAACTTGCACCCGTTAACTCTGCAATTTTTCTTCCCCCGGAAATATGATCCGCATGTAAATGTGTATCGAATACATGAACAACTTTTGCATTAATATCTCTCGCAAAATCAATATACATATCTGTCATCCGTGTCGCATCGATAATAGCTGCTTCACCATTTGATACTAACATATAAGACAGGCAACCTTTACCGATTCGGACAAATTGATAGAGCTCACCGCCATTTTTTAAGTCACCCACTTTAATCGGTTCTAAATACTCACTCCATGCTTTCATCCCACCTTGTAGATAAGACACGGACACCCCATACTCTGATAACATTTCAGCCACCATTACAGAAGACCCTTCCTTTGCACAGACAACCAATATTTCTTTATCTTTTGGTAGTTGATTTAAAATTCCTTCTACACCATCAAGCAATTCGAAATAGGGGATATTTAAATACTCAAACTTCTCTCCTTCAATCTTCCAATCCTTAAAATCATTTTGATTACGAACATCCAATATAAAAAGTTCTTCTTTCTTTATTACCTTTTTCGTCACTTCTTTAGAATTCATTAATTTTACTCCCACTCCAATTACCCCCTATGGTATGTTTATTGTAAAAAATTAATAGCTTTTCTCTGTTTTTCCTAACCATTGACTCATTCCTGGTATGACATTCACTACATTCTTAAATCCGTTTTCTGTTAACTTCTGTGCCGCTAGATCACTGCGTCTACCTGTTCTGCATATGACATATATCTCTTTCTCTCGATCTAGTTCTTGTACTTTTTCATTAAGTTCTCCAAGAGGAATTGATACTGCCCCAGGTATATGTTCAAATGCATATTCTGCAGCTTCTCGAACATCTAGGAGAAGAACGTTTGATTTTGAATAAAGGACATTTTCTAATCCCTCGTTATTTATAATATTGGGGTGATTTTTTTCTTCTATTTCTTCCTCACTTGCCTTACGAAGATAATGCTTTAATACTTCTCCCTCTTCAATTGTACCTAAATATTGATGGCCACCACTGTCTGCCCACGCTTTAAGATCAGCCTTAGAGCCTCTATCAGTTGCTTGTATCTCTATAACTTGACCAGCCTTTAACTCTTTCATTAACTTTTTCGTTTTTACGATTGGCATTGGACAGGATAAACCCTTCGCATCTAGCACAAAGTCTGTTTTAATTGGTTCCATACTATTTCCTCCTTATTTTACCCTATGGGGTATAAAAAAGTGTGTAAAAAATTATTCCATTTCACCTTCCCAATCGAGCATTCCGCCGACCATATTAATCACATTAAAGCCTCTGCTTTTGAGAAATTGACATGCACGACCACTTCTACCACCTGAGCGGCAAACGATAATATATTCTTTAGATTTATCTAGTTCAGACATACGAGCCTCTATTAAACCAAGTGGTATATTCATTGCTGCATTAATTTTCCCTTCTTTTACCTCATCCACTTCTCGAACATCTATAATATTTAATTGCGTTCCTTGACACAGTAAATTTTCTACTTCTTTTGCAGTTAATTGCTTCATTTTTATCTCCCCTTATTTTCCGATGTTAAATAAATAAATTTACATTTCCATCTTCTGCATCACCCAAATAAGCTGCGACACCAGCATATTCAATGTTATCCAATAGCTCTTCTTGTTTAAGTCCCAGAAGATCCATCGTCATTGTACATGCAACAAGCTTAATATCTTGTTCCTCTGCCATTTCAATAAGTTGTGGAAGTGTCATCGCATTATGCTTTTTAATAACATTTTTAATCATTTTAGGTCCAAATCCTGCGAAGTTCATTTTAGATAGCCCCATCTTATCAGCGCCTTTAGGCATCATTTTTCCAAATACTTTTTCAAGGAATCCTTTTTTAATCATCAACTTTTCATCTTTTCTTAATGCATTTAGTCCCCAAAATGTATGGAAAATAGTCACTTCATGGTCATATGCAGCTGCACCATTAGCAATAATATAAGCTGCCATTGCTTTATCATAATCGCCACTAAATAGCACGATTGTCGTTCTTTTCTTTTCAGACATATAGTATCCTCCTCGCATTTACTCCTACCCCTATGGGTATTTTATTATTTAAAATAAAAGAGGGTCTTCACCCTTTTTTACTCATCTGCTTTTCACTAATAGGTTCACTGCCTCTTTTACCAATTGTTCAGGATCCTTTTCCCCGCTTTCATTGGCGGCCCTTACACATTCCACTAGGTTTGAACTAACAATAACACCAATTGTGCGATCAATCGCACTCCTAGTTGCCGAAAGCTGGGTTATTACTTCTTTACAATCTTTATTATCTTCCATCATGTTCAGAATACCTCTTAATTGTCCTTCAATTCTCTTCACTCTATTTTTCATTTGGTCATTGTAATCCATCGCTCTTCCTCCTTTCTTTAAATTAGAATTATATATAAGTCATTTTGTTATTCATTCATTTTACTATGGTAAATCATTTACAAATGTGATTATATACCCACGTGGGTATATTGTCAACCCGAAACGTCTAAACCAATTAATGGTAAAAAGGTGTCAGGCGCCGTCTGTGGACATTTGTCCACGAGCGGTGCCTGACACCTTTTTTAAAAAATGAAGTTTTTATTTATTCATTTGTGCTAGGAAGTCTCCAAGGAGATCTTGTATGTCTTCGGATTCTTTTGGTTCTTCGGTTTCTTTTGTGTATGCTGATTCTTGACTAGCTTTTTGCCAATCAAAGTTTTCTAAATCGTCTCCTTGATTAGGCGATATTGTTTCAGATGGCTGATTGTCATTCTTGATCTCATCAACATTGATTTCCACGTCATCTGGAAAAGGTGTTTCCTCAATATAAAACGGGCTGGTAATTTCCTCAACTGAATCTTGGTTTACTGATGCTATTAGGGAAGCCGTCCTTACTGGGTCGGTTAATAATTGATAAACGATACTTCCTAACAATGCCTGTGACTGCTCATGTTTTAACCAGCTACGTTGAGCTTTATTAAGGCCCTTTGGTAATGGAATCGTTAATGTCTCTCGATGCTTCGATAAAGACTGTCCAACCCCAGCTAGGACCAATTCCGCTATTTTGCTTGAAAAGTTTCTTCTTTCTGTTTCCTTCATTTGTTCCAAATGTCTTAAAATGTGATCAGGTGTATCAGAGGGGAGGCGGAATGTGATGGGCTGTCCCCTCTTCATCTCAATATCTTTCATCTAATCACCTTATTGAGTTTTGGCTAATTTCTTTTCTTCTTTTTGTTCCGTTGGTTTATTTTTACGGGAGAAATCCATGATTAATTTATAGTAAGCATTAGCCATCATCCAAATGCTTTCTCTTTCATCTTCAAAAAAGTCGATATTATATCCATCAAGATTGTTGTTCATCGTTTTCAGATAATCTTTTAAAATAATTGATCCTCCACCGATAAAATAGCAAATTTCGGTTTGCGAATTCTTTTGCCAAGTATTTCTTAAAATACGATATTGTTTTTTAGCTAAATCAAATAGAGTTCTATCTACAATATCATGTACGCTTGTCCGACTTCCTTTAACCATAATATGGTTCCGATCGTTTTTCTTTGTAATGATTTCAACGACATCACGTCTACTATCCAATTCAACACCATGTTTTGAGCGTATTTCTTCCCTTATGGATTCAAGAGACTCCGAAACACCTAAGTTATACCCTTGCGCCTTATCATCATCTACTTTACGATTTTTAATTACAGCAATATCCGTAGATAAACCACCGATATCTTGAATAAGTATTCGCTTATCAATCAACTCTTTATTAATGATATTTAAATTGTTATCCATTACTAAATTAATATAAGCAGCAAAACCTTCCGGATACACTTTAACTTCATCAAATCGAATATTTACCTTTTTCCCTTGATATTTAGGTGTAACTAGAAATTCTACTTGATGGACAGATCCGAGTAGACGTGAACGAAAGCCTACATCTTTTCCTTCCTTTACTTCCCTAAGAGGTAATCCAGTACCTAAAGTATAGTTTGCCTCGATAACATTATTAGATCGCTTAAACTTCTGACTATTTTCTTCACTTACAGCATCTAAAGCTAAGCTTGCAAATAACATAACAAGTGTTTGATCTTCTTCTGATTTACTGCTTCCTTGATCTAGCTCAGTAGAATTGTCACTTTTTGTCGCAAGGTGTCCGACCCTATAAATAGCATTATTATCTTTAAGTATGGGGGAGTGGACACGTATATGTATTCCTTCTATGGGGTTTTGTTGATCTAACTCCTCTAAACCAATGATTGGACGATCTTCTATATCTCTTGCAATGACATTTGGAATATTTATTTCGGTTTCCAGCTCTCCAAATATTCCTTTTAATGAATCATTACCGACATCAATTGCTGCTACTCGAGAATGTGTCAAAATTATCATCCCTTTCAAATTATATAAGTTAAAGCTATTTTCAAAAATCATAGTGAAAACAACCTTATATAAAGGTTATAGAAACAACAATAGACCGTCAATATAATACGGAAAAGTAACACGAATATTTATTAATGGAAATGTTTCTGTAATCTTGTATACGGTTTTGTAAACGTGCTATCAAAGAGAGAAAACCCCTTCACCTAGGCATGTGTACTCTTTGTTTACATGTATACAAATTTGTTTACAAAAGTACACACTTTCGTGTACATGTATTCAAAATCGTGTACTTAACATATTTATGATTATCTTTTTACTTACGAATTCTTTATCTCACTTCAGGTTATAGTAACAATGACATTTATGTTAGGAGGATTCAATTTATGGATACACAAGATTTTGTAAAAAAATTACATAAAGATCAGGAAAAGCAAGAAAAAAACAAAAAACACGGACACGGTAGCCCAAATAAAGTTCTGCCTACAAAACAACACGGAACCAATAAATAATCCTTTGTCACTAAAGCCATGAAAATAATCATGGCTCTTTTTCTTGCAAAAAAATTCATTTTTTCCATCAGCCTATTGTATTTTTCACAAAAACTCTATATACTACATTACAACACTAATGCACTAATCCTCGAGAGGGGGACAAAACTTGAAATTAAATTCAGATGGTTTGAAGCCTATTTATGTGCAAATTTCAGAATGGTTGGAAAATGAAATTATCAGCGGGAATTTTGAAACGGACCAAAAAGTATATTCACAATATCAGCTTGCTGAAATGTTTACTATTAATCCGGCAACTGCTGCAAAGGGATTAAATATATTGGCTGATGAAAACATCCTTTATAAAAAGCGCGGACTTGGCATGTTTGTTACAGAAAACGCACAAGAAATCATCCTTTCAAAAAGAAAAAGCCAAACATTAAAAAGACTTGTTTTTGAGACAGTCCACGAGGCAAATACTCTGAATGTTTCCGAAGAGGAATTGCTGCAAATGATTAAAAATGCCATTAAGGGGGTTGGGAAATGAGTGTTGTTTATTGTAATAATTTGACGAAATCATATGCGAATGCCCAAGTATTAAAAAATCTCTCTTTTACAATCGAACCAAACACGATTACAGGGATAATTGGAAGAAATGGTGCTGGTAAAACGACGCTTTTAAAAATTATCGCAGGATTATTCCGTGAAACTTCAGGTGAAATCAAAGTGTTTTCAAAGAAACCTTTTAATAACCTTTTAGTGTCTGCAAATTCCATTTATATCGATGACCAAATGAATCTCCCCGCTTCTTTACAACTAATTGAAATTTTAGAAGAAGGCCGTCGCTTTTATAAAAATTGGGATCATCAACTTGCTCTTCGTCTATTTGACTATTTTTCTCTTCATCCTAACCAATACTATAGTAATTTATCTAGGGGAATGAGAAATACGTTTAATATGATTATAGGTTTGTCCTCTCACTGTCCATTAACTATTTTTGATGAACCCACAACCGGAATGGACGCTTCAGTTAGAAAGGATTTTTACCGGGCATTATTAAAGGATTATATTGCCCACCCTAGAACAATTCTTTTATCTAGTCATCATTTAGATGAAATTGAAGATTTATTGGAAGATGTCCTACTCATTAAAGATGGAAAAGTCCTTTTACATCGTCCAATATCTGACTTTAAAGAATGGGCAATCGGGCTCAAGGGACCAAAATTACTGATCGAACAATGGATTAAAAATAGGGATCTCCTTCATGTCCAAGAAGTCGGAAATAACTCGCTATATACAGTGATTAAAAATGATTTTACCACTTTTGATCTAGATAACATTCAATTAGCGGGAATAGAGGTTTCTCCCATTTCAGCAAGTGATGTATGTGTTTATTTAACGAGTACCTTTAAAGGAGGCATTGATGATGTCTTTAATTGAAGTGGATTTTCCTGAGATTGTAAAAAAGCAATATTTTTTTAAGCTTAAATCCTATAATCGAATCTTTAGTTCAATGGTTATCCTGCAAATTGTAGGAATTCTTTTTTCACTGGGCGGAACTGGCGGCGGTGGTGGTGGAGGCAATAACATTGAATATAATGTTTCATATTATTCTTCTATTACTGTAATGTCTTTTAATTTTTTGTGGGCCTTTATTTCAGCGATTCTACTAACAACAAAGGCCAATAGATTTGATGACTTTTCATTTGTTACAACTAGAGTTTGCAGTCATCTATCTAACTTCCTAATTCTGTTAACAGCTAGCATTTTAGGGGGGCTTACATTCTTTTTATCAGGATTTCTGTTAAAAATAATCGTTTATTTCTTCGTAAATCGACAAGTATATACGGGCGAAGGATACGTACCGATGGATATTCTCATTGGGATTACTTCTTCTATCCTTTATGTATTACTATTTTGTGCACTTGGTTATGTAACAGGAACACTCGTTCAGATTCACAAAGGATTTATTTTATTACTGCCCGGACTTTATATCGGGTTAATTATTTGGGGCGATAATAATAGATTTGTAGGTATTTTGAAAAATATTATGGAATTTTTTACGACTGAACACTCTATCGTGTTATTTGGCATCAAAGTGATATTAACTGCCGTAATGCTTTTTGCCTTCGCCATCGCGATATCCAATCGATTGGAGGTCAGACAATGAATGCTGTAGGAGCCATTATCCCTATATTATTTATTTTCTTAATCATTTGGGGAATCTTTTACATTATACAAAGTAAAAATAAAAATCAGTTGACTCAAAAACATAAAAAACAACGCCTCTATTTATCTAACAAACGGATATTCTGGATAGTCACTGGTTATATACTCATACTCATCCTTGCTGCTGGTTTTTACGCTTTTATCCCTCAAAAGCTAACACCTGTTAATGTTTATATTGATGACGAGGAGTACGATAAGATTAGCAACCATCTATATGATGCGATAAATACTGGTAATATCGAGCAAATTGATCCTTCCTTTATTAGCAGTAAGTGGGAAAAGGAATATTCGGGGAAACAATTGAAGATTGTCGCTCCTGAACCTAATGACATAACCCCCACAATTGTAGTCGAAAGAAAAGCGACAGACGATAAGTTAATAGAAGGAATTTATTATAAAACTAAATCGTATGTTGATGGCATCGATGTTACTAAAAAAATTTCATCCGATCAATTAAAATGGTCAAATGATACACTTACCTTGATTGAGCCTAGACCAGTAAAACTTAATTTTGCATTATTTCATAAAGATATTACACTCAAACAATTTACAGAAGAACCTTCAGTAAGGGAGGATGATTTCAGCAGTAGCTTCGGTATCAATATTCTCTATTTACGCGTCCCAAAAGACCTAAAAATAATCGAAAGTGAAGAAATAGGAATACAATATGTCGGAGATTCAAACTAAAAATTGCTGGATTAGTGGGGATGGGTATCTATTCATCCCCACTAATCTAATACAAAGCCTACGCCACTACCCCACTCTTATTTTCAAACCGCTTATCATCATCCGTCATTAATCTTTCTTCAAAAACGTACTAGGCATAACAACAGCTACTACTTCACCCCGAACACAAAGCTCATCATTTGCAAATACTTCTGTTGCAACCTTCCATTTTTTAGGATGAATTTCCTCTACTGTTCCAATCGCTTTTAACGGAACGCCATGTGGTGTAGGTTTCAAGAAATCAACCTTTAAAGATGCTGTAACAAAACGAGGAGGTTCTGAGCCATCTCCTGGTTCATGACCATTTTTTCTATGTAATGCTAATGCGGCTGAACCTGTACCGTGACAATCAATTAGTGATGCGATTAATCCACCATAAACAAAACCTGGTAGTGCTAAATGGTCCTTTGATGGTGTATAAACAGTTACTGTATTTTCCCCTTTCCAGCCTGTTCGAAAATGATGCCCCTCTTCATTTAAGCGGCCACATCCATAACACCATGCAAAACTATCCGGATAATCATCTTGAATTGCCTTTACAATTTGTTCTTCCATTGCTACCCCTCCCTTTTCAGAATAGTATAACATATTTAACCAAAAAATTTTAAAGCAATCGCATTCCTTTTATATTGGGTGCCGATCAGCTTCTCCTTCAGTCAAAAGATTTGAGCGGAATAAAATATCGGTGAAAAACGCCATACTAAAAGACAGATAATCGTTAAACATTGTTTGTGATTCTCTGCCCTTTTTCTTAGATAACTTATTATATTCGGAAAATTTATTATTTATAATGAGGAAGAATTGAAAATAATTAACATTAATATAACAATTATTTTGACAATAACTAAAATTACAAGTATTATATTATAATAATAAAGGAGATAAATTTAATGTCAGATTTTAATAGACAGAAAATTGTGTCTAGTGTTCCTCAAAAAGGATTTTTTGGACATCCGAAAGGACTATTCACCCTTTTCTTTACAGAATTCTGGGAGCGTTTCTCTTATTATGGAATGAAAGCAATCCTACTTTACTATATGTATTACGAAGTAACAAAAGGTGGTTTAGGCCTTGATCAAACAACCGCCCTTTCTATCGTCTCTATTTACGGATCTTTAGTATATATGTCCGGTATCATAGGCGGTTGGTTAGCTGACCGAATTTTCGGTACATCGAGAGCAGTATTTTACGGCGGGATATTAATTATGCTAGGTCATATTGCTTTAGCTATACCGGGAAATATCACCTTTTTCTTTGTTTCAATGGTATTAATTGTTCTTGGTACAGGTTTGTTAAAACCAAACGTTTCTAGTGTAGTTGGAGAAATTTATAGTGAAGAAGATAGTCGCCGTGATTCCGGATTCAGTATCTTCTATATGGGAATCAATCTAGGTGGATTTATTTCTCCTTTAGTTGTAGGAGCCGTTCAATCACATTATGGCTTCCATCTTGGATTTGCCTGTGCGGCAGTTGGTATGTTCATCGGATTACTTGTCTTTCTTTTAACGAAAAAGAAAAACCTTGGTCTTGCAGGAACAATCGTTGCAAACCCACTTTCCCCTAGTGAAAAGAAAAAAGTTTTCTCAATTATCGGTTTGGCAGTAGTGATTATTGCAATTTTGGTTGCTATCGCAATCCCTACTGGTTATCTGACTTTTAAAAGCTTTATTGCACTTATAGGAATTCTCGGTTTCTTAATTCCAACGATTTATTTTGTTGTGATGTACCGCAGTCCAAAAACAACAAAGGTAGAACGGTCACGTATTATTGCCTATATCCCATTGTTTCTTGCTGCCGTTATGTTCTGGGCGATTCAAGAGCAAGGTTCAACGATTCTTGCCAACTATGCAGATAAGCGTACGCAATTAGATTTTGCTGGAATTCATATTTCACCAGCTTGGTTCCAATCAGCGAATCCGTTATTCATTATTATTTTTGCA
Organism: Heyndrickxia sporothermodurans; assembly: GCA_016756695.1. Lineage (GTDB taxonomy): Bacteria > Bacillota > Bacilli > Bacillales > Bacillaceae_C > Heyndrickxia > Heyndrickxia sporothermodurans. Next base: position 1,332,812 of record CP066701.1, read on the forward strand.
CCAGTATTTGCTTGGTTATGGTTAAAGCTAGGAAAACGCCAACCATCCATTCCTAAAAAATTCTCATTAGGATTATTGTTCGCCGGGTTGTCATTCCTTGTTATCCTCTTACCTGCCTATTTCGGTGGTGCTAATTCATTAGTAAACCCATTATGGCTTGTATTAAGTTATTTCATTGTCGTTATTGGTGAATTATGTTTATCACCAGTTGGGCTTTCAGCGACAACCAAATTAGCTCCGGTAGCATTTTCAGCGCAAACAATGAGCTTATGGTTTTTATCAAATGCTGCAGCACAAGCGTTGAATGCACAAATTGTTAAATTTTACACACCTGCAACAGAAATGGTTTACTTTGGAGTAATCGGAGGCATTTCCATTTTACTTGGAGTCATCCTTCTTATCGTATCACCGGTCATTCAAAAATATATGAAAGGTGTACATTAATAAACAGTGAAAGACGGGATTCGTTCCCGTCTTTTTTCTTTTTCCACTTCCTCATTAAAGCCTTTAAAACTGAATAATAATAAAAAAAGGGGTGGAATATGTGCAAAAAGGGAAAACATTAAAGTTTGGAGACACGATTGGCTTAATTGCTCCCGCTAGTCCTACGAATAAGGATCGGACTTTCAAAGCAATTGAAACAATTGAACACCTTGGCTTTCGTGTAATAGTAGGAGATAGTTGTTTTCAAGTATTAGGCGGTTATTTAGCAGGTACACCAAAGAGCCGTGCATCAGAATTAAATTCAATGTTTAAAGATGACGAAGTAGATGCAATTTTATGCTTACGAGGAGGATACGGTACTCCCCAAATACTGACATACCTAGATTATGAGATGATCGCTGAAAATCCTAAACTATTTATTGGATACAGTGATATTACTGCGCTTCATATTGCATTGATGCAAAAGAGTCATTTGGCCACCATACACGGACCAATGGCAGCCTCTGATTTAATTGATGCAGATGATTTTACAAAACAAGCCTTATTAAGGACAGTGATAGATAGTCGTCCTCTTGGTAAACTAGAGAATCCGAATAAGGAAAATATGTGTAGTTTAGTAGCTGGCGAAGCGACTGGAGAAATTGTTGGTGGGAACCTCTCGTTAATTTGTGCCTTATTAGGTACTCCCTATGAACTAGATACGACCGGTAAATTATTATTTTTAGAGGAAATTGATGAAGAACCTTATAAGGTGGATCGAATGTTGACACAATTAATGTTAGCGGGAAAATTAACAGATGCGGCCGGTATTATCCTTGGATCATGGACAAATTGTGAGGGGAAAGCCTATCCAAATGGTTTTACATTGATGGATGTATTTAAAAATATATTCATTCCAATCAATAAGCCTACTATTTATAACGTCTTTGCTGGACATTGTGAAACGAAATTGACCTTGCCACTCGGTGTAAAAGCACGGGTAGACGCAACAATGAAGCAATTAATAATAGAGGAATCAATCACCTGCAACTAGTTTTAAAGAATTGAGAGTCTCATAGACATATGAGACTCCCCTATTTACTCACAAACAATAACATGCCGGGAAAATGAGCCCTTTTTCGCAACAGCGCGGTCGATAATGGTAAATCCAGCTTCTTCAAGAATGGCGTCAATTTCTTCAATCGTTATTACGACCAATTTACTAGAAAATCTTCGCGCACTTCGTAACATGTTCAATTTATCTGCATCCGGTAAAACGGAACATAAATTATATGGCATATCGATGATGGCAACATCGTACTTCTCTGTTATCTTATTCATATCCCTAACAGTTACTTCACCTTCAAGCCCAAAATAAGCAAGGTTTTCTTTTACACCAGGAATAATTAGATAATTTCGATCGCTTCCAACGATATCTATTCCCATCGATAAAGCTTCTACTAATACCGTCCCAATTCCACAACAAGGGTCTATTGCTTTTATTCCGACTGGATTAGGTACAGCAATATTTACTACTGATCTTGCAACACGTGTACTGAGTGCCGTTGAATAACTATTTGGCTTTTTTTGATGCCGCAACCAACTTGCGTCATTCTTAACGTACTCACCAAATACCCACCTTTCATCTATACGTAAAATACCAAATAGTCGATCTGGATTGATTAAATTCGGTTCTCCGTCGATATGCAATCCAATTTCCCGCTCTATCTCTCGTCGCTTAGTAAAGCTTATCTTTTTTGTCTGATTGAAGTCACCGCTTTTTACATAAATAACTTTATACGTATACGCCCCTACCTTTAACTGTTTTACTTTCTGCACGATATCTTGAAGTTCATTTCCTTCAAAAATGACATCAATTCGTTCTTTTAAAAACGGGCTCCTACTAGGATTAATTTTTACAGGACTTTCAATTATGCGAAAATCATTATTTATATTGTTTATATCAAACAGTGTGCGTAGCTCTAATTCACAAAGCGATTGTTCCTCATCGCGATAGGAATATGTATAAACATAAGATATTGGCTTATAATTTTTACCTTCCAACAATTCTCATCCTTTATCGCAGAAATTTTAAAAACTGGGAAACTAGCTTGTTTTTCCTAGTATTGGATCTGCTTCATTCATTATATCAAAGAACTCGGACTATCCAACAAAAAGGAGTTCTTGAAAAACTTTAAAAGGATTCTATCCATTAGGCACGAATTACTTACTATAAAAGGGGGAAATTAATTTGGAAACTGCTTTACAAAGTCATAAAAAAAGGAAAATAAATTGGAAAAAGGTATCAATTTGGACGCTATCCATCATCGTTGTTTTAATCCTTGTTGGCTATTTTGCGGCGAGCGCGTACATCTCTCGTTCTTTACCTAAAACAGAAGGTAAAATAAAATTGTCCGGATTAAATGCTAAAGTGAACGTCATACGAGATAAAAATGGTGTGCCCCACATTGATGCAGAAAATGAACAAGATTTATATATGGCACAGGGGTATATTCAAGCACAGGATCGTTTATTTCAAATGGATCTAAGCAGGCGCCAAGCTTCAGGTGAATTAAGTGAAGTTGTCGGCGAAGCGGCTATCGATAAAGACAAATACTTCCGTACACTTGGTTTAAGAAGAGCTGCCACTGCATCCTATAATGAATATTCATCACAAGCGAAAGAAACATTACAGTGGTTTGCCGACGGAGTAAATGCCTATATAAAGGAATTAAAAGACAACGGAAAATGGCCGATTGAATTTACAATCCTTGGCTATAAGCCGAAGGAATGGACACCAATTGATTCACTAACAATTGGAAAATACATGGCATTTGACCTTGGGGGACATTGGGAAGATCAAGCATTCCGCTATTACTTACTGCAAAACTTTCCTAAGGAAAAGGCCTATGATTTATTCCCATCCTATCCAAAAGACGCACCATACATTATAAGCAAAGATACGTTAAATCTTGAAAAAAGCTTTGCCTCTGCAGTTATACCTCCTGAATTCAATGGTAGTAATGATTGGGTCGTAAGCGGCAAGAAAACAAAATCAGGAAAACCAATATTAGCCGATGATCCACATTTAGGACTTAATTCACCATCCATTTGGTATCAAATGCAGCTTAAAGCGCCAACTGTAAATGTAAGCGGTGTTATTTTCGCCGGAGTACCAGGAATTATCTTAGGTCATAATGAAGAAATTGCATGGGGTGTAACGAATACAGGACCAGACGTTCAAGATTTATATATTGAAAAAAGAAACCCGAAAGAGAAAAATCAATTTCTTTATAATAAAAAATGGGAAAATGCAGAGGTCATTAAAGAGCCAATAAAGGTTAAAGATCGAAAAACGATTGATTATGAAGTGACTATCACCAGACATGGCCCGGTGATTTCCGAGTTTGCGGCAGATAGCGGCAAGGATACAGTTCTTTCATTACAATGGACGGCTCTACAGCCTTCAAATGAATTGGAGGCCGTCTTACAAATGAATAAAGCGGGGAATTGGGATGAATTCGAAAAGGCACTAGAAAACTTCGAAACTCCTACCCAAAACTTTGTCTTTGCTTCGAAGGACGGAACAATCGCTTATAAAGCAAATGGAAAGATACCAATTCGGAAAAAAGGAGATGGCCTGCTCCCTGTCCCTGGTTGGACGGATGAATACGAATGGACCGGTTACATCCCTTTTAATGAACTACCGAAAACCGTCAATCCGAAGGAAGGATTTATTTCAACAGCTAATAATAAAGTCATTTCCGACGATTATCCATACCATATTAGTCACAACTGGGCACAGCCATATCGCCAAATGCGAATTCAAGAAGTTTTAAAATCAAAAGATCAAATAACAGCAAAAGATATGCAAGATTTGCAAATGGATAAGGTAAATTTACAGGCAAAGGAATTTGTTCCTATTTTTCTTAAGCATGTGGGAGGAATAAAGAATAAAATTGAAAAGGAAGCTCTAGTATCCTTACAAAATTGGAACTTTATCGATGACAAAGATTCCGCTGCACCACTCATTTTTAATATGTGGATGAGGAATATCCCTGAAATTCTTTTTAATAAAGAAATTTCAAAAGAAATGCTTGGAAAATTTGGCGGACAAAAACAAGCAGTCGATGAATTAATTAGACATGCTGCAGAAGGAAAACCAGGTCCGTGGATAAGTGAGTATGGCGGATTGGAAAAGGTATTACAAGATTCATTAAAACTAACGGTACTAGAAATAGAAAAAAAACAAGGTGATAATGTGAAGAAATGGGAATGGGGCAAATACCATCAACTCTATTTCGCCCACCCACTTTCTAGCGTGAAACCATTAAACTATTTATTTAATAGTGATGGTAAAATTCCTGTAGGCGGTTCAAGTGTCACCGTTCAAGCAGCTGCTAATAAAGAAGATGGAACAGTTGATCACGGAGCCTCATGGCGGTTTGTTATTGATACCAATGATATGAATACCGGTTATCATATAGTCGGTCCCGGCCAATCAGGACATATAAAAAGTGAGTGGTACCACGATCAACTCAAAGCATGGACAGAAGGAACTTATCATGCAACAAAACTTAACACCAAAAAGGGAAACAAGCTCGTACTATCCCCTTAATCCGAAAAAAGTCGGGACGGTGGACCCAAACCACTGTCCCATTATTTTTTTGTTTCCTTTCTAACAACAGGAGCTACCTTTGTTGCCAATTTTTCTATGTTTTTGGCCACTTCTTTAAAAGGCATGCCACCTATATCCATTTGTGCAAGGAAGCGCTGATGGCCAAACAGCTCGTGTTGCCGTAGAATTTTTTCGATGATTTCCTGGGGACTTCCAACAAATAAAGCAGATTCTGGACCGGTCATCTTTTCAAAGTCTTCCCTAGATAAACGTGTATTCCCTTTTGGAGGTTGATTCGGATTCCCCCAATAATTTGAATGATAGGGGTAAAATTCATCCCTTGCCTGTTGCGATGTGTCTGAAATATAAACATGTCCGGTTACAGCAACCTTTAAATCTTGAGGAGAAAATCCAGTATTATAAGCCGTTTCACGATACTTCTCGACAATTGGTTTAAATCGTGCTGGATCACCTTCAAGAATCACTATTGCTAAACCTGTGCCTAACCTTCCTGCTCGTGCTGCACTATTTGGATTTCCCCCGACACCAATCCAAAGGGGAATATTTTTTTTGTATGGACGTGGTGAAATTTCCGCATTGTGTAGTGCCGAACGATATTGTCCTGACCAGGTAATCTTCTCACACGCATTCAATTTCAGAAACAACTCAATGTTCTCTTCAAATAACTCATCATATTTTCCTAAATCACATCCAAATAAGAGAAAAGGTTCAATAAAGGCGCCACGCCCTGCAATTATTTCAGCACGCCCATTGGACAAAAGATCAAGTGTAGCAAAATCCTCGAAAAGCCGTACAGGATCTACCGTGTTTAATACTGTAGTAGCACTCGTTAATTTAATTCTATTTGTGACCTGTGAGATCGCAGATAAAATGATTGCGGGTGCTGACACAGCGTAATCTAAACGATGATGTTCACCAACACCAAAAACGTCTAGTCCCGCTTCATCAGCAATCTTTGCAGCCTCTATAATTTCCTCTAAACGCTGCTTTGAACTGATTATTTGTCCCGAATGTGGATTAGGAGCGATTTCTCCGAATGAATATACCCCTATTTCCATCCCGGAATGCTCAGATGTGGGATCAGTTTTCACCTAATTCTCCTCCCAAGTGCTGTATATCGCCTACCTTTTTTTGTTAATAACATAAATGTCACTCATATACTATTCTCATATCAAAAATGAGTAACCTTTGAAGGTATCTTTCTTGGAAATAATAAGTTCCCAGAGCTTAATATCTCTGTATAGCAAGGAAACTGAATTTACTATACAATATTTTTAAGAAAAGAATTGGGTGATTACAATGTTTAAACTTTTATTAATTGAAGATGATACTACTCTTTATCATGAAATTAAAGATCGATTATCGAGTTGGTCTTATGATGTATATGGTGTTACAGATTTTAATCATGTGATGCAAGATTTTACGTCTATAAAACCAGATTTAGTCATTATTGATATCCAATTGCCGAAATTCGATGGATTTCACTGGTGCCGAATGATTCGCGCGCATTCAAACGTTCCCATCATCTTTCTATCGTCACGCGATCATCCTACTGACATGGTGATGTCCATGCAGCTAGGTGCAGATGATTTTGTACAAAAGCCATTTCACTTTGATGTGCTCATAGCAAAAATCCAGGCAATCCTCCGCCGTGTATATAACTACAATACGGAAGAAACGGTACTCAAAACTTGGTGTGGGGCAACGATTGATTACGAAAGAAACATCGTCTCCAATGAAACAGGCTCTATTGAACTGACAAAAAATGAAATTTTTATTTTAAAACAACTGAATGAATTTCATAATTCTTAGCCCTTGTGTATCAAGGGGTTTAAGAGATAAAAAAAGAAGTACCTCCCCAAATCTTGTATAATGGTAGTTGACCAGTAAGCCCCCATTCAAACAACGCATATAAATGATCAGCACCCCTTAGTACAATAATCGTATCAATTAAGGAGGTGCTTTTCCTATGTCACAACAAAAACTAACAATCGTCCCCGTTTCAATACAACCAGAAAAAAATATTATAACATCCACAACTTCGAAAGATCCTTCAAATAGCTTTTGCACAATCAAAATTGAAGCTGCTGAAATTTCCTTCTTCAACGGCGTAGATGAGCACATCATCCAAACGGTCATGAGGGAGTTGAAAAATCTATGAAACATGATTATACCAGTGTAAAAAACATTTATATTATTTGCGGTAAAACAGATATGAGGAAGGGAATTGATGGATTAGCAACGCTAATTCAAGATTCTTTCGAACTTGATCCATATGGAGATTCTATTTTCCTTTTCTCTGGTTGGAGTAAAGACCGTTATAAATGTTTATATTTTGATGGCGATGGTTTCGCCATGCTTTATAAGCGACTAGATGGAGGAAAACTTCAATGGTAAAAGATGAAAATGAAGTACGTAAACTTTCGCAACAGGAGGTTCGCTGGTTGTTAGAAGGGTTGTCCATTCAGCAACCAAAGTACCATTCAAAAATCACAAAAAGGAGTATTCTAAACAAGCTAGAAATGTTGGTTTATAGCCATTTTCAACTTCGCTTTCTACGTTAAAAATGTTATAATATAACTAACTTATGGTGAACGAAAAGTGGTGAAATAAATGGTTAATACTTCTTCCAATAACAAGAATCCATATGGGAAATTAATTCGACTTCTCGAAGAACAATTGGCTCATTCAAATCAACAAAACAAAGACTTATCGAAAAAGCTAGATCAATCAACTAAACAGATTGAAGCGCTAACTGAACAAATTCGCCATTTAACAAAACTTTTATATGGATCGAAATCCGAAAAAAATCGAAATACAACGTACCAGATGGGCAAGGCTCATTATTTGATGATGACCCGGCTTTTAGCGAACCTGAGCACACAGAAGAACAAAGCCAACAGACAATCTCTTATACTGTTGTACGAAAAGTTAAATCAAAAAAACGAAATGATTCCTTGCATGATGGTATTGAAGTAGAAGCTATTCACCATCATCCGAAAAATACAATCTGTGACTGTTGCCAAGGGCAAATGATTGAAATTGGTAGTACACTTGTACGTGAAGAAGCAAAATTTATTCCTGCAAAAATGATGAAAGTACAGCACATTGAACATGCGTATGAATGTAAAGACTGCAAAGTTGATTCATCACAGCCAGCACAAATCAAACGCGGGAAAGCACCACAACCAGCGATTCAGCGTAGCATCGCAAGTCCTAGCGTACTTGCCAAAGTCATCTATGATAAATTTGCACAATATTTACCTCTTTACCGTCAGGTAAAGGAATGGAATCGCTATGGACTGAATACCAATGATAAAAACCTATCGAATTGGGTTATCCGTGTAGCACATGATTGGCTGTTACCTGTATACGAACGAATGAAAGAGTTGATGATGGCAAAATCGGTTTTGCATGTCGATGAAACATACGGACAAATTATCAACCGATCCGATGGGAAATCTGGCCAAGCCAATGCGTATAATTGGGTGTTTCGAAGTGTGCCAAGCCAAGGGCCAACAATGACTCTCTTTCAAAGCGCATTATCTCGAGCTCGATCTGTCCTTGAAAGTTTTATTGAAGGCTTTTCTGGAACGATTGTGTGTGATGGTTATTCTGCTTATGATAAGTTGGAAGGCGTTAATTTCGCAAATTGTTGGGCGCATGTTCGTCGTTATTGGCTGAAAGCTGATAGCAAAAATGGTAGAATCGGTGTGAAATATTGTGATGATTTATATCGACTAGAAAGGCAATTTAAACGTTTGTCTCCGAGTAAACGAAGAAAAAAACGTCAAAAGTACTCGAAGCCAATCGTGGAGGAATTCCTTCACTGGGTTGAAACATCACCATTTTACGGAAAAAATGCGTTAGCAAAAGCAGCTGAATACACATTAAACAGGGCAAATGGACTCAAATTATTCCTGAATGATGGGCGAATTGAAATGGATAATAATCCAGCCGAGAACGCCATCCGTCCCAACGTTATAGGAAGAAAAAATTGGCTCTTTAGTGTAAGTGAAGCTGGTGCAAAAGCGAATGCCATCTGTTTAAGTATTGCTGAAACTGCCAAAAGTAACGGCGTTGATTTCTATGAATATATAAAGAAACTTTTTACGGATTTACCAAATCTCGGCGTCCAACAAAACCCTGAAATTTTAGATCAATACATGCCCTGGTCAAAAATGATTCAGGCAGAATGTAGCAAATAAATGAAATAGCCGTAATTCGATTAAAAAAGTCAGAATTTACGGCTATTTACGATGCGTACCGAAAGGTACACTTATTTTTTATAATTCGGGCTTACGTTGACCACAAACCATAAAAAGACTGGAGGAGTACTTCTTATGACTATTATACGACAACCTAGCCTATTTGGCATACAGGAATTATTTGACATGGAACCTACCAAAAAATATGAAGCCATTATTTCAGCGGTAGATTTGGATTCGATGTACCATCAAGTGGCGAAAAAATCACGGTTGGGTGCACCGGAAGAACTAAACTATGCAGCCATGATTATCTCCACCTTTGTAAGATACATAGAGCGCATCCCTACGATGAAGGATCTTATAAAACGTCTTCATGATGATCTAGCTTTTAAGTTAAATTGTGGCTTTTTGGTTTCTGATCATGTGCCTTCAGAATCCTCCTATTCACGTCTCATAACGAAATTGGAGGAAAGCGATATCCTTGAGAAAGAACAAGAAAAAGTGGTCCTCCAGGCTATTGCAGAAGGTTTCATCACGGATGATACAGTGGTATTGATGCAACCCATTTTGAAGCACGAGACCAAGCATGACCAAAAGAAGAAAAGCCAAAATCTGAACCCCAAAAACGTGGTCGGAAATCAAAAGATGAGCGTGACGGGTGGCTTAAAGAACAAGCTGAAACGGAAGCCAATTTACCTTTATATGATAGAAAAATTGTACTTCAATTAGATGTTCCCTAGCCGAACTACGTGCCGAAGTTCCCCAAGACCCTAAATGGGGCGTGAAAAAGAACTCAGAAGGACAAAATGTTTTTTGGTTTGGCTACAAAGGTCATTTAGCCGTTGGTACATCAAGCCAATACATTCTACAGGCTCTTTTTTCATCTGGGAGTCTAAATGATGGTAAGGCAAATGCTATCCCTTTACTGAAAGGAATTCAGGAACGCCTTCACCTTCCATTACGTTATCAAACAATGGATGCGGGCTATGACTATGAACCCATATACGAGCAGGTACATCGAATGGGACAACAATCCGTCATCGCGTATAATAAGCGAAATGAAGGGGAAATCATTGGCTATGATAAACACTTTGCCCCAACTTGTTTCAGAGAGCATTCTTATCGTTATGATAGTTTTGATCCTAAATATGAAACATTGAAATACACAAGACCAAAGGAATGCGCGACTGTCCCTTAGCTAATGAAGGTATTTGCCAAAAGGTTTATAAAGTGAAAATCACTTCAGACCTTCGCAGATATACCGCACCAGCACGCGGGTCACAAGCATGGAAAAACATTTTCAAACGTCGTACTGCCGTAGAACGGGTTAATGCCTATCTGAAAGAATTCTTTCAACTGAACAATGTTCGCTATCGTACTGGGAAACGTGCAAAAATTCATTTTGACATGGTAACCCTTATTTATAATGCTTCAAAGTTAGCCGCAGACCGAATTAATGTACAATTAAATCAGCAACAAGTAGCATGATTTCTGTTTTTAAAAATATATTTTAGAAATTCTGTAGGATTCTGTATTTTTAAAAAGAGCAATTATGAAATTGACTCAACTAATTGAACAAAAAAATAAAATCGTTAGCCGGGAAGCGTTAATTAAGAGCTTATGGGAAGATGAGCGCTTCGTGAGCGATAATACATTAACCGTCAATGTAAACAGACTACGAAAAAAGTTAGACGAGATCGGTTTGGGGCAATTTATCGAAACAAAAGTAGGACAAGGGTATATCGCAGTAGAAGAGGCATTTTAATATGATTAAAAAATTTTTACGCGAAAGATTTAGTTGGATCTTCCTATTTATATTTCTACAGCTATTGTTTGTCTTTATAGCATTTATTGATACAACCATCCCGCTTTCATCTATACTTTATATTGTCTTTTTATCCTTTATCATCTTTATCTTTTTTGTCATCATTCGCTATCAAAAGGAAACGAAATTCTACCGAAGCTTAGAAGAGTGGGAAAACAGTCTCGATTTAACGAGAATCCCCAATGCAGAAAGTCCTTTTGAACATATTATTGAAGACTCGATAACTGGACAAACAGAGATGCTAAAAAAGAATTCTTCACATAATTTGATGTCATTAGAAAAGGAGAAAGATGAACTATTATCTTGGATTCATGAAGTGAAAACACCGTTAACAGCAATGAGTTTAATGATTGATCGTTTAGAAGATGAAAAGATTAAAGAGCAATTAACCCATGAATGGCTGCGAATCCACCTGCTGCTCGACACCCAGCTTCATCAAAAGCGGATTCCATTTATGGAAAATGATTTATACATGGAAAAAGTAAACCTTCAATCGTTAATTGTAAAAGAAATTAAAACTTTACAATCATGGTGTATGCAAAAAGGCATTGGATTTGATATGGAATTAGAAGTGACAGAAGTGGTTAGTGATGGGAAATGGGTCGCCTTCATCATCAGACAGCTTTTAACAAATGCCGTTAAATATAGTGAAGCATCCGATATTTTCATTAGAACCTATGAGCAAAATAGACATACAGTCCTTGAAGTCAAAGATTTCGGACGAGGGATTGACCCAAAGGATTTGCCGCGGATATTTGATAAAGGGTTCACTTCCACGGCCGAACATCAAGATCATGCAGCAACAGGCATGGGACTTTACTTAGCTAAAAAGTGTGCCAAATCCCTGTTAATAACAATTGATGTCCAATCCACTCTTGGAAAAGGAACAACTGTTACATTAACTTTTCCAAAGAGAAATGAGTTTCATCAAATTATGGGCGTGTGACAAAAATGTCACATGCTTTTATTTTTTGTTCGCTTAATCGAAGGATAATGAAAATTTGGCTCGTTATAATAAAACTATAAAATAAAGGAGCGATACAAAAATGAAAATATTAGATGCAAATAATATTTATAAAGTATATGGGAATAAGTTCAATAAACAAGAAGTATTAAAAGGCATTGATATAAGCGTAGAGAAAGGGGAATTTGTCGGCATCATGGGTCCTTCTGGTTCCGGGAAAACTACCTTGCTTAATGTCCTTTCCTCTATCGATCGGGTGAGCAACGGAACCATTCAAATTGATGGAAAAGATATGACTCGTATGAAGGAAAAACAGTTAGCAGAATTTCGCAAAAGTCATCTAGGCTTTATCTTTCAAGATTATAATCTACTGGATACATTGACTGTTAAAGAAAATATTCTATTGCCGCTATCGATTACAAAAGTGCCAAAAAAAGAAGCAGAACTAAAATTTAAAGAAGTGGCAACTGAACTAGGGATTTACGAACTAAAAGATAAATATCCAAATGAAATTTCTGGTGGACAAAAACAACGTACTTCTGCAGCCAGATCATTTATCCATCATCCAAGTATTATATTTGCTGACGAACCAACCGGTGCGCTTGACTCAAAATCAACTTCCGATTTATTAAATAAGCTTAATGATTTAAATGCAAAGCTTCAAGCAACCATTGTAATGGTCACTCATGATCCAGTCGCAGCAAGCTATTGCAACAGGGTCGTTTTTATTAAAGATGGAAAAATCTATACGCAGCTAAATAAAGGAGAAGAAACGAGACAAGCCTTTTTTAACGACATTATGAAAACACAAGCAGTACTAGGTGGTGTGCAAAATGAGCATTAATCATCTCATTCTTCGCAACTTAAAAAAGAATATTAAGAATTATTATCTTTATGTATTTGCCTTAATCTTTAGTGTCGCTCTTTATTTCGCGTTTGTTACGCTGCAATACGACCCAACCATGAATGAAGCAAAAGGATCCATTAAAGGGGCCGCTGCGTTGAAAGCAGCATCCATTCTGCTCATTGCAATCGTCGCAGTCTTCCTTTTATATGCAAATAAGCTCTTTATGAAGCGCCGCAGTAAAGAAATTGGCTTATTTCAATTGATTGGAATGACAAAGAACGGGATCTTCCGTCTTATGAGTGTTGAGAACTTGATCCTTTATTATGGTTCTTTACTAATTGGTATCTTTATTGGATTTTCCTGTTCTAAATTGATTATGATGTTATTATTTAAAATTACGGATGTAGAAACAAACGCAACCCTTCAGTTTTCTGTAGAAGCTTTAATACAAACATTTATTGTTTTTACACTCATCTATCTTGTAATCATGTTAATGAACTATGTTTTTATTAAAAGACAAACGATATTATCCTTATTTAGGGTGATATCTTCCGCAGAAGGAAAAGTGAAAAAAATAAGTGTTTTTGAAGTATTGATTGGAGTTATTGGCATTGTATTAATTATTTCAGGTTATTATGTTTCATCAAAATTATTTGATGGAGACTTTTCAACTACGAACGAACTTTTCATGGCCATGATCTTTATTCTCGGTTCAGTCATCATTGGAACGTATCTTTTTTATAAAGGATCTGTCACATTTATTACGAATGTTATTAGGAAAAAGAAAGGCGGATACTTGAATATTAATGAAGTATTATCCCTTTCCTCGATCATGTTTCGGATGAAATCAAACGCCTTGTTACTAACGATTATTACAACCGTTTCTGCACTTGCTATCGGCTTATTGTCGTTATCTTATATCTCTTATTACTCAGCAGAGAAAACCGCGGAGCAAAATGTACCTACTCACTTTTCTCTGATAAACGATAAAGATACAAACGAATTTGAAAAGGCATTAGATGCTAAGAAGATTGCCTATAATGAAAAAAGGATGGAAGTCATTCAAGTAGATATTGATATAAGTAAAATAATGGTTTCTAATTTTAAAGAATTGAAATCCGATCCCTCAGCCATGACTTTTCCAGTTATAAGCGACAAATCCCTAAGCGATGTCGACCTTTCAAAGGATGAGACCCTCTTTAGCGGATTAGATGGGATGCTTTCAAAAGTAATGTCCTTAAAAGATTCAGGAACCATTGTCTTAAAAGGGAAAAAAGAACGGATTCCACAGAAATATATTGGTTTAAAGGATAAGTTCATTCTTCCTTATACTTTCACATACGGCGGCTTACCTGTTGCTGTTGTTGACGATACTGTTTTTCAACAATTAAAAAGTGATCTCGATCCTGAAATTCAATTTGATCAATCTTATTATGTTGGCATCGATATTAAGGACGACGCCAATCTTAAAAAGGCAAATAACACTTTCAAAGGGTTACATCTTGATGATCACCCTGGAAACTTATCACGCCTTTTGATGAGCAGCAGTCAGAAACAATCGATGGGACTCATCATGTTTATCGTCGGTTTCCTAGGATTAACTTTCTTGATTACATCTGGTTGTATTCTTTATTTTAAACAAATGGATGAAAGTGAAGATGAAAAACCAAACTACACGATCTTGAGAAAACTCGGTTTTACCCAAATGGATTTATTAAAGGGCATTCAAGCTAAACAACTATTTAATTTCGGTATTCCTTTAGCCGTTGGATTACTTCATAGTTACTTCGCCGTTAAATCAGGCTGGTTCATGTTTGGTACTGAATTATGGACACCGATGATCGCCGTTATGGTTCTATACACGGTCCTATATTCAATCTTCGGCATACTGTCTGTTCTTTATTACAAAAAGGTTATTAAAGATGCACTATAATTAGCAAAGCTTGGGATTTCCCCCAAGCTTTTGTCTTTAATATGTTAAAGGGGAAATTGTACAAGTTCATTAGACGCTAAATTGAGTTTGATAAGCGGAGAATTTCCGCTTAATTAAGAAATAGCACTAAAAATATAGTTAAATAGACGGAAAAATTCCGACTATTAACTCGAAAAACGTGAAAATAAGTACTTTTGCTTTGCTTAATCGGAAAACTTCCGCTTAAATCCCCCGAACCGAGCTCTATTCTGCTGTTTAACCGGAAAATCTCCGCTTAATTTGATTATCTACTCCACCGAAACGGAACTAATTACATTTACATACATAGGGCTCTTTCTATCATGTATAATATAATTGTCGGAAAATTCTTTTTACCTATTAAATTGGGATTCGGAATTTTCCAGTTAAAGCTTATAACAAACTGTCGATGGAAGGGGAAAAATTTTATGGATGCTGATTTTATTCAAAAGGTAGGACAAATAGGGGTACCTGTTAAAGATTTAGAAAGGGCTATACACTTTTATAAAGACCAACTGAATCTTCCTTTATTATTTAATACGGATACTATGGCGTTTTTTGAATGTAACGGCCTGCGTCTTTTACTAAGCTTGCCGGAAAAAGACGAGTTTGCCAACGCCAGCTCTGTCATCTATTTTCAAGTTGATCAGATAAAAAATACTTATGAGAAATTCCTTCGTGATGGAGTTACCTTCATCGACGAGCCACATCTCGTAGCAAAAATGGGACAAACCGAGACTTGGATGACTTTTTTTAAAGATACAGAAGGGAACACCCATGCATTAATGAGTGAGGTTCATGCTCAATAACATCATAACTTCCTTTATAAACAAAAAATGACCTATTCAACTAATGAATAAGTCATTTTTTGTTTATATTACTTTTTACGAAAGGCCATGATAAGCGCAACTAACGAAAGGACAACTGCAACGATTGATAAGATTAAAGGAAGTGAAGTTGATTGATCAGAGTCAGATGCTTCAACATTTGTTGTTTTTGTTTCCTCTTTTTTTGTTGTATTTGTTGTAGCCTGATCATCATGATGTTGATCCGTAGAGGCACCTGCAACGATATCTGTAATTGAATGAGGTGTATCTCCACCTTCATCTTTCGTCCATTCTACAATACTGCCATCTTTATAAAATTGGAAAGCATCCCATGCAATTTTTGTTGCCTTATCAGGGTTTTTTGCAACAAACGTAAACTGTTGGAATTGACCAGGTAAGATTCCTTCACCAGTAGCCTCGAATGTAAATGATTTTATTTTTCCATCGGCATCTTTATCAGTGGAATATTTCCACCCAGGTATCGGCTGGTAAGACTCAATTTCTACGCCCTCTGGTGCTTTAATCGTAAATTTAGTTGTAGGGATTTCTTTTTCCGTTGGAACTTTAACTGTATATGTTTCCCAAGCACCTGTTGTGGAAGTAGTTGGGTTCACTGTCACATGGGCACTTGCCACACATGAAAATAAAAATAATCCTAGAACTGTTGGTAAAAGCACTTTCGACATCTTTTTGATTGTTTTTATCATTTTCGATTCTCCTCTTATTCTATATTATTGACTACCTACCAATACTTTAAAGTCAGTATCGAGGGTTGCTAAATCTTTCGTCAGGACGTGAACATGAACATTCCAGCGACCTGCCATATTGAAATTCATACCCATTCCTTCATATTTGCCTTCTTTAACTTTCAATAATGTTTTCGTATCCTCGCCCATATCCATCTCCTGACAAGTAAACGTAAGGACAACTTGCTCAATATTCTTCATTGGTTGCCCATTTCGATCTTTTAAATCAATAGCAAATGTATTTTTTCCGATGACGTTTGGGGTTGCTTCAAAAGTAATTTTGCTTCCTTGATTTACAGTTTTTGATTCTTTTATCGGACCCGGTGATGCCATTGCCGTTGGTAAATTTGTTAAGATAACGGAAAGAACTAGGACAATTATTCCTGCTAGTAATTCACCCCATAAAGAAGGAGAAACTCCCTTTTCACTCTTACGTTTTCCTTTAGTAAAATTCACTGCTGCAAATATAATCATAATAACCAGAAGAATAACTTTCCCTAATAATGTCCGTCCATAATCAGTAGTAATAAGTGAACGGAGACTAGGAATATATAATAGACTTCCAAAAATACCTGTCGCAGTTAAAACGAGGAGAATGATGATTCCCCACTTGGAAAACCTTCTTATCATTTCGAGATAATGATTCTTTGTATCCACTTTCCTGCTTAAAGGAAGTAGAGCAACAAAAACAACTAAGCTCCCTATCCAGATCGATGCTGAAAGTAAATGGAGAAAATCCATTCCAACCGTTAATAATACATTTGTCGTTGAAGCAGCATGGCTTGTTAGTGCTTTGGTTAGTATCAAACCTACTCCAATAATAAAAGAAATCCAGTAAAGTAATGATTTACTTTTAACATGCAATAAATAAGTAAAAATCAATAATAAAATTAGACCACCAACTTGGATTAACCACGTTTTCCCATAAGCCGAATTTGTAATCATATCCTTAAGCGTTTCAATGTTTAATACTTGTTTCCATGATGTTGTTAATTCAATAGATGCCATTAATGGTAAACTGACAATAATACTCAAAAATAATAATAATAGCGAATAATTTAGTATCTTTTTAAACGCCTTTTTAACATATCCATTTTGGACTAAATCCTTTTGAAGTATCAAAAGTAAAAAGAATAAAGCACCAATATAGCTTGCATTGCTAAAGTATTGTAACCAACGAATAATGATAAGATCACTTTGCGGTGTATACCCCTCTGATTTCGCCTCTATCGCTGTTCCATCTTGGACTGCACTATCTGAACCGATTTGAAATGGAATCACACCTTGAACGGGATGCCCATCATTTGATACAGCCTTCCATTGAATTCGATACGTACCATTTGGAAGTTTCGAGTTTAAACCGCACTCGAGAATGGTTGAATTTTTTGCATTTACATGCCCGTTTTTCTGGTCCACCCGTTTACCTTTGTCATTATAAACTTGAATCGAATTATTCACAGATTGGATGGTCTCATCGAATTGGATGAATATCTTTTTCGGTGATTGTTTGAGAATCTCGTTATCAGAAGGATTGGATTTGACTATGTAAGCATGGGCGGAGGTAAAGGTTGGAAATAAAAATAAAGTAAGACAAATGAGAGATATTAATAGATTAATTTTCTTGTTATTTATCAACGTAACTACCTCCCAATTGATGACACTCACAACTTCGATTCCCATTCATTCTTTTCACGATTTCTTCAATGGCTTGCTCAAATTGGAAAATTACCCCCCCAAAGCCTTTTTGAAATTGTTCAGCATATTTTAATGAATCAAACGTAAGTACCTGTGGTTGGCAGCAATTTAAATGAAAATCAGCATCCATTAAAAAATAAGCTAACTTCCCGCTAATCGTAGTATTTTGTAGAAAGTCGCGGCAGATGATTTGCGAGACATTTTTTTCAATATCCCGATATCTTAATAAACCACAATGAGGGCAACATAATTGTTCCACCTTCTGATCATTGGTGATAATTTGCACAGGATGTCTATTATTTAATTCCTTTAAACAATACGTACATGAATTCGAAGGAATATGGCCAATGGTCGCCAGAGAAACACCACGGGAGGTTTTAGTAATCTTTTTATCCTCCAATAATGGCTTTATATCCCGATATACGGTCATTTCAGATACATTTAAACGTCTACTAATTTCTGAAATTGATAGCGTTTCTTCTTCTTCTAACCAAGCTACTATTTGTCTTTGCCTTTCTATCGGTAACATAAAAGCACCTCTCTTAATCTAGTTGGAATTTACTTCATATAAATAGATTAAAACACCCATTAGTTATTAACAAGATAGAAATGTGAAATTTATGTTAAGAAATATCAATTAATCACATTTTTTATCAATGAAACATGTATATACATAACTAAAACTTTATAACCTATTAAAAAGTTAATTAAAGTATAAAAATAGTTTTTACACCAGGTAAAAAAGCGTTTACATTTTGAAAAATTGAAATTATAATACTTGTATACAAGTCTACTTGTAACATTGGAGGATCATTCATGGTTGAATCGACAGAACATTTATATCCAGAAAAGTGGTTATCTAAAGCTTCAACTGGAGACCGTATTGCATACGAGCTTAGAATGCGAATCATTTCGGGCACAATTGAAAGCGGTACTGTTCTATCAGAGAATAAATTGGCAGCAGATTTTTCTGTTAGCCGCTCACCTGTTAGAGATGCGTTAAAAATACTTGCTTCCGAAAATATTATTCAATTGGAAAGAATGGGGGCTATTGTCCTCGGATTAAAAGAAAAAGAAATTGAAGAAATTTATGATGTCCGTCTACTCATCGAAACGTTCGTATTTGAACGGCTTGTAAGAATGGATGTGAATGAATTAGTAAAGGAACTTAGCAAGATTTTGGAAATGATGAAAGTTGCAATCAAATATTATGATGCTGATGAATTTTCCTATCAAGATGTCCTTTTCCATGAAACGATTATTCGTGCTATTAAACATTCATACATCTTGATGATTTGGAATAATTTAAAACCAGTGATGGAAAGCTTCATACTTTTATCGATGAGGATGCGGTTTAAGGAAAAATACGAGGATTTTGAACGGATTGTAAAAAATCATGAACTCTATATTGAAGCGATCAAAACAAAAGATCGGTCACTCATGATTAAATCCTTGCATCAAAATTTTGATGATGTTCAAGGGAAAGTTGAAGACCTATGGAGATCACAAGAATTGCTTTCTAAAGGAGTCATACAAGAGAATGACTAACTTTATGTTAGGAATAGATATTGGTATGACAAGTACAAAAGCTGTGTTATTTAGTGGGAAAGGAAAAATAAGGAATACAGGAAATTATTATCCGTTTCCATTCACTAATCCAAAGTTTTAACAGAAGATTATAGAAGAATTGCAAATTATCAAAGGGGTTTACTAAATCAAAAGGGGGAAAACAAATGCCATTAATTATTGTAGCAATTGGAATTTTAGCATTATTAATCTTAATTATGGGGTTTAAATTAAACACTTTTATTTCATTAATCATTGTATCATTTGGTGTTGCTTTAGCTCTTGGAATGCCTTTAGGGGACATTGTCAAAACGATTGAAGCTGGATTAGGCGGAACACTTGGGCATTTAGCATTAATTTTTGGACTTGGAGCGATGTTAGGTAAGTTAATTGCAGACTCAGGGGGAGCGCAGCGAATTGCCATGACCCTTGTGAATAAATTCGGTGAGAAAAATATTCAATGGGCGGTAGTTGCAGCCTCCTTTATCATCGGTATCGCCCTATTTTTCGAAGTTGGTTTAGTATTATTAATTCCTATCATATTCGCTATTTCAAAAGAGTTAAAGGTGTCTATTCTATATCTTGGTATTCCGATGACAGCGGCATTATCTGTAACTCATGGTTTCCTACCACCTCATCCGGGACCAACCGTTATTGCTGGAGAATATGGTGCAAACATCGGTGAGGTGCTACTTTATGGTTTTATTATTGCGATTCCAACAGTTATTATTGCCGGACCCATATTTACAAAGTTTGCTAGAAAAGTTGTGCCTGAATCCTTTACGAAAATGGGCAGCATCGCCTCTTTAGGTGAACAGAAGGTATTTAAGCTTGAAAATACACCTAGTTTTGGTATCAGTGTATTTACAGCAATCCTTCCTGTTATTTTAATGTCGATCGCTACTATTATTACACTGCTTCAAAAGACAATCGGATTTGAAGATAATAGTTTACTAGCGGTTATTCGTTTTATCGGAGACGCAGGTACATCTATGTTAATCTCCTTACTTGTCGCAATCTATACCATGGGAATAGCGCGAAAGATTCCTATCAAAACAGTAATGGACTCATGTACGACAGCAATTACACATATCGGTATGATGCTCTTAATCATTGGGGGCGGCGGGGCCTTCAAACAAGTATTAATAGATGGCGGAGTCGGTGATTACGTAGCTGAGTTGTTCAAGGGAACTTCCCTATCACCAATCTTACTTGCTTGGATCATTGCAGCCATCTTAAGGATTTCCTTAGGATCAGCAACGGTTGCTGCCTTAACAACTGCTGGATTGGTAATCCCAATGCTCGGACAATCCGATGTCAACCTCGCTTTAGTTGTTTTAGCAACAGGTGCAGGTAGTTTAATTGCCTCACACGTTAACGATGCTGGATTCTGGATGTTTAAAGAATATTTTGGCTTAAGCATGAAAGAAACCTTTGCAACATGGACATTACTAGAGACGGTGATTTCAGTAGCCGGATTAGGATTTATTTTATTATTAAGTTTAGTCGTGTAAATAAATTACAGTTAATTAATCGTTAAGCATCCCTTGCTCTATTGGCGGTATATTCCCCCTCTCATTCTTCTAGTATGAAGGGAGGGATATGCTGCCAATTTTCTTTTATTAACACCCCTTACTCCCCTACTTATCGGTTGGCGATTAGGTTAAATACCCGAGATAAAAACATAGGCGGAAAAATTCCGCCTAATTAGTATTTATTAATAAAAAAAGCTTAAATAGAAGGAGAAATTCCGCCTATTGACTCGAAAAATGCGAAAATAGGAGATTTTTCTTTGCATAGGCGGAAAATCTCCCCTTATATACCCCAGAAACGATCTCCATTCTGCATTTAACCGGAAAATCTCCGATTAATTTTACTCGTGCTGGTTACTCGATTAAGGACAAGCGAAAGTCACTTGACTCTCGCGGGATACCGAGGAACGGCCCTTTGTTTATACCGAAAACAGCATTTAGTGACTAATTTTCGAAAAGATCATAAATAATACAAATTATACGTATTTTTTATTTGACCTAGAATAATTATTTCCATATAATAATTAATATAAATTAATATTGATTATAGATTTACAATAAGGAATTATGGTAATACTTATTGTAGTCTATAATTTATAAATTAAAAACTTAGGAGGAATTAATAATGTCTTTAATCGGAAAAGAAGTACTACCATTTACAGCTCAAGCATACAGAAACGGTGATTTCGTGGAAGTTACTGAACAAAATTTCAAAGGTCACTGGAGCGTCGTTTGCTTCTATCCAGCAGACTTCACATTCGTTTGCCCAACTGAGCTTGAAGATCTTCAAGAACAATATCCGGCTCTTCAAGAACTAGGAGTAGAAGTATTCTCTGTATCAAGAGATTCTCATTTCACACATAAAGCTTGGCATGATACATCAGAAGCAATTGGTAAAATTACTTACACAATGATTGGTGATCCTGCACACGTTCTTTCTCGCAACTTTGATGTATTCATCGAAGAATTAGGACAAGCTGATCGTGGTACATTCATCATTGATCCAGATGGTGTTATCCAAGCAATTGAAATCAATGCGGATGGTATCGGACGTGATGCAAGCACACTTATTAATAAAGTGAAAGCTGCACAATATGTTCGCAACAATCCAGGTGAAGTTTGCCCAGCAAAATGGAAGGAAGGCGAAGAAACACTTAAACCAAGCCTTGATCTTGTTGGTAAAATCTAAGGGGTGCTATAAATGATACTCGAAGCAGATATTAAGGCACAATTAAATCAGTATTTACAACTATTAGAAAACGATGTACTTCTTAAAGTAAGTGCAGGTTCTGATAAATTATCACATGACATGCTAGCTCTAGTTGATGAGCTAGCAACAATGTCACCTAAAATAAAAGTTGAAAAAACAACATTAGAGAGAACACCTAGCTTTAGTGTAAACCGTATCGGTGAAGATACTGGTGTTGCTTTTGCTGGTATACCTCTTGGTCATGAATTTACCTCATTCGTTTTAGCCCTACTTCAAGTAAGCGGAAGGGCTCCAAAGATTGATCAAAGCTTAATTGATCGGGTAAAAAGCATTAAAGGTGAATATCACTTTGAAACATATGTCAGCCTTACTTGCCACAACTGTCCTGATGTCGTACAAGCATTAAACATCATGACTGTCCTCAATCCTGGTATAACCCATACGATGATTGATGGTGCTGCCTTCAAAGAAGAAGTAGAAAGCAAGGACATTATGGCAGTTCCAACTGTTTTCCTAAATGGCGAATCCTTTGGCAGCGGTCGAATGACATTGGAAGAAATTCTTGCAAAAATGGGCAGTACAGCCGATGCTTCCGAATTCTCTGATAAGGAACCATTCGATGTACTTGTTGTTGGTGGCGGTCCATCCGGTGCTAGTGCAGCCATCTATGCCGCACGTAAAGGCATTCGTACAGGTATCGTCGCTGAACGCTTTGGCGGTCAAATCATGGATACGCTCGGCATTGAAAACTTCATTAGTGTTAAATATACTGAAGGTCCTAAGCTTGCAGCAAGTCTTGAAGAGCATGTTAAAGAATATGACATTGATGTGATGAATACTCAACGTGCGAAACGGTTAGAAAAGAAAGACCTTATTGAAATTGAGTTAGAAAACGGCGCTATTCTTAAAAGCAAATCAGTTATCCTTTCAACAGGTGCTCGCTGGCGTAATATCGGCGTTCCCGGTGAAGCGGAATTTAAGAACAAAGGTGTAGCGTATTGCCCTCACTGTGACGGTCCATTATTCGAAGGAAAAGACGTAGCGGTAATTGGTGGCGGTAATTCCGGTATTGAAGCAGCGATTGACCTTGCTGGAATCGTGAACCATGTAACCGTTCTTGAATTCGCGGCAGAACTAAAAGCTGATACAGTTTTACAAGATCGTCTTAATAGCCTTCCAAATGTGACGGTTATTAAGAACGCCCAAACAAAGGAAATTACCGGAACCGACAAAGTAAACGGTATTACCTATATTGACCGTGAAACAGAAGAAGAACGTCACATCGACTTGCAGGGTGTATTCGTTCAAATCGGCCTAGTACCAAATACAGATTGGTTAGGTGATACGGTTGAACGTACAAGAACTGGAGAAATTGTTGTTGACAACCGCGGAGCAACAAATATTCCAGGAGTATTTGCTGCAGGTGACTGTACGAATAGTCCATATAAACAAATTATTATTTCCATGGGATCTGGCGCGACTGCTGCCTTAGGAGCATTCGACTATCTTATCAGAAATTAATAAACTTTTTTCATGAAAGTCGCTTTTCTATTGATGAATAGGAAAGCGACTTTCTTTTTCTTTGTTTGGTCCATTGATTATAAATTTGGGATTTGCCAATCGATCTCTTTCCCCCATATTTCCCGTAAAATCGCATTCGTCTTGGAAAATGGTCTACTGCCAAAGAAGCCTCTATTGGCAGAAAAAGGGCTTGGGTGTGGAGACTTAATAATAAAATGCCGAGGCGAAGTAATCAATTGTTGTTTTTGTTGAGCAAATTTCCCCCAAAGAATAAATACAACCGGTGTCTCCCTTTGATTTAAAGTTTCTATCACTTTATCAGTGAATATCTCCCACCCTAAACCTTTATGTGAGTTTGGGATTCCCGCTCTCACGGTTAAGACAGCATTTAGCATTAATACACCTTGCTTTGCCCATTTTACAAGGTAGCCATTATTCGGGATATAGCAGCCTAAATCAGACTGTAGTTCCTTATATATATTTTGCAATGATGGGGGAATTTTTACTTCTGGTTTAACAGAAAAACTTAATCCATGGGCTTGTCCAGGACCATGATACGGGTCTTGACCAATAATGACAACCTTTGTATCGTTAAACGGAGTAAAATGAAGCGCGTTATAAATATCATACCGGTCCGGATATATTACTTTCGTTTGATATTCTTCCTGCAAAGTTTTCCTTAATTGATGATAATACGGTTTTTTAAACTCATCTTCAAGTAACGGAGCCCAGTCATTTTTTAAAATAGCCATTGCCATTTCACACTCATTTCTACTATAAAATGAATTTTCACTAAAAGATCTACATTTTTATAAACATAAAAAAAGCACCTATAATGAACTGAACCCCAAACGTTAGACACTTAAACTAATATTTGAGGTGCAGTTCTTAGATGCTTTTATAATAGAATTAGTTAGATACTGTTTCCTTCTCACTATGATTTAAACCAAGCGCCTTCGCTGTTGATGTATGAATTTCCTTGAAAAGATCAGGATTTTCCACTAGTGACAAGCCATAAGATGGGATCATTTCTTTTATTTTCGGTTCCCACTCTTTTTGATATTCTGGGAAGCATTTTTTTATTATCTCAAGCATGACATGTACGGCAGTAGAAGCACCTGGAGAAGCACCTAACAATGCCGCAATCGTTCCATTAGCCCCAGTAATAACTTCCGTACCAAATTGAAGTGTTCCTTTGCCACCCGTCTCAGTATCTTTTATAACTTGGACACGTTGACCTGCTACTACGATATCCCAATCTTCACTTTTAGCGTTCGGAACAAATTCTCGTAATTCTTCAATACGCTGTTCTTTTGATAACATAAGTTGTTGAATCAGATATTTTGTTAATGGAATGTTTTTTGCACCCGCTGCTAACATCGTGAAAACATTATTCGGTTTTACAGATAGAATTAAATCCATATTTGAACCCGTCTTTAAAAATTTTGGTGAGAATCCCGCAAATGGTCCAAATAGTAATGATTTTTTATTGTCGATATATCTTGTATCAAGATGCGGCACAGACATTGGTGGTGCACCAACTGCGGCTTTTCCGTATACCTTTGCATGATGCTGCTCGACAATCTCCTGATTGTTACATACTAAGAATAATCCGCTTACAGGGAATCCCCCAATATGTTTACTTTCGGGAATACCGGTTTTTTGCAGTAAAGGCAGGCTTCCTCCCCCACCACCGATAAAGACGAATTTTGAAGTATGGCGTTCGATACTGCCCGTTTCCATATTCCACACTTTCAATTCCCATAAACCGTCGTCTAAACGTTTAATATCCTCAACCTGATGTTTGTATCTAATATCGACATCTTTACTCTTTAAGTGATCAAACAACATACGTGTTAATGCCCCAAAGTTAACATCTGTTCCTGAGTCAATTTTCGTAGCCGCTATCGGTTCCGTCGATTTACGGTCTTTCATAATAAGCGGAATCCATTCCATTAGTTTGTTCGGGTCTTCGGAAAATTCCATCCCTTGAAACAATGGATTGTTTGAAAGAGCTTCGAAACGTTTTTTCAAAAACGTAATATTTTTCTCCCCTTGCACTAAACTCATATGTGGTAATGGCATGATAAAATCCTGAGGATTACTTATCAGATTGCTGTTTACAAGGTAAGACCAAAATTGTCTTGAAAGCTGAAACTGTTCATTAATTGTTATCGCTTTACTAATATCTAAAGTTCCGTCTGGTTTTTCGACGGTATAATTAAGCTCACATAGTGCAGAATGCCCTGTTCCCGCATTATTCCATTCGTTAGAACTTTCCTCTCCTGGGCTTTCAAGCTTCTCAAACACTGTAATTTTCCAGTCCGGCACTAATTCTTTTAAAAGTGTTCCTAAAGTCGCACTCATAATTCCGGCACCAATTAAGATAACGTCTGTACTCGTTTGTCTGTTACTCATCTTTACCGTCCCTTTATACCCTAATATTTGCAGAAAAGATGTAGGTGCACCTGCCTAGCAGCACAGCAAGACAAGGCATAAACCAGTCATACCTTTTCTGTATCAATTATTTCATAACTATAGTATATCACTATTATTTATAGATTAAAATAACACTATTATGGGAGGGGTATTGGTTATTTAAGTTTAGGTGAAAATTGACAAATATATATGCGTCCTAAAAAATATATAAAAAAGCAAGAATTTAATCTAGCTAAGAAACTATTTCGTTTGAACCAAGACAATTTCGTCAATAATTGGAATTTCCTTTTTTAATAAAGCTAAGACATTTTCCTCAATATTATTGTCGATTTCACAAACTGTTATCGCAGGACCATTCATTTTTGAACGCTCATTAGCCATACGCGCAATATTAAATCCTTTTTGATAAAGAATCTTCGATAATTCTGCAATTACCCCTTTATGATCGTTATGACGAATCACAAGTGTTGGTCGTTCACCAGAAAGTTTTAACGGATAACCCTCCAATTCCTGAACCTCGACTTTACCGCCACCTAAGGAACTTGCTAGTATCTTAACACGACGTGTTCTCCCTTCCAATTCAACAAGAACCGTATTAGGATGATAGCTTCCAAGCACCCGTTTCGTGAATTTGTATTGTAATCCATTTTGTTCAGCTATTTTTTTTGCATTTGGAATGTCATCATCCATAGTTGATAGCCCCATTACACCAGCTAGCAAAGCTAAATCCGTTCCATGTCCTTGATAGGTTTCAGCAAAGGATCCCATCAAAGAGAACTCCACATATAATGGATTCTCGTGTAATAGCTGGCGGGCAATATTTCCGATACGGACAGCCCCAGCTGTATGCGAACTTGAGGGGCCAACCATGACAGGTCCAATGATTTCATATGCACTCTGGTATTTTGCAGGGCTATCACCACTAGTTTTTTTGCTTAGAATCTGCTCTTTTAATTTTTGCCCTGTCGGCGTTCCGGCAAGCCCGCCGATCCCGGTTTCTCTCAACGATTCAGGCATTTGCTGTCCTACTTCGTGCATGACATGAATCACTTCATCAGGAGGAATGACGCTAGCTACCCCAGCTAATGCCATATCCTGCAGCTTGTGCTGTAATGGCATGTAAACCGTTACGAATGATGCATGGTATTTCCACTAGCCCAGCAACGGGATCGCAAACCAATCCAAGTGAATTTTTCAAAGCAATTCCAACAGCATTTCCCACCTGCTCCGGCGTACCTCCAAAAAGCTCAACTAAAGTACCTGCTGCCATTGCGGTTGCTGAGCCAACTTCAGCCTGACATCCGCCAGCAGCCCCTGATATCGAAGCTTTATTGGCAACAACTAAACCGAGAGCAGAAGCAGTGAAGATTGATTGGACTATTTGCTCACGGGTGAAGTTCCCACTGTCAAGCGCATGAACAAGTACAGCTGGCAAGATTCCGGCTGAGCCGGCAGTTGGCGTTGCCACAATCCGCCCCATTGCCGCATTTACTTCTGATACCGCAAGTGCATTCGCTGCGACATTTAATGTTGTAGGGTTGATAATGGAGTAGCCATTTTTGGCATATTGATAAAGACGGTTTCCATCTCCACCCGTTAAACCCGTTCGGGACATTGCAGGACTCATTGTCCCTTTGCGAACAGCTTCTTCCATTACTGTAAATTGTTCCGCCATTTTTTCAATGATTATATCCCTTGGATAACCCTTTTGTTCAACCTCTGTTTTGATCATCAATTCCGAAATTGTTGTTTTCCCTTGCTCAGCAAGTTCTATTATTTCTTTTAGACTTGTAAAAGACATGTAACCACTCCTTAACAGAAGACGGTTCAAACGCTAAAAAGCATAAGAACCGTCCCTTTGTTTATTATTGTTCGAAGTATTCCGCAACAACGGCAGCCATTGCTTTTGCAGCAATGATTAGACTATCTTCATTAATAATAAATTTAGGATGATGATGAGGGTATGCTGGGCCATCCGCTGGCTTTGCTCCAACATAAAAGAAACTCCCTGGGACCTTTTGTAAATAGTATGCAAAATCCTCTGACGCAGATGCAGGTGGTGTTTCAAGGACTGCTTTAATTTCAGGAATATCGGCTTTATTTATCGCCTTGGAAACCAATTCTGTCATCTCTTCATCATTTACTAATACTGGATAATCATGTGAATAGATCAAATCATAGGTAATATCAAATTCTTGAGCAAGCCCGGCTAAAATTCGTTTAAATTCCGTTTCTACTGTAGCACGAACTTCATTGGACATCGTCCGAACATCTCCTTCAAGCTCCACACTATCCTTAATAATATTGAAGGAACCTTTGCCATCAAAAGAACCGATTGTTACTGTTGCCATATCAAAAGGATTGATTCGACGACTGACAATCGTCTGTGCGGCGACAACGAAATGACTTGCGGCGACAATACTATCATTACTTGTATGCGGTGCTGACCCATGTCCGCCTTTCCCTTGGATTTTCACTTTGAAATATGAGCGTCCGGCCTGCATTTCTCCAGCACGATAGTGGACTTCCCCAGTATTTGCTAAAGACATTAGATGAATACCGAAAACATTATCAACACCATCTAAACAACCATCTTCAATCATTGCAATGGCGCCACCAGGAGGTGTTTCTTCCGCAGGCTGATGAAGAATAACAATATTCCCCTTTAATTGATCCTTTACTTCGATTAATGCCTCGGCCAAAATCATTAAATAAGCAGTATGGCCATCATGACCACATGCATGCATGACTCCTGGATTTTGTGATTTAAAAGGAACATCCGCCTCTTCCGTAATCGGCAGTCCATCGAAATCAGCTCTCAGGGCGACTGTTTTTCCTGGAAGGCCGCCTTCGATGGTGACAACCACTCCATAACCCCCAACATTCGTTCGAATCTTTACATCTTTATCTTTATAAAATTCAGCAATATATTGAGATGTCTTTTCCTCTTCAAACGATAATTCAGGATGTTGATGAAGATATCTGCGAATTTCTATCATTCTTTCTTTCTTCTCATCTAGCTTTTGTAATAGTTGATTTAACATATTTTCTCCTCCAATTATTTTTCTACTTTAACGGTTAGAGTAATGAGACCGCACACAACAATAGCGATTGCCAAGCTGATAAATACGATTGAAAATGAACCCCCTGCCAAAGAAATTAAAGCCCCAAATGAAATCGGGGCAATAAAGCCTCCAAGTGTTCCTCCAGTATTGACGATCCCAATGGATGAACCAATTACTTTTTCCGGCAAAATCTTATGTGGCCAAGAAAAAATACCTACAAAGATCGTCGTTAATAAAAATGTTAAGGCAAATAAAAATACGATAGACAGTGGTAATGAATCTGAAATTACTAAACCTAGAAAAAATATTGATGATAGGACTGAACAAACGATTATCAGTAGTTTTTCCTTGCCGTTAAACTTTGTCAATAAGACACCGGCAAATAAAGATGCTAGTGCTCCTCCAATAGCATTTACTGCTAGAATTGTTCCAACTGTACTAATTGATAGTGAGAACTTTGCCTTTAAAAAAGATGGCAACCATGACATATTTCCGTAAAAGGCAACATTGGCAAGCAACATGGCAATGAATAATATAATGACATTTCGATTAGAAATGACGGATTTAAAACTAACTTTTTTCGATACAACATTCACTTTTTCTACCGGAACGTTATTTGGTACAAAAAAGATGACTAAAAGTAATGAAATAGCGAAGAGTACTCCTAATGCATAGTAAGCATAATGCCAATTTAGATCTATTAGCCTCGCTCCAATAACAAATGCCAAGATACCGCCAATCCCATTCGTTGACAAAATGAGAGATTGGATAAAGGTACGTTTTTCCTTTGAGAAATTAACCGCAATACTCTTTGAACAACTTGGCGGGTAACCTGCATGACCGATACCCGCTATGAAGCGAATTAGTACAAAAACGAGTAGACTCGCTCCAAAGCTAAATAGAAATGAAAACAATGTAATCAGCGAAAGAGATAGAATTAAGACCTTTTTATATCCGATCTTATCTGACAGCCATCCTCCAGGAATTTGCATTAACGAATAACCGAGGAAAAATAAACTCATCATTAATCCGGTCTGACTTGTTGTAAGATGGAATTGATCTGCAATTGGAATAATGGCGGTAGAAATCATATTTTTGTCCATATAAACCATGGAATAACCAGCCATTAGAGCTGTAATCAACATCACTTCACGAGAACTTTTGGCCTTAGGAACCGAAAGTTTAGCACCGCTTTCTTTTAACGCTTCTTGAGAAACAGACATATAAAGTCCCCTTCCGGTACATGGTATTTTGAAAACGTTTTCTTATTTATGATTGTAAATGATAGAAGTATGAAAGGCTTTCTAATCATTGTCCAGAATATTCCCTCCATTTGTCCTCATCCCTTATTCTTTTCCCAACAAAGGACAAAAAAAGACCACCAAGTTTTAACTTAATGGTTTAATTTCAATAAGATGAAAAGCATTTAATGTTAGGGTTGATTGTAAATAAAGGTCCGAATCAATAGTTTCCTCATAGATTTGTAATCCAGGATAGGTACGCTGCTTCAAGAACGTAATGGTTTCTTGATCATTAATATCCCTCTGTTTGAAATTCATCCACTTCATATAAAATGCACCGTTATTCCGATCTAAAATATGTTTACGAATTTGATAAGACCCGCGGGGCAAACCTGAAATCACAAACTTTTTTTCCTTCGTTAAGGAGCTTAAAAAGAAGCTTTCAACTGAGTAGGAAGGGTTGACATAGGAAGTGTTATAAATAGCCAATTGGTATCCTTGATCTCCCTTGGTCAGGACAAAGCCTTCTCCTTCCGCTAAAATTTGGTCGTTCATTTTTGCCATCAATTGAATGTTAAAAAAAGCGGGACGTTTCAATTGGTAATAATAAAGCAGGGCAATCCCATTCATGGCAATGTGCTCATACTTCCAATTATTTATTTCTAATGAATGGGTATCAATCCAAAATCCTAAACCAGAAATAATTTTCATTACATTAAACATATCTTTAAAAATAAGCGATGAGCGAAAAAAGCTTCCGCTTAAATCCACAGTATTTCCATAGAGAGTATTCCAATTTGTTAAGTAAATGGGACTGTCTGTCAATCCCACTGATTGCAGCTTTGCTTTCAAATCGATACATGATTTCATTAAAAAATCTTTAACGCCTTCAAAGATACTATTATTCATGTCAGTAAAATCAACTTGTTCATTCGGATTGCATGTGAAGCAGACCAGTTCGCATTCATTTGCAAATTGCTTTAAAAAGGCAGTAACAGGTGCTGTGATTCCTGTCTCTAAAGAAAATGGCACATACAGACCAACTTTTGTGGCAGAGGACCATTTTTTCACCGTTTCATAAAAATTTCGGTAAAAGGTACCCGCTGTTTTCCCCCACTCTTCGAAAGCTAATTCAAACTGCCATTTCTCCACAAAGTCACTGCCAAAATAATGAACACTCTGCTGTAGAAATTCACCTAACATCTTGATGTAATCAGAACTTCTTTCGACCTCCTTTTCAAATTCGACACGGATAAAAGGCGCTAAACCAAGCTGGCGAAAGGAATTGAATAATGTGTTAATCTGATAAAATTGTCCTCCTGTTTGCAAGAGATGAGTTGTAATCGTAAAAGTAGAAGAAAATAGGTTCGTGAAATAGACATATTCAAATTGGAGTAGCTCTTGAATAAGCCGTAATTCCGCTTGGACTTCTTCTTGTAAGGCATATTCCAGTTGTCCAATTACTAGTAATCTGCGGTCTTTTTTACGAATAAAGATGGGCTCTTTTGGCAGATCAATATATACCGTCGAAACGGCTGGATCCATCAACGTGAAAATTTTCTCATTTGATGGGATATACTTACTGATTTCAATTAAAAAATTCGGTGATTTCAATAATGTATATTGATCACTTACATAATGTACTTCCTCGATGTGGTCAGGCTCCTTTTTATGAAGATTGCGGTATTCAGCAGGCGTTTGCTGGTATACTTCTTTAAAAACCTTATTAAATGCCTTCGCATTGGGAAAACCATTATTGAGCGCAACTTGCGTTATAGTATGTCCAGTATATAAGAGCTCACGAACAGCTGATTTCAAACGTACTTGCTTTACATATTGTGAAAAACTAACACCAACCTCCTGCTTGAAATAACGTGATAAATAGTAAAGGGATAAATATTGCTGTTTGGCGATTTCCTCTAATGATATTGACTTACGATAATTTTTTTCGATATAAGCAAGAATTGCCTTAATTCTTTCATCCTTCATACTAATAAAATGATTTTGCTGCAGATAGGTCGTTTTAAAATTCCGTATCAAAATAGTGACTAACTTATAAATCAGGCTAGTGGTTTCAAGTTCACTTCCATCCTGCTTTTGATAATGTGCAATTAGAATTTCCGCTAACAGTTGACGAATTTGATCAAATAGAAGATATTGACCATGATCCTCTTTAGACGAATAGCAATCAAAATAACACTCATGAATATCTTGATAATACCGCTCGATAGAACGTAGTGGAATTTGCAATAATAAGACTACATTGTCTTCAATCCCTTTTATGTTGTGAACTTGATTAGCATTTATAAGCAGAAGGTCATTTTCAACCAAATGGTAGGAGTCTTGATTGACGACAACCTCAATTTCTCCTCTAATAACTAGAAGAATTTCAATTCCTAAATTGATATGTTGCGAATGGTGCTGAATATTCTGTAAACTAATTTGATACGATTCTTCGATTGCTCCGGACATAACATTCACCTCAATATTTCATCTTTGCAATCTTAATTTGTTCAACTTTATCCATAGCAATTATATCATGTAATACTATTTTAATAGACAAGATGTATGGGGGCACTAGGCTTTCACAAAACATAAGCTGTAGTAACTTCCATTTCATACAATTTGTAACAATAAATTTTAATAGTATAATAGTAATATCTAGATAGTAAGATAATATAAGATAAACAAAAGTCTAAAACGAAATTCCATCATTTTATATTTGAAGGACGCAGCTAGGTTAATAAGTGGCGGAGGTAATAGATATGAATGCGCTAAACGAAATGGAAGTTATAAATAAAAAACGCAGTGAGCGATATAAAAAGCCTGCAAAGCGTATATTGATTGTCATTGGAATCATCTTCATTATGGTACTCCTTTTTACGGGATTGGGCTATTATCAGGCAACTCATTTTAATTCATCGATTAAGATTAATAGCATAAAAGTCGGCGGACTCACTGCTAATCAGGTAATCAATAAATTAAAAACAACAGAACTAAAAAACAGAGTCTACATCGGAAACCAACAAATCTTAGATGGAAAACCTACAAAAATGGCATTTACAGAGAAAGATCTATCTGAAGTTAAGAAATTATTAAAAAGCCAGTGGACCTTTTTTCCTTCCTTCAAGGAAAAAAATTATTCTTTGGTACCGAAAAAGGCGGATCAGTTTCGCAGTGTAGCGATGAAAAAGCAAGTAGAAGAAAAGCTCTTGGAAATGAATAAGAGCTTAAAGGCACCCCAAAATGCGGACGCGAAATTAGAACAAGGTGAAATTGTTATTAGCGATAGTAAAGATGGCAAACAGTATGATGTCGACGGTATATTAGAGGAATATAAGAAAC
Organism: Heyndrickxia sporothermodurans; assembly: GCA_016756695.1. Taxonomy (GTDB): domain Bacteria; phylum Bacillota; class Bacilli; order Bacillales; family Bacillaceae_C; genus Heyndrickxia; species Heyndrickxia sporothermodurans. The sequence goes on from CP066701.1 coordinate 1,366,856, forward strand.
AAAAATATACGAGTGATATCCATCTGAAACCTTTACTGCTAAAACCAATCAAAAAGGATAGTCCGATTATCAAGGAAAAGGAGCAAATATTAGAGGAACTCCTGAAACAAACAGTTGATTATAAGGTCCAGAAAAAAGTGCATCCTTTAAAAGCCAGTGAATTAATCAAAAATGCCTCTGTATCAAACGATAAGAAAATTACCATCACTGCTAGTGACATTAAAAAGAAGATAGATGCAATTAATCGTACTCAAGCAACATTAGATAAAAATTTCACATTTAAAACCCATTCAGGAAAAAACATTTCCGTAAAAGCAGAAGGCTATGGCTGGGCAATCAATGCTGAGAAAGAAGCGGAAAGGATTCAAAAAGCCTTTGAAAAAGGAGACAAAGCGATATCTGCCTCCAATATATACGGAAAAGGCTGGAGCAATGAAGGCATTGGCTATGAAACGACAGCGAATCATGGCATTGGCAACACGTATGCTGAAGTATCAATTGCTAAGCAGCATATTTGGATTTACAAAAATGGAAAATTAGTTGTCTCCACAGATGTTGTTACCGGTAAACATAGCACCGGTGAAGATACCTCACCAGGAATTTGGTATATCCTTTATAAGCGAACACCCTATACCCTCAAGGGCACTGCTGTAGGTAAAGGGGAATATGCCGTTGATGTAAAATACTGGGCTCCATTCACAAACAGTGGTCAAGGATTCCACGATGCAAGCTGGCGGAAAAACTGGTCAAAAAAAGCTTATCTCAATGATGGATCAGGTGGATGTGTAAACACACCTCCAAGCATTATGAAAGCTGTGTATGATAATCTCAGTACGTATGATCCAGTTGTTATTTATTGAGAAAAGCCCAAATGCCATTTTGAGAAGCGTGATGTGATCACTTACACACTTATATGCGGAAAATTGGAGTAAATCTGAAGCTGAAAAAGCGAAGTATAAGCAAATAATGTTACAAATTGAACTGAATGGTACAAATTTGAAATAGATATTCGTTTTTATAATGGAAAAAGACCGGGCAAATTCGCTCGGTCTTTTTTATTTAAGAGAATGTTCGAAGGTTTTTAGCGCTTCTGTAATTTAATCAATTCTTCTGTTTCAGATTCTTCAAGTTCCAATTTATCCTCTTGGAGATGCTTCACAGTGAACGTAAGTGTTTCCACACTATCTTCTTTCCGTTCGCCATCTTGATAGAACTCTATGTCATTTGTAAGTTTTAAGATTTTTGCTTCTGAATCATACTTCCAATGTCCTTTAACATAATCCGTTTTCTTAGGATACGTGTCATCTTCATATTGCTCAAATGTACCGTCCGGATGTACAACGAGAATTACATTGAATCCATTTTTCGCACCTTCTCCCCAAGTACCTACTAACTCTTTGCTATCCTCTGATATGTTTGGTGTCTCTGGCTTACTTTCCTTTTTCGTTTCAGAGGATTCAATCTGTTTATCCGTTTTTTTCACTGTTGCATCCCCACAGCCCCCTAATAACATTAACGGAATTGCAAAGCATAATAATTTTTTCTTATTCATGGACTCCTCTTCCTCCTATGTATTTATTTACCATAATTCTTTTATCCTACCATTCTCATTTTTAACGTCAATGAATCTTCTTTTCTAGAAAATGCTATTACCCTTAGGATAATTAGAAACCTTCTACTGTTCAAAAATCCCTACTGGTATAAAAAATTGCCATAAAAGGACAAGAAGAAAAACAATGGCGAACAGCTTATTTAAAGCAAAGGGAAGGCCAGACAGTACCTTTTGTCCATGGTAGTTAATTCCTGAAAATAAAATCGTCATATATTTATAGAAAAAATCCAAAATACTTTTGCATTCATTATGAACATTTGACTGATACAATATCATCACTGCCTTTTGAACAAAGATGGAGAAAAATGCAAAAATACAGTTAGCGATTAATATAATGGACACATAACTGCTTGGGATCGAAATATTGATGCCAAGAAAGGGTAGTGCAATTAAGGTGCAAACGAAAAGGGCTAAAATAATAGCGATAAATTCATTTTTCGTCCATTTTCTTTTTGTTTTGTTCTGATTATTCACCTTATTAGTTTTCGGACTAAAACAGGCCAAAATAGATAGGAGAATGATTAAAAATTCAAATCCTAAAATAAAGATAATAACGGTTACGGATCCATCGCTTTCCCATTGTTTATAGTTAACAAATAATAAAAGGATCATGAAGCATAAGACCAAATTACTTTGTAAAAAGAAGCGAAATCCATTTTTTATTTTAAACATCTTCTTTTCTACTCCCTCTTATTTACTAAAAAAATTCTTTTATCGTTTCATCTATCTTATCAAAGTATTCTTTATTGTTTATTGCAGCGAAATAAATCTCCCCATCATTAACCTTTTCATAATCGATATGCCATATAAACTCATCACTAGGAAGAAGGAAAGCGATTTGGTCAATTTCATTCTCATCCCTAACATAATTGGATTCAATAAAAGAGATATTATCCAATTCTTGTTTATTTCTTCTGAAATCCTTTAGAAAAATTCTTAGTTCTTTATCTAAAGCTTTATCCTCGATCATTGCCTCGATAACTTCCTTTTCAATAGTATGGAGTTCATCAAACATTTCATCGGATACTTGTATAGGTCTAAGGTTATCCACATCCTTTTCCTTATTTGTTTGTACTTCAAAATATTCACAAAGCAATTCATAATATCCAAGTTTGTTTTCATGAAATGAAAATGTATGATCATTTTCCTTCACATGCTGGATCATCGAATTTTTATCATCAAGATAATGAATAAACAATACTCGATTCTGCTTCACGCAACGGACTCTTCTTCGAGAATGTACGAGTAAATGCAATAAATCTTCTAATCCAGCCGTAATTTTAGTTTCCCTTTCTTCATCCCAGTACCCTTTTTGTTTCAATAACCATTCTGACTCGCTAACAAATCTTTCAAATTCCTTATCATTATTAATTAATTTATTTTCATTTAAAATTTGACTAGCAATATGGTCATGCCCGCATAAAGCCAATGCCGAAACTAATTCATTTGTGGATAATTTTATTTCAGAAGCCATTTCTTCCTCTCCTTCATATAGTTTGATTATCTAAAGTAGCTTGAAATAAATTTCTTTGCCCCAGATAACTTTTTAGATATTTTATTGGTCGTTTCTTTAATTAAGTCATTTGTATCTTCAATACGTCTTTCTACCCAGCGGCCGACAGATTCTCCCCATTCTTTGACTTTATCTTCAGCAAACCATGAGCCGACGATCCCTGACCCAGCTCCCACTGCTCCACCAATAATTGTACCCACTCCGGGACAGATCAAAGTTCCAATTACTGCTCCTCCTGTAGTAAGTCCAGCAACTCCTGCATCTAAACCAACTCCTGCAACAAATCTGCCTGTTTTCTCAAAACCTGATTTATATTTATTTTCATCACTAAAAAATTCACTCGTATTCATTGTTAATGAAACTGTTATACCAGCCACAGGTATACGTTTTGCAAATGCACTTAATTTGGTCGCATCAGTAAATTGGGAAGTTGTTCTTCCGACATTGACCTTCATTTTATAATTGTTAAGCATGCTTTTATCAAATACGACCGAGTTAGTATACTGACGTAATATTCTTCCGAAATAAATGCGTTTTGTATTAGGTGCCAAACCAACAATTTCCTTCAGAACTCCTCCTGGTGCTTTGCTATATTTTGAAAGATAACGCTTTAAAGGAGAAGAAGAGTTTGGATCTGCTTTCTTCAAAATACTATATATCCGTTCGGCTACTTACTTATGATACGGTTCCGCTCCTCGTAAGCATTACCATATAAGTGCTCAGATATAATTAATGGTTGATTCTATGCTAATAATTTAATATTTTTTTCTCTATATGAATACCATGTAAATAATAGAATAAACCATAGAGGTGTTAACAAAAGGGCAAATCGTGTAGCTTTAGCAAACAGCATAATAATAAGAATAATGACAAACAAGATTAGGACAACGTAATTAATAAACGGTGTTAATGGCGCTTTAAATTTCGATTTTGCCTGTAATTCTGAACGTGTTTTCTTATATCTTAAATGACAAACCAGAATGACGCCCCAAACCCAAATAAAACAAATAGCACTAATGGTTGTCACGATTCCAAAAGCTTGTTCCGGAATAAGTTTGGTCAAAAGAGCTCCCACCGATAGAACAAGCGTAGAGATCCATAATGCGTTACTTGGGACATGATTTTTATTTAATTTTGCAAAATTAGATGGCCCCTGGTTATGATTGCTTAAACTATATAGGATACGGCTTGTAGAAAACATTCCGCTATTACAAGCAGAAGCTGCTGAAGTAAGCACGACAAAATTAATGACTCCTGCTGCAATCGGTATCCCGACTAAACTAAACGTTTTAACAAAAGGACTTTCTGCTGCATTCAATTCCGTCCATGGGTTAATACATAAAAGGACAATAAGCGCGCCAACGTAGAAAAATAGAATCCTTAAAGGAATTTTATTGATAGCCGATGGAATATTTTTTTCTGGATTGGATGTTTCCGCTGCCGATACACCTACTAATTCCACACCGACAAATGAAAATACAACCATTTGGAACGAAAGTAAGAAACCTGAGATTCCGTTTGGAAACAGTCCCCCATGTTCCCAAATATTTTTAAGCGTAACCATACCTTGAGCTGTCTTGAACCCCATCACCAGTAATATAATCCCAATGACAATTAATACAAGAATCGTGATTACCTTAATTAAAGCAAACCAAAACTCCAATTCTCCAAAAAGCTTTACAGTTAGTAGATTGAGTCCCAGTAAAATCATCAAACAGACGAGCGCTGGTATCCATTGCGGAATATGGAACCAATATTGTACATAAACACCTACTGCAATCACATCACCCATAGCAGTCATAATCCAACAAAACCAATAGGTCCACCCGGTTACAAACGCAACCCGAGGTCCAAGATAGTCTTCAGCAATATCTGTAAGCGATTGATAGCCCGCTTTAGACAACAGGAGTTCTCCAAGCGCCCTCATAACAAAAAAAATGGCGATTCCTACGATTAAATAAGCAAAGATGATAGAAGGGCCAGCCAATTGTATGGCTTTACCGGATCCTAAGAATAATCCCGTACCAATGGTGCCGCCAATTGCGATTAGTTGGACATGACGATTTGATAAACCCCTCTTTAATTCTTGTTGTGCCAATTCTGACTCCTCCCTCTATAAATGTTGATACATCAACGGTTTGACCCGTTGGTAGGGTGTCAAAAAAATATTTTTCGACACGGACCCTAACTTTATTTTCATAATATGTGAAACTATTCCAATAAATAGGTACGCTACGCGGTCACTACTGGATAATTATGGAAAGTAGTGATAGGGAATTATACGATGCACAATGGATCTCTGCGTAGCTTATGATGACGTACCCTCCCATGTCTCTGGGCATCTATGTGCCTACATTCCTTCGTTCGGTCTAGTCATAAGGCAGAGGCTAGCGAAGCTCCTATAGGGACTCTAGGTCGAATGGTGAAAATAATGCCAGCTTCTCCGTGTCATCCTGTTGTCTAGGTCTAGTTAAGGGGCTGTAGGGATTTAAGCTGCCTCTAAGAGACTTGGAATATCCCTCATCATTCGCTGTGCGTCAAACGCTTTGTGCTTAGTGCTAATTCCATGTAATACTTTTAACAGTTTACCGCATAGAACCACGATGGATTGTTTCTTGCGTAAAGGATTAACCTGACGGTTCGTGTAATACTCATGTAGCTTTCTAAAAGCTTCATTGTGGCGGATCATCGGCATCATGACTCGGAACAGGAGAGCGCGTAGCTTTCTTCTACCCCGTTTAGAGATTCGTTTTTGCCCTTTGTGCATACCAGAGGAATTTTCACGTAACGTTAATCCCGCGAGTTTGATTAGTTGGCGTGGATCTTCGTAGTGTGAAAAACTTCCGATTTCAGCTAATAGGTCAACGATTGTCGTATCTCCAAGCCCTGGTACCGTTGACAGCCATTCGTATTCTACTGACATTTTTACAAGCTCAACTAAGCGCTCCGTAATACCCTCAATATCTTTTTCTAGCTGGTGGTAACGGCGGACAAGTGTGGCTATTTCAATACGGTATCTCACATCCTTCCGTTACTCCGATAGAGCTAGTCGCGACTTCGATAAGGCGCACTGCTTTTGGTCTTTGGGGGGATTTTAGTCCCTCGACCTTTCGATAAAGGGATAACACTTCATCCGGGTGTTTCTGGTGAAGATCACTTGGAAATGGAGTGCATTCAAGTGCGGCTATAGCCATTTTTCCGAATGACGGAAATACTTGAACGAACTCTGGAAAATAGCGATCTAACCAGCGAATTATCATGTTTTTGACGGCTCCTAGCTCCTCAGTCAATTTACTACGGAATGTAGAACCAGCACGAAGTTCAGCTTCCATCCCTTTGAGGATTCGCGGATAACTAAAGCGTCCATCCTTTACAAGACGAGCGATTACCAGTGCATCTTTACGGTCATGTTTGGTTGGCAGATTGTCATCCAACTCTTTTGACCGTTTGACATGCATCGGATTCGTCATGACTAAGGAAATGCCTCGTTCTTCAAGGAAATAGGCTAAATTTAGCCAGTAATACCAGTAAGTAGGTTCAATCCCGACAATGACTTCTGTCTTTTCGCTTTCTTTCATTTCAGTCAAAATACGTTGATATAAATACTCAAAGCCGTTATTAGATTGATAAACTGAGAAAGACTTTTGGAGCACCCGGCCACGATCGTCTACAAAGCAAGCGTAATGTGTCCGCTTTGCGATATCGATCCCTACAACGAGTGTTTTTTCGGTGACTTGATTAATTTTCTGATTTTGTTTAAAATCCATTATGGAGTCCTCCTTGGTTAACAAATTAGGGGTCAATTCATCGACGATTTGACACCCCGCATCATACCAAGAGGGCTCTTTTTGTTCAAGTCCCCGAAAATCCTTCTAACAGGAATGCTCCTAATTAAATATTTTAGTTAAACCAATAAAAAAAGAGATTGGAGGATATCCAATCTCTTTTCCAAAAGAATAATAAATAATATTGGTTATGCTAAACATAATCAGCACAACAAATAAATATTCAGTACTCTTCTGTCCTTTTGCCTGAGATTGTGAACCCTTCGGCGCCGCAAAATTCTTGCGGTCTCTCCAGAAGCTGCTCCTGCTATAGTGTGATCCATAGCAATCATAGCCTGCTAATGATTTAATTCTATTAACTATTTCTAAATAATTTTTAATTTTAGTAGTAGTTTCTTACTTTGTCAATCACGAAAATAAAAATCCCTTTAAACTCTTATTAAGGGGAATTTTACACAAGGTCCCATTTTGTCAGACTAAAGAAAGCATTTCCTTGAAAAGTAATCGTTTCAACTTTAGGATTTGGAAAATAGCGTGCTGTAAATACCTCTTCACCATCATTAATAAAAATCTCTAATGAGGAATGGTCCATAAAAATATGAAGCTTCGAGAGAAATTCTATCAAACAGGTTCTTGATTCTTGTAAACCTGTTCTTACATTTCTTCTTTGCAAGCTGATTTCCTTTTTACTCGAATCATAGATTAAGGATGCCTCATTTCTAAGAGAGATTTGAAATTTCCCCTCATTCACTTTCAATGCTTCAAGGACAAGCTCTACCGTTTTTCCTTCTACACCATCAAATTGTACCTGTTGGTCTTTGATCTTTACGTTATTTACGATTATCCTATCTTTCCGAAGTTTTGTTAACTCTTCAACTGGCTTTTGATAAACTTTCCCTTTTTTATACTCCAACTTTCTTGGTATCGTTAAGGCATGAACCCAATTATAGGATATGGTTGGCTGATACTGCTCGTACTCATCCGTCATCCCCATCCACCCATAAAGAATCGTTCTCCCTGTTTCATCCATAAAGGTTTGTGGTGCATAGAAGTCAAACCCACGATCAAGCTCAATAAATGGTCCGGACTGGTACTTATTGTTTGCATAATCAAACTCACCAATAAAATATCCTGATTGAAACAAATTATTGTATAAATGACCGTTAGGGTCTAAGCCTTGAGGCGATACCATTAAAATATCTTTTCCATTTAAATAAAATAGATCCGGGCATTCCCACATATATCCAAAATCTTCAAGGCCATTTATTCCCGCTCCAGCAATCATACCTATTTCTTCCCAATGAAATAAATCGATGGAGGTAAACAAGACAGCTGTCCCTCGATTCGCTTTTGTTTGAGCTCCCAAAATCATATACCAACGGTTATTTTTTTTCCAAACCTTAGGATCACGAAAATGAGCGGTATATCCTTCCGGAAGATGCAGGATTGGCCCATACTTTTCATAGTGAATTCCATCAGAAGAAGCTGCCAAACATTGATATGTCTCACGTGTCCCATCATCATTCTTTACATTTCCCGTATAAAATAGATAAAGCTTTCCTTCCGATTCAATAGCACTCCCGGAATAACAGCCGTTTTTTTCATACCATTCACTTGGTGCAAGGGCAATCGGCTCTTCACGCCAATGGACCATATCCGTAGAAGTATAATGTCCCCAAAATTTAGCCCCGTGTGAGGTATTAAACGGGTTCCACTGATAAAACACATGATAAACACCTTTAAATTGAATTAAACCATTCGGATCATTTAACAAACCAACCGGAGGCATCAGGTGATAATCTAAGCGGTATGGATCACTCTGTACAATTTCCTGATATTTTTTGACTTCTTCGTATGCCCTTTGCAAAAGATGCCTTTCATTTTCTGTCATTACAAAACCATCCTTATGATTTTTATGATTTTTTCATAAGAAAAGGCAAGTCATCTAGTCTTGCCCTCCCTCCGGTAACTATTTTTCAACTTCTTCTTTGATCTTATCTGAATAACCAAACATCCAGGTCAAAACGAAAGCAACAGCGATCGCAATCAAATTGACCAAAATATATAACAAAACTTGCCCATTTAAGTAAAGCAGGGTTCCCGGGATGACCGTTAAAGCCATTCCTGTTGCCTTCAGCTTAAGAAGGGAAGCCACGAAACCGCCGCACGCGCCACCGATCAGGGCCATGATAAATGGTTTTCCATAACGTAAATTAACCCCAAAGAGTGCCGGTTCCGTAATACCCAGGAATGCAGATAAAGCAGACGGGAAGGATAGCGCCTTCAATTTTTTTGATTTCGTTTTTAATGCGACTGCTAAAGTAGCCCCGCCCTGTGCCGCACCTGCGCAGGTAACGATGGCATTGTACGGATTGCTGTGATACTGGGCTAACAATTGAATTTCCAGCATATTAAAAATATGGTGAACACCGGTTACGACAATAACCTGATTAAGGCCCCCTAGAATTATCCCTGCGATTCCAAATGGCAGTGAAAGAACAGTTGTGGCTGCTGTTAAAATGCCTTTTTCCACGGTATGAAAGGCCGGTCCAATCACTAGCAATGATAAAATAATCATGGAAAGCAGCGTAAGAAAAGGAGTAAGAATTAAATCCAATGATTCCGGTATGCGTTTTCGAATGGCTCTTTCAAGTTTAGCTCCAATAATTCCTGCAATAAAGGCCGGGAGCACAGAAGCCTGATAACCCACGACAGGAATAAAACCGAAAAAGTGGAGCGGTTTCACATCTCCACCAGCTACAGACCACGCGTTTGGCAATGACGGGGAGACAAGCATCAATCCCAAAATTAAACCGATAATCGGTGTTCCGCCAAATACACGAAATGTTGACCATGCAACAAGTGCCGGCAGGAAAATAAAGGCCGTATCTGTTAATACTTGTGTAAATAATATGAAGTTTTTCGAAACATCATCCGTTTTCATCCCAAATAAGGCTAACACCTGGTCCTGCATCACCAGACCGCGAAGACCCATAAACAGACCTGTTGCCACAAGGACCGGGATAATTGGAACAAAGACATCCCCAAATGTCCGCACTGCACGCTGAATCTTGGAGCCGCTTTTTACGGCTTCTTTTTTCTGATCGGAAGCCGTCATAGTCGCAAGACCAAGGTTCGCAATTTCTTCATAAATTCTATTAACAGTACCCGTACCAAAAATAATTTGGTATTGACCTGAATTAAAGAAAGCACCTTTTACCTTATTAATTTGTTCTACATGCTCCTGGTTAATTTTTTCCTTATCATTGACCATGATTCGAAGTCTTGTAGCACAGTGGGCTACTGACTGAATATTTTCTCTGCCTCCTACAGCATCAATCACTTCTTCAGCTATTTTGTGATTTTCCATCATTCTTTTCACCCTCTTATCGTTTTTATGGTGGAATCGATTCCATAATTGATAAAAAAATTAAATGATTGCTTAATAGTTTGAAATAAATGAGATACATTATTCATTTTTTATTGTGGAATCGATTCCTTACTGTAGAAAAAAATAAAAACTATTCCTTATTAAAGAAAGGTTTCTATTCAGCCGGCTATTGTGGAATCGATTCCCTATTATTGAAAAATAGAGTGTAATCGTTATAAATATTTTGGAACCGATTACACACCTATTATATACTGTCTCTTTCTAGAAGTCTATACTTTATTATCCGATCGATTTCGCGGTTATTTTGTCCATTTATTTTCTCCAGCAATAATGAAGCAGCTTCACGACCCGCTTCTTCAATTGAAAAATCGATGGTCGTTAAGGAAGGACTAATAACCTTGGAAAGTTCAGAAGCGCCCATTCCTGCAACAGCAATATCCTCCGGAATTGATAACCCAATTTCTTTTATATACTGCATTGCACCAATAGCAAGCCTGTCTGTTACTGCTACTACTGCCGTAGGTTTATTTTGGGAGGAATCTAGAATCATCTTCATACAGTCATAACCCGATTTCATATCAAAAATTCCCTTTTGAATCCAGCTTTTCTCAACATCTAAATTGCTTTCTTTCATCGCTTCTATATAACCAGCTTTTCGTAAATACCCAACAGCACGGTCTTTTTCGTCTACTCCTATAAAAGCAATATGTTGATGCCCTTTTTTTATTAAAAGATTCACCATGTCTTTGATAGCCTGTAAATCGTCAAAAACTACATTGGACAATCCCGAAATACATTGTCCCACCATGACAAAAGGGATTTTTAATCGAAAAATCTCATCAACTAAAGGCTGGTTAATATTCGTTGCAGACTGGATAATACCATCGACATGTCTGCTTTTCAAAAGCCTTAAAAATTCTATTTCCTTTTCAGGTTTGAGATTGGTATTCGTAAGAAGGATCTGATAGCCTTCTTTTGCTAAAACTTCATCAATACCATTGACAAACCGGCTTGATGTTTCGGTACTTATTTTAGGAAGAATAACGCCAATGACTTTTGTTTTTTTTGTCCGTAATGATTTGGCATTTTCACTTGGGACATAGCCTGTATCCTCTATGACCTTTAACACTCTTTTTTTTGCTTCCTCACTGACGTATCCCGAATTATTTAATACTCTTGAAACAGTGGTCCGGGAAACATTCGCCCTTTCAGCAATTTCTTTTATAGTTAACACAAATAGATCCTCCTGGGCAAATTAATCATCTACTCCTATTTTACACAAGTTTATATAAAATGAAAAAGAGACATTTTTCGGATGTATTAAATTGCAATCTGGAACAATTCTAGGCACCTATTTTGTAATTAAAGAGAATGTTAAAGAAAAGCAAAATGTAGTAGTGAGAGATATGGAGGGGACAATCACTTGTTGATTACCATGAAGAAAATTTGAATATGGTAGATGAGTAAGTGGATTCACAGGAATTTAAGGATTATTCGGATAAAGTTTACAGATAAAACAAGGAGGCTAATACTCCTTGTTATTTATTCCGGTACATTAAATGGGTTAAGACCCAATAAAGATGCTAACTCATTATAAGATTTAACTAATTCATTGTAATAACCAAATGTCCATTGCATGCTGTGGTTTGTTTCTCTACTACTAGTAAATTCTCTACTAAACTGACCTGCCTTTTCAAAAAAACTATCAAATTCATGATGCGATAAAATATCATTTTGTAGATAGTAGGATTTCATAGTCATGAAAGCTGAATACGCCATTGAATGATAACCATACAAAGCATGTTCATTTATTTTCTCTCTGTCTAATTCATCCGATAATAAATGATATACTCTTTGATAATTAATCATGGATGTAACAGCAAATTCACTAATATTTTCTTTATGGTATGAAAAATTATCCAATCCCCCACCCCCTTCTAATTTTATCTTAACAGATGGAGCAAGATTCCTGAAAGGTGTTTATAAATTTTAGGGTTAAAGGTAGATGTTTTCAAATTGGATTTATAATCATTTTTTTAAAAGTATGAGGGATGATTTAAGAATATCCTTTATGTCACAAAAAAGGAAACCATCTCTTTGCTGTCCTGAGTCCGTAGCATGTTCTAATTGATTTCCTGTTTACTATCAATATATTTCATTTTATTAACTTGAGTATCCATATATTCTTGATCAATGTTTTCAAAGGTGTCTTTATCTTCCTCCGAGAAATCGGAGTTTTTTAGGTTAAGTGTAAGTTCTGCCTTTGTATAGTTGTGTATGGCAAAATAAAAGTGCAGAGTTATGAAAAGTAAAAGTACATAACGTTGCACTTTATTTTTATACAAAAAAAAGACTTGCCAGCCATCCAATATTTCTCTACTGTAATTGTCTCGAAGCAATACAGTGGAGGTTGAAAGGAATGCTAGCAATGTCTGAAGTTAATTGTATCAAATTATTACGAAATCGAAAATCACTATCTATAAATGAAATTTCAAAAACGTTGGGGATTAATTGGAGAACTGCAAAGAAATATGCAGATGACGATCAAGTCCCCAAAGAAATGGTTAAAAAGAAAAGTGGAATGATGTATGAGGAAAATTGGGGGGAGATAGTTTCCGACTGGCTAGGAGAAGATGAAAAGTTAAAGAAAAAATTAAGAAGGACTAATAAAAAGATTTTTAATGATCTTGTAAAAATGGGGTTCACGGGGTCCTATCGAACCCTCTGTTATTTCATCGCTGACTGGCGTGAAGGTAAAGATCGCATAGAAGAAAGGGATAAGAATTCGGAACGTTTGGATCATCCGCCAGCTGAGGCACAAGTTGATTTTGGAATAACTGAGGCCGTGAAGGATGGGAAGTATATTGATGTTCATTGTCTTCTGATGACACTTCCTTATAGTAATGTAGCTTACTGTATACCATTGCCAGGCGAAAATCAAGAATGCTTTTTACATGGGCTCAAAGCGATGTTTAATCAACTTGGTGGAGTACCTAAGAAAGTTCGGATTGATAATTTAAAGGCAGCAGTTATTCAGCCGAGGGGAAGAAATCAAGAGGCAACGTTCACAGACGAATTCCTCCAATTTGCAAGTCACTACGGTTTTGAACCGCAGGTTTGTAATCCAAGAAGTGGGCATGAGAAAGGAAATGTGGAAAATAAAGTAGGTTATATTCGGTACAACTTTGTAACACCATCACCTGTAATAAATAACCTTGAGCATTTGTCTCAAATCCTAGAAGAACATTTAACCAAGGACCGTGAGCGTGTTCATTATGAAAAGCATGTCCCCATTCGAAAATTACTAGAGGAGGAACATCAATATCTTTTAGCCTTACCCGATGAAGATTATCCTGTATTTAAAGAGGAACTGATGCAAGCAAATAAGTATGGGGAAATAGTAATTGATAAAACTAAAGTACATATCCCCAAGGGATATAACTATGGTCAATTGCACGTTATAAAGTATTGGGACAAATTTAAAGTTATTTCACCTTATGGAGAAATCCTGCATGCAGAATATAAAAGTCCGAAGCCACTCAAAACTTAAAATGATAATAGATACACCAGCTACAGCCAATGAAATTAGTATCGTATCACAGACACCTGCTGTTATAACTGCTGGTAAGGCATTAGTAAATTTTTTATGAGTTGCGCCTTGATTAAATACAAAAACATTTTGTACGCCTAAAGGTAGAATTAACCCAAAAGCAAGCATTATTCCATGAAGTAAGGCTTCCACAATTTTCCCTCCTATTCGTATATAGAATAAGGTAAGATTACCTATTTGTCTCCAACCAATTGGATGGAACTGAAACCAACCATTTTGATACAATAAAAGAAAAGAATGAGGTAAGGAATATGTCTACGATAGAATGGAAACCGCAAAAATCTTCACCGTTACCTTTGCACCTGCAAATCTATAATTATTTGAAAATGAAAATTTTAAATGGGGAATGGACAATCGGTATGAAAATACCATCACAAAGGATTTTGGCTAAACAATTTGAAGTCAATCGAAGCACGATTGTTACTGTACTTGAGGAATTGGCAGCTGATGGGTTGATTGAATCAAAAGTGGGAAGTGGTACAAGGGTGGTAAATAATACTTGGAGTCTGCTTGCTTCAACGCCGCCTCCTGATTGGATTAGTTATGTTCGTTCTGGTATACATGAGCCGAATATCAACATCATTCAAAAAATTAACGAAGCAGAAGCAAACCCAAATATTATTCGACTTGGTACTGGGGAACTCTCTCCAGAACTGCTACCTAACAAACAGATGGCAAAGTTATTGCAAACAGATATGGAGAATAACTTGTCTCTAGGCTATGAAGAGCCAAAAGGAAACATTGATTTGAGGAAAACAATTAGCCATTATTTAAAAAAGAAAGGCATTGAAGCCTCTCCTGCTTCCATTTTAATTGTTTCTGGAGGGCTTCAAGCACTGCAATTGATTTCAATTGGTTTATTAAAACGGGAATCGGTAATCTTTCATGAAACCCCTTCGTATCTAAACTCAGTTCATGTCTTTCAGTCTGCTGGCATGAAATTATTTGGAATCGCTTTAGATAAAGATGGGATCGAGCATGAATCCATTGGAAGTTTAAAAAGACAGCACAATGCAGCGTTACTTTATACGATTCCATCTTTCCATAATCCAACAGGTATCTTAATGTCTGATAGAAGAAGAAATCAACTGTTAGAGGTCTGTAAAAAAGAAGCTCTTCCCATTATCGAGGATGACGTATACGGTGAATTATGGTTTGATAATCCACCACCAAAACCATTGAAGGCAAATGATAAGCAAGGAAATGTACTTTACATTGGAAGTGTGTCGAAGTCATTAAGTCCGGGACTGCGAATTGGATGGATTGTCGGACCTGAACCTGTAATAAATCGGCTTGCCGATATAAAAATGCAAACAGATTACGGCTCAAGTTCTATATCGCAATTTGTTGTGAATAAGTGGATAAAAAGTGGATTGTATGAGGATTATTTAACTCAAGTACGTGTAGAATTAAAAAATAGAAGAGACTTTACGATTAACATTTTAAATACAAATTTCTCTGATATTGCGACATGGAGAATTCCGAGTGGGGGATTTTATATATGGCTTGAATTACAAACAGGTATTTCCACACGAAAATTATTTGAAGCAGCTCTGCAAGAAGGAATTCTACTAAATCCGGGAAGTGTGTATGATAAAAGTGATCAAGACCATCTTCGCCTTTCATATTCATATGCAACATTAGAAGAGCTTGAAAAAGGACTAAAGCGATTATCAAAACTTATTAAACAGGGTATTTAATGAAATGAGAAGCAGAACTAATTGCTTCTCATTTTCCATTTTAGACTTAATGCTGGCTATAATTTTTTCAACAAAACAAAAAAATTATTATAGTGCTGTTATAAAATTGAATAGTCTATCACAAATTTGTATCACACTGAAACCAACAATTTAATTATTGTAAAAAATCCTTGTTTACACTCCCTAGTTTTTCTTTTAATGACTTCTTCATATCTTTTAACATTTCCTTCATTTTCTTGTTGAATTTTTTTCTATGGGAGTTTAAAGCAGTATCTTCTTCAATCTTTTTTAATACCTCTACTATTAATTTATCTTGATACAATAAAGATTCAATAACTAAATCATAGCATTTCTTCTCTTCATTATGATTATAAAAATCTTCACCTTTAACGGTCACTACGTGTTCAAATAATTTTGTGAAAACAAAAATTACAAAAAAACGAGTTAAGACAGGATAATTATTTTTCTCTATTGTAAATGTTAAATCTCTGTTTCTATAAAAATTAATAATACCAAAGTTACTATGACCTACATTAGAAAGAAGACCATAAAATTCAGGATAATAACTTTTATCTTTACCTAATTTAAAATTACTAGGATTTAAAATACCATTAGCAATTTTATTTCCATTTCTATCTACAATGATGTTGTTTTCGCGGTCATATACGTATTCTCTCGTAAATAATTTCAATAAAACAATAGTAAATTCTTCGAAGCTATCAACGTTTTCATTTAGAAATCTGGTACTTAGATAGTTTTCAAATATGCTTCTTACTAAAATTAGAACATCTTCGTTATTATTCAATTTTAATAAAGCTCGGATACTAACTAGAGATTTTGTACTTTTAGTAAAATTAAAATACTCATGGTCATAAGTGAATTTATTATTTGGTTCTGGGTGTCTAAATAGGTCAGCTGTTCCGTAAGAAAAAGCAGACCACTCAACAAATCTTTTAGAATGTAAAATAAACTTGTTAATTAACTTATCTAGTTTTTGTGTATGTAGCTGAAATTCATTCAAAGTTAGACACCTCGATTTTAATTTTAAGACTGATTGAATTAATAGGATAGCAATAGCTTGTAAAATTATATATCCTGCTGAGAATCAATTTAGGAAACTTACCGCCAAACAGAAAACCACTCAAATCTTACTGAGTCACCTTCTGATATTTTAGCAAGACTCTTTTTAGTTTTGTTACTCCTTTTGCTAGTTTAACTTCATCTAAATTTCCAAAGCCTAAGATGAGATGATTAGAATATAATCCTTTGTTAATTGTATGCAGTTCCACAGGGTACAATTTTATACCATGATCATGTAATTCTGATAGTAGATTATCAGTAAAATGGACCCCCTCAAATTCAGCAACTAAATGTAATCCAGTTGAATCACCATGTATATTAACATTATCCCCAAATTCGTTATAAAGCTGCTCTTTTAGAAAGTTTCTTCTTTTTCGATAAAATTTTTTCATTCGGAAGATATGTTTTTCCAAGTGACCTTCTTTAATAAACAGGGCAAGTGTAAGTTGCTCTAAAGAGGGTGTATGTAAGTCACTAAAATACTTTAGTGTACGGCCACGCTCAACTAGTGCAGGGGGAAGTATTAAGTATCCTAACCGTAATGCAGGTGAGAGTATTTTACTGAACGTACCAATGTATATTGTACGATTAGGGTCTAGCCCTTGCAATGAACTGATGGAAGGGCCTTCATATCGAAATTCACTATCATAATCATCTTCAACGATATAACTGTCCACTTTTCTAGCATATTCGATCAGTTGAATCCTCCTTTGAATCGGTAAAGTTCCTCCAATGGGAAATTGATGGGATGGTGTGACAAAGATAAATGCGGGTTTTATTTCGTGTGATATTTGGTTTGTATCCATTCCATTTTCATCAACTCTTATAGGATGAAGGGAAGCACCATAGGATTGAAAGATTGTTTGGATTTCATGTGTAATTGGATCCTCAATGATCACTTTGTCATTTGCTGAAATGAGCAATTTAGCAATTAACGTCATTGCTTGAGTAGCCCCAGTTGTTATGACTAATTGATCAGGGTGGCATTCCACACCTCTTGTTCGAAGTAAATAGTCTGATAATACGGTTCTTAACTCTATGCGACCTTCTGGTGAATCATAGCCGAATAGAGAATGGTCCGTTTCAAGGCTTACACGTTTAGCAAGTTGCCCCCATTGTTTTCTTGGGAACTGATCTAATGATGGAATTCCAGAACGAAAATCAATGATGTTTTTATTTTTCATTGAAGAGTTTTCTTCCAACATATAAGAAGGAATCGTATTTGTCTTTTTTAAAAATGCTCCTTCAGCTACGAATGTTCCTGCCCCTTGCTTCCCCTCTAAAAAACCTTCTGCCAGTAATTGATCATAGGCTTCCAAAACAACGTTACGAGAAACTTCCAGTTCTTCTGCTAATTGTCGAGTGGAAGGGAGTCGATACCCTCCTGAAAGCTCACCACTTAATATTTTTGTTCTCAATTGTTTATAGATTTGTCTTATTAACGGTGTTTTTTGAGATCTGTCAATCGTTAACCATGTCATCTTTTTAATCTCCTTAACAAAATTGGTACTATTAAAGATTTATATAATTGGCACTAACTTAGACCATTTTAGCATGGTAATTTTAACTAGAAAAGTCACTCATTTTTCAATTGGAAATGAGAAAATACTAAAAATTATTTATTAGAGGATGTGTTTTTATGCTTACTGAAGAAAACCGATTTTCCAACGCATTAAAATCAATTGCTAGAAATCAAGAAATAAAAGCTTATCTTCAAAACTCAAAAGAACTATTTCCACTCTTAATGAAAGGTGCGAACCGTTTCGTGTCGGGAACAACGCGAGGTGAAGGGATGGAACGTGTTATTGAATTGCATAACAAAGGGTATCAAATTTCATTAGAATTCATTGGTGAAAATACAACTTCTGAGCGTGAATGTAAATCTGCAAAGAAAGAATTCGAGGAATTAATTAAGGAACTTGGAGCTTATCATATAAAGGGAACTGTATCCTTTGACCTTTCACATATAGGTATGATGATTTCTGATTCATTAGCCTATAGCCATCTCAAAGAATTAGCAAAAATAGCACAAGAAAATGATATTCAATTAATGATTAGTATGGAAGAATCTCAAAAAACGGATAAAATATTATCCATTTATAGGGACATTGCAAAATTTTACGCTAACGTCGGGATAACATTACAAGTTCATCTTCACAGATCATTGTCCGACCTTAAAGAGTTATTGCAGATGCCGGGTAGAATTCGCTTAGTTAAGGGTGCTTATCAAGAGCCTGAAGGTATTTTTATTCCTAGATCCGAAGAATTAAATAAATGGTATATTGAATTTGTTTCCATGTGTGTGGAAACAAATCACCCAATATCTATTGCTACTCATGATGAAAACTTATTGATGGAACTAAAGGAAAAGGGATATTTACAGAGTCAGAATGTTGAAGTAGAAATGTTGGATGGAGTTCGTTCAGACTTGTTAAAAATTTTAAAGGAAGAAGATATTCAATCCAAAGTTTATGTTACATATGGTACTGAATGGTACTTATATTTAGTTCATCGTATTGCAGAATATCCACCTAATATATTTACTCTTATTTCGGATATTATTGAACAACATGATGTTGGAATAGATAAATACTAGAATAATGGTAAATGTTACGGTTCTTTAGAATTGTACGGAGATTCAAAAATAATTCAGTACTGCTAGTAAGTTTGTTTAATAATCTTTAATCATGTTTATTAATGAGTTAACATGAAAATGATTGTAAGAAAGTGGAGGTAAATTAATGGCAACAATTGAGGATTTTTTGAAATTGGATATCCGTATTGGTACTGTTGTGAAAGCAGAACTTTTTCCAGAGGCCCGAATACCGGCAATAAAATTAGAGATTGATTTTGGAGAAATTGGTATTAAACAATCTTCAGCCCAAATTACACGAAGATATAAACCAGAACAACTTATTGGAACTCAAGTGGTGGCGGTAGTAAATTTCCCTCCTAGACGTATAGCAGGTTTCAAATAATAATAAAGCACTAATAACTAAACTAGATTGAGTCAACCAGAAGACAGGCAGCGCAATACCTATGGATTGTAAAATCATCGAAAATACTAATGTTTTTACGAATCCCCATTTTTTCGCGAGAGTTGACCAAATGATACATGATGGAATTGCACCTAAGCCCACAACTATCCAAATAATAGCAGAGTCAATGCTTAATAGTGAGGTCTTATCAGCAATCGACACGATAAATGTCCCCGTTACAATATAACCTAACCCTTCTAAACCATAGGCAATAATTAACCAAGGTAGCCATTTGATTGGTGGCGCATTTGTAATCTTTATTTGTTCATCCTTTTTTATTACTGTGTTTGGTGAGTCTTTGAGCCACAACCAAACAAAGATAGTAAGAATTACACTTATAATCGCTAGTCCTACCCATACACCTTCCCACTTAAATAAGTGGTTAAAACTTGGAATAAAGAGCGTAGAAAAGAAGATTCCGAAGCCTACACCTGAGTAGAAATATCCTGCCCAATTTGTTTTACCTGAAATAGCTAATTTATCTAGAACAATACTGGAAGCTAAAACAAAAATGAATGCACTTGCCACTCCTGAAATAAAGCGAATAATTAGCATCAGTATATAGGAATGAAAAATCCCCATCATGCAAGTGGTTATAATACTTATAACAAGACTACCCCTTAAATAAAACGTTTTATGCTTTTTTAATGGGAGAACTCCAGCTAAAATTGCTCCAACAAAATACCCTGCGTAATTGCTTGAGGCTAAGTAACCCGCCACAGCATCAGTAAAGTGAAGAGCATCTTGCATTAGCGGCAAAATCGGAGTATATGCAAATCTTCCGATGCCCATTGCAATCATTAAAGAAAAAATTCCTCCTAAAAGAAATAAAAAAGGATTTTTAATCAATTTTTCACCTCCTGCTAAATTAGTATTTATTTACATTTATAATGTACCTGTTTTTATCTATATGGTAAAATACTTAAAAGTGATGTGTTGATATCGTTTTTTTATATATCAGAAAGGAAGGAGGCTATAATCATGGACTTGCAAGCATTGAAATTTTTTCAGGCTGTTGCAAAGTTAGGAAGTATTTCAAAAGCTGCAAAAGAAATGAATTATGCACAATCAAATCTCACAGCAAGAATTCAGCAATTGGAATCAGATCTTCAAACAAAGCTGTTCTATCGACATAATCGAGGGACTACTCTAACAGACAAAGGTAAAGCATTACTTTCGTATACAGATGAAATATTTCAACTATTAGATGAAGTTAGAAACGTGATGAGCGATGATCAAACACCAAAAGGTCCTTTATTGATAGGTTCGATGGAAACGACTGCCGCAGTCCGTTTGCCGATACTGCTTTCAAAGTTCCATCGGGAATATCCTACTGTGGATTTAACTTTAAAAACAGGTCCAACTGAGCAGAATGTTCAAGATGTTCTACAATATGAATTAGATGGGGCTTTTGTTGCTGGACCTATTGAGCATCCAGAACTTACTTATAAAACAGTAATAGAAGAAGAGTTAGTATTAATAACGGATACGTTACATCACTCTTTATCTTCTATAAAAGAAATACAAAATCGAACGATATTGGTTTTTCGTCATGGATGTTCATATCGGGCAAGATTTGAAGAATGGTTACATCATGAAGGAGTGTTTCCAGAAAGAATAATGGAATTTGGAACACTTGATGGAATTATAGGATGCGTAAGCGCGGGACTAGGTATAAGTTTACTTCCTCGAAGTGTAGTCGAAAAACATGTTAAAGATAATCTTCTGATACAACATTCAATTCCTAATAAATTTGGAAAAGTTAAAACTATATTTATATATCGTAAAGATAAGTATATGTCCAATTCTTTGAGGGAATTTGTAAAAATGTTGAGTAATGAAATGACTTTAGTTAAAAATGAACACTAGTTTAAAATCTATATCTCCTACTTTTTGACTGGTCACTTGATTCTTCCTCCAACATTAATCAAGCATTTCCACTGGCTCTTTTATCAAGGAAGGTTAATAAAAAACCACCTTTTTCTTTATTTAAAGGCACATCTTTAATGGATGTGCCTTTAAATATTATCCATATATACCTTTTTGATTACCTATACACTTACATATTAACCCGTTGTGAATTAATGATTAAAAAATAACGACATTCTGTATTTGAAAGGTTTATGAACCGATGTTTTACGTCAGCCTCAAAGTAAATGGAGTCCCCTTCTTCCAAGACATATGTTTCCGGATCCTCACCTAACTCAGCTTTTAATTTACCTTTTGATACATAAATATACTCTTCCACACCTCTTTTATGAGGTGGAAAAACGCCAGTCTCTTGTAAAGGTGGAAGAACATTAAGAATAAATTCAATACCTTTTGTAGAAAACGACGGAGATAACAGTTGCCTTTCGAAACCGGTCGTTTCTTCCTTAAACACTAATTTTTGATTTGAACGGGTAATAATCACGTCACGCTTCTGTTGTTCACCAAGTAATTGAGAGATTGTTACATCAAGCCCTTCTGCAATTTGGGCAGCAACTTGAATTGTAGGATTTTTTTCTTCCCTTTCAATCAAAGATAACATGGATTTACTCACCTTTGAGCGTTCAGCTAATTCCTCCAACGTTAGTTTTTTTCTAATTCTCTCTTTTTTTACATTTTTTCCAAACTCCATAACAATCCCCTTTTTTACCATAGTGGAATTTTTTTCTTGACTCTATTTTAGTAACCATTTATTGTGGAATTAAATTTACTATAGTGGATTTCTTTAATTAGAATACCACATTGGATTGTTTTTTAACAAAGTGGGAAAACTCAGCTGAACCGGAAATTGTTTCTTATAAAAAAAACAAAATGGGGGAGTTACAATGACATTTTTTATTGCGCTATTACCGATTTTAGGTATTTTCTTCTTTCTGTTCTTTTTTAAACTAACGTCATTACGAGCGGGGATTATAGCTTATATTATGACAATAATAATTACAATATTTTATTCGGGTTACCATCTATCACCTGAGAATATAATTCATTCATCCGTTCACGGGATCTTGATTTCATTTATCGCTGCTTATGTTCTTTTTTTTGGTATATTCCTATTCCACTTGATTGATAGTGTTGGAGGCATTCAGTCAATTGCTTCCTTTATCTCACAGATTACCAATGATCGTATTATGCAGGTAATGATCTTGGTTGTTGGTCTTTCCCCGCTTATTGAATCAACAAGTGGGTTCGGTATCGCATTTATGATGATAGCACCAATCTTTATCGCACTTGGTTTTCCACCTTTGAAGGCTGCATTACTAGGGTTAGTCAGTATGCTTGCAGTTCCGTGGGGAGCATTAGCTACGGGAACTGTAATCGGGGCTGAATTAGGAGGAATTTCACTTCAAAAATTAGGAATCGGAACTGCACTGATAAGTACCCCAGTTTTTGCTTATTTTATGATAATAGCTGTTTTTATTACCGGAGGATTTGCTGCCATTAAAAATAAATGGAAGGAACTATTTATACTTTTAATTATATTTTCGAGTTCTATTTTGCTATTTAATTCTTTTGTAAGTGTTGAACTTGCTGGTGTGCTTAGTTCATTAATTACTACCGGAGCTGGTTTACTTATGATAAAGATTTCTTCAGCAAAATCGGATATAAGCAAAACAACGACCTCACAACTATCAGTATCAACAGAAGTTCATGGAAAAATAAATATCCTGAAAGTATTAAGTCCTTATATCATTCTGACTGTAATGATTTTCACTTCCCGTATATGGACACCCTTTAGACAATTTTTAGAGTCCCACGTAGTTATAAACTTGCCAACCTTTTCCTTTTCTATGGCCCTACTTTATTCACCGGGATTTTGGTTATTCGTTACTTGTTTGTTTACTATTTTTATTTTTAAAATCCGAAAGAAAATTATTTTTATTTCGTTAAAAAAGACTTTAAAACAATGGATTCCCTTTACAATTTCAACTTCTGCTTTTGTTTGTATTTCTGAGGTAATGGCGGAAGCAGGGATGATAGCAACTCTTGCAAGTTCAACAGGGGCATTTTTCGGCAATAGCTTTTTACTCATTTCCCCATTAATTGGGGGAATCGGAGGTTTTCTAACAGGAAGTAATACTGGGTCTAATGCTATGTTTATCAAATTGCAAATTCAAACTGCAGAGCAAGTTAGACTATCATCTGATTTAATTGCATTCACTCAAAATGCTAGTTCTTCCCATGCAACGATGGCCTCGCCTTCTAGGGTAATGTTAGGATCAGCATTATGCGGAATTCAATCACAAGAGAATCAGTTACTAAAAATAATATCTCTAATTGTTTTAGGTTCCCTATTATTAATTCTACTTACTACTCTTGTAATATCTTTATCTTAGAAACTTAAAATATTATAAACAATTTTACAGATTACTAAGGTTTGAAGGAACTGTCCTTATTTTGTATTAAATGATATGTTCCGTTAACAGTAGAAAAGGCACAGTTCTAATTATGAATTGTGCCTTACTACTCTCATATACTCATGTTTTCCTTGTTGTAATTCGAATAAATATCTAATTTTCTCGCTAGTATTATGTTTAGTTTATTAATAAAGAAACTTTATTTCCCCTTTTTAAGCTTAAGATGCCGTGTAACCTTTTCACGATTTCCACAGATTTTCATCGAACACCATTTCCGTCTACCGCGAGTGTCTATAAACAATAAAACACAATCTGGATTTGCACAACGATGCATGTAAGAAAGTTGATTATTGGTAAAAAGATTAAGTGCATCGTATGCAATCAACGAAGCAATTGCGTCAGATGATTTTCCAACTGGAATAGGTATTAGCTCATCATCCTGTACGGAATAGGTAAATGGTGCCTTCTTAATGAGTTCCTCAAGTTGACAAACCCAATCGCCTGAAAGCTTATTGCCGTCCGCTACCTGTTCATACCCTTCACGTAAAAAAGAGCGAACATCTCTTAAAATTGGCAATGCTTCTTCAGCCCATTTATCAACGCCACCCCTTAGTTGGTAAGGAAAAATAACTTTTTCTTCTTCTAAAGTATGGATCCAATCGATTACGTCTTCCACTGTTGTAAATAAATCATTACGGGTTCCATTCCTAACGACTTCTGTATTGACAAGATCTATAGAAATATTTCCAGAAATTAGCGGAAATTTTTTATTATTGTTCATTGTAATCCCTCACGTAATGTAAATTTATAATTAACCTATTATAACACTATTGACAGGTTAATTATAATCGCATATATTATTAACCATTAAAACCACATTTTAGCGGTTAATTTTAAAAGGGAGGGATTTTTAATGGAACGTTCCTTTATAGGTTCACGGGTTGTTCTTGTTGCATTTATTACACTTATGGGGGCATTTGGATTAAATCTTACAGCCGGTCAGTTTTTTACACCGCTTCATGATTCGTATGGATGGGATTTAACAACGCTAAGTTTAGCAGTATCTCTTAATATGATTACTTGGGGCTTATTTCAGCCTATTATGGGGCGGCTAATTGACCGAATTGGCCCTAAAATGGTTATTGCAGGCAGCGCCGGCCTAATGGGAATTGCATTTTTATTATCATCTACCATTACTCATGTTTGGCAATTTTTTATTTATTACGGTATTTTGACTGCTATTGGTTTTGCAGGATGTGGTTCAATGGCCAATTCTGTATTAGTATCCCGGTGGTATGTTAAAAAGCGGGCTACTATGCTCTCCCGAAGTTCAATGGGCATGAATATTGGTCAACTTTTACTACTACCGTTAACAGGAATTCTTATCGCAAATACTGATTTTCGTTTCGCCTTTGTAGTACTTGGAATGATCATACTTGTTGTGGTAGTACCATTGGTTTTATTTGGAGTTAAGAATAACCCACATGAAGTTAGTCAATTTCCTGATGGTGATCCTACCTCCGAATTTACAACACCTAAAAGTATATTATTATCTGAAGCATTACAAAGCCGTGAGTTCTGGTTGTCTAGTCTTGGTTTTGCTTCTTGTGGATTTACACTATATTTAATTACAATGCATCTTCCAAAATTTGCTGTAGATCTTGGTGGCGGTACTTCCCTTGGCGGACAGTTACTAGGTATAGCAGCATTGGCAAGCGCAATTTCCATGTGGGCTACAGGTCAATTAACCCGTACATATGGAAAAAGGAATTTATTAATATTCCTCTATCTAATTCGTTTATTAGCATTTATCTGGTTAGCCGTATCACAGAATATTTGGCAGTTGTATGTATTTGCAATTGTTTATGGTATTTCATCTATGCCAATCATCCCGTTGGTAACAGGAATAATAAGTGAGCGATTTGGAAAAAACGCAATGGGAAGTATTTTAGGAACTAGTTGGTTAATACATCAAGTTTTTGCCGCTTTAGGTGTGTTTTTAGGCGGATACCTCCGAACCTTGCATGGAGATTACTTCTTTGCTTTTTTAATGGGAGCTATTCTTTTAGCTATAGGAACCATCTTAACCTTCTTTTTAAAAGAGAATCAGACAAAGGTAAATATGGATACTGTTAATATTCAAGGAAACTAGGGTTTTTATTAATAAGATTCACAAATCTACTTGTCCTGCATAATCTTTACAAAATAATCAAAAAACCACTGTTAAATTTCCTTTAAAGATATAAAATGTAAGAAGGATAATAAAAAATTAGGGATTCAAATTTATTTATATAGGGTGTAGTGTTGATTAATTTTTACAAAAACTGTAAAAGTATAACCACATGTGGTACAAATTGTTCACAACAAGTGTAGTATAGTGATAAGATATAGATATCTTTAATCTTTAAGGGGGTGTAAAATGATGGCAAAAGGAAGTTATTTAAAGAAACTCTTTCAAAGTTTTAATGAAGGGAATACGGAAGAATTTAAGGCAATTGCAAAAAATATTATAGATGATGAGCGCAAAAAAAATCATTATCAACTTGCAGATGAATTGCAAAGGATTATTAATTCAACCTCATTAAAACAATTAAGAAAGGCTGAATCTAACTTTAATAACAATTTGCTTCATCTCCTACCGAAGGATAAAGATTCAAACTTTAACCTAGTTGATGTAAAGACATCAAAAATACTATTAGATGATTTAATTTTAGATGAATTTGTTAGCACATTATTAAAAGATTTCATTCGTGAATACGAAGGTGCCGAAATTCTTGAATCTTATGGCTTAAAGCCACGAAATAGATATTTATTTTGTGGACCACCGGGGTGTGGTAAGACTGTAACTGCTGAGGCAATTGCTGGAGAATTAAATATTCCGATCTTATATACAAGGTTTGATAGCATTGTTTCCTCTTACTTAGGAGAAACAGCATCAAATTTAAGGAAGATTTTTGATTTTATCGAAAAAGGGACATGGATTTTATTTTTTGATGAATTTGATGCCATCTCAAAACAAAGAGATAGTGTCGATGAACATGGTGAATTAAAAAGGGTTGTAAATACCTTCTTGCAACTTTTGGATAATTATAATGGTGATAGCATTATAATTGCTGCTACTAATCATCAAAATTTACTGGATCAAGCAGTATGGAGAAGGTTTGATGAAGTTATTATGTTCGATAAACCTAAAGAAAGTCAAATTACGGAATTATTAAGGAAGAATTTAAAGCGGTACCCATGTTCCGAAATTAACTTTGTAGAACTTTCTAAGGATTTAGTTGGTTATGCACATGCTGATATAGAGAGAATAATATTAAATACAATTAGAACAGCAATAATTGAAAATGATTCCTATGTTGATGATAATAAAATTAGGAAGCAAATGGACATTTATAGAGAACGAGCAAAAATTTATAATAAAATTAATGATTGAGTCAATTTCATAATTGCTCTTTTTAAAAATACAGAATCCTACAGAATTTCTAAAATATATTTTTAAAAACAGAAATCATGCTACTTGTTGCTGATTTAATTGTACATTAATTCGGTCTGCGGCTAACTTTGAAGCATTATAAATAAGGGTTACCATGTCAAAATGAATTTTTGCACGTTTCCCAGTACGATAGCGAACATTGTTCAGTTGAAAGAATTCTTTCAGATAGGCATTAACCCGTTCTACGGCAGTACGACGTTTGAAAATGTTTTTCCATGCTTGTGACCCGCGTGCTGGTGCGGTATATCTGCGAAGGTCTGAAGTGATTTTCACTTTATAAACCTTTTGGCAAATACCTTCATTAGCTAAGGGACAGTCGCTGCATTCCTTTGGTCTTGTGTATTTCAATGTTTCATATTTAGGATCAAAACTATCATAACGATAAGAATGCTCTCTGAAACAAGTTGGGGCAAAGTGTTTATCATAGCCAATGATTTCCCCTTCATTTCGCTTATTATACGCGATGACGGATTGTTGTCCCATTCGATGTACCTGCTCGTATATGGGTTCATAGTCATAGCCCGCATCCATTGTTTGATAACGTAATGGAAGGTGAAGGCGTTCCTGAATTCCTTTCAGTAAAGGGATATTTGCCTTACCATCATTTAGACTCCCAGATGAAAAAGAGCCTGTAGAATGTATTGGCTTGATGTACCAACGGCTAAATGACCTTTGTAGCCAAACCAAAAAACATTTTGTCCTTCTGAGTTCTTTTTCACGCCCCATTTAGGGTCTTGGGAACTTCGGCACGTAGTTCGGCTAGGGGAACATCTAATTGGTACCACAATTTTTCTATCATATAAAGGTAAATTGGCTTCCGTTTCAGCTTGTTCTTTAAGCCACCCGTCACGCTCATCTTTTGATTTCCGACCACGTTTTTGGGGTTCAGATTTTGGCTTTTTTCTTTTTTGGTGCGCTTGGTCTCGTGCTTCAAAATGGGTTGCATCAATAGTACTGTATCATCCGTGATGAAACCTTCTGCAATAGCCTGGAGGACCACTTTTTCTTGTTCTTTCTCAAGGATATCGCTTTCCTCCAATTTTCTTATGAGACGTGAATAGGAGGATTCTGAAGGCACATGATCAGAAACCAAAAAGCCACAATTTAACTTAAAAGCTAGATCATCATGAAGACGTTTTATAAGATCCTTCATCGTAGGGATGCGCTCTATGTATCTTACAAAGGTGGAGATAATCATGGTCGCATAGTTTAGTTCTTCCGGTGCACCCAACCGTGATTTTTTCGCCACTTGATGGTACATCGAATCCAAATCTACCGCTGAAATAATGGCTTCATATTTTTGGGTAGGTTCCATGTCAAATAATTCCTGTATGCCAAATAGGCTAGGTTGTCGTATAATAGTCATAAGAAGTACTCCTCCAGTCTTTTTATGGTTTGTGGTCAACGTAAGCCCGAATTATAAAAAATAAGTGTACCTTTCGGTACGCATCGTAAATAGCCGTAAATTCTGACTTTTTTAATCGAATTACGGCTATTTCATTTATTTGCTACATTCTGCCTGAATCATTTTTGACCAGGGCATGTATTGATCTAAAATTTCAGGGTTTTGTTGGACGCCGAGATTTGGTAAATCCGTAAAAAGTTTCTTTATATATTCATAGAAATCAACGCCGTTACTTTTGGCAGTTTCAGCAATACTTAAACAGATGGCATTCGCTTTTGCACCAGCTTCACTTACACTAAAGAGCCAATTTTTTCTTCCTATAACGTTGGGACGGATGGCGTTCTCGGCTGGATTATTATCCATTTCAATTCGCCCATCATTCAGGAATAATTTGAGTCCATTTGCCCTGTTTAATGTGTATTCAGCTGCTTTTGCTAACGCATTTTTTCCGTAAAATGGTGATGTTTCAACCCAGTGAAGGAATTCCTCCACGATTGGCTTCGAGTACTTTTGACGTTTTTTTCTTCGTTTACTCGGAGACAAACGTTTAAATTGCCTTTCTAGTCGATATAAATCATCACAATATTTCACACCGATTCTACCATTTTTGCTATCAGCTTTCAGCCAATAACGACGAACATGCGCCCAACAATTTGCGAAATTAACGCCTTCCAACTTATCATAAGCAGAATAACCATCACACACAATCGTTCCAGAAAAGCCTTCAATAAAACTTTCAAGGACAGATCGAGCTCGAGATAATGCGCTTTGAAAGAGAGTCATTGTTGGCCCTTGGCTTGGCACACTTCGAAACACCCAATTATACGCATTGGCTTGGCCAGATTTCCCATCGGATCGGTTGATAATTTGTCCGTATGTTTCATCGACATGCAAAACCGATTTTGCCATCATCAACTCTTTCATTCGTTCGTATACAGGTAACAGCCAATCATGTGCTACACGGATAACCCAATTCGATAGGTTTTTATCATTGGTATTCAGTCCATAGCGATTCCATTCCTTTACCTGACGGTAAAGAGGTAAATATTGTGCAAATTTATCATAGATGACTTTGGCAAGTACGCTAGGACTTGCGATGCTACGCTGAATCGCTGGTTGTGGTGCTTTCCCGCGTTTGATTTGTGCTGGCTGTGATGAATCAACTTTGCAGTCTTTACATTCATACGCATGTTCAATGTGCTGTACTTTCATCATTTTTGCAGGAATAAATTTTGCTTCTTCACGTACAAGTGTACTACCAATTTCAATCATTTGCCCTTGGCAACAGTCACAGATTGTATTTTTCGGATGATGGTGAATAGCTTCTACTTCAATACCATCATGCAAGGAATCATTTCGTTTTTTTGATTTAACTTTTCGTACAACAGTATAAGAGATTGTCTGTTGGCTTTGTTCTTCTGTGTGCTCAGGTTCGCTAAAAGCCGGGTCATCATCAAATAATGAGCCTTGCCCATCTGGTACGTTGTATTTCGATTTTTCGGATTTCGATCCATATAAAAGTTTTGTTAAATGGCGAATTTGTTCAGTTAGCGCTTCAATCTGTTTAGTTGATTGATCTAGCTTTTTCGATAAGTCTTTGTTTTGTTGATTTGAATGAGCCAATTGTTCTTCGAGAAGTCGAATTAATTTCCCATATGGATTCTTGTTATTGGAAGAAGTATTAACCATTTATTTCACCACTTTTCGTTCACCATAAGTTAGTTATATTATAACATTTTTAACGTAGAAAGCGAAGTTGAAAATGGCTATAAACCAACATTTCTAGCTTGTTTAGAATACTCCTTTTTGTGATTTTTGAATGGCCTTTGGTTGCTGAATGGACAACCCTTCTAACAACCAGCGAACCTCCTGTTGCGAAAGTTTACGTACTTCATTTTCATCTTTTGGCCATTGAAGTTTTCCTCCATCTAGTCGCTTATAAAGCATGGCGAAACCATCGCCATCAAAATATAAACATTTATAACGGTCTTTACTCCAACCAGAGAAAAGGAAAATAGAATCTCCATATGGATCAAGTTCGAAAGAATCTTGAATTAGCGTTGCTAATCCATCAATTCCCTTCCTCATATCTGTTTTACCGCAAATAATATAAATGTTTTTTACACTGGTATAATCATGTTTCATAGATTTTTCAACTCCCTCATGACCGTTTGGATGATGTGCTCATCTACGCCGTTGAAGAAGGAAATTTCAGCAGCTTCAATTTTGATTGTGCAAAAGCTATTTGAAGGATCTTTCGAAGTTGTGGATGTTATAATATTTTTTTCTGGTTGTATTGAAACGGGGACGATTGTTAGTTTTTGTTGTGACATAGGAAAAGCACCTCCTTAATTGATACGATTATTGTACTAAGGGGTGCTGATCATTTATATGCGTTGTTTGAATGGGGGCTTACTGGTCAACTACCATTATACAAGATTTGGGGAGGTACTTCTTTTTTTATCTCTTAAACCCCTTGATACACAAGGGCTAAGAATTATGAAATTCATTCGATTAAATATAATAAAAACCGAATTTACACAAGTTTTCCTTGTGTATAGTCGGTTTTTTATTATATCAATTATATTTATTTATTGAATATTGTTCATTCAACTTTTCAACGATGTAATCTAACCTGAAAATTTGTTTAACTTCTTTGTCTAACACGTGTACGATTCCTTGCTTCTAGTACTCCTCTGACTTCTTCGTAAAGTACTGCTTCTTCATTATCATGCTCAATTGATATTACAACAGCATATGGCTGATGTTTAGGGCCAGAATACCATCTTTCTTGACACTTTACTGCTAAATAATACTTATCTCCATATACCTGCTGTGAAGCGGCATTTGAGGATATTCTGTGACTTGATTTCAGTATTGTTCCTCTAGAGATTTCCTGCATGGACGGAGTTAATTTGCATTTATGTTTTTTTAGATGCTTTGGCAATGTGTCCTTTTCGAATTCATCATCATCTGGTTTACAGGTATATTTTGTTACTTCTTCTAACGACAGACCTCTAAATAGCTCGTAAGTCATCTTTACACCAGTATAATCTATTCTGCTATCTCTGCATGGTGGATTATATGCAAGTGTTATATTAAGTGTTGCTTTTCCCTTTTTACTATAAATCTCATCTGTAATTGGAATTTCAAAGATATTAACCTTATTTATTTCCATTTCGCCTTCATAATACATTGTGACATAGTGGTCATATGAATTTATTAGGAACTTTTCTCTAACATCTCCAAATCCCTGTATTTTAGTATATTTTTCTTTTAACTGCGCGGGTTTAAGTTCTTTATTCTTATACCTTTCCTGAACGTAATTTTTAATTTCTGTTTCTTGATTACAAGTATTTACTAAAACTGCTCTTAATAAATTCCCTTTAGCAGATGGTAACCTCTTCTTAATTAACCCTATTAACCTTGTAATATATGGTGCAGAAAAACTAGTCCCTGAACGAGTTTCAAACCAACTACCAAGAGTAGGGTTAAATAAACTAGTAGATAGTATACCTAAATTCCGATCCGAAGTATTTAAACGTTTAGTACCAGTATTAAGTGAATAGTTACCTCCATATGCAATAGTTTCAGGTTTGATACCATTGCCATAGCCGTAACCTACACGTGTAAAAGGAGATGCCTGCTCCTTACCCGTAACAGCTATATGTTGAAGTTTATTGTCACTCTGATAAGGTATATCGTCTTTTACTTTTGATCCAACTGTTAAGCAATTAACCGCCAAGGCTGGAGGAATTAGAGCTGCCATCGGATCTTCCAGTAAATCATCATAAAATCGTTCAAGAATTTGACCATTGTGATGATACGGAGAATAGTTACCTGCAGACACAATAATAGCAACATTGTATTCATGTACTATCTGGTCTAAAATATAACTCCAGTGGTCCATTTTTGTATCCGTTTCATAAGGAAAACGACTATCTCCTAAAGATAGATTAAAAATGTCACATTGATATTCATTAATAAATTCCTCGATTGCCTCTTTTATCACGTTTACAAGAATTTTTTCATCTGGAAAACTATTATTTTGATTGGTTACTCTACCATTTAAAAGTTTGAAAGGTAGTTTAACAGATTCTAAGCCTAACACATTATTTAAGTCTCCAAATTGAATAATTCCTGCAACCATTGTTCCGTGTCCTTGTTCATCAAAAGGTGACTTTAATCCACCAAATGATTCTGAAGCAACAATAGACCCTTTCAACAAAGGATGAGTAGGAATAATACCACTATCTATTACTCCTATTAAGGGAGAATCCTCACTTGGTAGGTCAACTTTTGGCAACTCACTAAAAGATAACTGATTAATATTATCCATATCATATATTGAATTTTGTGGCATATCCACAAAATAAACGTTCCGATGTTCTAATAAATCCTTTATAAAACTACCTTTAATTTTTATCTTTAACAGAATTAAACTCTGTAAAATACAATCGTCTAATAAAGTAGCTTGAATTGATTTTAGAAAGTCTTTAAATAAAGATACTTTTTTATGGATGTCCTTAAGACTTTCATCACTTGAATACAACTGTACGTCTAAAGTATAAACACTTTCTTTATTTATTGATTCATTACTTAGTATTGGACCCATTTTTTCTTCAGGTGTTTGAAAAATAAATTCGTCAATATTAGCAAACTGAGAATAGTTCACTACCTTAGTTTTTGCTATCTGCTCTGCTGTAAAATCAGATAAGTTAGACATAAGTGCATATGAATCTTTAACTTCAACTACTGAAATATTATTAGGTCTTTCTGCTAACAATGATAACCCCAATTTGTTAAAGTTTATTGGCTTAGAATTGTCACGTACAATTTTAAAAATAAAATCTTCACCGATTTTCTTAGTTGCTTCATACTGTTCCTTTTTAGAATGAAAACTATTTTGCAATTTTTGGCCATGAATTCTAGGCTGAATTTGTCGATCCGGTCTTCTATCTTGCCTACCCTGTCTAACAAAATTTATATTTTCTTTAATCAACTGCAGGTGTTCATAAGTCAATTAACACATCCCCTTACGCATTAGCGATACCATTGTCCTATAATATTTAATGATATCAAAAGATTACAAATAATTACAGGGGAATTATAGAAGGTTTCTTTCCTTTAACTATCTCAGTAGCCACAGCAGCAGTCTAACTCAATTCAATTAGTAAACATTCAATATGGTTTTCTCTTAAAATAGTAGATATTCTATTTTCAGTCTCCACAATTATATAGTTGGGAGTTACCTTACTTATTTTTACTGGCTTAGAACTATCCTTAATGAAACCTTTTTTGACCAATGCTTTATAACCTATAAGTTCGTCATTTAATTTGAAAGTATATACCCTTATCATGAGTTTTCCTTCTATTTTCAAAAACAATTTATCATTGTGCTGGACTATTTCATGCATTGGCTCCCCACCCCTGTTCAAAGTAATGACTTGCAACTAAATAAACAACTAATATACGTTTTGACAAATTCAGCGGTATATGGTCCACTTTCAGTATTTCTATATAACTTAATACATAAGGGTATTATAGCATGTCTAAATACGATTCTAGGGGCAATTAGAGGCTAATTTTGGGGTTGTTTATTTGTATATACATCAAAAAAGACAGGTAAGAACCTGCCTTATCTCTACGAAAGTAATATTTTATAGTTTGTTTGCAAACGGTTATACCGGTGTCTAGATCATAATCATATCATCTACATAGGTACATTCAGTCCTAATTTAAAGAAATACCGTTCCTCTATGCCGAAATAATGTGCCCGTTTACACCACTTGCTTTCATGTTTTATTAAAAACTGTCTAATATTTTGAGAGTCATTTGATTATGTTCCATATTCTGATTAATAGAAGCCTTCAATAACTGAATTTTTTCAATCTCTGAAATTTCAGTGTTATTTTCTTATCCCTTTAAAACTCTTTCGTAAACAAAACTATAATCCCCAAACAAATACTCTACAATATTTCTATTCAATGCTTTCAACTCTTTTATATCAAAACAATCCTGATTACTCATGGTGATACAAGAATTGAATATTGATATGATCTCTGTATAGGATGCTTTCATAATACTTATTTCATCATCACTTAAATCTTCAAATGACCTCCCTAATCTTGATAGTGTTATATAGGTTAATAAGCCAAATAATACTGTATCAAGTTCATCCCTATCATGAACTTTTATAT
Source organism: Heyndrickxia sporothermodurans (assembly GCA_016756695.1). Classification (GTDB taxonomy): domain Bacteria; phylum Bacillota; class Bacilli; order Bacillales; family Bacillaceae_C; genus Heyndrickxia; species Heyndrickxia sporothermodurans. The sequence goes on from CP066701.1 coordinate 1,402,029, forward strand.
TCTGTCTATCCTCAAAGTGTTCTCTTATTTTTATTGATGAAAATTGAAGAAACTCTGCTAAAAAATCGTAGTCCCATGTATCCAAAATAAAATCCGAAGTACCAATCATATAATCTAATGATGCATTAAAAAATTTTGCCAGCTGTACTGCATCCTCTAATGTCGGGCTTTTTACATTATTTAAATAATCTTGAAGAGTTGATTCATCAATACTTGTTTCTTTATTCAGGGAAGCAGTATTCAAACCATTAATCGTTAGCAAATGTTGAAGTTTATCTCCTATCACTATTTTTGATTCCATATTATTGTCCATGAACATTCACCCTTTCATTTTCTTAATGCATTAAGCTGAATAATTAAGGTAGTAATAAATATCCCAGTAATAATGAAAGTGGGATACTAAATACCAACACCTTTCCTTGCCAAGTAATACTGTTATTAATTTCACGATCTTTATAATCATTTTTTGCTAAAATATAGCCCTGAAGTATGCAAAACCAAAAATACCCTCCTGACATTAAAAACATCAGAAAGTATATGCTTAAAACTGTATTATCAGTAAATATAAAAATCGCAGAGCAGGAGATTAAATAAAAAGTAAACATTCCTATAAATACGGTAATGATAAATCTTCTTGGAAAACCTCCCCTTAAGTCCTCTGCTTTTAGAGGATATATCTTTGATAAGATTATATTGAATATGAAGCCGCCAAACAGTAATGTAGATACCGAAAGGATATAATAATTAGTTGTTGGAATTCTATAGTACCACCACATTAAAGGTAAACATACGGTCGTAAAACATAATGAATAATAAAACATAATTGCAATCACTGCGACTTTATGCCACGAAAAATCAATTATTTTGTCCAAATGTGCTCACCTCCATATTTTGTTATTAGTTTAACGTAGATGTTAAAATTTCTCCGCTATTATGAGCATATTCGCCTGTTTTAAAAGCCAATCATTTAAAATAGAACACAAAAAAAAGACAGGCAATTACCTGTCTTATCTATTACGATAATAATATTTTGTAGTTTGTGTGTATAATGTAGATACCGGTGGAGCGGGAATTTCATAATTGAATTTTGTTAAGCCACTCTTTATCCAGTACCACTTCAACTTTCTGCTTTACCACTATTTGTGATACGGTTCACCGTAATATAGCTAAATGAGGTTTTTTTATTAATTTAATGAATCTAATACAACTTGATGAATTTGATTAACCATTTCGTCTAATGTCTGCTTACTTGTATTAAACGCATATTTGTCGACTATATAGGGATTATATTGTCTAACTTCATCCACAGAAACCTCATGCCAGATTGGAAGAATAATCACTCTTTTCTCATTGATTTCTCTATTTAAAAAGCTTTTAAATTCATATTGTGACCAACCGCTTTCAATAAAGTTTTGGGATAAGAAAATTATAACAAACCTCGAATTTAATATTCCCATATTCATCATATCCGTTTGACTCTGTCCTATTTTAAATACCTTGACATCTTCAAAAACTTTCAACCCTTTATTACTAAGCTTCTCCGATAACTCCGAAACAAAAATATCTTTATCGAGGCTAGAATGTGATAGGAATACATCAAACTCTATTATTTCTTTATCTTTAACTGAATCTTTAATATCTAATGAGAGTTCATTTAATTTTTCTGACATCTCAGAATAATTGTTTAAATATTCTAAATTTGTACTCGATTGTGATTCCATTGATTTTAGCATGGTTTTAAATTGCTTTTCCTGCTCTTTTGCTAGTCGACCTTTATACCTATTCATTCCTTCAGTATTTTTACGTATCTGTTCAACAAGCGATGTAATATCTTTGTCTTGTTTCAATAAATCTTTATTATATTTCCCCATTTTCTGAATATCCATTTTTGTTTTATTTCTTTTATTTGAAAGTTTTATAAGCTTATCCGCTAATGAATCTCTTTTCTTTCTAGCATCTGTCAATTTCTTTTGAAGTTGAATGTCTTTTTCTGTAAGCCTTTTTAAATTAGTTTCATTTATCCCCATAAATACACCCTCTTAGATATAATAAAAAACATAAAACAAACATACGTTTCCATTTTACAATATAAGAGAATTTTTTTCAATTTTCTATAATTCCTTCATCTTCTCTGCGAAACATCTGACACTAAACTAGTAACTAGCCCAACTAATGTACCCAATACAAAATAAGGCATATCCCTCTCTCCCTTCATTTTAAGTACCTAAATAAAAAAGAGAATAGCTTTTATCAGCCATTCTCACATTGGTTGTTATTTCTGTACTAACTTCTTTGTTTCTTCCTGATAAAATATATTATGATTAAGATTACCCATGTAACTGGACTGAAAATAATCATTATCGCTAATCTTATTATTACAATCCCGAAAGTTCCGAGAAATGCAACGATTAGTAAGAGTAATATCAGAATCAAAGCTAACCATAATTTCTTCATATACAATTCCTCATATAGCTTATCCCACTATAATTTTCTTTACCATAAAAATAAATGCTATTATTATGCCCACAAACAAAGCTAATCCAAATAAAAAGCCGAATAAGGCTAATGCAATAACAGATAGGAAAGTAGCTATTGTCCATACAATGAAGAAGGTAACAATTCCTCCACCAACATTCCTTACTAATATCCACGCAATTATAAGACCTGCAATTAAACCAAATACTTCCAACCTAAGACCTCCACTAATTAATACATTTTGAAAAGTGTTTACAAACTATACTGCTCCTATTTATCTAGCAAAATATTCACTAATATGAAACGATGCTATCTCTCCTAATCTCGTTTCCTTCCAACGGAATTTCTCTATTAATGTTAGGTCATCAAATATAGTAGTTAATAAATCTGTAACTTCATCTATCATGTAATGTTCGACGCTCATAATAACGTTTAGCTTCCAGTCACTAATATAAAAATGCCCATCGGACTCTAATGCTTCTTTTAAAATAGCCTTAAAATTATATGTCCAGGATTGACCATCAAGCGAATATAAAAGCATCCATCCTAATGCAATCCCCTTTCTAAATCCCTGTGGAACAAATTCGGGTCTTGATGGCAAGAAAGTAACTTGTCCAATTGGATGGCATACTATTCTCTCTTGTTCAAACTGTTCGCAAATATATTTTACTCCGCCTATTACAACAGCTTCTAGCTGTTTAACGGATTGTATTTCAATCATTCTGCTCCTCCTTTAAACTTAATTAATATCTATAATTCTGATATTGATTTCTAGTACTTTCGGTACGCAATTAAGTACCAGTTATATCCTAATAATATGGTACGTTTATACGTATAGTCAATAGACAAATAACCCATAAAGGATAATTGCTATGCAAAAGAAAGTGACCGTTAAAATAAAAGAACTAACTGAAAAGCATAATATTTCTATCCGTGAATTATCACGACTAACAGATATCCGTCATGCTACGCTAAGTGAACTTGCAAATGAAAAACGTCAAAATATCAATTTCGGTCATATTGAAAGAATTGCTGAAGCCTTTGACATTGAAGATATTAGAGAAATTATCGACTTTAAAATTAGTAAAAACAATTAATAGATTGGGTTATTTATTCTTTAACGTCTCCTTAATTAATCCATAGGCAGATACACTAAAAGACATCGCCAGTTGCGAATTTTGCTCATCATAAACTCATCCTTAAATTAATCTAATAATTATTGCTTTCAAATTTAAATAAATACTTTCTTAGCTGTTTTTCCAATGATATTTGTCACAATTCCATCTACAGTTCCTCCAATAAAACCACCTATTAGAGGTACAGCTTTACCAAGGTTAACAACACCTTTTTCTCCGAACTTAGTGACTAGTCTAAAACCAACTGCTTTATTTATTGATTTAATAATTTCCCCTGGTATTTTCTTGATAGCTTGGTAAGTGCAGTTCCTGCTTTAATTCCAGCCTGTTTTTAAAATATCTGAAGCTGACTGACCTGTTAAACAGACAAAGATGAATGTTTTTACTTGGTCATCTTTTAAATCATATCCTCTCATATGGGCAATTGCTCAATCGTTCTCATTTGTACATAAGTGACAGAAACTATATTGGCTGGTATGGCTACTGGTAAAATAATCAATCCTCCTAAACCTGTTAAAAATCCACTCGTTGCAGATTTAGTATTCTGCCAGCGAACTAGACTGTTAATAGCATTATCTGTGGAATCGCGCTTTGCCATAAAATTTTCAGCTAGTTCATAGGCTGTATCCGTTCCTGGTATCCCATTGATAGATTTTTCATAAGCCCAATCTAATAATTTTCCCACTTTACCTTCTGTTAATTGATTATCGGACATAATCTTCCTCCTGCATAGGATAAATTTTCCAGTCCTATTTTAATACAAAAGTTGGATGATAGGGTGGAGATTTTTTTAATAATATATTTTTTCAAACTTTAATAATAGCGTAGCAAAGCTGAATATCATCTGATTGCCTTATACCAATTCGTAATACTATTATGCTTTTCAAACAAACTTCCTCCATAAATTCTAGTTCTATTTGGTTTCTAGTTAGTTCAGCTAATTCTTTTTCTGTTTCTAATACCATCATCGCCTGACAGAAAGGGAGCGTAAATTCTTCTATATTTTCACCATTGCTTAGATATTCATATAGACCGTAAAATTCCTCCATTAGATACTGTATCAAGTCATCATGAAGTTCTTTTTTAATTGATAATAACTCCATTTTATTTTGAATTCTTTTCATATTCTTAGCCTCCGGTTACTTTTGAGTACGCTCTGTTACCACACAGACAACAATTCCTACAACAGTTCCTAATAAGAAATATGGCAATACAACCACCTTCTTCCAGTCTTTTAACCCCTTATTTTTAAATTCTTTTAAGCTCGCATTTTATCATCCATAAATCCCTTTTTAGCTATTGTATAAATAGTTAGTCCAAACATAACTCCTGCCTTAAATAAACTAATCGGTGACATACACTCACCTCCTTTACGGTAAAATTACGCACGAAAAAAGAGACGAAAGCTCTTTTAAAGCCAACCTCTCTAATGTATAAACATAGTTAATTGTGCTACTGTTCTTCCTGCCGGATTTTTATATAAAACTAATAGGCTTAACAAGTTCACCATCTTTCAACAGACCAATTCCGATATCCTTCAAACCATGCTTATCCTGTAATAAGTACACAACGTTTGATGCACCGCCATCGTAGAAGAATACCCAACATGTTAGTTCTGGGCTATTTTCATCTGGAATAGTAGCCTTTACCGCTTCGTTGCTTATATCATCCACTGAAAGAGTTCTAACGTCCGCTTTCCATTCCTTCCGTGCTAAATGTGGGTGATGCTCCTCCATGTAATTCCTGAATACATTAATAATGCTCATAGGTTATTTGCTCCTTTTTATAGGTTAATTAAAATAGAAAAAGGGGGAGAGAACTCATCCGTAATAGATGAATCCTCTCCCCCTTTAAAGGTGAAGTGTTTTGCAACTTCTTTATTGAGTTGTATTTGTATCGTATCAATCTTTCGGTTCTCATTGATGGTGATTTGACGGATGAGCAGGTGCATCAGCCTTTTCCTCTGCTCTCTGGTCAATGACTCTTTATAGGCACTTTTGAAGTTCTGCATGACCTGTTTGACCATTAAAAAGTTTATGAGCTGTGTACCACCTTCCCCCATTTGCAATTCAATTGGAGATAGTCTTTCTTCAAGTCGTTCCTTTTCTTCATTCAAAGTGGATAGTCGGTGCACAAGGTCTGCTTTTTGAATCAAATCATCTTCGTACAAACCAAGGACTTTCTCTTTCTTTTGTTGATTGGATTCTAGTGCCTTTTTCAAGGTCTCATATTCGTGTTGGAGCGGAGAAGAATCTCGTTCTTTCTTGTTATTAATACGTTCAACAATTTGCTCTATAAGCACATCACTAGTGGCTATGTTTGATAGCTTTTCAAGTACATAAGGGTCTGCATAATCCGTTCTTACTCCATTCGAGCGACAAACTGCTGAACCTTTATTCTTCCAAGCTCCACATACATAATACTCCAGAACCTTTTTTGTTCCGTCTTTGAGTGTATTTGTTGTCCTTCCAATCACCATTCCTGCACCACATGCAGGACACTTCATGATACCAGTGAGAGGGAACTCGCCGTCATGTATTCGATTAGGCTTGCCGCTTCTACTCGCCATGATATTTTTTGCTTTTTCCCATGTTTCTTCTGAAATGATAGCTTCGTGCTGCCCCTTTTCAATTACAGGGTTAGGATTAATATTGTTTCTTCTCTTCTCGTTCCAATCTCTCCGGACATTGTAGCGAATAAATCCTGCATACAGGGGATTGCTTAGAATCGTTTTTACCCCGTTGATGGAGAAGTCTTTGTTCTTTTTTGTCCGGTGTCCTTCATTGTTGAGTTTGTTTGCGATGGATTTGTAGCCATTCCCCTCAACGTAAAGGTCAAATACCTTTCGAACCGTTTGAGCTTCTGTTGGATTAATCACAAGGGTAGATAGCTTTCTTTTACGATTCTCTCCTGGAACGCTTACGACATCATAACCAAGCACCTGACCGCCATTCCAGGAACCTTCCTTTGCTCGTGCCAACATCCCCATTTTTACGTTTTGAGCGATATTGTCTCGTTCAAATTCAGCAATGACTGCTAACATACGAAACTGCATTTTTCCAGCAGGAGTTGCTGTTTCATAGTTTTCAGTATATGAGCGAAAAACAATATTTTTCCCTTCAAGTTCTTCAACAATATTAAGCAAATCTTTCGTCTTTCGAGAAAAACGATTCACCTTCCAAACAAGCACTAATTCAAAGTCTTTACTATTAGCATCATGCAGTAGTTGTTGTAAAGCAGGTCTACCTTTAATATTTTTTCCACTTTTACCTCTGTCCACGTATTCCTTATGAACAACGTAACCTTCTCGCTCGCACATTTCTCTCAGAACTCGTACCTGTTCGTCAATACTGTATCCTTCTTCTGCCTGTTCCAACGTGGAGACTCGGGCATAGATAGCTGCTCTTTTCTGTGTTCCAGTTCGGCTAAATTGGTCAAGCTGGTCGTGTAGCTGTCTCGCTGAGTTCGGCATCATGTTCACCCCCTTTCTTGTTTTCATCTTCAATTAAACCTTCAATTAACCACCAAGCTACCTGCGACAAAGGAATTCCTTGCATGGCTGCTAATCTTAAGTGTCTCGTATTGAGTAATTTGCACATGTATTCAAACACCCTCAATCCTTCTTGTGTGGAAGTGTCGAAAGGTTCCGTTACTGAACAAATCTCCACACCATATCTTGCAAGCTCTCTTTCTATTTGTTGAAGCTCTTCCCCATCAGGAGAAAGTGTAAATACATCCCAAACAACAACTACCCCGAACAAGCCTTTAGCAGCATCCTCCAATATTCGCTTCAAAACATTTCTTCTTTTCCCGTGAGATTCCGAGCTTGGTTCCCAGTAGACTCTACTGACTTGATATCCAGCCCGCTCACACTTGTCTTTTAAGACCTGAACGTCTCGATGAATTCTGTACCCCTCGGGTTGGGTCCACGATGTATTTCTTGTGTAAATTACTATCTTGTCTTGGTTCTGCTGTGCAGTTTCATCTCTACTTATCATTGGAATCTCCTCCTTTGGGGTGTTTTGTAAGGTATTCTGTGACCATTTCTGCTAACATGTCTAAAAGATTTTGATATTCGTAGATAGAACCTTCTTTTTCGTTCATGGCAAGCTCTCCTCGTCGTAGTAATAATATATATTTCATTTTGCATATGATTTTAGGAAAGGGGGAGGGGTGGGGAGTAAAATGGATACTTTACATATTTATTGCTCCCTTTATCCTTTCCCTTACCAGAATTTTTGTTTTTGTACTCCCCCTCCCCCCTAAAACTGAATGATTTCTCCATTTAAGGCTAGGGTTGGAAGGTTTTCTAACCTCACAAATTCCATTCCTTCGAAATAAACTGTTCCCCTGACTTTCTTTGTCACAATTGGAATCCCCTCATTTGCAAGAACGATTTTGAAGTATCTCCAAAACTTTTGTCGGGATTTAGTTCCTTTGTCGTCAATCCCTTGCTCGTTCAACCACCGTAAATAAATATCATGAAAATCAGATTGTCTTATACGAGCACCTTCTTTGAGAACAATATGTTCAAGGAAAAACTCCCTTACAGGATTCTGTTCTACGTTATAAGTTCGATGGCATTCTTCAATTGCTGTACAGTAGCTAAATTGGTAGTTATTTTCCCGTAATCTTTTTAGCCCTATAATTGCCCAGTTCAATATCCCAGGTAATTCTACTAGTAATTTGTCAGTAAGTTCTTTGTCCTGTTCATCCGATTCAAATTTCTGGGGGAATGGGACAATTACCAACTTCCTAAAAAAACCATGAGTCACATCCATTGAATCAGGTAGGGCATTAACAACAAAGACGAGTTTGCAATGTGGTTTATAGCTTATAGAGGGATGATATTTGATATTTATGGTAATGGTGTCACCACTCACAATGGCTTTAAAGTTCTCTGTCTTTAACGCATTACCACCCATTTCATTTTCAGCAGCAATATTTACTGATTTATTGACTAAACCTTCAAGACCGAACTGCTTGCCGAATTCAGCCAACGGTATGCTACTTACATTTTCTCCTCCCACCAACCGAGTAATTATGGAAACAAGGACACTCTTACCATTTCCACCGCTACCGTAAAAGAAGAATGCCTTTTCCGCTTTTGTTTCAGCTGATAAAAGGTAGCCTAAAATTTCCTGATGAACCTGAATGAGTTCTTCGTCATCTTTTGTAATCCCCTTTAGAAACTGCTCAAAGGTTGGAGCAACAGCTTTTGGTTCATATTCAATTGGCAATTGCACCGTTGATAAATAACTCGGGTGGTGGGGAAGTAGTTCAAATCTATCCAAACTCAACATCCCATTTTTCAGATTAATGAAGTTTCGCATGGTATTCATCTCATCCACTGTGTCTGCTTCTCGCAACAAAACTTTAACTACCTCTGCCTCCGCTTTACTATTCCAACTGTTCCAGCGCCCCTCATGCATCAAGGTTCGAATCACTTTGCCAAGTTCAACCTCTGAAGGTTCTTCAAAAACACCTTTCTTATGGTAAAGGAAAAGCCGTCCATCTTTCGTTGACCGAACATGGCATCTCCGAATGAATTGCTTAGCAAAAACGTTCGCATTGAAGGAATAGCTATTCTTTTTTTCATCGTAAAGAAAGCCATGCTCTTCCGCTTTTCTAATATTTATCAACTGTTGCAGTTCCTCCAAAAGTTCATCAGAAACCAAAGCCTCCGGAGTTTTATCCGCTGATTCAAACATCTTTGTAGATTCATAGTTTGGAAAACGGCTAAAACCAAAAAGCAATGCCTTAAAATATTGAAGGCTTTCTGAGCCGACAATCTTATACAAAGCCGTTACCAACATCGAAAGATTTTCTTTCATATGAATTCCTTCAAGCAGTTTTCTTATTCTTTCACTTCTTTCAAGCAACTTTACTTTGCGAACCTTGTAACGTGAAAGGTATGGCGATACTTCTTTTGTTAAAACTTCCTTTGTCTGTTTCATTAGCGCTTTCTCCTTTACAACAGAAGGGGGTATCCCTTCTGTATTTTTTATGTATTTGGGTTTTCAACGGTCAAAACTTCAATTTTTTCAAAGATATTACCGGCTTCCGAAGTCACATGATGGACTCTAGCTTGTCCAGTTAAACCAATCAAATGCCCCATCGTTATTCTTTGACCTTTGAATACTTGTTTGAAAGCCCCTAGAAACATCATGAGAACAGATTGTTGATTGGATGAGATATTATAAGGTAGTGACAACTTTGTAACTTGTTCGGTAACTTCACTATAAAGGGAAAATGTAATCACATACTGGTCTTTCAAACCGTATTGAGTTTGTACATTTTCACGAACGTCAATTTCATCAATGTTGTAATCATATATGCCTTCAGGAACTTTTGCTGTCCGCTGCATTGAAACAGAATCATCACCAAATGAGATGATTCTTTCCATAGCAGGACTACCTTGGATAGTGTTTGAAAGTGTTTCAGAGATTTCTTCGGTCGGATTTTCGTTATTAACTGTATTATGTTTGTTCATAGAAGATTCTTCCTTTCCACTTTGGTTTGCTTCTTGTTCAGGCTGTTCTTGTTCTTGCACTATTTTGTTATCTTCACTTGGTTTATTTATTACTGGTCGTCTTACCTTTTTGAGAGCCATTCTGTAACCTCCCTATATTCATCTAGTTACAATTGATAATTTCAATAGATTCGTTATCTTTTAAGCCAAAGCAGCTTGAATTGAACTCTGGGAAAAAGTTGACCATATCATTGCTGACACTTCTAACTGAATCCTCTGGGTCATCTCCAAAGTATCCATCTTGAATTAATAGACCATGTATTGGTGCTTTGTTCAGAAACTCAGCAAATTCAAGTAGCAATCCTACATATTGCCCTCGGTTCATGACCATCTGATAACCTTTCGTATACCAGTCGATTTCAATCATGTCATCATGAATAAAGATACGGTTAGGACGTACACTCAAATCAGATAGGTCTTTCACAAGTTTTTGTAGCAGTCGTTCTAACCCATCCTCGCAAGTTCCTTCGGGAATTCTTACAAACGCTGGTAAACGGTAAATGGCATTGATTCCATCATAGTGGTCACTTCGAGCATCAGTTAAACCAGCATTAGCAATTTGAAAGTTATCTTTATAACGAAGCATTTTTCATTCCTCCAATCAATTTCGCTTGCAAAATGAATATAACCCACTTTATTCATACTTGTGAAGGTAAAAATGTTGAATTAAACGGAGTTGATTACGCCTAATTATTCATATAAAATATAATTATTCATATTTTTATTCATAATTGTAGTGAAACAAGCTATATTTCAGACAAATACCATTAGTCATCTATCGTATGGAGCTTTATTCATTCAAAAGCAATAGGAGACTAATAAAAAATGCACAATTACCGTAAATGTGACAAATTTGCGAACAACCGACTTTTAGGGGGGAATATCATGGAAGCTAATATTCATTCAAATAACAATGAACGCTTATTGGAAAAGAAAAAACGTCATCAAGCTATTCACCTTTTGTTAGGGGAAATGGATTTACGAACTCACGAGGACATTGTTCTTGAATTGCAGAAACAAGGGATTAAAACAAGCCAATCTACCGTACATCGTGATTTAGAGCATCTTGGTATCAAGAAAAACAATGATGGGTACTTTAAACCATCACATGATGTACAAAAAAAATTTCATCTTGATATCCTTTATGACCTACTAATAAGCAGTGATTCAAGTACATCTAGCAATGTCCAGACCTATTTCATCAAAACTGAAAAAGGAAAAGCACAGCAAATTGCCTTTCATCTTGAACAGGCATTTAATGACATCGTCTTAAAAACAATCATTGATTTAGACAGTGTTTTGGTTTTTGCAGATGGGGATGAAGCGACGGATGAATTTCTGGAGGTTTTTGAAGGAGAGGATGAATGAGGGTGGCTATTAAAGCCATTCCTTATTCATCCCTCCAATCAATAATCCTTGGGGAACAACATTGTTTGGTATCTTTCGTCATCTATAATCCAAACAGTAGTATTTTTAGCTCCTTTGACTTTGTTATTGATGATAACCTTTGTTTGTAGTGAAGGTACTTCTTGCCTATTCGTTATTGTTAAAGTTTCTTCACATACACTAATTTCAAAAACTTGCAGATAATCCATTTGCTCCTTTCGTTGTTCATTGATTTCATCGTAAAATTGCCACAAGACCACTTGTAATTCAATATCTAATTCTTCACTGATTGCCTTTGTCATATAGCGTGAATTGTTAGTCAAATTTCATCCTTCTCTCCCTGTCCAATCAATACATTTTCATACACTTTTTCTTCATCTTTCAAACAAACTAAAAAGAGTGGATTATTGGTCCTTGCTTCTAAGGCAATTCCAATAATCCACTCTGATTCTCCATTGTATAAATATGTGTGAAATGAAACCGGATTCGGTAATATTTGCAATACATCCTCTGAAATGAGTTCCTCGTCTAGTTCCTCATGATATAGAAGTACCGTTTCCTCACCTATCTCATTTAATTCAACTGCTACATCGAATTTCTCTTCCATAAAATTTATCAATTGCTCGATACCAAACATGGCTTGCTCCTTTCATATATAATATTATTAGCTCACCTTATAGCTATCGTCATACGATACTAATTTCCACTTATGTTTCAGTGCTGGATAGAGAGGATGGAAACCTTTCCGACCAAAATTCGCTTCTATTTGAAGAATGTTTGCCTTCCTGTCTAGCAAAATGGCTAAAATCATATTTAACCGTTCAACAGCTTTCTTATTTGTTTCTACTCCTTTTCCAACCGCAATAATAACATCATCTACTCTTGCAATTGCTTCCTGAATACATTTCAAATTATCAATATCAGACTCTTTCGTTTCTTCTCCTTCAATAGATGGAAATAAATTCACAATCTCTACAACACCGTATTCCAATTTAGAAAGGTTATTAATGACGTACATCGTTGTTTGGTCTTGCAAAATTTCATCTGCTTGACCTGCGTTTTTCATGATGACAAGTGCTTTTTTCTTGTTCTTGTCCCACTCTTTCCTAATAAGATACTTGTTTTTCATTTCGTCATCATAAGTGACTTCTGTTTTTATCGTGCATTTTGTTATTTTCACTAATTTTTACTCCTTTCAGATATGACCTTTTTCCTTTAAGGAAGTATAAGTTTCATCTCCAACGATAATATGGTCGATTACATCAATGCCAATAATTTTACCTGCTTCAACTAGCCTTTTAGTCACCTCTATATCTTCTTTACTCGGTTCTGCCTTCCCTGATGGATGATTATGTCCAACGATTATTGAAGCAGCATTAGATAGAATAGCAGATTTCATTACCTCCCTAGGATGAACTATACTGGCATTCAGACTGCCAATATGACAAACATTAATTGATACAGGTTGGTTCTTAGTGTCTAGTGAGGCAACAATGAAATGCTCCCTATCCTTGTCCGCAAGAAACAACTTCATTAGTTGATATCCATCTTCTGGTGACCTTACTGACCGTTCCCTGTAAAGTAAGCTTGATTCCTTTACTAATTTTAATGAAACAATATTAATTCTTTTTGCAGAGGTCTTCTTTTCTTCTTTTACAACATTAAAAATTGGCGATTTAAACTGCTCTTTGTAATAATGTAAACCCATTTTCTCTTCCTCCTTAAAAATAAATAGCCCTAATTCCTAAATAAGGAATTAGAGCTATTTTTTGTTGAATGTATTATATTCTAAACTATTATATATATATGAAAATATTTTTAATACAGTTATTTGAATTTTATAATATTTTATCCAAAAACCAGTTTATCTTAGCTGATATTCAGAAGTCAACTTTATTGTAGACCATCCATGGCTTTGCCCACGGCTAAACTTTACACGAAGGTTAATTGCTTCTAAGTTGTTATGCCAAGCTAGTGTATTTTGAATTGCCGTTGGTGTTTTTATATAGACAGTTATATTACCATCAATTTTTGAATGCTCCTTACAAATACTGATATTTTCTTCATAGCATGTAACTGCCATCATAGCCTTGCCAAGGAGGTTTTCTACGCCCCTTTTTAATTGTACCTGTGTTGCATCTTTTAGTTTTAGCCCCAGGTCCGCAGCTATAACTTCTAAGCTCTCTTTGTGATTTAACTCACCTATTTGGAATTTTGATTTTACTTCGTTAACTACTGATTCCATACTACCTATATTAAAATAGGTTGGACCAAGTATGGTTCCAATCCCTGGGTTCTTGGTAGTAATTTTACTATTCTTTTTAGCAAGGGCTTTTAGTGAAATACTTTCAACAATATACTCTTTATTGACTATCAAAATTAGCTGCAGGTCACCAGTATCAAGCCTGTCATTAATGTAACTTTCGGGAACTAACTCAATACTTTTTATTTGGAAAGTACTATATTTCTGGTGCAATTTTTCTCTAACAACAGGAACGAGGGTCGAAGTTGAATTATATAACTTTTCTAACACTTCAGGTTTCACGAGAGAATAGTATTTACCCATTAACTGGACACATTCATCAGGTTCTACCTGTGAAACATTAGGAAACTCTTTTAAGAAGTAGAAATATGTAATAGCTTCGTGGCATTTTCCAATTGCATTACTACTGTTTGAGTTTTGTGAATATTGGTGGGTATTTAACAAATACTGCATTTTCTTTATTGTATCGAAATTTATTTTTTCCTTTTCAGATTCATCTAGGAATTTGTCATAGCTTGCAGCAAGCTTTATTGAAGAAGTTGGGCTACTTTCAAATTTAAACCTTAATGTTAAGGCTACTTCTCCATACTTTATTCCAACTGTATTTTTTCCAGATTTATATATTTGAATATCGCTAAATTGAGGTGTACCTGGATTAAACTGTTCTACATTAACATCATTTTGAGTTTTCCCATAACTCGTTACAATATTAACGTCTTCTGTCATGAAAAAAACATTATACGCATGAAAAAAGCCTTCATTTTTATCGTTGTAGAAATCCTTCAGTAAAGAAAAGCATAATTCTCTCAAATTGTATAAAAATATATCTCTATATGGGTTAATCTCATCTGTAAATTTCGGAAAGTACCCTGATACTAGTTTTTTTAATTCCTTTATATCTTTTACATAATGCTCACCTAATTTTAATTCTACGAGTTTACTTAGGAAATTTTGGTATTTTACTTCGAATAGTCGATTAAACATCAATTGCAAGCTTTCAGATAAAAAATATTTTGAAAAGAAGCTTTTTGCCCCAGGGTTTTTTGGTTGAATTCTACCGCCTTTTCTAACAAGAAAAAGATTAACTGATATTATTTGGTTGTTATCGAGATACAAGGTCAAATCCTTTTCCTTGTCAGGATTATTTGTGTTAAATTTGGACTGAACGGACTCTATATAGGGATAAAGATTTGTAATATATAGTACAGTTTTAGTAACTGTTTTTGGATAGTAATCAATGGGTTCATTCTTTATGTATTGTAGCAGAGCTTGATAAACATTTTTTACATGTTCATCCCCAATAAGCCTGGGATTCTTTTTCACAAATCTTACCTCCCCAATATTATAACTTAATTAAATTGTACTGTTTATGAATGCTTTGTTAAAGAAAAAACTGGCCTTCTCACGTTGTAGATGTTAAAATAAGAATAGCTTATCATCTTAAGGGAGGTATGTAGAAGTGAAAGTTGAAGAAAGAGGACGAGCTAAATACCGACCTTTAAAAGATTACGACTCAAATGAGGTAAAGCAACTCCTTCTAGAAAAAATTAAAGAAGAACAAGAAACAATTCAAAATATAAAAGATGATTACGAACAGCCTAATTTGGATTATCGAGAAGATAAAATAAATGTAATTAGCTTATTCTCAGGATGTGGCGGTTTAGACTTAGGACTTGAATTGGCGGGGCTTGCTGCAGCTATTGGGGAAGAAGAGGCTCTTAAAGCTTTTAAAGATAAGGATTGGTTTAACGCAGTTAGAGAAGAAAGTATCTTCCATACAATTTATACAAATGACCTTTTTAAAGAAGCAAATGAATCATACAAATTAAACTTCCCTCCAGTATTTCAACAACAACTAGATATTCGAAAAGTTAAAGAATTTCCAAAAGCAGATTTTGTCCTTGGCGGATTCCCGTGTCCCGGATTCAGTGAAGCTGGTCCACGATTAATAGACGATAAGCGAAATTTTCTATATATACATTTTATACGCTGCCTTCTTCAGGCAAAACCATTTGCATTTATTGCAGAAAATGTAAAAGGTATGTTAACGTTAGGTAAGGGAGAAGTAATTAATCAAATTGTACAGGATTTTGCTTCTGCGGGATATAATGTTAAATTCAAATTGGTCAATGCACGAGACTACGGGGTACCACAACTAAGGGAAAGGGTTTTCATTGTTGGTATCCGTGAAGATTTGGATTTTGAATATAACCACCCAGAACCTACTCATGGTAATGGTAAATTACCTTATGTAACATTAAAAGATGCAATTGGAGACCTTGAATCAAATCCCGGAGATTGGTTTGAGGGAGGATTTTCACCAATTTACTTATCTCGAAACAGAAAGAAAAAGTGGAATGAACAAAGTTTTACAATTCAGGCTTCTGGTAGACAAGCACCTTTACATCCTAGCGGTCCTGAAATGATAAAAATAGAGGCGGATAAGTGGACACTTCCCGGAGATGAATCTCTACATCGCCGTTTATCTGTAAAAGAAATAGCCCGTATTCAGACTTTCCCTGATTGGTTTATATTTTCTGATGGGGGAAACATGGATGTGCAAAAAAACAATAGGCTAGACAAACAATATAAACAAATAGGGAATGCTGTTCCAGTTATGTTAGCAAAGGCTATGGCAATGCCTTTAGCATTTTGGGCAAAAAAAAACTTAAATGTGATTAAAAAAAATAGCTCATTAGTTTTAATATAATCTTTTCAAATTTGACTATAGATAGCCAGTCATTATGCTAGGTATTAAATAAGGGACCAGACAATTACATATTTCAATTGTCTGGTCTTTTTTATCTGCTGTATAAATAATTTATTTTTTTAACCGTTTATTTATCTTCCGCCAGTGATTTTTCACTTGAGATTCCATAAGGTTTATTGTTGATGGACTATCATCAAAAATCTGTTGTGCTCTTAAAGCATAATTTAAGAAATTACCATGTCCCTTTCTTCGTATGCCAAGATGGGTGTAATTTATGTAAAGGCTTTTTCTATGCTTTTTTCTTCCACTTTTTTCAGATTTCCAATTACTTAAACGAACTTTTTTGTAAGCTCTGCAATAATATTTAAACAAGCTTTTTTCTCTTAGCTTGACACTGTTACCATCAAAGGCAAAACCTAAATAGTCCAATATACCTGGATTTAAACTTTCATCATAAATCACGTTATTAGAATAGATGAACTTATTAGTTTTTTCATCCTGAATAACTAATCTTGGTATCTCATCCCTAGTCTTTTCTATAAATTTCATATGTTTATTGTAATCATAATTTTGAATATCTTCATCAAAAGGTATTACAATAATTAAATCATCACAATATCTTCTGTAAAGCCCATTGTTAGCCTTTACATAATCATTTATCTTTTTATCAAAATCAATTAGATAAATATTGGAACACACTGAGCTTAAACCTGCTCCTTGTGGTATTCCGTAATCATTTTTGTTGAATTGAATGTTTTCTTTATTTGATTTTCTAAATTTCCTAAAATCCTTTTCATCAAAAAGTCTAGTTAACTTCTTTCTCTTTTCTTTGTTTTTATATTGCTTTTTTAAAACTTCTTCTATTTTTTCTTTTTCTGCCCAACTAAACTTAGTTATGTTCTTATAGATAGTAAAATAATCATCAGGTAATTTGTCAGTATCAAGAACCACTTGAAGCTGCTTTTTCAAGTATTTATGGTCTAACGTATCAAAAAAACTAGTAAAGTCGGCAACATATATAAATGAACGCTCAGATTTTTTTATAAAATCTATTACTTCCTTAGCAAAATGGATATTACTTTTTCCGTCAAGATTGTTTCTATAGGCAGTTGCAACTTCATTAATTTCAAGCTTCTTAACCACTTCATTGTACTTATTGTTTAACATATCACCATAATATTTATATATGTAACTATCAAGGTGTGAAGCATAATATATATCACGTGTTTTAGGTTTTCTCCTTTTTTCAATCCTACTATATTTATAGAACTCTATTTTAAAATGAATAAACGGAAAAAATCCATGCTGTACTACCCAGCTTGGATTTGTTATGTCATCTATTACCTTATTTATTGAGACTCTATTGTCAAAATGTTTATATTTTTTTATTTTGTATTTGCTAATGTCTATTTTCGCAGAGCTAGTAAGGGTATGTAATCGTAGCCTATTACTCTGAACCATATTCAGTCACCCCTCACCAGCATACTTTTGGTCTCAATTAAATCCTATTTCTAGACTTCAAAAGGACCATCTTCATTGTGTTCAATTTCCCTCGCACAACAAGGCTACTTAATCACTTATTAGCTATACTATAGAGTATATAGTAGAATGGTTGATTACTACAAATGGAGGTATTAATTCACATATGCAGAGTTGTTGCTTCGCAATGTCCTTGTTAATCTCCTGCTGGATTGTTAATGCAAGAAAGGTCGGGATAAAGCTTGACAACTGTTCACCAGTTTCCCCCACAACAATTTCTATGAGGCAATTAAGATTATACCATAAAATTGGTATATTTTCCAAATCAAACTTTTAATAATGAAATGCTATTTGCACCACCAAACAGTATTCTTTCATCATTAATAGAAAATGCCTGCTTTTTTGGTATTTTTAATTCTATATTTACTCTATCAACAAATTTCTTTTTAGCATCTTCATTTGATGCATAATCCACAATTAATATTTTTAGAGGCTTAGGATTTTCCTTCTTCCTAGTCTCAGCTAATCTTTCTGCAATAGCCTTATTAATATGAGCATCTCTAAAACTATATCCAATAATATAAAGTTCCTCACACATTTGCTCATCGACTATCATTTTCTTTTTGAATTCATTGTAATAAAAGTTAAACGGTTCTTGCTGTACCTTTAGACTTTTCCCACCTCCAGTAACAATGGATGGAATAACATTTAAATCAAAAATTTTCTTATATAAATCACTAAATCTTAAACTTCCAGTAGTTACCTTGAATAATTTACCATCTGACAAATCTTTAAATGAGGATAGTGAGCCATGTAAGTGGTGTAATCTTACATTTTTTTTATAGTTTTCAGGGTGAATTTGTTTACTTCGGTCAGGTCCAAAAAAATAACGATATTCATCATTAATAGGTGTCCATTTGTTCCCTCGGTATCAACTCAAGAATTGAAGCCGTATATTCATAAATTATGTTTTGAATCGCCTCTAAATGCTCTTTGAAGTTTTCATTGCTCAAACTATATGAGTTCATAAAATGTTTCCCATTTTCGAGATTTAAAAAGTTACTATAATGCTTTAAAGTTTCGTAAGAAAGTTCAATGCTGGCAATTGCTTCTTCAAAATCTCTTTGATTATAATTATCCTTCATATGGTGTTTAATAAAAGATTTATGCTCGTCATTTAACCTTCCAAAAAAACGTTTTGTAATAGATTCTAAGCCGAAATCTTTATTTAAGGCTACCGAAAGTCCATTTCCAGTTAAAACTACCCTTTTCATCTTGACCTAACCTCCTAAAAAAATAATTATTAAAATATTTTATCATATTTATTTGGGTTATATAAATGAGTCAATTATGCAGAGGAACTGGACCAATTGAAACTTTAGCTATTAAAAAGAGAGTGCTTTCACGATGAAACAAGTGAATAACCGCTCTCTTTTAAAACTTCGAAAGATATTGATTTAAAATGAAAAAACCTCATTTACTTATGATAAGGTTCCCCCCTCATAATCCGAAACGCCCGATACACCTGCTCCACCAACACCAACCTCATCAACTGATGCGGAAATGTCATCTTCGAAAATGATAGGCTTTCGTTCGCACGCTTCATAACTCCATCACTCAACCCTAATGATCCGCCAATAACAAAAGCAATTTTACTTTTTCCGTATGTACCGAGTTTGTCGATGCCGTCGGCAAGTTCTTCGGAGGTTTTCATTTTTCCTTGGATGGCGAGGGCGATGACGTGGGCATCTGGGTGGATTTTTGCGAGGATGCGTTCACCTTCTTTTTGTTTGACTTGTTCCATTTCTGTTTCGCTTAGGATTTCTGGTGCTTTTTCGTCAGGGACTTCGATGATTTCTACTTTGGCGTAGGCTGTTAGTCTTTTTAAGTATTCATCGATTCCTTGCTTTAAGTATTTTTCTTTGAGTTTTCCGACGGTGATGATTGAGATATTCACAGTTTACCCCCACTATATGAACAGATTACAAACACAATATCCACAATAGTTATCCACATATCCACAAAAACTATCCACATTTTGTGTGGGAATATTAGTTCCCTACCATATATACTGCAGGAAGATTGCAGTATTCACAGGTTGTGGATAATGATTCGTCTTCTTTCAGTTTTTTAAAAATAGGTGCTAATGCATTTTCATAAATCGCTTGATCTAAGGCGATTTCAACATGCTCTTCGCATACATAAGCCTTCATAAAAAAACCAACCTTTCACTGCATTTTTATCGAACACTTATTGTCCAAATGCTATTTTACCATTAATTTTTCCATTTTCATAAAAAGGTTTTTATAGTTATTATTAATTAAATTCCCTGTAGGGTATGCGTGAAGCGATTTCTATACGAAGTATAACTAGCTGAACGCATACCCTACAGGACTTTATTAGAAACAACATTTTTTTCACAAAGCCTATCCAAAAAAGATTCACAGTTATCCACAAAAAAAGGGAAGCAATATACGCTCCCCGTTTTTACAATTATCCACATTGTGAATTATAATCTTGATTCATTTGTTAATTTCAATGTTGCTTCTTTTTCTTTTCCTTGACGATAAAATTTTACTTTCATTGAATCGCCTGGTTTTTTATTAGTGTATAAATATTTTCTTAGCTCTAAGATGTTATTTACTTTATGACCATCTAATTCGAAAATTACATCCATTTCTTGCATGCCTGCCTTTGCAGCTGGAGATCCAGGAGAGACGCTTTCAATCATGATGCCTTGTGTTACACCTTTTGGAAGTCGTAATGTTTCTTGTTGATGGTAGGCTGGGACATCACTGACATTTTGAAGTGTTACACCCATTGCTGGACGTCTAATTTTTCCATACTTCTCTAAATCGTTTATTACTGGTTCTGCAGATTTAATTGGAATGGAAAAACCGATTCCTTCGACAGCTTCTTGAGCAATTTTCATTGAATTAATTCCAACGACTTGACCAGAAACGTTTATTAGTGCACCACCGCTGTTACCAGGGTTAATGGCAGCATCTGTTTGTAATACTTCTGCTTCCCAATCCTCAAGTCCGTCATTATTTAAATCCAT
The DNA here is from genome assembly GCA_016756695.1 of Heyndrickxia sporothermodurans. Classification (GTDB taxonomy): domain Bacteria; phylum Bacillota; class Bacilli; order Bacillales; family Bacillaceae_C; genus Heyndrickxia; species Heyndrickxia sporothermodurans. Next base: position 1,423,071 of record CP066701.1, read on the forward strand.
AGGTACCGTCCGATTGACCCCAGAGACAATTCCTTGTGTGACGGAGCCGGCAAAGTTTTCGCCAAGTGGATTTCCAATTGCGATGACTGGTTCACCAAGTTTCAACTTATCAGAATCCCCAAACTGAGCAACAGTAGTTACATCTTTACCATCCACTTCAACTACCGCTAAATCTGTCCAAACATCACTACCTAATAATCTTGCCGATAATTTTTTTCCATCGTAAAGTGTGACTTCAAGTTGATCAGCGCCTTCAACAACGTGATTATTAGTTACGATAAATGCTTTTCCATTTGCTTTTTTATAAATTACACCTGAGCCCGAGCCTGTTTCATGTTCGCTTTTCCCTTGCCCTTGCTGTGACCAAAAGCCTTGTGATTGGATATTAGCAATCCCGACAACAGCCTTTTCGGCTTTTTGAACCGCTTTCGTTACATCTGTCGTCACATCTAAAGAAACTGATTTGCCTGTAATATTATTTTGGCTATTTTGTGCATTTTCAACTGATGTTTGTTGATCAGAGGAACGATTGAATACATTACCGAGTGAAGGGAAGGCAATCATTACAAGTAATGCTCCAATAATTACACCGACTAGACCAGAAATAAAGGATCCGCCTTTCGACCGCTTTGGTCGTTGATAGCGATCATTATCATTATCATCATAATAACCCACGTTTACCCATCCTTTCTTTCGTCAAAAACTATCTGTATTTTAGTTTACCTTCTATATGCCCTTATTATAATCAACAATTATTAAAATATCATTAAACAGAATTAAGAAATTTCTTTTTAATCAATTTCCAATGCAAAAAGGGCAAAAATTCTTTATGTAAAGAACCTTTACCCTATTTTTTATACTGCAGTCAATGGAGTTGGAATTTTTGGATCGGTATCAAATAAATCAAATTGGTGACCAATTCCCATTCCACGTGCTTCCAACGTCTGAGCAACACTCATTCTCGCTAAATCTTTCATATTATTATCAAGACTTAAATGGGCAAGGTAAATTCGCTTCGTAGCATCACCGATTACTTCACTCATTGCGATTGCTGCGTCCTCATTCGATACATGTCCGACATCACTTAGAATACGTCGTTTAATACTCCAAGGATATTTACCCATACGCAGCATTTGGACATCATGATTGCTTTCAAAAATAAATACATCCGCATTTGAAATGGTGCCTTTCATTCGATCACTGACATATCCTGTATCAGTAATTACGACAAGCTTTTTTGATCCATTTCTAAACACATAAAACATCGGTTCGGCGGCATCGTGAGAAACGCCAAACGATTCAATATCAAGTGAACCAAAGGTTTTGACTGTTTCCATATCAAATGTAAACTTTTGATCGACGGGGATAACACCAATGAGATTATCCATCGCTTTCCACGTTTTTTCATTTGCGTAGATCGGTAATTTATATTTACGTGCTAGAATTCCAACACCTTTAATATGGTCACTATGTTCATGGGTAACAAGAATTCCGTCTAAGTTTTCCGGTTTGCGATCAATTTTTTGAAACAAGGCTTCCATTTGTTTGCCGCTAAATCCAGCATCGACTAAAAATGAATGATTATCTGTTTCAACATATGTCGCATTTCCTGTACTTCCACTGGCAAGTACACTAAAATGCAATGACATTCTTTTCACTCCAATATTTCAGTTTCAGTTCCGGTTTCAGTTTCAGTTTCTTTATCATTTTTCGGGATTACGCGTCCATCTATGGCATTTACAAATAGGTCATCAGCGACCTTGCCATGCTTAACGACAAAATGCCAAGTAGGTACAAGCATTTGTGATTCCGTTTGTGGGATTAATGTATAATAACCTAATTCTGCTTTTACAACTTCACTTTTAGCAAAAATCATATTCTTGGCATAAAGATTGCCGATCGCTGTCATAATCGGCAGTGCCTTTTCTCCGCCTCTTTTTTCCATCTTTTCTAAAATTGTTTGTTTATACGAAACAACTTCATTTTTATCGTTCAGAATTAACACCAACTGACCACTATCATTTTTGAAAAACTGTTTATCTTCATATGTCTGATAAAATATAATTACATTTTTATCTTTGTCGTATTCCCAATATTTATATTGATTGCCATACAACATATTTTCCGATATAAATGTTTCTAATTGAATCGGGTCGAAGCTGGAGTTTAGTTTTTCTGGCTTTTTAAAGGTAGAAAATAAAGACGTTTTATTTGGTCCAATTGTTACCGTTTGATTAACTAATTCTTTTATTTCTTTTTCGGTAAATTTCTTTGTTTTTGCGCTTATATACTGAACTTTAATTGATTCAGAAGGAAAGCTTATATTATAAGTAATCTCCGCTTCCTTTAACCGATCCTCTAATGAAGGATCTTCCTTTAGTTGCTCAATTTTGCTATCACTATATTGTCTAGAAAACTGGACAAATAAAAAGATATCAAGAATTAAGAAGACAATGATAAACATTGTTTTTGTTTTATTCCAATCCATGCTGCTCCCCCTTAATATCCTCAGACATCAATGGCAGCCATTTACCGTCATACTCATAATACCATATCGGTTCAAAATTTAGCACCTTTCGCATAGAATCATAGTCTAACTGATATCCAACCGATAAATTATTAATTTTTTGTTGATCAATATCAAGCTTTTCTAAGTATCCCAACACCATATCAGTAGAAGGAAGTTTTACTTCTCCATTATCTATAGGTACGAGGGATGAAAAGTTGATATATGGTCTTTCATATTCATAAATGATTTGGGCGTCTCCCCAATTGAGTGTTGCATCCGCTATATGGTCTGGATATTTCGTATTAAATACAGGGATTCCATTTTTGAAAAGACGAAAAACCACTTGATTTTTATTTGGATCCGTACTAAAGTAGCGAAAATCATCTTTCCATCCACCATTATTATTAACAAAGTCATTGCTCTGCCTAATTAGATTTTTAATGCGAATAAAAATCCCCGGGCTTTCACTTGGATTAAAGAAATCTATTGAACCACGATCTAAATTCGCCCTCATAAAACTTGTCCCATCTTGATATTCTATATTGCTGCCTTCCTGGCTTTTTTCTACAATCTTGGGTACAGGGAATAAAGCATTTTTGAAATTTTCTACGATTGATAAATCATTTTTATCCCACAAATAACTATATCTTGTAACAGTTTGTATGGAAGTAGGTAATAAAATTTCCTTTTTATTATTTAACTTATATACGTGATATGGTTCGTACAGATCTTTTTTATTGTTAATTTTATTTACAAAGGCTTGTAGACCGGTATAGCTAGCAGATCCACTAAACACTCGTTTCGCCTTTGTATTAATAAAATAAACGGATGCAACCTTCTGGGCCGGATTTGAAATATCAATCACCATTTGGTCAAACTCTTCAGTAGGAACCTTTTTGTCACTGACATGAATAACACCTTTAAATGTATCAAAAGGGATCAAATCTGAAAAATAAAGTTCTAATTTTTTTGATCCGTGTATATTCTTTTGCCAGTCATTGTCTCTATAGCTCTTGGCAGCTCCAATCTCATAAAACTTAAAGCTCCCAATTTCATTCATAATCCGATCAATTTCTGTTTCTTCTGTTGTTCCACTATATAAATCATTATCATGAAGGAAGATTTTCATCGGTTTAATGATTTCCTTTAGTTCCTTTGGTTCAACATTTTCTGTATCAGGTGTTTCTGTATTTCTAATGGTTTCATAATTTACTTGGAACGTCCACAAACTCCATGTTAAATAAATACTGATGGCGACTAGAAAGATTAACAATATTGTTTTCAACGTTTCATATTTCATAACCATTCATCCTCTTGAGAACGATCATATGGAAGTGTTAAATAGATCGTTGTCCCTTTTCCTTCTTCACTTCTAGCCCATATTTCCCCACCATGTGCTTCAACCATTTCCTTGGCAATTGCTAGTCCAAGTCCAGAACCGCCCATTTTTCTAGTTCTCGCTTTATCAACGCGGTAAAAGCGTTCAAAAATCTTCTTCAGATTATCTTTAGGAATTCCCATTCCTTGATCGGAAATACTTAGTTCAATCATTTCATTAAGTTCACGAGCTCTAAATGTTATTTGCCCGCCTTCAGGTGAATATTTTAATGCATTTGAAATAATATTATCTAGCACTTGAGTCAATTTATCTAAATCAACCTCGACAAATAAGTCCGCGTTAGGAAGCTTTCGTTTAAAAGTTACATTTTGCTCTTTTGCCATTTCGAAACGATCAATGACATGGTGGAAATATTCAATGATATTAACCCATTCTTTATTTAATTGATAGTCTCTGCTGTCCATTTTTGATAATTTCAACAAGTCATTGACAAGGCGAATCATTCTTTCTGTTTCATTTTGCGTAACTGTTAAAAATCTTGGTGCAATTTCTTTATCTTCCCAAGCTCCGTCAGCTAATGCCTCTAAATAACTTCTCATCGTTGTAAGCGGCGTTCTTAATTCATGGGAAACATTTGATACGAACTCTCTTCGTTCCATATCAATTTTTTCTTGCTCGGTAATATCGTGTAATACAGTTATTAACCCGCTAACAAATCCCGTTTCACTTTGAATAACGGAAAAACTAGCACGCAAAATATACGGTTCATCCTTTTTACTATAATCCAAAATAACCGAGTCCTGTTCATTCAGTAAATCTTCAAAATGGTGGAGGTCCTCAATTTTTAGTAGGGAAACGAGTTCTTTAGAAAGGACTGTTTCACGTGAAACATCTAGCATATCCGCTGCAGGCTCATTAATTAAAATGATTTTCCCTCTTCGATCAGTGGCGATCACACCGTCCGTCATATGGGAAAGAATGGAGGAAAGTTTTCTTCGTTCTCCCTCGGTTGTTGCCTGAGATTCTTGAAGCTTTTTCGTCATATGATTAAAACTATATGCTAGTTGCCCTATCTCATCGTTGCCGTACACTTTTACTTTTCTGGAGAAATTCCCTTTCGCCATTGCCAGTGCCTGCCTTCGCATATCGGAAATTGGCCTTGTAATTGTTTGAGCTAGTACAATCCCAAGGATTGCTGTAATAACCATAGCGATCGCAGTACCTTTGGTAAAAATTGAATTAATTTCATTGATTTCTTTATATACTGATTCAATCTTACCGACGATATAAATATAGCCAGTTTCATTGCTGCTTAATTTAATAGGATCAATTAAAACCCAAATACGCTTTCCCGAGTTATCAACAAAACGCTTGCTCCATGTATTTCCGGAATTTATCGCCCTTTTCACGTTATTATCTATTGCCTTTTGTCCGACAATTCCTTGATCACCTGTATCAGAAGTAGCGAGAATGACATTATTACTATCAATTAAACGTATTTCCTCAATCTCTGCGCGTGCATTGTCTTTTAATATATCTTGTATTTTTTTTCTGCTATCTTCATTCGTTTCCTCTGTGCTCATCGCCTCACGAATAAAGTATTCTAAACTGGTCACTCTCCCCTTAATGGAGCTCATAAAGTTTTCTTGTAGTTTTTCCTCTAATTTATTAACAAAATAGACTCCGATAATCTCCATTGATACTAATGTTAATAAAAGAAAAATTAAGACAAACTTTAAATGGATTGACTGAAAAAAACCAACCTTCTTCATCACATTACTCCTGTTCGGGATTACGCAAATAATAGCCTACTCCACGGCGTGTAACGATCCACGCAGGATGACTTGGATTATCCTCTACTTTTTCTCTTAAACGTCTTACAGTAACATCAACAGTTCGGACGTCTCCGTAATAGTCATATCCCCAAACCGTTTGCAGCAAATGTTCTCTCGTCATCACTTGACCGATATGTTGAGCTAAATAATATAGTAACTCAAATTCCCGATGTGTTAACTCTATCGTTTCCCCACGTTTAGAAACGATGTATGCATCTGGGTGAATAACTAATGATCCAATTGTAATTTCATTACTTTTCTCTTCTTCGTCTGCTACGGCTGCGACTTGTTGATGGCGTCGCAAATTGGCTTTCACACGCGCGATTAATTCTCTTGTGCTAAAAGGCTTTGTTACATAATCATCCGCTCCGAGCTCTAAGCCGATAATTTTATCGATCTCTGAGTCCTTAGCTGTAAGCATGACAATCGGCATTTCATATTTTTTTCTAACTTCTCTACATACTTCAATTCCATCACGCTTTGGTAGCATAATGTCTAATATTAATAAATCAGGGTTGATTTCCTCGACCATTCTAATTGCTTCTTCACCGTCATATGCACAGTAAACGGTGTATCCTTCTTTCTTCAAATTAAACTGAAGGATATCAGCAATTGGTTTCTCATCATCAACGACCAATATTTTTTTATCCATGCCTATTACTCCCTTTATATTCAAATAAAATCGATTTTAATTATAATGTATTGTAATACGGCAAAAATTATCCACTACCTCTATTTTACTGTAACATGTTCTATACGTGAATTCATCTTTTAAGGATAATTGTTTTTTTCCAACTCTTCCAAATTCCTTTTATATAAATAGCAAAAAGCTCTAGACTTTGCTAGAGGCATTTTTATCATCTATTAATAGTATTTTAATTGTCTTGAATAATTAAAGAAAATGAAGGGGGAAATTGTCGAAAAGAATTGTATAAATAAAAAAGCATTGCGAGAGTCTTATGTCATCGCAGTGCTTTTTGATGATGGCTCGGGACGGAATCGAACCGCCGACACATGGATTTTCAGTCCATTGCTCTACCGACTGAGCTACCGAGCCAATTGAAATGGCGGTCCGGACGGGACTCGAACCCGCGACCTCCTGCGTGACAGGCAGGCATTCTAACCAGCTGAACTACCGGACCAAATATTATTATTAAAAAATATTTGAAGGATGAGCCATGAAGGACTCGAACCTTCGACCCTCTGATTAAAAGTCAGATGCTCTACCGACTGAGCTAATGGCTCGAACTTAATATTTCGTAACAACGTATTTTATATTACCATAACATTATTTCATAAAGCAACAACTTTCGGCAAATTTCGTAAAAAAAATAAAAAAGCTAAAAGCGCCTTGCTTAGCTTTAGCTAGACGTTGCTGGATACTTTGTAGGACTGATGACAATAAAAAATGAGGATGATCAAAAAATTCATCCTCATTTCCTTATTTATCTCCAAACACTATTAACAACATTTGTTTGTGAACGGTCAGGTCCAACAGAGAAGACGGACAATGGAATTCCTGTTAACTGTGAAACACGTTCTAAATAGTGACGAGCATTTGCTGGTAACTCATCTAATGTTTTGCAGCTTGTGATATCTTCCGTCCAACCAGGCAGCTCTTCATAGATTGGTTCACATTCAGCTAAAATATTTAGATTTGCCGGAAACTCTTCAATAACTGTATCTTTATATCGATAAGATGTACAAATTTTAACTGTTTCAATACCCGTTAATACATCAATGGAATTAAGGGAAAGGTCTGTAATTCCACTAACACGACGTGCATGGCGAACAACAACACTGTCGAACCAACCAACACGTCTTGGTCGTCCTGTCGTTGTCCCATATTCACGACCAACTTCACGGATTTGATTGCCTATATCGTCATGTAATTCGGTAGGGAATGGACCATCTCCTACACGAGAAGTATATGCTTTTGCTACACCGACAACATGATTAATTTTTGTCGGACCAACACCGGAACCGATTGTTACTCCACCGGCAATTGGATTGGATGATGTAACAAACGGATATGTACCTTGGTCAATATCCAACATAACTCCTTGTGCCCCTTCAAATAGAACACGGCGCCCTTCATCTAAAGCATCATTTAAAACAACAGACGTATCACAAACATATTGCTTAATTTGTTGTCCGTACTCATAGTATTCATCCAAAATTTCCTCTAATGAAAATCCATTCGTTTCATAGAAACGTTCCAATAAACGGTTTTTCTCTTCTAAATTACGAGCCAATTTCTCTTCAAATATTTCTCGATCAAGAAGATCAGCCATACGAATACCAACACGAGCAGCTTTATCCATATAGGCTGGTCCAATTCCTTTTTTCGTCGTACCTATTTTATTCGCACCTTTTCGTTCCTCATCCATCTCATCAATTTTCAAATGATAAGGAAGTATTACATGTGCACGATTACTAATTCGTAAATTATCTGTGGAAATTCCTCTTTCGTGCAATCCTTTTAATTCTTGAACAAGCGCTTTCGGATCAACCACCAAACCATTTCCGATAACACTGATCTTTTCTTTATAAAAAATCCCAGATGGAATTAAGTGTAATTTATATGTTTCACCATTAAAACGAATCGTGTGACCCGCATTATTTCCGCCTTGGTATCGTGCAATGACTTCTGCATTTTCAGAAAGAAAGTCTGTAATCTTTCCTTTTCCTTCATCGCCCCATTGTGTTCCGACAACAACTACTGATGACATTAATAAGGCACCTCCAAATAATTTTTACGTTCTATATTTTATACCCTACTTATTTTAACAATTTATATAAAAAAGTCAATCCAAACACGAACATTTAGTAGGTGTTTAATCTACTTTATTCGTAATTATGTAAAATATAAAAAAAGAGAACTGGTAAACTCCAATTCTCTTTATCTACTATTATTAATTCAGAAATCTTCTTAAGCTCCCGCCGGAACTTGAGCATCATCAAATCGACGTTCCAAATTAACAAACTTATTATATTCTTTTACAAAAGCTAATGATACGGTTCCAACTGGGCCATTACGCTGTTTAGCAATTATGATTTCGATAATATTTTTGTTTTCACTTTCCTTATCATAATAATCGTCCCGATAAAGGAAGGCAACAATATCCGCGTCTTGCTCAATACTTCCTGATTCACGGATATCTGACATCATCGGACGCTTATCCTGACGTTGTTCAACACCACGAGAAAGCTGAGAGAGGGCGATAACCGGAACTTCTAACTCACGTGCGAGTGCTTTTAACGAACGTGAAATTTCGGAAACTTCCTGTTGTCGGTTTTCACCTGAACGGCCATTCCCTTGGATCAACTGCAAATAATCAATTAATATCATTCCGAGACCATGTTCTTGCTTTAACCTTCGACACTTGGAGCGGATCTCGCTAATCCGAATACCTGGCGTATCATCAATAAAAATACCTGAATTCGAAAGACTTCCCATCGCCATCGTCAGCTTTCGCCAGTCTTCGTCGGTTAATGAACCGGTCCGCAAGTTTTGCGCATTAATATTCCCTTCTGCACAGAGCATACGCATTACTAATTGTTCCGCTCCCATCTCGAGACTAAAAATTGCCACATTTTCGCCAGCCTTTGTTCCGACATTTTGGGCAATGTTTAAAGCAAAAGCCGTTTTACCTACTGAAGGACGTGCAGCGACAATAATTAAATCATTCCGTTGGAAACCTGCCGTCATCCGATCAAGCTCGGTGAAGCCAGTAGGAATCCCAGTAATATCGCCAACACGGTTATGCAGTAATTCAATATTATCATAGGTTCTTACAAGCACATCTTTAATATTATGAAAGGAACCCGCATTTTTCCGTTGGGCAACTTCCATAATGCTTTTTTCAGCCTCATTTAACAATGCATCTACTTCATCTTCACGAGAATAACCTTCCTGGGCAATCGTTGTTGCCGTTCGAATTAATCGGCGCAAGAGAGATTTCTCTTCTACAATTCTCGCATAATATTCAATATTTGCTGCTGTTGGAACAGATGCAGCTACTTCACTTAAATACGATATACCACCAACATCTTCTAATTGTTTAGCAGCAGCTAGTTCTTCAGTAACTGTAACTAGATCAACCGCTTTGCCCTCATCATTTAGCTTTAAAAAAACACTAAATATCTTTTGATGAGCACTGCGATAAAAATCCTCCGGAATCAATGTTTCCGAGGCCAAGATCAATGAAGATGGTTCCAAAAAGATAGCCCCTATAACTGCTTGTTCTGCTTCTATATTTTGAGGCGGCATGCGATCCGCAAATAAATCACTCATTGAAATAAAACCTCCCATTTATGAGCTATACATACTCAAAATAAATCCATAGAAAAAAAGTGATCAATTATATTCGATCACATTTAATTCTTTCTTTATTTCCACTCTTAAAAGAGAGATTGTCATATCAAACATTCACCTTACTTAACTATTTTATCACGAAGTTATTTCTTGTGAAGCTGGCAAATTTAACAAGACGTGTTTTTATTTTTCTTCTTTTACATGGACATTTAATGTTGCTGTTACTTCAGAATGAAGTTTAACAGGTACTTTAGTAACCCCTAGAGTACGAATGGCATCGTCCATTTCTATTTTGCGTTTATCAATTTTAATATCGTGTGCCTTTTTTAATTCCTCTGAAATTTGTTTGCTTGTAATCGAACCGAAAAGGCGACCACCTGTACCAGATTTTGCTTTCAATTCTACAGTAATTTGTTCTAGTTTTTCTTTCAACTTTTTCGCTTCTTGAAGCTCTTCTGCAGCTAATTGCTGTTCCTTTTTCTTTTGTGCATCGAGACCTTTTAAATTTCCTGGAGTTGCCTCTACAGCCAATCCTTGCTTAAGTAAAAAGTTGTGAGCATATCCATCCGCTACATTTTTTGTTTCTCCCTTTTTTCCTTTTCCTTTAACATCTTTTAAAAAAATTACTTTCATGATTGCTGTCTCCCTTCTAAATAATCATCTATTGCTTTCAACAGCGCCTTTTCTGCTTCTGCAATTGTCGTGTTTTGAAGTTGCGTGGCGGCATTCGACAAATGACCACCGCCGCCTAGACTTTCCATTATAATTTGAACATTTACTTTTCCTAATGAACGTGCGCTTATTCCTATCTCTTCTTCTGATCGTTTAGAAATAACGAAAGATGCCTGTACTCCATCCATTGTTAGTAGAGTGTCTGCAGCTTGTGCAATTAATACCGAATTATAAATCTCTTCATCGGTACCTTTTCCAATAGCGATTCCATCACGAGAAAATTTTACACTCTCAATTAATTTTGACCGTTTAATATACGTTTCCAAATCTTCTTTCAAGAACTTCTGGACTAAGATAGTATCCGCACCTTGGGCACGTAAATATGAAGCGGCATCGAATGTTCTTGAGCCCGTTCTTAACGTGAAGCTTTTTGTATCAACGATTATTCCGGCTAATAGGGCTGTTGCTTCAAGCATATTAATTTTTTCATTTTTTGGTTGGTATTCTAATAACTCAGTGACAAGTTCGGCAGTGGAAGAAGCATATGGTTCCATATACACTAAAAGTGGATTTTTTATAAAATCCTCACCGCGTCGATGATGGTCGATAACAACAATATTATCCATCCTCTTAATGAGTTTTTCTTCGATGACAAAGGACGGCTTATGCGTATCCACAATGACCAGTAGGGACTCTTCCGTCGCCATTTCCATTGCGTCTTCCGGTGAAATAAAGCGAGAATATAAATCCGGATATTGCTTCACTTCATCAATTAATCGCTTTACCCCGGTATCAATCTCAGAAAAATTGATAACAATATAACCTTCTATTTGATTCATTTCCGCTACTTTACGTACACCGATAGCTGATCCAACGGCGTCCATATCAGGAAATTTATGCCCCATTACAAAAACTTTATCGCTCTCAATCATCAATTCTTTTAATGCATGAGAAATCACTCGTGCACGTACTCTTGTACGCTTTTCCATCGGGTTTGTCTTCCCGCCATAAAACTTCACTTTTCCATTCATTTGCTTAATGGCTACTTGATCTCCCCCTCTGCCAAGTGCTATGTCCAAACTTGATTGGGATAAAGTACCTAAATCAGGCAAGGTTGGTCCATCAGCACCAATACCAATACTTAATGTTAGCGGGATATTCTGCTTCGTTGTTGTTTCACGTACTTCATCTAAAATAGAGAATTTATTCTCTTCCAACTCATTAAGAATTTTCTCATTAAAAACACCGATAAATCGTTCAGCGGACACTCTTTTTAGAAAAATCCCGTACTCAGTTGCCCATTTATTCAGAATTGACGTCACTAAACTATTGAGACTACTCCGTGTTTGGTCATCCATTCCTTGTGTCACTTCATCATAATTATCTAAAAAGATGATGGCAATAACTGTTCTTTCCTCATTATACAGTTTTACAACTTCAGCCATTTCTGTAACATCTAAAAAGTAAAGTAATCGTTCCTTATGTTTTAAGGTAACGCGGTATTTTCGCCCATTTAATGATATTAGCTCAGTATCTACTTCTTGCTTAATTAACGGAACTAAATCTTCTGCAACATCATATAATGATTCCCCGACTAGTGTATCTTCATTAAAGCATGAAGCCATATAATGATTTGTCCATTCAATAAAGTAATCATCATTGATCAGCATAATTCCAATTGGCATTTCTAATAATGCCTCTTCACCAACCCTTTTTATTCGGTGGGATAAGGTGGAAATATACTCAAGAGTTGCTTTATTTGACCTTTGTTCAAGAAAAAGGGCTAGATAAAACAAGGTCCCTATCAGTAGAAGCCCAATAACCGTAATCCACCAATGGTAAAAAGCAATGAGTCCTAAAAGGGCTAAAGAAACCGCCAGCAGTCCATATAGTGGATAACGTACCATTCGATTTTTATAATATGAAGGCATGTTTATTCTCTCCCATTTAATTCAAAACTCCCAGTGATTATTCCGTTCCCATCATTCAAAACAGGGGTCATGATGATTTTCGTTTAATTATTTGTCGTAAATTAAACCCTAAATCCATTATACCTAATATTCTTACTAGATATTGAAGAGGGAAGAGTAAAAATGAAAAAATAATAATCAAAACCGGAATTGCTTTTGGCCACTTTTTTTCATAGCTGAGTCAATTTCATAATTGCTCTTTTTAAAAATACAGAATCCTACAGAATTTCTAAAATATATTTTTAAAAACAGAAATCATGCTACTTGTTGCTGATTTAATTGTACATTAATTCGGTCTGCGGCTAACTTTGAAGCATTATAAATAAGGGTTACCATGTCAAAATGAATTTTTGCACGTTTCCCAGTACGATAGCGAACATTGTTCAGTTGAAAGAATTCTTTCAGATAGGCATTAACCCGTTCTACGGCAGTACGACGTTTGAAAATGTTTTTCCATGCTTGTGACCCGCGTGCTGGTGCGGTATATCTGCGAAGGTCTGAAGTGATTTTCACTTTATAAACCTTTTGGCAAATACCTTCATTAGCTAAGGGACAGTCGCTGCATTCCTTTGGTCTTGTGTATTTCAATGTTTCATATTTAGGATCAAAACTATCATAACGATAAGAATGCTCTCTGAAACAAGTTGGGGCAAAGTGTTTATCATAGCCAATGATTTCCCCTTCATTTCGCTTATTATACGCGATGACGGATTGTTGTCCCATTCGATGTACCTGCTCGTATATGGGTTCATAGTCATAGCCCGCATCCATTGTTTGATAACGTAATGGAAGGTGAAGGCGTTCCTGAATTCCTTTCAGTAAAGGGATAGGGATATTTGCCTTACCATCATTTAGACTCCCAGATGAAAAAGAGCCTGTAGAATGTATTGGCTTGATGTACCAACGGCTAAATGACCTTTGTAGCCAAACCAAAAACATTTTGTCCTTCTGAGTTCTTTTTCACGCCCCATTTAGGGTCTTGGGAACTTCGGCACGTAGTTCGGCTAGGGAACATCTAATTGAAGTACACAATTTTTCTATCATATAAAGGTAAATTGGCTTCCGTTTCAGCTTGTTCTTTAAGCCACCCGTCACGCTCATCTTTTGATTTCCGACCACGTTTTTGGGGTTCAGATTTTGGCTTTTCTTCTTTTGTTGCGCTTGGTCTCGTGCTTCAAAATGGGTTGCATCATACCACTGTATCATCCGTGATGAAACCTTCTGCAATAGCCTGGAGGACCACTTTTTCTTGTTCTTTCTCAAGGATATCGCTTTCCTCCAATTTCGTTATGAGACGTGAATAGGAGGATTCTGAAGGCACATGATCAGAAACCAAAAAGCCACAATTTAACTTAAAAGCTAGATCATCATGAAGACGTTTTATAAGATCCTTCATCGTAGGGATGCGCTCTATGTATCTTACAAAGGTGGAGATAATCATGGCTGCATAGTTTAGTTCTTCCGGTGCACCCAACCGTGATTTTTTCGCCACTTGATGGTACATCGAATCCAAATCTACCGCTGAAATAATGGCTTCATATTTTTGGGTAGGTTCCATGTCAAATAATTCCTGTATGCCAAATAGGCTAGGTTGTCGTATAATAGTCATAAGAAGTACTCCTCCAGTCTTTTTATGGTTTGTGGTCAACGTAAGCCCGAATTATAAAAATAAGTGTACCTTTCGGTACGCATCGTAAATAGCCGTAAATTCTGACTTTTTAATCGAATTACGGCTATTTCATTTATTTGCTACATTCTGCCTGAATCATTTTTGACCAGGGCATGTATTGATCTAAAATTTCAGGGTTTTGTTGGACGCCGAGATTTGGTAAATCCGTAAAAAGTTTCTTTATATATTCATAGAAATCAACGCCGTTACTTTTGGCAGTTTCAGCAATACTTAAACAGATGGCATTCGCTTTTGCACCAGCTTCACTTACACTAAAGAGCCAATTTTTTCTTCCTATAACGTTGGGACGGATGGCGTTCTCGGCTGGATTATTATCCATTTCAATTCGCCCATCATTCAGGAATAATTTGAGTCCATTTGCCCTGTTTAATGTGTATTCATTCGCTTTTGCTAACGCATTTTTTCCGTAAAATGGTGATGTTTCAACCCAGTGAAGGAATTCCTCCACGATTGGCTTCGAGTACTTTTGACGTTTTTTCTTCGTTTACTCGGAGACAAACGTTTAAATTGCCTTTCTAGTCGATATAAATCATCACAATATTTCACACCGATTCTACCATTTTTGCTATCAGCTTTCAGCCAATAACGACGAACATGCGCCCAACAATTTGCGAAATTAACGCCTTCCAACTTATCATAAGCAGAATAACCATCACACACAATCGTTCCAGAAAAGCCTTCAATAAAACTTTCAAGGACAGATCGAGCTCGAGATAATGCGCTTTGAAAGAGAGTCATTGTTAGTACTTGGCTTTGGCTTGGCACACACTTCGAAACACCCAATTATACGCATTGGCTTTACCAGATTTCCCATCGGATCGGTTGATAATTTGTCCGTATGTTTCATCGACATGCAAAACCGATTTTGCCATCATCAACTCTTTCATTCGTTCGTATACAGGTAACAGCCAATCATGTGCTACACGGATAACCCAATTCGATAGGTTTTTATCATTGGTATTCAGTCCATAGCGATTCCATTCCTTTACCTGACGGTAAAGAGGTAAATATTGTGCAAATTTATCATAGATGACTTTGGCAAGTACGCTAGGACTTGCGATGCTACGCTGAATCGCTGGTTGTGGTGCTTTCCCGCGTTTGATTTGTGCTGGCTGTGA
Organism: Heyndrickxia sporothermodurans; assembly: GCA_016756695.1. Taxonomy (GTDB): domain Bacteria; phylum Bacillota; class Bacilli; order Bacillales; family Bacillaceae_C; genus Heyndrickxia; species Heyndrickxia sporothermodurans. The sequence goes on from CP066701.1 coordinate 1,438,522, forward strand.
TGAATCAACTTTGCAGTCTTTACATTCATACGCATGTTCAATGTGCTGTACTTTCATCATTTTTGCAGGAATAAATTTTGCTTCTTCACGTACAAGTGTACTACCAATTTCAATCATTTGCCCTTGGCAACAGTCACAGATTGTATTTTTCGGATGATGGTGAATAGCTTCTACTTCAATACCATCATGCAAGGAATCATTTCGTTTTTTTGATTTAACTTTTCGTACAACAGTATAAGAGATTGTCTGTTGGCTTTGTTCTTCTGTGTGCTCAGGTTCGCTAAAAGCCGGGTCATCATCAAATAATGAGCCTTGCCCATCTGGTACGTTGTATTTCGATTTTTCGGATTTCGATCCATATAAAAGTTTTGTTAAATGGCGAATTTGTTCAGTTAGCGCTTCAATCTGTTTAGTTGATTGATCTAGCTTTTTCGATAAGTCTTTGTTTTGTTGATTTGAATGAGCCAATTGTTCTTCGAGAAGTCGAATTAATTTCCCATATGGATTCTTGTTATTGGAAGAAGTATTAACCATTTATTTCACCACTTTTCGTTCACCATAAGTTAGTTATATTATAACATTTTTAACGTAGAAAGCGAAGTTGAAAATGGCTATAAACCAACATTTCTAGCTTGTTTAGAATACTCCTTTTTGTGATTTTTGAATGGCCTTTGGTTGCTGAATGGACAACCCTTCTAACAACCAGCGAACCTCCTGTTGCGAAAGTTTACGTACTTCATTTTCATCTTTTGGCCATTGAAGTTTTCCTCCATCTAGTCGCTTATAAAGCATGGCGAAACCATCGCCATCAAAATATAAACATTTATAACGGTCTTTACTCCAACCAGAGAAAAGGAAAATAGAATCTCCATATGGATCAAGTTCGAAAGAATCTTGAATTAGCGTTGCTAATCCATCAATTCCCTTCCTCATATCTGTTTTACCGCAAATAATATAAATGTTTTTTACACTGGTATAATCATGTTTCATAGATTTTTCAACTCCCTCATGACCGTTTGGATGATGTGCTCATCTACGCCGTTGAAGAAGGAAATTTCAGCAGCTTCAATTTTGATTGTGCAAAAGCTATTTGAAGGATCTTTCGAAGTTGTGGATGTTATAATATTTTTTTCTGGTTGTATTGAAACGGGGACGATTGTTAGTTTTTGTTGTGACATAGGAAAAGCACCTCCTTAATTGATACGATTATTGTACTAAGGGGTGCTGATCATTTATATGCGTTGTTTGAATGGGGGCTTACTGGTCAACTACCATTATACAAGATTTGGGGAGGTACTTCTTTTTTTATCTCTTAAACCCCTTGATACACAAGGGCTAAGAATTATGAAATTCATTCAGCTATAAAAATAAAGGAAAGAAAATCCTTGAAGTAACATTAATAATTGTAAAACAAAATTTAAGTTAGCTAATGCTGTGTTTGCAAAACTGCCTTGTTCAGGCTTTAAAATAAGCGTCAATATAATTGTTATTAAATAATACCATAATATGCTTCTTGGTAATTGTAAATCCCCAAATGAATTCCACTTCGGAGTATCGATTTGAAAACGCCTAACTATTGGCAAATTAATCGATAACAATATCCAAATAATAAGGAAGGATGCAGTTACAAGCAGACTCGGCAATAGAATTGTAAACGAATTCAGAACGGTATTGAATTGATCCATCAGTTGATCAGAAGATCCTTTGTCTACTGCTTCAAAAATTTGCATGGACTTATTCATTGATTCACGGACCATTTTGATTGTGTCTTTTAAAATGTCTATCTTAAAAAAGACGACCGAAACAACATATTGACCGATTGTATTTAGTAAAAACATGATACTTGCAGCTATGTATAGAAATGTTTTGGACTTTTTCCTTTGAATGCTGTAACCGATAACCATTCCTGTCGTACCGTAGGCGATTGCTACCGGAATTAATAACAATGTTCCTACTAATGCTGAAATAATAATTCCTCCAATTAATAACACAAACGAATATTTTAAAGGATATTTAGCACTATAGAGGATGAACGGTAACAATAGAAAGGCAACCGCAATTAAAGACAAAAATGGGATATAGTTGAAAATCAAAAGTAAAATCGTGAAAATAGCGAGCATTAAAGCTCCTTCTGTTAACATTTTTGTGTTTTTCATTCTTTCACCTCATGTATCTATTAGGTTTATACTACCATATGAAGGAAGTCTAGACAAAAAAAACAGTGCCCTTCAAAGACACTGTTTATTAGAACAATTAACCTGTTTATTAGCTATTCAACTTAAAATGGCTAATTACATTTTGTAAATCATAGCTTAATTCCGTTAAGTTACTGGCTAATTCCGCAACAGATTGAATGGCTCTTAATTGTTCATCCGTCGAAGCGCCAACTTCTTCACATGCTGCAGCCGTTTGTTCTGACATTGCCGCCATGTTTTGGATAATATTTACGACCTCATCTTTATGAGTAGATACTTCTTGTATCCCATTATATACAGAAGTGATTGATTGCTGCATAACATTCATAAGCTTTGTTATTTCCTCAAAGGTTTGATTCGTTTCATTAACTACTTCTGATTGTTGCATCCACGTTTCCTTTGTTTTCTTCATTTCATCTACTACATGATGTGTTCCTTCTTGTATATTTAGTATCGTTTGCTTTACTTGGTCTGTTGCCTTTACTGACTGTTCTGCCAGCTGCCGAACTTCTTCAGCTACTACCGCAAATCCCTTTCCGTGCTCACCGGCACGTGCCGCTTCGATACTAGCATTTAATGCTAATAAATTCGTTTGAGAGGCAATCGATGTAATTGTTTGAATTACTGTCTCAATTGAGTTAATTTTCATCGATAAATCTAAAACTACTGAAGACATCGATTGGATATATTGATCTGCTGTATTAAAGGAAATCTTTAAATCTTGCATTTTACTTATACCTAAATGATTCATTTCATTTGTTTTTAAGGCAAGATTACTCATTTGTTCAGATTTCTCATGAATATCATTAATTTGTGAACTTAAATTTGTAGAATTAATATTGGCCACTTCAGCATCCTCTGCTGATTTAGATGCGCCTTGGGCAATCTCATTTACAGCTAGTGCCATTTGTTCACTTGACGCATTCGTTTCTTCCGAACTTGCACTTAAGTTTTCAGCTGATTCCCTAACTTTTGAAATGGACTCATTTACAACTATAATTACTTGTTTAATTTTTTCAATCATTGAGTTAAAGCTATTCGCCAACTCTCCAATTTCATCATTTGAATTTACATTAGCGTATGCTTGCAAATCCCCATCTGATAATTGGCCCATTGCCGCTTTTAATTTCTTTATCGGCTTAGTAATACGAATTGAAACATATGCTAACACAATAACTGAAAGGATAAGCGTTGATACACCAATAATGATTAGAATCGTTTGTAAATCTTTTGCCAAAACTAATAAATTACCTTGATTGTATACTGCGCCTATTTTCCAACGGTTCGTTAAATTAGTACTATATACGAGCACTTTGCTATTTTTGCCTTCTTGATAGTTAATAATTCCTCTATCCTTATTTTCCTTCATCATTTGCTTAATAAAAGGAATCGTTGTTAAATCCTCGCCATGTGTATCTTTATATATAATTGACTTTCCATCAGAATTGACGATAAACGGGATCCCTTTGTATCCAAGTTTCATATTAGATATCCGGTTGGTAATTTCATACATTTTAATATTTGCTCCAATTACACCAACGATCATACCTTTATTTATAACAGCTTTTGAAGCGGTAATAATATATTCATTTGTTGCAGGATCTTTATATGGTTCAGTCCAAACGACTCTCCCTGTGGTGGTAATCGCATTTTTATACCAATTTTGTGTAGTTGGATCCGCATCCGCTGATAAATTAGCTTTTGGTAAAGCAACAATTTTTTTATTTGTTGTTGCGAAGTATGTTGAAGTTGCTTCCTTATATGTATTTAAATAACCTGTTAATATGTCTTTAATTACTTGGTCATCTTGCTTTCCCTTCTCTTTGTTATTAATGGAAAGTCCCTGATAACCATATTCCCCAATCTTTTCATACGTACTAATTTGTTCAATGCTTTTTTCGTATTGATTAAAATACAACTGGATTGAGTAGTTTAGTTCATTAACCATTCTATCTGTTTCAGAAATGACATTTTCTTTTGTTTTTTTACTCGCTTGCCATGTTGTAATTGCAATCATTGCTGTAAACGAAACAATTAACAAAATGGTCACAACAAAAATAAACTTAAATTTTATAGATTTAAACACTATCTTTTTAGCACCTACCTATAAGATTACCCTATAATATTGAAACTACTTTTAATTTCGACATATTTCATCAATAGTTTAGAAAATCGGAATTTGTTGTAATATTCAAATTACCAAAACCTACACAAAGCCATAATAGGCAAAAAAAGAAAGCTACTGGTCAAACAGACCAATAGCTTTCTTTCTTCTTATTATTCACCAGATACGTATGGTAATAAAGCCATAGTACGTGCGCGTTTGATAGCAATCGTTAATTTACGTTGGTATTTTGCGCTTGTTCCAGTTACACGACGTGGAAGAATTTTTCCACGTTCAGAAATAAACTTTTTCAAAAGATCTACATCTTTGTAGTCGATATGTGTGATTCCGTTAGAAGTAAAGTAACACACTTTACGACGTTTACGTCCGCCTCTGCGTCCACCTGCCATGTTATTTCCCTCCATTTCTTAATTAGCTATCGTTAGAAGGGGGGTTATGCCCACTCTAACGTGTGTAATCTTTGGTATTCCAAAGGGTAAGGTTATTATACCATAATTCGTGTGTAATCTATACCTTAAATTGTTCCCTGATTTCAGAGGTTTTAGACGTTACGAATTATTTTAGGTGATATTAAAACACACGCTTTTCGTATTAATTGTTTCAAGTAAAATAGTAGCCTTCATCAGTTTAAATATTTCGTACCGAAGGCAAAGTAAATTAATGCTGAAACAATAATAATACCTGAAAAGAATAATGTTTTATTGAGCTTAGACCAATTTTTCATCCAACCCCAACGTTTACCATTAACATCAAGCCAATAAAGATCCACAAGCAGTGCTATAAGAATTATCAACACGAATGCAAAGTAGCCCATAAAGTATTTACCCCCAATCTATTCTCTTATCCAGAGCGATTATAAAGTTATTCACTTAATATCTAAATAATTCCTGCTATGATAAACTTGTTTCATTCAGAAACAATATATCCCAACTTACAGACAAAATTTGATACTACGTTATTTATGGGGTAAATTCACTACTTTAAGATTAGCCTGTGAATATAATTTATCTTCCAAGTCAGCGATCCGATTTTGTAAATCAGTAACTTTCTTAGTGAGAATCACATTTTGCTCTAAGATCATTTTCTTATCTTCTACAAGCTCCTTATTCTTCTCTCTAAGACGTTTTATCTGCTCTGCTTGGCTTGAACCCTTTGGTTTACGTTCTTCCCTTTTAGAACTGTTTAAATCGCTTTGTAGCGATTGTGTTTCCTCTATCATTGCCTTTAGATCAGGTCGATTATAAATTGTCTTTCGTGATATATTTGCCTTCTCACTAACACTTTTGATGGTTATAGGATCTTTACCCTTCTTCAACTTTTCAAGAGCTTCTATGACCTTCTCTGTCGTTCTGAGCCTATTTTGCTCTGCCAGAGTTAGTTTTTTCTCATTCGTCATGTTTAGCACCTGCCACTTCTAAAAGAGCCTCTTGGAATTCCTTCTCTGCCAGTTTCTTTTGTAAATCCGAAACATATTTTTCTAACATCCCTTGCTGAAAACGAAGTTTTGTTGTGTAAATGCTCTTATCATTATCAAGAGTATTTAATTCTTGTTCGACTCTTTCGAGCCTTGCTTCGTAAACAGGCAAGTGTCTTGCGGATGCTATGAATTCATGACAGCCCAAGCATACTCCATCTTGTTCGCAGGGTTCACCACGCATTGGGTGATGTAAACACATACCATGAGGTAATAGCTCAATCTTTAATGCTCTTCGCATTTTATCAACTTGATCAGTAGTAAGTCCTTTAAACGGATTTTCTTCGCCTTCCAATGATTCCAGTACGATTTTATTGGTCGTTGTGACTGGAATTTCACCTGATAAAATATCCTTGATAACCTCTTGTTTTTGTCCTTTGGTATGGTCATAAGTCTCAGTCATCATAATAGACTTATGATTCATCATTTCAGCTACATCGTGGAGTTTCATTCCACCTTTAAGGGCATAAGTCGCAAATATATGTCTGAAATAGTGTTGTGTAAGTTTTAAAAGATTTCCTTTTTCATCACGCAAATCATGCTTTTTAATAAAGGGATTCAATCTTTTTGCTGTCCAGTTAGAGTGACTCGCAATGGTGATTGGATCTTTTCTTCTGTTTGTATAAGTTAAGAAGAGATATGGTTCACCGAACTGCCTTATCAAAGGCTTTGAGTGTTTCTCTAAGGCTCTAATTGCTTCAACTACTATTTCATTCGCAGGTCTTGTTACCCGTTCTGGCGTTTTTTGTGTTTTCGAAGTCAGATAAGTTATTTGGTACTCACCATTTATTACACTTAAACAGCCTTCTTGAATTAGTACAACTTCACTTATACGAAGACCTAACTGAGTGGAAAGAAGGATACTTGCAGAAGTAAGGACATCCTCACCCTTTTCAAGCTGTTCTCTTGCCGTTTTAATTAGGCTGTTAATAACTTCTTCTTCGGGTAGAACCTTGTTGGTTACACCAAACTTCGTACCCTCTTTAAGCGTTTTGTTATTAATGATTAATTCATTGTATATGCTGTTTATTTTGGTAGTGTTTGTCGGCACTTCCCAATCTCTTTGGCCGCCTCGAATTAACAATTCTTTTACCACTTGTGCCGATTTTTTAATACTCATTGGACTAAGAGGTGTTCCTCTTTCACTAATGGCTTTAAGCAAGTATTGAAAGTATTCTCGGATCGTGTTGTCCGTAAAGTCTTGAAAAGACTCAATACTATGATTTTCATTTAAAAAGTCAATAAGTTGCTTAAAAGCTGAATGCTTCCGTTTCACTGAATTGAAACCGTTCATGAGTAATTCCGAATGAATATACTTTTTAATCGTAATCTTGATAGATTCCCATTGACTAAAAGAAGTAAAGTCTATTCGAAATTTGGCATCATTCCAATGTGGAGCTTCCACAAAGCCTTTAAAGTCCCAAATATCATCTGAGAATTTGTTATTGCCACAACGAGCTTCTTTTACAGATTTAGACGGTGTGTAGTCAACCAAAGGCAAGTTATTGTTTATTGTCATTTGACCATCACCCCTTGTTGAAGGGCTTCTAAACGGCTGACAATCACTTCTAAAGCCTTCTCAGTCTCGTTTAAGAGGTAATCACTACCCATGAGGTCTTGTGCCATATATCGTTCCTTATCTGCCCTTATACGCCCCAAATGATCCTTATGAACTTCAAGGAATTCAGGAGTGGTAATAAACTTCGGGCAAAATAAACAAGCATTTGGCTTTTTACAATTTACAACCTTTTTGTTTATCGGTTTAGTACATACACCATCTGGAAGCTGTGCCATTAAGCGTTTTTCGGTATCAAGTTTTTTACCACTTTCATCTACAATGTCATCAACCTTACGTTCTACAAGTCCAATAAAACCAATCTTTTTATACTCTTTCGTGAGTTTGTCATTTCGGACTTTGGCATATAGGCGAGTAGAGTGCATAGACTCATGCCCCAAATACTGCATAACCTCAAACGTACTAAGACCGTTATTTAGAAGATCGGTTCCAATTTGATGACGGAATTGGTGAAACGTTATTACCGCCAAATCACCGTTGCTATCCCGAATATCAAACCGTTTAATAAACTTATCTCTCAACCAATCCCTTGCAGTTACTTGTCTCAAAGGCTTGTATTTCTTGTTTATAGGTTGAAAATAATAAAATAATTTGTCGGTCTTCAATTCAGAACGAAGTTCTTCCGTAGCTTGAATTAACATTTTAATTGCTACCGAAACCTCTTTGCTAACAGGAATAAACCTTTCGGTCTCATTTTTGGAACTAACTACTTCCAGAAGATATTTCTTCAATAAGTCTCTTCTTAAACAGTCTTTATTTAAGTTTAAAGCCTCTGTTAAACGTACTCCTGTATGTCTAACGACAGTAACTAAAGTCCAAAGAACAACATCATTTAAGCATTCTAAAGTTGGCTGTAATGTTGATTTCATTTGGCGAAGTGAAGAATCAATCGAATCCATTACATTGTCATCAATAAGCATACTTTTCAACGAGTCCTCTGTTTGTAAAGTACGTTGTTCAGTTCCATCAAACACTTCGTAAAGTGGAAATCCACCCCACTCAAAGAGTTGACCATGCTTAATATGATGTTTCAATGAAGCTAACGATATAGCTCTCGTTTGCGGTTTATTTACATTTGCTAATAGGTAGTGAATAAACCCTTCTACAATATCAAATGTAAGTTCCTCAAACGTATCAAGAACAATATCATAACCCTCTAAATACTCAAAGAATACCTCTAACGAATAGTTGTATCTGTGTAATGTTGAGAGTTTAAGCCTACCAATTGTAATCGACTCTTTTGTAATCTTCTTAATCGTTTCCTTAAACCATTCATTCGGTAAAAAATCAAACCGAAATGTGTAAGGAGACAAATCCTCACTTGCAGGAAATACCCAAGTGTCTTTACTCATATCAATAAGAGGAAGTACATTAGTCAAGTAGCTCACCCCTCTTACTTTCTAAATAACGCTCATGAGCCATTGCTAATGTCTTAACAGAAGGCTTTGCGTATTTAGCTGTAGTAGCGATGCTCTGATGTCCTAATCGTTCTCTTATGACATTTACATCCACTCCAATATCCTGTAATTCGGAAGCGTGTGTATGTCTCAAAGAATGTGGTGTTAAACGGAAGTATTCAATTCCACTTTCCTCTTGAATTTCATTTAACACATCTTCCACCGAGGTTCTACCAATCGGTTCTCCTAAATTACTCGTAGAGTGTGACACAAAGATATAATCAATATCATCTTTTTGAGGGCGATGGAATAGAACATAATCCTCTAACGCCTGTAACAATTTCCATGACACAGGTATGGTTCTTTCGCCTGATTTCAATTGCCTATCAAGGGGTTCATTTTCCCTCTCAATTAGATAAATATTACCTGTTTTCTCTGTTGGATCAGGATAGTCATAATCACTAATTCTAAGGTGTAATAGCTCAGACACCCTAAATCCCGTTTCATATAACACTCGAAACATCAGCTTGTTCCGAAACATTAAAGATTCGTTTTTCCCCCAAAGCATATCAACAGCTTGGTAATACTTCTGCACCGTATTAGAATATAGTCTCTTTCTGTCACTTTTCTTTTTTAACTTTCTTCTAAAGTAACTTTGAAGACCTTTATCCCAATTCTTCGTTACATGACGTAAATAACCTCTGTTCTGATGTGGTGCATAGCCTCTTACTTTGACTAATGGTGATTCTTCTACAAATCCCCCAATAGCTTCAAAGTGTCTGAAAAACGAGCTTAATGTTGCCAAGTATCTATTAAGCGTTGCAGGGGCAACTCTCCCACTTGGTTTTCTGCTGTCGATGTATTCAATGAAACTGGTTATGGATGATGGCTTCACTTCATAGAACTTTAACCCTTCCCGTTCAAGCCATAGATAGAAGATCTTCAAATCATCTAAATAACTTTTTACCGTATTGGGTGACAATCCTTTGCTTTCCAGAGTATTCGTAAAATCTAAAACCTCTGAAATAATCCTCATGTTAGAATCCACTAACACAAAGGATGACAGGGTTTTTTCAACCTTCAAGGCACTCCCCTCCACTCAAAGGAGAAAGGCAAATAGCCTCCTCCATATCAGAATTACACATTACACACAGTATAACACATAATCCCCTTGAGTAGTGAGAGTTTTCAATAGATTACACACAAGGAATTAAAGGTATAAATAATCCCCTAAATCCTTTGGAATACCTTTTAAAGATTACACACTGTTAAATAGACACAACCCCTTGATAGATAAGGTGTTTAATGTAGTTTACACATTACACACACTTACACTTCTCAAAATGGAAGATCATCATCTGAGATGTCAATCGGTTGACCATCATTTGAAAATGGATCTTCATCTACTCGTGTATATCCTTGGTTTCGTTGATTCTGATTTTGGTTGAATGGTGTGTTTTGATTTCCTTGACCACCGCCATAAAAATCATTGTTGCCGCCACGATTAGGGTTAGCATTAGCATTTCTTGGTTCTAGGAATTGAACACTTTCTGCCACTACTTCAGTAACATATACGCGTTTTCCATCTTGTCCTTCATAATTACGAGTTTGCAAACGACCGTCAACACCTGCTAGACTTCCCTTTTTCAAGAAGTTCGCAACGTTTTCCGCCGGTTTACGCCATACTACACAATTAATAAAGTCTGCTTCCCTTTCACCTTGTTGATTCGTAAACGTACGATTCACAGCAAGAGTAAAAGTGGCAACAGCAACCCCACTTGGAGTATATCGTAAGTCTGGATCTTTCGTTAATCGACCTACTAATACGACTCGGTTCATCATCAGAATCAACCCCTTCCTTTTTAAAAACTATGTTCCACGTGAAACATAGCTATCATTTATATAATTACTCTTCTTCTTTAATGACGATGTGACGGATAATGTCGCCACTGATCTTAGCAAGACGGTCAAATTCTTGAACCGCTTCTGGGTTAGCATTTACAGTTACGAGACGGTAAAAACCATCACGGAAGTCTTCGATTTCATACGCAAGACGACGCTTACCCCAGTCTTTAGATTCGATGATTTCCGCACCTTGAGTTGTTAAAACGTTATCGAAACGTTCAACGAGAGCTTTTTTAGCTTCATCCTCAATATTTGGACGGATAATGTACATAATTTCGTACTTTTTCATCTTTCTGTCACCTCCTTATGGACTATGCGGCCCTTTTAATAAGGGCAAGGAGCAATGTTTAATATACGTTCATTACTCACAAGTAGTAATTATAGCACATCAACTAGCCATGTGCAACGGATGTCCAATCTTTTATATCAATCTTGTTTCAATTATCATAACACAAACATTTGTTCGCGTAAAGTGTTTATCATACTTTTCCTTTGAAAATATCTTTTACAAAAAAAGGCAGTGCAAAAAGCACCACCTTACTTTTTTATTCTTACACATTAAATCTAAAATGCATAACATCTCCATCTTGTACAAGGTATTCTTTTCCTTCTAGACGAACCTTTCCAGCCTCTTTTGCTGCAGTCATTGAGCCGCCAGCAATTAGATCGTCAAATGAAACTGTTTCCGCACGAATGAAACCTTTTTCAAAATCAGTATGAATAATACCCGCACATTGTGGTGCCTTCATTCCTTTTTTAAATGTCCAGGCACGAACTTCTTGGACTCCGGCTGTAAAATAAGTCGCCAATCCAAGTAAGCTATAAGCAGCTTTAATTAATTGGTCCAACCCTGATTCTTCAATTCCTAGCTCTGAAAGGAACATTTCCTTTTCATCATCGTCTAATTCAGCAATCTCCTCTTCAATTTTTGCACAAATGACTATTACTTCTGCACCTTCATTAGCTGCATAGTCACGTACCTTTTGAAGATTTTTATTACTAGAAGGATCCGCAACCTCATCTTCTCCGACATTAGCAACATAAAGAATTGGTTTGCTCGTTAACAAATGAAGGCCTTTTACAAGTTTTAATTGCTCATCCGTAAATTCAACTGAACGAGCAGGTTTGTCCGATTCAAGTGCCTCTTTTAATTTAGTTAGCACTTCAAACTCTGCCACAGCTTCTTTATCCTTTTGCTTTGCCAATTTTTCAACACGAACAATTCGTTTGTCTACTGTCTCTAAATCAGCTAAAACCAGTTCTAAGTTAATTGTTTCAATATCATCAATCGGATCGACTTTTCCGGATACGTGTGTAATATTTCCGTCCTCAAAGCAGCGAACAACATGACAAATAGCGTCTACTTGACGAATATGAGAAAGAAATTTATTTCCTAGTCCTTCTCCTTTACTTGCACCTTTTACAATTCCCGCGATATCAGTAAATTCAAATGCTGTTGGAACAGTTTTCTTTGGTTGAACGAGTTCTGTTAATTTATTTAAACGTTCATCTGGAACTTCTACGATCCCTACGTTTGGGTCAATTGTACAGAATGGATAGTTGGCAGATTCTGCTCCAGCTTTCGTAATTGCATTAAATAAAGTAGACTTACCGACATTTGGCAATCCTACGATCCCTGCTGTTAGTGCCATTATGGGTCACTCCTCTTGAAAGAATATCTATATTATTAGATTGAATTTATCGTTTCTGCATACCTTTCACAATTATATGGATTATCCTAAAAAAGCGCAAGCATCATAGAATGTCCCATAGAAAAAAGCATGAATCTATTCTTCATGCTTTACTAATACTTTCTTCATTTTTCTAGAAAATTCCCTTCTAGGGATCATCACACTATGTCCGCATCCTTCACATTTAATACGGATATCCATTCCCATTCGAATGATTTTCCATCGGTTTGTTCCGCACGGATGCTGCTTTTTCATTTCGACAACATCATTAAGTCCAAATTCCTTTGGTTCCATCATTTACTCTCCCCTTACTTCTTCATTATTTCGTGAATACATGACAAGCTTCGGAAACGGAGCATGAATCCCATGCTGATCGAGAGTCTGTTTGACTTCCTTTCTAATCGCTCTAGCTATATACCAGTGCATCATTGGGACCGTTTCGGCTATTATCCTTAATTGTATATCAGAAGTTCCTAATTTTTGAACACCGAGCAATTCCGGTTTATTAATGATTTCTTCATACTTATCTTGAAGTCCTTCCAGTAACTCTTCGATAATTTCTTCCGCTCTTTCAATGTTTTGTTCATAAGGAATATTAATATCAACAACAGAAATACTGTTATTGATCGAGTAATTTGTAACTTCGGTTATATTTCCGTTTGGAAGAATATGAACTTCCCCTGTCCAGCTTTTGATCTTTGTCGTTCGTAATCCAATTTCATCAACGGTTCCCATAAACTTACCAACACCAACATAATCCCCAACCGAAAACTGATCTTCAAAAATAATGAAAAAACCGGAGATAATGTCTCGCACCAGACTTTGAGCACCAAATCCAACTGCTAAACCAACGATTCCTGCTCCCGCTAACAATCCTTTTACATCAATATTTAATGAAGATAGAATTGTTATTAAGGCAATAAAATAAATCAAATAGGTTAAAACATTTTCCAAAAGCTTTAAAAGTGTGTTCTCCCTTCGCTCCGATACTCGTATTGGCGATTTAGCCCTTACTTTAAACACGTTTCGTATCGTTGCTCTTCCTATTCTAATCACAATAGATGCAACTACGAGAATAATAAATATTTTTAGAATCAATTCTCCTAAATGTATCCACAGTTCTCGATCAAACAACTCTCCTGCAACTTTTTCAGTGGATTTTTCCAATGAATTCAATTCAAACACCAACCTAAAAAAGATTCGATTCTAAAAAAATAGCATAAAAAGACATGCAGATAAACTAATAATCATAATAATTTTTTATTTTCCCCAAAACCTCTTCCTTTATGTATAGAAAAATAATTTCCTCCGTATACTGTTAATACTATTAACGAGGAGTGGACGAAATGAAACTAGGGAAAAGGTTTTTTGAACAAAAAGTGGATGAAAGAAAAATCCCTCATGATGAACCGCTTGCAAAAGAAATCATCTCAACGCAAATTTTATCAATGCTTCCGATAAAAGACGATCAGCCTGTTATCATTGTCTGCATTGGAACAGACCGTTCCACTGGTGATTCATTAGGACCACTCACCGGAACATTTCTTCAAGAAAAAGGGCCATCTATATTTTCAGTTTATGGGACATTAGATGATCCAATCCATGCCGTCAATTTAGAAGAAAAATTAAAAGCCATCCATGAAATGCATGAAAATCCATTCATTATTGCTATCGATGCATGTCTTGGAAAATTGAAAAGTGTCGGCATGATTCAAATTATGGATGGACCTGTAAAACCCGGAGCTGGAGTCAAAAAAGAATTACCGAGTGTCGGAGATATGCATATTACCGGGATCGTTAATGTTAGCGGCTTCATGGAATTCTTTGTTCTGCAAAATACACGATTAAATTTAGTCGTCAAAATGGCAAAGACAATTGCAGGAGGCATCTACCGTGCAAGTCGTGCCTACCAACAACCTCATATCCATGAACTAGATTGGGATAATAATCATGAACGGACAATCTAACTAAACAGGGAAAGTTAACCTTTCCCTGCCAACTCAAATACTACAAAATTTAAATAAAGAGATTTTTATAAAAATAAATAACTGTAACAATAATAGCAACTACCAAAATTCCCGGAAGCAAATTTGCCACCCGAATCTTCGTTATCCCCGCGATATTTAAACCTATCGCAACGATCATAATCCCACCAGTCGACGTCATTTCGACAATAAAGGAATTCATTAGCGCATCTGGAATAACCCGATCAATTTGCGTTGCAAAAATAGCGATAAGCCCTTGATAAAGAAACACCGGAATGGCTGAAAAAATGACACCAATCCCTAATGTTGTGGTTAAAATTAAGGCTGTAAACCCATCAATAATTGCCTTTGTATATAATACATTATGATCCCCACGTATCCCGCTATCCAATGCACCGATAATTGCCATTGCTCCAATGACGAATATTAGTGTTGCTGTAACAAAACCTTCAGAGATATTCCCTTGTTCATTTGAACCAACCCTTTTTTCCAGCCAGTTCCCAAGTTTATTTAATTTCTCCTCTATCATCGTCATTTCACCAATGACAGCGCCAAATACTAAACTCAAAATAACTATTAAAAAATGCTCGCTTTTTAACCCCATTTGCAGTCCTAAAACAATAACTGCAAGTCCAATGGCATACATAATTGTTCCTTTTACTCTTTCAGGAATTTTATGTAAAAGTTTACCAAGTAGAGATCCGATAACGATGCAAATTCCATTTACAATAGTTCCTAAAAGTACCATAGATCCACCTGCCATATGAAAAAATAAACCATCTACATAGATGGCCTATCAGTCATTATTTTTATCTAATAGCTCTAATATCCGTTCTAAATCTTCATCCGAGAAAAACTCAATCTCTATTCTACCTTTTTTCTTTGATTTTTTGATGGATACTGTCGTGCCAAATCTTTCTCGCAATGCACTTTCAGTTTCACGGATAAATACATTTTTTTCCTCTTTTGGTTTCTTTGTTTCACGTGAAACATTATCATTTAATTGCTGAACCAATTTTTCCAGTTGGCGAACATTTAATCCATCATTTATTACCTTTTCGGCAACTGGTAAAAATTTATCCTTTTTCTTAAGACCTAAAAGGGCACGCCCATGTCCCATAGAAATTTTCCCATCCGTGATAAAAGCTTGGATCTTTTCCGGTAATGCCAGTAATCTTAAATGATTCGCTATATGGGGGCGGCTTTTACCAAGTCGCTTTGATAACTCCTCTTGTGTTAAGTTTAATTTATCCATTAACATCTGATACGCATTTGCTTCCTCAATCGGAGATAAATCTTCCCGTTGTAAATTTTCAAGAACAGCTAGCTCCATCATTTGTTGCTCAGTTAAATCACGAATAACGACAGGTACTGTCTGAAGTTTTGCTTCTTTCGCAGCACGAAAACGTCTTTCTCCTACAACTATTTCATACCCTTTAATGCTTTTTCGAACGATAATTGGTTGTAGAATTCCATGTTGTAGAATTGAATCTTTTAATTCCTCAATCGCTTCAGGTTGAAATATTTTCCGTGGTTGATAAGGATTCGGTCTGATTTCCTTTAGCTTAATCTCTTGAACAGAATCCTCTTTATTTACATCAACATTAGCAAATAATGCATTAATGCCCTTTCCAAGTCCTTTAGCCATTCATAGCCACTTCCTTTGCTAAATCTAAATAGACCTCAGCCCCTCTGGATTTAGAATCATAAATAATAATCGGTTCTCCATGGCTTGGTGCTTCGCTTAATCGAACATTACGAGGAATAATCGTCCGATAGACTCTATCTTGGAAATACTTTTTCACTTCTTCAATAACTTGGATACCTAGATTCGTCCGAGCATCCAACATTGTAAGAAGTACTCCTTCTATTTTTAACTCTTGATTTAGATGTTTCTGAACTAACCGGACAGTACTTAGTAACTGACTTAATCCTTCAAGTGCGTAGTACTCACATTGAACAGGAATTAATACAGCATCCGAAGCGGTTAGTGCATTAAGAGTTAATAATCCTAAAGATGGTGGACAGTCAATCAGAATATAATCGTAATCATCCTTCACTGCCGCTAATGCGCGTTTTAGCCGCACTTCTCTAGATATAGTTGGGACTAGCTCAATTTCTGCACCTGCTAATTGGATTGTTGCAGGAACTGAATCTAATCTTTCTACTCCCGTAGCTTTGATTACTTCTTTTATATCAATATCATCAACTAGAACATCATAAATACACTGCTGGACATCACCTTTATCAATACCTGCTCCACTAGTTGCGTTCCCTTGTGGGTCAATATCAACTAACAGCACCTTTTTCCCAATATGTGCTAAGCAGGCACCCAAGTTTACTGATGTAGTCGTTTTACCGACCCCACCTTTTTGGTTGGCAATTGAAATAATTTTGCCCAAGCGTGTCACCTACTTTCAACTTCCTATTAAATTGGCAATCATATTATCTATTTTAACAAAATTTCAATTAGAAGGTTTAGTTTTTATAAAAAAAAAGAGAAACTTACAAGAACAAGCTTCTCCGAATCTAGTTATTTATTATTTTTTCGGGATTTTAATCGTAATTTGATAGTATTCATCAAACTCTTCTTCTTCTGAGTTTAGTTTGATTCCATTATCCTCAACCATTGTCAACGATTGCCGAATGGTATTAACGGCAATTCTCATATCTTTACTAAATGCCTGACGACGCGGCTTTTGTTTCCGTTCTTTTTTATTTAATAATCGTTCTACATAATCTTCTGTTTGCTTTACATTTAAGTTTTTTTCAATAATATTTGTCAATAGATTTATTTGCTTTTCCGGATCTTTCAATGGAATTAATGCACGAGCATGGCGTTCAGAAATCAATTTTTGCAATAATGCATCTTGAACTTCTTGCGGAAGTTTTAATAAGCGTAATTTATTTGCAACTGTTGATTGCCCTTTTCCTAAACGTTGTGCTAACGCCTCTTGAGTTAAGTTATGTAATTCCAAAAGTTTCCCATAAGCAATCGCTTCTTCAATTGGTGAAAGTTCTTCACGTTGAAGATTCTCTATTAAAGCAACTGAAGCTGTCTCCGTATCATTTAAGTTTTTTATTATTGCAGGGACAGTATCCCATCCAAGCAATTGCATAGCCCTATATCTCCGCTCACCAGCAATGATTTCAAATTGACCGGAACTATACTCACGAACAACTATTGGCTGAATAATACCATGTGTATGTATGGTGCGTGCTAATTCTTCAATTTTATTCTCATCAAATACTGTTCTTGGTTGAAAACGATTGGGGACTATGCTAGAAATAGGAATCTTCCTAACTTCTTCATTTTCATTTACTATTTCTGTTTCCGACTCTTCCACCTTTTCGCCCACACCAAAAAAACGAGAGAAAGGATGCTTCATCGACCGACACCACCTTTAAGAGACTCCCTATCTACCTATTCTTTATTATAAGACAAGTTCCTGCATTTTCGTTGGTTAATTTTCGAGTTTTTCTTACATGATTAAACAAAAACTTGTTAAGTAATTTAAATTTCCCGTAGAAAATTCGCAAATAAACAAGAAGATTTGATTATTATGGCAAAAAACTTATTATTATTTCCTCATTCTAATGGCATTTTATTTGGCGTTCCCGGTTTTCTCGGATATTTCTTAGGAGTCTGTTTGCTTTTTTTAATCACAATAATATTTCTTTCGCTTTCTTCATACGGCAAAGTGAAAGAGTAAGTATTCTCCACATCTGCGCCAAGTAAACGGATTGCCTTATTAGCACTAGTTAACTCTTCCTTCGCATTTGCCGCCTTCATTGCAATAAATAACCCACCTTGTTTTACCAATGGAATACATAATTCACTAAGAACTGACATTCTAGCCACAGCCCTAGCTGTTACAATATCGTACTTTTCCCTATGCTCCGTCCTTTTTCCAAAAGTTTCAGCACGATCATGATAAAAGAAAGTTTCCTTTAATTCCAACTCTTTTGCAAGGTGCTCTAAAAAGGTTATTCGTTTTTGGAGCGAATCAACAATTGATACCTTTAACTCTGGGAAACAAATTTTCAAAGGAATACTAGGAAAGCCCGCACCCGCTCCTACATCACAAATATGATAAGGCTTGTTTAAATCAACATAAAAGGAAGCGGTAATAGAATCAAAAAAGTGCTTTAAATACACATCACCTTTTTCAGTTATTGCTGTTAAATTCATCTTTTCATTCCATTCCACAAGCAACTCAAAATACCGATTAAATTGTTGTAATTGCTTAGAGGAAAGAGAGATTCCCTTTTCCTCTAAGAGAGTTGTAAATTGCTCAATATTCATAAATTTATTCCATCCTTACTGGTTATTCTTTCGCAACCTTTGCAATCCGCCCTTGTTCAATATAAACAAGTAAAATGGAAATATCAGCTGGATTTACACCAGATATTCTAGATGCCTGCGCAATTGATAATGGCCGAACTTTACTTAATTTCTGTCTAGCTTCCGTCGCTATTCCATTAATTGCATCATAATCAATGTTTTCAGGAATCTTTTTATCTTCTAGTTTCTTTAACCGCTCTACTTGCTGTAATGACTTCTCAATATAGCCTTCATACTTAATTTGTATTTCGACTTGTTCGGTCACTTCTTCTGGTAAATCTTGTTCAGCTGGAATTAATTCATGGATATGACTGTAAGACATTTCAGTACGTTTTAATAAATCTGAAGCACGTATTCCGTCTTTTAGTTCACTTCCTCCTGCTTGTCGGATTAATTCCTGTGTTTTTTCATTTGGTTTTATAATAATGGAACGCAATCTTTGCTTTTCTGCTTCAATTTTTTCCTTTTTAGCGACAAATTTTGCATATCTTTCTTCTTTAATTAAACCAATTTGATATCCTAAATCTGTTAAACGTAGATCTGCATTATCATGTCTAAGCAATAGACGATATTCCGCACGGGAAGTTAGTAAACGATAAGGTTCGTTTGTTCCCTTCGTGACTAAATCATCCAATAAAACACCAATATAAGCATCTGATCTGCTTAAAATAACTTCTTCTTGTCCTAATGCATTTCTAGCTGCATTTATACCGGCCATGAGCCCTTGACCAGCAGCTTCTTCATATCCGGATGTACCATTTATTTGTCCCGCGGTATAAAGGTTTTTCACTCGTTTTGTCTCTAATGTAGGCCATAATTGTGTAGGGACGATGGCATCATATTCAATGGCATAGCCCGCACGCATCATTTGTGCTTTCTCTAATCCCGGAACGGTTGCCAGCATTTTTAGTTGAACTTCTTCAGGTAAGCTTGTTGATAGTCCTTGTACATAAACTTCCTGTGTGTTTCTTCCTTCAGGTTCTAAGAAAATTTGATGACGCGGTTTATCTGCGAATCGAACAATTTTATCCTCAATAGATGGACAATACCGCGCACCTGTTCCTTTCACCATTCCGGAAAACATTGGTGATCGGTGTAAATTTTCATCAATAATATGATGTGTCTGTTCATTTGTGTACGTTAACCAGCATGGAAGTTGATCCGTTATATATTTTGTTGTTTCGTAGCTAAACGCTCTTGGTTTTTCATCACCCGGTTGAATTTCAGTTTTACTATAATCGATTGTATGGCTGTTAATTCTTGGTGGTGTACCTGTCTTAAATCGAACTAATTCAAAACCTAATTTCTCTAAATGCTCGGAAAGCTTAATAGATGGCTGTTGATTATTAGGTCCACTTGAATATTTTAAATCACCGATAATGATTTCTCCTCGTAAAAAGGTTCCCGTCGTAATTACTACCGTTTTCGCACGATAAACCGCACCTGTTTTTGTAACTACACCGTTACAAACTCCGTCTTCGACGATAAGTTCTTCAACCATACCTTGAAGCAGTGTTAAATTAGGTTCATTTTCAAGTGTTTTTTTCATTTCATTTTGATATTGGAATTTATCAGCTTGAGCTCGTAAAGCTTGAACTGCAGGCCCTTTACCGGTATTTAACATTCTCATTTGAATATATGTTTTATCAATATTTTTACCCATTTCTCCGCCGAGTGCATCAATTTCCCGAACGACGACTCCTTTTGCGGGACCCCCTACTGATGGATTACAGGGCATAAATGCAACCATATCTAAGTTAATGGTCACCATTAAGGTTTTTGCGCCCATTCTTGCAGCAGCTAAACCTGCTTCACAGCCTGCATGTCCAGCCCCGACAACAACGACGTCAAATTCCCCAGCATCATACTTTTGCATAGTAAATCCCTCCTTACTTTTATTTGTCCAGCTCCAGCGCCTAACGGCTAGCGTATTTCTACGTCTTCCCCTTACGCCGATGACCAAGGCGCCTCCGCTTCTCTTACTTCCCTAAGCAAAATTGCGAGAACAGTTGATTAATCAAACTTTCTTGGACGGTATCTCCGATAATTTCCCCTAGTAATTCCCATGTTCTTGTTAAGTCAATTTGGATAATATCTATTGGTGTACCCATTTCAATTCCGGAAATTACTTCCTCGATTGAATCTAATGCCTGCCCAATTAATGCGATATGGCGACTGTTTGAAATATAGGTTATATCGGATGCTTCAATAGAGCCTTGAAAATACATAGAAGAAATAGCTTCCTCAAGCTCGTCTACACCTTTTTCTTCCAATAGGGAAGTAGAAATAATCGTATGTTTATCAGCTAATTGCTTTACTTTGTCCATATTTATTCTTTTTTGTAGGTCAGTTTTATTTATTATAACAATAACGTCCATACCTTTAACGGCTTCGAAAAGTTTCATATCTTCAGTCGTTAAATCATCCGCATAATTCAATACGAGAAGAATTAAATCTGCCTCTTTTAACACTTTTCGTGATCGTTCCACACCAATCCGTTCAACAATATCTTCCGTCTCACGAATTCCGGCGGTATCAACTAAGCGTAGAGGAACCCCTCGTACATTGACGTACTCTTCAATGACATCCCGTGTTGTCCCAGGAATATCCGTTACAATCGCTTTATTCTCTTGTACTAAACTATTTAATAAAGAAGACTTTCCAACATTCGGTCTGCCAATAATGGCCGTAGATAAGCCTTCTCTTAATATTTTCCCTTGGTGGGCCGTTTGTAAAAGTTTCTTCAATTCATCTCTTATATATTCTGCTTTCTCCTTCAGCATCCGATGTGTCATTTCCTCCACATCATCATACTCGGGATAATCAATATTTACCTCGACATGCGCGACAACTTCTAATATTTCTTGACGGAACTTTTTCACTAGTTTAGAAAGTCTTCCTTCCATCTGACCTAAAGCTACCTTCATTGCTCGATCCGTTTTCGCACGAATTAGATCCATGACAGCCTCTGCTTGAGACAAATCAATTCGTCCATTTAGAAACGCTCTTTTCGTGAACTCGCCAGGTTCGGCTAATCTCGCCCCATGCCTCAACACCAATTGTAAAACACGATTTACCGATACTAGTCCACCATGACAGTTTATTTCTACAACATGTTCCCGCGTAAATGTTTTTGGAGCCTTCATCACACTTACCATAACTTCTTCTACTAGTTCCTTCGTACTCGGATCGATGATTTTCCCATAATTTATCGTATGTGATTGGACATTCCTTAGTTTCTTCCCATTTACCCCTACGAAAATTTTGTCAGTTATTTCAATGGCTTGATCGCCACTTAACCGAACGATAGCAATGGCCCCCTCGCCCATCGGCGTCGATATAGCCGTAATTGTATCAAATTCCATCCTTCCTCACCTCAATTCCATATTTGTTTAGTCTATATATCAAGCTTTATTTACGAATTAATCCCAAAATATTAGAATAACAAATTCTAATCTAATTAAAAATAATAAAGTATTTTGTATTCGAAAAAAATTATCCACAGTACACAAAGTCAATGATATATATTTTAACTTATCCACATGTGAATAACAATATTTGAAGCAACTACTCTCTTTAGATAAAAATAAACCAAGCGAAATTCGCTTGGTTTATTAATTAGTAGGTTTGATAACTAAATAACGATTCGGTTCTTCCCCTTCAGAATGTGTTTGGATTTTCTTGTTACGGGCTAAAGCGCTATGAATAATTTTCCTTTCAAAGGAAGGCATCGCTTCAAGAGTTACAGCTTTATTCGTATAAATAGCTTTTTCGGCCAATCTTTCTGCTAATTGAATAAGAGAATTTTCCCTTCGCTTTCGATAATCTTCTGCATCCAAAACGATAGTTAAAAATTGATTTTTATATCGATTAGCTATCAATTGCGTTAATAATTGTAAAGAATTAAGTGTTTGTCCTCTTTTTCCAATTAACAAGGCCATTTTTTCACCGGATAGTTTAAATTCAGCTGTATTTCCTTCGATCTTAACTTCAATTTTTGCATCGATCCCCATTTGTTTCACTATTTCCAGCAAATATATTTTAGCTTCTTCAATCGGATCGGGCTTTAATTGAACATGAACGATTGCAGGACGTGAACCAAATATTCCAAACAATCCTTTTTTTCCTTCATCAATTATTTGATATTCAATTCGTTCTTTCGTTACATTTAATTTTCCAAGGGCTACCTCAACTGCTTCTTCGACACTTTGTCCTGTAGCAGTAACTTCCTTCACTTTTTAGCTCCTCCCGCTTTTCCCCCAGTTGATGGACCATTTTGGATTTCTGGAGTTTTAATAAAATACGTTTGAATAATCATGAAGATGTTACCGACTACCCAATATAGCGGCAGTGCTGCTGGTAAACTGATTCCTATTACAATGATCATAATTGGCATTACCCAAAGCATAATTGACATTTGTGGATTTTGGTTTTCTGTTCCTGCCATCATTACTTTTTGTTGAAGGAAAGTCGTTACTCCCGCAATAACTGCCAATATATAATCTGGTGATCCTAAATCGAACCATAGGAACATCGATTCTCTAATTTCTGGTGTTCGATTAATTGCATGGTAGAATCCAATTAGTATAGGCATTTGAATAATTAACGGAAGACATCCTGCTAATGGATTTACCCCATACTTTTGAAATAATTGCATTTGTTCTTGCTGTAATTTTTGTTGTGTAACCGCATCTTTGGAACTATATTTTTCCCTTAGCTTTTTAATCTCAGGTTGAATTAATTGCATTGCTTTTGAACTTTTTGTCTGCTTAATCATTAATGGAAGGATGATTAAGCGAATAATGATTGTTACAAAAATAATCGATAACCCATAGCTATTTCCTAGAAATACTGCAACCTTTTTAATGATCCAGGATAGTGGAAAGACGATATATTCATTCCAAATCCCTTTACTTTCTGGAGTAATGTCTTTATTGAACTCCGTACATCCTGAAAGGACGGCTGCAAGTCCCACTATTGCAATAATTAAAAATATTCTTTTTCTCAAACCGCTGTTTCCTCCCTGCTTTCTAAGTATCAATTTTTTATGTAGATTAAGGCATCCATATTACATTACAGCAATTGGACACCCTTACAAACAATAAAAAAAAATTAATCAACTAGAACTTTTGCTACTTTTAACACATGTTGCAAGCTTTTATTTACTTCATGGAAATTCATTTCGGCCGCTGGTTTTCTAGCGATGATCACATAATCATTATCTTTTTTGATATTTTCTTCTAATTCGTGGAAACATTGACGAAGATAACGTTTAATTTCATTTCTTTTAACTGCATTTCCTATTTTTTTACTGACTGACAAACCTATACGGAAATTTTTTTGATTTTCCTTTTTTAAAACATATATAACAAATTGGCGATTCGCATACGATTTTCCTTGTTTAAAAACTTTTTGGAAATCAACATTTTTTTTAATTCGATACGATTTTTTCATTTCTATCACTCGCAATACGAAAGTTTACGAAAAGGTGGTAAGAAAAAAAACCACTGAGACGTTTCAGTGGTCTACGCTGATAATACTTTTCTTCCTTTACGACGACGAGCAGCTAAGACTTTACGTCCATTTTTTGAACTCATACGTGCACGGAATCCATGAACTTTACTTCTTTTACGAGCGTTTGGTTGATATGTTCTTTTCATTTATGACACCTCCCTCGAGGATCTTTTGTAACAGTAGAAGACAGTCCTACTAATTATAATGATCATCAATAATAATTGTCAACTCTTTATAGCAGAATACTTTTTCCAATAATCGCTATTTAAATATCGTCTAGTTTTTAAAAATTGGATAGGTAAATCTAATAATATATGTTGTGGATAATTTTCGACAGCATTTTCACTATCCACAACAATTATTGACAGGTTTTTCACAAATTAATAACCTGTGAATAAATTTATTCCTCAGGCTACGGATGTTGTGGATAATTTTTAAAATGCATTGCAACGCCTATAATTATTTGTTATGATTATTGTGTTTTCACTCTGAATATATATTTGTGCATAACTTATTTATCCACAAATTGTGGATATCGTGTGGATAGTTTATGTACATGCTTTGTATAAACTTGTCCACAAACAGTGGATGGTGTCGAAAATCTACTTTCTTTCCTTATTATAAGTTTTTCCACAATCATAGTTATGTATATTTATTAATTTTAACATCTCTAAGACGAAACATTGTTACGTTGTTTCTCACATACACGTCAAAAATACTGATATTACAAAGGAGGGTATGGTGTTGGAAAATATAGCTGATCTTTGGAATAAAGCACTAACTATTATTGAAAAAAAGATCAGTAAGCCTAGCTTTGAAACATGGTTAAAGTCTACCAAGGCACATTTATTACAAGGCGATACGTTTATCGTTTCGGTGCCTAATGATTTTGCTAGAGATTGGCTAGAAGGGCGATATGTCACGCTAATTTCAGATGTCCTCTATGACATAACTGGTGAAAAACTCACAGTAAAATTTATCATCCCTCAAACTCAAGAGGATGAAGAATTTCAATCAAAGGTTCCGCCTCAAAATAAACCTAAAATAGAGGATTCAACAGAATTATTCCAAAACGTACTGAATCCAAAATACACGTTTGATACTTTTGTTATTGGTTCTGGAAATCGCTTTGCACATGCTGCTTCGCTTGCTGTAGCAGAGGCTCCCGCTAAAGCCTATAATCCGCTTTTTATTTATGGGGGGGTTGGCCTCGGAAAAACGCATTTAATGCATGCCATTGGACATTATGTAATTGAGCATAATCCTACTGCGAGGGTCGTTTATTTGTCCTCCGAAAAATTTACGAACGAATTTATTAATTCCATTCGAGATAATAAAGCTGTCGATTTCCGTAATAAATACAGGAATGTTGACGTGCTATTAATAGATGATATTCAATTTCTTGCTGGAAAAGAATCAACTCAAGAAGAATTTTTCCATACTTTCAACGCCTTACATGAAGAGAGTAAACAGATTATCATTTCTAGTGACCGTCCTCCAAAGGAAATTCCAACATTAGAGGATCGTCTACGATCTCGTTTTGAATGGGGTTTAATTACTGATATTACCCCGCCGGATTTAGAAACTCGGATTGCTATTTTGCGAAAAAAGGCAAAGGCAGATGGACTTGATATCCCAAATGAGGTTATGCTGTATATTGCTAATCAAATTGATTCAAATATTCGAGAGCTAGAAGGAGCGTTAATTCGAATCGTAGCCTATTCATCCTTAATCAATAAGGACATAAATGCAGATTTGGCTGCTGAAGCATTGAAAGATATTATTCCTAGCTCGAAGCCAAAAGTGATTACGATTCAAGATATTCAAAGAACAGTTGGACAAGAATACAATATTAAATTAGAGGATTTTAAAGCAAAGAAAAGAACAAAATCTGTTGCTTTTCCGAGGCAAATTGCTATGTATTTATCAAGAGAATTAACTGACTTTTCTCTACCGAAAATTGGTGAGGAATTTGGCGGGCGAGATCATACGACTGTTATTCATGCCCATGAAAAAATATCTAAACTACTTCTAACGGATGCTCAACTGGAAAAAAGCATTCAAGAGATTAAAAGTCTACTAAAAGGGTAACCTGGGAAATTGTGAATAACTTTTTACTGTATATGCACAGTCTGTCCACATGTGGATAGGCTGTGTTTCCTTTCGATTTTTAAGTTATCCACATGTTCACAGGCCCTACTATTATTACTACTATTTTTTAAAAGATTAATTATATGAATGAATTTCATAATTCTTAGCCCTTGTGTATCAAGGGGTTTAAGAGATAAAAAAAGAAGTACCTCCCCAAATCTTGTATAATGGTAGTTGACCAGTAAGCCCCCATTCAAACAACGCATATAAATGATCAGCACCCCTTAGTACAATAATCGTATCAATTAAGGAGGTGCTTTTCCTATGTCACAACAAAAACTAACAATCGTCCCCGTTTCAATACAACCAGAAAAAAATATTATAACATCCACAACTTCGAAAGATCCTTCAAATAGCTTTTGCACAATCAAAATTGAAGCTGCTGAAATTTCCTTCTTCAACGGCGTAGATGAGCACATCATCCAAACGGTCATGAGGGAGTTGAAAAATCTATGAAACATGATTATACCAGTGTAAAAAACATTTATATTATTTGCGGTAAAACAGATATGAGGAAGGGAATTGATGGATTAGCAACGCTAATTCAAGATTCTTTCGAACTTGATCCATATGGAGATTCTATTTTCCTTTTCTCTGGTTGGAGTAAAGACCGTTATAAATGTTTATATTTTGATGGCGATGGTTTCGCCATGCTTTATAAGCGACTAGATGGAGGAAAACTTCAATGGCCAAAAGATGAAAATGAAGTACGTAAACTTTCGCAACAGGAGGTTCGCTGGTTGTTAGAAGGGTTGTCCATTCAGCAACCAAAGGCCATTCAAAAATCACAAAAAGGAGTATTCTAAACAAGCTAGAAATGTTGGTTTATAGCCATTTTCAACTTCGCTTTCTACGTTAAAAATGTTATAATATAACTAACTTATGGTGAACGAAAAGTGGTGAAATAAATGGTTAATACTTCTTCCAATAACAAGAATCCATATGGGAAATTAATTCGACTTCTCGAAGAACAATTGGCTCATTCAAATCAACAAAACAAAGACTTATCGAAAAAGCTAGATCAATCAACTAAACAGATTGAAGCGCTAACTGAACAAATTCGCCATTTAACAAAACTTTTATATGGATCGAAATCCGAAAAATCGAAATACAACGTACCAGATGGGCAAGGCTCATTATTTGATGATGACCCGGCTTTTAGCGAACCTGAGCACACAGAAGAACAAAGCCAACAGACAATCTCTTATACTGTTGTACGAAAAGTTAAATCAAAAAAACGAAATGATTCCTTGCATGATGGTATTGAAGTAGAAGCTATTCACCATCATCCGAAAAATACAATCTGTGACTGTTGCCAAGGGCAAATGATTGAAATTGGTAGTACACTTGTACGTGAAGAAGCAAAATTTATTCCTGCAAAAATGATGAAAGTACAGCACATTGAACATGCGTATGAATGTAAAGACTGCAAAGTTGATTCATCACAGCCAGCACAAATCAAACGCGGGAAAGCACCACAACCAGCGATTCAGCGTAGCATCGCAAGTCCTAGCGTACTTGCCAAAGTCATCTATGATAAATTTGCACAATATTTACCTCTTTACCGTCAGGTAAAGGAATGGAATCGCTATGGACTGAATACCAATGATAAAAACCTATCGAATTGGGTTATCCGTGTAGCACATGATTGGCTGTTACCTGTATACGAACGAATGAAAGAGTTGATGATGGCAAAATCGGTTTTGCATGTCGATGAAACATACGGACAAATTATCAACCGATCCGATGGGAAATCTGGCCAAGCCAATGCGTATAATTGGGTGTTTCGAAGTGTGCCAAGCCAAGAAGTAACAATGACTCTCTTTCAAAGCGCATTATCTCGAGCTCGATCTGTCCTTGAAAGTTTTATTGAAGGCTTTTCTGGAACGATTGTGTGTGATGGTTATTCTGCTTATGATAAGTTGGAAGGCGTTAATTTCGCAAATTGTTGGGCGCATGTTCGTCGTTATTGGCTGAAAGCTGATAGCAAAAATGGTAGAATCGGTGTGAAATATTGTGATGATTTATATCGACTAGAAAGGCAATTTAAACGTTTGTCTCCGAGTAAACGAAGAAAAAAACGTCAAAAGTACTCGAAGCCAATCGTGGAGGAATTCCTTCACTGGGTTGAAACATCACCATTTTACGGAAAAAATGCGTTAGCAAAAGCGACTGAATACACATTAAACAGGGCAAATGGACTCAAATTATTCCTGAATGATGGGCGAATTGAAATGGATAATAATCCAGCCGAGAACGCCATCCGTCCCAACGTTATAGGAAGAAAAAATTGGCTCTTTAGTGTAAGTGAAGCTGGTGCAAAAGCGAATGCCATCTGTTTAAGTATTGCTGAAACTGCCAAAAGTAACGGCGTTGATTTCTATGAATATATAAAGAAACTTTTACGGATTTACCAAATCTCGGCGTCCAACAAAACCCTGAAATTTTAGATCAATACATGCCCTGGTCAAAAATGATTCAGGCAGAATGTAGCAAATAAATGAAATAGCCGTAATTCGATTAAAAAGTCAGAATTTACGGCTATTTACGATGCGTACCGAAAGGTACACTTATTTTTATAATTCGGGCTTACGTTGACCACAAACCATAAAAAGACTGGAGGAGTACTTCTTATGACTATTATACGACAACCTAGCCTATTTGGCATACAGGAATTATTTGACATGGAACCTACCCAAAAATATGAAGCCATTATTTCAGCGGTAGATTTGGATTCGATGTACCATCAAGTGGCGAAAAAATCACGGTTGGGTGCACCGGAAGAACTAAACTATGCAGCCATGATTATCTCCACCTTTGTAAGATACATAGAGCGCATCCCTACGATGAAGGATCTTATAAAACGTCTTCATGATGATCTAGCTTTTAAGTTAAATTGTGGCTTTTTGGTTTCTGATCATGTGCCTTCAGAATCCTCCTATTCACGTCTCATAACGAAATTGGAGGAAAGCGATATCCTTGAGAAAGAACAAGAAAAAGTGGTCCTCCAGGCTATTGCAGAAGGTTTCATCACGGATGATACAGTGGCCATTGATGCAACCCATTTTGAAGCACGAGACCAAGCGCAGCCAAAAGAAGAAAAGCCAAAATCTGAACCCCAAAAACGTGGTCGGAAATCAAAAGATGAGCGTGACGGGTGGCTTAAAGAACAAGCTGAAACGGAAGCCAATTTACCTTTATATGATAGAAAAATTGTGGCCCAATTAGATGTTCCCCTAGCCGAACTACGTGCCGAAGTTCCCCAAGACCCTAAATGGGGCGTGAAAAAGAACTCAGAAGGACAAAATGTTTTTTGGTTTGGCTACAAAGGTCATTTAGCCGTTGGTACATCAAGCCAATACATTCTACAGGCTCTTTTTTCATCTGGGAGTCTAAATGATGGTAAGGCAGCTATCCCTTTACTGAAAGGAATTCAGGAACGCCTTCACCTTCCATTACGTTATCAAACAATGGATGCGGGCTATGACTATGAACCCATATACGAGCAGGTACATCGAATGGGACAACAATCCGTCATCGCGTATAATAAGCGAAATGAAGGGGAAATCATTGGCTATGATAAACACTTTGCCCCAACTTGTTTCAGAGAGCATTCTTATCGTTATGATAGTTTTGATCCTAAATATGAAACATTGAAATACACAAGACCAAAGGAATGCAGCGACTGTCCCTTAGCTAATGAAGGTATTTGCCAAAAGGTTTATAAAGTGAAAATCACTTCAGACCTTCGCAGATATACCGCACCAGCACGCGGGTCACAAGCATGGAAAAACATTTTCAAACGTCGTACTGCCGTAGAACGGGTTAATGCCTATCTGAAAGAATTCTTTCAACTGAACAATGTTCGCTATCGTACTGGGAAACGTGCAAAAATTCATTTTGACATGGTAACCCTTATTTATAATGCTTCAAAGTTAGCCGCAGACCGAATTAATGTACAATTAAATCAGCAACAAGTAGCATGATTTCTGTTTTTAAAAATATATTTTAGAAATTCTGTAGGATTCTGTATTTTTAAAAAGAGCAATTATGAAATTGACTCATATATAAATCACCATAAATTAGAACAATATTAAACAAGTTGACAGTTACGTATTTGCAATCCATTTTTCCAAAGATGAATGGTACAATAATTAATTAAACAAGTCTCGGGGGGAAAATCATGAAATTTTCGATACAACGTGATCGACTTATCCAAAGTGTACAAGATGTAATGAAAGCAATTAGTTCTAGAACTACGATTCCCATATTAACTGGAATAAAAATTGTAGCGACAAATGAAGGCGTAGCATTTACAGGAAGTGATTCAGATGTATCCATTGAATCATTTATTCCAAAAGAAGAAGATGGAAATGAATTAGTGGAGATTTTTGCTCCTGGTGCCATCGTTCTACAAGCTAAGTTTTTTAGTGAAATTGTTAAAAAGTTACCTATGGATTTCGTTGAAATTGAAGTAATCAATCATTTGCAAACCGTTATTCGTTCAGGTAAATCTGAATTCAATCTAAATGGATTAGATCCTGAAGAATATCCACATCTACCTCAAATTTCTGAAGAGAATGTATTTAAAATTCCAACAGATATTGTTAAAAACCTTATTCGCCAAACCGTTTTTGCTGTATCTACGTCTGAAACTCGCCCAATTCTAACCGGGGTAAATTGGAAAGTTGAATCAGATCGATTAACATGTATTGCTACGGATAGCCACCGCTTAGCAATGCGTTCAGCAGCCATCGATTTTGTAAATGAGGCGAAATATAACATTGTCATTCCTGGAAAAAGCTTAAATGAATTAAACAAAATTTTAGATGACACAAATGAACCAGTAGAAATTGTTATTACCGAAAATCAAATTTTGTTTAGAGCAAAACATTTACTATTTTTCTCAAGACTTTTAGAAGGTAATTATCCTGATACTTCAAGATTAATACCTACTGAAAGCAAAACAGACATTGTTATTAATACAAAAGAGTTTTTACAAGCCATTGATCGTGCCTCTCTATTAGCAAGAGAGGGTAGAAATCCCAATGTTGTTAAATTCTCTACGCTAACATCAGGAATCATTGAAATTTCATCTAACACTCCTGAAGTTGGGAAAGTTGTTGAACAAGTTCAAAGTCAGTCAATTGAAGGCGAAGATTTAAAAATTTCATTCAGTGCAAAATATATGATGGATGCCCTAAAAGCATTGGAAGGTTTAGAAATTCGTATTAGTTTTACTGGGGCAATGAGGCCATTTATCATTCGACCAATTAATGACGAATCGATCTTGCAACTTATATTGCCAGTCCGCACTTACTAAATAAAAGTTCCTGTCTTAGACAGGACTTTTTTTACATTTATCCACAATAAACATCTAAAAATATTTATAAAAAAATCATCCACATGTTAATAACTTTGAAACGAAGTGACGTTGTATTAATTAAAATTATTTAGTAAAATTATATATTAGAGAATTATGAAGCGGAAAAGAGTGAATGTATGGAAAAGAACGTATCAATTGAGACGGAATTCATTACTTTAGGCCAATTTTTAAAATTAGCTGATGTTATTCAAAGTGGTGGCATGGCCAAATGGTTTTTAAGTGAACATGATGTATTTGTTAATGGTGAACAAGACCAAAGAAGAGGGCGAAAACTTTCAGTAGGTGATCGAATAGAAATTCCGAGCGTTGGTAATTTTGTTATATCCCGATAGATAATTTTTGGGAGAAAAAGGATGTTACTGAATGTATATTGAAGAGTTAGAACTGAAAAATTACCGTAACTACGAATCACTATCTATTTCCTTTGAAAATAACGTAAATGTGATTTTAGGTGAAAATGCACAAGGAAAAACTAATGTTATGGAATCTATTTACGTTTTAGCTATGGCAAAGTCCCATCGAACATCAAATGATAAAGATTTAATCCGTTGGGATGAGGAATATGCTAAAATAAAAGGTAGGATAAAAAAACATAGTGGATCAACACCGCTAGAACTAGTTATTTCAAAAAAAGGGAAAAAAGCAAAATATAATCATATTGAGCAATCTAAATTAAGCCAGTATGTAGGAAATATGAATGTTGTCATGTTCGCGCCTGAAGATCTCCATCTTGTTAAAGGGAGCCCTCAAGTTAGGCGTCGTTTTATTGATATGGAGATTGGACAGGTATCACCCGTATATTTACATGACATCAGTCAATATCAAAAAATTTTACAGCAACGGAATCATTATTTAAAACTGCTGCAACTCCAAAAGCAAAAAGATGAAACGATGCTTGATGTACTAACCGACCAATTTATACAAATGGCCGTTAAGATCATAAAAAAGAGATTTGAGTTTATTCAACTGCTAGAAGAATGGGCAAGACCAATCCATACGGGGATATCCCGGGGCTTAGAATCGTTAAAAATTCAGTATAAACCGTCCATTGATGTATCAGAAGACATGGATTCGTCAAGCCTATTAACGAAGATGGAGGAAAAATTTTCTATTAATAAAAAAAGGGAAATTGAACGAGGTGTTACATTATTAGGTCCACATCGTGATGAGCTTGTATTTTTTGTGAATAATCGTGACGTGCAAACATTTGGTTCACAAGGACAGCAACGAACAACTGCTCTTTCATTAAAATTGGCTGAGATAGAATTAATCCATTCAGAAATAGGGGAATACCCCATTTTACTCCTTGATGATGTTTTATCTGAACTAGATGATTACCGCCAATCCCACCTGTTGAATACGATTCAAGGAAAAGTCCAAACTTTTGTTACAACTACAAGCATTGATGGAATCGACCATCAAACACTGAAAGAGGCATCGACCTTTTCTGTAGAATCCGGGATTATGTTTCCGGTGAAATGAGGTGTAAAACATGTACCTACATGTAGGCGAAGATGTGATGGTTCGAGCAGATGAAATTATTGCTATTATAGATAAAGGTTCAGTTAATCAGTCTGTTATTATGCAAGAATTTTTCCAATCAAAGAAAAAGGGCATGATTAACTTGTCAAAAGGAAAGTTTAAATCCTTAGTCATTACTGACCATCAGCACTATCTTTCACCTTTATCCTCTAGTACGCTTTTAAAGCGATTAAATTAAAACTATTTTTGTTTTTTTATGACTAGAGAAAATAACTAGGAATTTTAATTGTTTTTCAGTAACCCCTATGAAGAATATTTATTTATTTTGATACGTTATAAATACATGTTTAACTAATTTATTTTTAAAAAGTGTAGGTGAATTCAAGTGCCAATGGAACAAGATCAAGTACAAGGTCAAAGCTATGATGAAAATCAGATACAGGTTCTTGAAGGACTGGAAGCTGTTCGGAAGCGTCCAGGTATGTATATTGGATCCACAAGCAGCAAAGGGCTACATCATCTTGTTTGGGAAATTGTAGATAATAGTATTGATGAAGCACTTGCCGGATTTTGTGACGAGATAAATATTGTCATTGAAAAGGATAATAGTATTAAGGTTGTCGATAATGGACGCGGTATTCCGGTTGGAATACAGGAAAAAATGGGAAGACCCGCAGTTGAAGTCATCCATACTGTCCTTCATGCCGGAGGAAAATTTGGTGGCGGAGGATATAAGGTATCTGGTGGTTTGCACGGAGTAGGTGCTTCCGTAGTTAATGCCTTATCAAGTGAATTTGAGGTTTATGTCCATCGTGATGGGAATATATATTATCAAAAATATGAACGTGGAGTTCCTTGCTTTGATTTAAAGATCATTGGGGAAACAGACCATACCGGAACGACTAGCCACTTCGTACCGGACAAGGAAATATTTACAGAGACTACGGTCTTTGATTACGATATTCTTGCAACACGCGTTCGTGAACTTGCATTTTTAAATCGGGGATTAAAGCTTACGATTGAAGATAAAAGAGACGAATCGAAAAAAAATGAATATCACTATGAAGGTGGAATAAAGTCATACGTTGAACATTTAAACCGTACAAAAGAAGTCATCCATGAAGAGCCAATCTATGTAGAAGGCGAAAAGGATGGGATTTCTATTGAGGTTTCAATTCAATATAATGAGGGCTTCACAAGTAGCATTTATTCTTTTGCAAATAATATTCATACGTATGAAGGTGGTACACATGAATTTGGCTTTAAGACAGCCCTAACAAGAGTTATTAATGACTACGCTCGCAAAAATGGCCTAATTAAGGAAAGTGATTCTAATTTATCGGGTGAGGATGTTCGTGAAGGATTAACTGCGATCGTTTCAATTAAACATCCTGATCCACAGTTCGAAGGGCAAACAAAAACAAAATTAGGTAATTCAGAAGCTAGAACAATTACCGATGCTATTTTCTCCGAGCATTTTGATAAATTTATGTTAGAAAACCCAACAGTTGCTAAAAAAATTGTTGAAAAAGGTTTAATGGCAGCACGTGCACGTTTAGCAGCGAAGAAAGCAAGGGAACTTACTCGTCGAAAAAGTGCATTAGAAGTTTCAAGCCTTCCCGGGAAATTAGCGGATTGTTCATCTCGTGATCCGAAAATCAGCGAATTATTTATCGTTGAGGGAGACTCTGCCGGTGGCTCTGCGAAGCAAGGTAGGGATAGACATTTTCAAGCGATTTTACCTTTAAGAGGGAAAATCCTCAATGTTGAAAAAGCACGGTTAGATAAAATTTTAACTAATAATGAAATTCGAACCATTATTACTGCATTAGGTACAGGGATTAGTGAGGATTTTGACATTTCAAAAGCTCGCTATCATAAAATAGTCATCATGACTGATGCCGATGTCGATGGCGCACATATTCGAACATTATTATTAACATTCTTCTATCGCTATATGCGACAAACAATAGAGGCGGGATACATTTATATTGCACAGCCGCCCCTTTATAAAATAGCTCAAGGCAAACGCGTTGAATATGTATATAGTGACAAGGAATTAGAACAAGCATTAAGTCAAATGCCACAGCAACCGAAACCCGGAATTCAACGATATAAAGGTCTTGGTGAAATGAATCCTGAACAATTATGGGAAACAACAATGGATCCAGAGCGTAGAACTTTACTTCAAGTAAGCTTAGAAGATGCAATAGAAGCGGATGAAACATTTGAAATGCTTATGGGAGATAAGGTTGAACCACGACGTAATTTTATCGAAGAAAATGCAATTTATGTAAAGAACTTAGATATTTAATCGGGAAAGTACAAGCAACAAGATAGGTTAAGCACTTTAGTGCGTTAGTAATGTTAACTTTTCATCTTTACAAGAGGGGCAATCAGTCATTACTGATTGCTTCATTCTCTTAAGGGAGGTTCCAGTATGGCTGAAACACCAAGTTCAAATATTAAAGAAATAAATTTAAGTCAGGAAATGCGTACATCTTTCTTAGATTATGCGATGAGTGTAATTGTTTCACGTGCACTTCCAGATGTGCGTGATGGATTAAAACCAGTACATCGCCGAATTCTTTATGCGATGAACGATTTAGGTATGACATCGGACAAAGCATTTAAGAAGTCGGCACGTATCGTTGGAGAAGTAATCGGTAAGTACCATCCACATGGTGATTCGGCCGTTTATGAGACGATGGTTCGTATGGCTCAGGATTTTAGCTATCGCTATATGCTTGTAGATGGACATGGTAACTTCGGTTCTGTTGATGGTGACTCTGCAGCTGCAATGCGTTATACAGAAGCTCGCATGTCGAAAATATCAATGGAATTACTTCGCGATATTAATAAGGACACAATTGATTATCAAGATAACTATGACGGTTCTGAGAAGGAACCCGTTGTGTTGCCATCAAGATTTCCAAATTTATTAGTCAACGGTACTTCGGGTATCGCTGTTGGTATGGCGACTAATATTCCACCACATCAACTTGGGGAAGTAATTGATGGAGTATTGGCTTTAAGTAAGGATCCCGATATTACAATTCAAGAATTGATGGAGTTTATACCGGGGCCGGATTTCCCTACCGCAGGATTAATTGTGGGAAGAAGCGGAATTAGACGTGCTTATGAAACCGGGAAAGGATCAATTACATTAAGGGCACGTGTAGAAATTGAACAAAAGGCAAATGGCAAAGAGACCATTATTATTAAAGAAATTCCTTACCAAGTGAATAAAGCAAAGCTTGTGGAAAGAATTGCTGAACTTGTACGTGATAAAAAAATTGATGGAATAACAGATTTAAGAGACGAATCTGATCGTACTGGTATGCGGGTAGTTATTGAAGTACGAAGAGATGCCAATGCGAATGTTCTTTTAAATAATTTATATAAACATACAGCATTACAAACAACATTCGGAATTAATACGTTAGCACTTGTTGATGGTCAACCGAAAGTATTAAATTTAAAACAATGTTTATATCATTATTTGGAACATCAAAAAGTCATTATTCGTCGTAGAACGGAATTCGAATTAAGAAAAGCTGAAGCAAGGGCACATATTTTAGAGGGATTACGTATTGCTCTTGATCACATTGATGAAATTATTAGTTTGATTCGTTCTTCACAAACAACAGAAATCGCAAGAAATGGTTTAATGGAGCAATTTTCATTATCTGAGAAGCAAGCTCAAGCTATTCTTGATATGCGTCTCCAACGTTTAACAGGATTAGAACGTGAGAAGATTGAAGAAGAGTATCAAGAATTGTTAAAACTAATCGCTGAATTAAAAGCTGTCTTAGCAGATGAAGAAAAGGTACTAGAAATTATTCGTGAAGAATTAATAGAAATTAAAGAACGCTTTAATGATAATAGGAAAACCGAAATTGTTTCAGGCGGTATTGAACAAATCGAAGATGAGGATTTAATTCCTCGAGAAAATATTGTCATTAGTTTAACCCATAATGGATACATTAAACGTCTGCCGATTTCCACATACAGAAGTCAAAAACGAGGAGGACGCGGGGTCCAAGGAATGGGAACAAATGAGGACGACTTTGTTGAGCATTTATTAACAACTTCAACCCATGATACGATCTTATTTTTCACTAATAAGGGAAAAGTTTTCCGATCTAAAGGATATGAAATTCCTGAGTTTAGTCGAACAGCTAAAGGGATTCCAATAATAAATCTCCTTGGAATTGAAAAGGACGAAGAAATTAATACGATGATTCGTGTCGAAGAATTTGTGGAAGATTCATTCTTATTCTTTACAACAAAACGTGGAATATCTAAACGAACTCCACTAACTGATTTTGCAAACATACGAACAAATGGATTAATTGCTATTCATCTTCGCGAGGAAGACGAACTAATCTCTGTTAAGTTAACTGATGGAAATAAAGATATGATCATTGGTACTAAAAATGGTATGTTAATTCGCTTTCCAGAAGTCGATGTTCGATCTATGGGAAGAACCGCTACAGGTGTTAAAGGGATCACGCTAACTGGTGATGACGAAGTCGTTGGAATGGAAATTCTTGAAGAGAATGAAGATGTTTTAATTGTCACTATTAATGGTTACGGTAAGCGTACTAATTCATCAGAGTATCGAATCCAAAGCCGTGGTGGTAAAGGGTTAAAAACATGTAATATTACAGAAAAGAACGGAAACTTAATTGCGGTAAAAACGGTTACCGGTGAAGAGGATCTAATGCTTATTACCGCTGGGGGAGTCCTAATAAGGATGGCAGTTGATGGTATTTCCCAACTTGGACGTAATACTCAAGGAGTCAAATTAATTCGCCTTGGTGAAGACGAACATGTGGCAACCGTTGCAAAAGTCGAAAAGGAAGAAGAGGAACCTTCAGATCAAGAAGAATTAGAAGTAGTTAATGACAATAATCAAGAAGCTGAAGAGGAATAATAGGTTTTTTTGCAATTTTTAAAAGAGACATCGATTCGATGTCTCTTTTTTGATAAAATTGAAAAGAAATAGAAATAAAATAGATACTATTACTTATATGGAGTGGTCATATGAAAATAAATATAGACGGATTACGTGTAGGATCTATATTAGCTGAGGATGTAATGGGAATGACTAGTTCCCCAATTATCCCTAGAGGGACGGTTATATCATTAGAACATATTGATGTTTTAAAAGCATTTTTTATTAGAGAAGTAGAAATAGAAAGCATACCTAATGGTCAAAAGAGACAAAAGGGAGCTAACAAAAACCATTCTGAAGTGAATGTAACTAAAGCAGTACAAGTAAAAGCCCACTCCATCTTTCCTTTCTTATTTTCAGAATCAGTAAAAAAGTACAAAGCTGATTTTCAAAAATGGCAATCCGGAACCATAATTGATATAGCAAATGTGAGAGACTATTTATACCCTTTATTGGAAATAGCTGAGGAGGAAAACATCGCTCTTAACTCACTTTTTGTAAATAATCCGGAAGATTATATTTACTATCATTCTATTTCAGTTGGAATTCTTAGTGGATTAATTGCTAAAAGAATGGGGGATAATAAAGGCCGCTATTATCAAACGGCTCTAGCAGGCTGCTTAGCAAATGCAGGTATGGCAAAAATTTCACCAAGAATCATTTCTAAACAAACAACTTTAACTGACAGTGAAAAGGCTGAGATTCAAGAACATCCAAATTATAGTTTGAAAATGGTGCAAAATAGTCCACTACTTAAATCAGAAACGAAATTAGCAATCTTTCAACATCATGAGAAACTTGATGGAAGCGGTTATCCAATGGGGGTAAAAGGGAAACAATATTACTCTATGTCTAGAATTATTACAGTAGCTGATGTATTTCATGCACTAGTATCTGATCGCCTTTATAAGAAGAAAATAGCACCTTTAAAGGCCCTGGAGATAATGAAAATAGATGAATTCGGTAAATTTGATTTAGAAGTGATAAACACTCTATTATCGATGATTGCTAATCTTTCAATAGGAACAAAGGTTAAGATATCAAACGGCTCTTTCGGAGAGGTGGTTTTTATTAAACAAACTGCACCAATTAGACCGCTTATAAGGTTGAATGATGGAGAAATCATCGACCTTGAAAAGGAAAGAAATTTATATATAGAAGAGGTATACTAGTTTCGATATTACTATTGTATTTTCCTTATTCGTTTGATATAATAAATTTCGTTGGCTTTTTAATAAATATATAAAAGTATTTTAAAATAGTAATTGACATTACATGATGAAATATGCTATTATATAAAAGTCGCAAATAACAATTGATCTTTGAAAACTGAACAAAACGAAACGTCAATTAATTTATTTTTTAACTAGAGCTATTTCAAACATCTTTTTGGAGAGTTTGATCCTGGCTCAGGACGAACGCTGGCGGCGTGCCTAATACATGCAAGTCGAGCGAATCTGATGGGAGCTTGCTCCTTTTCAGATTAGCGGCGGACGGGTGAGTAACACGTGGGTAACCTGCCTGTAAGACTGGGATAACTCCGGGAAACCGGGGCTAATACCGGATAACTTTTTTCTTCGCATGAAGGAGAATTGAAAGGTGGCACTAGCTACCACTTACAGATGGACCCGCGGCGCATTAGCTAGTTGGTGAGGTAACGGCTCACCAAGGCGACGATGCGTAGCCGACTTGAGAGGGTGATCGGCCACACTGGGACTGAGACACGGCCCAGACTCCTACGGGAGGCAGCAGTAGGGAATCTTCCGCAATGGACGAAAGTCTGACGGAGCAACGCCGCGTGAGTGATGAAGGTTTTCGGATCGTAAAACTCTGTTGTTAGGGAAGAACAAGTATCGTTCGAATAGGGCGGTACCTTGACGGTACCTAACCAGAAAGCCACGGCTAACTACGTGCCAGCAGCCGCGGTAATACGTAGGTGGCAAGCGTTGTCCGGAATTATTGGGCGTAAAGCGCGCGCAGGCGGTTTCTTAAGTCTGATGTGAAAGCCCACGGCTCAACCGTGGAGGGTCATTGGAAACTGGGAGACTTGAGTGCAGAAGAGAAGAGCGGAATTCCACGTGTAGCGGTGAAATGCGTAGAGATGTGGAGGAACACCAGTGGCGAAGGCGGCTCTTTGGTCTGTAACTGACGCTGAGGCGCGAAAGCGTGGGGAGCGAACAGGATTAGATACCCTGGTAGTCCACGCCGTAAACGATGAGTGCTAAGTGTTAGAGGGTTTCCGCCCTTTAGTGCTGCAGCTAACGCATTAAGCACTCCGCCTGGGGAGTACGGCCGCAAGGCTGAAACTCAAAGGAATTGACGGGGGCCCGCACAAGCGGTGGAGCATGTGGTTTAATTCGAAGCAACGCGAAGAACCTTACCAGGGTCTTGACATCCTCTTGACCTCCCTAGAGATAGGGATTTCCCTTCGGGGACAAGAGTGACAGGTGGTGCATGGTTGTCGTCAGCTCGTGTCGTGAGATGTTGGGTTAAGTCCCGCAACGAGCGCAACCCTTGACCTTAGTTGCCAGCATTCAGTTGGGCACTCTAAGGTGACTGCCGGTGACAAACCGGAGGAAGGTGGGGATGACGTCAAATCATCATGCCCCTTATGACCTGGGCTACACACGTGCTACAATGGATGGTACAAAGGGTTGCTAGACCGCGAGGTTACGCCAATCCCATAAAACCATTCTCAGTTCGGATTGTAGGCTGCAACTCGCCTACATGAAGCCGGAATCGCTAGTAATCGCGGATCAGCATGCCGCGGTGAATACGTTCCCGGGCCTTGTACACACCGCCCGTCACACCACGAGAGTTTGTAACACCCGAAGTCGGTGAGGTAACCTTTTGGAGCCAGCCGCCGAAGGTGGGACAGATGATTGGGGTGAAGTCGTAACAAGGTAGCCGTATCGGAAGGTGCGGCTGGATCACCTCCTTTCTAAGGAATATGGAAGACCACTAACGTGGTTACAAAAAAGACGTTTTCCGTTTTGTTCAGTTTTGAAGGATGAATTCTTCAAAAAAATATGCAATATATAAAAACAACGACAAGGAGTTTTTCTTCCATATCGATGTTTTTTATTTCCGAAAATGTGGGCCTATAGCTCAGCTGGTTAGAGCGCACGCCTGATAAGCGTGAGGTCGATGGTTCGAGTCCATTTAGGCCCACCATATAACATCTTTGGGGCCTTAGCTCAGCTGGGAGAGCGCCTGCTTTGCACGCAGGAGGTCAGCGGTTCGATCCCGCTAGGCTCCACCAAAAGATAAAGTCAATGTAATCTTGTTCCTTGAAAACTAGATAATATGAGAAATAACCAAGTAATAACCGAGAATCGCCACTTTATGGATTACAATCCATTTTTGAAGACTGGCGAAGGAGGAACGAGCTATGCAAGGAAGCGAACTCTTCGAGGAGCGGAGTGTATGGGTTTAATACATGAGCACCGCAGAAGAGGAAGCTGACGCAGCAGAGCGAAGTTCATCGTTCGCCAGGAGGTTAAGTTAGTAAGGGCGCACGGTGAATGCCTTGGTACTAGGAGCCGATGAAGGACGGGACTAACACCGATATGCTTCGGGGAGCTGTAAGCAAGCTTTGATCCGGAGATTTCCGAATGGGGGAACCCACTGCCCGTAATGGGGTAGTATCCTTACTTGAATACATAGAGTATGGAAGGCAGACCCGGGGAACTGAAACATCTAAGTACCCGGAGGAAGAGAAAGCAAACGCGATTTCCTGAGTAGCGGCGAGCGAAACGGAAGAAGCCCAAACCAAGAGGCTTGCCTCTTGGGGTTGTAGGACACTCTATACGGAGTTACAAAGGAACGGAGTAAATGAAGAGGTCTGGAAAGGCCCGTCAAAGAAGGTAACAACCCTGTAGTTGAAACTTCGTTCCCTCCAGAGTGGATCCTGAGTACGGCGGGACACGTGAAATCCCGTCGGAAGCAGGGAGGACCATCTCCCAAGGCTAAATACTCCCTAGTGACCGATAGTGAACCAGTACCGTGAGGGAAAGGTGAAAAGCACCCCGGGAGGGGAGTGAAAGAGAACCTGAAACCGTGTGCCTACAAGTAGTTAGAGCTCTGTGCGTATTTCCTTCGGAAAGACGCCGAGTGATAGCGTGCCTTTTGTAGAATGAACCGGCGAGTTACGATTTCAAGCAAGGTTAAGCTGAAGAGGCGGAGCCGCGCGAAAGCGAGTCTTAATAGGGCGAATGAGTTTGAGGTCGTAGACCCGAAACCAGGTGATCTACCCATGTCCAGGGTGAAGGTAAGGTAACACTTACTGGAGGCCCGAACCCACGCACGTTGAAAAGTGCGGGGATGAGGTGTGGGTAGCGGAGAAATTCCAATCGAACTTGGAGATAGCTGGTTCTCTCCGAAATAGCTTTAGGGCTAGCCTTAAGGTAAGAGTCTTGGAGGTAGAGCACTGTTTGGACTAAAGCCTCATCGGGTTACCGAATTCAGACAAACTCCGAATGCCAATGACTTATCCTTAGGAGTCAGACTGCGAGTGATAAGATCCGTAGTCAAAAGGGAAACAGCCCAGACCACCAGCTAAGGTCCCAAAGTATACGTTAAGTGGAAAAGGATGTGGAGTTGCTTAGACAACCAGGATGTTGGCTTAGAAGAAGCGACCACCATTTAAAGAGTGCGTAATAGCTCACTGGTCGAGTGACTCTGCGCCGAAAATGTACCGGGGCTAAACGTATCACCGAAGCTGTGGATGGACACCGTTGGTGTCCGTGGTAGGAGAGCGTTCTAAGGGCTGAGAAGCTAGACCGTAAGGACTGGTGGAGCGCTTAGAAGTGAGAATGCCGGTATGAGTAGCGAAAGAAGGGTGAGAATCCCTTCCACCGAATGCCTAAGGTTTCCTGAGGAAGGCTCGTCCGCTCAGGGTTAGTCGGGACCTAAGCCGGTACCGAAAGGCGTAGGCGATGGACAACAGGTTGATATTCCTGTACCACCTCTTCACCGTTTGAACGATGGGGGACGCAGGAGGATAGGGTAAGCGCGTTGCTGGAATAGCGCGTCCAAGCAGTTAGAGGGGTGACGAGGCAAATCCCGTCACCATGTACCTTGAGCTGTGATGGCGAGGGAAATATAGTACCGAAGTTCCTGATTCCACACTGCCTAGAAAATCCTCTAGTGAGGTGAAAGGTGCCCGTACCGCAAACCGACACAGGTAGGCGAGGAGAGAATCCTAAGGTGAGCGAGAGAACTCTCG
Organism: Heyndrickxia sporothermodurans; assembly: GCA_016756695.1. Classification (GTDB taxonomy): domain Bacteria; phylum Bacillota; class Bacilli; order Bacillales; family Bacillaceae_C; genus Heyndrickxia; species Heyndrickxia sporothermodurans. The sequence continues at coordinate 1,481,935 of CP066701.1, forward strand.
TTAAGGAACTCGGCAAAATGACCCCGTAACTTCGGGAGAAGGGGTGCTCTGTTAGGGTGCAAGCCCGAGAGAGCCGCAGTGAATAGGCCCAGGCGACTGTTTAGCAAAAACACAGGTCTCTGCGAAGCCGTAAGGCGAAGTATAGGGGCTGACGCCTGCCCGGTGCTGGAAGGTTAAGAGGAGAGGTTAGTGGCATCACGAAGCTTTGAATTGAAGCCCCAGTAAACGGCGGCCGTAACTATAACGGTCCTAAGGTAGCGAAATTCCTTGTCAGGTAAGTTCTGACCCGCACGAAAGGCGCAACGATCTGGGCACTGTCTCAACGAGAGACTCGGTGAAATTATAGTACCTGTGAAGATGCAGGTTACCCGCGACAGGACGGAAAGACCCCGTGGAGCTTTACTGCAGCCTGATATTGAATTTTGGTACAGCTTGTACAGGATAGGTAGGAGCCTTTGAAGCCGGAGCGCCAGCTTCGGTGGAGGCGTCGGTGGGATACTACCCTGGCTGTATTGAAATTCTAACCCGCACCCCTGAATCGGGGTGGGAGACAGTGTCAGGCAGGCAGTTTGACTGGGGCGGTCGCCTCCTAAAAGGTAACGGAGGCGCCCAAAGGTTCCCTCAGAATGGTTGGAAATCATTCGCAGAGTGTAAAGGCACAAGGGAGCTTGACTGCGAGACCTACAAGTCGAGCAGGGACGAAAGTCGGGCTTAGTGATCCGGTGGTTCCGCATGGAAGGGCCATCGCTCAACGGATAAAAGCTACCCCGGGGATAACAGGCTTATCTCCCCCCAAGAGTCCACATCGACGGGGAGGTTTGGCACCTCGATGTCGGCTCATCGCATCCTGGGGCTGTAGTCGGTCCCAAGGGTTGGGCTGTTCGCCCATTAAAGCGGTACGCGAGCTGGGTTCAGAACGTCGTGAGACAGTTCGGTCCCTATCCGTCGTGGGCGTAGGAAATTTGAGAGGAGCTGTCCTTAGTACGAGAGGACCGGGATGGACGCACCGCTGGTGTACCAGTTGTCTTGCCAAAGGCATCGCTGGGTAGCTATGTGCGGAAGGGATAAGTGCTGAAAGCATCTAAGCATGAAGCCCCCCTCAAGATGAGATTTCCCTTAGTTTATCTAAATAAGACCCCTGAAAGATGATCAGGTTGATAGGTTCGAGGTGGAAGTGTGGCGACACATGGAGCTGACGAATACTAATCGGTCGAAGACTTAACCAACAATAGATTCAAGGTTATTATGAAGTGTTTCTCATCTATCTAGTTTTGAGGGAACAAACCCTTAAATAAATAGTCTGGTAACTATGGCGAGAAGGTCACACCCGTTCCCATCCCGAACACGGAAGTTAAGCTTCTCAGCGCCGATGGTAGTTGGGGGCTCTCCCCCTGCAAGAGTAGGACGTTGCCAGGCAAATGAAAAACACAGAGTGTATGCTCTGTGTTTTTTTGTCTATATTCATATAACGAATATTATCGTTGTTCTCTTAAATATTGATAAACTAAATAGGGCGTTTTTTGAGCAGATATAGATAAAAAGGATTTTATTAATGAATAGTCATTGGTCGGTGTTGTTTTTAAAAGCTCACACCACCATTCCGTTTCATATCTGGCAATCATACTTAAGTTATATAGCAATAAATAATGCACCAATAGGTCTGGATAATTAATATATTTCGATTGCTTGAAAGGCAAACAATACTCCTGTTTAAATAAATGAAATCGAAAGGGAAGTAACGGACGAGAATTATTATTTGTTTGTATCATAATATTTTTCCCCTCCGTATAGATCGTTTGTATTTCGATACAATTTTTTTGCTTAATAAATCGCGCAAAACTGTCTAACGTAAAGTGATAATTGTCTAATATAGAAATTGGTATTTTATAGGTCTGATCAAGTTTATGTACTACAAAAATATTTTGATGCTGGTTAAATAAAAAATAATCGTCTAGTTCCGGAATTTGCTCTAATAAGTTCTTCATTATGATTTTTTCCCCATCCAGTCGTTCCACGTGAAACATTTGTTTAGCAAAGTGAGTACACAATCCTAGTTTTTGAATCTTTATTTCATCATTAATAAATTGATACTGTTGCTTCTTCCTCTTTCTCGAGGAAACCCCATGGGCCAATACGGAGGTTGTTGCGGGATAATTTGGGTCTACAGTAAGTAGACAAGCCTTTATTAAGTGTATAAGGCCATAAAAAAGTAATACTGGTTTAATAGCCATTGGAGCTATTGAGGATTGGTTATAGTAAATCTCCCCATGTTGCAAATAATATATAAAAGGGTAACAATTTTCATAGCTCTTTATTTCAGCTTTTTCATAAAGAGAATCCTTGTAACAATGATGCAGAAACTTTTGGGCGTTTTCCGCGGAGTGAAAATATGTTAATTTTTGCCAAATATCTTGCAAAATAATCACCTCCGAATTATTAGAAAAGTTGGACATATCGTGATTTCCTTGACAGTAGTTTAACCAATTGATAACCTACTAATAATATTTTTGGAGCAGGAGGAATAGAAATGTGGGAAACTAAATTTGCTAAAGAAGGTTTAACGTTTGATGACGTGTTACTAGTTCCAGCTAAATCTGAAGTATTACCAAAGGATGTTAATCTACAAGTAGAACTAACTAAATCTTTGAAGTTAAATATTCCAATTATCAGTGCTGGAATGGATACTGTTACTGAAGCTGAAATGGCTATTTCAATGGCAAGACAGGGTGGATTAGGAATTATCCATAAAAATATGAGCATTGAACAACAAGCTGAGCAAGTTGATAAAGTTAAACGTTCTGAAAGTGGAGTCATTACAGATCCCTTTTTTCTAACCCCTGATCATCAGGTTTTCAGTGCAGAACATTTGATGGGGAAATATCGAATTTCAGGTGTTCCGATTGTAAATAACGAAGAGGAACTAAAATTAGTAGGAATTCTTACAAATCGCGATTTGCGTTTTATTGAGGACTTTTCCATACAAATCTCTGATGTGATGACTAAAGAGAATTTAGTTACTGCTCCAGTAGGGACAACATTAAGCGAAGCGGAGAAAATCCTTCAAAAACATAAGATAGAAAAACTTCCTTTAGTAGACGAAAATGGTGTGCTTAAAGGTTTAATTACAATTAAAGATATTGAAAAGGTAATTGAATTTCCAAATTCGGCAAAAGATAATGTAGGCAGACTTCTCGTTGGTGCTGCTGTAGGTGTTACAAAAGATACGATGAAACGTGTGGAAGCACTTGTAAAAGCGAATGTAGATGTGATTGTGATTGACACAGCACACGGCCATTCTAAAGGCGTTACTGATACAGTTCGTGAAATTAGAGATGCATATCCTAATTTAAATATTATAGCAGGGAATGTGGCAACTGCAGATGCTACAAGGGAACTAATTCTTGCAGGGGCTGATATTGTAAAAGTTGGTATCGGACCGGGTTCTATTTGTACAACGAGAGTAGTTGCCGGTGTAGGTGTACCGCAAATTACAGCTATATACGATTGTGCAACAGAAGCAAGAAAACATGGAAAGGCAATTATTGCTGATGGAGGAATAAAATATTCCGGAGATATCGTTAAAGCTTTGGCTGCGGGCGGACATGTTGTCATGTTAGGAAGTTTACTTGCAGGAACATCTGAAAGTCCCGGAGAAACGGAGATATTCCAAGGCCGTCGTTTTAAAGTATACCGTGGAATGGGATCAGTTTCTGCGATGGAACAGGGTTCAAAAGACCGTTATTTTCAGGAAGATGCGAAAAAATTTGTTCCCGAAGGCATTGAAGGTCGACTTCCATATAAAGGTCCACTTTCAGATGTAATTTTCCAATTACTAGGGGGAATTCGTTCTGGAATGGGATATTGTGGAACAAAAGATTTGCAGGCATTGCGTGAAGAAGCTCAATTTATCAAGATGACAGGAGCCGGCCTTCGAGAAAGTCATCCACATGACATCCAAATAACAAAAGAAGCACCAAATTATTCCTTATCATAAGTATGGGTGAACCTATATATACCAAAATGGCAGGAACATATACCTAAAGTATAGTTCCTGCCACTTTTTGTTACTAAGAGCATACTTAACATAGCTACTATTATACAAAAATTTATGATAAAATAACGAAAGTGTATTAAAAATTGATGGAGGGCATGTTAGTGAAGAATAAGAGACTGAAAAAAGTAATAGCCTTTATAATGGCTTTTTCATTGATATTTGGTATTATACAATTGCCAAAAACAGCTTTAGCTGCCGAAGATGTATTAGATGTTCACGCGGATGGAGCAATTTTAGTAGAAGCTAGTACAGGAAAAGTATTATATGCAAAAAATGCAGATACAGCACTAGGTATCGCCTCAATGTCTAAAATGATGACCGAATATATCCTTTTGGATTCAATTAAAAAGGGAAAAGTGAAATGGGATCAAGAATATTCTCCAAGTGACTATGTTCAAAAAATCTCACATGATACGAATCTATCAAATGTACCATTAAGAAAAGATATGAAATATAAAATTAAGGACCTTTATCAAGCAATGGCAATATACTCCGCTAATGCTGCTACAATTGCAATTGCGGAAACGATTGCTGGATCTGAAACTAACTTTGTTAAACTTATGAATGAAAAGGCGAAGGAATTAGGTCTTAAAGATTATAAGTTTGTTAATAGTACTGGACTTAATAATAAAGATTTAAAAGGAATGCAACCAAAAGGATCAGGTCCAACAGATGAAAACATTATGTCTGCTAGAGCAACCGCAAAATTAGCATCCCATTTAATTAATGATTTTCCAGAGGTATTAAAAACGTCTAGTATTCCAAAAGCAAAATTCCATGCAGGCCCAGACGAAGATATTAATATGGAAAATTGGAACTGGATGCTTCCTACACTAGTATATGGAACAAAGGATAGTGGTGTAGATGGTCTAAAAACTGGAACGACTAAATTTGCAGGATATTGTTTTACAGGTACTGCTCAAAAAAATGGCATGCGTGTAATTACAGTTGTACTAAATGCTACGAATGGAAAAGGTCAAGGCGGCTATAAGGCAAGATTCGACGAGACGAAAAAGATGATGGATTATGCCTTTGCGAATTTTTCTGTTAAAGAAATTTTTCCAAAGGGATATAAAGTTAAAAAACATGAATCAATTCCTGTAGTAAAAGGGAAGGAAAAGAAAGTTAACATTCAAACACAAAATCCATTAGAAGTTGTTATAAAAAATGGTGAAGAAAAGCTTTATAAGCCTTCTTTTAATATTGATAAGGACAAGCTTAATAAATCGGGTGAACTAACCGCCCCTGTTAAAAAAGGTGAAAAGGTTGGAACATTGACTGCAGAATATAGTGGCAAAAATGATTTCGGTTATTTGGATGGACATAAATATGCTACTGTAAATGTTGTTACGGCTGATAAAGTTGAGAAGGCAAATTGGTTTGTACTAATGATGCGTGGGGTCGGCGGTTTTTTTTCTGATGTTTGGAGTGGGATTATTTCCACGGTAAAAGGCTGGTTTTAAGAATTAAATAAAATTTATTGGGGACACCTGTCTTGACACGGTGTCCTTTTTGCTGTTTATTTAAAATAGGCTTTAAAGAATTAAAATGTTTTGTATTTTACAACTATGGTAAGGGGCTGAGGATTGTGGAATTTGGTACAGATCGAGTTAAACGTGGAATGGCTGAGATGCAAAAAGGCGGCGTAATTATGGATGTAATTAACGCTGAACAGGCAAAAATTGCTGAACAAGCTGGTGCGGTTGCAGTTATGGCACTTGAAAGAGTTCCTGCTGATATACGTAAAGCTGGAGGAGTAGCAAGAATGGCTGACCCTCGCATTGTTGAAGAAGTAATGAATGCTGTTAGTATACCTGTTATGGCGAAGGCTAGAATTGGTCATATAGTAGAAGCACGTGTTCTTGAATCGATGGGTGTAGATTATATTGATGAGAGTGAAGTTTTAACTCCAGCTGACGAAGAATACCATTTAAACAAAAAAGATTTCACTGTTCCATTTGTTTGTGGTTGTAGAGATTTAGGGGAAGCAGCACGTCGTATTGGAGAAGGCACTTCTATGCTTAGAACAAAAGGAGAACCAGGAACAGGAAATATTGTTGAAGCTGTTCGTCATATTCGAAAAGTTAATGCCCAGGTTCGTAAAGTAGTTGGCATGAATGAGGATGAGCTTATGACTGAAGCAAAATTATTAGGTGCTCCATACGAAGTATTACTTGAAATTAAAAAACTTGGGAAATTACCTGTCGTAAATTTTGCTGCAGGTGGGGTAGCAACTCCTGCTGATGCAGCATTAATGATGCAATTAGGTGCAGACGGTGTATTTGTTGGATCAGGTATTTTCAAATCAGATAACCCTGAAAAATTTGCTAAGGCAATTGTTGAGGCAACGACACATTATCAGGATTATGAACTAATTGCTAATCTTTCAAAAGATCTTGGAACTGCTATGAAAGGTATAGAAATTTCAACATTAACACCGGAAACACGTATGCAAGATAGAGGTTGGTAAGGAGTTTTGGGAATGATTAAAGTTGGAGTATTAGGCCTACAAGGTGCCGTTAGAGAGCATGTTCAGGCTATTCTAAACTGTGGCGAAGAAGCTGTCGTAATAAAAAAAAGGGAACAATTAGATGAGATAGATGGGTTAATTCTTCCGGGTGGAGAAAGCACGACAATGCGCCGTTTACTTGATAAGTATGACTTTATGGACAAGTTGTGTGAATTTGGCCGACAAAACAAGCCAATGTTCGGAACCTGTGCGGGACTAATATTGTTAGCTAGGGAAATTAAAGGCTATGATCAGCCTCATCTAGGCCTTATGGATGTTATCGTTGAAAGAAATTCATTTGGCAGGCAGGTTGATAGTTTTGAGGCGGATCTTGCTATTGCGGGTGTGACAGATCATTTCAATGCTGTGTTTATTCGCGCTCCGCACATCTTGGAGGTTGGTGAGGATGTTGAAATTCTCGCAAAGCATAATGGAAGAATCGTTGCAGCACGTGATGGACATATTTTAGGGTGCTCTTTTCATCCCGAATTGACAGATGATCTTCGATTGACCCAATACTTTATTGATATGGTAAAAATGCAAAAAAAACGTAATAAATAGTTGCAAATAGGGTAGAATTGTAGTAAATTAATTGTTAAAAACTTGACTAAAGTAAAGCTGTGAGAGGAAATAGTAACAAGATTGAATTCTCTAGAGAGTCGGTGGTTGGTGTAAACCGATGAAGGAAGCTTGTGAATCCATCCTTGAGTAAAGTACTGAATGAAATAAGGTAAGGTGGCTGACTAAGGCGCTTTTCGCCTTTCTTATTAGTAAGTACTTTCGGGTAAAACCGTTATCGATTAAGTGGAAAGTATGTATATACTTTCAAACTGGGTGGCAACGCGGGTAACTCTCGTCCCTTTTTAGGGACGGGAGTTTTTTATTTTTTAATAAGGAGGAGTTATAAATGCTTGATATCAAATATTTACGAGCTAATTTTAATGAAGTAAAAGAGAAGCTACAACACAGAGGTGAAGATCTTTCAGATTTTGATAAATTTGAGGAACTTGATACGAAGAGGAGGGAACTAATTGTTGCGACGGAGGATCTAAAAAGCAAACGTAATGAAGTAACACAAAAAATTGCTCAATTAAAAAGAGAAAAACAAAACGCGGATGATTTAATTGCAGAAATGCGTGCGGTTGGGGATCAAATTAAACAATTTGATGATGAATTACGTGTTGTTGAAGAACAATTAGATCATTTACTATTGTCTATTCCTAATATTCCTCATGAAAGTACGCCTGTCGGGGAAACAGAGGATGACAATGTGGAAATCCGTAAATGGGGAGAGATTCGTGAGTTCGACTTTGAACCAAAACCACATTGGGATATCGCAACTGATTTGAATATTTTGGATTTTGAACGTGCTGCTAAAGTAACGGGCAGTCGGTTCGTATTTTACAAAGGTTTGGGTGCTAGACTGGAAAGAGCATTATTTAATTTTATGTTGGATTTACATGTCGAAGAGCATGGCTACGAGGAAATTTTACCACCTTATATGGTGAATCGAACAAGTATGACAGGGACAGGTCAATTACCTAAATTTGAAGAGGATGCTTTTTTGATTGATAGCGAGGATTATTTCCTTATTCCAACTGCTGAAGTTCCAGTGACAAATTTACATCGTGATGAAATATTAAACAATGATCAATTACCGCTTAACTATGCTGCATTTAGTGCATGTTTCCGATCTGAAGCTGGATCTGCCGGTCGTGATACGAGGGGCTTAATTCGTCAGCATCAATTTAATAAAGTAGAGCTAGTAAAATTCGTAAAGCCGGAAGATTCATATGATGAATTAGAAAAGCTAACAGGAAATGCTGAGAAGGTTCTCCAATTACTTGGTCTGCCATATCGAGTGATGAGTATGTGTACAGCCGATCTAGGCTTTACAGCTGCAAAGAAATACGATATTGAGGTTTGGATACCAAGCTATAACACTTATCGGGAAATTTCATCTTGCAGTAATTTTGAGTCTTTCCAAGCGCGTCGAGCAAATATTCGCTTCAGAAGAGATGCCAATGCTAAACCTGAACATGTCCATACATTAAATGGTTCTGGATTGGCTATTGGCCGAACTGTTGCGGCTATTTTGGAAAATTACCAACAGCCGGATGGCAGTGTGGTTATCCCTGAAGTTTTACGCCCATATATGCGTAATGTAGATAAAATTAGCTTAAAATAAGGCTAGTAATAAAGAGGAGGATTTTCCTCCTCTTTTAAAAGTTTTAAATGAATGTTGACACGGTTTTTATTCCATGATATATTATTTCTTGTCGATACGGAGGAATACCCAAGTCCGGCTGAAGGGATCGGTCTTGAAAACCGACAGGCGGGTTACACCGCGCGGGGGTTCGAATCCCTCTTCCTCCGCCATTAACAAAACAAAACGCGCATAAATCATTGGAGATTTAATGAAATTCGTTACCTAGTAACGGATTTTTTGTTATCATGAACCAAATGGAGTGCAAATAGAAAGCCATCAACCAAATTTGTTGATGGCTATTTTTTTTGCTTAGAAAATCTTTTTTACTTTTGTAATTCCTTTGTTTGTTTGAGGAAAAAGCTAATTTTTTCAATGATTGGTTCTATGCTTGTCCCATCATTCATTAAATCATAGTCTTTAATATTGATTCGTAAAACAGGACATGCATTAAAGGAATTAATCCAGTTTTCATAACGTTTATGCATTTCAATCCAATATTCAACAGGGGTATTCTGTTCCATTAATCTTCCACGCTTTTGAATACGCTCCAAAATATCTTCAATCGAACCCTCTAGATAAATAAGTAAATCAGGGTGAGGAAAGTAAGGAGTCATAATCATTGCCTCAAATAGGCTTGTATATGTCTGATAATCAACTTCGGACATGTTCCCTTTTTCATAATGCATTTGTGCAAAAATCCCTGTATCCTCATAAATGGAACGGTCCTGTATGAATCCTCCTCCATATTCAAACATTCTTTTTTGCTCCTTAAATCGTTCAGCCAAAAAGTAAATTTGCAGATGGAAGCTCCAACGTTTAAAATCTTGATAAAATTTATCTAAATATGGGTTTGTATCAACTTTTTCTAACGAAGTACGAAATCCTAATGTATTTGCTAATGTATTCGTCATCGTTGATTTCCCAACTCCAACTGTTCCCGCAACTGTAATAACTGTATTTTTAGGGATTGAATATTTATTTCGAAGTTCCATTGATTTTTACCCCTTTTTGTAATAATAACGTGATTTTTTCAATTATATAATTTAAGTCATATGAATTTTTCACAAAATCTAGGTCATCCCCATTGATCTGAAGGACAGGAATATTAGGATGGGTGTGCATAAAATCCTCCATAAATTTTTCATAATCAGAGGATAGTTGTTTAATATAATCGGGACTTATGTTTTTTTCAAAGTCCCGCCCCCGCATCCTTATTCGTTTCATAACAGTATCTAAACTCGCATGAATATAAATGACTATATTTGGTTGAGGCATACCATCTGTTAAAATGTTATAAATCTTTAAGTACTTAAAATACTGATCTTCTTTTAGTGTTCTCTTTGCAAAAATAAGATTTTTAAATATATGATAATCTGCTACGACAGGTTTATTAACATTTAGATAATTGTTCTTGATGTCTTCGAGCTGTTTATAGCGATTACAGAGGAAAAACATTTCTAATTGAAAGCTCCACTCTTCTATATTTTGATAGAACTTTTCTAAAAACGGATTTTCATCTACAATTTCCTTTAAAAGATGGTAATGAAAATGTTCTGAGATTGCTTTCGCTAGAGAGGTTTTTCCTATTCCAATTGGTCCTTCAACCGTAATAAACGGTAAATTCTCCATTTATTTTCCTCCTCATGGTTGACCATTCATATAACTCTGTTCTTTTTTACATTTTATATGGAATAGAAATTTAAATTAAAATTAAGCCAATAGCTATTTTATCACATGTTTTTATAAGAGGGATAAATAAAAGAAAATGATCAATATTTGTAGGAAAATGAAAAAAATCCCTTTCTTATTTGAAAGGGGTGGGTTTTATTTTTTTACAATATGGAAATTTTCAACAATGAGGAGCCAGTTTTGTGGAAAGGAAAGTCCAAGTTTCCAATAACTCATTCCACGAAGTTTTAATTCTTTTACCAATTCAAATTTAGCCTGAATAGAGCGAGCATCTTCAAACCACACTTTATGTTTTTTGTTATTTTCATCTACATAATCGATGGTAGGAGCTTGTGCAGTCGAATCATAATTAATTGGAACATTATATTTTGCTGCAAGTTGGATTGCTTGTTGCGGACTAATAGCTTTTGCTGTATCTTTTCCGGGGGTGAAAGGAAGTGTCCAATCATATCCATATAAATTTTGTCCCATTAAAATCTTGTTCGAGGGCATTTCTGTTATTGCATATTCTAAAACATCCCGAACAGAGTTTATAGGAGATACTGCCATTGGAGGACCTCCACTATAGCCCCATTCATAAGTCATAATAACAACAAAATCAACGATTTCCCCAATTGCTTTGTAATTATGTGCTTCATACCAAAGTCCCTTTTGTGTCGCACTTGTTTTTGGTGCCAGTGCCGCTGAAAGCATCCAATTCTCTTGATTAAATCTCGCCTTTGCTTTTCTTAAAAACCGAGTGTATGCTTCCTCGTCAGCTGGCCGTAAAAATTCAAAGTCGATATGAATATCACGAAATTCATATTGCCTAGCTGTTTTTACGATATTATTCAGGAAGTTATTTTGAATTTCTTGATCGTTTAATAAGATCCTACCTAATTCATCACTAAATTGCCCATTTTCTTGGTTGTTAATCACCATCACTAATATATTTTGATTTGCATTTGCAATAATTGCGAGATTACCGAGCGGTGGTGCCACTAATGATCCATCGCGATTTACTTGAAAAGCAAAAGGTGATAAATACGTTAAATAGGGTGCAGCTTTTCGCGCACTGTTCTCTAATGCTTGGGAAACTTTATTACCAAAAGGTTCGATATATGCATTGAATTCAGCATCTACTTTTTTCTTCGGTGGAATATATAATTGCATACCAACGTGTAAAGGATGGTTTACTGATATTCCATTTATTCGTGCTAACTCTGTATAAGACAAATTAAACTTTTGTGCAATTCCCCATAAACTATCCCCTTGTTTCACCCAGTAAAAACGTCCAACTATTGGAATGACAATTGTTTGCCCAATGACCAAATCATCAGGGTTAGGAATTTCATTAGCGACTATTAATTCCTCTCTTGGGACTCGGTAGGTACTAGCTATACCTGCCAATGTCTCATTTTGTTTTACTACATGGATTTGCATACGTACCCTCCTTCGAACAGATAGGCTCTACTACCATTCTATGATCCTATTTAGAAAGTCATGTTGAATTACACACTTTTTCTAAAATCTTTTTTCTAATATATAATGAGGAATAAGTAAATAATGCAAAGGTTGGTTTGAATGTGAAAAATAATGATGAATATTATATGAATTTAGCTATAAAGGAAGCAATCAAAGCTAAAGAAAAAGAAGAAGTACCGATTGGTGCGGTGATTGTTTTGAATGGTGAGGTTATTGCCTCTGCGCATAATTTAAGGGAAACAACCCAAAATGCAATTACCCATGCAGAAATATTAGCGATCCAAGAGGCATGCAACAAAGTGGAGTCTTGGCGATTAGAAGATGCAGATCTATATGTAACGTTGGAACCGTGCCCGATGTGTAGCGGGGCAATTATTCTGTCAAGAATAAAAAGGGTTGTTTATGGAGCTAGCGATCCAAAGGCTGGTTGCGCCGGTACATTAATGAATCTCCTAAATGATTGTCGTTTTAATCATCAAAGCGAAGTTGTGAGTGGTGTACTTGAAAACGAATGTAGTGAAATGTTAAGTAATTTTTTTAAAGAAATACGCCTGCGAAAGAAAAGCGAAAAGAAAAAAGGTAACTTGAGTAAATCCACTAATTAACAATTACAATCCATTGCTTTTTTTTATGAAAAATAGTATACTTTATCTTGCGTTGATAAAACGCATTTATATTTGGTATCAATTTTGCCGTGCTAGGTGGGGAGGTAGCGGTGCCCTGTACTTGCAATCCGCTCTAGCAAGACTGAATCCCTTCTTGAGGCTAGTATCCTGTAGGGCCTGCCTTAAGTAAGTGGTGTTGACGCTTGGGTCCTGCGCAATGGAAATCCATGAACCATGTCAGATCCGGAAGGAAGCAGCATTAAGTGGACTCTTCCATGTGCCGCAGGGCAGCCTGAGCCGAGCTAACTGCTTAAGTAACGCTTATGGGAGCTAGTCGAGGGGAGGTGCACGGCAGTTTACTTTACATAATTAAACTCATCCTAATGGATGGGTTTTTTCTTTATTTTTTGTTTAACACCGTCATAAATATGAATTTAAGTATAAGCATATAATCAATAACTATTTTATTCGTTTTCATAATGTTAAATTAGTGATGGATAAGGTATAATATGAGAAAAGTAAGGCTTTTTGTACGTAAGTGCAGGAGAAGAAGAAAAGGAGGAGGGTAAATGAGCTACCAAGCATTATATCGCGTTTGGCGTCCGCAAATCTTTGAGGATGTTGTGGGACAAGAACATGTAACAAGAACATTGCAAAATGCCCTCCTGAAACAAAAGATTTCACATGCGTATCTTTTTTCCGGGCCAAGAGGTACAGGGAAGACGAGTGCTGCAAAAATTTTAGCTAAAGCTGTAAATTGTGAAAAGGCGCCAGTCAGCGAGCCTTGTAATGAATGTGATGCCTGCAAAGGAATAACAAATGGATCAATTCCGGATGTTATTGAAATTGATGCAGCTTCTAATAATGGTGTTGAAGAAATACGCGATATTAGAGACAAAGTGAAATTTGCACCGAACGTTGTTCCGTACAAAGTATATATCATTGATGAGGTACATATGCTCTCTATTGGAGCATTTAATGCTCTCTTAAAGACTTTAGAGGAACCGCCAAAACATGTTATATTTATTTTGGCAACAACTGAACCGTACAAAATTCCATTGACTATTATTTCACGTTGTCAACGTTTTGATTTTAAAAGAATCACTGCTCAAGATATTACAGGGCGAATGGCACGTATAGCAACTGAGTCTGGTATTCAATTTGAAGAGTCTGCATTAACGATCATAGCTCGCGCTGCTGAAGGCGGAATGAGGGATGCACTAAGCTTGATGGACCAAGCGGTTTCCTTTGGTCAAGAGAAAGTGACAGTAGATGATGCGTTAACGGTAACCGGGTCAATTTCCCAATCTTATTTAAATAAATTAGCGCAGGCTATTTATGAACAAAATATTGCAGATGCACTTCATGTGTTTGAGGAATTATTGTATCAAGGAAAAGATGCGACACGTTTTGTTGAAGATTTAATTTTATATTTCCGTGATATGCTTCTATATAAGACAGCCCCAGCACTTGAGGAAGCGATTGAAAGGGTCATGCTTGATGAAGAGTTTCGTCAGCTTTCTGATCAAATTTCCTCAGAACAAATTTATGAATACATTGATATATTAAATAAAACTCAACAAGAAATGAAATTCTCAAACCTTGCTCGAATTTATTTAGAAGTTTCATTAATAAAACTATGTGAAACCCGAATCAAAAATCAATCAGGTACTCATGCTGATGTACATCAATTAGTAGAACAAATTGAAAAACTGCAAAAAGAAGTACAGGACCTTAAAACTAATGGAGTTCAGCAAACAGAATCAGTAAATAAGCAGCCTGTAAAAAAGGCTTCTCGAACTGGGAAGGGATTTAGGGCACAAACAGGAAGAATAAATGATATATTAAAAGTAGCAACAAAACAGGATTTAAATTTAATTAAAAGTCGATGGGGTGACATGCTTGTTCAACTGAATGAACGTCAAATGCGTTCTCAATCCGCACTTTTAAATGATGCAGAGCCAGTTGCTGCTTCAACTAATGCTTTTGTGTTAAAATTTAAATATGAAATTCATTGCCAAATGGCGATGGAGAATCAAAAGTTTTTAGAAGCGATTACATCTGTTTTGAAAGAATTAACAGGAATCGGTTATCAAATGATCGGAGTACCTGAAGATCAATGGAATTCAATCCGCGAAAGTTTTATCCAAAGTCAAAAGACTTCTCCAAAAGAACAGGATGAAACAGCGGAAGACCCATTTATAGCAGAAGCTAAAAAACTAGTTGGTATGGATTTAATTGAAATAAAGGATTAGAAATCTTATCTTTAAAAAGCGAATCAAGCTGCAAAGGTACGCCTTTCAATCCTAAATAATAAATATAATAATCTTGCGAATCAGTCGGGATTAATACATGGAGGGTAAATATAATGCGTGGAATGGGAAATATGCAAAACATGATGAAACAAATGCAAAAAATGCAAAAGAAAATGGCGGAGGCTCAAGAGGAATTAGGTGAAAAGCGTATTGAAGGTACCGCTGGCGGCGGTATGGTTACGGTAGTTGTCTCCGGGCATAAAGAAATCGTAGAAGTAAATATTAAAGAGGAAGTAGTTGATCCTGAAGATATCGAAATGCTTCAAGATTTAGTACTTGCTGCAACGAATGATGCGTTGAAAAAAGTAGAGGAACTAACAAATCAAACAATGGGACAGTTTACCAAAGGTTTAAACATTCCAGGTTTTTAAGGGGAAAAAAGCATGCATTATCCAGAACCAATAACGAAACTAATGGATAGCTTTATGAAATTGCCAGGTATTGGGCCAAAAACCGCGGCCCGACTGGCATTTTTTGTGCTAAGCATGAAGGAAGATACTGTCCTCGACTTTGCAAAAGCACTTGTCGATGCGAAACGAAATTTAAGTTATTGTACGATATGTGGTCACATCACTGACCAAGATCCTTGTTATATTTGTGAGGATCCACGCCGGGATCGAAGTATTGTATGTGTTGTTCAAGACCCGAAAGACGTAATAGCTATGGAAAAAATGAAAGAATTTAATGGGTTATACCATGTACTTCATGGAGCGATTTCACCGATGGATGGAATAGGTCCTGAAGATATTAATACCCCTGATTTACTAAAAAGACTACAAGATGAAACTGTGCAAGAAGTTATTTTAGCAACAAACCCTAATATTGAAGGGGAGGCTACTGCCATGTATATTTCCCGTCTTCTTAAGCCATCAGGTATAAAAATAACAAGGATCGCCCACGGCTTACCGGTTGGCGGCGATTTAGAATATGCTGATGAAGTAACCTTATCTAAAGCTTTAGAGGGACGAAGAGAAGTATAATGAGAAACGAGGTGTATTCACATGTTCAATAGAAAGTTAAAATTGCGTAATGAATATGACCAAAAATTAATTGATTTAATGGCAAGAGCTAGGAAAAACTGGCTTCAACAAAAATCTTTAGTTGAAATGAGCTTTGAATATGATGAAGAACTTCATTTCCAAAGGAAAATAGCTGAAATGAAATACTTCTTTTTATTTCGTGAGGCGAAAGCTAGAAATATCAGAATAAAAAAGTAAACCACACTAATTTTACATTGAGTAGTTCTTTTTGGACAATCTGTTCATAAAATGGATAGTACAATGTAAGGTAAGGGGTGGTTCCGATGAACCCAATAATAATCATTGCGGTTATTTCTGGATTGATTCTTCTCTTATTAATAGCGGGATTTACAGGAAAACCGTTTAGGATTATCGGGCAAATTTTTATTAGGCTTGCGATTGGTGCATTGTTTTTATTCTTTTTAAATCAGTTCGGTGGACAATTTGGTATTCACGTTCCGATTAATCTTGTAACTACATCAGTATCAGGTTTATTAGGAATCCCTGGAGTAGTAGGTTTAACGATTATTCAAACGTGGATAATAGGTTAAAAATCCGCATTTTGCGGATTTTCCTATTTTCTATTGATATATTCAGGAAATTATTTTAAGAAAAAGGGTTGACTATTATTCTGAAATAGTGATATTATAATACATGTCGCTGAAACAAGTGATATTGAAAAAGAAAAAACATTTGACACTTAATATTGAGTCTGATAATATTAATAAGTCGCAAAGAACAATTGATCTTTGAAAACTGAACAAAACGAAACGTCAATTAATTTATTTTTTAACTAGAGCTATTTCAAACATCTTTTTGGAGAGTTTGATCCTGGCTCAGGACGAACGCTGGCGGCGTGCCTAATACATGCAAGTCGAGCGAATCTGATGGGAGCTTGCTCCTTTTCAGATTAGCGGCGGACGGGTGAGTAACACGTGGGTAACCTGCCTGTAAGACTGGGATAACTCCGGGAAACCGGGGCTAATACCGGATAACTTTTTTCTTCGCATGAAGGAGAATTGAAAGGTGGCACTAGCTACCACTTACAGATGGACCCGCGGCGCATTAGCTAGTTGGTGAGGTAACGGCTCACCAAGGCGACGATGCGTAGCCGACTTGAGAGGGTGATCGGCCACACTGGGACTGAGACACGGCCCAGACTCCTACGGGAGGCAGCAGTAGGGAATCTTCCGCAATGGACGAAAGTCTGACGGAGCAACGCCGCGTGAGTGATGAAGGTTTTCGGATCGTAAAACTCTGTTGTTAGGGAAGAACAAGTATCGTTCGAATAGGGCGGTACCTTGACGGTACCTAACCAGAAAGCCACGGCTAACTACGTGCCAGCAGCCGCGGTAATACGTAGGTGGCAAGCGTTGTCCGGAATTATTGGGCGTAAAGCGCGCGCAGGCGGTTTCTTAAGTCTGATGTGAAAGCCCACGGCTCAACCGTGGAGGGTCATTGGAAACTGGGAGACTTGAGTGCAGAAGAGAAGAGCGGAATTCCACGTGTAGCGGTGAAATGCGTAGAGATGTGGAGGAACACCAGTGGCGAAGGCGGCTCTTTGGTCTGTAACTGACGCTGAGGCGCGAAAGCGTGGGGAGCGAACAGGATTAGATACCCTGGTAGTCCACGCCGTAAACGATGAGTGCTAAGTGTTAGAGGGTTTCCGCCCTTTAGTGCTGCAGCTAACGCATTAAGCACTCCGCCTGGGGAGTACGGCCGCAAGGCTGAAACTCAAAGGAATTGACGGGGGCCCGCACAAGCGGTGGAGCATGTGGTTTAATTCGAAGCAACGCGAAGAACCTTACCAGGTCTTGACATCCTCTTGACCTCCCTAGAGATAGGGATTTCCCTTCGGGGACAAGAGTGACAGGTGGTGCATGGTTGTCGTCAGCTCGTGTCGTGAGATGTTGGGTTAAGTCCCGCAACGAGCGCAACCCTTGACCTTAGTTGCCAGCATTCAGTTGGGCACTCTAAGGTGACTGCCGGTGACAAACCGGAGGAAGGTGGGGATGACGTCAAATCATCATGCCCCTTATGACCTGGGCTACACACGTGCTACAATGGATGGTACAAAGGGTTGCTAGACCGCGAGGTTACGCCAATCCCATAAAACCATTCTCAGTTCGGATTGTAGGCTGCAACTCGCCTACATGAAGCCGGAATCGCTAGTAATCGCGGATCAGCATGCCGCGGTGAATA
>CP066701.1:1505000-1565000 GCA_016756695.1 Heyndrickxia sporothermodurans
TTTCTATAAGTAAGGTAGAGTATTATTATTCAGTGTTACAATCAAGTAGTCCGTCATATCCAATTATGGCAACGTTAGATATTGCGCGCCATTTTATTGCCAACTTTAATGAAGAAGATATAAATTATACTCTTAGTCAAAGGAATTCCTTTGTCACCTCTTTATGTAAATTGGAAGGGGTAGAAGTGGTAAATAGGAATATGAAACAAGATCCACTAAAATTAATTGTTAGGTACAAAGGCTATTCGGGATATATGCTTCAACGAATGTTGGAAGAGGAAAACATATATATAGAGATGGCTGATCCTTACCAAGTAGTATTCATTCTTCCATTACTTAAAAAGAATATGGTGTATTCATATAGTGATGCACTGATAAAAATAAAAAGGGTCTTTGAAAAATATAAACCGAAATCAAATTCGTTAAAAGGAATAGTCGTAGAATCGGATGATAAAATAAGTAGTTTGTCACTTCTTTACGAAGAAATGGAAGATCGAAGTATAGAATGGGTTCCATTTAGGTATGCCGAGAATCGTATAGCAGCTAAAATGATTATTCCTTATCCGCCTGGAATTCCAACAATATTACCTGGGGAAGTAATTACTGAGGAAAAGATCAGGTTAATTAAGAAATATATTGAGATGCATGCAAAGTTTCAAGGAGAAACCAGCCGATTATTGAATGGGGAAATTGCAGTTTATATATAGTAGTGTATTAAATAAAATTCAGAGATGTTGTATACTATACGACAGAACGTAGACGGAATTACCGGAGGTTATTATGAGTGGATTATTTATTACTATAGAAGGTCCAGAAGGGGCTGGAAAGACAACCGTTTTGAATAAATTAGGTAATGAATTAGAACAGCGAGGATTAAATATTGTTATGACTCGTGAACCTGGTGGAATACGAATCGCTGAGCAAATACGTAAAGTGATTTTAGATAAAAGTAATACCGAGATGGATGCCCGGACAGAGGCTTTATTGTATGCAGCGGCACGAAGACAACATTTAATTGAAAAAGTCATACCTGCGTTAAATCAAGGAGCAATTGTGCTTTGTGATCGATTTATTGATAGTTCATTAGCATATCAAGGTGTAGGAAGAGAGCTTGGAATTGAAGAAGTATTTTCTATTAATAAGTTTGCTATCCAAGATGTTATGCCGGATTTAACCATATATTTCGATATAGATGTTGAGCTAGGACTTAAACGAATTGAAGAAAATAAGGGGAGAGAAGTAAATCGCCTAGATTTAGAAAAAATGGACTTTCATATGAATGTTCGTAATGGGTTTAGAAAATTACTAGATTTATTTCCTCATCGAATTTATGAGGTTGATGCGAGTAAACCTTTAGAAAGTGTTTATCAAGAAGTAAAAAGTAAAGTAGAACAATTAATTTATAAATAAAAAGGCGATGGTTTAAATTACTTACCTTGAGGGAAAAATTCTTTCAAGGTTTTCTTTTTAAAGGATTATTTACAGTTGATTGCAAATACATATATAGAAATAAATGATATAATAAAACAAACACTAATTAACTTACTCATTTGGGAGGGGAGTTTTATGAAATTAATTCTTGCTGTTGTACAGGATCAAGATAGTGCTCGTTTAATGAATGCTATGGTAGACCATAATTTTAGAGTAACAAAGCTTGCAAGTACTGGTGGTTTTCTAAAATCTGGTAACACGACTATAATGATTGGTACAGAGGATATCCGGGTTGAAAAAGCATTGCAGGTTATTCGCGACAATTGCAAATCTCGAGAACAATTAATGGCACCTGTATCACCAATGGGAGGAAATGCAGATTCATATATCCCGTATCCGGTAGAAGTTGAAGTTGGTGGTGCAACTGTGTTTGTACTTCCAGTTGAACGTTTCGAACAATTTTAGTCCATGGTTATGTAATAAAAAAAGAGAAATCGTCTCTTGATATTTTAGATAAAGTCGGGGAAATCAAAGGACTAATATTAAATATATACACGTAAGAGAGTGATGGAATTTGTTTTCGACTTGGGATGAGCTTGAGAAGGTTCAACCATTAGCGGCTAAAACGCTCAAAAATAGTTTACTAAAAAATCGGGTGGCACATGCATATTTATTTGAAGGTGAATCCGGGTTAGGAAAAAAGGAAGTAAGTTTATTATTTGCTAAAAGTTTATTTTGTCTTGAAATAATTGATGGAACGAATCCTTGCGAACAATGTAGCAACTGCAGACGAATAAACAGTCTTTCACACCCGGACGTTCACTTTCTTGAGCCTGATGGACAATCGATAAAAAAAGAACAAATTAAAGCATTGCAACAAGAATTTAGTAAATCTGGGGTTGAATCAAAGAAAAAACTATATACGATCGTTCATGCGAATAAAATGACAGTCAATGCTGCTAATAGTTTATTGAAATTTTTAGAAGAACCTAATGCTCAAACGACAGCTATATTAATAACTGAACAAATACAACAAATTATTCCCACTATTCTTTCAAGATGCCAGGTTGTTTCTTTTAAACCGTATTCATTTAATGAATTACAAGAAAAACTGATCTTAGATGGTATTTCCCCTACTCAAGCACCATTATTAGCCAATCTCACCAATGATCCTCTAGAAGCAAATAGGCTAAATAATGATGATTGGTTTGCACAAGCTCGAAAAATAGTGTTAAAATTATATGAGGTTCTAGGTAAAGGCTCCTTATTTGCAATGGTTGAATTACAAGAGGACTGGTATAATCATTTTAAGGAAAAAAATCAGCTAGATCTTGGCTTAGACTTATTGTTGTTTATTTATAAAGATCTACTTTCGATACAGATAGGGAAAAACATTCAATTAATATATCCGGAGCGGAAAGCCCAGTTTGAAAGGGATGTGATTCACCTTTCTCCGGTGATCCTTGCGAACAAAATGGCTGCTATTTTAGAGGCAAAACGCAAATTACACGGAAATATGAATCCGCAGTTATTAATGGAACAGCTTGTCTTAAAATTGCAGGGGGGATCTACCTTTGTTTAATGTAGTAGGAGTTAGATTTAAAAAAGCCGGAAAGGTATATTACTTTGATCCCGGAGATCTCTCAATTCAAAAAAATGACTCTGTTATAGTTGAAACAGTAAGAGGTGTAGAATTCGGAAAAGTAGTTACAAATCGTAAAACTGTTGAAGAGAATGATGTAGTTCTACCTTTAAAAAAAGTCATTCGGATTGCTGATCAAAAGGATCATTTAATTGTTGATGAAAATAAAGATGCAGCAAATGAAGCGTACCGGGTTTGCTGTGAAAAAATTATTGAACATCAACTTGATATGAAATTAGTCGATGTAGAGTATACATTTGATCGTAATAAAGTTATTTTTTATTTTACAGCAGATGGCCGTGTGGATTTCCGCGAGCTTGTAAAAGACTTAGCATCAATTTTTCGTACGAGAATTGAATTGCGTCAAATTGGTGTAAGGGACGAGGCCAAAATGCTAGGTGGAATAGGACCTTGTGGACGTATGTTATGTTGTTCCACTTTTTTAGGTGATTTTGAGCCAGTATCTATTAAAATGGCAAAGGATCAAAATCTTTCGTTAAACCCAACTAAAATATCCGGTCTCTGTGGCAGACTTATGTGTTGCTTGAAGTATGAAAATGATGAATATGAATCTGCAAAGGAGATTCTACCTGATGTAGGGGAAACAGTTGAAACTCCTTTAGGATTAGGAAAAGTGGTTGGACTAAATATTTTAGAACGGATTTTGCAGGTTCAATTAGATGAGCGGGTTCTAGAATTTACAATGGATGAATTACTTAGTAAAGATACCGTATCGATCCAAGCCACTGAGTAGAGGTGTCGTTTATGGATAAAAAAGAGTTCTTCGATTCAGTCAGTAATATGGAAGTTCAAATTGGGAACTTATATCAGCAGTTAGGTGAATTGAAGAAAAATTTAGCGGAAATGATTGAAGAAAACAATTCACTAAAAATAGAAAATGAGCATTTGCGTCGCCGACTGGATAATGGAGAATATGCCATAAATCAAGAAGGCACCTCGCAACAAGGTGATGGAAAAGGACATTTAGCTATTTCCAATCATAAAGAACTTGATATTGGTGAAGGTTATGATAACTTAGCTAGACTATATCAAGAAGGATTCCATATTTGCAATGTTCACTTTGGTAGCCCGAGAAAAGATGAGGATTGTTTGTTTTGTCTATCATTTTTAAATAAAAAGTAATGTATCGAATGAAGATCGCAAATTATTTAGGAAAATATATGCTTACAAGAAAATGAAAGTTAAATGAGTAGCCTTCCTTAATAATGGGAAGGCTTCTTTAATGTCTATTTAATGTCATGGAGGAAAGAATAATGGTTATGCTTAAAGATGATGAGCGACTTGATTATTTACTTGCGGAAAATCTAAGAATTATTCAAAGTCCTTCCGTGTTCTCTTTTTCATTAGATGCGGTCCTATTGGCAAATTTCGCCTACTTGCCAATTCAAAAGGGAAATATTATAGACTTATGCTCGGGGAATGGGGTCATTCCGTTGTTAATTAGCAATCGGACAAAGGCGTCTATTAAAGGGATAGAAATTCAAGAGCGACTTTATGATATGGCAATACGCAGCATTGAATTTAATCAGTTAGGTGAGCAAATACAAATGATTCATGGTGATATTAAACAGATGCCCGAAAAGTTCGGACAAGCAAAATTTGATGTTGTAACATGTAATCCTCCCTATTTTTCAACGCCGCCAAAAGGTGAAAAAAACAGTAATGAACATTTAGCAATTGCTAGACATGAGATTTTATGCACACTAGAGGACGCTATTATGGTAAGCAGCAAATTATTACGACAAGGTGGAAAGGCTGCATTTGTCCATAGGCCCGGCAGATTATTAGACATTCTCACACTCATGAGAAAACACCGCATAGAGCCGAAACGTCTAAGATTCGTATATCCAAAACGAGGGAAGGAAGCTAATACAATACTTGTTGAAGGAATTAAAGACGGAAATATTGATTTAAAGGTTTTACCTCCATTGTATATTTATAACGAGGATAATCAATATACAAATGAGGTAAAGGAAATACTATTTGGGAAGGAGGAAGAAAATGCAAATTCAAAAAAGCTTCCATGATGAAACGAATAAAGGGATTTTGTATTTAGTGCCCACTCCAATTGGAAATCTAGAAGATATGACATTTCGAGCTATTCGCATATTAAAGGAAGCTCATATTATCGCTGCAGAAGATACAAGAAATACTAAGAAGTTATGCAACTACTTTGAAATTGAAACCCCTATTTTAAGTTATCACGAACATAATAAGGAAACGAGTTCGAAACAAATATTGTCACGTCTACTTTCAGGGGAAAAGGTTGCTCTTGTGAGTGATGCAGGAATGCCGTCTATATCTGATCCTGGCTATGAATTAGTTGTCGCTTCGTTGGAGAAAGAGATTACTGTAGTTCCTTTGCCCGGGGCAAATGCCGCACTAACAGCATTAATTGCCTCCGGAATAAACCCACAACCTTTTTATTTTTATGGATTTTTATCAAGAAATAAAAAAGTGAGAAGAACTGAATTAGAAATATTGAACCAACAAACATCGACATTTATTTTATATGAAGCCCCCCATCGATTAAAGGAAACGTTAAAAGCAATGTCCGCTGTTCTTGGTAATCGGAATATCGTTCTTTGCCGTGAATTAACGAAAAAGTTTGAGGAGTTTTTGCGTGGTACAATTGAAGAGGTCATTGAATGGTATGAGAGTAATGAAGTAAGGGGAGAATTTTGTATCATTGTTGAAGGGGGATCAACACCAATTGAAGAATCAGAATCATTGTGGTGGGAAACGTTAAATATCGTTGATCATGTAGAGCATTACATAACTCAAAGGAGTTTTACCTCTAAAGAAGCAATAAAGCAGGTAGCGAAAGACCGGGATATACCAAAAAGGGAAGTATATCAAAAATACCACCGTGAGGAAGTTAAATAGGTATATAATAAAACAGGCATTCTATCTTGGTAGAATGCCTGTTTTATTATTATTTGTTGAATGCATTTTGAATTTCTTTAACTAGTTGTTCAGCACCTTCACGGCTAAGAACGAGTTTTCCACCAGCAAATTGAACATTATCATCAGAAACGTCACCGGTAATATGACATGTCATGCTAGGTTTATATTTTTTCAAGATAATTTTTTCATCATCAACATAAATTTCTAACGCGTCTTTCTCTGCAATTCCGAGAGTACGTCGTAATTCAATAGGAATAACAACACGACCTAATTCATCAACTTTACGAACAATACCAGTAGATTTCATTTTATTTCTCCTCTCATTTTTCAAAGTATCTGTCGTCATTTTTCGACATATTTTTTTATCGCTGAATCTATCATACCAACGATTCCCAAAATCGTCAATAATTATTTTTAATTAAAAATAAATTTGTAAAACTTGTAAAATCGTTGATATATATAGTTTTAGAGCAATATTTATATAAAATCTTAATAGTTTTTAAGTAAAAAAAATCAATAAATTTACAAATTTAAAACGTAAGAGTCAAATAGAATACACCTATTAACATATATAGTACCTGTGAGATAATCTCTTCAAATCAAAGTTTGAGGAGGTTTTTTTATGTCCCAAAGAAATAATCCAGAATTGCGTAAGGAATGGGAGCGTAGGATCGCTCTTTTCAAAGCGAGTGGCCTCACCCAATCCAAATGGTGTGAAATCAATGAAATAAGTATTCATCAGTTAAAGTATTGGCTTTATAAAGCCGATAATTTCTATTCAACCCAAGATTCTAACAGCAAGTGGATTCCGGTTACATTAGAAGAATCTGAGCAACAGAATGAAACATTACATATAAATGTTGGTTCAGCATCCATCGTGGTTAAACCTGGCTTTAATCCAACACTACTGGCGGAAGTAGTTAAGGCATTGAAATCAGTATGCTAAAAGAAGTTACGGTTGATCGTGTCTACCTCGCACAAGGTGTCACAGATTTACGGAAATCTATCGATGGATTGGCTGCTCTTGTAAAAGAAGAATTCGAGTTAGATCTTTTTTCTTCGAGTTTATTTGTTTTTTGTAACCGGCAGCGAGACAAGTTGAAAATTCTTCAATGGGATCATAACGGTTTTTGGCTTTATTATCGCCGGCTGGAGAGAGGAAATTTTCATTGGCCATCAGATAATAATTCGGGTCCTCTGAAAATAAGTCCACGCCAATTAAGGTGGTTATTAGATGGATTATCATTGGAACAAAAACAGGCACACCCTGTTGTAACAGCAAGAACAGTAATTTAAATAATGAAAAATCAGGGAATTTACCTATTTTATCGTATAATATATTTATGAAAAAGACAGCGAATTCAACTACCCCAACCCCTACAATTGAAGAACTCCTGCAACGCTTGGAAATGCTGGAGAAACAAAATGCGGAATTAGAGGCGAAGCTAAAAAAGCAGAGCGCGTTAGAGGCCAAATTAAAATGGACTGAAGAACAGCTTCGCCTTCTGCAGAAAAATAGATTCGGCTTTTCCAGTGAAAAAACCAACCCCGATCAATTGGAACTTTTTAATGAAGTAGAAAATGAAGCTAATCCAGATTTGCCGGAACCTACTTTGGAATCTATTACTTATCAACGGCGCCGCAAAGTTCGCGGCCAACGTGAACTGATGTTAGAAAACTTGCCTGTGGAGACGATTGAATATCGTTTATCCCCTGAAGAGCAGGTTTGTTCGTGTTGCGGTGGAAATCTGCATGAAATGAGTACGCAAGTACGCCAGGAACTAAAATACATTCCTGCGGAATTGAAAGTTGTTAAACATGTTCAGTCCATTTACTCTTGCCGCCATTGTGAACGTGAAGAAATTGAAACTCCGGTTGTAACAGCACCAATGCCTAAACCGGTTCATTCAGGTAGTTTAGCATCTCCTTCTTTAATGGCACATATTATGAATCAAAAATATGTGGATGGGCTGCCATTATACCGGCAAGAAAAGCAATTTTCCAGATTGGGGGTACCGTTATCACGCCAAACCCTTGCCAATTGGATGATTCACGGGGCCAACCGGTGGTTGAGCCCACTTTATGATCGCATGCATCAACTTCTTTTGGAAAAGGATATTTTACATGCGGACGAATCGACCCTGCAGGTACTTCACGAACCCGGTCGGCCAGCCACCTCAAAATCATATCTCTGGCTCTACCGTACTGGAAAAGAAGGACCTTCAATCATCCTTTACGATTATCAGGAAACTAGGTCAGGCAAAAATGCCGAGAAATTCCTGTCAGGGTTTAAAGGATATTTACAGGTTGATGGATACGCCGGGTACCATAAGGTACCTAATGTAAAACTGGTCGGTTGCATGGCTCATGCTCGACGTAAATTTGATGAGGCTTTAAAAGTATTGCCTTCTTCAAAGCGTCTGACATCAGGAGTAGCAGCAATGGAAGGTCTCCAATACTGTAACCAACTATATCGCATTGAGCGCGACCTAAAGGAGTTATCCTCTATGGAACGATACGAAAAACGATTAGAACGCAGCAAGCCAGTCTTGGATGCTTTTTTGTCATGGCTAAAAATACAGAAGCAAAAAGTGTTACCAAAAAGCGCTTTAGGTCAGGCGATTACCTACTGTCTCAATCAATGGAAGAAATTAGTGGCATTCCTAGAGGATGGACGATTAGAAATTGATAATAATAGAAGCGAGCGCTCAATAAAGCCCTTTGTTATTGGGAGAAAAAACTTCCTTTTTTCAAATACACCGAAAGGTGCAAGGGCTAGCGCAATCATTTATAGCATTGTGGAAACAGCAAAGGAAAATGGCCTAAACCCATATTATTACCTTCGCTATTTATTTGAGAAGTTACCTAACATTGATCTGACAGATAAAAATGCCCTGGATAAAGTACTGCCTTGGTCAACAACACTTCCAATCGTTTGCATAGATTTTAAAAACTTACCTAAATAATAACTCGATCCCCATCTGGTTGACAGGTGGGGATTATTTTACGCTTACTTTAAAACTAATATATAGATAATTCGACAATAGTTTACATTTTCCTTCGTTTGGAACAGGCAATAAGATGAATAGGTAGAAAAGTTGCAGAAAAGCGAAAATTTATGTATATTTTGAAGGTATAAGAGGTAATGATGTGTTAATAGAGGAAATGAATAGGATTTGCCCAAATTGGCATTAATACACTCTCGTCCATTGGGTGAGAGTATTTTTATTTTTTTAAAGGTGGGGACAAAAATAATGGAAAAGGCAAAAACATTTTATATTACAACACCGATCTATTATCCAAGCGGAAATTTACATATAGGGCATGCATATACGACTGTTGCAGGAGATGCAATGGCTCGTTATAAAAGGCTACGTGGTTACGATGTAATGTATTTAACTGGTACGGATGAACATGGGCAAAAAATTCAACGAAAAGCTGAAGAAGGCGGTGTAACACCGCAAGGCTATGTAGACAATATTGTGGCTGGAATTCAAGAATTATGGAAAAAATTGGATGTTTCATATGATGACTTCATTCGTACAACGGAAGATCGCCACAAGATAATAGTAGAAAAGATATTCCACCAACTAATGGAGCAAGGTGATATTTATCTAGATCAATATGAAGGACTTTATTGTACTCCTTGTGAATCATTTTTTACAGAACGCCAATTAGTGAATGGGAATTGTCCGGATTGTGGAAGACCCGTTGAAAAGGTAAAAGAAGAGTCTTATTTTTTCAAAATGAGTAAATATGTAGATAGACTTTTAAAATACTATGAAGAAAACCCCGAATTTATCCAGCCAGAGTCAAGGAAAAATGAAATGATTAACAACTTTATTAAACCTGGGCTAGAGGATTTAGCAGTTTCCAGAACAACATTTGATTGGGGAGTAAAAGTACCAGGGAACCCAAAACATGTCATCTATGTATGGATTGATGCATTATCCAATTATATAACTGCCTTAGGTTATGGTTCTGAGGATGATTCAAAGTTTCAAAAATACTGGCCAGCGGACGTTCATTTAGTTGGGAAAGAAATTGTTCGTTTCCATACGATCTATTGGCCAATTATGCTTATGGCATTAGATTTGCCGCTTCCTAAAAAGGTATTCGCACATGGTTGGCTATTAATGAAAGATGGAAAAATGTCAAAATCAAAGGGAAATGTAGTAGATCCTGTTACGCTAATCGACCGTTATGGTTTAGATGCATTACGGTATTATTTACTTCGTGAGGTACCTTTTGGCTCGGATGGAGTGTTTACACCTGAAGGGTTTGTGGAAAGAATTAATTTCGATTTAGCAAATGATTTAGGAAATTTACTAAACCGCACAGTTGCGATGATCAATAAGTATTTTGATGGCATCATTCCAACATATCAAGGATCGATAACTGCATTCGATGAATCATTGCTAAACGTAAACAAGGAAACGGTTATAAAATATGAAGAAGCGATGGAGAAAATGGAATTTTCAGTTGCATTGGCTTCTGTTTGGGAATTAGTTAGCCGTACAAATAAATATATAGATGAAACACAACCATGGGTGTTGGCGAAGGATGATGAGAAACGAAATGAATTAGCAAGTGTGATGGTTCATTTAGCTGAGTCACTACGTCGAGTTGCAATATTGCTGCAACCGTTCTTAACGCAAACGCCAATGAATATTTTCAAACAGTTAAATATAACTAACAAAGATAATACAAATTGGGAAAGTCTTTTAGCTTTTGGATCGTTGCCACAAGGTGTAAAAGTTGTGACAAAAGGAGAACCGATTTTTCCACGCCTTGATTTAGAAGAAGAGATTAATTACATTAAGGAAAAAATGGCAGGCGAACCGATTAAAAAGGAAGAAAAGAAACCTGAGCCTGATAAAAGTGATATTTCAAAAGCAGAAATTTCAATTGATGATTTCATGAAAGTGGAACTTAGAGTGGCAGAGGTTATTCACGCTGAGCCGGTAAAAAAAGCGGATAAACTGTTAAAACTGCAATTAGATTTAGGATATGAAAAGAGACAAGTAGTTTCTGGTATAGCTCAATATTATAAACCAGAGGACTTAGTAGGACGTAAGGTAATATGTGTTACTAATTTGAAGCCTGTGAAATTAAGAGGAGAAGTATCTCAAGGAATGATTTTAGCAGGATCAAACGATGGCGTTCTTTCAATTGCAAGTGTTGACCAAACCCTTCCTAATGGATCAATTGTAAAGTAAATGTAATATAAAAACGGCAAGTTTTCCATCAATTTTATTGGAAATAACATAGTGATGTTTCACGTGGAACATTTTTCGACGGGATCCTCTATGTTATTTTCTTTTTTTCATTATATTTGAATAAAGTAAATACACTTATAATTAATTGATTAATCAGGAATCATAAGCTCAATTTTATTATTCTAAATTTGGTCGATGGCAAGGATATGTCGAAGAATGTATAGATATGTTAGACTATGAAACATCCTTGTTTTTCCAATTTGGAGAGAAAATTTCCCTAATGAAATGTAATGTAAATGTTAAAGGAATGCAAAGCTTGTGTAGAGTTTTTAGTATAAAATGAAAATGGAAAAGAGGAAAGATAATGTTATTCGATACACATGTTCATCTTAATGATTCACAGTATGCTGAAGATCTTGAAGTAGTGATTCAAAATGCAAAAGAAGCGGGCGTATCCAATATGGTTGTCGTTGGTTTCGATCGACCAACAATCACGAAAGCAATGGAGCTTGTTGAAACGTATGAATTTCTTTATGCAAGTGTTGGATGGCATCCTGTAGATGCGATTGATATGACTGAACAAGATTTAGCATGGATTGAACAGCTAGCAAAACATCCTAAAGTAGTTGCGTTAGGTGAAATGGGTTTGGACTATCATTGGGATAAGTCTCCAAAGTACATTCAAAAAGATGTGTTTCGGAAACAAATACGATTAGCAAAAAAGGTGAAATTACCAATTATTATTCATAATCGTGAAGCAACACAGGACATCGTAGACATTTTGAAAGAAGAGGATGCAAAAGAAGTTGGCGGTATTATGCATTGCTTTAGCGGAAGTACCGAAGTGGCTAAAGAATGCATCGATATGAACTTTTTCATCTCTTTAGGAGGCCCAGTGACCTTTAAAAATGCAAAAAAGCCAAAAGAAGTAGCATCTGAGATTCCATTAAGTCACCTATTGATAGAAACCGATTGTCCGTATTTAGCACCACACCCTTACAGAGGAAAAAGGAATGAGCCAGCATATGTAAAGCTTGTAGCTGAGCAAATTGCTATGATTAAGGGGATACCATTAGAGGAAGTGGCAAAAATAACGAATAGGAATGCAAAAAGATTATTCGGAATCGATTGTTAGAGGATAATGTCGAATATATCAGCACTTTGTCCACTAACTTTCCAAAAAAATTAAAGGTTCTACATGTCTCACTTACCTCATAGGATAACCTTGTCGATATGTCAACCGATTATTTTCTCAAAAATGTAAAAAATAGGAATAACGGTTTTTAAAAACAAGAGGGTTGACAGTCGGCAAGATCGTCTATATAATCTCACGAAGAGAAGGAGGCGTTTCATTTTCATGAATTTTAAGCATGTGAAAAGCCTGTTTTCCAAAACAGCGAGTAGTAAAAGACTTACTATTGTGGTTACCAGTTCCCTCGTTTTCGTAGCGACATTAGGGTTAATTACCTATGAAACTACTAAAAAAACAGTCGCTATGACTCTTGATGGGAAGGAAAAGATTATAAGGACACACTCAGAAACAGTAGGTAATATTCTGGAGGAGTTGGATATTGAATTACACTCAAAAGATTATTTGTCCTTACCAGTGGAGACGGCGGTAAAGGATAAGCTATCCTTTGTATGGGAACCAGCGAAGCAAGTACATCTATCAATTGATGGAAAGCAGCGAAGTGTTTGGACGACAGAAGATACTGTAAAGGACTTACTTAAAGATGAAAATATTGAGATTGGAAGTCACGACCAGATAAAACCAAAACTTGATGAGAACATCTCTGAAAATATGAAAATAGATATTTCAAAAGCATTTCCACTTACACTTAATGATGGTGGGAAGAAAAAAAAGGTTTGGTCAACTTCGACTACTGTCGCTGACTTTTTAAAGCAACAGGGAATTAAACTTGAAGACTTAGATCGTACTAAACCGGATCTAGATAAAAAAGTTAGTCCAGAAGATATAATCAAAGTGATCAGAGTTAAAAAAGTCAGCGATGTGGTGGAAGAACCAGTTGAATATGCTGTGCAAACAAGAAAAGATGCAGACCTTCTTAAAGGTCAGGAAAAGATTATACAGCACGGTCAAAATGGATTGGTTAGAAAAGAATATGAAGTAACAAAGGAAAATGGGAAAGAAGTTAGCCGCAAATTAATGAACGAAAAAACGCTAAAAGAAAGTAAAGAAAAAATTGTTAATGTCGGAACAAAAGTTGTAACAGCTCAGGTTTCTCGTGGTGAAAGTGAAGCTGGCGGTACTGAATATTATGTATCATCAACGGCCTATACTGCTAATTGCAATGGATGTTCAGGTCAAACGGCAACGGGAATAAATCTGCGTTCAAATCCCAATTTAAAAATTATTGCCGTGGATCCTAATTTCATCCCCCTTGGAACAAAGGTATATGTTGAAGGATATGGATATGCCGTTGCAGCAGATACAGGCGGTGCGATAAAGGGCAGAAAAATTGATGTATTTTTCAATAATAATTCCCAAGCATATAGATGGGGAAGAAAACAAGTTAAGATTCGAATTCTAAATTAATGGCTAGTGCAGAGGATACCCCTCTGCTTTTCTTTTTTTTATTAATACAATTATAATATAAGTAGTTTATAATATTAGACGGAATTTGTTACAAAAATGTTTCAATTATTTTGGAGGAAAAATGAAAATAAAAGAAATTATTGTAGTCGAAGGAAGAGATGATACAACAGCTATTAAAAGAGCTGTTGATGCAGATACAATTGAAACGAACGGTTCGGCAGTTTTGAAAATGACAATTGAAAAGATCAAACTAGCACAAGAAAAAAGGGGGGTAATCATTTTTACGGACCCAGACTATCCCGGAGAACGAATACGGAGAATTGTTTCAGAACAAGTTCCCGGCTGTAAGCACGCCTTTATTAAAAAGAAGGATGCAAAACCAACTTCCGGAAAGGGGATCGGGGTGGAGCATGCAAGCCCCGAGGTTATACGGGAAGCTTTAAAAGAGGCGCATACAATGGAAGAGGAAATTATCGAAGTAATCACCCAGGAAGACTTAATTCTTGCGGGATTAATTGGTGGGAGTAAAGCGAAACACAGAAGAGAAAGACTGGGTGAATTATTAAAAATAGGATATACAAACGGAAAACAGCTACATAAACGACTAATGATGTTTCAAATTAGTAAGGAAGCGTTTATTAAGGCTTTTGAAAAGGTTTTACAGGAGGAAGAAAATGCATAAAGACATCGCTACACCAGTACGAACGAAAGAAATTTTACAGAAGTACGGATTTGCCTTTAAGAAAAGCCTAGGTCAAAATTTTTTAATTGATCCCAATATATTAAAAAATATTACAGAGCATGCAGGATTATCAAAGGATTCTGGTGCAATTGAAATCGGGCCTGGGATAGGAGCATTAACTGAGCATCTTGCAAGGACAAGTAAAAAAGTAGTGGCGTTTGAAATAGATCAGCGGTTACTTCCAATTTTAGAAGATACTTTATCACCTTATAATAATGTTAAAATCATTCATCAGGATGTTTTAAAAGCGGACATTCATCAAATTGTTGAAGAAGAATTTAAAGACGTTAATGATTTAATGGTAGTAGCCAATTTACCATATTATGTGACAACGCCAATTATTATTAGACTGTTATCTGAGCATTTGCCGCTAAGGGGAATAGTTGTTATGCTCCAAAAGGAGGTAGCCGATCGTATAAGTGCCAAGCCAGGTACGAAAGAATACGGTTCTTTATCAATTGCGATTCAGTACTACACAAAAGCGGAGACCGTCATGGTCGTTCCGAAAACCGTGTTTATGCCACAGCCTAATGTGGATTCAGCGGTGATCCGATTGACATTGCACGATAAACCAATTGTCGAGGTAGATAATGAGGAATTCTTTTTTCAAGTCACACGTGCATCTTTTGCACAAAGACGAAAAACAATCTTAAACAATCTTACAAGTCAACTTCCGAATGGGAAAGAGCTGAAAATGGAGATTTTAAAGGCATTAGACATAGCGAATATTGATCCAACAAGAAGGGGCGAAACGCTTTCCATTGAGGAATTTGCTCTTCTCTCTAATCAACTTTTTTCTATCTACAAATAATTCATTTATTAAAAGGGCTACCATATAGATTTGGTTTGCCCTTTTTTGCACAACTTCCTTTTTTTCGCATAGCCTAGTGTTAGAAGTTAAGATTATTTGCTTTTCAATGGAGTTGACACCTCATGGGCGTGGCTATTAATTCAATTGTGGGACGGAAATCATATCACTGTGACCTCTTATTTAGAGTCATTGATATAAAAGAAAATAACGGTGTAAAGACGGCAATTCTTTATGGAGAGGATTATCGGTTAATTGCGGATGCGCCATTTGCGGATCTTGTCACGGTAGATTCGGAGGAACGTTCAAAAATCTCAAGGGAATTTCGATCGTTAGAAGCACAATCACTTGAATTATTCCAACAAGATATTGATCTATTGCGGCAAAAGCGTGAATATGAAGCAACAAATGGCTACAGTCAGGACTTTAATTATTTCCATATTCCTGGTCGTGTTCTTCATCTTGATGGGGATCCTTCCTATTTAAAAAAGTGTATCGATTTATATGAAAAGATCGGGGTAAAAGTATACGGTGTACACTGCTATGAGAAAGATATGCCTCAGCAGATCGGTCCGTTAATTGATAAATTCCGGCCGGACATATTAGTCATTACCGGTCATGATTCATATTCTAAGTCAAAAGGTAAAAAGACAGATATTAATGCATATAGACATTCGAAGTATTTTGTAAGAACCGTAATTGAGGCAAGAAAAAAGGTTCCACATTTAGATCAATTAATTATCTTCGCAGGAGCTTGTCAATCACATTTTGAATCTCTAATTCATGCAGGAGCGAATTTTGCTAGTTCCCCATTAAGGGTTAATATTCACGCGCTTGATCCAGTCTATATTGTTGCCAAAATTAGCTTCACATCTTTTATGGACCAAGTTAATGTATGGGATGTATTACGTAATACATTAACTGGTGAAAAGGGTTTAGGAGGAATTGAAACAAAGGGCGTACTTCGAACAGGTGCACCTTATAAACCAATAGTTGAGGACTAAATGAAAAGATCTCTATTATGTTTTTCATTAGAGATCTTTTCTATTACTCCTTTAAAACGGTATATATTAATTTCTTACATATAATTTATTTTATTGAGTCAATTTCATAATTGCTCTTTTTAAAAATACAGAATCCTACAGAATTTCTAAAATATATTTTTAAAAACAGAAATCATGCTACTTGTTGCTGATTTAATTGTACATTAATTCGGTCTGCGGCTAACTTTGAAGCATTATAAATAAGGGTTACCATGTCAAAATGAATTTTTGCACGTTTCCCAGTACGATAGCGAACATTGTTCAGTTGAAAGAATTCTTTCAGATAGGCATTAACCCGTTCTACGGCAGTACGACGTTTGAAAATGTTTTTCCATGCTTGTGACCCGCGTGCTGGTGCGGTATATCTGCGAAGGTCTGAAGTGATTTTCACTTTATAAACCTTTTGGCAAATACCTTCATTAGCTAAGGGACAGTCGCTGCATTCCTTTGGTCTTGTGTATTTCAATGTTTCATATTTAGGATCAAAACTATCATAACGATAAGAATGCTCTCTGAAACAAGTTGGGGCAAAGTGTTTATCATAGCCAATGATTTCCCCTTCATTTCGCTTATTATACGCGATGACGGATTGTTGTCCCATTCGATGTACCTGCTCGTATATGGGTTCATAGTCATAGCCCGCATCCATTGTTTGATAACGTAATGGAAGGTGAA
Organism: Heyndrickxia sporothermodurans; assembly: GCA_016756695.1. GTDB lineage: Bacteria > Bacillota > Bacilli > Bacillales > Bacillaceae_C > Heyndrickxia > Heyndrickxia sporothermodurans. Next base: position 1,522,046 of record CP066701.1, read on the forward strand.
GGCGTTCCTGAATTCCTTTCAGTAAAGGGATATTTTGCCTTACCATCATTTAGACTCCCAGATGAAAAAAGAGCCTGTAGAATGTATTGGCTTGATGTACCAACGGCTAAATGACCTTTGTAGCCAAACCAAAAAACATTTTGTCCTTCTGAGTTCTTTTTCACGCCCCATTTAGGGTCTTGGGAACTTCGGCACGTAGTTCGGCTAGGGGAACATCTAATTGGGCCACAATTTTTCTATCATATAAAGGTAAATTGGCTTCCGTTTCAGCTTGTTCTTTAAGCCACCCGTCACGCTCATCTTTTGATTTCCGACCACGTTTTTGGGGTTCAGATTTTGGCTTTTCTTCTTTTTTTGCGCTTGGTCTCGTGCTTCAAAATGGGTTGCATCATACCACTGTATCATCCGTGATGAAACCTTCTGCAATAGCCTGGAGGACCACTTTTTCTTGTTCTTTCTCAAGGATATCGCTTTCCTCCAATTTCGTTATGAGACGTGAATAGGAGGATTCTGAAGGCACATGATCAGAAACCAAAAAGCCACAATTTAACTTAAAAGCTAGATCATCATGAAGACGTTTTATAAGATCCTTCATCGTAGGGATGCGCTCTATGTATCTTACAAAGGTGGAGATAATCATGGCTGCATAGTTTAGTTCTTCCGGTGCACCCAACCGTGATTTTTTCGCCACTTGATGGTACATCGAATCCAAATCTACCGCTGAAATAATGGCTTCATATTTTTGGGTAGGTTCCATGTCAAATAATTCCTGTATGCCAAATAGGCTAGGTTGTCGTATAATAGTCATAAGAAGTACTCCTCCAGTCTTTTTATGGTTTGTGGTCAACGTAAGCCCGAATTATAAAAAATAAGTGTACCTTTCGGTACGCATCGTAAATAGCCGTAAATTCTGACTTTTTTAATCGAATTACGGCTATTTCATTTATTTGCTACATTCTGCCTGAATCATTTTTGACCAGGGCATGTATTGATCTAAAATTTCAGGGTTTTGTTGGACGCCGAGATTTGGTAAATCCGTAAAAAGTTTCTTTATATATTCATAGAAATCAACGCCGTTACTTTTGGCAGTTTCAGCAATACTTAAACAGATGGCATTCGCTTTTGCACCAGCTTCACTTACACTAAAGAGCCAATTTTTTCTTCCTATAACGTTGGGACGGATGGCGTTCTCGGCTGGATTATTATCCATTTCAATTCGCCCATCATTCAGGAATAATTTGAGTCCATTTGCCCTGTTTAATGTGTATTCAGCTGCTTTTGCTAACGCATTTTTTCCGTAAAATGGTGATGTTTCAACCCAGTGAAGGAATTCCTCCACGATTGGCTTCGAGTACTTTTGACGTTTTTTTCTTCGTTTACTCGGAGACAAACGTTTAAATTGCCTTTCTAGTCGATATAAATCATCACAATATTTCACACCGATTCTACCATTTTTGCTATCAGCTTTCAGCCAATAACGACGAACATGCGCCCAACAATTTGCGAAATTAACGCCTTCCAACTTATCATAAGCAGAATAACCATCACACACAATCGTTCCAGAAAAGCCTTCAATAAAACTTTCAAGGACAGATCGAGCTCGAGATAATGCGCTTTGAAAGAGAGTCATTGTTGGCCCTTGGCTTGGCACACTTCGAAACACCCAATTATACGCATTGGCTTGGCCAGATTTCCCATCGGATCGGTTGATAATTTGTCCGTATGTTTCATCGACATGCAAAACCGATTTTGCCATCATCAACTCTTTCATTCGTTCGTATACAGGTAACAGCCAATCATGTGCTACACGGATAACCCAATTCGATAGGTTTTTATCATTGGTATTCAGTCCATAGCGATTCCATTCCTTTACCTGACGGTAAAGAGGTAAATATTGTGCAAATTTATCATAGATGACTTTGGCAAGTACGCTAGGACTTGCGATGCTACGCTGAATCGCTGGTTGTGGTGCTTTCCCGCGTTTGATTTGTGCTGGCTGTGATGAATCAACTTTGCAGTCTTTACATTCATACGCATGTTCAATGTGCTGTACTTTCATCATTTTTGCAGGAATAAATTTTGCTTCTTCACGTACAAGTGTACTACCAATTTCAATCATTTGCCCTTGGCAACAGTCACAGATTGTATTTTTCGGATGATGGTGAATAGCTTCTACTTCAATACCATCATGCAAGGAATCATTTCGTTTTTTTGATTTAACTTTTCGTACAACAGTATAAGAGATTGTCTGTTGGCTTTGTTCTTCTGTGTGCTCAGGTTCGCTAAAAGCCGGGTCATCATCAAATAATGAGCCTTGCCCATCTGGTACGTTGTATTTCGATTTTTCGGATTTCGATCCATATAAAAGTTTTGTTAAATGGCGAATTTGTTCAGTTAGCGCTTCAATCTGTTTAGTTGATTGATCTAGCTTTTTCGATAAGTCTTTGTTTTGTTGATTTGAATGAGCCAATTGTTCTTCGAGAAGTCGAATTAATTTCCCATATGGATTCTTGTTATTGGAAGAAGTATTAACCATTTATTTCACCACTTTTCGTTCACCATAAGTTAGTTATATTATAACATTTTTAACGTAGAAAGCGAAGTTGAAAATGGCTATAAACCAACATTTCTAGCTTGTTTAGAATACTCCTTTTTGTGATTTTTGAATGGCCTTTGGTTGCTGAATGGACAACCCTTCTAACAACCAGCGAACCTCCTGTTGCGAAAGTTTACGTACTTCATTTTCATCTTTTGGCCATTGAAGTTTTCCTCCATCTAGTCGCTTATAAAGCATGGCGAAACCATCGCCATCAAAATATAAACATTTATAACGGTCTTTACTCCAACCAGAGAAAAGGAAAATAGAATCTCCATATGGATCAAGTTCGAAAGAATCTTGAATTAGCGTTGCTAATCCATCAATTCCCTTCCTCATATCTGTTTTACCGCAAATAATATAAATGTTTTTTACACTGGTATAATCATGTTTCATAGATTTTTCAACTCCCTCATGACCGTTTGGATGATGTGCTCATCTACGCCGTTGAAGAAGGAAATTTCAGCAGCTTCAATTTTGATTGTGCAAAAGCTATTTGAAGGATCTTTCGAAGTTGTGGATGTTATAATATTTTTTTCTGGTTGTATTGAAACGGGGACGATTGTTAGTTTTTGTTGTGACATAGGAAAAGCACCTCCTTAATTGATACGATTATTGTACTAAGGGGTGCTGATCATTTATATGCGTTGTTTGAATGGGGGCTTACTGGTCAACTACCATTATACAAGATTTGGGGAGGTACTTCTTTTTTTATCTCTTAAACCCCTTGATACACAAGGGCTAAGAATTATGAAATTCATTCTATTGGGAAAAGTAATTTGTGAAAAGATCGTTGTAAAAAAAACTGTTATTTTGATGAATGAAAAGTGTTGACAGTACAATCGTTTCATTGATAAAATATTTATTTTATATTTGACCTTTTTCAAATAAAGTGTTATACTATTACATAGTGAGGTGGAGCGAAATGCCAAAAACATTAACTGACATTAAAAGATCGCTTGATTCCAATTTAGGAAAACGATTAATGTTAAAAGCTAATGGTGGACGAAGAAAAACGATTGAACGTTCGGGTGTTTTGGCAGAAACTTATCCATCAGTTTTTGTCATCGAATTAGATCAAGAGGAAAACTCGTTTGAACGTGTTTCCTACAGCTATGCAGATGTGCTTACTGAAACGGTCCAACTAACCTTCTATGATGAAGCAACAGGAAATATAGCATTAGGGCAGCAGTAAACATTATGTTTACTGCTTTTTGTTTTGCGCTTTAATATTTTAGTTACTTATAAATACAATAGGTACGAACATACTATATATGCGGTGTGTTAAAGGAGGATATTCACTATGGGCAGAACAAGAGGAATAATGTCTGATCGGTTCAAAGAAGAACTAGCAAAAGATTTAGGTTTCTATGATGTCGTTAAACAAGAAGGCTGGGGCGGCATAAAGGCCAGAGATGCAGGAAACATGGTTAAACGTGCCGTTGAAATCGCTCAACAACAACTTGCTAACAAGAAGAATTCCTAAAAAGGCTACTCGAGCTCGAGGAGAATAATAACTTACATGCCGTAAGACCGAGTGAATTCCTCGGTCTTTTTTTCTATATTATATATGCAAATAATAAGTACTTCCAAAGAATGCTTGAAAATGGTAAAATACAATACTTGTGAAGAGGTTATATGGCAATTATTGTTTGTGGTAAAATAGTACAAACTTATAAATACATAAATGAAAATTAATGTTGAATTAGAGTGGGTGGGTATATTGACAATTTTTATAAAAGCACCGGCTAAAATAAATTTAACTTTGGATGTTCTAAACAAACGGAATGATGGCTATCATGAGGTTGAAATGATTATGACTACGATTGATCTATCGGACCGAATCGGATTATCCGAAATTAATGAAAATGAAATTCGGATTATTTCGCAGAATCGATTTGTTCCCGATGATCAACGTAATTTAGCCTATCAAGCAGCAAGAGTCCTAAAGGAAAAGTTTAATGTTAAACAAGGTGTGAGTATTACCATTGATAAAGCAATTCCTGTAGCTGCAGGATTAGCGGGTGGCAGTAGTGATGCAGCTGCAACCTTAAGAGGTTTAAACAAACTATGGAATTTAGGTCTTTCTTTAGACCAACTTGCTGAAATTGGAGCAGAAATTGGTTCAGATGTTTCCTTTTGTGTATATGGTGGAACAGCAATGGCGAAAGGGCGAGGGGAGAAAATCACTTATTTGCCAGCTCCGCCTAATTGTTGGGTAATATTGGCGAAGCCTTCAATTGGTGTTTCGACCGCTGATGTCTATCGTAATTTAGATCTATCTAAAGTCAATCACCCCGATTCCAATGCAATGATTGCAGCACTTCAAAACGGAAGTTATTCATCGGTCTGTAGCTGTATTGGCAATGTGTTAGAAAGTGTAACTTTATCAATGCATCCAGAAGTTCAACACATTAAAGAGCAAATGGAACGATTTGGTGCGGATGCCGTATTAATGAGTGGAAGTGGACCAACCGTATTCGGACTTGTCCAATACGACTCTAGATTGCAAAGAATTTATAATGGACTAAGGGGATTTTGTGACCAAGTGTATGCAGTCCGGATGCTTGGAGAGAGAGTTTCAGACTAATAAAGATAAATGGTAACTGTTCCATAGACAAAAGCCGTACATTAATGTAATATTATTTTTAAATATTCGGGTTTTAGGAGGTGTGACATTGAAGTTTCGTCGTAGTGAACGGTTAATAGATATGACGCATTATTTACTTGAACGCCCAAAAGAGTTAGTGTCATTAACCTTCTTTTCAGAAAAGTATGAATCAGCTAAGTCCTCAATTAGTGAAGATTTGGCAATTATTAAAGATACCTTTGAAAAGCAAGGTATAGGCTCGCTTCAAACAATTCCCGGTGCTTCCGGGGGAGTAAAATATATACCACGTACGAATAAAGAGGATGCTAAAAAGTTCATTAATGAATTATGTCGGTTAATTGCAGATTCTGATCGTTTGTTACCTGGTGGGTATTTATATCTAACGGATCTTCTTGGAAATCCACAAATAGTAAGTAAAGTGGGCAAATTGCTTGCATCATCATTTGCGGATACTGATATTGATGTCATAATGACAGTTGCTACTAAAGGGATTTCTATTGCACATGCTACAGCCGCCTATTTGAATGTACCGGTTGTCATTGTTCGAAGAGACAGTAAAGTAACTGAGGGATCGACTGTTAGTATTAATTATGTTTCAGGTTCATCAAAAAGAATTCAAACAATGGTGCTTTCAAAACGAAGCTTAAATGAAGGTGCAAAAGTCCTTATCGTCGATGACTTTATGAAAGCAGGCGGAACGGTAAAGGGAATGGTTAATCTTTTAGATGAATTCAATGCATCACTAGCAGGAATCGCGGTATTATTGGAGTCTGAAGAGGCAGAAGAAAGATTAGTTGATGACTATGTTTCATTGGTGAAATTAATGGATGTCGATGTAAAAGAAAAGAAGATTAAAGTAATTGAAGGTAATTATTTTACGAACAAATAAGGGGGATTTTTTTATGAAAAAAGTATCAACAGTTGATGCGCCGGCTGCTATCGGTCCATATTCACAAGGAATGATCGTGAATAATATTTTTTATAGTTCCGGGCAAATTCCACTTACACCAGACGGATCTCTTGTAACTGGAGATATTAGGGAGCAAACACATCAAGTATTTAAAAATTTAGATGCCGTTTTAAAAGCAGCGGGTGCTTCATTTGATACAGTGGTTAAAGCAACGGTATTTATAAAAAATATGGATGAATTTGCAATAATTAATGAAATTTATGGAGAATATTTTTCTACACATAAGCCTGCAAGATCTTGTGTAGAAGTTTCAAGACTTCCAAAAGATGTATCAATAGAAATAGAGGTCATTGCTTTAATTAAATAAAATTTCTAATCGGCTTTTTAGAAAATAGCCGATTTTTTTATACCGGAATTGTTTAAAATAGGTATATTTGGTCAACAATTAGTTAATATGCAGTAATTTAAATGAAAAAATATAAGAGCCCTATAAATTTTTTAAAAAATTTTACAATTTAAGAAGGAATATATCAAAATCTGTTGAATACTTTAACTAGATTCAATCTATGTGAAAAGGTGGTGAGTAGGATGGAAGTGACAGATGTAAGATTACGCCGTGTTAATACAGAAGGGCGAATGCGTGCGATTGCTTCTATTACACTAGATAATGAATTTGTTGTCCATGATATACGTGTAATTGATGGGAATAATGGATTATTTGTGGCAATGCCGAGTAAACGTACTCCGGATGGAGAGTTTAGGGATATCGCTCATCCAATCAATTCTAATACTAGAAGCAAGATTCAAGAGTCAGTATTAGCGGAGTATCATCGTTTAGGAGAGTTAGAAGAAGTTGAGTTTGAAGAAGCTGGCGCTTCCTAACAGATAAAGCACCAAGAGCCTACTCCAAAAAGTAAGGCTCTTTTTTTATGCTGATCTAGGAAAGATAAAACCGTAGTGTTCAGTTTTCCACCATACATAGAAATCCTCTGTCCTACATTTTTGAATTCTAATCCGTATATTTCTTAAAATAAGGTTTTTACAATTGACAATTCTTTGTATATCCCGATGTTGTCTTGAAATTAAGTTTGAATTGCGATATATTTTTTTATGGATAAAAAGGTTTATTGGGGGACCAAATATGACAAATCGATTTGCTGTTATTTTAGCAGCTGGCCAAGGAACACGGATGAAATCGAAACTTTATAAAGTATTGCATCCTGTTTGTGGAAAGCCCATGGTAGAACATGTTGTTGATCAAATCGGTAAATTGGAAATCAATAAAATGGTAACGATCGTTGGCCATGGTGCAGAATTGGTGAAGGAAAAATTAGAAGGAAAAACAGCTTTTGCGCTTCAAGAAAAACAATTGGGAACTGCCCATGCTGTTATGCAAGCGGATGAAATTTTAGCTGATAAAGATGGAATTACTTTAGTAGTTTGTGGTGATACCCCTCTCATACAAGCAGAGACAATGGAAGCATTGATGAGGCATCATGAGGAACAAAAGGCTAAAGCGACTATATTAACAGCATATACAGAAAAACCCGAAGGCTATGGAAGAATTATTCGAAATGAACAAGGCTTCGTAGAAAGAATTGTTGAGCATAAAGATGCAACGGAAGATGAACGTAAAGTAAGAGAAATCAATACCGGTGTTTTTTGCTTTGATAACAAAGCTTTATTTCAAGCACTTAGCAAAGTTTCTAACGATAATGTACAAGGTGAATACTACTTGCCTGATGTAATCGAAATTTTGAAAAACGAAGGTGAAGTTGTTTCAGCTTATCAAACAGAAAATATGGACGAAACATTAGGTGTCAATGATCGAATCGCTCTTTCAAATGCGGAAAGGATTATGAAAAAGCGGATTAATGAGTATCATATGAGAAATGGTGTGTCGATTATAGATCCGGAGCAAACGTATATTGGAGTAGATATTATCATTGGATCAGATACAGTTATCTATCCGGGTGTACAATTATCAGGACAAACGATCATTGGTGAAGATTGTATTATTGGTCCAAATTCCGAAATTAAAGATTGTACAATCAATAACGGGACTGTTATTCAGCAATCAGTAGCTCATAATAGTGCGATTGGTGCAAATGTAAAGATTGGTCCATTTGCTCATATCCGTCCAGACTCTAATATATCCGACGACGTTAAAATAGGAAATTTTGTTGAAATTAAAAAAGCGAAGTTTGGAAAAGGAAGTAAAGCATCGCATTTAAGTTATATAGGGGATGCAGAAGTTGGGTCTGATGTAAATATTGGCTGTGGCTCAATTACTGTAAACTACGATGGAAAAAATAAATATTTAACAAAAATTGAAGATGGTGTGTTTGTTGGTTGCAATTCCAACTTAGTTGCTCCTGTTACGGTTGGAAAAAATGCTTATATTGCAGCGGGATCAACTATTACAAAAGATGTACCTGGCGACGCATTATCCATTGCACGTGCAAGACAAGTGAATAAAGAGAATTATGTAAATAAATTAAAACACAATCAATAATTGGAGGTCCATCATGTCTAACCAGTATCTTGATCCTAACTTGAAAATCTTTAGTTTAAATTCAAATCATAAATTAGCAGAAGAGATTGCAAAAGTAGTTGGAGTAGAACTTGGTAAATGCTCTGTCACTCGATTTAGTGATGGAGAAATACAAATTAATATTGAAGAAAGTATTCGTGGGTGCGATGTATATGTTGTGCAACCAACTAGTGCCCCAGTGAATGAAAGCTTGATGGAACTTCTAATCATGATTGATGCGCTTAAACGTGCATCAGCGAAAACAATTAATATCGTTATGCCTTATTATGGATATGCTCGCCAAGACCGTAAAGCAAGAGCTAGGGAACCGATTACGGCTAAACTCGTAGCAAATCTTATTGAAACTGCAGGGGCAACAAGAGTGATCGCATTAGATTTACATGCTCCGCAAATTCAAGGATTTTTTGACATTCCAAATGATCACTTAATGGGTGTACCTATCTTAGCTGATTACTTTAAAAAGAAAAAGTTCACCGATGATATTGTCATTGTTTCTCCGGATCATGGCGGAGTTACTCGTGCCCGTAAAATGGCCGATCGTCTAAAGGCACCAATTGCAATTATTGATAAACGTCGACCAAGACCAAATGTTGCCGAAGTAATGAATATCGTCGGTAATATTGAAGGGAAAATTGCCATTTTAATTGATGATATTATTGATACAGCGGGTACGATCACATTAGCTGCTAATGCATTAGTAGAAAATGGTGCGAAAGAAGTGTATGCATGCTGTACTCACCCTGTTCTATCAGGACCAGCTATTGAACGTATAAATAATTCAAAAATTAAAGAATTAGTCGTAACTAATTCAATTGCATTATCAGAAGAAAAGAAATCAGATAAAATTGTTGAACTATCAATCGCTGCATTATTAGGAGAAGCAATTATTCGTGTACATGAAGAATTATCTGTAAGTACATTATTTGATTAATAGTTAAAGAATTGCGAGACTGGCATTTTGCTGGTCTTTTTTTGTTTTATGAACAAAGGCTTATCGTCTAATTCCCTAATTTATGTTTAGACCCTTCTTTATTTGGGAAAAGATATGTAAGAGGGTTACATATTCAAGGAGGTTGTTAATAATGGCGGCAGTACTTGACGCAATTAAACGTAATAAAAAACAAAGATCTGAATTAAAAAACCTACGAGATATGGGAAATATCCCAGCAGTTATTTATGGGTATAATGTCGAAAATACACCGATTTATGTAAGCGGAGCAGATTTTATAAAAGTCATTCGTGATGCGGGAAGAAATGGAGTTATTTCTCTTAATATTAACGGGAATAAAAGAAACGTTATTTTAAACGATTATCAAGAGGATTGTATTAAAAAGGATATTATTCATATAGACTTTTTAGCAGTAGATATGAAGGCTGAAATTGAAGCAAACGTTAGGGTGGAATTAGTTGGAGATAGCGCTGGGGTAAGGGATGGAGGAGTCCTGCAGCAATCAGTTCATGAGTTGACTGTAATTGCTAAACCAGATGAATTGCCTGATGCAATTCAAGTAGATGTTACGAATCTTCAAGTTGGAGAAACAATAACGGTTTCGGATATTAAAGGTAATTACCCATACCAAATTACACAAGAAGATGAATTAACGATTGCTTCAGTTTTGGCTCCTCGTCAAGAAGAGGAGATTAGTACTGGAGAAGAACAAGAACCAGGAACTCCTGACAACTTAGAAGGCAGAGAAACAACAGAGTAACCTAATGAGTAAACATTTTTATCCTTAATGAAAAATAATAGCGGGCGTAACCGGGCGGGGTTACGCCTTTTTAAATATTTTACTTTTATCTTCTTCATATACATGAATGAATTTCATAATTCTTAGCCCTTGTGTATCAAGGGGTTTAAGAGATAAAAAAAGAAGTACCTCCCCAAATCTTGTATAATGGTAGTTGACCAGTAAGCCCCCATTCAAACAACGCATATAAATGATCAGCACCCCTTAGTACAATAATCGTATCAATTAAGGAGGTGCTTTTCCTATGTCACAACAAAAACTAACAATCGTCCCCGTTTCAATACAACCAGAAAAAAATATTATAACATCCACAACTTCGAAAGATCCTTCAAATAGCTTTTGCACAATCAAAATTGAAGCTGCTGAAATTTCCTTCTTCAACGGCGTAGATGAGCACATCATCCAAACGGTCATGAGGGAGTTGAAAAATCTATGAAACATGATTATACCAGTGTAAAAAACATTTATATTATTTGCGGTAAAACAGATATGAGGAAGGGAATTGATGGATTAGCAACGCTAATTCAAGATTCTTTCGAACTTGATCCATATGGAGATTCTATTTTCCTTTTCTCTGGTTGGAGTAAAGACCGTTATAAATGTTTATATTTTGATGGCGATGGTTTCGCCATGCTTTATAAGCGACTAGATGGAGGAAAACTTCAATGGTAAAAGATGAAAATGAAGTACGTAAACTTTCGCAACAGGAGGTTCGCTGGTTGTTAGAAGGGTTGTCCATTCAGCAACCAAAGGCCATTCAAAAATCACAAAAAGGAGTATTCTAAACAAGCTAGAAATGTTGGTTTATAGCCATTTTCAACTTCGCTTTCTACGTTAAAAATGTTATAATATAACTAACTTATGGTGAACGAAAAGTGGTGAAATAAATGGTTAATACTTCTTCCAATAACAAGAATCCATATGGGAAATTAATTCGACTTCTCGAAGAACAATTGGCTCATTCAAATCAACAAAACAAAGACTTATCGAAAAAGCTAGATCAATCAACTAAACAGATTGAAGCGCTAACTGAACAAATTCGCCATTTAACAAAACTTTTATATGGATCGAAATCCGAAAAATCGAAATACAACGTACCAGATGGGCAAGGCTCATTATTTGATGATGACCCGGCTTTTAGCGAACCTGAGCACACAGAAGAACAAAGCCAACAGACAATCTCTTATACTGTTGTACGAAAAGTTAAATCAAAAAACGAAATGATTCCTTGCATGATGGTATTGAAGTAGAAGCTATTCACCATCATCCGAAAAATACAATCTGTGACTGTTGCCAAGGGCAAATGATTGAAATTGGTAGTACACTTGTACGTGAAGAAGCAAAATTTATTCCTGCAAAAATGATGAAAGTACAGCACATTGAACATGCGTATGAATGTAAAGACTGCAAAGTTGATTCATCACAGCCAGCACAAATCAAACGCGGGAAAGCACCACAACCAGCGATTCAGCGTAGCATCGCAAGTCCTAGCGTACTTGCCAAAGTCATCTATGATAAATTTGCACAATATTTACCTCTTTACCGTCAGGTAAAGGAATGGAATCGCTATGGACTGAATACCAATGATAAAAACCTATCGAATTGGGTTATCCGTGTAGCACATGATTGGCTGTTACCTGTATACGAACGAATGAAAGAGTTGATGATGGCAAAATCGGTTTTGCATGTCGATGAAACATACGGACAAATTATCAACCGATCCGATGGGAAATCTGGCCAAGCCAATGCGTATAATTGGGTGTTTCGAAGTGTGCCAAGCCAAGGGCCAACAATGACTCTCTTTCAAAGCGCATTATCTCGAGCTCGATCTGTCCTTGAAAGTTTTATTGAAGGCTTTTCTGGAACGATTGTGTGTGATGGTTATTCTGCTTATGATAAGTTGGAAGGCGTTAATTTCGCAAATTGTTGGGCGCATGTTCGTCGTTATTGGCTGAAAGCTGATAGCAAAAATGGTAGAATCGGTGTGAAATATTGTGATGATTTATATCGACTAGAAAGGCAATTTAAACGTTTGTCTCCGAGTAAACGAAGAAAAAAACGTCAAAAGTACTCGAAGCCAATCGTGGAGGAATTCCTTCACTGGGTTGAAACATCACCATTTTACGGAAAAAATGCGTTAGCAAAAGCAGCTGAATACACATTAAACAGGGCAAATGGACTCAAATTATTCCTGAATGATGGGCGAATTGAAATGGATAATAATCCAGCCGAGAACGCCATCCGTCCCAACGTTATAGGAAGAAAAAATTGGCTCTTTAGTGTAAGTGAAGCTGGTGCAAAAGCGAATGCCATCTGTTTAAGTATTGCTGAAACTGCCAAAAGTAACGGCGTTGATTTCTATGAATATATAAAGAAACTTTTTACGGATTTACCAAATCTCGGCGTCCAACAAAACCCTGAAATTTTAGATCAATACATGCCCTGGTCAAAAATGATTCAGGCAGAATGTAGCAAATAAATGAAATAGCCGTAATTCGATTAAAAAAGTCAGAATTTACGGCTATTTACGATGCGTACCGAAAGGTACACTTATTTTTTATAATTCGGGCTTACGTTGACCACAAACCATAAAAAGACTGGAGGAGTACTTCTTATGACTATTATACGACAACCTAGCCTATTTGGCATACAGGAATTATTTGACATGGAACCTACCCAAAAATATGAAGCCATTATTTCAGCGGTAGATTTGGATTCGATGTACCATCAAGTGGCGAAAAAATCACGGTTGGGTGCACCGGAAGAACTAAACTATCAAACCATGATTATCTCCACCTTTGTAAGATACATAGAGCGCATCCCTACGATGAAGGATCTTATAAAACGTCTTCATGATGATCTAGCTTTTAAGTTAAATTGTGGCTTTTTGGTTTCTGATCATGTGCCTTCAGAATCCTCCTATTCACGTCTCATAACGAAATTGGAGGAAAGCGATATCCTTGAGAAAGAACAAGAAAAAGTGGTCCTCCAGGCTATTGCAGAAGGTTTCATCACGGATGATACAGTGGCTATTGATGCAACCCATTTTGAAGCACGAGACCAAGCGCAGCCAAAAGAAGAAAAGCCAAAATCTGAACCCCAAAAACGTGGTCGGAAATCAAAAGATGAGCGTGACGGGTGGCTTAAAGAACAAGCTGAAACGGAAGCCAATTTACCTTTATATGATAGAAAAATTGTACCAATTAGATGTTCCCTAGCCGAACTACGTGCCGAAGTTCCCCAAGACCCTAAATGGGGCGTGAAAAAGAACTCAGAAGGACAAAATGTTTTTTGGTTTGGCTACAAAGGTCATTTAGCCGTTGGTACATCAAGCCAATACATTCTACAGGCTCTTTTTTCATCTGGGAGTCTAAATGATGGTAAGGCGACTATCCCTTTACTGAAAGGAATTCAGGAACGCCTTCACCTTCCATTACGTTATCAAACAATGGATGCGGGCTATGACTATGAACCCATATACGAGCAGGTACATCGAATGGGACAACAATCCGTCATCGCGTATAATAAGCGAAATGAAGGGGAAATCATTGGCTATGATAAACACTTTGCCCCAACTTGTTTCAGAGAGCATTCTTATCGTTATGATAGTTTTGATCCTAAATATGAAACATTGAAATACACAAGACCAAAGGAATGCAGCGACTGTCCCTTAGCTAATGAAGGTATTTGCCAAAAGGTTTATAAAGTGAAAATCACTTCAGACCTTCGCAGATATACCGCACCAGCACGCGGGTCACAAGCATGGAAAAACATTTTCAAACGTCGTACTGCCGTAGAACGGGTTAATGCCTATCTGAAAGAATTCTTTCAACTGAACAATGTTCGCTATCGTACTGGGAAACGTGCAAAAATTCATTTTGACATGGTAACCCTTATTTATAATGCTTCAAAGTTAGCCGCAGACCGAATTAATGTACAATTAAATCAGCAACAAGTAGCATGATTTCTGTTTTTAAAAATATATTTTAGAAATTCTGTAGGATTCTGTATTTTTAAAAAGAGCAATTATGAAATTGACTCACATAATAAAAGGATAAGGATTAATAAGTAACATTGATAATATGTATATATGATATAGTAAAATAGAGGTGTGATGAATGAAATTAATTGTTGGTTTAGGAAACCCCGGTCCTCAGTATGACCGAACAAGGCATAATATTGGTTTTGAAGTAATTGATGAATTGGCGAAACGTTTCCATACCCCATTAAATCAGACAAAGTTTAAAGGTTTATATGCGTTGGTAAATAATTATGGGGAAAAATTCATTTTATTAAAGCCACTTACATATATGAATTTATCCGGTGAAAGCATACGTCCGCTTATGGACTATTATAATATTTCTATAGAAGATCTTGTCGTCATTTTTGATGACATGGATTTACCGGTAGGTAAAATACGCTTACGTCAAAAAGGAAGTGCGGGTGGACATAATGGAATTAAATCCACGATTGCCCATTTAGGAACACAGAATTTTAATCGAATTCGAATTGGAATCAATCGTCCCGAAAATGGAATGTCCGTCCCTGATTATGTGTTAGGGAAGTTTAGGAAGGATGAATGGGAGGTAATACAAACTACCATCCAAAAAAGTGCGGATGCATGTGAAGAATGGCTAAAGAAACCTTTTCTTGAGGTAATGAATAATTATAATTAAGCTTGGCGTGAATAACTCCCTATTAACAGGTTAATACTAAATAAAAAGTACTGTTGATAGGGGGCCTCAATATGGCGATTCATTATTTTTGCCGCCATTGTGGTACAAATATAGGAAGTATTGACCATCAATCACTTCATTCAAAACAAATTGGAATTGATACGTTAACAAATGAAGAGAGACAGGAAATGGTTTCATATGAATCAGATGGGAATATTCATATCCATTCCATATGTGAGGACTGCCAAGAGGCATTTGAAAGAAGTCCAAACTTACATGAATATGATTATTTGATTCATTAACCGCTTTGGGGAAAAGCTCCAAAGCATTTTTCTGTTTGGATTATTAAAGATAAAATAAATTCTATTTTGGAGGGAGGGGCTATTAGTTTGAAAGATTTACAAAAGATTATTTTACAGCAAGATGAAATGGACTCAGTAATCTCAGGTATTGAGGCAGGTTTGAAGGAACAACTTATTGCCGGTCTATCAGGCTCATCAAGGGCATTGTTTATTGCGTCTATTTATCAAAAAGTAGATCAGCAATTAATCATTGTTACTCATAATTTACTTCAAGCTCAAAAATTATATGAAGATTTGCAAAGCTTTATTGATGAAAATATGCTTTATTTATATCCTGCAAATGAATTGATTGCAGCTGAAATTGGCATTGCCAGTCCAGAGTTAAAAGGACAAAGGATTGAAGCCCTAAACTTTATGACTTCTAAGGCAAAAGGGATTGTCATTGTTCCTATGGCAGGATTGCGGAGGATTCTCCCATCCCCAACAATTTGGAAAAAATATCAACTGTCATTCAAAATTGGGCAGGAAATTGATTTAGAAAATATATTAAACAATTTAATTATTATGGGTTATCAAAGAAATGAGATGGTGAGCGCTCCGGGAGAATTCAGTCTTCGGGGAGGAATACTTGATCTTTACCCATTAACAGAAGCAAACCCAGTTCGTATAGAACTTTTTGATACTGAAATTGATTCTATTCGTTTATTTTCACTTGAAAATCAAAAATCCCTTACAAAAGTAGAGGAGATTATTATTGGGCCTGCTACGGAATCGCCAATCGATCCTGAAAAGTTACTAGTAGTGGCAGATAAGTTAGAAAAGAATTTAGCGAATACTTTAAAAAAGGTTAAAAAGGATTCAGCAAAAGAACTGTTAGTTCAAAATATTGGCTATGATATCGAAATGCTTCGCAATAAACAAAAACCGGAACAATTTTTTAAATATACATCATTAGCCTATGAAACTCCTACTAGTTTACTAGATTATGCTTCAGGTGATGGTATATTAGTTTTTGATGAATATAGTCGGATCCAAGAAATAAATGATCGGTTATTGAATGAAGAAGCAGAGTGGTTTACTTCAATGCTGGAAGATGGGCAAATTGTGCATGATATTGAGGTGTCACATAGTTTATCAAAACTATTAGTTCAAACCACTCTTTCTCGTATTTACTTGTCATTATTTTTACGCCATATTCCTAACACAAGCCCACAAAATATTCTTAATATTACTTGTAGACCTATGCAAAATTTCCACGGACAAATGCACGTATTAAAGTCTGAAATTGACCGTTGGAAAAAAGGCCATTACACAGTTATTTTTCTTGGAAGTGATAAAAACCGTGTAAATAAATTACATAGTGTCTTAGAGGATTATGAAATCGAAGCTGCAGTTATCGAAGATAAAGGTAAGGTTTTGCAAAATCATATACAAGTGATTGAAGGAACTTTAAATACTGGTTTTGAACTATCCATGATGAAATTGGCAGTCATTACAGAAGAAGAACTTTTTAACAAAAGTAAGAAAAAAACAAAAAACAGACAAAGATTGTCTAACGCGGAAAAAATTAAAAGCTATTCAGAGCTCAAAGTAGGCGACTATGTTGTTCATGTGAATCATGGGATAGGAAAATATTTAGGAATAGAAACGTTAGTCATTAACGGTATTCATAAAGATTATCTACATTTAAGATATCAAGGGAATGATAAACTCTATGTACCTGTTGAACAAATAGAATTGGTTCAAAAATATGTAGGTTCTGAAGGAAAAGAACCAAAGATTTATAAATTAGGTGGTAGTGACTGGAAGCGTGTGAAGAAAAAAGTTCAATCATCTGTTCAGGATATCGCGGATGATTTAATTAAGCTCTACGCAGAAAGGGAAGCCGCAAAAGGGTACGCTTTTTCACCTGATGGGGATTTACAAAGAGAATTTGAAACATCTTTCCCATATCAACCGACAGAGGACCAACTTCGTTCTGTGCAAGAAATTAAGCATGACATGGAGAGGGAACGGCCAATGGATCGTTTATTATGCGGTGATGTTGGTTATGGAAAAACGGAAGTAGCAATTCGCGCCGCATTTAAAGCGATTATGGATGGTAAGCAAGTAGCTTTTTTAGTGCCAACTACAATATTAGCACAGCAACATTTTGAAACAATTAAAGAGCGTTTTCAAGACTATCCAATCAACATTGGCCTATTGAGTCGCTTTCGAACGAAAAAACAGCAGACAGAAACATTAAAAGGGTTAAAAAATGGTACGGTAGATATTGTTGTCGGGACACATCGACTTCTTTCAAAGGATGTTCAGTACCATGATTTAGGTTTATTAATTATTGACGAAGAACAACGTTTTGGCGTGACACATAAGGAAAAAATCAAGCAATTGAAAACAAATGTTGATGTATTAACATTAACAGCAACACCAATACCAAGAACGCTTCATATGTCTATGTTGGGGGTTCGGGATTTATCTGTGATTGAAACACCACCGGAAAACCGTTTTCCGGTTCAAACATATGTGATGGAGTATAATGGTCACTTCGTTCGCGAAGCTATCGAACGTGAATTATCCAGAAACGGACAAGTATATTTTCTATATAATAGAGTAGAAGATATTGCAAGAAAAGCGGAAGAAATATCGGCATTAGTCCCCGATGCACGGGTAACGTTTGCTCATGGTCAAATGACAGAAGGAGAATTGGAGTCAGTTATATTAAGCTTCTTAGAGGGCGAATACGATGTCTTAGTAACGACAACAATTATTGAAACAGGTGTGGATATCCCTAATGTAAACACGTTAATTGTGTATGATGCGGATCGGATGGGCTTATCCCAATTGTATCAATTACGTGGCCGTGTTGGTCGTTCAAATCGGGTTGCATATGCTTATTTTACGTATCGAAAAGATAAAGTTCTAACCGAAGTATCTGAGAAGAGATTGCAAGCGATTAAAGAATTTACTGAACTAGGTTCCGGTTTTAAAATTGCCATGCGAGATTTATCGATACGTGGTGCCGGAAATATTCTTGGTGCCCAGCAACATGGATTTATTGATTCCGTAGGATTTGATCTTTATTCTCAAATGTTAAAAGAGGCAATTGAGGAACGGAAAGGGCAAGGACAAACGACCAAACCTTCATTTGAAGTGGAATTAGAAATAGATGCCTATATACCGGATACGTATATTGCCGATGGTCATCAAAAAATTGAGATGTATAAAAGGTTTAGAGGAATCACTACTCTAGAAGAAGTTGAAGAGTTAAAGGAAGAGATGATTGATAGATTTGGTGATTATCCATTACAGGTTGCACTTTTGTTTATGGTAGCTGAAATAAAGGTTTATGGATCAAGTGCAATGCTAGAGTCAATCAAACAAGTGAAACAACAAATCACTATTCTTATGTCAGAACAGGGAACAAAAAATGTGGATGGTCCGAAACTAGTTGAGGCTTTAAATAAATATGGACGATCTGTAGGTTTTGGTATGGATGGTAATAAACTAAAAATAACTCTAGCCATAAAGGGTCAAGAGCAAGAGAAATGGGTTTCTCTCGCATACCAAATTATAAAAGAGATAAAAGATGCAGTAAAAGAAGAGGAGCATGTCAGCTAATGATATGCTCTTTTTCATATTAATGTTTTTTATCTAAAAAATAGGGAAAAGAAGATTAAGGATTTATTTTTTTCAAAAAGAAGCAGAAAATATAAGTCATATGTATAGAACTTTTTAGATGTAAGATACTAATGACAACAAAGGGAAAAGATTCAATTAAATCCATAGTAATAAAATAATGTAAAAAATCATCTGATGAAAGTGAGGCAACATAAGGTGAAAGCAACTGGTATTGTTCGTCGAATTGATGATTTAGGAAGAGTGGTTATTCCAAAGGAAATCCGTAGAACTCTCCGAATTCGTGAAGGAGATCCATTAGAAATTTTTGTGGACCGCGATGGAGAAGTGATTCTTAAAAAGTATTCACCAATTAGTGAATTAAGTGATTTTGCGAAAGAATATGCAGAGGCCTTATATGACAGTTTATCCTGCCAGGTGTTAATCTGTGATCGGGATGCGGTTATCTCTGTTGCAGGTGGATCCAAAAAGGATTATTTGAATAAAAACATCGGCGAAAAAGTGGAAAAAGTAATGGATGATCGAAATCCACTTCTAGTAACGCAAAAAGGACAAGCGGCCCTTGTGGAAGGAGTAGAAGAGGAGTTGGCCTCTTATACTGTTTCACCAATTATTGCAAATGGGGATCCGATTGGAGCAGTTATCCTATTCTCTAAAGACCGAACTCTAGGTGAAGTGGAACAAAAGGCAGCAGAAACTGCTTCTGGGTTTTTAGCTAGACAAATGGAACATTAAAAAACGAACGTTACATACAAAAGGTATGTACTACGATCCCGATCTTTTTTAAAGAAGCAGTCATTCCTGCTTCTTTTTTTTCTGTTATGCTATAATACATAGGATTTGAATAAATGAGGTAGGTTGAAAAAATTGCCTTTTGATAACTCAAGATTATTACTTAAGGGAGCATTTATTTTAACAATTGCGGCAACTATTACAAAAATATTAAGTGCCGTTTATCGTGTTCCCTTTCAAAATATAGTTGGTGATATTGGATTTTATATTTATCAACAGGTGTATCCAATTTATGGTCTAGCGATTGCATTAACCACATATGGTTTTCCTGTTATCATATCAAAATTAGTTGCTGAAGCTGAAGCCACTAAGGAAATGGATAGTCGTCAGATCGTTTATATATCGTTCCTGCTACTTGGCATATTTGGACTTTTTACTTTTTTGTTCGTCTTCTTTGGTTCCGATTTTATAGCAGGTTGGATGGGAGATAAGCAATTAACATCATTGATAAAAATCGTATCCTTTTCATTTTTGCTTGTTCCGTTTATCTCTACGATTCGCGGTTATTTCCAAGGGAAAGGGAACATGATGCCGACTGCAATTTCACAAGTGCAAGAGCAGTTCATTCGGGTAATCTTTATCCTTTTACTAGCGTCTATTTTAGTGAAGAATGGTTCTTCCCTTTATAAAGTTGGAAGCGGCACAGTATTCAGCTCTATTATTGGCAGTTTGGCGGCATTGATGACATTATTTATTTTTTACTTTCGACATAAGGGAAGTAATGTGAAGTTTCGTACAAGCGGATTTACATTTGTAGCCAAAAGGTTGTTGATACAAGGGTTGGCTATATGTATTAGTGGGGCACTTCTTATTTTGTTCCAGTTTGTTGATTCACTAAATATTTATTCTTTATTAGTTAAATCGGGTATGGAAATTGACCAAGCGAAGGGACTTAAGGGGATATATGACAGAGGGCAGCCGTTAATTCAATTAGGTACAGTCGTTGCGACATCTTTTTCCTTAACACTTGTACCGGCATTGACCTCAAGTAGAACATCAATAGGGGAAGCTGACTTTTTTGATAAAATTGGATTGGCTATAAAAATTAGTGTAATTGTCGGATTAGGAGCAACAGTAGGCATCATTTGTATCATGGAACCAACAAACATCATGTTGTTTTCTACTAACGATGGTACGAAAGTTCTTCAAGTTTTTTCAATTTCAATACTCTTCAGCTCAATGATTTTAACGATGTCCGGTATATTACAAGGAATAGGATTAATTAAGGATTCGGCGATATATGTGCTTATCGGAGTGGCTGTGAAGTATTTTGGAAACTATTTATTCATTCCTAAATATGGGACAATAGGTGCGAGTTTATCAACAGTTATTGCCTTAATAGTAATCTTAGTATTGTGTATATATAAGCTGAAAAAGATGGGTATACAATTATTAGCTTATTCTTTTTACGCAAAAGTTATTGTAAGTGCGTTATTTATGGCATTTATTTTGCATCTTTGGACGGCCTTATTTTTTTATTTTAACCTGACGAGTAGATTATGGAGCACGATTAATGCTTTAGGCGGTGTAATGGTTGGAGGGATTGTTTATCTATTCATGGTAAAGGTGTTAAAACTGTTAAATGAAAAGGAATTAGGGAGCATCCCATTTGGGAAACATTTTAAACATACGAAGTAAAACGAAGATGGAGGATTAGTATGGCCAAACAGATCACAATTATAGGATTAGGTGCTGGAAACATGGAACAGCTCCCTCTTGGTGTGTACCGATTATTAAAGGGTGATAATAAAATTTATCTACGAACAAAGGAACATCCCGTCATTCGCGAACTTGAAGGGGAAGGTTTGACTTATACAAGTTTTGATTATGTATATGAAAGACATGATCAATTTGAAGATGTGTACCAAGAGATAACTCAGCTTCTTTTGGGTGCTGCAAAAAGTGAAAATATCATTTATGGTGTTCCGGGTCATCCACTAGTTGCTGAAAAAACCGTTCAACTATTGATAGAAGAAGGACCAAAGCAAAATATAGAGATTACGATTGGTGGAGGGCAAAGCTTTATCGACGCGTTATTTTCCGCTGTTAAAGCCGATCCAATTGAAGGCTTTCAGCTTTTAGATGGAACAGATTTACATTTACACGATATTCGTACGACGCAACACCTTATCATTGGTCAAGTATATGATGCGTATGTTGCTTCAGATGTGAAACTTACTTTAATGGAAAAATATCCGGATGACTACGAGGTAATCATCGTAACCGCAGCGGGCAGTGATAAAGAATTAATTCAAAAAGTACCTCTTTTTGAATTAGATCGACAAATTTCCTTAAATAATTTAACAAGTCTTTACATACCTCCGATGAAAGAATTATTACTAAAAGAATTTACTACGTTTAGAGAGATTATTTCTGAATTAAGAGGGCCAAATGGATGTCCGTGGGATAAAAAGCAGACCCATCAATCATTGAAAAAATATTTAATTGAAGAATCGTATGAATTACTAGAAGCGATTGATGAAGACGATATTGATCATATGATAGAAGAGCTTGGGGATGTTCTTCTACAGGTCATGCTCCATTCACAAATTGGTGAGGATGAAGGAATGTTTTCTATTGACGATGTAATTGAAAGTATTTCTGAAAAGATGATTCGAAGACATCCCCATGTGTTTGGTGATCGGAATGTTTCAAATGCTGAAGAGGTTGTGAAAAATTGGAATGAAATAAAGGCGGAGGAAAAAGGCAAGGATGAGCGTGAGACGTCCATCGTCAATCAGGCGGGAAAAGGACTACCGGCAATTATTCGAGCGTTTAATTTGCAAAAACATGCTTCTAAATTAGGCTTTGATTGGGACCATGCAAAGGATGCATGGGAAAAAGTTCATGAGGAAATAAAGGAATTTGAAATAGAAATGACGAATGAACATAAAGAGAATCAGCTTGAGGAGTTGGGTGATCTTTTATTTGCAATCGTTAATGCGGCTCGTCTTTTATCTATTCATCCGGAAGAAGCACTTGAAATGGCTAATCAAAAGTTTATTAGACGGTTTTCCTATATTGAAAATTATGTAAAGAATAGCGGAAAACCTTTTCGAGCATTCACATTAGATGAATTAGACCGTATTTGGAACGAAGCGAAAGTCAAAGGATTATAAAAGAGCGACGTTAAGATTTTAAATGGGGTGATATACATGTCAACAATGCGTTTAGATAAATTTTTAAAGGTATCGAGGTTAATTAAGAGAAGAACATTAGCAAAAGAAGTAGCAGATCAGGGGAGAATTACAATAAATGGTATAACTGCAAAGGCAAGTTCGAATGTAAAGGTGGGAGATGAATTACAGGTTCGTTTTGGGCAAAAGCTTGTTACGGTAAAAATTACAAATCTCCAGGAATCTACACGTAAAGAGGATGCGGCAAATATGTATTCTATCCTTAAGGAAGAACGAATAAATGTAGAACAATAGTAGGTTAACCAAAAAGTATTTTTATACGGTACTTTTTGGTTAACCTTTATTTTTTAGTATCCCCCTGTATAAGTTTTTAAAAATAGGAAAGTTCTTTTTTTTAAAAGCTTGTCATACATATAATACAAAGCTTGTTCAATTAATTTAGAACTGCGTAATGAAAGTGGGGGAGTTTTTTGAATCAATATTATGATAGTTCACCAAATAGTAAATCGACAACAACCCAAGAACATGACGTGATGATGAGAGGGAGGAAACTCTTAGATATTACTGGCGTTAAACAAGTGGAAAGTTTTGATAATGAGGAATTTTTACTCGAAACAGTTATGGGCTTTTTATCGATTCGTGGTCAAAATCTGCAAATGAAAAACCTGGATGTTGATAAAGGGGTCGTATCCATTAAAGGAAAGGTTTTCGATTTAGTCTATTTAGATGATCATCATGGAGAGAAAGCTAAAGGATTCTTTAGCAAAATATTTCGATGAGCTTGGCTACTCAATTTTATACCATGCTTGCCATGATCTCCATGGGAAGCTTTTTTGGTGCCACCCTTGACACGTATAATCGATTTTTAAAGCGAAGTGTGAGGAAGCGTTGGATTGTTTTTATTCATGATGTCATGTTTTGGTTATTGCAAGGCTTACTGATATTTTATATTTTGTTTTTGGTGAACTTTGGGGAAATCCGTTTTTACATTTTTGTTGCACTAGTCTGTGGTTTTGCTGCTTATCAAGCGTTAATGAAAACAACCTATCTTAAGCTATTGGAAACAATTATTAATATTACAATAGCAATCGTTTCATTTCTTAAAGACTTATTTACAACCATAATATACAATCCCTTAAAATGGATGATTATTTTATTTATTACGATTTTAGTCGGAATAGGAAAAGGTTCATATTCCCTTGTACAATTTATTCTTAAGATGATATTATTAATGGTAAAGATTCTATTTAAACCAATTATTTGGATTTGCAAAACTTTTTGGCGAGTATTCCCGACATCTGTTAAAAAATATATCGAAAAATTTTATAAAGGAATTGAAGGAACTGCAAAAAAAGGAACGAATAAATTAGTAAATGGTTTTAAATTCATTTTTGGTGTTAACAGAAATAAATAAACTGGCTTATCTTTAATAAGTATGTGCTCATTACTAGAAAAGGAGGGGTAGAAATGGGTAGCAAATCTAGGCAAAAAATTATGACTATGGAAAATACGTATACAAAACAACAAGAAATAAAAGAAAGAGCATTAGCAAGGAAAAAAGTACTGCTTTTTCGTCGTTTATCGTTATTATTAATAATAACTGTTGCCTTTTCTTATATCTTAATTTCCACTCTTATTTCTAGGAATGATCTTCTTAAGGAAAAGAAACAAGAAAAGGTAAAGTTGGAAAAGACTATAGCAAAATTGGATAAGAAAAAGTCGCTATTAAAGGATGAAGTAGTAAAATTGAACGATGATGAATATATAGCAAAGCTTGCAAGAAGCGAATATTTTCTTTCACAAGATGGGGAAATCATTTTTAATATTCCGGAGCCAAAAGAAAAAGAAGAAGAAGATGAGTTATATTGACACCCTTTTTTGTCGTTGGCTATAATATATAGTAAGGTTTATTTTTTATCTTATTAAGGAGGAAAACATTTTTTATGTCAATCGAAGTAGGCAGCAAGTTACAAGGAAAGGTAACAGGCATCACAAATTTTGGAGCGTTTGTAGAATTACCAGAAGGCTCAACTGGACTTGTTCATATTAGTGAAGTCGCTGATAATTATGTTAAAGACATTAACGAGCATTTAAAAGTCGGCGATGAAGTACTGGTAAAAGTGATCAATGAGAAGGATGGTAAAATTGGTCTTTCTATACGAAAAGCGAAAGAACAGACACAAAGCCAAACACACAGACCTCGCCAAAATAAGCCCAATAATAACTTCCGTACAAAGGAAAATTTTGAGCAAAAAATGGCGCGCTTCTTAAAGGATAGTGAAGATCGATTATCATCATTAAAGAGAAATACTGAATCAAAACGTGGTGGCCGTGGTGCTAGACGAGGCTAACTTGCTGTCTATTCCTATATAGCAGGTTGAACGTGAAAAAAGGCAGGACTGTATTGGACAGTTCTGCCTTTTCTATTTTCCTATTTAAAAATGAATTAAAAAAACCGGCAAATTTGCCGGTTCTTTTTCTTAGATGACCCGTACGGGATTCGAACCCGTGTTACCGCCGTGAAAGGGCGGTGTCTTAACCGCTTGACCAACGGGCCAAATCATTGCTGTCTGACCAAGGCGCTTTTCGCCTTTCTTAGTAGCGGCGGAGGGGATCGAACCCCCGACCTTACGGGTATGAACCGTACGCTCTAGCCAGCTGAGCTACACCGCCATATTAATAGATCTCTTTAAAAAGCACAATGTCTATGATACATAGGGAATTTAAATATGTCAATATATTTTTGTTCCTTTTGTCGGTTTCTATAGATTTTCAACTTAATGCGCCATTTTTTGAGGTTTTTACTTTTTTACAAAAAATGAAAGATACGTAGAAGATCACATTATAAAGGACTTCTACGTATCTTTACCAAATAGAAATAATCTATAAAGGTTCAAAACTTGTATAGTTATTAAAGTTTTCGCTGAAAGGAGTCGAACTTTTCTTACAATTTGCTCCTCTATTTTGACAAAGTTTGATGCTTGTCCATTTTATAATGGAAAGCAACGAATACGAATAGGGAGTGTGTAAAAATGGCGAAGGTGAATCAAAGCTTTTTTGAACCTGGGCACAATGTTGATTTGCATGAAACAAAAGTCGAGTTTTCAGAAGGATTAAGACGTTTTCAATTAAAATTAAATCTTTTATTTTTACAGAAGGGAATCGTTTTATTATTAATAGGATTTTTACTTGGACGGGCAATGATACTATCTCACTTAACACCTTTTTCATTACCGTTTTTTGCATCCGTTTATATGATGAGACGAAAAAAAGCTCCGATTGTTTTAATTGGACTAGCAGTTGGTGCTTTAACGGTTTCAATGGGAAACTCCTTTTACACATTACTGTCGGGAATATTTTTTCTTGTTACATATAAAACATTTAGCAAATTTCATAAGGATGAGATCAGAGCCATTCCGTACTACGTATTAAGCATTTCGTTTATTTCAAAATGTTGCTATTTCTATATCATCCAGCATCAAAATTTTACCATGTATGATAGTATGATGGCGGCGGTTGAAGCTAGTCTATCATTTATACTTACTCTTATTTTTATGCAGAGTATTCCATTATTATCACTAAGAAAAAGAAAAAAAACATTAAAAACAGAAGAAGTGGTTAGTTTAATTATTTTATTAGCCTCTGTGTTAACAGGTACGATTGGTTGGACGATGTATGATTTGTCCATTGAGCATATTTTATCAAGATATTTAGTACTTCTTTTTGCCTTTGTAGCGGGAGCAACAGTTGGTTCAACAGTTGGGGTAGTGACGGGACTTATTTTTAGCTTAGCGAATGTTTCTAGCTTTTATCAAATGAGTTTACTGGCCTTTTCTGGTTTATTAGGCGGTCTGTTAAAAGAAGGGAGGAAGATAGGGACGGCAATTGGCCTTCTTATTGCAACATTGCTTATCGGAATGTATGGGGAAGCAAAAACTCCATTAATCGTTAACATCTATGAATCAGCTGTAGCAATATTCCTTTTGTTTTTAACGCCTCAAAGTTTGACAGCTAAACTTGCTAAACATATCCCTGGAACAAATGAACATACACAAGAACAACAACAATATATAAGAAAAATAAGAGATATTACAGCCAATCGAGTGGAACAGTTCTCGTCTGTTTTTCAGGTACTATCAAAAAGTTTTTCACAATATGACCAATGGAGAGACCATGATGGGGAAGAACGTGAAATCGATTATTTCTTAAGCAATGTTACAGAAAAAACATGTCAAACCTGCTTTAAAAAGGAGCAGTGCTGGGCAAAAAACTTTAATAAGACATATGATTTAATGAAAAAGGTGATTCATGAAACAGAAAATGGGGATGGGGTAATACCACATAGGGTGCATCGTGAATTCGATAAACATTGTACAAAGGCAAAAAAAGTAGAGGATGCGATCTTACAAGAATTAACGTTCTATCAAGCAAATCAAAAGTTAAAACTGCAAGTTAAAGAAAGTAGAAAACTTGTAGCTGAACAGTTGCTCGGGGTTTCTGAAGTAATGGGCGATTTTGCAAAAGAAATTCAACGAGAACGTGAAAATCATCATAAACAAGAGGAAATGATATTGGATGCCCTTCAGGATTTTGGGATCGATATTGAACACGTAGAAATTTATAGTTTAAATGTGGGGAATGTAGATATTGATATGACGATTCCGTATTGTAACGGTCATGGTGAATGTGAAAAAATAATTGCTCCTTTGCTTTCTGATATTCTAGGGGAAACCATTGTTGTACAGAAGGAAGAATGTGCATCTTATCCAGATGGTTTCTGTTATGTAACGTTTCGCTCGGCTCAAGCGTTTGTCGTCGAAACAGGTGTTGCACATGCAGCTAAAGGCGGAGGATTCGTTTCAGGTGATAGTTACTCTACGATCGATTTAGGCACGCGTAAATATGCCGTTGCGATAAGTGATGGAATGGGAAATGGGGAACGTGCCCATCATGAAAGCAATGAAACATTGCGGCTTTTACAAACTATTTTACAATCCGGCATTGAAGAAAAGGTAGCAATTAAATCTGTTAATTCAATTTTGGCTTTACGAACGACGGATGAGATTTTTTCAACACTTGATCTAGCGATGATTGATCTACAAAATGCTAGTGTAAGGTTTTTAAAAATAGGCTCTACGCCAAGCTTTATTAAACGGGGGGATAAAGTAATAAAAGTAGAATCAAGTAATTTACCAATGGGAATTATTCAAGAATTCGACGTAGATGTAGTATCGGAGCAGCTTAAAGCCGGAGATCTTTTAATCATGATGAGTGATGGAATTTTTGAAGGGCCAAAACATGTAGAAAATTATGATTTGTGGATGAGAAGGAAGATCCGGGAAATTGAAACAAAAGACCCTCAAGAAATAGCGGACTTAATAATGGAGGAGGTAATTCGTACACGCTCAGGGTTGATAGAGGATGATATGACAATTGTAGTTTCCAAAGTGGAACATAATACACCTAAATGGGCATCGATACCAACCGGAAAACTTAAAACAATGATTTCCTAAACTAGCAGGTGTTAATAGAATAGAAAATTCCTAAAGTATAAAATCTTTCCTAATCGTCGAAAATGGTTGTAGGAATACGAAAATTAGTTTAGCGATTGATTTAGGAGGGGAAAATTTTGAAAACAGGTACGTTAAAACAAATTTTATTAATTACTGATGGTTGTTCCAATCAAGGTGAAGACCCAGTAGCAATGGCAGCACTTGCAAATGAACAAGGTATTTCCGTTAATGTAATTGGTGTAGTAGAAAACGATGTAATTGATGAAAAGGGCATGAATGAAATTGAAAATATTGCAATGTCGGGTGGTGGTGTGAGTCAAATTGTTTATTCGCAAACTTTATCCCAAACGGTACAAATGGTAACTAGAAAAGCGATGACCCAAACATTACAAGGTGTAGTAAACAAAGAATTAAAACATATCTTAGGAAAATCTGTAATGATTGACGAACTTCCTCCTGATCAAAGAGGAGAAGTGATGGAAGTAGTCGATGAATTAGGTGAGACGGTTGATTTGGAATTGCTAGTTCTTGTCGATACGAGTGCAAGTATGAAGCATAAACTACAGACCGTCAAAGAAGCCTTATTAGATTTATCATTAAGCCTAAATGCAAGAATGGGAAATAATCAATTTTCTGTCTTTGTATTTCCCGGGAAAAAGAAAGATGTCGAAAAATTGTTGGACTGGACGCCTGAATTGGAATCTTTAACAGGGGTTTTTTCCAAGCTAACTGTCGGAGGAATAACACCAACAGGACCAGCAATGAAAGAAGCTTTGGCTCATTTTAACAAAAAACGATCTTTAAGGGGATTGCTTTCAAATGATGATGAACAATACTTTGAAGAATCAATATAGTTTTCCTTCAGGAACGATTGTCTATGGAAAGTGGCATCATAATCGTTACACGATCGTTAGGGAGCTTGGATCGGGTGCCAACGGAATTGTTTATTTGGCTAAAAGTCAAAACAGTTTTGTCGCATTAAAAATGAGTGATAACTCAATGTCGGTTACTTCTGAGGTTAATGTTCTAAAAGCATTTAAGAAGGTCCAAGGGTCAACCCTCGGGCCTTCTTTATTAGATATTGATGACTGGGAAATGAAGACAAAGAAAATTCCTTTCTATGTTATGGAATATATACAAGGTCCCAATTTGTTAACTTTCATTCAAACAAAGGGTCATTCATGGACCGGTGTATTAATTCTTCAATTATTAAATGATCTCCATCGTCTCCACCAAGAAGGATGGGTGTTTGGAGACTTAAAGCCGGAAAATCTTATTATTACAGATTCCCCTACCAAAATTCGTTGCATTGATGTTGGAGGAACAACTATGCAAGGAAGGGCAATAAAAGAATTCACAGAGTTTTTTGATCGAGGATATTGGGGAGCTGGAACAAGGAAAGCAGAACCATCTTATGATTTATTTGCAGTGGCTATGATAATTATAAACTTATCCTTTCCTTTAAGATTTACAAAAAAAGGTGATGGCTTAGATCAATTAATAAAGATTGTTCAAATGAATTCGGAATTGAATAAATACCAAAATATTCTAATAAAAGCGTTGAAGGGTGAATACGGTACAGCACAAGAAATGCGAAAAGATCTATTAAGAGCACTGTCAAATGATTCTGATGGCATACATAAACGAAAGACCGTTCAAAAAAGCAAAACGAAAGCTGCAAGGAAACCCATTAATCGAACAAGGCAGGGAAAACGAAAACAAAAAAAGACCACTCGTGTATTTGAAACAGTTTGTATAGTGTTGATCGTCTCTTTCCTCTATTTTTTATATATTTATGGCCAGTTATTGTAGTGAGTATGATTAAAAAATTTTTTCGCAAATTAATCGATTATGGAATTTTTTTATTGGTACAATGAAAAGTATAGAATTATCCAAGTAAAAAGATTGGAAAGTTACTATTCATTATGAAAAGGAACGAGTTTAATGCTTGTGTTTGAAAAGAAATTAGCTGATTTTGTTAAAAGGAATAATCTGTTAAAATATGGCGATTCTCTTCTAGTTGGGGTATCGGGTGGACCGGATTCTATTGCCTTGCTTCATTACCTACATCACAAAAAAACGAAATATCATCTTTCAATTATGGCAGCACATGTTGACCACATGTTAAGGGGGAATGAATCATATAATGACCTTAAGTTTGTTCAAAGTCTTTGTAAGCAATGGGATATTCCATGTGAAACGGTTCGGATAAATATTCAGGAAAAAATGGTACATGAACAAAAAGGATTTGAAGAAACAGCTCGAATATATCGTTATCAATTTTTTGCGGATATAATGAAGAGACATCATCATCACAAACTGTTATTAGGTCACCATGGAGATGATCAGATTGAAACGATATTAATGAGATTAACACGTGGAAGTACCGGAAAGGGAAGAGCGGGTATTCCACTTACGCGCCCTTTTGCTAATGGACAAATTGTAAGACCCCTCCTTTGTTTAACTAAGCAGGAGATTGAAGAATATTGTCATTTTTATGGATTACAGCCGCGAAGGGATCCAAGCAATCAAGATCAAGATTATACGAGAAATCGTTATCGATTGAATATTTTGCCGTTTTTAAAAAGAGAAAACCAACACGTCCATGAACATTTTCAGCGTTTTAGTGAGGAAATAACAGAAGATGAGGATTATTTACAGGAATTAACGCTGTTAAAAATGAATAAGCTATGGAATAAAAATGAAAATGAAATTACGATAGAAATTCCCTTGTTCAATGCAATGCCTTTGCCTTTACAAAGAAGAGGGATTCAACTAATATTAAACTATCTTTACAAAGAAAATCTTTCTAATACGACTACCCATCATACTGACGCTATTCGAGACTTATTGGCAGATCAAAAACCATCAGGTCAACTGGATCTTCCATTAGGTTTAAAAGTAAGAAGGTCATATCAAAAATGTATATTCTCTTTTAAACAGGAGTGGCCAACTCATACATATGAATTAAAATTATTTAAAGATAATGAGAAAAATCTACCTAATGGATATTTTATGAAATTAACTGAAGGAAAGGTATATGAACTTCAAGATGATGAAATATATCTACAGTTAGATGAAGCTCAACTCCCGTTAATTATTAGAAACAAAAGAATTGGCGATCGAATGAGGGTAAAAGGACTAAATGGAACAAAAAAAGTGAAGGATATATTTATTGATGAAAAAATCCCGAAAGACAAAAGGGAAGATTGGCCGATTGTCACTGATAATAAAGGCAAAATTTTATGGATACCAAATTTAAAAAAATCCAGCTTTTGTTTTTTGCCAAATCCGGAGCAATCTTGTTACATCTTACAATACTCAAAGCAAACAACTCCTAGGGGGCAAGCATTTCAAATGAAACAGGATATTGAAAAGATATTAATTAGTGAAGAAGAAATCCAAAAGAAAACAAAGGAATTAGCCGAAGAACTAACAATTGAATATAAGGATCGTTTCCCTTTGGCGATTGGTGTTTTAAAAGGTGCAACATTGTTTATGTCAGATTTATTAAAACAAGTGGATACATATTTAGAAATGGATTTCATGGATGTATCTAGCTATGGAAAATCGATGGTATCTTCAGGAGAAGTGAAAATTTTGAAGGATTTAGATACTTCTGTTGAAGGTAGAGATATTTTAATCATCGAAGATATCATTGATAGTGGGCTTACATTAAGCTATTTAGTTGAGTTATTCCGTTATCGTAAGGCAAAGTCCATCAAAATTGTTACTTTATTAGATAAACCATCAGGCAGAAAAGCAAATATTGAAGCGGATTACGTCGGCTTCGAAGTTCCTGATGCCTTTGTCGTTGGCTATGGACTTGATTATGCTGAAAGATATCGTAATTTACCTTATATCGGTGTACTTAAGCCATCTGTGTATAACAAAGATGAATAGGTCCAAAATAAGGAAGGAAATATAAAGAAGTGAATTCAAAAAAAGAAATAGCTGTTTATATAACTGGAAAGGTAAATTGTTGTAATCTTGAGAATTTCTATGATACTATTGAATATAGTTTTTTGACCGTGGGAGGAGGTAAGGAATGAGTAGAATCTTTAGAAATACCATCTTTTATGTATTATTATTTCTCGTCCTTATTGGAATTGTAAGCTATTTTAACAATAACAATGAGTCGACAAAAGATATAACATATGATCAATTTATTTCCCATTTAGAAAAAGGGGATGTAAAAGAATTTTCATCACAGCCTGAAAGAGGTGTGTATGAAGTTCGAGGTGAACTAAAGGATGCAGAGAAAACAAAATTCGTTACTTATGTATTGAATAGCCCGTCCGCCCTTGAACGGATTGAAAAAGCAGTCGATACAAGTGGTGCAAAAATGAATAATTTACCTGCCAAGGAGACAAATGGCTGGGTTTCATTCTTCACATCAATTATTCCGTTTGTTATTATTTTCATCCTTTTCTTCTTCTTATTAAATCAAGCCCAAGGCGGCGGTGGCCGTGTAATGAACTTTGGGAAAAGTAAAGCAAAGCTTTATAATGATGAAAAGAAAAAGGTTCGTTTCCGTGATGTTGCCGGTGCGGACGAAGAGAAGCAAGAGCTGGTTGAAATAGTAGAGTTTTTAAAAGACCCACGTAAGTTTGCTGAGCTAGGGGCAAGGATTCCGAAAGGTGTTTTGCTTGTCGGACCTCCTGGGACTGGTAAGACTTTATTAGCACGTGCAGTTGCTGGTGAGGCCGGAGTTCCATTCTTCTCAATCAGTGGTTCTGACTTTGTAGAAATGTTTGTTGGTGTGGGTGCATCTCGTGTTCGTGATTTATTTGAAAATGCTAAGAAAAACGCTCCATGTATTATATTTATCGATGAAATTGATGCGGTAGGTCGTCAACGTGGTGCGGGTCTTGGTGGTGGTCACGATGAACGTGAGCAAACATTAAACCAATTACTTGTTGAAATGGATGGCTTTGGCGCAAACGAAGGAATTATTATTGTTGCAGCAACGAATAGACCTGATATTCTAGACCCTGCGTTATTACGTCCGGGACGTTTCGACCGTCAAATTACTGTAGATCGTCCAGATGTAAATGGTCGTGAAGCTGTTCTGCGTGTTCATGCAAGAAATAAGCCGTTGGATGGAGACGTTGATTTAAAAGCCATTTCTCAAAGAACACCAGGTTTTTCTGGGGCGGATTTAGAAAACTTGTTAAACGAAGCGGCACTTGTTGCAGCTAGGCAAAACAAGAAGAAAATTGATATGTCAGATGTGGATGAAGCAACAGATAGAATAATTGCGGGTGTATCGAAGAGAAGCCGTGTTGTTTCTAAAAAGGAAAGAAAAATTGTTGCTTATCATGAGAGTGGACACACGATTATAGGGCTTGTATTAGATGAAGCGGAAATGGTTCATAAAGTAACGATTGTTCCACGCGGTCAAGCCGGAGGGTATGCGGTTATGTTGCCGAAGGAAGATCGTTATCTAATGACAAAACCTGAACTTCTTGACAAAATTACCGGATTGTTAGGTGGACGCGTTGCAGAGGAGGTTACCTTTGGGGAAGTTTCCACTGGGGCTTCAAACGATTTCCAACGTGCTACTAATATTGCGAGAAAAATGGTGACTGAATATGGAATGAGTGACAAGCTCGGACCTCTTCAATTTGGTCAATCGCAAGGTGGTCAAGTGTTCTTAGGTCGTGACTTTAATAATGAGCAAAACTATTCTGATAAGATTGCTTATGAAATCGATACTGAGATTCAAGATATTATTAAAGAATGTTATGAACGTGCTAGAAAGATCATCCTTGAAAATCGTGAAAAATTTACAATCATTGCAGAAACATTGTTAGAAGTTGAGACATTAGATGCTGAGCAAATTAAGCATATTTATGATCACGGTACATTGCCGGACAGAAAGACTTCTACAACCGAACAGTTAAAATTTGATAAAGATGAGTCAACTGACCCATTAAAGGTCAATATCCAAAAGAAACAGGAAGATTTCACTAAATCAGATGAGTTGAAAGATGAAGAGCGACCTGAAAAATTTGGACCTACTAGAGTTCCTAACCAAGACGATAAAGAGGAACCGAAAGAATAAATATTTCTTAAAAGGACATTGTTATTATATAATAGCGATGTCCTTTTTTTACGTTAGTGAGCAAAATTATGGTATGATGTTGGCATGTTAAATTAGAATAGTTAAAGTGGTGAAAATATGTTATTCGTATTAGACGTTGGAAATACAAATATTGTATTAGGTGTATATGATAAAGATGAACTAAAGTATCATTGGAGAGTTGAAACGAATCGTCATAAAACAGAAGACGAATATGCAATGGTGATACGATCTTTATTCCAACACGTAGGAATAGAATTTAAAGATATAAATGGAATCATTATTTCAACCGTTGTTCCACCGATTATGTATACATTAGAGAGAATGTGTAATAAGTATTTTCATGTGAAACCTCTCGTAGTTGGACCCGGAATTAAGACAGGCTTAGATATAAAGTATGAAAATCCTCGAGAGGTTGGAGCGGATCGAATCGTTAATGCTGTAGCAGGAATTAATGAATATGGCAGCCCGCTTATTATTGTTGACTTTGGTACAGCAACAACCTTCTGTTATATAAATGAGCATAGTCAATATATGGGAGGTGCTATTTCTCCCGGTATCGGAATATCAGTTGAAGCTTTATATTCAAGAGCCGCGAAACTACCGAGAATAGAAATTGCAAAAACTGATGAAATAATTGGCAAAAATACAGTTGCTGCGATGCAGGCTGGTCTTGTGTATGGCTATGTCGGTCAAGTTGAGGGTATTGTTAACCGTATGAAAGCAAACAGTAAAAAGGAGCCGATCGTCGTAGCGACCGGTGGACATGCAAATTTAATTGCTAGTGAATCTAAGGCTATTGACATTGTTGATTCATTTTTAACGTTAAAAGGCTTAAGACTAATTTATAAAAGAAATATGAATGATTGAAGGGAAGGTTATAATGGGTGATTATTTAGTAAAAGCTTTAGCATATAATAACCAAGTTCGTGCTTATGCAGTAACAAGTACAGAAACGGTTGGAGAGGCTGTTCAAAGACATTATACATGGCCTACTGCTTCCGCTGCGTTAGGGCGCTCCATGACAGCAGGAGTTATGATGGGAGCAATGTTAAAAGGAGAAGAAAAACTGACTATCAAAATAGAAGGCAACGGTCCAGTCGGCCCAATTCTTGTTGATAGTAATTCTAAAGGGGAAGTACGTGGATATGTTACAAACCCCCAAGTTCACTTTGATTTAAATGAAAAAGGTAAATTGGATGTGCGAAGAGCTGTAGGCACCGAGGGGACATTAACAGTTGTTAAAGATTTAGGACTAAGAGAACATTTTTCAGGGCAAGTTCCTATCGTATCCGGTGAGCTCGGTGAAGATTTTACTTATTATTTTGCTACATCCGAACAAACTCCATCTTCTGTAGGTGTTGGGGTACTTGTAAATCCTGATAATTCAATCCTTGCATCTGGTGGCTTTATTATTCAATTATTACCTGGAACAGACAATAAAGTTATTGATGAAATTGAAAAAAGACTTCAATCAACGGAACCAATTTCAAAGTTAATTCAAAAAGGATTGAATCCAGAAGAGATTTTAGAGAATATATTAGGAAAAGACAATGTAAAAATTGTTGAAACAATGCCAGTACAATTTAAATGCAATTGCTCAAAAGAACGTTTTGGGGCAGCTATTATTAGTTTAGGAAAAGATGAAATTCAAGATATGATTACTGAAGATGGGAAAGCGGAAGCTCAATGTCATTTCTGCAATGAAAAGTACTTATTTTCCAAAGAAGAACTAGAAGAACTTTTAGAAGAAGCATATTAATGTAAAGGCACGGATATTTTAGGAAAAAAGGCATAAGTATATAATACTTATGTCTTATTTTTTAAGAGTATTTTCTTTGACTTTTCAAATAGTAAGTGATAAATTTGAAATAATTAAACCAATAAAAATACTCGGAATTTGAGGTGGGAGAATGGCTCGTTTAGTTAATTCAATTGCCGAATTAGTCGGTGGAACACCAGTGGTGAAATTAAATCGTGCAACAAGTGAGAATCAAGCGGAAGTATATCTTAAACTCGAATATATGAATCCAGGAAGTAGTGTAAAAGACCGAATCGCTCTGGCGATGATTGAAGCTGCAGAAAAGGAAGGGAAAATAAAGCCTGGTGATACAATTGTTGAACCAACAAGCGGAAATACAGGTATTGGTCTAGCGATGATTGCCGCGGTCAAAGGTTATAATGCGGTCCTAGTGATGCCTGACACGATGAGTTTAGAACGGCGAAATCTCCTTCGTGCTTATGGTGCTGAACTTGTGTTAACACCAGGAGCAGAAGGGATGAATGGTGCGGTTAAAAAGGCTGAAAGCTTGGCTAATGAGAATGGATACTTCATGCCACAACAATTTAAAAATGAAGCGAATCCCGAAATTCACCGTCTAACTACGGGTAAGGAAATTGTTGAACAAATGGGTGAGCAGTTAGATGCTTTTGTATCCGGAATTGGTACAGGTGGAACGATTTCCGGTGCCGGTGAAGTGTTGAAAGAAAAATACCCGGATATTAAAATAGTTGCAGTTGAACCAAAGGATTCACCGATTCTTGCTGGTGGAAAACCAGGCCCTCATAAAATTCAAGGACTTGGTGCTAACTTTGTTCCAGACACTTTAAATAGGGAAATCTATGATGAAATTATTCACGTAGGCACAGAGGAAGCATTTGAAGCATCAAGAAGAGTAGCAAAAGAAGAAGGAATATTAGGTGGAATCTCTGCTGGTGCAGCCATCCACGCTGCATTAAAAGTTGCTTCAGAACTTGGAAAAGGTAAAAAAGTATTAGCTATTATTCCAGACAATGGAGAGCGTTATTTAAGTACTGCATTATATCAATTTGAGGATTAGAAATTAAATAATTTACTCTTTTAGGCAATCGGTAACCCCGTTTGCCTTTTTGTGTTCACATATCTTACTCAACTTAGATTATGGGTTGTGAAATGTAATGTGAAAGCGTTAGACTGTAAATAGGAATCATTATGGAAGGAGATAAATGAATGACTCAAGTACTTCATTGTCGCTCACATCAATTAGATTATAAAAATAAAACATTAATAATGGGAATTTTAAATATAACACCTGATTCCTTTTCAGACGGTGGGAAATACGATGACATGGGAAATGCGGTGAAACGTGCAAAACAAATGATTCAGGATGGTGCTGATATTATAGATATTGGTGGAGAGTCCACCAGACCTGGTCATGTCAAAGTAAGTGCTGAAGAAGAAATTTCAAGGGTTGTACCTGTCATAAAAGAACTATCTAATACACTCGATGTTCCATTGTCTATCGATACATATAAAGCAAAGACTGCCGAACAGGCAATATTAGCAGGTGCACATATCGTCAATGATATTTGGGGGGCAAAGGAAGATCCCGAAATTGCTAATGTCGCTGCTGAACATGAAGTACCTATTATTCTTATGCATAATAGAAAAAATCTAAACTATACAAATTTTATTCGTGATGTTATATCCGATTTATATGAAAGCATTACTATTGCAAAAAAAGCCGGTATAAAGGATGAAAATATTGTATTAGATCCAGGAATAGGTTTCGCTAAAGATTTACATCAACAAATTGAATTGATGAAAAATCTGGATAAAATTGTTGGGTTAGGGTATCCAGTCCTTTTAGGAACTTCGAGGAAATCAATGATTGGTCAAATTATGAAATTACCCGTTGAAGAACGAATGGAAGCAACAGGAGCGACAGTTTGTTTTGGTATCCAAAAAGGTTGCCAAATTATGAGGGTACACGATGTTAAAGAAATTAGTAGAATGTCAAAAATGATGGATGTTCTTGTCGGTAAGGGTGAAATAAATGGATAAAATTATAATCAATAATATGGAGTTTTATGGATATCACGGAGTATTGCCTGAGGAAAATCGACTCGGTCAAAGATTTCGTGTAACGTTAACCCTTGAGCTAGATTTACAAAAAGCGGGGAAAACTGATAACTTACATGATACTGTAAGCTATGCAGAAGTTTATGAGGTTTGTAAAGAAATCGTAGAGGGAAGACCCCACCAGTTATTGGAATCTGTTGCAGAAAATCTTTCCGAAGCGATTTTGGAAAGCTTTCCACTTATTGAACAAATTACTGTACAATTAATCAAACCGGATCCGCCAATACGTGGACATTACCAATCAGTTGCAGTTGAAATATCAAGGAGAAAAAGCCGATGAATAATATTGCATATATTTCAATGGGGTCGAATATTGGTGATCGGGAAAAAAACTTGAAAGATGCGTGCGCCTTATTAAATGAAAATGGAGTCGATACAGTCGCAGTATCTTCCGTTTACGAAACAGATCCTGTTGGCTATACGGATCAAGGTAAGTTTTTAAATATTGTAGTTAAAGTAGAAACGGAATTTTTGCCCGAACAGTTATTGAAAAAATGTTTGGAGATAGAAAAAGAATTGGGGAGAATTAGGGATATTAGGTGGGGGCCAAGAACAATTGACCTTGACATTTTACTTTATAATAACGAAAATATTGAAACAGAGCATCTAATTATTCCTCATCCACGGATGCATGAACGAGCATTTGTGTTAGTGCCTTTAATAGAGATTGAGCCTAACGCACAGTTACCCAATGCAACAACCCCTTTACATCAAGTTCTAGATGAAATACCTGATAAAGAAGGTGTTAGATTATGGAGATAGATAAATGGGGAAGACGTATTCGTGCTTTTCGAAAATTAAAGGGATATACACAAGAAAGTTTCGCGAAAAAACTTGGAATATCTGTCTCTATTTTAGGTGAAATGGAGAGAGGAACGCGTTTACCATCAGATGAATTTTTGAATAAGGTGGCTAATCTGCTGGATATATCTGTAGATGAGTTAACGCCTCCAGAAAATTAATGCAATACACGCGCTGAACTTATACAACTTGGAGAAGTTGAATCAGGAGCTATAAAAGTAAGTTGTTTCGAAAAGCTACCAGTTATAGCTGGTGGTTTTTTCTACATAATTTTCTTTTTCGAATTCATTGATTTAAAAAATCAATTCATAAGGGATGTCTGAAAATGTGAAATTGTGTACAATAATAAAGTATAATGAGATATATTTGTACTAGCTTTATAATATAGGATGGAGTGACAATAATGAGCTTTGAGGAATTAAATGACCAATTACAGGTTAGAAGAGAAAAAATGAATTCTATCCGTGAAAAAGGTATGGACCCGTTCGGTAAACGCTTTGATCGAACTCATAATACACAAATGATTAAAGAACAGTATGAGGAATTTTCGAAAGAAGAGTTAGATGAAAAAGAAGTACAAGTAACAATAGCTGGTCGGGTAATGACTAAAAGGGGCAAAGGAAAAGCTGGATTCGCCCATGTGCAAGATTTAAACGGACAAATTCAAATTTATGTGCGTAAAGACAGTGTAGGCGACGAACAATATGAAATATTTAACTCAGTCGATTTAGGTGATATTGTCGGTGTTACCGGAACAGTTTTTAAAACAAAAGTCGGAGAACTTTCAATTAAAGTTAAAGACTTTAACTTATTAACAAAATCACTTCGTCCATTACCTGATAAATTTCATGGTTTAAAGGATATTGAACAACGTTACCGTCAAAGATATTTAGATCTAATTATGAGTGATGACAGTAAACGTACATTTATTACCCGAAGCTTAATTATCCAATCTATGCGACGTTATCTAGATGGACAAGGTTATCTAGAGGTAGAAACACCAATGATGCATGCGATTGCAGGTGGAGCTTCAGCAAGACCGTTTGTTACACACCATAATGCGTTAGATATACCTTTATATATGCGTATAGCTATCGAGCTACATTTAAAGCGCCTAATCGTTGGTGGGTTAGAAAAGGTATATGAAATTGGCCGAGTTTTCCGTAATGAAGGAGTTTCAACAAGACATAACCCCGAGTTTACTATGATTGAATTATATGAGGCCTACGCAGACTATAAAGATATTATGAAGTTAACCGAAAATATGGTTGCTCATATTGCAAAAGAGGTTCTCGGTAGTACAAGCATTAAATACGGAGAATATGAAGTAAATCTTGAACCAGAATGGCGTCGACTACATATGGTTGATGCTGTAAAAGAATATACTGGTGTAGACTTTTGGCATGTTACTTCAGTTGAGGAAGCTCGCCAGCTAGCAAAGGAACACGGAATTGAAATTACCGAGCATATGCAATATGGGCATATTGTTAATGAATTTTTTGAACAAAAAGTTGAGGAAAAACTTATTCAGCCTACATTCATTTATGGGCACCCGGTTGAGATTTCACCATTAGCTAAGAAGAATGATGAAGATCCACGTTTTACAGACCGCTTCGAGCTCTTTATTGTAGGAAGAGAGCATGCAAACGCCTTTACTGAATTGAATGATCCTATTGATCAACGTGAACGCTTTGAGGCGCAGTTAAAAGAACGTGAACAAGGAAACGATGAAGCACATATGATGGATGACGATTTCATTGAAGCTTTAGAGTATGGTATGCCTCCAACAGGTGGACTTGGTATTGGGATTGACCGTCTAGTAATGCTTTTAACTAATTCAGCATCTATTCGTGATGTATTGTTGTTCCCATTAATGAAAAACCGCGATTAATTGCATTTTTAAACTCCAATCAATTAAAGGGTTGGAGTTTTTTTAAAACTATTTATTAGTATTTTGAAATAGTAATATTAAAAATATAAAAGGTTTAAAAAAAGTATTGCATCGCAAGAAAAAAGGTGGTATATTATTATTCGTTGCTCCACAAAAGGACAACAAAGCATTAAAAAGGAAGTAAAAAAAGTTGTTGACAATAACAACTTGAAGTAGTAGAATATAAAAGTCGCTTATCAATGCGAATAATTGATCTTTGAAAACTGAACAAAACGAAACGTCAATTAATTTTTTATTTTTCAACTAGAGCTATATCAAACATCTTTTTGGAGAGTTTGATCCTGGCTCAGGACGAACGCTGGCGGCGTGCCTAATACATGCAAGTCGAGCGAACTTGATGAGAGCTTGCTCCCTGATAGTTAGCGGCGGACGGGTGAGTAACACGTGGGTAACCTGCCTGTAAGACTGGGATAACTCCGGGAAACCGGGGCTAATACCGGATAACTTTTTTCTTCGCATGAAGGAGAATTGAAAGATGGCTCCGGCTATCACTTACAGATGGACCCGCGGCGCATTAGCTAGTTGGTGAGGTAACGGCTCAC
Organism: Heyndrickxia sporothermodurans; assembly: GCA_016756695.1. Lineage (GTDB taxonomy): Bacteria > Bacillota > Bacilli > Bacillales > Bacillaceae_C > Heyndrickxia > Heyndrickxia sporothermodurans. Next base: position 1,563,801 of record CP066701.1, read on the forward strand.
CAAGGCGACGATGCGTAGCCGACTTGAGAGGGTGATCGGCCACACTGGGACTGAGACACGGCCCAGACTCCTACGGGAGGCAGCAGTAGGGAATCTTCCGCAATGGACGAAAGTCTGACGGAGCAACGCCGCGTGAGTGATGAAGGTTTTCGGATCGTAAAACTCTGTTGTTAGGGAAGAACAAGTATCGTTCGAATAGGGCGGTACCTTGACGGTACCTAACCAGAAAGCCACGGCTAACTACGTGCCAGCGACCGCGGTAATACGTAGGTGGCAAGCGTTGTCCGGAATTATTGGGCGTAAAGCGCGCGCAGGCGGTTTCTTAAGTCTGATGTGAAAGCCCACGGCTCAACCGTGGAGGGTCATTGAAACTGGGAGACTTGAGTGCAGAAGAGAAGAGCGGAATTCCACGTGTAGCGGTGAAATGCGTAGAGATGTGGAGGAACACCAGTGGCGAAGGCGGCTCTTTGGTCTGTAACTGACGCTGAGGCGCGAAAGCGTGGGGAGCGAACAGGATTAGATACCCTGGTAGTCCACGCCGTAAACGATGAGTGCTAAGTGTTAGAGGGTTTCCGCCCTTTAGTGTGCGACTAACGCATTAAGCACTCCGCCTGGGGAGTACAGTACCGCAAGGCTGAAACTCAAAGGATTGATTGACGGCCGCACAAGCGGTGGAGCATGTGGTTTAATTCGAAGCAACGCGAAGAACCTTACCAGGTCTTGACATCCTCTTGACCTCCCTAGAGATAGGGATTTCCCTTCGGGGACAAGAGTGACAGGTGGTGCATGGTTGTCGTCAGCTCGTGTCGTGAGATGTTGGGTTAAGTCCCGCAACGAGCGCAACCCTTGACCTTAGTTGCCAGCATTCAGTTGGGCACTCTAAGGTGACTGCCGGTGACAAACCGGAGGAAGGTGGGGATGACGTCAAATCATCATGCCCCTTATGACCTGGGCTACACACGTGCTACAATGGATGGTACAAAGGGTTGCTAGACCGCGAGGTTACGCCAATCCCATAAAACCATTCTCAGTTCGGATTGTAGGCTGCAACTCGCCTACATGAAGCCGGAATCGCTAGTAATCGCGGATCAGCATGCCGCGGTGAATACGTTCCCGGGCCTTGTACACACCGCCCGTCACACCACGAGAGTTTGTAACACCCGAAGTCGGTGAGGTAACCTTTTGGAGCCAGCCGCCGAA
>CP066701.1:1570000-1572500 GCA_016756695.1 Heyndrickxia sporothermodurans
GCGCATTAGCTAGTTGGTGAGGTAACGGCTCACCAAGGCGACGATGCGTAGCCGACTTGAGAGGGTGATCGGCCACACTGGGACTGAGACACGGCCCAGACTCCTACGGGAGGCAGCAGTAGGGAATCTTCCGCAATGGACGAAAGTCTGACGGAGCAACGCCGCGTGAGTGATGAAGGTTTTCGGATCGTAAAACTCTGTTGTTAGGGAAGAACAAGTATCGTTCGAATAGGGCGGTACCTTGACGGTACCTAACCAGAAAGCCACGGCTAACTACGTGCCAGCGACCGCGGTAATACGTAGGTGGCAAGCGTTGTCCGGAATTATTGGGCGTAAAGCGCGCGCAGGCGGTTTCTTAAGTCTGATGTGAAAGCCCACGGCTCAACCGTGGAGGGTCATTGAAACTGGGAGACTTGAGTGCAGAAGAGAAGAGCGGAATTCCACGTGTAGCGGTGAAATGCGTAGAGATGTGGAGGAACACCAGTGGCGAAGGCGGCTCTTTGGTCTGTAACTGACGCTGAGGCGCGAAAGCGTGGGGAGCGAACAGGATTAGATACCCTGGTAGTCCACGCCGTAAACGATGAGTGCTAAGTGTTAGAGGGTTTCCGCCCTTTAGTCTTTGCACTAACGCATTAAGCACTCCGCCTGGGGGGAGTACTTACCGCAAGGCTGAAACTCAAAGGAATTGAATTGGGAAACCGCACAAGCGGTGGAGCATGTGGTTTAATTCGAAGCAACGCGAAGAACCTTACAGTCTTGACATCCTCTTGACCTCCTAGAGATAGGGATTTCCCTTCGGGGACAAGAGTGACAGGTGGTGCATGGTTGTCGTCAGCTCGTGTCGTGAGATGTTGGGTTAAGTCCCGCAACGAGCGCAACCCTTGACCTTAGTTGCCAGCATTTAGTTGGGCACTCTAAGGTGACTGCCGGTGACAAACCGGAGGAAGGTGGGGATGACGTCAAATCATCATGCCCCTTATGACCTGGGCTACACACGTGCTACAATGGATGGTACAAAGGGTTGCTAGACCGCGAGGTTACGCCAATCCCATAAAACCATTCTCAGTTCGGATTGTAGGTCGCAACTCGCCTACATGAAGCCGGAATCGCTAGTAATCGCGGATCAGCATGCCGCGGTGAATACGTTCCGTACTTTGTACACACCGCCCGTCACACCACGAGAGTTTGTAACACCCGAAGTCGGTGAGGTAACCTTTTGGAGCCAGCCGCCGAAGGTGGGACAGATGATTGGGGTGAAGTCGTAACAAGGTAGCCGTATCGGAAGGTGCGGCTGGATCACCTCCTTTCTAAGGATATAAGGAAAACCACTATCGTGGTTACAACGAAGACGTTCTCGTTTTGTTCAGTTTTGAGAGGTTAATTCCTTTCAAACTTGTTCTTTGAAAACTAGATAATATGAGAAATAACCAAGTAATAACCGAGAATCGCCACTTTATGGATGATATCCATTTAAGTAGTTTTAAAAACAAACCTTATTTTAGGTTAAGTTGTTAAGGGCGCACGGTGAATGCCTTGGCACTAGGAGCCGATGAAGGACGGGACTAACACCGATATGCTTCGGGGAGCTGTAAGCAAGCTTTGATCCGGAGATTTCCGAATGGGGGAACCCACTGCCCGTAATGGGGTAGTATCCTTACTTGAATACATAGAGTAAGGAAGGCAGACCCGGGGAACTGAAACATCTAAGTACCCGGAGGAAGAGAAAGCAAACGCGATTTCCTGAGTAGCGGCGAGCGAAACGGAAGAAGCCCAAACCAAGAGGCTTGCCTCTTGGGGTTGTAGGACACTCTACACGGAGTTACAAAGGAACGAAGTAAATGAAGAGGTCTGGAAAGGCCCGTCAAAGAAGGTAACAACCCTGTAGTTGAAACTTCGTTCCCTCCAGAGTGGATCCTGAGTACGGCGGGACACGTGAAATCCCGTCGGAAGCAGGGAGGACCATCTCCCAAGGCTAAATACTCCCTAGTGACCGATAGTGAACCAGTACCGTGAGGAAAGGTGAAAAGCACCCCGGGAGGGGAGTGAAAGAGAACCTGAAACCGTGTGCCTACAAGTAGTTAGAGCTCTGTGCGTATTTCCTTCGGAAAGACGCCGAGTGATAGCGTGCCTTTTGTAGAATGAACCGGCGAGTTACGATTTCAAGCAAGGTTAAGCTGAAGAGGCGGAGCCGCAGCGAAAGCGAGTCTTAATAGGGCGAATGAGTTTGAGGTCGTAGACCCGAAACCAGGTGATCTACCCATGTCCAGGGTGAAGGTAAGGTAACACTTACTGGAGGCCCGAACCCACGCACGTTGAAAAGTGCGGGGATGAGGTGTGGGTAGCGGAGAAATTCCAATCGAACTTGGAGATAGCTGGTTCTCTCCGAAATAGCTTTAGGGCTAGCCTTAAGGTAAGAGTCTTGGAGGTAGAGCACTGTTTGGACTAGGGGCCCTCATCGGGTTACCGAATTCAGACAAACTCCGAATGCCAATGACTTATC